>NZ_JAPIVE010000001.1:0-577772 GCF_026240105.1 Larsenimonas rhizosphaerae
CACCGAAGATACGGTGCTCACCACCTCCGGCACCCTGACCGCCACCGATACCGATGCGGGTGAGTCCGCGTTCGTCGCCCAGCCGGGCACGGCTGGAACGTACGGCAGCTTCGCCATCGACGCTTCTGGAAACTGGTCCTATCAGCTCGACAACACCAACGGCGACGTTCAGGCCCTGGGCGACGGCGACACACTGACCGAGACCTTCACCGTCACCACCGCGGGCGGCGACCGCGAGACCGTCACCGTCACGATCAATGGCACCAATGACGCCGCCGAGATTACCGGCGTGCAGACCGGTACCGTTCAGGAAGACGCGATTTTCTCAACAAGCGGCATTCTCTCGGTAACCGATGCCGATCAAGGCGAGGCGTCGTTTGTTCCCCAGGGCAGCACGGTGGGGCAATACGGAACATTCACTCTTTTGAGTACCGGAATCTGGACCTACGCGCTTGATAACGCGAATGCTGATGTGCAGGCCCTGGGCGCTGGCGAGAATAAGATCGAGAACTTTACCGTTACCACCGTGGGCGGGGATACCGAAACGGTAACGATCACTATCAACGGTACCAACGATGCACCGATCGCGACGTCGGACACGTTCACGGTGGCCGAAGATACGACACTGACGCTGTTGCCCTCGGCGCTTTTGGCCAACGATACCGATATTGACGGTGATGCGTTGACGATCCTCGGGGTAGGCAGTGCCACCAACGGTGCTGTTCAGCTCAATGAGGATGGCACGGTGACGTTTACACCCGATGGCAATTTTTCCGGGGTGGCCTCGTTCGATTATCTGGTCAGCGACGGAAAGGGAGGCACGTCGGTGGCAACGGCATCCATTGGCGTGGTGGCAGTGGCCGATGCGCCAGTCGTTTCGGCAGTGCTGGGAGAGACTCTGGAATCGGTTCGTAACGAGAGTATCTCCATTGTCGATGGTGCGTCGGTGATCAATGTGGATAACGGGCTCATATCCGGCGCCAACGTGGTCAAGGGGCCGTTCAGTGTCTTTGAGCTTGAACCCGGCAGCGGAGGTAATACCCTCGATAGTGATGTGATCGTGCTTGAAGGCAATTTCAATAGTCTGGTGGAGGGTGGGTTGCCATTGTTGTCGATCGACGGCGGTGGCAAGGATTACCTCTACCTGGCTGGCGATTACTCACTGTATGACGTGTTGCTGGGCGAATACCTCACAGGCTCCGGTTACGAGGGAACGCTGGTCGAGTTGTCGACTGGTAGCATCATCAGTCTCAGCAATATTCGCGGTCTGATTTTCGAGGATGGTACGACGGTGCTGCCTGAGGGGGCTTCCTCAACCGTCTCCGAGGGCGGGTATGACGTCATCGAACTGACGGTATCTGCGTTGTTGAGTGATACCGATGGCAGCGAAGCCCTGAGTGGCATCACCCTGTCCGGGATCCCCGATGGGGTGACGGTCGAAGGCGGCGGGGCACAGTTGCTTGAAGGTGGTAACTGGTATCTTCCCAATCCGGATGGATCCGACATGTCGGGCCTGGTGCTGACGCTGAATGTGCCACTGTCCGGCGATACCTTCAGCGTGCAGGCACGAGCTGTTGTGACGGAAGCTGCCAATGGCGCGACGGCAGAGGGTACAGCCGTCAGCGCAAGCATTGAGCGCTACAGCGAGCTGGCCGGCTCACCAGGCGAGGATACGCTGATCGGGACCGGCGGCAACGACATCATGATCGGTGATGCGGCCGGCATGAAGCTCGTGGCGGGACAAAACTACAATATTGCCATCCTGATGGACACCTCGAGCAGTCTGTCCGCGGAATCGGTCGATCAGGCGCGTGCAGCACTCAAGAGTGCCTTTTCCACGCTCAAGCAAAGTGCCGATGCGCCGGCCGCCGGTACGGTCAATCTCTTTCTGGCGGACTTTGATCACAGGGTCGAGCGTTCGATCAGCCTTGATCTTGCCGACCCGGATGCGCTGTCACGGCTCGATACCGTACTGGATGCCATGTCGAACGATGGCGGTACCAACTATGAGGATGCCTTCAAGACAGCCGCCAACTGGTTCCAGAGTGACGTGGTGCTTGCCAATAGTGGTCAGAATCTGACGTATTTCATCACGGATGGTGAACCGACCTATTACAACCAGGAATTCAATACGTTCAGGGCCGTAGATAGAGCGCTCTCTTCCGATGTGAATTATACCTTTGACGCGTCAGGCTATGTCCCCGGGCAGCCGGTGTACCTGTCGACATCCTTTGGCACGTTCGAGGTGCTTGATGCCAATGGCACTGTTTACGCCTATAGCGAGGTTCTACTCGTTGGATGGACAAGGACAGCCATTGGTACTGTAGAGCCCAATGGTGCCGGCAGTCATGAGCTGGCATATCTGGCTGGCGATGGGTACGTCACTGATACAACCATTGCCAATGCCGACAGCAGCTTTGCGCTGCTTGGCAGTGTCAGTACGGTCGAAACCATCGGGATAGGGACCTACCTGAATGAAGACCAGCTCAGTGGTTACGACTCCGATGGGGTTGTTCAGGCCAATGTAGACCCGTCCGAGCTGGGCAATGCCATTCTTGCCGGCAATGTGGAAGCAGCCCCTTCCGGTGATTCACTGCTGGGAGCTGCGGGTGATGACATCCTGTTCGGTGATCGCTTCCATGTTCCGGGCAGTGAGTCGGATGGTCTTGAGGGCCTCAGGCAGTACGTGGCGCAGCAGACAGGGGTCAGTGATCCGGACAGTCTCGATACGAGCGCGCTGCATGAGTACATTCAGTCGAACCCTGACACCGTCGATTTTCGTGAAACCAGCGGTGCCAATGATGTTCTGAATGGCGGTGCCGGTGACGATCTACTGTTTGGCCAGGGCGGGGATGACCTTCTGATCGGGGGCAGCGGCAACGATATTCTTACCGGTGGCACCGGGGCTGACATTTTCGCCTGGATGCAGGGCGATGACGGTACCAGCGACGCCCCGGCGGAAGATCATATTACCGACTTCAGCCTGACCGAAGGGGACGTCATAGACCTCTCCGACATGCTGGATATCGATAGCGCGGATGCTGACCTGCTGGCGCAATACCTTCATGTGACGTCCGGCGATGATGGCAGCAGTACGATCGAAGTCAGTCCGCAGGGGGCCTCCGGCGGCGCAACGCAAAAAATCGTTGTAGACAACACGGACCTGACCAGCCTGGGTGGTTCCGATGCCGAAATCCTTCGGCAGATGGTGGATGGCGGAAATCTTAAAACACAGATGGATGGGTAGGGCAGGGACCCTGCGCCATTCCTGAGGGGGAGCATTGGCAGACGAAGCGACGCCGTTACGGCCTGAGCCAACCGGGGAGCGTGAGCGTGATCCCCTGCTCCATGCCCTGGCCTTTTTATCGCGATATTACGGGGTGCCCCGCTCGGTGGCGGTGCTCAGCGATGGGTTGCCATTGAGCGATGGGCGGCTGGCACTGGCGCTGTTACCTCGAGCGGCACAGCGGGCCGGGTTATCGGCCCGTCTGGTCAATCAGCAGGTAACGCGCATTTCTTCCCTGTTGATGCCATGTATCGTGCTGCTCAAGCATCAGCGGGCGGTGGTGCTTTTGTCGGTGGATTCAGCCAGTGACAAGGCCGAAGTCTATCTGCCGGAAGCCGATGGCACCGAGATGCTGTCACTGGAGGCGCTTCAGGAGGAAGCATCCGGGCGGGTTGTCTACCTGAAGCGTGAGCATCGCTTTGATGAGCGTACTCGCGAAACGGCCAGATTGCCGGAAGGGCACTGGTTCTGGTCCACCCTTCGTCTGTCGGCACCCATCTATCGCGATGTGTTCATCGCTTCCATTCTGGTCAACCTGTTTGCACTGGCTTCTCCGCTGTTTGTCATGAATGTCTATGACAAGGTCGTGCCGAACCTGGCGTTCAATACCCTGTGGGTGCTGGCCAGCGGCATGGCCATCATCGTGGTGTTCGATCTGATCGTTCGACAGGTGAGGGCGTGGTTTCTGGATGTGGCCGGCAAGAAGTCCGAAATTCTGGTGTCCTCGAAAATCTTTGCCAAGACCATGAACCTTAGGATGGAGTCGCGGCCGGCATCAGTGGGTGGCTACGTCAAGCATGTGCAGGAATTTGAATCGATTCGCGAGTTTTTCACATCATTGACCATGACAACGCTCATTGATCTGCCGTTTGCCATTTTCTTTCTGGTCATCGTGTGGATTGTGGCGGGCCCGCTGGTGCTGGTACCGATCATTGCCCTGATCATTCTCCTGGGTTACAGCATTGCCATTCAATGGCCGCTCAAGCGCAGCATCGAGCTGGGGTCACGGCTGTCTACCGAGCGCCACGCTCGTCTGGTGGAAAGCGTGGCCGGCATGGAAAGCCTGAAACTTGCCAATGCCCAGGGTGAAACACAGCGTGCCTATGAACGAGCAGTGGGTGAGATTGCCCGCTGGGGTGTCAGAAGCCGCAACCTGACGACATCGGTCAATTCGCTCACCATGAGCATCAGCCAGCTGGCCACCGTGGCCCTGATTCTGTTCGGGGTATATCAGATCAGTGATGCCTCGCTCAGCATGGGCGGACTGATTGCTGCTGTCATGCTGACCGGCCGCGCCCTGCAGCCGCTGTCGCAGACCGCCATGCTGATTACCCGACTGGGACAGACACGCAGTGCCATGGCTTCCCTGAGTCAGATCATGGCCCTGCCGGAAGAAGTCGATGAACAAAAAAACTATGTGCACCGCGAACGGCTGAACATGCGCATCGAGTTCGACCATGTTGGGTTTCGTTATGGTCCTGATGCACCTGAGGTGCTGAGTGATCTGAGTTTCAGCATCAATCCCGGTGAGCGTGTGGCCATCATCGGCCGAATCGGTGCAGGCAAAAGTACGCTGCATCGCCTGATGTCCGGGCTCTATCAGGCGACCAGCGGCAGCCTTCGAATAGATGGTCTGGATATCAATCAGCTTCATCCCGCCGATGTGCGTCGGCATATCGGTCATGCCGGTCAGGATGGCTCACTGTTTTTCGGCTCCATTCGCGACAACATCATGCTGGGCCAGCGTTACGCCAGTGATGAAGCCGTGCAGCGTGCTGCCACCCTGTCGGGTGTAGTGGAATTTACTCGTCTTGATCCTGACGGGATGGATCGACAGGTAGGCGAAGGCGGGCGACTGCTTTCGAGTGGTCAGCGGCAGGCAGTGTTGCTGGCGCGGGCCCTGCTCACTCAGCCACCGCTACTGCTGCTGGATGAACCAACCGCTCATATGGATAACCGCTCCGAGTTCCGTCTCAAGCAGATGCTGGCCACGTTGCCACGTAGCCAGACGCTGATACTGATTACCCATAAAAGCGCCATGCTCGATCTTGCCGAGCGCGTCATCGTGCTGGAAGGCGGACGTATCATGGCAGATGGCCCGAAGGATGAGGTTCTGAATCGCCTGAATGCCCGAACAGCGGCACGTCCGGACGCGAGTGCGCCGGGGAGGCAACATGGCGCGTAACACGGAATCAGTAATAGAGCGTGAGGATATTCACTATCTGGACGATGCCAGCGCTGCCGTGCTGCTGGCAACGCCCTGGAAGTCCCGGTTTCTGATCTGGCTTTTGCTGGCTTTCATGGGCGTGGCGCTGGGGTGGGCTGCGCTGGCTCAGGTCGAGGTCGTGACGCGCGGCACCGGTGAAATCGTACCTTCCACGCGACTCCAAACCATACAGAACCTGGAAGGGGGCATCATTCGTGACCTGCTGGTCAGCGAAGGCGATGTGGTTGACGCGGGCCAGCCGTTGGCACGCATTGATGATACCCGTGCCGGGGCGGATCTGGCGGAGCGGGAGTCCACCCTCTCAGGGCTGCATGCGCGCATTGCGCAGCTGGAAGCCGAACTGGCCTCGGTGGTGATCACCCCGGATGCCGCTGACTGGCAGGGTCAGGTCAGCCTAGAGCTTCATCCCCTGGCGCTGGATGATGCATTCAGGGCTGCCAATCCATCACTCAGTCAGAGTGCTTCTGCAGCTTATCGTGAGCGTATCGGTGGGCTGCGTTCCCAGTTGTCCCAGAGTCGCGAGCAGATTACCCAGCGTCAGCAGGAACTGCGTGAACTTGATGCGCGTGTGGCAAGCCTGAACCGTAGTTACCAGCTGGCTCGTCAGGAACTTTCCATTACCGCGCCGCTGGTCAGGGAAGGCGTCGTGTCACGGGTCGATCTTTTACAGATTCAGCGTAACGTCAATGACCTGCGCGGCGACCTTGAGTCAGCCCGGCTGGCCATTCCTGCCAAACAGTCGGAATTCGAAGAAGCCATCAGCCGCCGGCTGGATGTGGCACGGCAGTTTCGTGTGAAAAGCGCTGATGCACTCAGTGAGGCGCGAGGCACCCTGGACAGTCAGCGCCAGGGACGCTCTTCCCTGCGGGATCGGGTAGACCGCACCCTGGTAACCTCACCGGTACATGGCACGGTGCGTTCGATCAACATTACTACCATTGGTGGAGTGATCGAGCCGGGCCAAAGCCTGATGGAAATCGTCCCGGTCGAAGACAAGCTGCTGGTTAACGCTCGCGTCCTGCCGCGGGATATCGGTTTTCTACAGCCAGGCCAACCCGCCACGATCAAGTTAAGCGCCTACGATTTCACCATCTACGGCGGGCTGAACGGCACGGTCGAGCGCATCAGCCCTGACACGGTACAGGACGAGGAAGGCAACAGTTTTTATCAGGTACGCATTCGTACCAACGGCAATCATCTCGGCAGTGACGCTGACCCATTGCCCATCATTCCTGGCATGCAGGTAACTGCGGACATCATTACCGGAGAACAGACCATTTTGCAGTACCTGTTAAAGCCGATTTTGCGCGCGCGTCAGGGCGCGCTTCGAGAACGATAAACAAGGTATCAGGGGACAGTACCAATGAAAAAACAATGGTGGTGGCTGGCAGCGCTCTGCATGGCACCGGCAGCTCAGGCACAGACGCTGGCAGAGGCTGTATCTCAGGCGGTACATGAAAACCCGATCACCCGTACGGAAATTGCCCGGTATGAAGCCCGGCAGGCCGACGCCCGCGCCGCGAAGGGGGGCTATCTGCCGACCGTGGATGTGACGGCACGCACTGGCCGTGGGCGGTTTGAAAGCGAAACCAACGGCATCAGCGCCAATTCAAAGCCACATGACTATCAGCGCGCGTCCATCACGCTGACCCAGCTGATCTGGGATGGCAATACCACCATCGAGCGCATTCGTCAGGCCAGGACCGAAGCCGACTATCAGAAGCTTCAGGCGGCTGCAGCAGCCAACAGCGTGGCGCTTTCAAGTGTCGAGGCTTACCTGAACGTGCTGTTGAATCAGCAGCTGGTTGAACTGGCCGAACGTAATGTCGAAATTCATCAGGATACCGCCTCCGATATCCGGCGCCGTGCTGAAAGTGGTGCCGGTACCACGGCGGATGCCACTCAGGTGGAGGGGCGGTTGGCTCAGGCTGAATCCACCCTGATTGCGGCACGGAATAATCTGGCCGATGCCGCGTCGGCCTATCAACGCTACGTAGGGGCGGCGCCCACCCGGCTTGTCGAGCCCGATGAGCCGGACATGACGGCACTGCCGGACAGCCTGAAGGACATTCAGGCGCTGGCACGCAAGTATAATCCGCTGCTTTTATCGGCTGAAGCATCAATACGCTCCCAGCAGCATCAGCGCAACGCCGAGCGGGGGGATTTCTGGCCAACGTTCAGCCTGGAAGGCAGTCGCTCATGGGCCGAGGATTATGACTACGAGGGTGTCAGCGATGATGACTGGAGTGCGGAGCTTGTCATGCGCTACAGCCTGTACCGTGGTGGCATCGATGCGGCCGAGCTTCGTTCGCAGAGCCATGCACTTGAAGCAGTGAAATACGATAGCGATCGCGCCCGCCGTGAGGTCAGTGATGAACTGAGGCTGGCCTGGAATGCGCGTGACTACCTTCGTAGTCAGATGCCTTATCTGGATCGTCATGTCGAATCCAGCAAGCAGTCGCGGGTCAACTACCGCAAGCAGTTTGATATCGGTCGCCGCTCACTGCTGGATCTTCTGGATAGTGAAACCGAGTTTTATCAGTCGCGCCAGGCAAGGTTGCGCGCTGAATCCGACCTGATGCGCGCGCGTTATCGCCTGCTGTCAGCCACGGGCCAACTGCTGGACACCCTCAAGGTGGACGTCAGCTGGCCGAAACAAGGGTAATACCCCCCGTGTCGTATTCGACAAGGTCAAGGAGTGTGGCATGAGCTTGTATCGTCGGCTGATTGGCGCAGTCATCATATTGCTGCTTTTGTTTTCAACGGGTGTCTTCGTCATCGAAGTGCAGCAAAAACGCGATGTGCTTGAGCAGCAGCAACGTAATCAGGTGGCTAACCTGACCCAGGCCCTCAGCCTGTCACTGGTGCCCTTTGTCGAGGTGGGTGACTGGGTGGGTGCCGAAACACTGATGCGTGCCACCTTCGATGGCGGTTCGGTCAAGCGGATGTATCTGGATGCCGTGAGTCGGGACAAGCCACTGAGGATCGAGCAACAGGTCAGGGAAGATGCGCCTTCCCTGTTTCGGAGCATGATAGATCTGCCCGAGCAGGAAGGAGAGCGTGACATCAGTGGTGGCTGGTCTCCGCTGGGAACCATCTACATCGAAGCTGACAACAATACCGCTTATAACCAGCTCTGGTACCTGGCCCTCAAGATGTTTGGCTTTTTGAGTATCGCCGTCGTGATTGCCGTGCTGGTCTGTACGGTACTGCTGCGGTGGCTCCTTTCACCATTGCATGACCTGTCGAGCCATATCAGTGCGATGGAGCTTCAGGGCTTCAGCAAACCCCTCAAACCAACCAGTATCAAGGAACTGCAGGGCATCACTGCCGCCGTCAACCGTCTCGGGCAACGGTTGAAGGAACAATATGATGCACAGGCGCAGCAGGTGCGTCGCCTTCAATCCATGGCCGAGCGGGACGCGGTATCCGACCTGGGCAATCGGGCATATCTGGCGCGGGTCATGGAGGAATGGCTGGCCTCGGCCGATGGTGGCGCGTTGATGATTCTGCAGGTCGATGCGCTGGATGACCTGTATCGCCGTGACGGTTTCGAGGCACGAGACAACGCGGTGCGGGCCATCGGGCAGCAATTGCGTGCAGCGCGGCTTAATAACGAACCACTCAATGCGGCCCGATTGTCTGCCAATGAGTTTGCAGCACTGCTGCCGGATGCCGACGACGATGAGCGCTATCGGTTCCTCGAGCAGTTGATGGGGCTGCTGAACCGGATAGTTGATGCAAATCCGCTCTCCGATGAGCAGCTTGATGCGTGTCGCGCCGGGATTGTGGTCAAGGAACCCGGTGCCCGACGCATGACCATGCTGGCGGCGGCGGACAAGGCGCTTCAGGCGGCTCGTGAACGTCAGGTCGACTGGGAAATGGCGCCCAAGGCGTCTGCTGCCAGTGAACGCAACCGCAGCGAGTGGCGTCAGCTGGTCGAACAGGCCATCGATAATGATACCTTCGCCTTTGTCGCTCAGCCGGTTCTGCTCAGCAACGGTGAGGAATTTCATCGGGAAGTGTATCTTCGCCTCCCGGAAGGGGACCGGGTACATTCCGCCGGCAGTTTTGTGCCGGTGGTCTACCACTTCCGAATGGGTAACCGTCTGGATGAGTATGTCTGTGACTGGATTGACCGGCGCAGGACAGGTTTAACCAACAGGCTGGCGGTGAACCTGACTGTCGATACGCTGGGAAATGCCGTTGCCCTCGGGCGCTTCATGCGCTGGCTTGAGAAGCACCCTCATACTGCTGCCGGGCTGGATATCGAGCTTTCCGAAGCCGATGTGCTCAAGCATCCGACGTCAACCCAGAAACTGTGTGATCAGGTTCGTGCGCTCGGTGGCCGTACCGGCATTGACCGGTTTGCACGCAACCTTCAGATCATGCCGTATCTGGTGTCGCTGCGACCGGACTACGTCAAGATTGATCAGTCCTTCTTCGTTCGTGAGGAAGTGGATACCGAACTGCTCCGAAGTCTGTGCATGGCTGCGCACCAGGTCAACGCGCGCGTCATCGTGACCCGCGTTGAAACCGAAGAGCAGCGTCAGCGGGTCATCGATATCGGTGCTGACGGATTCCAGGGCTATTTGGCGCCTGTCGAAGCTCTGGTGGTGGACGAGCACTGACTGTGTCACTGAATGTGGCGGGCCCCTGCATTCGGGGCCTTTTTTGTCCCGGCCAGGGACATCATGCCTTCGAATGAGGGCGTAATCGAGGCATTGGCATGCGTTTCATGGCAGTCCTGACAGTGACTCTATTGAGCGTGATCATGCCTGTCGCCGTCGGGGCCGAGCCGGTACTGCCGGCAAAGTCCTCCATCCGCGCCGTTTATGGCAATCAGGCGGTCAGTCGCGTTACTGCCTGGGAACGGATGATGCGCCAGGCAGCCTCGCTGAGCATCGATAAAAAGCTGCGTATTACCAATGACTTTTTCAATAACCGCGCCGCCTTCAAGGATGACATTGTGGTGTGGGGTGAAGAGGACTACTGGGCTACACCGGTCGAGTTTCTAGGGCGGGGGGCGGGGGATTGTGAAGACTTCGCCATGGCCAAGTATTACACCCTGATTCAGTTGGGGGTGCCTGACAGCCGAATGCGGCTGCACTACGTCAAGTATATTCCCTACGACCAGTTCCACATGGTGCTGACCTATCAGAAGTCGGCCACGGCCATGCCGCTGGTGCTTGATAATATCGACAAGAACATCGTACCCGCCTCACGGCGCAGTGACCTGCTGCCCGTTTACAGCTTCAACGCCAGTAACATGTGGCTGTCCAAGCTGGAACGCGACGGGCGTGAGGTAGGAAGTTCAAGTCGATTGAGCCTGTGGCAGGAATGGCTGATTCGGATGGAAAATGGCGTCATGCGTCGTCCGTGATATTGTTTTATCCCTGATTTTTCGTCTCCGTAATGCCTTGAACGTGCTGCACAAGGTTTCATAAGCTCATCTTCAGGGGTATAAATAAAGGAGGCCATTGAAGGCCTTTTTTTAATGACGACTGATTTCGGAGATACCCCCATGAGCTGGACGCCGACTCGCGAAGATTTTGACCTTTATATGGTGCCGAATTACTCACCACAGCGAGTCATACCGGTCCGCGGGGAAGGTAGCCGACTATGGGATCAGGAAGGGCACGAGTACATCGACTTTGCTGGCGGCATTGCCGTTAACGGGCTGGGGCATGCGCACCCGGCCCTGCTTGCCGCACTGAAGGCGCAGGCCGATAAGGTCTGGCATCTTTCCAACGTATATACCAATGAACCGGCGCTGAAACTTGCCAGAATGCTGGTAGAGAACACCTTTGCGGAAAAGGTCTTTTTCTGTTCCTCCGGTGGCGAGGCCAACGAAGCGGCGCTCAAGATGGTGCGTCGCTACGCGTTCGAGAAATTCGGTGAGCACAAGAACAAGATCATTTCCTTCCGGCAGTCATTCCACGGCCGTACCCTGTTTACGGTCAGCGTTGGCGGGCAGCCAAAATATTCCGAAGGCTTCGGACCGATTCCCGGTGGTATTCATCACGCCACCTTCAATGACCTCGACAGTGTGGATGCCCTGATAGGAGATGATACCTGTGCCGTGATCGTGGAGCCGGTGCAGGGAGAAGGTGGCGTCATGCCTGCGAATCAGGCGTTTCTGGAAGGACTGAGGGAACGGTGTGATCGCCACGATGCACTGCTGGTCTTTGACGAAGTACAAAGCGGCATGGGGCGTAGCGGGTCCCTGTATGCCTACATGGATTATGGTGTTACCCCGGATGTTCTGACTTCTGCCAAGGCACTGGGAGGTGGCTTCCCGATTGGTGCGGTACTGACGACCAATGATATTGCAGCAGTGTTTCAGCCCGGTACACACGGGTCTACCTATGGCGGTAACCCGCTGGCCTGTGCTGTTGCCCTGGCGGCGGTTGAAACCATCTCCTCACCGGAAGTGCTTGAAGGCGTGGCCAGCCGTCACGCCCTGTTTCGCCAGCGCCTTGAAGAACTGAGCGAGAAGCACGGCGGCCTGTTCAGCGAAGTACGGGGCATGGGGCTGTTGATTGGTGCCGAGCTGTCGGAAGACTTCAGGGACCGAGGGCGGGATATTCTGGCGGCCTCGATCAAGGAGGGGCTGATGCTGCTGGTTGCGGGACCCAATGTGCTGCGATTTGCTCCGTCCCTGATCATTTCCGAAGAGGAAGTCAATGAAGGGATGGCACGGCTTGATCGTGCACTGGCCACTCTCAAGGCATGATCAGCATGTCCTGGGTAGTGCGCCCGGCAGAGCGTGAGGATGTCCCCGGGATCCTCGCGCTGGCGGAGCATGCCTCGCCTCGCCTTACCAACCTTCCCCCGGATCAACGGCGCCTGGATCAGCGTGTTCAGGCGTCCCGGCGTGCCTTTGATATCGAGCAGGGCCCCGATGCTCAGGCCTGCCATATGCTGGTGATGGCGGATGCCCATACCGGTACGTTGCTGGGCACGGCCAGTCTGCGGGTAAAGGCCGGTGAAGGCGAGGCGTATTACACGTACCGTCAGGAGCAGCTGATTCATGCGTCACACCAGCTGGATGTGCGCGTGGAAGTGCCCATCCTTGCATTGACCCACGAGCTGTCTTCCTCATCGCTGTTATGCGCACTGGCCCTGTCGCCGCGTCTGGATGACACCCAGCGCCTCAAGGCACAGCGTCTGCTGCGCCGGGCACGGTTGATGATGATCTCCCAGTGGCCCGAGCGCTTCGCCGATCGTTTGACCATGGCTCTTCCGGGTGTCATCGATGATGCCGGGCATTCCCCGTTCTGGAACAGCGTCGGAAAACACTTCTTCGGGCGTGATTTTCAGGACATCAACTTCCAGGCCGGCCTTGAATCCAAGAGCTTCATTGCCGAGGTGATGCCGCCGTATCCCCTGTACCTGTCGTTATTGAGTGATGCCGCCAGGGAGAGCCTGGCGCATGCGCATCGAACGCATCACAAGGCCCTGTCTGACTGGTACCAGGAAGGCTTCGAGGATTCCGGCCACGTCGATATTCTGGACGGAGGGCCGGTGCTGTCCGCCCGGCCATCGGCGGTTTCCGTCATCAAAAATGGTACCTGGCTTCCTGTCACCATTGCCCATCAGACCACGCCGACACATCGTCTTTTACTGGCGGGGCAGGACCTGGCGCGCTATCGCTGCAGTATGCTGGATGTCGCCATGTCGCCTGCCGGGCAGGTGGTGCTGACGCCTGAACAGGCCAGTCTGCTGGGCGTGACGGCAGGTGTGGCAGTACGTGCGGTGCTGGAGGATGGCCTGTGATGATACTTCGCCCCATACGGCCTGATGATCTTGATCAGTTGCATGAGATGGCCATTGAAACCGGTGCAGGGTTTACCTCCCTGCCGGATAATCGTGACTTTCTGGCCGAGCGGATCGCTCAGTCCTGCGCCGCCTTTGAACAGGCGTCCAGCGAGGGAGCGGCCCTTTATTTCTTTGTCCTCGAGGATGTTGAGCAACAGGCGCTCGCCGGTTGTTGTGCCATTGAGGCGCGTGTAGGCCTTGAAGCGCCGTTCTACAGCTATCGGGTCGGGCGAATTGGTCACTCATCGCCCCGTCTCGGGCTGCATCGGGTGCTGCAGACCCTGTCCCTGTCGTCTGATCATATCGGTGATGCGGAAGTCTGCTCACTTTACCTTCGCCCTGACTGGCGGCGCGATCGGCTGGGTGTGCTGCTGTCGCGCTCGCGCTGGCTGTTCATGGCGCAACATCGCGCATTGTTTCCTGAGCGGGTGTTTGCCGAAATGCGGGGCGTACTGGATGAACATGGCAGTAGTCCATTCTGGCGGCATCTGGGCCGTCATTTTCTACCGCTGGATTTTCATGAGGCTGACCGACTGACCGGGCTGGGTGAGAAAAGCTTTATTGGTGAATTGATGCCCAAGCATCCGATTTGCGTATCGCTGCTGCCGGAAGAGCTGCAGGAAGGCATCGGCAAGGTCCACCACAATACGCGTCCGGCCCTGGCAATGCTCAACCGGGAAGGGTTGCGGTGGGAAGGGTACATCGATCTGTTTGATGCCGGCCCGACCGTTGAATCCTACCTGGATGACGTGGCGGGCGTCTGTCAGAGCCGACTGGTGACTGTCACCCTCGGTGAGACGGTAGCTGTCAGTGAAAGGCCGTCCACGCTGGTCGCTTCCACCGGGTGCGAGGCCTTTCGTGTGATCTGGGCCAGCCATGCACCCGCCGATGAAACGCTGGCATTGACGGAAGAAGAGCTGGCCGCGTTAGGTGTATCGGCCGGCGACACGGTTCGGATACTTGCATCGTGATACACATACCAACAGGAGACGCGCGATGATGACGGTCAGGCAGCAACTCTGGATAGATGGCCAGTGGCGTTCAGGTGAGGGTGAGAATATTGCGAAGCATGACCCGGTCGATGGGCGGCTTGTCTGGCGGGGTGACAGTGCCACGGAGGCTCAGGTGGATGAAGCCATCACGGCTGCGCGTCGGGCCTTTCCCGAGTGGGCCCGCCGTGCATTGAGCGAGCGTCTGGCCATTATCGAGCGGTTTCGCTCCTCTCTTGAACGTCATCACGAGACGCTGGCTACCCTGATTGCTCGTGAAACCGGCAAGCCCTACTGGGAGTCGCTGACGGAGGTCAGCGCCATGATTGCCAAGATAGAGGTATCCCGCCAGTCACAGGAAGCACGAGCCGGAGAGCAGCAACGACAAAACGGTGCCATGCGGGAAGTAGTGCGCCATCGACCTCATGGCGTCATGGCCGTATTCGGGCCTTACAACTTCCCCGGTCACCTGCCCAACGGGCATATTGTACCGGCGCTGCTGGCGGGCAATACGGTCGTGTTCAAACCCAGTGAGCTGACGCCGGCCACGGCAGATCTGGTCATGCAGTGCTGGGAGGCCGCGGGGTTGCCGGCAGGTGTGATCAATCTGGTACA
This sequence comes from Larsenimonas rhizosphaerae, assembly GCF_026240105.1. Lineage (NCBI taxonomy): Bacteria > Pseudomonadati > Pseudomonadota > Gammaproteobacteria > Oceanospirillales > Halomonadaceae > Larsenimonas > Larsenimonas rhizosphaerae. Next base: position 14,939 of record NZ_JAPIVE010000001.1, read on the forward strand.
GGGGGGAGCAGATACCGGGCGAGCCCTGTCGCAGCACCAGGGCGTCGACGGGCTCCTGTTTACCGGTAGCGCTCGCACCGGTGCCCTGTTGCATGCACAGTCGGCCGGGCAGATGAGCAAGGTGCTGGCGCTGGAGCTGGGTGGAAATAACCCGTTGATCGTGGGCGAGCTTGAGGCGCTGGAGCCTGCCGTACTGGCCATCATCCAGTCTGCCTATGTTTCCGGCGGGCAGCGATGCACCTGTGCGCGACGATTGCTGGTCCCTCGTACCGCTCAGGGCGATGCGTTGATCGAGTTATTGATCAATACCCTCAAGACCCTGCGTGTGGCCGAACCGTTTTCGGAGCCATCACCCTTTTATTCCGGGCTGGTTTCGTCCCAGGCAGCGCATGGCCTGCTTGAGGCTCAGGCGGCACTGGAGGCTGCTGGCGGGGAGGTGCTGGTACGACTTGCCTTGCTGGAAAAGGGCTCCAGCCTTTTGAGCCCCGGGCTTGTCGACGTGACCGGCTGCTCCGTGCCGGATGAGGAGTATTTTGGCCCCCTGCTGCAGGTAAGGCGCTACGAGACCATGGATGAGGCCATCGAGCTTGCCAATCAAACCCGTTATGGGCTGGCCGCCGGCTTGATCGGCGGAACGGCGTCGGACTGGGATAACGTACTGCTGCAGGTGCGTGCCGGTATCATCAACTGGAACCGTCCGACCACCGGGGCCAGCAGCAAGGCACCATTTGGCGGGGTCGGGGACAGCGGCAACCACGCCCCGAGTGCCTGGTACGCTGCCGATTACTGCGCCTACCCGGTCGCTTCAATGGAGTCTGACCAGCCGGTGTGGCCGGACAGTCTGCCGCCAGGGCTTGAAATAGAGTGATGAGACAGGACGTTTACCTGATCTCCAGTCATGCGGCTCAGCCGTAAAAAACCGTAGAAGGAAAAACGATGTTCCTGATTTGTGGCGAAGCCCTGTTTGATTTTTTTGTCGAGCCTGACCAGGCAGCAGGTCATGCGTCAATGACGTTCAAGGCGATTGCTGGTGGCTCGCCATTCAATGTCGCCGTCGGGCTGTCCCGGCTGTCTCGAAGCTCGGCACTGATGACCGGCGTATCGGATGATTTTCTGGGCGAAAAGCTGTTTGATGTGCTGACCAGGGAAGGCGTCAATACCGACTATGTCGTGCGGCTGGATGCGCCAACCACGCTGGCCATGGTGGCTCCGGGCTCCGATGGATCGCCACGGTACGCCTTCTATGGCGAGCGTGCGGCTGATCGCAGTCTGACTCGAGCCCATCTGCCGGTGTTGTCCGATGAGGTGGAAGGGATTCACCTTGGGTCCTACTCGCTGGTCGTTGATCCTACTGCTGATACACTGCTGGATCTGGTCGCTCACGCCGGAGAACAGCGGCTGATCTCCCTTGATCCGAATATTCGTCTGGCCATCGAACCCTCCGTTGAGCGTTGGCAGCAGCAGGTCAGTGCCTTTGCATCTTATGCCAACATGATCAAGCTCAGTGATGAGGACGTGCACCTGTTGTACCCCGAGCGAGAAATCGAGGATGTAGCTCGTTCCTTCTTGAGCAAACGCTGCGGTCTTGTCATCGTGACCCAGGGGGGCGATGGGGCAGTGGCCTATACGCATGATCATGCGCCTGTCAGTGTGCCGATCACACCGCTTGACGTGGTGGATGCGGTTGGCGCTGGGGATACCTTTCAGGCTGCGCTGCTGTGCTGGTTGAGTGAGCAGCGTCTCTCTACACCGGCAGGTGTCTCCGGACTGGTACCGGAACAGATTCGGGCCATGATGGCGTTTGCCCACCGTGCTGCTGCCGTCACCTGCCAGCGCCGTGGCCCTGATCTGCCCCATAGAAGCGATGTTGCGGATGCCTGATATCGGTTGATAGCCGCCACTGCCGTGACCATGTCAAAAGGGGAGACCATGAGGTCTCCCTTTTTTGTGCACACAAGTGAAAGAACCCTCGCTTCTACTCACCCGGCCCGGCATGATGAAAAAGCCCGACTTTCGTTGCATGACAACGGGGAAGAAAGCCGGGCTTCGGCATATTGCACTATCCATCACTGCACACATGCACATCACTGCCAACAATAACAAGGTGAGATCATGAGCAAGCACAACGCATCACGACATGACGTGGGGTACCAATCCGTCAGCGATGATTACCTCGACAAGCGGCAACTGAAACACGGCGCTGCCGGGTGGATACTGCTGGCTGGCCTTGGGGTTTCCTATGTGATTTCAGGAGACTTCGCCGGCTGGAATTTCGGGCTGGCCTCGGGAGGGTTCGGTGGGATGCTGATCGCCACCCTGCTGATGGCGATCATGTACACAGGCATGGTGTTTACACTGGCGGAGCTGTCTTCTTCGCTGCCAACGGCCGGGGGAGGCTATAGTTTTGCCCGCCGTGCGATGGGCCCCTGGGGGGGATACATCACCGGCACCGCCATTTTGCTTGAATACGCCATCGCCCCCGCTGCAATAGCGATCTTTATCGGAGGGTATGTCGAGTCATTGATCGGTGTGAATGGCCCTCTGGTATACGCTGCATTCTATGCTGTTTTTGTCGGTATCCATTTATGGGGGGCCGGGGAGGCACTCAAGATAATGATCGGTATCACGGCGCTGGCAGTACTGGCGATCGGGGTATTTATCATTGGCATGCTGCCGCATTTCAGTATCGATAACCTGTTTGATATTGCACCGGATCAATCCACGGTAGGCGCCTCGATGTTCCTGCCGCACGGGTTCATGGGCGTGTGGAGTGCGCTGCCGTTTGCGATGTGGCTGTTTCTGGCCGTGGAAGGGGTACCTCTGGCCGCCGAGGAAGCCGGTGATCCCGGACGCGACATGCCGCGAGGGATTATTACTGCCATGCTGATCCTGCTGGTATTTGCTGCCAGTGTGCTGCTGCTGGCACCAGGAGGCGCCGGTGCCGAGGCCATGAGTACCTCGGCAGCGCCGTTGGTGGATGCCCTGTCAGCGGTGTATGGTGAGGGCAACTGGGCGGCAGGTTTTGTCAACCTGATCGGACTCGCCGGTCTGATCGCTTCTTTCTTCTCGATCATCTTTGGCTACTCTCGGCAGGTATTTGCCCTGTCCCGCGCGGGCTATCTTCCCAGAGGACTGTCGCTGACCAATGCACGCAAGGCACCGGCCATGGCACTGATCGTACCCGGCATCATCGGGTTCCTGCTCTCGCTGACCGGCGAGGGTGATCTGATGATCACCATGGCGGTATTCGGAGCGACGATCTCCTACGCGATGATGATGCTGTCACACATTCTGCTGCGCCGCCGTGAGCCCGATCTCAAGCGTCCCTACGTTACCCCCGGCGGGACGCTGACCTCCGGTGTGGCCATGGTGCTGGCCCTGATTGCCTTTGCATCCACCTTTGTAGTCAGTATTCAGGCAGCTCTCTGGTCGGCACTGTTTTACGCCATCATGCTGGCGTACTTCGGGCTTTACAGCCGCAAGCGGCTTGTGGCTCGGGCGCCGGAAGAGGAGTTTGAAGCCATCGCCAGTGCCGAATCCGAACTTCATTAACGAACGCATTCTTTTTAAGAGTGGTGCGATGAGAGGGGCGTCCACGCCTTGATATAAACAGGGCGTGGCCGTTGTTGTAATCAGATAACCAAGGGCCAACGGGAGACACAATGCATATCGGCTTACTTCAATGTGATGATATTTCGCCTGCCATTGCGAAGGAGCATGGCAACTATCCCGAAATGTATCAGCGTCTGCTGCGACAGGCCGACCCGGCGCTCACGTTTGAAACCTGGCGCATACATGAAGATGAACTGCCTGATTCACTGGATGATGCCGATGTCTGGCTGATTTCCGGCAGCAAGGCCAGTGTGTATGACGGCCATGACTGGATTGCTCCCCTTGAGGAGTTTGTTCGTTGCCTGTGGGTAGCCCGACGGCCACTGGTAGGCATCTGCTTTGGCCATCAGTTGATCGCCCAGGCCCTGGGAGGGCGTGTGGAGAAAAGCGCTCGTGGCTGGGGCGTCGGTGTATCCTTCAATGCGGTGACCATGCAGATGCCGTGGATGGAGCCGTGGCAGAAGGGGCTTGATCTGGTCGTCAGTCACCGCGATCAGGTCGTGGAGTTGCCGGCTGCTGCCGAAGTGCTGGCGGAAAGCAGTTTCTGTCCGAGCTATATGCTGCAGTATGACGACTGCTTCCTGAGCGTTCAGGGGCACCCCGAGTTTACCCGCGCCTGTGGGGGGGCACTGATGAACCAGAAGCAGAATATCCTGCCTGGCAATGTGTATCGTGCAGGAATGAATTCCCTGCTGGCCGAGATTGACGATACGCTCATGGCGCGCTGGATCGTGGGCTTCATGCGTTACGCCCACGAGCACGAATAGCCGCCGTCTCAGTTGCCGGTCACTTCACTGACCAGTGGCGTGTTCTTCAGCGCGTTACTTTCATGGGTGACCGGCGTCTGGCCTTTCTTCTCGACCAGATACACCGGCATGTTCAACTGATTGGCGGCGGCCAGTCCTTCCTTGGGCCCCAGGCACAGCAGGGTCGTGGCCCAGGCATCGGTAAGGGCCGGGCGCGTACCGAACACGGAGGCTGATACCAGGTGGTGCGTGACAGGTCGACCGGTACGGGCATCAATGATGTGGCCGTAGGTCTTGCCCTGTTCATCAAAATGGCGACGATAGGTACCGGACGTATTGAGCGATACGCCATCCTGCTGAGTGATATCAAAGGCCCGCTGTGAGGCGGGCGCACCCTGTTGGGGCTTTTCAATACCTACCCGCCATGCGCTACCGTCCGGTTTATGCCCTCTGGCAAACAGGTCTCCCCCCATCTCGACCAGATAATTGGTGATGCCGTGCTGCTGCAATACGTCCGCGAGTTGCTCGATGGTGTATCCCTCACCCATGGACGATAAATCCAGCGACAGGTCGGGACGTGTCTTTCGAATTTCTCCGGTACTGGTATTGACTTCGATGTGCTGCAGGCCGGTGTGGGTCAGCGCGCTTGAAATGTCAGCATCGGTCGGCACATGAAACTGATGGGTCTGGAAGCCCCACAGGCGAAACAGTGGCGCGATGGTCGGGTCATAACAGCCGCCGGATTGTCGATTGACGTCGCGTGCGATGTGCAGCAGTGCCAGCACGCTTCCAGGGGCCTTTTGCCAGTCAGTGGAGGTTCCCTGGTTGAAACGAGCCAGCCAGGAATCATCGCGATAGGTGGATATGGCCTGATCGATGCGCTTGAGCGTGTCGGACATGTCGCCGGCAATTGCCTTGTCATCGCTTTGATCCTCGCTCCACCACTTGATGTGGTAGCTCGTGCCCTGTGCCTGACCCTCTGCGACATGCAATGCCGGCGGGCGATCGCACCCGCTCAGCAGTACCAGGGCAAGGCCGCAGACGGGGGCAGCAATGATCGAGTGGCGGGATGTCGATAACATGGCAACGCTCATGACAGAAAATGTAGCCGGGCATTGTCCCTCGAACGGTGCGGCCTGTCATGCCGTACCGACTATGCTGTGTGATATTACCTTTGACCGAGGATAGCTCATGCCGCTTGACCGTCAGTTTCATGCGTGGCTGGTAGAAGCCGCCCAGCACCCCCTGCCTGATTTTTCGACCGGTTCAGTCAGTGATGTGCGTCAGGGGCTTGATACGGAAAACAACCGTCGCACCCTGCCGGGGTCAACGTATCCCGTGGCGCGTATCGACCACGAGACACTATCCGGCGAGACCGATGCCGGCATCGGTCTTCGCTGGTACATCCCTCAGGTACATGGCTCAGTGGCCTCACTGCCGGTCGTCACGTTCTTTCATGGTGGCGGGTTTGTGATTGGCAGCGTCGATAATTACGACACGCTGTGCCGCGCCCTGTGCCGTGCCTCGAAAACCATTGTGGTATCGGTCGAATACCGGCTGGCACCTGAGGCACCGTTTCCCGCCGCGACAAATGATTGTATGGCGGCGCTTCGTCATGTCCATGCCACTGCGGCGCAACACGGAGGGGATGCCGAGCGTCTGGCGGTGGCCGGTGACAGTGCCGGAGGGCAGTTGGCGGCCGTGACGGCACTACGAGCCCGGGATGAAGATGGGCCCGCCCTGATGGGACAGTGCCTGATCTATCCGCAGACCGATTTCACGGCGGCCGGTACTGACTCGCTGGATCGTCATGGCGTCGGGTATGGCCTGACGCGACAGGCCAGAGACTGGTTTGTTGCACAGTATCTGACCTCCCCGGAACAGGCGCTTGATCAGCATGTCGGCCTGCTCCAGCGGACGGATCTGGCCGGGCTTCCACCGGCGCTGGTCGTGACGGCGGAGTTCGATCCGCTGGTGGATGAAGGGGAGGCCTATGCCCGTCATATGGCCGAGGCCGGCGTTACAGTGATTGCCAGTCGCTATCATGGCGTCATTCATGGCTTCATGCGGCGGGTAGGGCAGCATCGACTGGCAGATCAGCTGGTTCAGCAGTGTGGGGGCTGGCTGAGGACCACACTGGCTCCGGTGAACTGATGTCGACAAACGTCTAACGGTATTGTCATACCACCAGGCGTAGGGTATCCGAAGAGGCCGCCATGCAGGGCGGCGTCTTTCGTTAGGCATGACCTCATGCCTGTGCTGCAGTAACAACAGTATCGCTTTCGACAAGTGTGTGCGGGGCGGCCTGCGAGGATGAGTTCATGATCACGTTTCTGGTAGCTATTGCGCTTCTGGTCCTCGGGTATTTTACCTACGGGGTATTTATCGAGCGGGTGTTTGCCGTCAAGCGTCAGCGTCAGACGCCGGCCTTTACCATGCGCGACAATGTGGATTACGTGCCGATGAAAACGCCGCGTAATGCATTGATCCAGCTATTGAACATTGCCGGCGTCGGGCCGATTTTCGGGCCGATTCTGGGGGCGCTGTACGGCCCCGTGGCGTTTGTATGGATCGTGATCGGGTGTATCTTTGCCGGTGCGGTTCATGATTATCTGACCGGCATGATCTCGATTCGCAATCATGGTGCTCATCTGCCTCAGCTGGCGGGCAAGTTTCTTGGCAAGTCCATGAAGCACATCGTGAACGGGTTTGCGATCCTGCTGCTGCTGCTGGTCGGTACCGTATTCGTGACCTCACCGGCAGCGTTACTGGCCAACCTGACATCGTTCAATGTACCGCTGATCCTGTTGGCGATCTTTGCCTATTACCTGCTGGCCACCCTGTTGCCTATCGACAAGATCATTGGGCGGATTTATCCCTGGTTTGGTGCGCTGTTGCTGTTCAGTGCACTGGGCATCGGTCTTGGTCTGGTCTTTACCGGGGCGCCTATTCCGGAGCTGAGCTTCCAGAACATGCACCCTGAAGGGGCGCCGATTTTCCCGCTGCTGTTTTTAACCATTTCCTGCGGCGCGCTGTCCGGATTCCATGCAACCCAGACGCCCATCATTTCTCGCACGACCGAGAACGAAGGCAACGGACGACGCATCTTTTACGGCATGATGATTGCCGAAGGCATTATTGCCATGATCTGGGCTGCAGCCGCCATGAGCATGTTCCACGGTGAGCAAAGCCTGTCAGCGGTACTGGCAGCCGGCGGACCGGCAGCCGTGGTGAGTGCCGTATCCACCCAGATGCTGGGTGCCATTGGCGGCACACTGGCCATTCTTGGCGTTATCGTACTGCCGATTACCTCCGGAGATACGGCCTTCCGCAGTGCACGCATGATCATTGCCGATTACCTCAAGATCGATCAGCGCAAGATAGCGAAGCGGATCTGGATTGCTGCACCGCTGTTTATAATGTCCTATGCCCTGACCCACATCGACTTCACGCTACTGTGGCGTTACTTCTCCTGGGCGAACCAGACCACGGCGGTTATTGCCCTGTGGGTGGGCACCATGTATCTCGTTCTGGCACGAAAGCCGCACTGGGTGACCTCGATTCCGGCTGTTTTCATGACGATGGCGACCTTTACCTACATGGCATATGCCCCGATCGGTTTCGGACTGTCGCTGGAGGTCAGCTATGTCTTTGCTGCAGCAGGAACGCTGATTGCGATTGCCCTGTTCATGAAGCGGGTGCGGCGCCTGTCACGTGCCACCTTTGCCGTGGATGAGCCGGAAGTACCCACTGGCGCACCGTTGTCTGCAATCAAGCGGGCGATAGCGCCCTCATCATGAAGTGAGCCGGCCGGATTCGACGGCATGGAAAATGAAAACGGCGCCCTCGGGCGCCGTTTTCAGTCGTTCAACATGAAAGGATGTCAGTGGGTGTTGCCGTCAGGGAAGTATTTGGAATAGAGGCTGTTATAGGTGCCGTTGCTCTTGAGCTCGGCCAGGGCCTTGTTAAAGGTGTCTGCCAGTTCCCGGTCGCGCTTTCGAAACGCTATCCCGAACCCTTCACCGAAGTATTTCTTCGGTTCGGTCAGCATGTCACCCACGGTCTTGAACTTGCCATCCTTGCTGTCCACCAGCGCGGCCTTGCCGGTAGGGTAGTCAAGGAAGGCGATATCCAGTCGACCTGCTTCCATGTCCACGGCGACATCGTCGGCAGTGGCGTAGCGCTTGATGCTGGCCTCGTCACCAAACATGTCGGTCACGTAGTTGTCCTGTACGGTGCCTCGCTGTACGCCGATATTCATGCCCTTGAGGCTGGCCTTGTCAGGCGTTTCAAGTGTACTTTTTTCAGGCGTGAACCAGGCAGAGGGCGGAGTCATGTACGGGTCGGAAAACAGAATCTGTTTTTTACGATCATCGTTGATGGTCATCGAGGACATGATGGCGTCGAACTTGCGTGCCTGCAGGCCCGGAATAATGCCGTCCCAGCCCTGAATGACCCAGTTGCACTTCAGTTTGGCCTGCTCGCACAGGGCGTTGCCCAGATCGATATCAAAGCCGGCCAGTGTGCCGTCCGGCTGGCGATATTCCATCGGTACATAGGGAATATCGACCCCGATACGTACCGTGTCGTAATCCTTTGCCTGGGCCGTGCCGGCAACCAGTGCCGCGCCCATGAGTGACAGGGTCAGAATCCGTTTCATGGAAACATCCTTTTGTTGTTGGCCGGGGATAGCCCGGCATTGTGGTAGTGATCCATTGATGCCCTGTACCGGCGTGTGGCCGGTATGCAGGGTACAAGCATAACCGGCAATGACCGATACGTCATGAATCACGACTGGGGTTTCAGGTGCCCCAGCAGGCGTTTTTCAAGGTATTTGAACAGGCCCTGAATACTGAAGCTCAGCGCCATGTAAAGTACCGCCACAAACAGGAACGCGGCAAAGGGCGCGTAGAAACGAGCATAGATATAGTAGGCCGCCCCGGTCAGGTCGGTGATCGAGACTACAAAGGCAATGGCACTGGCGTGAAGCATGAAGATCACCTCATTGCCATAGGCTGGCAGCGCACGCCGGAAGGCGCTGGGTAATACAATGCGGCGCAACATGGTGAACCTGTTCATGCCGTAGGCACGGGCAGCCTCGATTTCACCCCGGGGTGTTGACTGAATGGCCCCGTGGAAGATCTCGGTTGTATATGCCGCCGTATTGAGGGTAAAGGCCAGAAGCGCCGGATAGATCGGGTCTTCCAGGAAAAACCATAGCCAGGTGTCCTGGATGCCGGGAATAAAGGCAAACCCGTAGTAGGCCAGATACAGTTGAATCAGCAGCGGTGTGCCGCGAAACAGATAGGTGAAAAACCAGACCGGTTTCCTGATCCACAGGTTTGATGAGCCTCGGGCGATGGCTAGAGGAACGGCAATGATCAGTCCGATGACCAGCGATACAAACACCAGGTGCACGGTATTGACCAGTCCTGACCAGTACATCTCGAAGGTGTTGGGGGTAAAGATGTCATTGCCGTTCATCCAGCTCAGCACAGGCTGCCAGAGAGTACTTAATTGTTCCACGAGGAGCCTCCGCTGGAGAAGCCGATGTCAAACCGCTGGCGCAGTTTCATGAAGCACCATTCCGATACGCTGGCGATCAACAGGTAGCCCAGTGCGACAGGGATCATGAACAGAAAGGGTTCATGGGTCGCCTTGGTGGCCTCGGCAGCGACCTTGACCATGTCGCTCAGGCCGATAATGGACACCAGCGCGGTGGTTTTCAAAAGCACCATCCAGTTGTTGCCCAGCCCCGGCAGGGCGTGCCGCATCATCAGCGGGAAGCGAATGTGCCTGAATACCGCCCAGGGCCGCATGCCATAGGCGCGTCCCGCCTCCAGCAGACCCTCATCGACGGCAAGAAACGCCCCGCGGAAGGTTTCGGACATGTAGGCGCCAAAGATGATGCCGATGGTTACCACACCGGCCACGAAGGCATTGATATTGATGAAGATGTCGACATCAAACTCGTTGTAGATCCAGTCGGTGGCCATGTTGATACCGATCTGGCCTCCATAAAACAAAAGCAGCATCAGTACCAGATCCGGCACGCCGCGGATGACCAGCGTATAAACGTGGGCAATGCCGCGCAGTATGCGAGACGACGATAATTTTGCACTGGCTGATAACAATCCCAGCAGGACTGCGAGCAGCAGCGACAGCAGGGCCAGTTCCAGTGTCAATAGCGACCCCTCCAGCAGGCGGGGGCCGTACCCATGAAGATCAAGCATAAACGCGTCCTGATCGCGCACGGTGCGCAGTAGTTGAATCCGGAAGATGCGTCTGGCGCATCACCGTCAGGGAAACCGGGTCAGCCGCTCAATAGCGAGGTGCCAGAAACTGTTGTAACCGCTCGGAACGCGGTGAAGTCAGTATGTCACCGGGTGCACCCTGCTCCTCGATCAGACCCTGATGCAGGAACATGACGTGGTTGGAGACATCGCGGGCAAAATCCATTTCATGGGTGACCACGATCATGGTGCGTCCTTCATCAGCCAGTTCATGCATGACATGAAGCACATCCCCGACCAGTTCCGGGTCAAGGGCCGAGGTCGGTTCATCAAACAGCATGACTTCCGGGTCCATCGCGAGTGCACGAGCAATGGCACCACGCTGTTGCTGGCCACCGGACATCTGGGTCGGGAAGTAGCTGGCCCGTTCGGAAAGCCCGACACGTTTCAATAGCGCCATTCCCTTTTCGCGGGCCTGGGCCTTCGGCATCTTGAGCACGTGCACCGGAGCGGCCATGACATTTTCGATCAGGGTCATGTGCGGCCACAGATTGAAGTTCTGAAAGACCATCGACAAGCGAGCACGAATGCGTTCTACCTGCTTCCAGTCTTCCGGCTGGCGTTGCCCCTTGCGGTCGACCTTGAAGCCGATGGCCTCGCCATGCACGATCAGCTCGCCCTGATCGGGCATTTCGAGCAGGTTCATGCAGCGCAGGAAGGTGCTTTTACCGGAGCCGGATGCACCGATCAGTGTAATGACATCACCCTTTTGGGCCTTGAGCGACAACCCGTTCAACACCGGATTGCCGTTGAAGCTCTTGTGGAGATGATTGATTTCCAGGGGAATGGAAGTATCGGCCATGGACAATATGACTCCTGAAGGCATGGCAGGCCCTGACGAATCGGGACGTAAAAGCCGTCCATTCTATCAGGCTGGTACCGTGGTTGCCGCAGCCGAGTGATGATTCGATATATATTGACGGTTACTTATCAAGTGGCATCTCCGCCTCGGCACATCCACTGATCACCTGAAAGTGCTGCCTGAACGTCTATCCTGCCGGTCAATGTACTCTCGCACCCGAGTATCAACGGAGAGGCGCCGGCCCAGGGGGCCGTGCCTTCAGCGGGTTCCAGTGTGCGTCGGGTAGCTGCGCTCGTGATGAACCCTGTTCAGGTCGCTGGCCGGAAATCCCTGAGAAGACAGCCAGTGAGTAATATCCTTGAAGACACTATCACTGATCCAGGGTGTGCGCGCCAGTACCCAAAGAAAGTGGCGATTGGGCCCGACAATCACGACATGATCATATTCGGGATCCAGCAGAATAATGTTGTAACCGGCATAAAACCGCCAGAAGAAGGTGACCTTGAAGCGGCCGTCGGCAGGCTGGTTGACCGGATAAGCCACGCCCCTTGCCTCCTTCCACATCCGCTTGACCACATCATACCCGCGATTGACGACATCAAGTCCGCCATCGGCTCTGGGATAATAGCTTGCTGTCACCTCACTGAGGCGCCGCTCGAAGGGATGATCCAGGCGGGCAATCTCATACCAGGTACCCTTGTAGCGCTCTGCATCCACGTGTGCGACCGGCTTTATACCACCAGGGATACCGGGATCACCGCCGGCAGCAGCCCACACCGCCCGCAGGTTTGCCTTCATGTCTGCTGCTCTCATGTAATGCTCCAATATGGCAGAAGGCGTTTATTTACTGAATGTAACAGGCGTTACTCGAATGTAGTAGGGAAGGGAGTGTGAAGCTTTAAATCGATCCGCCGATAATCGTTTCAGCACAAACGACGAATCAGTCATTGTCTGGCACAGGCCATGACGACCATGAACGCTACTTCTCGGAACCTGTTTATGACATCTCATACCTTCGATCATGAAGATAGCAGTATCCAACGGGCTTCGCGCAGCAAGCGTAAGCCCCTGAGCCTCAAACGCCGTGGCAAGCCCCTGACCATCCGCACCAAGCTTTGGCTGGGGCTGGGGCTGATGTGGGTCGGCATGATTGCCATTGTAGTCAGCCTGGCACTCGAAAGTCGGGCCGAAATGTTCAAGGAGCGCGAAAACGGCCTGAAAAACGTGGTCAGCATGGCATCTGGCGCCGTGAATGCGATGTATGCCCGCCAGGAAAGTGGTGCGATGACCCAGGCTCAGGCCCAGGCGGAAGCCTTTGGCATCATCAACACCATGCGATTCGGGGCGGAGGCAGACAATTATGTGTTTACCTTCAACAGCCAGGCCAACATACTGAGCCATCCACGGCGCGATGCAGGCTCGTCGATGGCGAGCTATACCGACCCGCAGGGCAAGTCGGTGTATCTTGAGCTGATCAAGGTCGCCAAGGCCAATGGTGCCGGTTATGTAGAGTATGTCTCCAAGGGGGCTACCGCCGAGGATGCCTTCCGCCAGAAGGTCAGCTACGTGAGTTACTTTGCGCCCTGGGACGCCTATATTGCAGCCGGCATTTATGTTGATGATGTTCAGACCATTTTTCTGCATAACCTGATCAGCTACTTTCTGATTCTGCTGGTTGTCGGTGCGGTTGTATCACTGGTCATGGGCATTTTGATTCGTCAGATTTCGCGGAGTCTGGGAGGGGAGCCCAACGAGGCTGCCGATCTGGTCAAGCGTGTTGCCGACGGCGATCTGACCGCCTCATTGCCCCTGGCAAAAGGCGATAACTCCAGCCTGATCTTCAACATCATGTACATGCGTGATCAGCTCAGTGAAACCCTTCGCCACATCCGTACTTCAAGTGAGGCGGTAGACACGGGAGCACGTGAAATCGCCTCGGGCAATATCGATCTGTCTTCGCGCACGGAGCAGCAGGCGGCTTCGCTTGAAGAGACGGCAGCCAGCATGGAAGAGATCACGGCCACGGTAAAACACAGTGCCGACAGTGCCCGCCAGGCCAGCCAGCTGGCCAGTGAAGCCTCTCAGACATCCATGCGCGGCAGCAGTGTGGTCAAGGATGTGGTCGTCAAGATGTCGAGCATCAGCGACGGTTCCAAAAAGATTGCCGAAATTACCGCCATGATTGACAGCATTGCGTTTCAGACCAACCTGCTGGCGCTCAATGCTTCTGTGGAGGCGGCGCGTGCCGGTGAGCAGGGGCGTGGCTTTGCAGTCGTGGCGGGTGAAGTGCGTGAGCTTGCAGGGCGAAGTGCCAGGGCTTCCAAGGAAATTCGAGAACTGATCGCAGCATCGACCAAGGAAATCAATGAGGGGTCGGCGATGGTCACCAATGCCGACGAGGTCATGAGCGAGATGCTGGTATCCGTTCAGCGTGTGTCGGATCTCATGAGCGAGATTTCGGCGGCTGCCTCGGAGCAGACCCGTGGGATCGAGCAGGTCAATACTGCTGTCAGTCAGATGGATCAGGTGACGCAGCAAAATGCGGCGCTGGTGGAGGAGGCCGCAGCAGCAGCCTCGTCATTGCAGGACCAGGCGCTTCACATGAATCAGGAAATCGGGCGTTTCAAACTTCCCTGAATGTCGCCACGGTAAAAAGCCCCGTCAGGCATTGGCCTGGCGGGGCTTTTTTGATGACAGGAAAGAAGCCTAGCGTGCCAGCCACTCATCCTTGTCATTCTTATACAGCACAACGTCATCATCAATGGCCTGCGCCTTGCCATCGACAACGACCTTGCCGGTTACATGGCAGGACCAGATGGACTCGTCATCCGTGGGGGTGTCACCCTTCTTCGCATCCTTTTTAGGTGCCGGATGGCCACAGTCCTTCACGTCATCGATCTGGACATCGTATGTCAGGTCCTTGAGGCGTTCACCGCCATCACCCATCTGTTGTGCAATTCCCTTGAGCTGCTCGATCTGACGGCTCAGGGTGTTGTTCATTGCCTGGGTCACTTCATCCTTGCCTGGGCTCTTGTCACAGCCTGCAAGTGTCAGTGTCAGTGCTGCGGCGCCCAGCGCTACCAATGTCCTTTTCATGAATTCGTCCTTGCCGAAGTGAGGCGCGCCAGCATGGCGCAAGGGCGTTTCGAAAGCAACCGGTCTACACGAGCCGGTCGGCAATGGCCCTGCCAAGGGTTTCGGTGGTGCCCTGTCCACCGAGATCCGGAGTGATTACCGCTGAATCTGCCTGGGCAAGTACCGCCTCGAAGGCCTTGACCACGGCATCGGCCGCCTCGGCGTGTCCCAGGTGGTCAAGCATCATGGCACCGGACCAGATCTGACCGACCGGATTGGCAATGTTCTGACCGAAGATATCCGGTGCGCTGCCATGGACCGGCTCGAACAGGGAGGGAAATCGACGTTCGGGATTGAGGTTGGCTGACGGCGCGATGCCAATGGTGCCGGCGCAGGCCGGCCCAAGATCCGACAGGATATCGCCGAACAGGTTGCTGGCGACGACCACATCGAACATGTCCGGATGCATCACGAAGCGGGCCGTCAGAATGTCGATATGAAAGCTGTCGACGGTAATGTCCGGGTAGTGGGTTGCCATGGCATTCACGCGTTCATCCCAGTAGGGCATCGTGATCGATATGCCATTGGATTTTGTTGCCGAGGTCAGGCTGCGTTTTGGCCGAGTGGAGGCAAGCTCAAAGGCAAACCTGAGGGCTCGATCAATGCCGTGGCGGCTCATGACGGTTTCCTGAATGGCCAGCTCCCGATCTGTGCCCTCATACATGCGCCCACCGATGCTCGAGTACTCACCCTCGGTATTTTCACGCACTACCATGAAGTCGATATCCCCCGGTGCGCGGTTGGCCAATGGGCTGGTAACGCCCTGAAGAAGGCGGCAGGGGCGTAGATTGATGTACTGATCAAAATGGCGGCGAAACTGAAGCAGTGACCCCCACAGTGAGACATGATCCGGCACCCGCTCGGGCATGCCTACCGCCCCGAAGTAGAGGGCATCGAACCCTTCCAGGCGTGACTTCCAGTCTTCCGGCATCATGCGGCCGTGCTGCTCGTAGTAGTCACAGCTGGCAAAATCGAAGTGCTCGAATGACAGGGAAAGGTTGAATCGGTCTGCTGCAGCCTTCATGACGCGAAGTCCCTCCGGCATGACTTCCTGACCTATGCCGTCACCGGCGATAACCGCAATGCGCTGCCTTGCCATGAGTATTCTCCCGGGTAGATGAAAACGTTTACAGTGTAGGGGGGAACAGACACCTGCGCGTGTCAGGCAATGGGCAGACAGGAGAACCTGTAGTGGAGATCGAGATTGTTGACGCCGGCGAGCAGGACCTGCAGGCGATTGTTGCCATTTATAACCAGGCGGTGCGAGAAACCACGGCGATCTGGAATTTCACGGAAGTCGATGAGGCCAACCGTTGGCACTGGTTAAGAGAACGAGTTGACGCTGGCTACCCCGTGCTGGTTGCGCGTAGTGGCGGACACTGCCTGGGTTATGCCACGTATGGGCCATGGCGGCCACATGATGGCTTTGCGCGTACCGTAGAGCATTCGGTGTATGTGGCAGAGGGCCGGCAGGGCAACGGCATCGGCAGTACATTGATGAAGGCGTTGATGGTTCGGGCAGCAGATCAGGGAATTCACGTAATGGTGGCAGGCATCGATGCCGGTAACCCGGGATCGATTCGCCTGCATGAGCGGCTCGGGTTCAGCGAGTCAGGGCGGTTGCCGCAGGTTGGCATGAAGTTCGGTCGCTGGCTGGATCTGGTCTTCATGCAATACGTTTTCCCGGCACCTTGAGGTGCCGGGAACTCCCTCGTCATGGTTGGCGGGGGAGGGGGTTACTTGTCAAGTCGTTCCATTTCTTCGCGATACCGGGTCGCAAGTGTGGTCTTTTCCGAATCGCTGAATTTCTGGCCTGCCGAGATGAAATAGTGATTTTCTTCATCTTCGAAGTGATGGAGTGCCATGTCCTGAAGCTTTTTGGCGTAACCAAGCCACGCTGATGAGCTCAGGTCGGTGGAATCCATCAGTTCCATGAGCTCGTCCATCTCATGGTGTTCAGCGATGCCGTGCCGAGATTTGTCGACGCCGGTATCATATTCCATCAACGGGCTGTAAAAGTGCCGCTCTTCAGCCGTCTCATGGTGATGAAGAGCGTCCTTGACCTGTTGGAACAATTCGCGCCGGCCTTCGCTGTCACCTTCCGTTTTTGTCAGAAGATCCAGCAGGGTGCGCTGCTTGTCATGGTCAGCACGCAATTCCTCGAAAATGGTGGTCATCGGTCAAAATCCTTTTTGCGATGTGAGTTCATTGAACCGGCCTCTCTATGGGGGCCCTCGGCCTCACAAGCATAGTGCATTTGCGTGGCAGGGCCAGGATCATGAGTATTACCGCGTGTGTTCACATGCTCTGGAGAGAACTCGAAAGCGGGAGTGAATCATGTCCCGGTCCAGATAGCAGCCTTGTAGATGTCTTCTACCCGTCTCGGGGTTGAAGGCCGATCGACCGTGCAGCACGCGTCGGTTATCAAAGGCGATCATTTGTCCCGGTGCCAGCGCGAGTTCATGTCGGAACAGCGGGTTTTTCAGGCGCTGCCAGAAGGCGAGGTAGGCCTCATACCAGAGAGTGATCTCTTCCAGGGGCAGGCCAAGCGCATCGCGAATCCAGTTGTTGAAGCGGATCTCGGTAACCTTGTCTTGATGATCGACGCCAATGACGGGGGCACGAAAGGTGATGTCCTGCTCACTGTCCTGAAAGCGAAAGTCGATGGGGGTGTCGGCCAGGCGCCTGAATGCTTCTGGGGCATGAATTCGCAGATCTTCTGCCACGGCGTAGCCATCTGCAAACGTGGAGTCGCCGCCTTGTGCGTCATTTTCAAGGCAGTAAAGCAACTGGATGTCCGGTGGCTGGTGCCAGTTGGGGAGGTCAATATGCAGTTCAAGTTCCAGTGCAGTATAAGCGGCGTTATTGGGGGTCGGCTTTGATACCACGTCAAAACGCGCTCCAAAATTGGTATCCCTCAGAGGCCCGATGTGAGTAGCGAAACGAATAACTTCATCTGGGGTAGTGGGCCCCTGGTCAAGCAGAACAAGGCCATCGCGCATCAATGCCTGAAGCCACTGTCGTTCTCCAGCGCCCTGGCCACGGTCGCGTTCTGCCATGAGCGTTTCATGGGTGATCCTTCGGGGAGAGAAGGGGAGCCGCCAGGGCCTCGCGGCAGGTAGCGCCGGTAGAAAGTCATGCTGTCCCGGGCGGCGCTGATAGAGCCACCCGGTGTCAAGGGCACTTCGATGCCCATCCGGCCAGTTGATTGTCAACTGATACATGTCGGGTACAAGCGTCAGTGACGGCGTACCAATATCGGCATCCAGCAGGGAAAAGAGACGCTCATGAGAATGCACGTGACGACAGGTATCACAGGGGCAGTGATCTCGTAGCCATACGAGTGGCCATTGCCCGGTCTGGTCATCGTCAAAGTATATGGTCACTACCTCATTGTTTAGGCTGGCATGGCAGGGTGCCGGAGCCTGCTCATGGTCTGCATGTTCTTTCATGACGGGGCGGCGAGGATGCTGCGCGCTACGGTTGTTCATGGCCATCACCTGATTTTTAAACGGAGTAACAGGGTGATCAGCCCCGTATTCAGATGCAAATCATCAATTTGAGGGCCTGGGGCCAGCCTGGCTAATGAGGACGACGTACGTGTTACGCGGTACACTGGCCGGCAGCATGTATTGTCCTTGCTCAAGGATGGATATCCGGGTAGCTGCTCGGCTGCTGAACGGGCGTCAGGGATGGCGCAGAACAGAAACGCTTCATGGATTTTCTCGGTGAAGCAGGAGGTTGCGGGTTGAATATTCTTGTTTTTACCAACACCTATCGCCCCATCGTTGGTGGTGTCAGCGAATCGGTGCAACGGTTCGTGGAGCAGTTCGAGGTGCTTGGGCATCGTGTGCTGGTCATTGCGCCCAATATTGAAGGCCAGTCGCCGCACGAGGATAACGTGCTTAGAGTGCCGTCCTTTCAGCGCTTCAATGGCACACAGTTTTCCTTCCCCATGTTCATGACAAGCCAGGTGGTGGATGCCGTAGAGGCGTTCGGACCGGATATCATCCATGCACATCATCCCTTTTTGCTGGGAGACGCAGCAGCCCGGCTGGCTCAGCGGTTAAGCGTGCCGCTGGTGTTTACGCACCACACGCTCTATGAGCGCTACATTCATTATTTTCCCAGCAATTCGCCGGCCATAAAGCGCTTTGCCGTGGCACTGGCGTCATGCTACGCCGAGTTGTGCGATACGGTGATCGTGCCGAGTGAGAGCGTGCGTGACATCCTCGACAAGCGTGATGTCGGTACGCCGATTGAAGTGTTGCCCAGCGGTGTATATACCGAACGGTTTGCCTCGGGTGATGCGAGTATCTGGCGTCATCACTTCGGTATTGATGAACACACGCACGTGGTGGGCCATGTCGGGCGTCTGGCGCGAGAGAAAAACCTGATGTTCATGACACGCGCCGTATGCCGGTTCCTCAAGGCGCGTCCCGACGCGCACTTTATGGTGGTCGGGGACGGGGATGAGGCCGAGGCCATGGTCAACATTGCTCGTCAGCAGGGTGTCAGCGAGCGAGTTCATTTCACTGGTGTGTTGAGTGGTCAGTCTCTGGTGGATGCCTATCACGCCATGAACAGTTTTGTCTTTGCCTCTCACAGTGAAACCCAGGGCATGGTGGTAGCAGAAGCCATGGCGGCAGGGCTGCCTGTGGTGGCACTGGATGCGCCCGGCGTGCGTGAGGTGGTGCGTAACGAGGTAAACGGCCTGCTGCTGCCTGATGAGAATGAAGCGGCGATGGCAGATGCGCTGGTCAAGGTCAGCCGCCAGGAAGACTATGTCCGGCTGACCCGTGGCGCACTGGACAGTGCTCAGCATTTTGACGCACGTGTATGCGCCGAACGCTGTCTGGCACTTTATTCACGACTGATCGAACAGGCCGGCAATGAGGTGACTCCCAAGCATGCTGATCCCACCTTCTGGGACAGTGTGACCAGCCGGTTCGATGCCGAGTGGCATATCCTCCGCCATCGCGGTGCGGTGTTGAAGGAGGTGTTCTGGGACCGCCGCGATGACCCTGACGACCCGCAAGGTGGCGCCCCATCGCCCGCCGATCAGGCCGTTACGGGCAATAAATAGCTTCAGGCGGCCTGACGCCGTCGCGCCAGGTGGCCCAGCAGGGCCAGCAGGGCCACTGCCATGGCAATGACGGCGATCGATATCCACAGGCCATCCCGGCTATTGCTATGTATCAGGCTGCCCAGCTGGCTGCCGGCAATCGTGACCGCTGCCAGCCCGGGCACGATACCGATGAATGAGCCGATCATGTAGGCACCGAAGCGGAGACGGCAGGCTCCGGCCAGCATGTTGGTCAGGGTAAAGGGTGCCAGCGGCAGCAGGTTGAACACGATCATGGTACGGATACCACGGTTGGCCAGCCCGTTGGCCAGTTTGTTGACCCGCTCGCCGCCATGGCTGATGAGAGCATCACGCCCGAGTCGTCGTCCGGCGTAATAGGTCACGGCAGACGCCAGCATGGTGCCTGCCAACGCGTAGGCCAGCCCCCACCAAGAGCCGAAGATCAAGCCGGTTGCCCCTACCAGCACGGTCAGTGGGAACACCACCAGCGAGGCCACCACATACAGTGCCATCAGGGCCAGGGGAGCCCAGATGGTCTCGCGCAGTACCAGTGTGCTGGCCAGCAGTTGCCGCAGGTTGCCGGGGGTCAGTACATCACCCATGGCAAGCCATTGCCACAGGCCTCCCAGGGCCAGCAGCAGGGCAAGAAGACCGATGATAAGCCAGAGCCTGCGTGGCATGGCGTCCTTCTCCTTGAATGCTTACAAGGCCCCCGCCTGATGCGAGGGCGGGCTCATGATACGGTGCCTGATGCAAAACGTCATGGCTGTGATGGCTGTTTTTCCGGAGAGTTCCCCTTGACCGACGCAGGAGTGCCCTGAATTTGCTTCCTCCCCTGGCCTGGCTACAGGCATTTGAAGCGGCGGCTCGGCTGATGAGTTTTACTGCTGCCGGTGATGAATTATGTGTGTCCCAATCAGCGATCAGCCAGCGTATCAGATTACTTGAAGACCGGCTGGGCGAGCCATTGTTTGTACGTCATGCCAGTGGACTTGATCTGACGGATGCGGGACTTGCCTGGCTGCCCTGCGTGCAGGCTGGCTTTCAGCGGTTGCGTGAGGGCACCGCCGAGGTATTTGGTGAGCCGAACAACGTCCCCCTTACCATCAGGGCTACTCCGTTGGTGCAGCGCTACTGGTTGGCTCCGTTGCTGGCCGGTTGGCTGTCACAGGAAGGCATTGTCTCGCCGGTGCGTATTGTCACGGCCATTCAGGCGCAGGACTTCGAGGCATCCGGGGTCGACCTTGAAATTCGTTATGGCAATGGCCAATGGCCCGGTCTGAGAGCGCATGCGCTGGGCATTGATGAACTGATACCTGTATGCACGCCGTTATTGGCTCAGAGGCTTGATCACGACCCCACCGGGCTTGCCCATCACACACTGATTCATGTGGCCGGTTTTGATACGGGCTGGCCGGCCTGGCTGACTGGAGCAAAGGTTCGAGGTGTGCTTGAAACCAGTCGACGTCTGGGCTGTGACCATCAGGCCATGGCGCTTGATCTTGCCCGTCATGGCGCCGGCATCGCGCTTACACATACTCGCTGGCTTGATCAGCTGGCCCCCGAGCTGGTTGCACCCTTTTCAGTACGGGTCCGCGCGCAGCAGGGGTTCTGGCTGACGCGCATGGCCGGCCGTGCTCCTGCACCCATGGTGGACAGGCTTTGGGGCTATCTTGAAGCCGGCTGTGACGGGCGTGCGTTGTAACCGTCTGCGCCGGGGTGCTGGGTTGTCCGTTTCTGGCCCGGATCCTGCCTGAAGTACTCCACCAGCAGTGCATGAAGCTCCGGATAGGTAGCTTTCAATCGGCCTGGTGCCGTAAAGAAGTATTCACAGCATACGGCCAGACATTCAGCCGGATCGGTGGCGGCGTATTCGTTGATGGGCGTGGGGGCGCCGCGTGCGACATGGTCGGTTAGATCCTGCCAGACCCGTGTAAAGGTGGCATGCCATCGGCGTGAGCTGATGTCACCATGAAGTGGAGGGAAGCCGTTGGCTACGCCATCGTTTTGCATGTCGAGCTTGTGGATGAACTCATGAATGATCACATTGACGCCGGCATGATGGCGGTCAGCCTGCATGTCGTTCATCGAGAGAACCACCGGGCCACGGGAGGACGTCTCACCGATCCGTTCGTCATCATGCTCATGAATAACGCCGGCAGTATCCGTTTCAACCAGATGTCGTCTGAAGGCATCGGGCACCACGACAATATCGTGGACGTCAGGCCAGCGTGCCTGGCTGTCAGGCCAGTACAGCGTGATCAGCTCGATATGGGCAGCCACACTCAGCTGATCTTCCAGTGTCCAGGTGAGTGGTTCGGGAAAGTGAAAGGCCAGGTGATGAAGCCGCTGCCAGCCACGCATCATCAGGCGCTGACGTGCAGCAGCGTCAAGGCAGGAGGTCACCGGCAGGCGAGACAGAACGTCCCGCCAGGCCGCTTCCGGCAATGGATGGCGCTTCAGAAATCGTTTCCGTTGCCAGGCGGCCAGCCACTGCATGTTGCCTCCCTCGCTGATGGGCTCAGCTGGATTTCCAGGACCAGTCGCGCCAGCGCAGGTCGAATAGATCCTTGCGGCGATCCTTCAGGTTGGTTACCGAGCCTTCGCTGCGTACGATCTTGAGGCGCTTGAGGTCAAGGTCCGAGAACATGACCATTTCGGTATTGGGCGTGGTTTCCGACAGTACCGCATCGTGAGGGAACGAGAAGTCCGACGGTGAAAATACCGCTGACTGGGCATACTGGATGTCCAGGTTCTCGATCGATGGCACGTTGCCGACACTGCCACAGACCACGACATAACACTCGTTTTCGATCGCCCGCGCCTGAGCGCAGTGGCGTACCCGCAGGTAGCTGTTCTTGGTATCGGTCCAGAACGGTACAAACAGGATATCCATGTCCTGCTCGGCGAGCAGGCGCGGCAATTCGGGGAATTCGACGTCGTAGCAGATCAGGATGCCTACCCGGCCGGCATCGGTCTCGAAGACCTGCAGCTGATCACCGCCATCGACCACCCAGTCACGGCGCTCCTGCGGTGTAATGTGCAGCTTGGCCTGTTTTTCGATTTCGCCATCCCGGTGACAGAGGTAGGAGACGTTGTAGAGTCTGCCGTCCTCGCCGTGCTCAACCATCGAGCCGGCCACGATGTTGATGTTGTAGGACACCGCCATGCGCGAGATTTCAGTCTTGAAGCGCTCGGTGAAGCCGGCCAGAAACTGGATGGCTTCGACCTGGTTGGTCTGATCCGTCAGTCCCATCAGTGGCGTATTGAACAGCTCCGGCAGTACAGCGAAATCACTTTGGTAGTCGGCAATGGCGTCCACATAGAATTCGACCTGCTGGAGCACCTGTTCCACCGAGGCAAACTCACGCATCTGCCACTGAACCGCACCGACACGTACCTGACTCTTGCGGGACTGCAGCACGCGTTCGGCGGGTTCAAACAGGATGTTGTTCCACTCAAGCAGGGTGGCATACCCCATCGACCGTTCGTCTTCCGGCAGATACTTGCGCAGCAACCGCTTGACCAGGAAGTCGTTGGCCAGCTGGAACGACAGGATCGGGTCGTGAATTTCCTTGCGGGAGACCTTGTCCAGATACTCGGTCGGTGACAGGTCATTGGCATGCAGGTAGTAATTGGGAATACGCCCGCCGGCCAGAATGGCGCGCAGATTCATGGAGCGGCACAGATCCTTGCGCGCTTCATAAAGGCGTCGTCCGAGGCGATAGCCACGGTAGGCCGGGTCGATCAGGACATCCAGCCCGTACAGGGCGTCACCTTCCTTGTTGTGCAGAATGACTTCGCGCGTACCGATCAGGTCATCGTACTTGTGCGGGTTGGAGAACGTGTCGTAATCCACCAGCACCGTCAGGGCGACCCCGATAATGCGATCGCCATCCTTGATGGCCAGCTGGCCGTCAGGGAATTCACTGATCAGCTTGTCGATGGTTTCCCTGGGCCAGGCGCCGCCGATGTCGTTGTAGACGGCATCCATCAGCACTTTCAGGCCGTTGTAATCCTCGGAGCTCAGGTTACAGAGATTAAGATGGAGGTCCTCGATGGACATTCAGCTTTCCTTGATGATTGAAGAGGGTGCCCGAAGGCAACGTTGCCCCAAGGATAGCGAATCCTTTGCATCCTCGCAGCGCTATCCTTGCAAGGCATGGCTGTCAGCAGGTGTTTCGCTCCGGGGTGAGGGGCTTCCGTGTATGTGATAGAGTGCGCGCGGCCCTGAAAACGGGCATCACCGGCCCGCGATGGGCCTGGATTCACTCACTTTTTCGGAATATCGATGAACGCCATTGTCCTCTCGATTCTGGTCATGGTGGCGCTGAGCCTGGCCCGCGTCTCCGTGGTATTTGCTTTGGTTGTGGCTGCTCTGGTCGGAGGGCTTTACAGCGGGATGTCGCTGGGCGATATCCTGGATGCGTTCAACAGCGGGCTGGGTGGAGGAGCGCAGGTCGCGCTGTCTTATGCAACGCTCGGTGCCTTTGCCGTGGCCCTGTCCCGCTCCGGGCTGACCGAAGCCATTGCCCGCCGGTTGATTGGCCGTTTGCAGGGCCAGAGCCACGACAGCGTGCGTCATTCCCGTGCCGGCCGCACCGTGAAATGGTCAATGATCGGCGTACTGCTGGTGGCTGCGGTCTGCTCTCAGAACGTGATCCCGGTGCATATTGCCTTCATCCCCATCCTGGTGCCGCCATTGCTGATGGCGATGAACCGTCTGAAGCTTGATCGCCGGCTGGTGGCCTGCGTCATTACCTTCGGCGTCACGGCGCCTTACATGCTGCTGCCGGTCGGTTTCGGTGCCATCTTTCTCAACGATATTCTGTTGTCGAACCTCAATAATGCCGGTCAGGCGCTGGGGCTCGAGTTGACCGCAGACATGGTGCCGAAGGCGATGGCTCTGCCGATCAGCGGCATGCTGGTCGGACTTCTTGTTGCGGTATTCGTGAGTTACCGAAAGCCACGGGAATACACCATGCAGTCGGTGGGCGTCGGGCATGTTGCCTCGCGTGACGATGTGGTCAGCGAGCGTGAGCGTCGCGATCTGGCGCCGCTCAAGCCCTGGCAGTATGGGGTGCTGGGGCTGGCCATCGTGGCGGCCCTGTCGACGCAGCTGCTGACCGATTCCATGGTGCTCGGTGGTCTGCTCGGGTTCGCCATCCTGTCGGTCAGTGGTGTATTTCGCTGGCGTGAGCAGGATGATGTGGTTACCGAAGGTATGCGCCTGATGACCCTGATCGGGTTCATCATGATTACCGCAGCCGGCTTTGCCAGCGTCATGCAGGCCACCGGCGAAATCAATACGCTGGTTGAAAGCTCGCGCTCGTTGATCGGCAACAGTCAGATGCTGGCCGCGCTGGTGATGCTGGTGGTTGGTCTGTTCATTACCATGGGCATTGGTTCTTCATTTTCTACGATCCCGATCATCGCCTCCATCTATGTACCCCTGGCGGTTGATTTCGGGTTCTCTCCGCTGGCGACCATCGCTCTGGTAGGTACGGCAGCGGCGCTGGGCGATGCCGGCTCACCGGCCTCGGACTCTACCCTGGGTCCTACCTCCGGCCTCAATGCCGATGGCCAGCATGATCATATCTGGGATTCGGTCGTTCCGACGTTTCTTCACTACAACATCCCGCTTCTGCTGTTCGGGTGGGTCGCTGCAATGATTCTTTAGTCGTCACGCCAGACGGGTCGGGACGCGGCTGGTTGCGCGTCCTGATCGTTGGGGCCAGGCTATGGGGCTTGCACGACTCACACTTTGCATGACCTCAAGGAGCCTGCCATGCCACGCCGACTTTATGAATTATGTGGTGCTGATGAACGTCTGCGCTTTTCTCCCTTCTGCTGGCGCGTCATCATGGCCCTGGTGCACAAGCAGCTGCCGTTCGAGAGTGTGCCCTGGCATTTCTGCGAAAAGGACGCACTGGCGTTTTCAGGCCAGGAGCCGCCCCAGGCACGCAAGGTGCCGGTGCTGGAGGATGAGGATGGGACGGTGGTCAGTGACAGTCTCGAAATCATGAAATACCTGGATCGCACCTATCCTGAACACCCGTTGATCGGCACCGGTCAGGCCCGGGCCCGCCTTGATTTCATTCGACACTGGAGTGAAACCCAGCTGGCGCCTGCCATCATGACCTGCGTGATTGCCGACGTGCATGATGTGCTGACGCCAGAGGATCAGGCCTATTTCCGTGAAAGCCGTGAGGCGAGGCTGGGAAACCGGCTGGAAGAGGTGCAGGACCTGGAGGCCGGCAAGGAAAGGTTGCACCAGGCGTTGTCACCGCTGCGCGCACTGCTGGCAGACAGCCCCTTTATCGATGGAGAAGGGCCGGGCGCCGGTGATTATCTGGCATTCGGCATGCTGATGTGGGGTCACATTACCGGCCGGCATGTGTTGCTTGATGAGGATGACACGGTGCAGGCCTGGTTCGAGCGTCTGCTGGCGCGAGCGGACAAGGCGGGCATCGAGCATGTTCGTGCCGCTGATATCAATGGCTATGTGACAGGCTGAACCGCCGGGCGTGCGGCCGGGGCATCAAGTCCGGCTGCACGTGCCATGGCCCTGTGCAGGGAGTGAGTGAACATCGGGCCATGGCTCAGGCCGGCAACATGCTCTACCTCAACAGACAGGGCGGGGTCCTGCTGCTCCAGCAGGGCGGCCAGCTCATCA
Organism: Larsenimonas rhizosphaerae; assembly: GCF_026240105.1. NCBI lineage: Bacteria > Pseudomonadati > Pseudomonadota > Gammaproteobacteria > Oceanospirillales > Halomonadaceae > Larsenimonas > Larsenimonas rhizosphaerae. Next base: position 41,289 of record NZ_JAPIVE010000001.1, read on the forward strand.
ATACTGATGCGCTGGTCCTGCTTTGCCGGGCGCATATGCCGTGGTCGTTCCCGGCCTTCCTCTTCACCACGCAGTAGCCACAGCGCGGGAATACAGCCTGCCGGGGCACTGAACTGACGTGCCATGCCGGCCAGTTGATTCCCGTTCCAGCCCAGACTCGGGCTTGCCGCGATGAAATGGCTCATGAGCCATGGGCGTGTCATCATCGTATAGAGCACACACAGGCCGCCATAGGAATGGCCCCAGAAATAGCGGTTCATGCTGTTGATTGGCACGGCCCGCTCGATCATGGGCAGCCAGGTGCCGACCAGCGTGGCAATAAAGGTTTCAACGCCGCCACTGGGCCGGCCATGGCTTTGGAAAATACCCTGCTGTGGCAGTGAGGGGGTGTAATCTTCCTGGCGTGCTCGTACGTCGAACCGCTTGTCGGTGGCATACCCCAGATAAACAATGACCGGCGGCGTGGCGGCGGCCATGCGGTTCAACAACCATGCTGGCGTATCATCCAGCGCAGCGTTGCCATCGAGCAGATAAATGATGGGGTGGCCTTCCGGTGGCGGTGCCCGGCGTGGGGTGGCGATCCAGAAACTGTAGTGCCGCTGCATGTCAGTGCTGTCAACCTGCAGGCGGTCGAAGTGATAGTCGGGGTGACCCCGGTCGGCAATGCTTGGGTAGATGGAGCGTTCCAGGTCCGGCCCGGCCCAGGCTGGAAGGCAGGTACTGCCCAGTGCCAGGCTCAGCCAGCCCATGACGCGGCGGCGGCTGAGCTGCGATGAAAAATCAGACATGAACCACCCTGATGAAACCATGAGCGGGCAGTATCGCATTGTTTGCAGGCGTTGATAACGATTGTTGTTTTCCCTTGATGGCGCGCACCTGTCCTGGTATTCGGTATGCGTTCACGCCCCTTGTTGCAGGCTGGGAGCCTTGTGTCCGACAGGGTCAGGGCACCTCTCGAGGGCCGTTCGCACTCTGGTATTCACTCACCACACAGCGGGCGATGCGGTCATGAAGTGCCTGCTTTCGCCGGGTGAAGGCCGCCATGATGAAGCCCGCCATCAACAGGGCAGACAGATATTTCGAGAAGTGACGTATCGTTGCCTGACCAAATCCCGGGCGCGTGCCATCAAGGCGGCTGACCCGGAGCTTCATCAATGTCTTTCCGGCGGTTGCCTGACGGGATGATGCTTCCGAACAGGAGTAATAAAGCCAGGTCACTACCAGACCAGCCAACGGCAGAAGATACGATCTGTTCATGATGGCCTCGACCATCCAGCTCTCGAGCGCCGTGGCCTCCCACAGCACCAGAGGGGCGATCAGCAACATCATCGACACTACTTGGAACGCCCCCAGCAGCAGACAGATATCAATAAGCAGTGCCGCAGTTCGCTTGAGAAAGCCGGCATATATCATGGCAGAATCTTCCTGTGCAGTGAGGAGGCGACCCCTGGTCATTGGGGCTGCCGGTGTGCGGTCGCCAGTAGCATGCGGTGCAGGTCGTTTTGTATCAAGGTGCTACCAGTTCTTTTCCTTACCCCTGCATGTGGCCGGCGCGACATGAAGACAGTCTCGATACGTTCATCATCAATGTCCGGGGTGACACGGTAATGGCGGCTTAAAGCCCCTGGTCGTCATTGATGCTTCAGGTCTTTCAGCCGGGTATACATGTGTCGTGTGCCACGTTGCTTGTGTTTTGCTGATGGTGTCATAAGGTAGATGACTGTCTGATAGCCAGGCAGGTTACATTTCAATCAGGACAATCATATGTTTCGGGCAGGTTTTCTCGCGGTGGCTGCAGGGCTTGTGGCTGGCATGGGGCTGGCGGGCGTGGCACAGGCCGGTAACACCGTCCATGTCTATGCGGCGGCGTCACTCACCGATGCCATGAACGCGCTGGTCAGCCAGTATGAAAAAAGTCATCCCGACGTGGATGTTGTTCCGGTATATGCCTCATCTTCGACGGTGGCGCGCCAGATCGCCAACGGGGCGCCGGCGCAGATCTACGTGTCGGCCAATGAACAGTGGATGGACTGGCTTGGGCAGCAGGACATGACACTGACCGATCGACGGGATCTCTTGCGCAACAGCCTGGTACTGATTGCACCACAGGCTTCCACGCTTGATGACGTGACGCCGGATGCAGCGCATCCGCTGGTCGATTACCTGCAGCCGGGCGAGCGTATTTCAGTGGGTGATCCGGATCATGTTCCGGCCGGTATCTATGCACGACAGGCCCTTCAGACGGAAGGGCAATGGGATACGCTCAAGCCCAGACTTGCTCGAGCAAGCGATGTCCGTGCTGCGCTGGCGCTGGTCGAGCGGGGTGAAACGCCGCTGGGTATCGTGTATGCCACCGACGCCATGGCCAGCAGCAGGGTACGTCTTTTAGGAACCTTCCCGGCGGATTCCCATCCGGCCATTACGTACCCGATGGCCGAAATCGGCACACCCGATGCCACGACCGAGGCATTTTACCAGTGGTTGCAGGGCGACGCGGCGGGGCAGGTGCTTGCCGATTACGGGTTCAGTCCGGCGGGTGACGATGACCGGTAATGTCATGGCATGCTGACGCCTCTTGAATGGGAAGCCCTTGCCCTGAGCCTCAAGGTCGCGGGCACGGCGGTGGCGGCCAGTCTGATTCCCGGTATCGTGCTGGCCTGGGTACTGGCGCGCTACGAGTTTGTTGGCAAGGGGCTGGTGGATGGGCTGGTTCATCTGCCGCTGGTGCTGCCGCCGGTGGTGGTGGGGTATCTGCTATTGCTGTCCTTTGGCCGTCAGGGGGTGCTGGGGCAGTGGCTGGCCACGTTCGGCATTACCCTGCCCTTTACCTGGCAAGGGGCGGCACTGGCCGGTGGCGTGATGGCCTTTCCACTGCTGGTACGGGCCGTGCGTCTGTCGTTCGAGGCGATTGATCCCCGGCTTGAAGCTGCTGCACGGACGCTGGGAGCTACGCGAGGACGCGTTTTCCTGACCATTACACTGCCATTGGCGCTGCCGGGCCTGCTGGCCGGCATGACGCTGGCCTTTGCCCGGGCCCTGAGCGAGTTCGGAGCGACCATTACCTTTGCAGCCAATATTCCCGGCGAAACACGCACGCTGCCGCTGGCGCTTTACAGCCTGATTCAGTCGCCCGGTAGTGACGCTGCAGCGGCCCGGTTGTGTGTTATCTCCATTGGGGTGGCGATGGTCTCTCTGCTGGCCTCCGAGGGGCTGGCACGTCGTACGCGCCGGCGCATGGGAGGGCGTGATGTTTGAGCTGTCGCTTTCTCATGAGCAGGGTGCGTTTCGTCTCGATGTGGATCTTGCCCTGAACGGCAGGGGCGTGACGGCGCTGTTTGGCCCTTCCGGCAGCGGCAAGACCACGCTTTTAAGGCTGATGGCCGGGCTGGATCGCCCCGACACCGGTCGGATCGTGCTGGATGGCCAGGTGCTGGTGGATACCCGCGTCGGCCTTTTCGTGCCGGTACACCGACGCCGGCTCGGAGTGGTGTTTCAGGAGGCGCGACTATTCCCGCACTACAGTGTGCGCGGAAACCTGTGCTACGGCATGCCTGCCCGTGACGAACCGGCCCTGCAGCGGATGGCCCGGCTACTTGGTATCGAGCCTCTTCTGGACCGTATGCCGGGACGCCTGTCAGGGGGGGAGGCGCGCCGGGTAGCGATCGGGCGTGCCCTGCTGACCAGGCCACGCCTGCTATTGCTGGATGAGCCACTGACCGGTCTGGATGGGGACCGCAAGCAGGAGCTGCTTGGCTATCTGGCCGCGCTGGTACGTGATATTGAAATTCCGGTGATCTTTGTAAGCCACGACCCGCAGGAACTGCTGGCCGTGGCCGATGATCTGGTGCTGATGCAGCACGGGCAGGTCAGGGCCAGTGGCCCGCTGGATACCCTGCTGGCACGGCCTGAGCTGATGCCGTTTCTCGGAGGATTCGATGTCAGCGCCATGCTCAGGGTCGTATGTCATCGTGTGGACCCTGACCGTCATCTGAATGAGCTGCGTCTGGCTGATGGTCAGCGCCTTGAGGTACCGGCGTTGAACGTGTCACCGGGAGCGGTGCTCAAGATTCAGATTCGTGCCCGGGATGTTGCTCTGGCGCTTACCCCCCCGGAGCAGACCAGTATTCGCAACGTGCTTGGCTGTCGGGTTACCGGACTCCACCACACATCTACGCCCGGGGTTACCCTGGTGGCACTGGCCGTGGGTGGGCAGGTACTGAGGGCTCTGATTTCCACGGCCTCCTGTGAAGCGCTGGCGCTTCGGGAGGGGCAGAAGGTGCTGGCCCTTGTGCGTGCAGTCAGCCTGGCGCGACCGGCCTGATCTCGGCAGACGACATATAATCGACAGAATATGGCAGCAGGAGAAATGCAATGGCACTGTGTCTGCCGGTGACTCGGCTTGATGAGGAGCTGTGCGATGAGCTGGCCGCGCTGGCCCGGGCGGCAGCCGAGAACCACGCCGGGCCTTTTGATGCGACCTGGCAGGCATCACAGGGCTGGGTGCGACAGGTGATGCCGGCTCTGGGGCAGGGACGGGCGCTCTGGTGTGCCCGGGATCAGGGGCGGCTGGTCGGCTGCGTACAGCTGGTGCGTGATGACGTGCCGGGAAATCGTCATCGTGGCTGGGTCGAGGCATTGCTCGAGGCGCCGGAGAAGGAGGGCGCTATCGCCGGTCAGCTGCTGGCCATGCTTGAACTCTTTGCCGGCTTCGATGGCTGTCAGCTGCTGATGTGCCTGGCACCGTCAGTCACCCTTGAGAAGATGCTGGACGGACGGCAGTGGCAGTGTGTCGGGAAACTGCCGGGCTATCACATACCGCTTCACGGGCCTGCAGAGCCCGCGGGGCTTTATTATAAATCACTTGTTTGATCACCTGAGGATGAAGAACATGGCCACCTTTCTGGTAGTACTGTCTCGTGACACTGACGTCAGTGACGACATGATCACGGCACACCGCGCCTTCCTGGCTGATCTTCGTGCTGAAAAGCGGCTGGGACTGGCCGGACCGTTCAAGGATGTTCGTGGTGGCGCCTATATTCTGGAGGCCGAGACGCTGAGTATGGCGCAGGAAGAGGCTGCGCGTGACCCACTGATCAGCGAGGGCATTGCTCAGGCCACCGTGCATGAATGGGCAGCCCACGCGTAGGCATGGGCTGGCGGTTTTACGGGGAGGTGGCAGGTACCTCTGAAGCGGGTACTGCCTCATCAAGCCATCGCCGGGTGTCGTCCAGACATTGTGGGTGGCAGCCCAGCATCGGCACATGCCCGGTGCGCGGGTACATGATCAACGTGGGGTTGTTCAGCTTGCGCTCGAACGCATAGGCATGGGCGGTGGGGATCAGCCCATCGCAATCGCCACTGATGATCAGCACCGGGCAGGTGATGGCCGTGAAGTCGGTGTCATCGGCCTTCGGGCTGCCTTCCCAGTGTTTTGCCAGCGACAGCAGGGTTTCCCGGTGCCCCGGCCCGTGCAGCATATCCTGATAACGCCGAATCATGTCCTCGCTCGGCGCATCAGGGCTGAAGGTGGCCTTCATGCCTTCCTCGATGAAACGATCGCCGTTGGCGTAGCGCAGGATGGTGCGTCCTACCGCGTTGCCGGCAAAGTTCATGAAGGATTGTGCCGTACGCGCCTGGCGGCGCTGGTCGGTCCAGCCTGCAGCGGCCACCAGGCCGAGTGCCGTGACCCTGTTCGGGTGAGTCAGTGTATAAAGCCAGCTGATCCAGCCTCCCATGGAATGGCCGATCAGAGTGAAGGGCGCCTCTGTCAGCTGGTTTAGGGTCTGATGGACCACTTCGACATGGTGGGGGATGTCAGCCTGCCAGCGCGGCGCAGCCGTACTCAAGCCATGGCCGGGCAGGTCCAGCACGATAACGCGGTACTGCTCTGCAAGTACCGGTCTCCAGGTTTCCCATACCGCGTTATCCATGGTCAGTCCATGGATCAGAACAATGACTGGTGCATCGTCGGGGCCCGAAATCAGATAATGCACCCGGTTGCCGTCCGGCAGGGACGCGTAACGAGAATCCGGGTGGCCATACCGCCTGACAAGCGTGTCCTGATCAATGTCCGAGGTCTTGATCAAGGGATTGTTGTCAAACAGTGCTGTCAGCTTGTCGCTAAACCCTGTCATCGCTCATCCTTGTTGTAGAGAAACTGTCGCCGGGTACATCTCCGGGGCTATAGCGTAGTATGGCAGGTATTTACGGGAGACAAACCATGACATGGGAACACGGTCGATGTTCAGGCCTTACCCTTCGGCCGACCACGGCCGAGGACCGTGACGCCGTACTGGCCATTCTTTTGCCGATTCTGGCCACGGGTGAGACCTATGCATTGCCTCGCGACATGACCGACGACGAGGCCTGGCACTACTGGTTCACACTGGCGGAAGGCTGCTGGGTCGCAGAACAGGAAGGCACGGTGGTGGGCTGTTACTACCTCAGGTCCAATGCCCGGGGAGGCGGTGATCACGTCTGTAACTGCGGGTATATCGTGGCCCCCGAGGCGCGAGGTCAGGGCGTGGCGGCCACATTGTGCCAACACTCGCTGAAGCAGGCCCGGTCACATGGGTTTCGGGCCATGCAGTTCAACTGCGTGGTATCGACCAATGAAGGCGCCGTCAGGCTCTGGCAGCGCCATGGTTTCGACATCGTAGGCCGGTTGCCGGGTGCCTTTCACCATCCGGGTCACGGGTATGTCGATGCACTGGTGATGTACCAGGACCTTCAGGCGCCCTGATCCCGGCGCTTCAGCGTACGCTCGACCACATTAAGGCCCGGGGTGTATTCCCCGGCAATGGCACGAAAGGCGCAGTCCAGCGTCAGCTCGGCAATGCGGTCATGGTGCTGGGGCAACGAATTGACCGGCAGGGGCAGAAAGTCGAGCAGTCGGTCATCGCCAAAGGTGGCAATGCGAATATCCGGGACCTGGTCGTGGGACAGCAGTACATCCAGGGCGCCATCAAGCAGCGTATATGACGCGGTAATCAGCGCATCCGGCAGGCCGTCCTGGTTCAGTATGCGCTCCATCAGCTGCGCGCCGATGTGCCGGTTGTAGTGCTCACCGCTTCTTTCATTGATGTGGCAGACGCCCTTCGGCAGAGCCCGGCGAAAGCCGGCTCGGCGCGAGGCGCTGATGGAAAGCTCCGGCACCGCATCAAGCCATGCCACATGACGGGTATCGGGCGTCAGCACCGAGCGGGTGAGTTGTTCGGCGGCCGACCCGTTATTGCTGACCACGCATACAAAGTGCTCCGGGTCGAGGGCGCGATCCACTGCAATGACCGGCATGTCCTGATCCATCAGTTCGTGGTAGAAGCGATCATCCGGCGCCAGGCTCGAGGCCACGATCAAGGCGTCACAGCGCCTGGCCTTGAGTGAGCGGGCCAGCTCCCTTTCCGTATCCGGCGTGTCATTGGAGCCTACAATCAGCAACTGGTAGTGGGCGTCCCGTGCCCCCTGTTCCAGCCGCTTGGCCAGTCGGGCGTAACTGGCGTTTTCCAGGTCCGGGAGAATAAATCCCAGCGTTCTGCTTGCGCCCCGGCGCAGGGCAGCTGCCTGGGCATCCACGCGATACTGGTGAATGTCTACAATATCCATCACCCGGCGTACCGTTTCCTCACTGATACGGTATTGGCGTGACTTGCCGTTAACCACGTAACTGGCGGTGGTTCGGGAGACGCCGGCAAGCCGGGCGATTTCGGCCAGGGTCATGGATTTCATGGGCCGCCCTCGACGTTCAGGATGAAAAGGAATCATAAACCGTGATCGTGCGCCCAAAGTTGCACAGTCGACCACTTGATTTGGTAGCTGAAACGTTTCAGCATGGCTACCATAGCACAGTGAAACGATTCAGCTACCGTTTTCCCCATTAGAGATTCAGCCATGCTAACGCTTACTCAAGACGCCGTATCGCTGGGACGCACCGCGACCGACTGGCGCGATGCGCTTACCCAGGCGGGCCAGTCCCTGGTGGATGCCGGCCTTGCGGAAGAAGGCTACCGCGATGCCCTGTTTGATCGTGAAAATCAGTCATCGACGTATCTGGGCAATGGCATTGCCATTCCCCATGGCACCCAGGACAGTCGTCAGTATGTCAAAAAGACCGGTGTTCGCCTGCTTCAGTTCCCAGGCGGCGTGGACTGGCATGACGGTGCCCGCGTCACATTGATCATCACCATTGCGGCCCAGTCCGACGAGCACCTGGACATTCTTCGAAGCCTGACACATGTGCTTGACCGGGATGGCGTAGCTGATCAGCTTTCCAGCGCCTCCAGTCCCGAAGCCGTCATCAACCTGCTGTCGAAGGAACCGGCATTGCCCACCCGACTGGACCAGGACACGCTGCTGGTCGGCCTGCCGGCCCGTGATCGTCTGGAGCTTGCCACCGCGGCCGCTGCGCGGCTGCGTCAGATCGGATGTGTCGATGAGCTGTTTGTGGCCGACATCCTTGATCAGACGCCGGTGGCGCTGGGTCAGAAACTGTGGCTGGTGCGATCGCGCCATGGGGTCAAACAGCCTGCACTGGGATTTGCCACCAGCCAGCCACCGCTGTCCGATACCGCGGGTGTCTTCTGTCTGGCAGAGCACGGTGACGGCCACGTGCCTTTGATGGAACGATTGATCGGCCTGCTGGAAGACGGCAAGGGTGAGGAGCTTGCCCGCGTCAGTCCGCAGCAGATTCTGGCGCGGCTGTCAGGCGAAAGCTCTGATGCCGAAACGGCCAAGGTACGCGTACGCAACGCCCATGGCCTTCATGCTCGTCCGGCCAAGCAACTGGTACAGGTGGCGCGTGAACAGGGCATCGAGATCAAGGTGCGCCTGATGGAAGGCGACGCCAATGCCGTATCCGCTACCAGCCTGACCAAGGTGATCGGTCTGGGCGCGCGTCGTGGTCAGATGCTGGTGTTCTCTGCCCGTGGCGCGACTGCTGCAGCGGCACTGGACACCGTCGTTGAAGCCGTGCGTGGCGGTCTGGGGGAAGTGGTTACCCCGCTGGATGATACGTCGGCAGCTCGGCCATCGCGTAACAAGACCCGCTATACCCCGGTAGAGCCGCCGGCGCCTGATACGGCCTTGGCGGCCGTGGCCGCCTCGCCGGGCATGGCGATTGCGCCGGTATTCGTCATGCGGCTGCCGGACTTCAAGTATGAAGAGCACTCCAGTGATGCCGCCGGTGAGCGTGAGCGCCTGAGCACTGCCATCGATCAGGCCCACCGTCAGCTTGAGTCCCTGATAGATCATGCCGGTGGGGAGGTCGCGGAAATCCTTTCCATGCATGAGGAAATGGTGCAGGACCCGGAGCTCAAGGAAGCCGGCTTTGAAGCCATCGGTGAAGGGCTGTCGGCAGAAGCGGGCTGGTGGAAGGCCATCGATACTTCTGCCCGGGCGCAGGAAGCCCTTGCAGACAGGCTGCTTGCCGAGCGCGCGGCCGATCTTCGAGACGTCGGACGTCGTGTACTCGGACTGCTGTGCGGCGTGGAACTGCCGGAGCCGCCGGCTCATCCCTATATTCTGGTCATGGAAGACGTGGGCCCCTCGGATGTGGCTCAGCTCGATACCAGCAAGGTCAAGGGACTGCTGACGGCCAAGGGGGGGGCGACCTCCCACAGTGCCATCCTGGCACGTGCGCTGGGTATTCCGGCCGTGGTTGGCGCCGGTGATACCGTGCTGGCGCTTGCAAATGGTCAGGACATGATTCTGGATGGTGAGCGTGGTCGGGTTATTCCCCAGCCCAGCCAGGAACGTCGGGACCGGGCGGAGTTGTCCATCCGGGAGCGTGATCAGCGTGAGCGCAAGGCGTATGACGCCCGTTTCGAAAGCGCGGTCACCACGGACAGCCATCGGATTGAAGTCTGCGCCAACCTGGGCAACACCGCTCATGCCAAGGATGCTGTCGAGCGTGGCGCCGAAGGCGTCGGCCTGTTGCGTACCGAGTTCATTTTCATGGCCCATCCGGACGCGCCGGATCTGGACACCCAGATCAGCGAATACCGCGAAGCCTTTGATGCGCTGGGCCATGACCGGCCGCTGGTTGCCCGTACGCTGGATGTGGGCGGTGACAAGCCGCTGGATTACTGGCCGATCCCGCAGGAAGACAACCCCTTCCTGGGGCTGCGCGGCATCCGCCTGGCGCTGACGCGCCCCGAGGTGCTTGAAACCCAGATTCGTGCGCTGCTGACGGCTGCGGATGATCGACCGCTGCGCATCATGTTCCCGATGGTCAAGGACGTGGCTGAGTTCCATGCAGCGAAGGCGATCGTTGATCGGGTTCAGCAGGACATCAAGGCGCCGGACGTACAGGTCGGCGTCATGATCGAGATTCCGTCCTGCGCCATTCTGGCCCCGACGCTTGCAAAACATGTCGATTTCTTCTCCATCGGCACCAATGACCTGACCCAGTACACCCTGGCGATCGACCGCGGCCATTCCCAGCTGTCCGCCCAGGCAGACGGCCTGCATCCGGCCGTGCTGCACCTGATCAAGATGACCGTGGACGCTGCGCATGCAGAAGGGCGCTGGGTTGGTGTCTGTGGCGAACTCGCCTCTGATGCTCAGGCGGTGCCCGTGCTGGTCGGGCTGGGCGTGGACGAACTGTCCGTGGCGGCCCGCCAGGTCCCGATGGTCAAGGCACGCATTCGTGAGTTGTCGATGGCGGATTCAACGCAACTGGCCGAACGTATCCTGATGCTGCCGACGGCAGCGGACGTCCGTGACGCGCTGGAGGACATGTAAATGGCCAGGGTGATTGCCATTTCACTCAATCCGGCACTGGATCTGTCGATTCAGCTGGATGCCGTACGACCGGGGGAGGTCAACCGCAGCGAGTCATCCCGGATGGACGCCGCCGGCAAGGGCAATAACGTGGCGCGCGTGCTGCGCGCGCTGGGGCATGATGTGCTCGTCACCGGCTTTCTGGGCGAAGACAATCAGGGCGCATTCGAACGGGCCTTTGCTGCCTGGGGCGTCGAAGATGCCTTTGTACGGGTGCCGGGCGAGACGCGAGTCAACGTCAAGCTGTCCGAGGCAGATGGCCGGGTAACGGATATCAACGGTCCTGGTGCTCAGGTCGGTGAGACGTATCTTGCGGCCCTTGAAGCCGTGCTGGCCGACCATGCCGGTCGGGCATCGGCGGTCGTGATGGCCGGCAGCCTGCCGCCTGGCGTCTCGCCCGAGCGGTTCGAGCAGCTGGTTCGCTTTATCGGTACGCTTGAGGTGCCCGTCTGGCTTGATACCAGCGGTGCGGCCCTCAAGGCCGGGTTTGCGGCGGTACCCTTTGCAGTCAAACCCAATGACGTGGAACTGGGCGAATGGCTCGGGGCACCCGTCAATGGCCGGGAGGCGGTCGTCGAAGCAGCACGGCGGCTCAATGAGACCGGCATCCACAACGTCTTTGTATCACTGGGCGGCGACGGTATGGTGCTGTCGACGCCGGCGGGCGTCTGGTCTGCCCGGCCGCCAGCGGTTGAGGTCGTCAGTACGGTCTGTGCCGGTGATACCCTGGTGGCTGCGGCACTGCATGGTGAACTGATGCAGTGGCCCGTGGAGGAGACGCTGCGGTTTGCCACGGCGCTTTCGGCTGACGCCGTGCGCCACGTAGGCGTGGGTGATATCCACGCCACCGATCTTGAAACACTGAAAACACAATGTGTTCTACAACAGCTGACCGATGGTCGGCCCGCAGGGGAGTGGCGTGTATGAAAGCCATTATCATCACGGCCTGCCCAAGTGGCATGGCAACGACGTTTTTGGCCGCTCGACGGCTTGAGCTTGCAGCTTCCCGACGTGGGTGGGAGGTTGTGGTGGATAACCAGAGCGATCTGGGTCAGTCGCAAACAGCCAGTGACGACCAGGTGCGCGATGCGGACCTGATCGTGGTGGCTGCGGGACGGGCGATCGATCTATCGCGTTTCAGCGGCAAGCCGCTTTACAAGGGCGCGATTGAAGATGCGCTGCCGAACCCGGATGCCTTTCTGGCCATGGCCCAGGAAAAGGCCGCACCCTGGTCTGGCAGTGCTTCCGAGCCTGCTGAACAGGCCACCGGCGCAGCCGCGCCGGCGCCTGCCGCCGATGGTGGAAAGAAGCATATCGTGGCAGTTACTGCATGCCCGACCGGGGTGGCGCATACCTTCATGGCTGCTGAAGCCCTGAGCGCTGCCGGCAAGGCCCAGGGGCACCACATACGTGTGGAAACCCAAGGCTCGGTAGGGGCTCAGGACAAGCTGACGCCGGAGGAAATCGCTCAGGCCGATGTGGTTATTCTGGCCTGTGACATTGAAGTAGACCCGACGCGCTTTGAAGGCAAGCCGATTTATCGCACCTCGACCGGCAGTGCCCTGAAAAAATCAAAGCAGACCATTGAAACGGCGTTGGCCGAGGCTCGTGTCGAGCAGGCAGGCAGCTCTGCCGGCAGTAGCGGTGGCGGTAGTGTCAAGGAAAAGGGCATCTACAAGCACCTGCTGACCGGGGTGTCCTTCATGCTGCCGATGGTGGTGGCAGGTGGCCTGTGTATCGCGCTGTCCTTTGTGTTCGGGATCAAGGCCTTCGAAGAGGAAGGAACTCTGGCAGCGGCCCTGATGCAGATTGGTGGCGGCAGTGCCTTCAAGCTGATGGTGCCGGTACTGGCAGGTTACATTGCCTACTCGATTGCCGACCGACCCGGCATTGCCCCCGGCATGATCGGTGGCTGGCTGGCAGCCAGCCTGGGTGCGGGATTCATTGGCGGTATTCTGGCAGGGTTTCTGGCCGGGTATGCGGCGATGGCGGTTACCCGCTACGTCAAGCTGCCGGCCAGTGTTGAATCACTCAAGCCGATTCTGATTATTCCCCTGCTGGCGAGCCTCTTTACCGGTCTGGTGATGATTTATGTCGTGGGTACGCCGGTAGCTGCCATCATGACCGCACTGACCGACTTCCTGAAGTCGATGGGGACGGGTAATGCGGTTCTGCTGGGTCTGCTGCTTGGCGGGATGATGTGTGTGGACATGGGGGGCCCGGTCAACAAGGCTGCCTATACCTTTGGCGTTGGTCTGCTGTCTTCTGAAACCTATGGCCCGATGGCTGCCATCATGGCTGGTGGCATGGTACCGGCGATCGGCATGGGTATTGCCAGCATGCTTGCAAAGCGCAAGTTCGCTCAGGCAGAGCAGGAAGCCGGCAAGGCCTCGTTCGTACTCGGCCTGTGCTTTATCAGTGAGGGGGCCATTCCCTTTGCTGCCAAGGATCCGCTACGGGTTATCCCCATCTGCATCATCGGCGGCGCAGTCACGGGCGCCATGTCCATGTTCTTCAAGATTACCCTGATGGCGCCACATGGTGGGCTCTTTGTGCTGTTGATTCCCAATGCGGTCAATCATGCACTGCTGTATCTGCTGTCCATCGCGGCAGGCTCGCTGATCGTGGGCGTGCTGTATGCACTGCTCAAGCCGGCACCGGCTCCGGAAGCCAGTCTTGAAGGCGAGACCAGCGCCGGGTAATTACGATGGCTTTCTACATCTCTCTGTTATATCTCTCTTTTCAGGCGCTGCAAGGCGCCTTTTTTATGGGCGACGTGGCAGGCCGATGTGTAAAAGGTGGCCCTGTCGGACGAGCAGACACGAAAAGGCCGACCCGCAGGGGTCGGCCAAAGGGATACCGGTCAGATCGGCCGGGTTACTCGGGCAGCTCCGGGCTGTCCGGTATGGTGGCCGAGCTGCCGGGTGCTTCACGGCTCATGTGCAGGAAGTTCATGTGGCGCTCGTATTGGTCGAGGATATCCTCGATAACCTGATCGCGGGTATAGCCCATCAGGTCGTACCCCTGACTGCCTTCCAGCAGATAAACCTCCAGCCGGTAATATTGATCATATTCCCGGTGTGCGAAGGCAGGTGTCTCGAAGCTTCGTGCCCAGATCTGATAGGTGAAGTTCTGTTCATCATCCAGCATCACATTCAGTGCCAGATGAGGAATGTCTTCCTCGCCATGAATCAGCTCGGCTCTGGCGCCCTGCTTGTTAAGCTCCTCACAGACCTCTTCCATGGCGGGCAGGCAGATGTCCTGCTGGAAGGCCTTGATCTGCTCGACGGTCGGGAAGTCCATGGAGCGGCTCAGGCGTTTGCGCCAGTCCAGGGCCGCGCCGTGCTCACCGGTACTGGTACGGCTTGAGAGTTGCCCGGAAAGGCTGGCCATCTTGCTGTCCTCGCGGAAGCTTTCCATCCGCAGCGACTTGTAGAGGCCTGCTATCACAAAGAACATCACGAACGAGAAGGGCAGGCCCATGACGACCACCATGCTTTGCAGGGCGGACACGCCATCGGTCAGCAGCAGGGCAAAGGTCAGCAGGCCGATCACGACAGACCAGAAGATACGCAGCCAGGTCGGTGCGTCATGGTTGGGGTCCGGAATGATGGATGTGAAGTTACCCAGTACCAGCGCGCCGGAATCGGCAGAGGTGACATAAAACAGCATGCCCAAAAGGGTGGCCAGACCTGCAGTCCAGGTAATGCCCGGGTATTGGCTCAGCAGGGCATACAGCCCCTGTTCAGGGTTGTTCATTGCCAGCTGGCCGAAGTCGGCATTACCGCTCAGGATCATCTCGATGGCGCTGTTACCGAAGATCGAGATCCACAGTAGGGTAAATACAAACGGAATGGTCAGGGTGCCGATCACAAACTCGCGGATGGTACGACCGCGTGAAATGCGCGCCAGAAACAGGCCGACAAACGGAGCCCAGGCAACCCACCATGCCCAGAAGAACAGGGTCCACCAGTTCAGCCATTCGGACGTATCAGCGGCGGTATCAGGGTTGTTGAGGCGAAAGGCGAACGTGTCCATGGTCATGCTGGTGAATCGGCTGATGTAATCGCCAACGTTCTGTACCAGCGCATTGAGCAGGAAGATGGTCTTGCCTTCTACCAGTACAAAGGCCAGCAGGGCCAGGGCCAGCAGCACGTTGAATTCCGACAGGCGACGAATGCCCTTGTCGACGCCGGCGACCACGGAGATGGTAGCGAGCACGATGGAGACAAGAATCAGCGCGCCCTGAATGGCAATGCTGCCTGGAATATCAAACAGGAAGGTCAGGCCATAGTTCAGCTGCACCACGCCGATGCCCAGGCTGGTCGCGATACCGAACACGGTGCCGATGACTGCTGCGATATCCACGCTATGGCCGATGACACCTTCGACCCTTTTCCCGAACAGCGGATAAAGCGCGCTGCGGATGGTCAGGGGCAGGTTATAGCGATAGCTGAAATAAGCCAGTGCCATGCCCATCAGGGCATACATGCCCCAGCCGGTAATGCCGTAGTGGAACATGGCCCAGACCGTAGCCTGACGAGCAGCTTCCATGCTGCCGCCGTCAGTGGTCGGTGGGGCGAGAAACTGGGTAACCGGTTCGGCCACACAGAAAAACAGCAGATCGATCCCGATGCCTGCGGCAAACAGCATGGAGGCCCAGGACATCAGGCTGAATTCGGGGCGAGAGTGCTTGGGGCCGAGTCGAATATTCCCGAAGCGTGAGCAGGCAACAAAAATGACGAAGGCAAGGTACAGCGTGCCTGCCAGCATGTAGTACCAGCCAAAGGTGTTGGATATCCACCCCAGCATGGTGAAGATGATTTCCTGTGCCTGGGTGGTATAGAACATGGCCCAGAAGGCAAAGATCACGATAAAAAAGGCCGAACCAAAAAAAACGGTCGGATTCAGTCTTGCCCTGGGTGTATTTTCCGTTTCATGCGATGTCATGAACGATCCTCTTCGAGTTATTGGAATCCGCCGTGAGTCGGCGGTACCTGTCCGCATTACACGGTGCAGGCGCACTTCATTTTCCTGCCCCGTGACGGGAGCCATGAATGAACGTGCGAAACGGGTCATGCTGAGTAAGCCAGTCAGTCATGTTGCCTTCTGACCGGCGTGACCGAATAGCGTCATGCTATAACTTTTTTTATTGATCGATCGTTCAATTAAAATACAGGGATTGGTCTTCGCCTTCAACAGCCCCGCCACGATTGATGCGGCATGCGTATTGGCACTTCGTCTAACGGCGGGAACATGGCGGAAATTGAGCCAACGGCCTGCGACGATGTCCACGCCTGGCTTGAAGGCCCGTGCCGGGGCCCGCTCGGACGGTTTAACCTGCCAGTCATTACGGGGGATAATGATGTGAGCGCGAAGAAGGCCGTTTGCCGACTCAACGACACAGCGAAGCCAGCAGGCTGGCGGCCGAGCCGGTCGAGATGTGGTGAACCCGGCTGCCGGCCCACAGGTTCTTCCACTCGATATGTTCCGTCTGGTGGCGCAGGGGTGCCGTCAGCAGGGCCTGCCAGGGCCAGGGGGCAATGTCGCGTGGTGCTCGTGGGCTCATCCATGCATTGCGAAGGCCTCGGGCCAGGCGACCGGATGCTGCCATGGTGACCTCGGTGGCGTCCTGGCCTGCATCTTCCAGAGCGCATCGCCAGCCATACGGCGTGCCGGCTTCATCGGCCAGCAGAAAGGCCGTGCCGCACTGTGCACCGTCAGCGCCGTGCTGTCGCGCACGGCGAACATCCAGCGCGCTCATCAGGCCGCCGGCAGCAATCAGAGGTTGGGTGATGTGCGGACGGCAGGCCCGCAACAGGGCGTTCAGGGGCTGACCCTGGCCATGAGGGTTATGGCTGCCGCAGTGGCCTCCGGCTTCCTCGCCCTGCAGGACAATGGCATCGACGCCGCTGTGTGCCAGGCCATTGGCTTCAAACACGCTGGTGGCCGTGCCGACAAGCGCGATGTTTCGAGCCCGACACGCCTTTATATGACGCTGATCGAGAATGCCGAAGGTAAAGGAGAATATGGCCGGCTGTACGGCCAGCATGGCCTCGAACTGGTCTTCAAACGCAGGCAGGTCGTCGAGCTGCTCCGGCATGGGTACGCCGGCGGCAGCGTAGCACGGTTTAAGCGCCAGGCGAGCCCTGTCCATGTCGCAGCCATGTTGCGCGTCCCGTGGGGGAATGAACAAATTCAGTGCGAACGGCGCCGAGGTGCAGGCGCGAACGTGCTGTGTCTGTTCGATAATGTCGGCAGGGGTCATGTAGCCTGCGGCAAGACTGCCGACGGCCCCCTGGCGGGCAATGGCCGCCACCAGTTCCGGAGTGGTTATCCCTTCGGACATGGGCGCCTGAATGATGGCGTGTCTGAATTCGAGATCGGCTATGAAAAGCGGTGCGGCCATGCAGACCTCCCTGACAGCGTGAAGACGCCCTGTGAGGGGCCGTGCCCCGAACAGTTCATAGCAGTGTAGAAAACAGGTGGGAAGTTGCCAGCCCATCAAGCATGGGCTGGCAACAGGCAGGGTCAGATGAACAGGGTCAGAATCAGCGCCATGATGATACCTACAACGCCAATGATGGTTTCCATCACTGTCCAGCTCTTCAGGGTCTGTGCTTCTGTCAGCCCGAAATAGCGGTTGACCAGCCAGAACCCCGAGTCGTTGACATGACTCAGTACCGTTGCACCGGAGGCGATGGCAATGACGATCAGCCCCAGAATCGGCCCGCTCAGATCAAGCTGGGTAATGACCGGTGCCATCAAACCGGCAGCGGTAATCATGGCCACCGTGGCGGAGCCCTGAATGACGCGTACCCCGGTGGCGATGATAAAGGCCAGCAGTACCGGTGGCAGGGAGCTGTCTGCCATGTAATGGCCGATGACGTCACCCACGCCTGAATCGATCAGGGTCTGTTTGAACACGCCACCGGCGCCGGTGACCAGAATGATGATCCCGGCAGGTTCGAGTGACTTGGTAGCTACCCCCATGACTTCTTCGCGGGACAGGCCGCGTTTGGTGCCCAGCAGGGTAAAGGCCAGCAGGGTCGTGATCAGAAGCGCCACGATCGGGCTGCCGAAAAAGCCCAGTACCTGATAGACCATGCTGCTTTCATCCAGCATGACGCCGCTGACGGTATTGGCCAGGATCAATACCAGTGGCAGCATGATGATCGAGGCAATCATCCTGAAGCCGGGCAGGTCATCATAGTTTTCACGCACCTCGCCGGCTTCCTGTTGCATGTAGTCCGGCACGGTAGCGTGGATACGCTTGCCGATATAGGTACCGAATACCGGGCCGGCCAGAATCATGGCCGGCAGGCCGCAGATGGCACCGAACAGGATAACGTAACCCAGATCGGCATTGATCAGGTTGGCAACGGCAATCGGGCCGGGCGTCGGCGGCATGAAGGAGTGCGTGACGGCCAGGCCGGCCAGCAGCGGAATTCCGTAATGCAGGAGCGATCGACCGGTACGTTTGCCCAGGGCATAGATCAGCGGCACCAGAATTATGAAGCCGACGTCCAGAAAGACCGGAATGGCGATCATGAAACCGGCGATGGCCATGGCCCACTGGGAGCGGCCTTCACCAAAGCGCTTTAACAGCGTATTGGCGAGCCGGTCTACACCGCCGGATACCTCGAGCATCTTGCCGAACATGGCGCCAAGGCCAACGACCGTGGCCACGAACCCCAGCGTGCCGCCCATTCCCTTCTTGACGGTTTCGACGATATCGGTCAGTGGCATACCGGTTGCAACTCCCACCAGCAGGCTGACCAGCAGCAAGGCAACAAACGCATGAAGTCGCAGCTTCATTACAAAAAACAACAGCAGAACAATGCCGCCCAAGGCGGCGGCAATCAGAACACTGGCATGAGACATGATGCGGGTCCCTGTGAGATGGCGCGGCGGATACCGACGATAGTGGTGCTACACGTGCGGCCTAAAACATGCGATGTTATCGGTAACATTGCTACATAAACAACAGGAGTTAGACCATGGTTCAATCCCTTTCGGCACTGGTGTCCCGCCGTATTCTGGTCATGGGGGTCTCTGGGTCGGGCAAGTCAATGATCGGAGCGCGCCTGGCAAAAACACTGGGATGTGACTTCCATGACGGGGATGATTTTCATCCGCAGGCCAACATCGACAAGATGAGCCGCGGCGAAGCACTCAATGATGATGATCGTGCCGGGTGGCTCGACCGCCTCAGTGAGCTGCTGGCAGAGTACCGGGATCGCGATGACAGCGTGGTGATTGCCTGCTCGGCGCTCAAGGGGCGTTATCGGCAGCATTTGCGCGAGGGAGGTGATGACAAGTTGATTGCGCTGTACCTGGACGGCAGTTATGCCCTTATTCATGCGAGAATGAGCAGACGGTCCGATCACTTCTTTTCATCGAACATGCTGGCCAGCCAGTTCCAGACGCTTGAGCCGCCCATCGGCGGTGAGGCCTTCAATATCGACATCAGTCTTTCGCCGGAGGGCGTCATGGATCAATGCCTGCGGGTCGTCGATAACTCACGCCAGCCCGGGCGCTGAGTCATCAGCGCCTGGTACGTGTCGTACTGGCTCGCCAGGCGATCTCGAAGCCGACATCCAGGCTGGATGACAGGGAGGAATCACCCTCGAGCCTGGCCAGCAGACGGCGCGCCGCTTCCTGGCCAATGGTGCGGCGTGGTGTCATGACCGTGGTCAGTGCCGGCTCGGTCGAGGCGGTGATATCCATGCCATTGAAGCCTGCCAGCGCCAGATCATCCGGCAGCAGGATGCCGCGTCGCTGACATTCGAACAGCGCGCCGGCGGCCAGATCGTCATTGCACATGAACAGGGCATCCAGGGATGGCCAGCGTGTCATCATGTCGTTGAGCAGTGCACCGCCAAACCGAAAGCTGGAGGGGCGGGTGGTGGTCATGCAGATATCATCACGCCGCCCTGCCTCGCGCAGGGCACGTTGCCAGCCCTGGTGACGCTGCCGGGCGCGGTAGTCCATCCGGGCCCCGCCAAAACCGATCTGCTGAAACCCTGCCTCGATCAGTGCCTGTGTCATGCTGTAGCCGGCCTTTTCATGGTCGAGCCCGACCGACATGTCAATCGGGGTGTCTGAAAGCCCCATGATTTCCACGACCGGTAACCCGGAACGCGACAACAGGGAAAGTGTACGGTCAGTGTGTTGACCACTGGGAAGAATGAAGCCCTCCACGCCATACCCCAGATAGGTACTGACCAGATGTTCTTCTTCCTGCAGGGAATAGCCCGAGTGCCCCAGCAGTACCTGATAGCCGGTGTCCTGAACAATGTCATCGACGCCACGCAGCACGTCTGAAAAGACGCCGTTGGACAGGGACGGTACCAGAAGCGCTATCGCGTGGGTCCGGGCGCTGGCCAGGCTTCCGGCCTGTCGATTGGGGATGTAGCCCAGGGCGTCAACCGCATCGAGAATGCGCTGGCGCAGCGGGTCCGCGACCTTGTCCGGCTGGCGCAGGGCTCGTGATACGGTGATCTTGCTGACGCCGACATGTTCGGCTACATCGCCCAACGTAATGCGGCCCGAACCCGGGCGGTTGCGCCGGCTCATGGCCGCACGTCCCTGGCATGAAATGGCTTGCCGGCATCCGGCATCGACATGGCAATCATCCTGAGCATGAAGTTGAGAGGAAGCGGTGTGGTACATCGCAAGGTGTCATGGATGGTGATGCTCATCCAGCTGCCAGCCATAACACCATCATCGGCGGCGCAAGCAGAGACAGCAGGAAGCCGCTGACCAGCGCCAGCGGAACACAGGTTATGCCACCACTGCGGCTCAGCATCGGCAACGTGACATCCATGGCCGTTGCACCGCAGTAGCCTACCGCCAGTTCCGGCGTACGTCGGGCAATCAAGGGTACCAGCAGCAGGGCAATCAGTTCGCGACCCAGGTCGTTCAGCAGGGCCACGCCGCCCCACAGCGAGCCGAGCTGATCCGTCATCAGGATGCCGGACAGGGAGTACCAGCCAAAGCCCGAGGCCAGCGCCAGCCCCTGGGTTACTGGCAGGCCAAGCACCAATGCCGCGACGATTCCGGCCAGTTGTGATGTCACCAGCACGGTTACTGCAATCAGTACACCGCGTCGATTGAGAATCAGCTCCCGGAGGGACAGCCCTGCCTGTTTCAGCTGTGCTCCGATCAGGGCCAGCAGCACGTAGAGTGCCACTTCTGCCCACTGGCTGCCGTGCGTTGCCAGACTCGGCAACAGACGACCCAGCAGGCACCCCAGCCCAACCAGCCCGATCAGAAGCGCGCCATCAATCAACGAAGAGGCAATGGATACGGGGGGAGGGGGTGCAACATCGGCAGCCGGGCGGTTTATGGCGCGGGCGCGGTAGCACCGCGCCAGTCCCCACAGTCCGATACCGTTCAATAAACTCAACAGCCCGAGCAGCACCAGCGCATGGCCGGCCATCCGGGTCAGGTTGCGGCCCAGATCATCCAGCCCGGCAAGCCCAAGCCCCATCAACGCCAGCAGCAGGTAAATGGTGGGCGTTACCAGGCGGTCTACGCGCCGTTTGGCCTGCTGTCCTTGCCACGGCAGCAGGTAGCCGGCGAGCAGCGGCACAATCATCCACCAGAGTCCGGCCATGGTGTCTACATCCTTTCACGTCAAGGCGCCTGTTTGGCTCAAGGGGCGCATTGTAGGCAAAACCGCTTACGGTGTCCCGGGTCCGGATGTCAGGTGAGTCAGGCGCAGTCGCGCCTTCACTGTATCGTCTTTCAGGTAATCGAGACTCAGGATCAGGCCAGGCGTATCAGTGCTGAGCGCTGCGTTGATCACGCTGTCCGAATGACCCTCCCGCCAGGCGTGAATATGGCGCGCGGCCAGTGAGCCTGCCGGCGTGGTGACCGGTGCCGCTGACGTAACGCGGTAGAGGTAGTGGCGTGCCTTGCCCTTTTCATTCATGTAGTCGAACCGGCAGGGCGGTTGATCGTTGGTGCGACAGCGCGCTGCATCAAGTGACAGACCCAGCTGTACCAGCGCCGTCTGGCGGTCCGGCAGAGTGGCAAGATCCTGCCTGTCCAGGCGGTAATCGTGGCTGATGCCCAGCAGGTGGTATCCACCTCGATAGGCGATGGCTTCAAGCGGTGCGCCGGCTACGAAGCGTCCGGTTTCCTCGCCGGTCGCAATGCTGATCCTGGCCTTCATGTGACTTTGCCAGTCATCGCCATGCGCCTTGAGGGTGTGCGACACGGTAGCGTCAGGCCAGCCCTTCACACTCAGGTGATAGGTGGCCTCGAAGGGGGTGATGGCCGGGCTGCGGGTCGATGATGTGCTTGCATGTGCAGGCAGGGCTGTGGTCAGCATCAGCAGCCACGCCAGATGAAGTTGACGGATCAATAGCCTGCCTCCCTGCTGACGGCCTCTGAAAAATCCTTCCTGGCAATGGCCTGCAGGTACGACACCAGCTGGTCGATGGCGCCCTTGATCGGCGTTGGCCCGGAAATGTGTGGGGTAATCAGCACGTTGTCATACCCCCGGATGGGGTGATCCGCGTTCAGCGGTTCCTCGGGGAAGACATCCAGCACGGCGCCTCGCAGATGTCCCTCATCCAGTCGTGCCATCAGGTCCTCCAGCACGAGGGTGGTGCCACGACCGATGTTGATCACCACAGCGCCTTTCGGCAGACAGCCCAGTAACTGATGGTTGAGGTAGCCCCGGGTGAGAGGCGTATCGGGCAGCAGGTTGATGACCACACGGCTTTTGGACAGTAACGGGGCCAGCGCCTGCTCACCTGCGTGGGTCGTGACATGATCCAGATGTTTTTCATGACGACTCCAGCCATGAACCGGAAAGCCATCGGCAGCGATGGCCTGGGCGACATAACGGCCGATGGTGCCCAGACCGAGTACGCAGACAGGCCAGTCCTGCCTGTCTTCAAGCCCCCGAGGCTGCCAGACGCCCTTGCGCTGATCCCGGTGGTAATGATCCATGTTTCTGTAGAAATGCAGCAGCCCGTAGCGCACGTACTCGGTCATGAAGGGTTCCATGCCTGCGCCCCTCAGCTTGAAGACCGGTACGTCCGGCAGGGCAGCGCTGTTCAGGAGCGCATCCACGCCGGCGCCCAGGTTCAGGATGGCCTGCAGCCGCTGGTCCTGTGCGGCCAGCAGCGCGGTGGGCGGCTGCCAGACAATCAGTATCTCGGCCGGAACAGAGCCGACCTCGTCCGTCGTGTCGACCTGCGCGTCCGGAAAGGCATCCTGCAAGGCGCTCTGCCAGCAGGCAGCCTTCTGAAGGTCATGAATCAGGATGTGCACAAACGCCTCCATGAAATAGTGACAGTACAGCAGGCCATGCCCGCCCTGCAGGCACGTTAGCGCGAGCAATGGGGCCAGAGCCAGGGGAAAGTGCTGTTTTGGCAAGTGCTTATATTTTCTTTGACCCTGCATGAGTCTGAGGTGCAGACTCATGAACAGGTCGGCGAGAGATCGATCACGTGATGACCCCGCGCGCCAGAATGCATCGTCTAGAGTTTGCAGGGCTGAAGCAGACTCTGCTAGTGATTATAAAAACGTTGGGCGAGCAAGCGATGACGACACCAAAGAAGATTCCCTCGGTAACCCTGCCCTTCAGCCGTCAGGAGTATGCACAACGGCTTCGCAAGGTACGCGCTTCCATGGCTCGACGAGGCCTGGATGTGCTGATTATCTATGACCCGTCCAACATGGGGTGGCTGACCGGCTATGACGGCTGGTCGTTTTACGTGCATCAATGTGTACTGGTCGGTCTGGAGGGTGAGCCTGTCTGGTATGGCCGGCGCCAGGACAGTAATGGAGCAGTGCGAACCTGCTACATGAATCCCGATACGCATGTGCTGTACTACCCCGACTATTACGTCCAGAACCCGGACATGCATCCCATGGAGTTTCTGGCGCAGTCGGTGTTGCCCGAGTGGGGGTGGGACCGCTGTGTGATCGGCGTGGAAATGGATAACTACTATTTTTCCGCCAAGGCCTTTACGAGCCTGCAAAGGCATTTGCCACATGCACGGTTTGACGATGCCACCGCCCTGGTCAACTGGTGCCGGGCCATCAAGTCACCGACCGAAATTGACTACATGCGCTGCGCTGCACGCATTGTCGAGCACATGCATGCCTGCATTCTTGACATGATCGAGCCGGGGCTCCCCAAGAATCGGCTGGTGGCGGAAATCTATCGAGCCGGTATCGAAGGCGTCGATGGCCATGGTGGTGATTATCCGGCCATCGTGCCGCTGTTGCCGACCGGTCCGGACGCTGCCGCACCTCATTTGACCTGGGACGATACTCCGTTCAAGAAAGGTGAGGGCACCTTCTTCGAGATTGCCGGGTGCTACAAGCGCTACCATGCGCCACTGTCGCGTACCATTTTCCTTGGAAGGCCGACCCGGGACTTTATTCGAGGGGAGGCAGCGTTGCTGGAAGGCATCGATAACGGACTGGCCATCGCGCGGCCTGGCAATAGATGCAGTGACGTGGCAAAGGCGCTCGGCGCGGCGATGGACAAGTACGGGTTCGACCGGGGAGGCGCACGCTGTGGCTACCCCATCGGGATCAGTTATCCACCGGACTGGGGCGAGCGGACCATGAGCCTGCGCCCCATTGACAATACCGTGCTCGAACCTGGCATGACCTTTCACTTCATGCCAGGCATGTGGATGGCTGACTGGGGGCTGGAAATTACCGAGACGATTCTGATTACCGAACATGGGGCAGAGCCCTTGTGTTCCTTTCCGCGTCAGCTGTTTGTCAAATAATATCCGGGCCTGCTGACATCATCGTGTGCGGCGGCCCCCTGCTGGAGAACAATAATGCGCGAGAGTCCCATCTCTTCCACGGTTGATTTCGATGCCGACGGCGTACAGCACGGGTATTTGAAACTGCCGGTATCTCACGATGAGTCTGCCTGGGGCGCGATCATGATACCGATTACCGTGGTCAGGAACGGCGACGGACCGACCGCCCTGTTGACCGGAGGAAACCACGGTGACGAGTACGAGGGCATTACGGCCCTGTTGAAGTTGTCAAGCCGGCTGAAGGCCGCAGATATTCAGGGGCGGGTCATCATCGTACCGATGATGAATCCCCCAGCCGCCGAGGCCGGCCGCCGGACATCGCCCATGGACAAGGGCAACCTGAATCGCTCTTTCCCCGGCGACCCGGATGGCAGTCCGACCCGGCAGATTGCGGATTATTTTACCCGGTATCTGGTACCAATGTGTGATTACGCCCTCGATCTGCATTCCGGTGGACGGACGCTGGATATACTGCCCTTCGCGGCGGCGCACCGGCTGGATGATCTGGCACTGGAGCGCAAGAGCATGGAAGGCGCAATGGCCTTCGGCGCCCAGACGGCCATCATGATGTTTGAGCTTGATGCCTCGGCGCTTTATGACACGGTGGTAGAGCGTCAGGGCAAGGTGCTGGTGACGACCGAGCTGGGTGGTGGGGGGACATCGACACCCGGCAGTATCGAGTTGACCGAGCGCGGGGTGCGTAACTTCCTGATCTTTTCCGGGGTCATGGAGGGAGAGCTGACCCGCTCGGCCCATCAGCGTTATGTCGAAATGCCGGATGCCAGCTGCTACGTGCAAAGCGAGCATGCTGGTCTGCTCGAGATGACCTGTGCCCTGGGTGGCCTGGTTCGGCAGGGTGAGGTGGTGGCGCGTATCTACGACATTACCCGAACCGGTACCGACCCGGTGGAGTATCATGCCGGGCGCGATGGCATCGTGCTGGCACGCCGCTTCCCTGCCCGGGTAAACATGGGAGATACGCTGGTGGTCATCGGTGAGGAGGTAGCCACCCTTGAGCGCTAAGGGGAGCAGTGTGCGGCTGGATCGCTATGACGTGCAGATCCTGTCGATTCTGGCCCGGGAAGGGCGCATTACCAAGTCCAGGCTGGCCGAGGCAATCAATCTGTCGGTCAGTCCCTGCTGGGAGCGGGTCAGGCGGCTTGAGCAGGCTGGCATCATCACGGGATATGGTGCGTTCATCAATGCGGCTGTTCTGATGCCGCGCACTCCGGTATGGGTTCAGATCGAGCTTGAGCAGCACGATCTGGCGCATGCCGACCGTTTCGAGCAGCTGATCATGGCCACCCCGGAGGTCACGGAGTGCGTGGGCGTGGGGGGCGGCGTCGATTACCTGCTCAAGGTCGAGGCTGAAAGCATCGATCAGTATCAGCGGATGATCGACAACTGGCTGGTCGGCGACAGCGGTATCAAGCGCTACCATTCCTATATCGTGACCAAGTCGATCAAGCAGGTCGCGTCCCCCCTGGCTTTTGATACCGACGTACGCTGAAGGGGCGTGTGATTGTCCTGCCCATTGGCGGCGTTAAATTGAGCCTCGCATCCGACTCTGTTAGACTGACATCCCATCCTGGCCCGCGTATTTTTTCACTCTTTTCGGGCCTCCAGTTCCACGCTTCTGACAGGTTTTTCATGACACGATATATCTTCGTGACGGGCGGTGTTGTGTCCTCGCTCGGCAAAGGCATTGCTTCTGCTTCACTGGCTGCCATTCTGGAGTCCCGTGGTCTCAAGGTGACCATTCTTAAACTGGATCCTTACATCAACGTGGATCCCGGCACCATGAGTCCTTTTCAGCACGGAGAAGTGTTCGTCACGGAGGATGGGGCCGAGACGGATCTGGATCTGGGGCACTACGAGCGCTTCATTCGCTCGAAAATGACCCAGGCCAACAACTTCACTACCGGCCGTGTGTACGAGCACGTGCTGAAGAAGGAGCGTCGGGGAGATTACCTGGGTGGTACGGTGCAGGTCATTCCGCACATCACCGACGAAATCAAGCGCCGGGTCAAGGTCGGTGGCGAAGGCTATGACGTGGCACTGGTGGAAATCGGCGGCACCGTGGGTGACATCGAATCCCTGCCATTTCTTGAATCCATTCGCCAGCTGCGTTCCGAACTGGGCGGCCACCGCGCCATGTTCATGCACCTGACCCTGGTGCCCTATCTCAAGACGGCCGGCGAGACCAAGACCAAGCCGACCCAGCACAGCGTCAAGGAGCTTCGCTCGATCGGTATTCAGCCGGATGTACTGCTGTGCCGGAGCGAAGTGGAGCTGGAAGAGGGCGAGCGTCGCAAGATCGCCCTGTTTACCAACGTTGAAGAGCGTGCCGTTATCCCGATGCTGGATGCCGATACGATCTACCGCATTCCGCTGATGCTGCACGAGCACGGTCTGGACCAATTCGTCTGCGATCGCCTGCGTCTGGAGCCGGGCCCGGTCAACCTGGATGAATGGGTGCGGGTGCTGGACGCCAAGCTTAATCCGCTCAAGTCGATCAATATCGCCATGGTCGGCAAGTACATGGAATTGCTGGATGCCTACAAGTCGCTGAACGAGGCCCTGATTCACGCGGGTATTCAGACGCGGGTCAAGGTCAACATCGATTACATCGACTCCGAGGAAATCGAGCGCGACGGCCCCGGACGCCTTGAAGGCAAGGACGCGATTCTGGTGCCTGGCGGTTTCGGTTCCCGTGGTGTGGAGGGCAAGATTGCCACGGCCCGCTTTGCCCGCGAACGAAAGATCCCCTACCTCGGTATCTGTCTCGGAATGCAGGTGGCCATCATCGAGTTTGCTCGTCACGTGGTGGGCTGGGAAGATGCCACATCGACCGAGTTCAGCTTCGAGACCAAACACCCGGTCGTGGGTCTGATCACCGAGTGGATTACGCCGGAAGGCAATATTGAAACCCGTGATGCCTCTTCCGATCTGGGTGGCACCATGCGTCTGGGTGGCCAGAGCTGCAGCCTGACGCCCGGCAGTCGTGCCCGTGAGGTATATGGTGCTGACACCATTATCGAGCGTCATCGTCACCGCTACGAGGTCAACAACCAGTTCGTGAGCGAGCTTGAGCAGGCCGGCCTGATCTTCTCGGGCAAGAGCGTCGATAACTCCCTGGTTGAAATGATCGAGCTGGCTGATCACCCCTGGTACGTGGCCTGTCAGTTCCACCCGGAATTCACGTCCACACCGCGTGACGGTCACCCGTTGTTCACCGGCTTCGTCAATGCCGCGCTGGATCACAAGGCAGAGCGTGCCCGCCAGCAGCAGAGCGATCGGGAAGATCGCGACTGATGAACGAGTTCATGCCGACCTTCGGGTCGGCATTTTCTTGTCTGAACACTACAATGACGCAGCTCGCCACTGGAATAACGGCGGCCAGGCTGGCATGTTAGGCCAGCGACTTTAGTGAAATGACGCGATCATGGTGTTGTTCGCGGCGTTTTCGATCTAGAACTCAGGGATACCTGATCCCGAAAAGGAAGTTTCGACATGGCCAAGATTGCTGATATCCATTCGCTGGAAGTGCTGGATTCCCGCGGCAACCCGACTGTTTATGCGGAAGTGGTGCTTGAGGACGGATCGCGCGGCAACGCCTGTGCTCCATCCGGTGCCTCTACAGGTTCCCGTGAAGCACTGGAGCTTCGTGATGGTGACAAGTCACGCTATCTGGGCAAGGGTGTGCTGAAGGCTGTCGAGGCTGTCAACGGCAGGATCCGCGATGCGCTTCTGGGGATGGACAGCACCAATCAGCGTGAGCTGGACAACAAGATGCTGGCGCTGGACGGAACCGACAACAAGTCCGAGCTGGGGGCCAATGCCATTCTGGCCGTATCACTGGCTGCCGCAAAGGCCGCTGCCGTCAGCAAGGGCCAGCCGTTGTATGCTCACATCGCTGAACTTTACGGCCAGCCGGGCCAGTTCAGCATGCCGTTGCCGATGATGAACATCATCAACGGTGGCGAGCACGCCGACAACAACGTGGACATTCAGGAGTTCATGATTCAGCCGGTGGGCGCAAAATCGTTCAGTGAAGGGCTGCGCATGGGCGCCGAGATCTTCCACGCGCTCAAGAAGGTGCTGTCCGGCAAGGGGCTGGCAACCACAGTGGGCGACGAGGGTGGCTTTGCGCCGAACCTCGAATCCAATGCCGATGCGCTGGCTTCCATCAAGCAGGCAGTCAGTGACGCCGGCTACACCCTGGGCACCGACGTGACGCTGGCACTCGACTGCGCTGCCTCCGAGTTCTACAAGGATGGCAAGTACGTGCTGGGCGGTGAGAACAAGTCCTTTGACGCTGCCGGGTTCGTCGATTATCTGGCCGGCCTCAGCAACGATTACCCGATCGTATCCATCGAGGATGGTCTGGACGAATCTGACTGGGATGGCTGGAAAGTGCTGACCGAGAAGCTCGGCGACAAGTTGCAGCTGGTCGGTGATGACCTGTTCGTGACCAATACCCGTATTCTCAAGGAAGGCATCGACAGGAAGATCGGTAACTCGATTCTGATCAAGTTCAACCAGATCGGCTCACTGTCCGAAACGCTGGATGCCATTCGCATGGCGCAGGATGCCGGCTTCACGGCCGTTATCTCACACCGCAGTGGTGAAACCGAAGACTCCACCATCGCGGATCTGGCAGTAGGCACCTGTGCCGGTCAGATCAAGACCGGTTCGCTGTCGCGCAGCGACCGAGTGGCGAAATACAACCGTCTGCTGATCATTGAAAACGAACTGAAGGGCAAGGCTCCGTACCGTGGTCTCAGTGAGGTCAAGGGGCAGTAAGCGCTGAATCATTCGCGCTGCATGCCTCCGGGGCCGCCGTTTTTGCATGTCGGCCCCGAACTGTCTGCCATCTGATCGGCAGGCACTAAAAAGGCGCCTCATGGGCGCCTTTTTTTCATCCGTGCAGTAGCTGGTGTCTAGCGCTCCAGCTTGTCTGCCTTGCCTTCCTTGCCGTTCATCTCGTCAGCATCGTCAAGCGCATCCTTGCGTTCGCTGATGTTGGGCCAGACTTCGGCCAGCTCGGCATTGATTTCGATGAATTTCTCCTGGCCCTCGGGCAACTCGTCTTCCGAGAAGATGGCCTCGGCCGGACATTCCGGTTCGCACAGGGCACAGTCAATGCATTCGTCGGGATGAATGACGAGAAAGTTGGGGCCTTCATAGAAGCAGTCTACCGGGCAGACTTCCACGCAATCGGTGTACTTGCACTGAATGCAGTTTTCGGTGACGACGAACGTCATTGTGTTACTCCTCGGTCACGGATGGGCAGGGGCATCAAGGCCCGTTGCCTCAATTTATCGGTATTTTAGAGGGCGTGTGGCGCGGGCGGCAAGCACCGGGCCACACGCCGGGTATTGATAATGATGAACAGCCTGTACGGATCGGCAGGTGTAGACCGAACTTAAAGCTGCTGGCGCCAGGCATAGATCAGGGCCAGAGCGTCTCGGGGCGACAGTGTATCAGGATCGGTCTGACCAAGCGCCTCGATCACGGGATGAGGCAGTGCATCGAAGATATCGCCCTGATGGGGCATACCGGCGGGCTGCGTATCCTGCGTTGAGGCTCTGGCGGGTTGTTCGAGGCTGTCCAGCTTCTGTCGGGCCCGTTCGATCACCGGGCGTGGGACGCCGGCCAGCTGCGCTACCTGCAGGCCGTAGCTTTGACTGGCCGGACCGGGTTCCACCTTGTGCATAAAGACAATACTGTCCCCATGCTCTACGGCCGTAAGGTGTACGTTGCCAATGCCGTTGTGTTGATCTGCCAGCGCCGTCATCTCGAAATAATGGGTCGCAAAGAGGGTATAGGCGCGGGTGCGGGCCAGATGTTCTGCACTGGCCCAGGCTAGTGACAGGCCATCGAAGGTGCTGGTGCCGCGGCCGATCTCATCCATCAGCACCAGGCTTTCCTCAGTGGCGTTGTGCAGGATATTGGCGGTTTCGGTCATCTCGACCATGAAGGTTGACCTGCCACCGGCCAGATCATCCGAAGAACCGATACGGGTGAAAATACGATCCACCGGGCCAATGCTGGCACGATCTGCCGGGACGGGGCTGCCGGTATGGGCCAGCAGGGCAATCAGGGCGTTCTGTCGCATGAAGGTGGATTTACCACCCATGTTCGGGCCGGTAATCACCAGCATGCGGGCGTCGTCATTCAATGTCAGGTCATTGGGAACGAACGGGTGTGTGGACACGTGTTCGACGACCGGATGGCGGCCACCTTCTATCTCAAGCCCAGGGGTGCTGACCAGATTCGGGCGTGTAAGTGCCAGGGTGCGTGCCCGTTCGGCGAAGCAGGCCAGCACGTCCAGCATGGCGAGTGCCTGGGCGGTGGATTGCAGCGCGACCAGCTCATCGTTGAGCTGATCAATGAGCTGCTCGTAGAGCCATTTCTCACGTGCCAAGGCCCTGGTGCGGGCAGACAGGGCCTTGTCTTCGAATTGCTTGAGCTCCGGCAGGATGAAGCGTTCGGCATTTTTAAGCGTTTGTCGCCGGATGTATTCGGCCGGAGCCTGGGCTGCCTGAGCTCGGGAGATTTCGATGAAGTAGCCGTGCACCCGGTTATAACCGACCTTCAGGCTCGATAGCCCCGTGCGTTCCTTTTCCCGGCGCTCGAGCTCGACCAGGTATTCGCCGGCGTGTTCATGCAACCCACGGAGTTCATCCAGTTCGCTGTCAAAGCCGTCGGCGATTACACCGCCATCACGAACCACTACCGGCGGGTTATCGATGATGGCCCGGCTCAGGGTATCGTCAAGCGTCGGATAGGGAACGATATGAGTTTTGAGGCCGTCGAGGGCGGTACCGTCAGGCAGTGGCGCCAGCAGCGCCTGCACAGCGGGAAGCGCCGACAGGGCATCGCGCAGGCGGGCCAGATCGCGGGGGCGTGCGCTGCGCAGTGCAACGCGGGCCAGAATGCGCTCGATATCGCCGATCGGTGAGAGGTGGTCACGGAAGGTCTCGAACCGATACTCTTCCTGCAGCACGTCAACAGCATCCTGCCTTGCAATGATGCGTGACTGATCGCGCAGCGGACGATTCAGCCAGCGCCTCAGCAACCGTGCGCCCATGGCCGTTTGAGTCGTGTCCCAGATGCTGGCCAGGGTATTGTCGCCGGTGCCGGCCAGGTTGATGTCAATTTCAAGGTTCCGACGGCTGGCGGCATCGATCACGATGGCTTCATCACGCAGCTCGACGGACAGTGAGGTGATATGGGGCAGCTGGCTGCGCTGCGTGTCACGCACATAGTCAAGCAGCACCCCGGCTGCAGTAATGGCCCGATGCATATGAGCACACCCGAAGCCATTCAGGTCCTGCACGCCGAACTGGTCGCACAGCAGCCGCTGAGCGGTTTCGAGATCAAACTGCCAGGCATGCTGGCGGCGAAGCCCCGGATGGTCAGCCAGGGCGCCGGGCAGTGGCAACTCGTCGGCCACCATCAGTTCAGCCGGGGCCAGCCGATGCACTTCAGCCAGCAGGTCGTCGTCGCTGTCGGCTTCAAGCACTGCAAATCGGCCACTGGAAAGCTCCAGCCAGCTGATGCCCCAGCCACCGTGATGTGCATGCAGGGCCACCAGTAGATTGTCATGCTGAGCGTCCAGCAGGGCTTCGTCATACAGAGTGCCGGGCGTGACGATACGCACGACCTTGCGCTCAACCGGCCCCTTGCTGGTGGCCGGGTCGCCGATCTGCTCGCAGATCGCCACGGACTGTCCTGCCTTGACCAGTCTTGCCAGATAGCCCTCGGCACTGTGGTAGGGAACGCCGGCCATCGGGATCGGGCTGCCGGCCGATTGCCCGCGTGCCGTCAGGGTGATATCAAGCAGGGCCGCGGCGCGTTTGGCATCATCAAAGAAGAGCTCGTAGAAATCGCCCATGCGATAGAACAGCAATACGTCGGGGTGCTCCCGCTTGATACGTAAATACTGCACCATCATGGGGGTGTGCGGTGTGGCGGCGTCTTGAGTCACAATCCTGCTCTTTATCCGGGGGCATCGATATAATGGGGCGAAGGGTAGCATGCCCGCCGACACGGATGTAGTTGTTACCGGGCTGCCTGCCCTGTGCAGACAGGAGTATGTATGATGGATGAGCAATGTAGTTCACTGGCCCTGCGACTGGGAGAGGCGTGTCAGGCGACAGGGCACTGCGTGACGACGGCGGAGTCCTGTACCGGCGGCGGTATAGCGGCGGCCATTACCGAGATTGCCGGAAGTTCCGGCTGGTTTGAAACAGGGCTGGTGACGTATGCCAATCACAGCAAGACAGCCTTGCTGGGTGTGTCCGAAGCCCTTCTGAGCGCGCATGGCGCTGTCAGCGAGCCGGTGGTGCATGCGATGGTGCAGGGTGCATGTCGACTCAGCGGCGCGTCATTGGGTGTGTCGGTCAGCGGTGTGGCCGGGCCGGGCGGCGGTAGTCCTGACAAGCCCGTGGGTACGGTCTGGATTGCCTGGGGAACCGCCAGTGACAGTCGTGCACGCTGCTTTCTTTTCGAGGGAGATCGACACCAGGTGCGTCTTCAGGCTGTGCGTGCAGCACTCGAAGGGCTGATCGAAGAGGTCATGGCGCCGAATGACGGCCTGATGGGCGTTAAAAAATAACTGTATATGTGTACATGGTTTTGGCGATTCGGTACACTCTCGCTATTCTATTCGACAGCTGGCCTTTTGATATCGGGTACGTGTGATGTCGCAGCAGGGGCTGTTGTCTGATTCTTACGATGGAAGGAGGCCTTCATGGCAAAGGACGATAATCGCGGCAAGGCGTTGAGTGCAGCGCTGTCCCAGATCGAGCGACAGTTCGGCAAGGGAGCAGTCATGCGTCTGGGGGATACCCCGCGCGTCACCATGCCGTCGGTATCTACAGGGTCGCTGGGGCTGGATATTGCTCTGGGGATCGGCGGTCTGCCGTTCGGTCGTATTGTCGAGATCTTTGGTCCGGAATCCTCGGGCAAGACCACGATCACGCTGTCGGTCATTGCTCAGGCTCAGAAACAGGGCAAGGTATGCGCCTTCATCGATGCCGAGCATGCCCTGGACCCGAGCTACGCTGAAAAGCTTGGCGTTAACCTTGATGATCTGCTGGTATCCCAGCCCGACACTGGCGAGCAGGCACTTGAAATCTGCGACATGCTGGTACGCTCCGGCGGCGTGGACGTCATTGTCGTCGACTCCGTGGCCGCACTGACACCGCGTGCCGAGATCGAAGGCGAAATGGGGGATTCCCATGTGGGCCTTCAGGCGCGTCTGATGTCTCAGGCGCTTCGCAAGGTGACCGGCCATATCAAGAACGCCAACTGCATGGTCATGTTCGTCAACCAGATCCGCATGAAAATCGGGGTCATGTTCGGTAATCCCGAAACGACCACCGGCGGTAACGCGCTGAAGTTCTACTCGAGCGTACGTCTGGATATTCGTCGTACCGGTTCCGTCAAGCAGGGTGATGAGGTCACGGGCAACGAAACCCGCGTCAAGGTCGTCAAGAACAAGGTGGCGCCGCCGTTCCGCCAGGCCGAGTTCCAGATTCTTTACGGCAAGGGGATCTATCACGCCGGTGAGGTCGTTGATCTGGGTGTGCAGTGTGGTCTGGTCGACAAGGCCGGCGCCTGGTACAGCTACAAGGGCACCAAGATCGGGCAGGGCAAGGCCAATGCTGCTCAGCATCTGCAGGACAACCCCGAGATAATGGACGAAATCGAAACGCAGATTCGGGCGCAGCTTCTGAATATCTCTACCGCCGAGCCTGAAAAGGATGAAGGTGCGATCGAGGCTGATGCCGATACGGATGAGCTGATCTGATCGTATGCTACTTGAAGGGGCCCCGCTATTGCGGGGCCTTTTGCGTTGGGAGAAATGAAAATGACATCACCATGGCAGGACACGCCGAAGGAGCCCGGTCGCTCCGCACGTGACGACATCATCGCGCTGTTGGCGCGGCGAGAATACAGCGCCAGTGAGCTTGATGAGCGGCTGCGACGCAAGGGGCATGAGGAAGATGCCATCGACACGGCGCTGACAGCGCTTCAGGAAGAAGGTCTGCAGTCGGATGCCCGCTTTACCGAGCACTTTGTCAGAAGCCATGTGGCGCGAGGGCAGGGTGAAATCAAGATAGCATCAGCGCTTTATCAGCGAGGTATTGATGCAGCCATGGCGCGTCAGGCGCTGGCAGACAGTGGGACTGACTGGTTTTCCCTGGCCTGTGAGGTGCTGGCACGACGGTTTTCGGACCCTGGTAGTACGCCGGCCGAACAGGCGAAGCGCCTGAGATATCTGGCCTCGCGAGGGTTCAACGGCGAACAGTCCCGCCATGCGCTGGCCTGCGCCTTTGATCCTTCACGGGACTGATCCTGTTGCAGGTACGACTTGAAGAGGCCGGAAGGGAATGGATTGCCTCTTTAGTCGTTGCGTGAAGGCGTTATACTAGTTCGTTATACCATGTGGCGCGGGAAAACGATCGTGACCTCCCGGCCCGACAACGTCGACGAATGAGTGCATAACGCCTGCACCTTGTACGGGAGCATTATGAAAAGCGCAGCATTACGACAAGCGTTTCTGAACTTCTTTGAACGCGAAGGCCATACCCAGGTCCCCTCGGGGTCGCTGGTGCCTCAAAACGATACTTCCGTACTGTTTACCGTTGCCGGCATGGCGCCGTTCAAGGATGTCTTCCTCGGCCGCGAGCAACGCCCCTATACGCGTGCGACCACGGCTCAGCGCTGTGTCCGCGCAGGTGGCAAGCATAATGACCTGGATAACGTCGGCTATACGGCGCGCCACCATACCTTCTTTGAAATGATGGGCAACTTCAGCTTTGGCGATTACTTCAAGCGTGATGCCATCAAGTTTGCCTGGCGCTTTCTGACCGAAGAGCTTGGGCTTGCCAAGGAACGGCTGTGGGTTACCGTGCACGTCAGTGATGATGAGGCCGAGCGCATCTGGATTGACGAGATGGGCATCGACCCGGCACGTTTTTCCCGGCTGGATGAAGACAATTTCTGGCAAATGGGTGATGTGGGTCCCTGTGGTCCCAGCTCCGAGATCTTCTTTGATCACGGTCCGGATGTCGCGGGTGGCCCTCCCGGCAGCCCGGATGAAGACGGTGACCGCTACATCGAGATCTGGAATCTGGTCTTCATGCAGTACGACCGCGATAGCGAGGGTACGCTGCATCCGCTGCCCAAGCCCTCCATCGATACCGGCATGGGGCTGGAACGGATGGCGGCCGTCATGCAGGGCGTACACTCCAACTACGAGATCGATCTGTTTCAGAGCCTGCTGCAGGCTGCTGCCCGTGCTACCGGCCAGAGCGACATCAATCAGCCTTCGCTGCGCGTGATTGCCGACCACATCCGTTCCTGCTCGTTTCTGATTGCCGATGGTGTACTGCCTTCCAATGAAGGGCGTGGCTATGTGCTGCGGCGCATCATCCGCCGTGCTGTACGTCACGGGCACAAGCTGGGCCAGGAAAATACCTTCTTCCATACCCTGGTTTCTGCCCTGGATGAGGAAATGGGGGAAGCACATCCGGTACTTCGCGCCGCACGCGACCAGGTCGAGCAGGTGCTTTTGAAGGAAGAAGAGCAGTTTGCCCGGACACTTGATCATGGCATGAAGCTGCTTGATGACGCTCTGGCTTCCCTTGAGGGAGATACCCTGGATGGTGCCACTATCTTCAAACTGTATGACACGTACGGGTTCCCGTTTGACCTGACTGCCGATGTGGCTCGTGAGCGCGGCGTCACACTTGATGAGCTCGGCTTTCAGCGCGAGCTTCAGGCGCAGCGGGATCGGGCGCGTGCTGCCAGCCAGTTCAATGGGGATTATTCGGCAGATGTGGAGCTGGAGGGTGAAACCGATTTTACCGGGTACGAGCGCACCGACGAAGAGCAGGCTCGCATTGCCGGGCTGATCAACGCCGACGGTGCTACTTGCGAACACCTGGAACATGGTCAGTCCGCAGTCGTTGTACTGGAGCGCACGCCGTTTTACGCTGAATCCGGTGGTCAGGTAGGTGACACCGGGACCCTGACACTGGGCGACAGTTTGTTTCACGTGACAGATACCCGTCGTCAGGGCGCACATAACCTTCATTACGGGTATCTGGAAAGCGGTCGTCTGTCGTTGGGGGATACCGTTTCTGCCCAGGTGGACAGCACACGCCGCGAAGACATTCAGCGTAACCATTCGGCGACTCACCTGCTTCACGAAGCCTTGCGTCAGGTGCTGGGCGAGCACGTTCAGCAGAAGGGGTCGCTGGTCAACGATGAACGGCTGCGGTTCGATTTCAGCCACTTCGAAGCCGTTACGCCGGAGCAGCTGGCCCGGGTTGAAGCCATCGTCAACGAGCAGGTGCTGGCCAATACGCCGGTTCAGACCGAGCTGATGACGCTGGATGAGGCGCGCAACAAGGGCGCACGTGCCCTGTTTGAAGCCCGCTACGGCGAGGATGTGCGCGTGTTGACCATGGGCACGCAAGCGTTTTCGATCGAGCTGTGTGGTGGCATTCATGTCAGGCATACCGGCGATATCGGGACCTTCCATATTGCTTCCGAAAGTGGCGTGGCATCCGGTGTTCGGCGAATTGAAGCGCTGACCGGCCGAGGCGCACTGCGCTTCTATCGCGAGCAGGGGGCCACTCTCGAGCGCATGGCCGCAACCCTCAAGGCGCGCCCGGATCAGCTTGAAGCACGTCTTGATGCGATGCTTGGCCATCAGCGTGAGCTTGAAAAGGTGCTTGAATCACTCAAGGCACGTCTGGCCAGCAGTGCCGGCAATGACCTGCTGTCGCAGGCCCGCGATATCAACGGCGTCAGTGTGATTGCCTACCAGGTCGATGGTGTCAGTGGCAAGGACCTGCGTACCCTGCTGGATCAGCTCA
The DNA here is from genome assembly GCF_026240105.1 of Larsenimonas rhizosphaerae. Taxonomy (NCBI): domain Bacteria; kingdom Pseudomonadati; phylum Pseudomonadota; class Gammaproteobacteria; order Oceanospirillales; family Halomonadaceae; genus Larsenimonas; species Larsenimonas rhizosphaerae. The sequence goes on from NZ_JAPIVE010000001.1 coordinate 78,775, forward strand.
AGAGCCGCCTTGAAAACGGGGTGATCGTGCTGGGCACTGCCGAAGGCGACAAGGTCAGTCTGATTGCCGGGGTAACAAAATCCCTGACAGGGCGCGTCAAGGCCGGTGAGCTGGTCAATCACGTGGCGGAGCAGGTAGGTGGACGTGGGGGCGGTCGCCCGGATATGGCGCAGGCTGGCGGGCAGGACCCGGCGGCATTGCCCGGCGCACTTGAAAGTGTATATGACTGGGTTGCGAGCAGGCTTGAGTGATTTTTTTATCAGACAGGTTGTCAATGAGCACCTAAAATCCATAACATAGGTTAAATAGGACGCACATGGCCTTATACGTACAAAAATTTGGCGGGACCTCGGTCGGGTCTGTAGAGCGCATCAAGGCGGTCGCGGAAAAGGTCAAGACCTTCCGTAACCAAGGGCACCAGGTAGTGGTCGTGGTGTCCGCGATGAGTGGTGAAACGAACCGGTTGATCCAGCTGGCCAGTGAAATCAATGACGATCCGACGCCACGCGAAATGGATATGCTGGTGTCGACCGGTGAGCAGGTCACCATTTCCCTTCTGGCGATGGCGCTTCAGAAAACCGGGGTGCCGGCGACGTCCTATACCGGGGCCCAGGTCGGGATCCTCACTGACAGTGCCCACACCAAGGCGCGTATTCAGCGGATCGAAACCGATGAACTGCGCCAGGATCTTGATAATGGCAAGGTGGTCGTGGTGGCCGGCTTTCAGGGGGTCGATGACGACGGCAACATTACGACGCTGGGCCGTGGCGGTTCTGATACGACCGGTGTTGCACTGGCGGCAGCGCTCAATGCCGACGAGTGTCAGATCTATACGGATGTAGATGGCGTCTACACCACCGACCCACGTGTCTGTTCAAGGGCGCGTCGTCTGGACAGCATTACCGTTGAGGAAATGCTGGAGATGGCAAGCTCGGGATCAAAGGTACTGCAGATTCGTGCTGTCGAGTTCGCCGGGAAATACAAGGTGCCGCTTCGCGTCCTGTCTTCGTTTGCCGAAGGGCAGGGGACCTTGATTGTTGCTGATGACCAGGAGGATGAAAGGAACATGGAAGAGCCGCTCATTTCAGGAATTGCCTTCAATACCAATGAAGCCAAGCTGACCGTCTTGAACACGCCGGACGTCCCGGGCGTGGCATCAAAGATTCTGGGCCCGATTGCTGATGCCAACATCGAAGTCGACATGATTGTCCAGAACGTGGCGCCTGCCGGGGACTACACCGACTTCACCTTCACTGTCTCCAAGGCAGATTACCGTCAGACCAAGCGCATTCTTGAAGAAAGCATTGTGCCGTCACTGGGCGGAGGAGAAGTGCGTGGTGACGACCAGATTGCCAAGGTATCTCTGGTGGGGGTGGGGATGCGCTCCCATGCGGGCGTGGCCTCCAGAATGTTCCGCGTTCTGGCCGATGAAGGAATCAATATCCGGATGGTTTCCACCTCCGAAATCAAGATTTCCGTTGTAATTGATGAAAAGTTCATGGAGCTTGCGGTTCGTGCGCTTCATACTGCCTTTGGTCTTGACCGCGAAGATGTCAACGAAGAGACCTGATCCACCCCGTTTGGCCATATTGGCACGCCAATATGGCCAAACGGCAGAATCTTTCAGCATGGTTGGTCACTATCAACTAGTTTGACGGTATGCAGGTTGGACAGGAGTCCAACTTTACGCATAATGCTGCACTCTGCTGATTACTGGAAGCTGTAACCGAAAAAGGAGTTTCATACCATGCTGATATTAACCCGGAGGGTCGGTGAGACGCTCATGATCGGGGATGAAATCACTGTCACTGTACTTGGCGTCAAGGGAAATCAGGTACGCCTGGGAGTCAATGCGCCAAAGGACGTCTCTGTCCATCGTGAAGAGATATATCAGCGCATTCAACGAGAGAAGACAGACGTGGATGAGCAGGACGCCTGACGTGGTAGTGTTTCAGGCCACATGTTATGCCGGTTTCAGCATCCTGTAGTAAATGCCCCCTGATTTTTTTAAATCGATTTTGGAACAGGGGTGGACAAAGTCTTTTAAAATCGGTAATATGCGCGCCGTACCGATGAGGAGAGGTGGCCGAGTGGCTGAAGGCGCTCCCCTGCTAAGGGAGTATAGGGTTTATAGCCCTATCGAGGGTTCGAATCCCTCCCTCTCCGCCAATCGGTACAAGCAGTAGGTTGATGATGCGCCCGTAGCTCAGCTGGATAGAGTATCTGACTACGAATCAGAGGGTCGGAGGTTCGAATCCTCCCGGGCGCGCCAATCAATGTATCTGCGGATGAGCAAATGGGCATATTTAGTGTTTTCTCATCGTTTAGCGCCCGTAGCTCAGCTGGATAGAGTATCTGACTACGAATCAGAGGGTCGGAGGTTCGAATCCTCCCGGGCGCGCCAGATTTGATAAAAAAGGGTCTTCCATCGGAAGACCCTTTTTTTATGCTCGTTATTTATATCAGCCCGGCTATCGACCGGGCCGTTTCTTCAGGCGCTGTCGGCCAGCCTGGCGGTAAACTCGTCAAGCGTACGTTCACGCTTCAATGCCTGGAACCACTGCTCTCCATCATGGCTGCCCAGCCGCATCATGTTGAGCCACTGCTTGAGTAGTGACAGGGTGACCTTGTCGGGCAGGGCGCCATCCACCCGGCTGGCATAGTTCAGCAACACGCCGGCCTTTTCAGCCCAGGTGGTAGGTGGCAGTCGCGTGCCGGTGTGCTGCCAGTGCTTGATGCGCCGGGCCAGTGCCGGGTCTGCCAGCAGGCCACGTCCGATCATGGCGTCCTGGCATCCGGACAGGGTCGTTGCGCGCCAGTAATCCTCCAGGGTTTGAATATCTCCATTGACGACGACCGGTATGCTGATGCGATCGCGAATGCGTCTGACCCACTCCCAGTGGGCCGGGCGACGGTATCCCTCGGCCTTGGTGCGTGCATGTACCGTCAGGCGACTGGCGCCGCCTCGTTCGGTTGCCAGTGCACATGCCAGAGCCAGCTGCTTGTTATCGAATCCAAGCCGGATCTTGGCGGTTACCGGTATCTCGAAGGGCCTCAGCGCACGCTGCATGTCATCAATCAGGCGTTCCATGTGTTCCGGTCGGCGCAGCAGCGATGCTCCGCCGTCATGCCGGTTGACCAGTTTGGCTGGACAGCCGAAGTTGATATCGATGCTGCGTGCTCCCAGACGGGCCGCCTGTACGGCGTTGGCTGTCATCATGGCCGGATCAGAGCCGAGGAGTTGCAGATGTACTGGAGTGGTGCCCACGGTTTGGCACCCCTGGGCAAGCTCGGGGCAGATACGGTGAAAGACGCGGGGAGGATATATGGTATTGGTGACGCGCACGAATTCGGTCACGATCCAGTCCAGTCCGCCCTGTTCACACAGCAGGGCGCGGGTCAGCCCGTCGATGACACCTTCCATCGGGGCAAGGCCCAGTGCGCCGTGAGGGCGCGCTACGGGCTGCAGAACGGCATTGGCAGACATGGCCTGGATCTCGTGTGGAGCGTGGGCGAGCGATCATACGTTGCTCGCCCCGCGAAGCACAATCCAGGCTAACCGAGAAAAAGCGCGCCCGAGGCAAGGCCCAGGCATACCACCAGCGCTGGATGAATCCGAGTAGCGTTCAATAGTACCGCCGCCACGGCGCCAATCAGCAGGGTCGGCAGCCAGCCGCTGTTGATCAGGCTTTCGTCCAGAAATGTCCAGGTCAGGTAGCCCATCAGCACCATGATTACCGGGCGAACCCAGCTGCTCATTGACTTGACCTTGATCGAGTTGCGGTAACGGTACAGGACGCCCAGTGCCGCAAGCATCAGCAGCAGTGACGGGCCGACGGTCGCCAGCACCGCAATGACGGCCCCCGGGCCTCCGGCCACGTGATAACCGATATAGCCAGCCATCTTGGTGGCAATCGGGCTGGGCAGGGCATTGCCGATCGCCAGTACTTCAGCGAACTGCTGGGAGCTCATCCAGCCGTAATGTCCCACTATCTCGTTTTCGACCAGCGGGATAATGGCCGGCCCGCCCCCATAGCCCACGATGTTCGGGATGAAAAACGCCAGAAACAAATGCCAGTACAGCATGTCAGGACCTCGTGGACTGTTTGGGTTCAGGGCGCAACAGCGCCGCGATCAGCAGAGCGCCGATGATCAGGCCAGGGTGAACGCCCAGTCCGTACATCAGCCCGGCCGATACCACAGCCAGTACCACGGTGGCGATCGCGCCCAGTGAACTCCGTGCCTTGGCCCAGAAATCCCAGGTCAGTCGGGCCATCATGACCATCACTACCGGGATGACGCCCTGGCTCATGCCATTGATCCAGCGTTCATCCCGGTAGCGCATGAACAACCCCAGCAGGGCAATCATGGCGATGATGCAGGGCAGGGTGACAGCCAGAACCGCGCCGATGCATCCGGCCATTCCGCCGACACGATAGCCGATATAACCGGCCATTTTGGTGGCAATGGGGCCTGGCAGGGTATTGCCGATGGCCAGCACATCGGAAAAGTCGTCTTCGCTCATCCACTCGTAGCGTTTGACAACCTCGGCATGCACCAGTGGAATCATGGACGGGCCACCACCGAATCCGAGTAGACCGATGCGTGTGAAGGCCAGTATCAACTGGCCCTGAAGAGGCAGGTTCATGTCAAAGCACCGCAATGGCTGAATCGGTTCGGGGTTCCGTGCCGCCGCACAGTACGCCGGTGGCGGGGTCTCGCAGGATGATCTGGCCACGACCAAAGCCGGTGCGGTCAAAGGCGCTCTCGACCTTGTGTCCACGGCTGCGTAGCTCTTTCATAAGGTGCAGCGGGTAACCGGCTTCGATGGCAATACGCTTGCCCCCCATCCATTGCCAGCGTGGGGCATCCAGCGCCGCCTGAGGGTCAAGGCCGAAATCCAGCAGGTTCATCACCACCTGCATATGTCCCTGGGGTTGCATGAAACCGCCCATCACGCCAAAGGGGCCCAGTGCCTGGCCGTCGCGGGTCAGAAAGCCTGGAATGATGGTATGAAATGAGCGTTTGCCGGGAGAAAGCGCATTGACGTGGGTTGAGTCGAGGGAAAAGCCCTGGCCGCGATTTTGCAGCGCAATGCCTGTGTTCGGCACGACAACGCCCGAGCCGAAGCCATGAAAGTTGCTTTGGATGAACGATACCATATTGCCCTCGGCATCGGCGGTAGCCAGATAGACCGTACCGCCCTGGGGGGGCGTGCCAGGCGTGGGATCGCAGGCCGTATCCGTGATGGTATCGCGTCGGCTGGCTGCGTAGGGCTCACTCAGCAGCGTTGCCGTATCGGTGGTCATGTGTGCCGGGTCGGCAATGAAGGCGTGGCCATCGGTATATGCCAGTTTCATGGCCTCGCACTGGCGGTGCAGGACGGTAATGTCGTCCCGGGCATGCAGGTCGTCATAGCCGCCGACAATATTGAGCGCCATCAGGGCTACCAGGCCCTGGCCATTGGGAGGAATTTCCCACACATCCACGCCGCGATAACGGGTGGAGATCGGATCGACCCATTCACACTGGTGGGCGGCAAGGTCTTCCGCACGCAGGTAGCCCCCGGTCGTTCTGGAGAAGGCATCGATCCGTTCGGCCAGCGCGCCCCGATAAAAGCTTTCACAGCTGGTATCGGCCAGTTCGGCCAGAGTATCGGCGTGGGCATCACTTTTAAACATTTCGCCGGCACGTGGCGCGCGTCCCTTCGGCGCAAAGGTTTCGAACCAGCCCTGTGTCGCGGGCTCGGTGAACGCCTTCGTGAAGGTGGCGTGAGCCTGCTCCCACAACTGGCTGATGACGGGCGTTACGGGAAAGCCTTCTCGTGCCAGAGTGATGGCCGGTGTCAGCAGATCAGCAAACGGCAGCTTGCCGAATCGGCGTGACAGTTCGGCCCATGCAGAAGGGGTGCCCGGTACGGTCACTGGCAGCCAGCCGTACATGGGCATGGTGTCATGGCCTCCGGCCTTGACCGCATCGATGGTCAGCGCCTTCGGAGCAGCGCCGCTGGCATTGAGGCCGTGCAGCGTGCCCTTGCCGTTATCATCCTTGATCCATACCAGCGCAAAGGCATCGCTGCCAATGCCGTTACAGGTCGGTTCCACGACGGTCAGGGCGGCGGCGGTGGCAATAGCAGCGTCAATGGCATTGCCGCCTCGGGCCAGCATGTCGCGGCCGGCCTGTGCTGCCAGTGGCTGGCTGGCAGCAACCATACCGCCGCGGGCATACGTGGCACTACGCTCGGAAGGGTAGGGGTTCTGTGATGAAAACGGGAACATGGTGTCTCCAGCGGTTGTTCGTTATTGTAGGGCCGAGAAGAAATCGATTTTCATCATAAAATCGATTTTTTGCACTATGCGCTGCCCTGTCAGGGCTGTCAACGCGATGGATATACTGAAAAGGAGGCGCTCGGTGGGCATGTCATCGGAGCAGTTGCTGGAGCAGTTACGGCGCGATGTCGTGACCGGTATCTTTGTTGCCGGAGAAAAACTGCCTATAGATGTCCTTCGTCAGCGCTATGGTGCAGGGCTGAGTCCGCTGCGCGAAGTGCTGAATCGACTGGCTGCGACGGGGTTGATAGAGCAGCTGCCACAGCGCGGTTTTCGGGTGCCCGCGCTGACTCGGGCAGATCTTGAGGACGTGGCATCTCTGCGTATCGAGCTTGAAACACGAGCACTGCGCGACGCGTTGATACATGGCGATGATCACTGGCTGGACGAGGTGATGGCATGCCTGTATCGACTGAAGCGTACTCCGCTGCGGCCTGATGCTGACGTCGAGCAGTGGGAAATGTGCCATCGAGCCTTTCATCTGGCACTGATCGGGGCCTGTCCGTCGCCCTGGCGGCGCCGCTTTGTCGGTGTCCTGTACGATCAGTTTGATCGTTATCGTCGTGCAGCGCCCGAGCGCCCGGATCTGCGTGATACCCTGGATGCCCACCATGAGCAGCTGGCCACGCTGGCGGAGCGCCGCCAGGTCGAGGAAGCCGTGGCCCTGTTGGAGCGCCACATTCAATTATCCTTCGAGGTGGCTCTGGACTGTCTGCCTCACTCGGCGTGAGTGGAAGTGATCAGTGTGGCTTCGCCTGCCAGGCGCGCCTTGAGGGGGGCAATATCACACGGTGTATCGTTCGGCCACTGCAGGGCAAGGCGGACGCCCTGAGCAGTATATTCGGCATCGGTGATCTTACCGGCCTGCTGTTCTATCCAGAAGCGGGCTTCCTGTTCGCCCGCAAAGCTGACATCCAGCCACAGGGCATGGCGTGGCACATGCGTAATCGTTGGCAGCTGTTCAAGGGCCAGCGTCACTGATTTGGTGTAGGCCCGGGCCAGCCCGCCGGTGCCCAGCTTGATTCCCCCGAAATAGCGAATGGCAACACAGCCGATGTGGCCCAGCCCGCTGCCTTCCAGCGCCTGATACATGGGCCGACCCGCCGTGCCGCCGGGCTCGCCATCATCGGAAAAGCCGATATCACGCTGCTCACCGGGTGGCCCGGCAATGAAGGCCAGACAGTGGTGACGAGCATCCGGAAAGTGCGCGCGCGCACGCTGGAGAAGGGCCTGCGCATCCGCGGGTGCTGGCGTGTGAGCCGCCCAGGTAATGAAGCGGCTTTTCTGTACTTCGAACTCGACGACCCAGGGCGCATCAGGCTCATTGGCGGGAATTTCGTAGGCCATCAGGCAACCTGATCGTTTTGCGGGCGAGCCACGCCCATGACCAGCCCGAGTACCTGAATGTCATCGTTTTTAAGGTAGATCGGTGCCATGGCATCATTGGCAGGCTGCAAGCGCACGCCACTCCTGTCGATGTAGAGTTTTTTAAGGGTCACTTCCTGATTATTGATCAGCACCACGGCTGTCTCGCCGTTTTCGGCCGACTCGTGCCGTTCGATAATGATGATGTCGCCATCAAAGATATTGCAGTCGATCATCGAGTTGCCACGCACCTTGAGCGCATAGGTGTTGCGGCGAACCATTCGGGACGGAATGCGCACGGTATCATCCGTGCCGCAGGCTTCGATGGGCAGGCCGGCCGATACCAGCCCGAGCAGTGGAACATCAACCAGTTCATCCGGGTCGATTTCCTCCCAGGCCAGGGCATCCAGCGGCAGATTGGGCAGGCGGTGCAGAAAACGCGGTTCAGCAGTCGACATGACGGGGAAACTCCAGCAGGCGATCCGTTGAGGTTCGAGCATCATAGCAGGGCGTCCGCCGATTAATCACCCTTCCATGATGGAGCGCCGGTGGCTCGTCTGCGCCTTTCGTAGTAAAGTTGCACCCCCTGATAATTGATGATCGTCGGCGTTTCATGGCGCCGGCTCCCCAACGTAAAGGACGTCGTGTGAGTGCCCAGCTTCAGGCATGCCGGCTCGGGTGTGAACGCGATGACCGGTGGCTTTTCAGAGATCTATCCCTGACGCTTGCCCCCGGCGACCTGTGTCGGATCGAAGGCCCCAATGGCAGTGGCAAGACCAGCCTGATAAAGCTCCTGACCGGTCAGCTTCCGCCCGATGAGGGCGAGGTGCGCTGGCTGGGCCAGCCCTTGCCGGCAGCGCGGCCGGTGCTGGAGCGTTCGCTTCTGTATGTCGGCCATCTGGCTGGTGTGAAGGGGGCCCTGACGCCGCTTGAAAATCTTGCCTGGTATCAGGCACTTCATACCACGCCGGATGCCGGTGCAGAGGCGGCGCGCTGGCATGCTCTGGCCGAGGTTGGTCTTGCCGGATTCGAGGATGTGCCGGTGCAGCAGCTCTCCGCCGGGCAGCAGCGGCGGGCCGGGCTGGCGCGTCTTCATGTCGTGGATCGGCCGCTCTGGATACTGGATGAACCGTTTACCGCGATCGACCGTGCCGGAGTGGATGTGCTGGAACAATTGGTTCACTTGCGTTGTCAGAACGGCGGCACCGTTATCGTGATTACGCATCATGCATTCAGTGCCATTCCCCTGACGCATCATGTTCGGCTGGATGGCCGAGGAGGCCATGATGTCCTCTGATTCCGGCCCGCAGTGGCGTCGCGCCTTCTGCGCCGTGCTGGTGCGTGATATGCGCCTGCGCCTGCGTCATGGGAGTGACTGGGGCAGTCCGCTGGTGTTTTTTGCCCTGATTACCACGTTGTTCCCGTTGGCGACCACGCCTGACCCGGTGACTCTGGCGCGGGTAGCGCCGGGGGTGGTGTGGGTGGCGGCACTGCTGGCCGTGCTGCTCTCGCTGGAGGCCCTGTTTAGGGAAGACCGGGATGACGGCACGCTGGAGCAGATGATGTTTTCACCGGTGCCGACCTGGTGGCTGGTCCTGGCCAAGCTCTGCGCGCACTGGTTGATGACCGGGCTACCGCTGGCTCTGGTGGCCCCGGTGCCGGGGATCATGCTGGCCCTGCCGGCCCAGGGGTTCTGGGCCCTGTCCCTGAGTCTGGCCCTCGGGAGTGCCACACTGATTCTGATCGGTGCCATCGGGGCGGCTCTGACAGTCAGCGTGCGACGCGGTGGCCTGCTGTTGTCCCTGATGGTCCTGCCGCTTTATATACCGGTACTGATTTTCGGTGCCGGCGTGGTGCGTCTGGCCGGCGAAGGGGCGGCCGTTGCGCCGTATCTTGCGATCCTTGGTGCCCTGCTGGCCGGTGCACTGGCGCTGGCGCCCTGGGCCTGTGCAGCCGCGCTGCGCCTGGGTCAGGACAGCTGATTTTTTCAATTTCCCTGTGAGCAATGACGTCATGTGGCAATGGATACATAAATGGGGCTCACCCAGGGTCTTCTACCGATTCAGCCTGCGGGTAACGCCCTGGCTCTGGTGCGCGGCAGCGCTGCTGCTGGGCATCGGGGCTGTCTGGGGGCTTGCCTTTGCTCCCCCTGATTACCAGCAGCACGACAGCTTCCGGATCATTTACGTGCATGTGCCGAGCGCCATGCTGGCAGAATCCTGCTTTGCCCTGCTGGCTATGTGTGGCGCGATCTTTCTGGTCTGGAAAATCAAGCTGGCCGATATGGTGGCCCGGGTGGCTGCCCCCTTCGGTGCCAGCATGACCTTCGGGGCGCTGGTATCCGGTGCCGTGTGGGGCATTCCAACCTGGGGAACCTGGTGGGTATGGGACGCACGTCTGACGTCGATGCTGATTCTGCTGTTTCTCTACATGGGCGTAATGGCCCTGCGTTACGCCTTTGATCGTCCGGACAGTGGCGGGCGCGCAGCAGCGGTGCTGGCGCTGGTCGGGGTGGTCAATCTGCCGATCATCAAGTATTCGGTCGACTGGTGGAACACGTTGCATCAGAAATCGTCCTTCAGCCTGACTCAGGCGCCGTCCATGCCGGCCAGCATGTGGGTACCGCTGTTATTGATGATGCTGGGCAGCTATCTGCTGTTTGCCGCGCTGGTACTGACCCGAACGCGGCATGAAATCCTGCGGCGCGAGTCGCGCTCACGCTGGGTTCGGGCGCTGATTGCGCCGGATGCCGGCTCCTCCGACACGGGAGTGTAATGGTGGCCTTTGATTCCCTGAACGCGTTCATGTCAATGAACGGCTATGGCCTGTACGTCTGGACGGCCTGGGGCGTGATTACCGGCCTGTGTGTGGCACAGGTAATCATGGCCCGACTGGAACACCGTCGTATCGTGCAACGGATCCGGCGGCAGATCCGGCGGGAGCAACAGCTGTGAATGCGGTCAGAAAGCGTCGCTTGTTCATTGTGCTGTCGCTGGTGGCACTGGCAGGTCTGGCGATCGGCTTGATGTTGTATGCCCTGGGGCAAAACATCAATTTGTTTTACAGCCCGGCCGACATTGCTGCCGGCAAGGCGCCGGTCGAGCGTCAGATTCGCGCGGGCGGCATTGTTCGTAAAGGCAGTCTCGCCCGTGATCAGCACAGCCTCAAGGTCCGCTTCACGGTGACCGACTTCAAGGCCGATGTGCCGGTACAGTATGACGGTATCCTGCCCGATCTGTTCAGGGAGGGGCAGGGCATCGTGGTGGTCGGTCGCCTGAATGGACAGGGAGTGATCGAGGCCGGTCAGGTGCTGGCCAAGCACGATGAAAACTATATGCCGAAAGAGGTGGCAGACGTTCTGAAGAAGGAGGGAATGTCACCGGCAGATTACCGACAGGCCGAAGCCTCGGGAGAGTTGTCCTACGAGGGCGCCTCCGATCCTTCGGCACCTTCGCGCTGATCATCTGGATGTTGCAGGAATACTCATGGTGACGGATGTACTGCCCGAACTCGGGTTTTATGCGCTGATTCTGGCGCTGGGCATGGCGGTGCTTCAAACCGTGGTGCCGTTATGGGGTGCCTGGCAGCGCCGTCCACTCTGGATGGCCTTTGCCCAGCCAATGGCCTGGGGGCAGTGTACCTTCCTGGTGCTGTCGCTGGCCTGTCTGGCGACCGGGTTTTACGTCAATGATTTCAGTGTCGATTACATCGCCGCCAACTCGAACTCGGCCCTGCCCTGGTATTATCGGCTGAGCGCGGTATGGGGCAGTCATGAGGGATCGATGCTGCTGTGGTCATTGCTGCTGTCGTTCTGGGGGCTGGCGGTCAGCCTGTTTTCAAGGCGACTGCCCAGGGATCTTCTGGCCCGGGTGCTGGGCATCATGGGCGCCATCGGCAGCGGGTTTCTGCTGTTTATCCTGGTGACTTCCAACCCCTTCACCCGCACGCTGCCGGTCGTGCCTGCCGAAGGTGCTGATCTGAATCCGTTGCTGCAGGACCCGGGGCTGATCGTTCATCCGCCCATGCTCTATATGGGCTATGTCGGGTTTTCAGTGGCCTTTGCCTTTGCCATGGCTGCCCTGCTGGGCGGGCGACTGGACGCGGCCTGGACGCGTTGGGCGCGCCCATGGACGACGGTGGCCTGGTCGTTCCTGACGCTGGGAATTGCGCTGGGCAGCTGGTGGGCCTATTACGAGCTGGGCTGGGGCGGCTGGTGGTTCTGGGACCCGGTTGAGAATGCCTCACTGATGCCCTGGCTTGTGGGGACGGCGCTGATGCATTCGCTGGCAGCCACCGAAAAGCGGGGCACGTTTAAAAGCTGGACAGTGCTGCTGGCCATTTTCAGCTTCTCCCTGTCACTGCTGGGGACATTTCTGGTCCGCTCCGGGGTGCTGACCTCGGTGCATTCCTTTGCCAATGATCCTGACCGGGGCGTTTTCATCCTGGTGCTGCTTGGACTGACGGTGGGTCTTGCGCTGCTTGTCTTTGCGCTGCGTGCTCCGCAGGTCAAAAGCCGTATTACCTTCGGCTGGCTGTCACGGGATACCTTCCTGTTGATCAACAATATCGTGCTGCTGGTCATGGCCGTGACAGTGCTGCTGGGCACGCTGTACCCCCTGCTGTTGTCCTCACTGGGTCTGGGCAAGATTTCGGTCGGCCCGCCGTACTTCAATGCCCTGTTCGTACCGCTGGCTACGCTGCTGTGTATCGCCATGGGGCTGGGGCCGCTGTCGCGCTGGAAGCAGATGTCACGCCGCACGCTGGTAAAGCGAAGTGCTTTCAGTGCGCTGGCCGCGCTGGTGCTGTCGGTGGCGTTGCCCCTGTGGCTTGATCGCCACTGGACGCCGCTGGTGTCGCTTGGGTTGCTGCTGGCGCTGTGGGTGGCCCTTGCCTCACTGCGGGAGGTGGCAGGCAGCCTGTTGCGTTTTGGACTGCGCGGACCGCGCAAGCTCTCTCGCAGCCACTACGGCATGGTACTGGGGCACCTGGGGCTGGCCGTCACGATTACCGGGATCACGCTGGTATCAAGTTACCATGTGTCCGATAACGTTCGGCTCAATGTCGGCCAGCAGGTCATGGTCGGAGGCTATCGTTTTACCATGACCAGTCTGGGCGATCGTGAAGGGCCAAACTATACCGCTACCCGGGCAACCCTTCAGGTCACGCGGGATAACCGCCTGATCAACATCATGCATCCCGAGAAACGCTTTTATCATGCCCGCCGTCAGGCGCTGACCGAAACGGCGCTGGACGCGGGGCTGTTTCGTGACGTGTATGTTGCCATGGGTGAGCAACTGGATAACGGGGACTGGGCGCTTCGGATTCAGATCAAACCCTTCGTACGCTGGATCTGGCTTGGCGGCGTGATCATGGCGCTGGGGGGAGGGCTGGCCGTGTGGGACCGTCGCTATCGCCGTCAACTTCGCAAGGAGCAACTGTAAATGCAACGCCGATGGCTTTTATTCATTCCGCTGGTGCTGTTCATCGCGCTGGGCGTGTTTCTGTGGAAGGGACTGGATCTGAATCCCTTTGCCCGCGACTCGGCACTGATCGACCAGGGCATGCCCGAGTTTTCCCTGACGGCGCTCGATGATCCGACCGTGAACGTGGATCGCAGTGCCCTGCTGGGCCACGTGACGCTGGTAAATGTCTGGGGCTCATGGTGCCCGACCTGCAAGGATGAAATGCCGCAACTGCTGGCGCTGCACCACAAGGGTGTTCGTATCATGGGGGTTGATTACAAGGACACACGAGTCAAGGCACGGGACTTTCTCAATCAGTTCGGTAACCCGTTTGATGTCAGCGTGTTTGATCCGGATGGCACCCTGGGCTTTGACCTGGGCGTCTATGGAGCCCCGGAATCCTTCATCGTGGATGCCCGCGGGGTTATTCGCTACCACCATACGGGCTATATCAGGCCCGAGGATATTCAGGACACCATTTTGCCGGAGATCAAAAAGTGGTCATCTTCCTGAGGCTTGCCGCAGTATGGCTGGCACTGGTGGCCGGTCAGGCAATGGCCGCCGATGCCCCTGAACAGTTTGATACACCGGCCCTGGCGGCGCGTTATGACGCGCTCAACGATGTACTGCGTTGTCCGAAGTGTGAGAATCAGGCCATCGGTGATTCCCACTCCATGATTGCTGCCGACATGCGCGCAAGCGTGGCGCGCCTGTTGCGTGAGGGGCGATCCGATGAAGCCATTCGTCATTATATGGTCGAGCGCTTCGGCGACTACGTTCTTTATGATCCCCGGCTGACCCTGCGCACCTGGCTGTTGTGGGGCGGGCCGCTGCTGGTGCTGGCCATCGGGCTGGCCATCATGGTTGGCGTGGTGCGCGCCAGAACACGGTCACGGGACACTGTCTCGGCGCTGGCTCCGGAAGAACAGGCCAGACTGGATGATCTGCTGGGCGATCCCCCGCGTACTACCAACCATTCGACAGACCGCAGGGACCCATCATGATGGATTTATGGATAGGCCTGGTCGCGTTGAGTGTGCTGGCTTCCCTGTTCATGCTGTTGCCGCTGTGGCGATCCCGGCAGACAGCCGATGCCCTGGCACAGGCTGACAGGGATGATGATTACGTACGTGAAAACACACGCATCTACCGGCAGCGACTGGCGGCGCTGACAGGCGAGTATGCCGATGGCATGCTGGACCAGCCCACTTTCGAGGCGGAACGGGCCGAGCTGTCACGCCAGTTGCTGGGCGATGTCGAGGGGCATCGTCGCGCGCCGCTCGGGAGCGCCCGGCAGGGTCTGTGGGCAATACCGGTCGTGGCCGTTCTGGTGATCGGCGGCGGGCTGTGGAGCTATCAGCGCTATGGCAACAGTGATGACCTTGCCCTGTATGAAACGGCGCAGCACCTCAAGGCCGATCCTGCTGCCGATGCAGCCGACTACATAGCCGCCTTTGAAGCTCATGCGCGTCAGCAGCCGGATAACCCTGATGTCTGGCAAACCCTTTTTCCCCTGTACCGGGATCAGGGCCGGTTTCTGCAGGCGGCCCACAGCCTTGACGAGCTGATGCGATTGAAGGGGCGTCAGCCGGAGCTGCTGGCGCTGGCAGCCCAGATGCAGTACTTCGCTGATGACCAGACCCTGACCGATCACAGCAGGGCACTACTGGATGATGCGCTGGCGGCCGATGCCGGCAATGCGACTGCCCACAGCCTGCTGGGGCTGGCGGCCTTTCGTCAGGGCCAGTATGCCGACGCCGTGGAGCACTGGCAGATTGCTGCTGCCGGATTCCGGAACGAAAGCAGCGTTCGCGCCATGCAGGAAGGAATTCGCATTGCACGTCAGAAGGGCGGATTGAGTGCGGCGCCGAAGGCTGATGCGTCGGACAGCGTCTCGCCAGACGATGCGGTGGCCGCGCAGGTGCAGGTCAGTGCATCGCTGGGGGCTCGTGTGCCGAAGGATCTGGGCCGCAAGGCCATGGTCTTTATCGTGGCGCGGGACACCGCTCGTCCGGATGCTCCTCCCCTGGCGGTGGTGCGTCGGCCGGTCTCGGCGCTGCCGGTTACACTGACGCTGGATGACAGCAAGGCCATGGCGCCCTCGTTTACGCTATCGAGTGCAGACCGGGTCAGTATCAGTGCGCGTATTTCACGGACAGGCACGGCGCGCCCGGCTCCGGGTGACTGGGTCAGTCACGCGCAGACGGTGGCGGTGCGGGGCAGTGGCCCCGTGACACTCGTGATTGATCATGCCAGACCCTGATGTTCAGGGCCTGGCTCACTGGCAGTAATGCAGGCCAACCACCTTTTACCCACGACCAACGGCGGGATGAATGCGGCTCAAGTCGATCAAGCTGGCAGGGTTCAAATCCTTTGTAGACCCGGTCACAGTGCCTTTTGAAAGCAATATGACGTCGATTGTCGGGCCCAACGGCTGCGGCAAGTCCAACGTGATAGATGCCGTGCGCTGGGTCATGGGCGAGTCTTCGGCCAAGATGCTGCGCGGCGAATCAATGGCCGACGTGATCTTCAATGGCTCGACCGGTCGCAAGCCGGTCGGGCAGGCCACGATCGAACTGCTGTTTGATAACCAGGATGGCAGCCTGGGGGGGCAGTATGCCGAATACCGGGAAATAGCCGTCAAGCGGTTGGTCACTCGGGACGGGCAGTCGCTTTATTACTTCAATGGCCAGAAGTGTCGTCGTCGTGACATTGCCGATCTGTTCATGGGAACGGGGCTGGGGCCGCGCTCCTACGCCATTATCGGGCAGGGGATGATCTCGCGGCTGATTGAAGCACGGCCGGATGAGTTGCGTGCCACCATCGAGGAGGCTGCCGGCATTTCACGCTACAAGGAGCGCCGGCGCGAGACTGAAAACCGCATGCGCCGTACCCAGGAAAACCTGGAGCGCCTGGATGACCTGCGTGAAGAACTCGACAAGCAGCTTGAACGGCTCAAGCGGCAGGCCGACGCTGCCCGTCGCTATCAGGAGCTCAAGGGGAGGGAGCATCGTCTCAGGGGCGAGCTGGCGCTGATGCGTGGGCGAGCGCTGCGCGACCAGCAGCAGCAGCAGGCCCACCGGGTGCGTGAGCTCGAAATCGAGGTTGAAAAAAATGTCTTCGGTGTTCGGGAAAGCGAAAGCGGCCTTGAGCAGGCGCGCAGTGCCCACGATGACATGGCCGACACGCTGGAGCAGCATCAGGCGGCCTTTTATGAAACCGGAGCCGCCATCGCCCGCATCGAGCAATCCATCGAACATGCCAGAAGCCGTGAGCAGCAGCTTGCCGCTGACCTTGACAATGCGCGCCGCGAGCTTGGTGAGCTGGAGCAGCTCGGCAGTGATGATGTTCGACGGCTGGAGGATATCGATACCCGGCTGGAGGCGCTGGCCCCCGAGCAGGAGACCGCCCAGGAGCAGCTTGAGCTGCTGACCGACCAGCTCGAACAGGCCCGCATGATGCAGGAGCAGGCGCAGGAAGACTGGGATCATTTCAGTGAAGAGGATCAGGCCGCGTCACGTCAGGCTGAGCGCCTGCAGCAGGAGATTCGTCAGCATGAAAGTCGGTTGCGCGAACTGGAGCAGCAGCGACATCGTCGTCAGGCCCAGTGGCAGGAATTACCGGAAGACGCCGCCCTGCGCGAAGAGTACCACCTCAGCCAGACGGATCGGGAAGGGCTGGATGAGCAGCTCGCCGATGCGGACATGCAGCGGGAGACGCTTCAGGCCCGGCGCAGCGATGCGGCGCAGACCCTGACCGATGCCGGGACACGCCGGGATGCACTGGTACGGGAACAGACTACCCTGCAGGGCGAGCTGGCTTCTCTTGAGGCTCTGATTGAGGCGGCCCTGGGGCAGGATGATGATAGCCTGGACGAGTACCTGACACGGCTGGACTGGCGCAGCACGCCCCGACTGGGCGAGCAGCTGGAGGTGGATGGCGACTGGGCGACTGCCGCGGAATGGGTCCTGTCTCCCTGGTTGACGGCACGCGTGGGCACTGCGCTGCCGCCGGAGGTGTCACAGCATCAGCTGCCTCAGGGCGAGCTGGCGTTGCTGGAACAGGCCCGGATCGCTCCGGAACCCGGCACACTTGGGGCTCATGTCGGGCAGGCCGGTGCACTGGGAGCCTGGCTCAATACCATTGTATGTGCTGACACCGATGAGCAGGCCTGGGCACAGCGGGCGCAGCTTGAACCGCATCAAAGCGTGATTTCCCCTGAAGGATTATGGCTCGGGCCCCACTGGGTACGCCGACGTGGCGAGCGCGAGGGCGTGGATAACCTGCTGGCACGCCGCCAGCGTCGGGACAGCATTACCGCTACCCTTGGCGAGCTGGACATGCAGATCGAGGCGCTCGACGAGGCGCTGGTCGTGGCGCGTCAGGCTCGTGACAGCAGTGATGAAGCCATCGAGCAGCTGCGACTTGATGAGCGCCGCCTGAATGAGGCTCGCCAGCAGGCCGCACTGAAGGAAAGCAACCTGTCGACCCGGCTGGAGCATGCACAGGGTCGGCGCAACGAGCTTTCCGAGGAGCTGTCATCTCTGGCCGAACAGGATGAGGATATCCGTCTGACACTTGAGGCTGCCCGGGAGCAGTGGCAGGTCGCCAT
Organism: Larsenimonas rhizosphaerae; assembly: GCF_026240105.1. Classification (NCBI taxonomy): domain Bacteria; kingdom Pseudomonadati; phylum Pseudomonadota; class Gammaproteobacteria; order Oceanospirillales; family Halomonadaceae; genus Larsenimonas; species Larsenimonas rhizosphaerae. Next base: position 96,543 of record NZ_JAPIVE010000001.1, read on the forward strand.
GGAAACGGTAGAGGCCAACAGCGCTCGCCGCGAGCAGCTCGCGCAACGCCGCAATGATGCCCGTATGACGCTGGGGCAGTACCAGGCCCGGGAGGCGCCGCTTCGAGAGCAGTACAGTGCGCTGGAGCTGGAGCGTCAGCGACTGGTTACCGAGCGGCAGGGGCTGAACAATCAGCGTGAGCGCAGCGATGAGCAGCGCGAGAGACTGCAGGAAAAATGTGAGCTGCTGGCCGAACAACTCGAGGAACTCCGGGCACCGGGAGAGGAAACGCGCGAGACACTGGAAATGCTGCTGGACCAGCGGGGGCGCCAGGAGCAGACGCTGAATGAGCATCGCGACCGGTCCCAGCACCTGGCTGAACGCATGCGTACCCTCGAACAGCAGCGTCAGGCCCATGAACATCGGCTGAGTGAACTGCGCGAGGCGCTTGAAAAGGGACGCATGGACGTCCAGGCGCTGTCGATGAAGGCCGATACGCAGGACGAGTTGCTGCGCGACATGGAGCATGATGCCGCGCTGCTGGCCGAGCAATTGCCGGACAGCGCCAGCATCGATGACTGGCACAGTGAGCTTGAGCGCACCGGTGAGCGTATCAAGCGGCTGGGTGCCATCAATCTCGCGGCCATCGAGGAGTATGACCAGCAGGCCGAGCGGCGGGATTATCTGGAAGCCCAGCATGGTGAGCTGACGGAAGCCCTTGAAACGCTCGAGAAGGCAATCCGCAAGATCGACCAGGAAACCCGTGTGCGGTTCCGACAGACCTTTGATGACATCAATGCCGGATTCGAGGCGCTGTTTCCGCGGGTATTCGGTGGCGGCGCGGCCTGGCTTACCCTGACCGGCGATGACCTGCTGGAGACTGGTGTCGCCATCATGGCACGCCCGCCGGGCAAGAAGAACAGCACCATTCACCTGCTGTCCGGCGGAGAAAAGGCGCTGACGGCCCTGTCGCTGGTCTTTGCGATCTTCAAGCTCAATCCTGCACCCTTCTGCATGCTGGATGAGGTCGATGCTCCGCTGGATGATGCCAATGTGGGCCGCTACGCGCGGCTGGTAAAGGAAATGTCGGACACCGTTCAGTTCATCTACATTACCCATAACAAGATTGCGATGGAGGCGGCCGATCAGCTGATGGGCGTTACCATGCAGGAACCTGGCGTCTCCCGACTGGTCGCAGTAGGGGTGGAACAGGCTGCCGAGCTGGCCCAAGCCTGATAACATGCACGCAGTGACCGTTTTGTGGTATTAAAGTGACGATAAATGACGTTCAGGCGTCAACAGCATAATAACAGGGCGCAGACCCGGCTGAAGGCATACGGGACAGGCCATACGAGAGCCTTTCGATACTGGTGACTGTTGCGTACAAGGGTATGTGCGCGGCTACAACTACAGGCAAGATACCCATGGAATTAAGAGAGTGGTTGATAATTCTCGGTCTGGTGCTGGTCGCCATCATCATCATTGATGGCGTAAGGCGGCTAAAGCATCAACGAGGTATCCCACGGCTTGATCTGTCCAGGGATCTGGACGTCAACGACGAGCGTGAAGAAGACCTCCGTGAAGCGCAGACCAACTGGGAACTGCCAAACGGTGGCGCCCGGTATGCCTCCGACGGCGGCCCGGTGGCTGCGCGTCGTCATGATGCGCAGGACGAGGAAGTGCCGGTTGCCGAGGAGGCCGGAGTAGATGAGGCTTCGATGCATGCCGACGCATTTGACGAAGATCCACTCGGTGATAACGTGACGCGCCATCCGATGGTCGAGCGGGCAATGCGCCATGCGATCCCCGCGGATGCACTGGCCCGCGACGCGCTTGCCAATGCCGATGAGCTGATCGTGATCAGCGTGTTTTCCCGGGATGACGCCGGTTTTGAAGGCACGACACTACTGCAGTTGCTGCTGGCCTGTGGTCTGCGTTATAGCCCCGACATGCATGTCTTCCACCGTTTTGAAACCGAAAGCGATGACAGTGCCCTGCAGTTCTCGATGGTCAACTCGGTCAAGCCGGGTATATTCGACCTTGAGGCCATGGATGACTTTGCCACGCCTGGCGTGACCTTCTTGATGCCGCTTCCCGGCGCGGACGATACGGCCGCCGCCTTTGAAGCCATGCTTGAAACGGCGATGGTGATCGTTCGCAACCTGGGCGGCGAGCTCAAGGACGAGAACCAGAGCGTAATGACGGCCCAGACCATCGAATTTGCACGTCAGCGCGTGCATGAATTCGAGCGCCGCTGGCGTCTGCATCGGCAGCAGGCCACCTGAACTGCATACGCGGTTGGTATCAAAGGAGGAGCCTGGTGCTCCTCCTTTTATTTCGTGTCCCTTTTGACCCCTGAGTAAGAGTGCCCTGCCATGAGTGCCCGTTCATGCACCCCCGCGCAACGTGTCGACACCCTTCGTCGTGAGCTTGAAAACGCCAGTTATCAGTATTACGTCGAGGACGCTCCGAGCCTGCCTGATGTGGAATACGACCGCCTGATGCGTGAGCTTCAGGCACTGGAGGCGGACCATCCCGAACTTGTGACCAGTGATTCTCCGACCCAGCGTGTAGGGGCCAGGCCTGATGCGGGGTTTCCCGAGGTCGAGCATGCGGTGCCGATGCTTTCGCTGGGTAATGCCTTTGATGATGCCGAACTGCATGCCTTTGGCTCGCGTGTCGGCAAGGCGCTTTCCGAACCGGCCTCGACCCTTGAATTCTGCTGTGAGCCCAAACTCGACGGTCTGGCGGTGTCGCTGGTGTATGAGCAGGGCAAGCTGGTCAGCGGAGCCACGCGGGGAGACGGCCGGGTAGGCGAAGGCATTATCAGTAACCTGCGCACCCTGCGTTCGATTCCGTTGCGTCTGCGGGGTGACGACTGGCCGGCATTGCTGGAGGTGCGCGGTGAAGTGTATATGCGCCACTCGGGATTCGAGGAGCTGAACGAACAGGCACGGGCACAGGGCGACAAGGTATTTGCCAACCCGCGCAACGCCGCTGCCGGAAGCCTGCGTCAGCTGGACCCGGCCATTACCTCTCAGCGTCCGCTGGAGTTTTGTGCCTACCAGGTAGCCCGTATTGACGAGTCGCGTGAACAGCCTGCTCATTCAGTCAATATGGCGCTCTTGCGTGACTGGGGATTCATGACCAGCCCGGAGCTTCAGGTCGTGACCGGTATCGAGGACGTCATCGCCTTTTGTCGCCAGCTGGGCGAGAAGCGTGATGATCTGGATTACGACATTGACGGTGCCGTCATCAAGTTGAACAGCCTGGCCGCGCAGCGGGCATTGGGCTTTCGTTCCCGTGAGCCACGCTGGGCGATTGCGTTCAAGTACCCCGCGCAGGAGCAGCTTACGCGGGTCCGTGATGTGGAGTTTCAGGTCGGGCGAACCGGCAAACTGACGCCGGTGGCCAAGCTTGAACCGGTGCAGGTGGCGGGCGTTACGGTTTCGAATGCAACGCTTCATAACATGGATGAAGTTACCCGGCTGGGGCTTCATATCGGGGATACGGTGACGGTCTACCGGGCAGGGGATGTGATTCCCAAGGTTGTGGACGTTCTCGTGGAACGTCGCCCCGATGATGCCCGCCCGGTTACGTTGCCGACGCACTGCCCGGTATGTGGCTCGGCCGTCGAGCGGCTGGACGGCGAGGTGGACGCGCGCTGTTCCGGCGGGTTGTACTGTGGTGCCCAGCGCCGTGAAGCCCTCAAGCACTTTGTCAGTCGCCGGGCCATGGATATTGACGGGCTGGGCATCAAGCTGATTGATCAGCTGCTGGCGCGCGAGCTGGTCAAGACGCCGGCGGACCTGTTCCGTCTGACAGCAGAGACCCTGGAAGGCCTTGATCGAATGGGCGCCAAATCCGCGCAGAATCTGATCACGTCACTGGCGCATGCCCGGGAGACGACACTGGCCCGCTTCATCTTCGCGCTAGGTATCCGCGAGGTTGGCGAAACCACCGCCACGGTACTGGCGACACACTTTGGTCGGCTGGAACCGATCATGGCCGCCACCGAGCAGGAGCTGATGGCGATCAACGATATCGGTCCGATCGTGGCGGCGCATATCCAGATCTTCTTTCAGCAACCGCACAATGTCGCCATTGTTGAGGATCTGATCGCTCAGGGCGTGCAGTGGCCGGTGGTCGATGTGACGCATGCCGCTCAGCCGCTGGCCGGGCAGACCTGGGTGCTGACCGGCACACTGGACACGCTGACCCGGGACGGCGCGAAGGAAGCGCTGCAGGCGCTGGGGGCGAAGGTCAGCGGCAGTGTTTCCGGCAAGACCCATACGGTAGTTGCCGGCCCCGGCGCGGGGAGCAAGCTCGACAAGGCAACCGCACTGGGCGTTACTGTCTGGAGCGAACAGCAGTTGCTGGATCTATTTGACCATCACGGAGTACGCCCATGAGTACCACAACGCTTGATGGAGGCCGGTTCATTCAGGTCCCTGCTTCCATGCTGCCGGTTGATACCCTTAATGCCCTGCTGGATGTGTTTGTCACTCGTGAGGGCTACGACACCAGTGATACCAGCGATGCCGGCACCCGCGGCTGGACCGCTCAATTGCAGGCTCGTCTTGAGCGTGGCGAGTTGATGATAGTGCATGACCTTGAGACCGAATCCACCGAGGTCATGACGCGGGAGCAGTGGGAAGCCTTTGGTCGTCAGGCCTTTGATGACGAGGAGGACTGACTGACCCGAGCAGGGCCTGTTCATGAAAAAAGCGCCCCGTGGGGCGCTTTTTCGTGCGTGCTCAGGTCGTTCAGGTAAAGAACATCGGCACGACCAGGCTCGAGATCAGCAGGATCAGCGCACCACCCAGACGAGACGAGATCTGGGCAAACGGCATCAGCTGCATGCGCTTGGCGGCAGAAAGTACGGCAACATCCCCGGTACCGCCCATGTTGGCCATGCACAGACCGGCCGTGATGGCTGCTTCGATCGGATAAAAGCCGACCAGTTTGCCCAGCAGGCCTGCTCCGAAGGCGGCGCCGGCCACGACGGCAAATACGATCATGACATAGGTGATCGAGATGGCGTCAATTACCTGGCCCAGATCGGTGTAGGCAATGCCGATGCCGAACAGCAGGGCAAAGGTCCAGTTTTTGGCGACAAAGCGAAACCAGTGTGCCGCTGCATCGTTGATGAACTCCGGTACCAGGTTCGTGATTTTCATGGCGGCTACCAGCACAATCATCAGCGCGTAGGGGTGGAGCGGAATGAACTCGCCCAGAATCTGACCGGCAGTAAAGAAGCTCAGGGCGATGACCAGGCCAATGCCGAGTTTGGAAATGTCCACGGGTGTGGTCTTTTCCTCGATTTCAACGCCCGGCATCATCTGGCCATTGCCTGACAGGCTTGGCATGCGGTTTGCCAGCCCGTTGAGCAGTCCGGCAATGATGATGGCAAAGACGTTACCCAGCGCCAGCGCCGGCACCAGAATAGAGATGTAATAGCTGGCCGGCTGACCCAGCAGCTGCTCGTAGATCTGGCTCATCGGCACGGCACCGGCACCCATGCCGCCGCCCATGATCGGCAGGGTAATGACGACAACGGCGTCCTGCGGCGAAAAGCCCATGACCATGCCGACTGCGATGGCAAACAGGCAGGCAAACAGCACTGCCGCCAGCAAGGGCAGGGCAAAGCGCGTACCGACCTTGACCAGGATCTTGGAATCCATGCCGAGGATACTGCCGGTAATCAGTGCGGCGATATAGAAGTTCAGGAAACCGCCGCCCTTCATGAAGGACGTCACGCCGGTGGTTACCGTTTCCGGCAGCACGTTGAAGTACACCATGGTTGCGGCACCGAAAATGGCCAGAATGGCCCCGCCGCCCAGGTAGGTTTTGACAATCGGCATGTGATCGCCGATGAAGCCCAGCAGCTCGCCGATCACCATCATCACAAGCAGGGCACCGATCATGCCCGTTGGTAATACGCCCATGTACATGGCGATGGCCATGACCACGGCCACTACGGCAAAGACCGGCAGGGGAATATTGAAAATACGCAGACTCGAGGCAGGGACAGTCGCTGAGGCTGTCGCGCTGCTGGTAGAATCACTCATGATGTGGCTCCACGGGTTGGCCCGTAAACGTGCGGAAGAAATATCCGGCAACGTATGTGGTTATCGAATGGCCGCCGGGCGGCAGCTGGTTCAGGGGCACGAGGATACGGGTTTGCACCGTGTCGCCAATCTTTGCGTAGTTTAAAAATCGTTTCGTAACTTAAAAAAGCATACCCGCTGCGCGCTGCACATTTGCCGGTTTCAAAACATGCCACCAAGGTCGATCAGCCCGTCATGATGTTAATCCATTGGTTGAATACCCTGCGCCGGCGCCGCTGGCGCCTGAGCGGACTGATTGCACTGGTCTCCATCGTGCTGATCGGCGTGACCCTGGCCGGGGCCTTCTGGTTGTTCAATGGACAGCTTGTCGAGAGCCTGGAACAGGCGCAGGGAGATCGCGTCGGTAATCTGGCGCTGACCATTGCCGAGCGCCCCGATGTCATCAGTGCCCTGTCCGACGGGGAGCCTCAGCCACTGGCCCGCGACACACCGCTGTCTCCCTTTCAGCAACGGATTACCACACTGCGCCAGGCGCTGGGCGTGGACTTCATTGTGGTAATGAGCCAGCAGGCCATGCGCCTGACGCACCCGCGACGCGAGCGGATCGGTCATCACTTCATTGGCGGTGATGAAGTGCGCGCGCTGAGTCTGGGGGAGCACTATGTTTCCCGGGCAGAGGGAAGTCTGGGCATCAGCCTGCGGGGCTTTGCACCGGTCATCGGCCCCGACGGCCGACAGCTCGGAGCCGTCTCGGTGGGGGTTACCATGAGTCGGCTGACGCCGCTTCTGGATCGTAATCGCTGGCGGCTGGGGTTTACCCTCGCGCTGATCGGGGCGGTGGGTGCCTATGGTGCCCTGTGGCTGGCCCGTACGGTCAAGCGGCGCCTGCTCGACATGGAGCCCGATGATATCGCCCATGTGGTTCAGCAGCGTCAGGCCATGCTGGATGCCATGCAGGATGGTGTGCTGGCTGTTGATGCCGAAGGGCGAGTGACCCTGCTGAACCCGGCCGGCCGGCGCTTGCTGTCGCGGCTGTCCCGACCGTTGCCGAGTGAAGGCGTGCTACTGGATACCCACTGGCCTGAACTGGCCTGTTCGGGGGGCATGACCACCGATCAGGGCCGGGAGCACCAGACCCTGCAGCTTGATGCCATGACGCTGCTGATCAGTTACCGGCCCATATTGTGGCGAGGGCATCAGGAAGGGGCGCTGATGACCTTCCGGGACAAGAACGATGTGCATGTGCTGGCCGAGGAGCTGACCGGCGTGCGTCGTTATGCCGAAGCGCTGCGCGCGTCCACGCATGAGTTCAAGAACAAGATCCACGTGATTCATGGTCTGGCTCATCTGGGGGATCTTCCGGCACTGCGTGAGTACCTGAAGGCGCTGGCGGATCATCGGATATCGCAGTCATCGCAGCTGACCGGGGACGTGCAGGAGCCGGCACTGGCCGGCTTTTTACTTGGCAAGCAGAGCGAGGCGCGTGAACGGGGCGTGCAGTTTGATATTCGCATCGAGCAGCCGATTGATATACAGCGAAGTCCCCGGGTCATACACGATCTGGTCACGATTCTGGGCAATATCATTGATAACGCCTTTGAAGCGCTTGATACCGTCACCGATCGTTCGCCCATGATGGTATTGACCATGGACCGCGAGGGGGACAGCCTGTCGGCGCATTTGCAGGACAATGGCCCAGGCATTGCGCCATCGATGCAGTCGAATATTTTCGCCCGCGGCGTGTCCACACGGGGCGCGAATCGTGGGCTGGGGCTGTCGCTGGTGCAGGAGCGTCTGGAGACCGCCGGAGGGGATCTGGCGCTGTACTCCACGCCCGGCGAAGGCACCCTGATAGAAATCACCTACCCCTACTGGAGTGATGATGATGCCGAAAAGCACTGATACCCGGGTGCTGGTGGTAGAAGACGACCCCATGGTCATGAAGCTGAACGTGGAGTACCTGGCCAGGATCGAACACATGCAGCTGGTGGCCCGGTGCAGTGACCTCACCACGGCACGAGTGGTGCTGGACCGTGAGCCGGTGGATCTGGTTCTGCTGGATGTGTATCTCGGTGCTCGCAACGGGCTGGAGCTGGTGCGTGAACTGCAGGGACAGGCCGTGGTGCCTGAAATCATACTGATTACGGCGGCGTCCGAGCGCGACACCATCCGTGAGGCCCGCAGGCTCGGGGTGACGGATTATCTGATCAAGCCCTTCGAGTTCCTGCGCTTTCGCGACGCGGTGCTTTCAGCACGGCGCCAGCGTGATGTGCTTGATCAGCCGGGCAACGATATTAACCAGCAGCTTCTGGATACCCTGTTTCGGGCGCCACGCTCGGATATGCGCCGTCCTTCCGGGTTGCCCAAGGGGTTGACCCTGCCGAGTCTGGTTCAGGTGATCGACGCGATTTTATCCGTGTCGGAAGAGCACTTTTCCACCGAGGATATTGCCGGGTTAACCGGAATGTCACGTGTCTCGGTACGCAAGTACCTCAAGTACCTTGCCACTCGGGAAGTGCTTGAAGAGACCTTCGCCTACGGTCAGATCGGCCGACCTTCCTTTACTTACATGTGCCTCGACAATGAGCGGTTGGAACAGCTTCGACGCTCGGAATGAGACGGTTGTCAGCAGTGCGCCACTTGCAGGCCGCTACCTGAAAAAACAGCCATAACGTTTTTATTATGGTGTTCATAACATGAATGGCGGTTTGATAAATACCTACTTATTTCATTTAAAACAGGCAGTTGATACTTTTCAACATGCATAGATAAAGCGTTATAAAATATATAGGGTAAGCATTATAGTTGTTGTTTTTAAAGAATTTTTTCGCTTTTTCTTGACCTGGTTTCCACTTTTTTAAACACTCTTGTTCCCGATTGAATTAAACCGGTCGGCATGTATCGCCCGGTCATCCTGTTAATCATTGTGCAAGTATTATTCTCGTGGAACGAGGGAGATTGTTGAATGCTGACTATTCGAGTTGTGCGTGAGTCTCGTGCGCCCTCGGCAGGGCCCGGTGCGCCGGGTGAACGCCGTGTCGCACTGGACCCGACCACAGCAGGCAAGCTTGCCCGGGCCGTGTCGGCCGATGCTGATCAAAGCATTGTCATGGTGGATGCCGGTGCCGGCAGGTTTTCTCACTTTGCTGATGCTGCCTATGACGATGTCTCCGGTGTGCAGGTGCTCGAGGCGGGCCAGCATGCGGAAGATGCCGGTCTGGTGCTGTGCGTACGCCCCCCGGAGCCTGAATTGATCGACAGTCTGGCCGAAGGCACGGTGCTGGTCGGGCTGCTGTCTCCGTTCCAGAGTCGCGAGTTGCTGGAGCGCTGCAAGGCGCGACGCATCACGGCGTTGGCGATGGAGCTGGTGCCGCGTATCTCCCGGGCCCAGAGCATGGATGCGCTGTCCTCCCAGGCTGCGGCTGCCGGCTACCACGCGGCGCTGACCGCTGCTCACGAGGCCAGTGTGTTCTTCCCCATGCTGACTACCGCTGCCGGTACCATTCGCCCGGCGCGAGTGATTGTAGTCGGGGCGGGTGTCGCTGGCCTTCAGGCCATTGCCACCGCACGGCGGCTTGGTGCGCAGGTCTGGGCCTATGATATCCGCGCTGCCGCGCGTGAGCAGGTCGAGTCGCTGGGCGCGCGCATGATCGACACCGGCGTCGACGCTTCCGGTGAAGGCGGCTATGCCCGTGAACTGACCGACGACGAGCGTGCCGCTCAGGCCGAAGCGCTGGCCAAGCATCTCTCCACGGCCCATGCCGTCATTACCACGGCAGCCATTCCTGGCCGTCCTTCACCGAAGATCATTACCGAGGACATGGTCGAGCGCATGCAGCCTGGCAGTGTGATCGTTGATCTGGCTGCCGAAGGCGGTGGTAACTGTGAGCTGACTCGCCCCGGCGAGACGGTAGAGCACAACGACGTCAAGATTGTCGGCCTGCTCGATATACCGTCACAGCTGCCGGTCAATACCAGCGAGATGTACGGCAAGAACCTGTTCAATCTGCTGACACCGTTTATCAGGGACGGTGAGCTGGTACTTGATTTTGACGATGCTGTCATCGGGCCGATGTGCGTGACCCGTGACGGCGACATCGTGCACGAGGGTGTGCGCAAGGCTCTGGAGGACAAGGCATGATTGAAGGTGTAGCGGCACTTTATATTCTGATGCTGGCAGCATTTGTCGGTTTCGAGGTGATTTCCCGGGTTCCGGTCATCCTGCATACCCCGCTGATGTCGGGCTCCAACTTCATTCACGGCATCGTGCTGGTCGGCGCGATGATCGCTCTCGGTCAGGCTGAAACCGGCCTTGAGATGACAATCGGCTTCATTGCCGTGCTGCTGGCGGCCGGTAATGCCGTCGGGGGCTACGTAGTGACCGAGCGAATGCTCGAGATGTTCAAGTCAAGCGGCAAAGGCAAGGAGCAGGGCAAATGAGCGGTATTGTTGAGCTGGTTTATTTTGCAACCGCTGTCACGTTCATCCTCGGACTCAAGCGGATGTCGCATCCGACCACGGCGCGCAGTGGCATTCACTGGGCTGGCGTGGCCATGGTGGTGGCTACGGTCGCGACCTTCTTTCACCCGGAAATCGACGGTCGATATATCCTGATGCTGCTGGCCATTGCCATCGGTGGTGGCGTGGCATGGATGGGTGGGCGCAAGGTCGAAATGACCGACATGCCGCAGATGATTGCCATCTACAACGGCATGGGAGGCGGCGCGGCAGCAGCCATCGCCGCCGTGGAGCTGATTCGTGTTGCCAATGACCCGGCCCTGGCACAGGGTCACGGCCCGATGGCTCTGTGGCTGGGTGTCCTGGGGGCTCTGATCGGGAGTGTGGCCTTCAGTGGTTCGGTAGTGGCGTGGGCCAAGCTTGATGGTCGCATGAAAAAGGCCATGTACTTCCCCAATCAGCAGTGGATCAACCTGGCGGTTATCGTGCTGGCCGTCATTCTGGGGGTCGTGATCGCCACCACCACGCCTTCCGGCGTCACACTGCTGCTGTTCTTCGTTCTGGCCCTGGCCTTTGGTGCGATGATGGCACTGCCGATCGGTGGTGCAGACATGCCGGTCATCATCTCCCTGTTCAACGCCTTCACGGGCCTTGCCGTGGCGATGGAAGGGTTCGTGCTGGATAACGCGGCAATGATCATCGCCGGCACCGTGGTTGGCGCCGCTGGTACGCTGCTGACTCAGCTGATGGCCAAGGCCATGAACCGCAAGATCTCCAACGTTCTGTTCAAGCAGTTTGGTGGCAGCCAAGGCAAGGAACAGACCGAGATCGAAGGCAGCATGAAGGGCGTTGACCCTTCTGACGCCGGTATCCAGATGGCTTATGCCGATCGGGTCATCATTGTGCCGGGTTACGGCATGGCCGTGGCGCAGGCGCAGCACAAGATCTGGGAAATGGTTGAGCTGTTGACCGAGCGTGGCACGGACGTGAAGTTTGCCATCCACCCGGTTGCCGGTCGTATGCCGGGTCACATGAACGTGTTGCTGGCGGAAGCAGGCGTTCCCTACGACATGATTCTGGATCTGGAAGAAATCAACAACGATTTCGATACGACAGACGTCACGCTGGTGATTGGTGCCAATGACGTCGTGAACCCGGTGGCCAAAAGCGATCCGGACAGCCCGTTGTACGGCATGCCGGTTCTGAACGCCGACCAGTCGAAGAATGTTCTGGTGATCAAACGCGGGCAGGGTGCCGGGTTCTCCGGGGTGGAAAACCATCTGTTCTATCTCGACCATACTCGTATGGTGTACGGCGATGGCCAGAAGGTCGTGGGCGAGATGATTGCTTCAATCAAAACGCTGTAAGTTCAAGAGGATGCTTGAACCGGTTCATCCGGATACAGAAAGGGCGCGCCGAGAGGCGCGCCCTTTCTGCAAGTGAACGATTGCCTCAGTGGCCGCGAATCAGATCCCGGATGATGCGTCGACCCGGATGCAGGTGATCCATCAGATGGCGTGGCAGGGGCGCGGGTTCATCGCAGATTCGTGAAGCCAGTATCTCTGCTGCCAGAGGCGCACTGCACAGCCCGCGCGAACCGTGGCCGGTCGAGATCCAGAGCCCTGGCCAGCACGCTCCGGGCACATCACTGTGGAAGCGACGTGCATCCTTGCCAAGGCCCTGGTAATCGGTCCGCCAGCGTTCAGCGCGGGGCGCCGGCCCGATAAACGGGCTCTTGTCCGGCGTGGCGCAGCGCAGGGCAGAGCGGCCCTTGAGGTTCGGAGCATCGGCCAGCAGGTGCGGGGTGTAGTCCGGCAGGGCCTCGGCCAGTACGGTCAGGTTGTACTCGTGATCCTCCCGGCTTACCTCCGTATCGGTGTGGCCGGGGTGGAAGCTGGCCCCGAAGCTCTGTAGGCCCAGGTGTGGAGGTGGTGCATAGCCGCGCCCGCATACCACGCACTCCGGTCCCGGCGTGGCCTCCAGGGCGGGTGCCTGACTGACCTGTCCCTTGATGGGTTGCAGTGGCAGGTGGGCGGCCTCGGGCCAGTGACGAGTGGCTTCGGCGCAGGCCAGAATGACCTGATCGGCGCGTAGGGTAGCCCCGGTATCGAGCATCAGATGCCAATTGTCATCCTGGTAATCAAGTGAGGACAGGGCTGCTGTTGTCAGTGTTATCCCCGGCCACTGACGGGCCAGATGACACAGGCCCCTGGGGGATGCCCAGCCCGCCGTCGGGAAGTAGATGCCACCGCTGGCCACGGGGGTACCGGCAAGTCTGCCTGCTTCTTCGCAGGATACTTCCCTCAGTAAAGTGTCGGGCAGGCCGAAGCGTGCCAGCATGGTGCGCTGACGGGTCAGCCCCTTTTCATCGAGCGCCAGGCTGAGTACGCCACAGGGCGCCCAGTGAGCCATTGACGGGTCGAGCCGGGCCAGCCAGCGCAGGCTGTACTGCAGGCCGGCCAGATAGAAGTGGCTTTGGTCGTTGGGAGAGGCCGCGGGTTTGATATAGAGCGCGCCCTGATCATTACCGGACCCGCCCTGGCCGGGGGCTGGGTCAATCAGCAGCACGCGTCGACCTCGCCTGGCGAGCGCTTCTGCGCAACTGATCCCGGCAAGTCCTGCGCCGATCACGGCGATGGTATCGCCTTGTGGCGGTGTCGGGGGGATGAACCAGGGCGTGGCTGCTCGTGGCGCAGTGGGTGTCGATTCGACCAGTTCGCCGACCAGCATTTCCCGCTTGCGACCGTAACCAGCCACCTTTTTAATCGCAAAACCGGCAGCCTTCAGGCCACGCTTGACGAAACCGGCGCAGGTAAAGGTGGCAAAGGTAGCCCGGGGGCGACTGACGCGAGCCATGGCCTCGAACAGGGCCGGCTGCCACATGTCAGGGTTTCTGGAGGGTGCAAACCCGTCCAGAAACCAGGCGTCCACCGCGCCGTCAAGTGCAGTGATCATCTCTACCGCTTCACCAAGATGCAGGTCCAGCGTAATGCGCTCGCTCAACACCAGCCGATGAATGCCTGCCACCGGTGTCGGCCATTGGCGCTGAATGGCCTCGGCCCAGGGGGCCAGCATGGGCCAGGCGCTCTGGGCACGTTTGAGATCGTCTGGTGTAAAGGGGTGCTTTTCCACCGACACCAGATGCAGGCGCGCCGTCGGCTGTGCGTACTGCTCAAAACAGGCACAGGCGCACAGCATGTTCAGCCCGCTGCCGAAGCCGGTTTCACCGATCACGAATGGACGGGATTCATCCCAGTCGGCCAGACGTTCAGGCAGGTGATTGTGGTGTATGAAGACATGGCGGGTTTCTTCCAGGCCATCTTCGCGTGAAAAATAGACATCGCCGTAATCGTCGGCTTCCGGCGCGTCATCACGCCAGCTCAGTCGGGCCGGCGTCAGGCCGGCCGTAGGCAGGGTATCGGTCACGGGCGTGTTCCGCACTGGTTAAAAAATGAACAACATGCCACAGGGACCGCAGATGACGGGGATGTGAATGTCATCCGCGGACTCTTCACATGGTTATCCACAGAAGCCGTGGATAACCCGAGGGCGGGTCAGGGCAGGGTCTGGCGGAAGGGTTTGACGCTGACCGACGCGTAGACACCGGCTGCAACATAGGGGTCTTCATTGGCCCATTGCGTCGCGGCATCAAGGGAGGCAAATTCGGCCACGATGACACTGCCGGTAAAGCCGGCCTCGCCCGGGTCGCTCGCATCAATGGCCGGGCAGGGCCCTGCCAGTACCAGCCGACCTGCTGCCTTCAGGGTCTCAAGGCGTTCGAGGTGTTCCGGGCGGGCCTCCCTGCGCAGGGGCAGGCTGCCTTCATTGTCCTGGCTGATGATGACGTACAACATGGCTGGTTACTCTCCTGAATCCGTAGTGTTGTGTTGCGGGTCTTTCATGTGGCGGGCGAGGTACACGCCCTGAATCAGAATAAACAGGATGGTCAGTCCCATCATGCCGAACAGCTTGAAATCAACCCAGGTTTCTTCGCTGTAGGTCTTGAAAACAAAGATATTCACGGCGCCCAGTACCATGAAAAAGGCCACCCAGGCCAGATTGAGGCGCATCCAGACCGGCGCCGGCAGGGACAGGTTCTTTTCCATCATTCGCTGAATCAGCGGTTTGCCACCAATCAGCGGTGACAGCAAAAAGGCGACACCGAACAGCCAGTTGACGATGGTCGGCTTCCATTTGATGAAGTCACCATTTTGAAAGATCACGGTCGCGCCGCCCAGCACTACCACCAGTGCCAGTGTTACCAGGTGCACCTTTTCAATCTTGCGAAAGCGCCACCAGGTAAACAGTACCTGCGCAATCGTGGCCGGAATCAGTACGGCCGTGGCCAGCACGATGTCCTTGGTGAGCTGGTAAACCAGAAAGAAAATCGCAATGGGGAAAAAATCAATCAGCATCTTCATGAGCGTGTGCGATCTCCTGTCGGCGAGGGCACGGGGATGGGTCGGCGCGAGCACGCGCCCTGCATGAACGGCAAAGCTTAACACGGGGCGAACCCGGTTGCGCCAGCTCCACTGCGGCAAGGCCGGGCGAGCTGTTATCATGCGATCTTTTCCATCCCCTGGAGTTGTCATGTCTTCTGAACGGTTCACGTTGCCGACCCGCCTTGATGCTGCCAGCGGCATTGACCTTCACATGCATTCGACCGCTTCCGATGGCGCGTTTTCACCCACCGATCTGGTGCATCTGGCGGCAGCGCGCGGGGTGAAGTTCATGGCGCTGACCGATCATGACACCCTGGCGGGCGTGGATGAGGCCTGCGCTGCCGGTCGAGCTGCCGGCGTGGCGGTACTGCCGGGCGTCGAGGTATCCAGCCAGTGGCAGGGGGTCGGTATTCATATCGTGGCGCTACTGCCACAGGCACCGGGCGATATCCTGCTGGAGGGGCTGGCGCGTCAGGCCGAGGCGCGTCTGGCACGCAACGAGGAAGTGGCACGGCGACTTGAAAAGGCGGGATTCAGCGATGCCTGGCGCAAGGCACAGCAGCAGGCTGGTGAGCGTACTGCGCTGGGGCGTCCGGATTTTGCCCGAGCCATGGTGGAGGAGGGACTGGTGCCGGACATGAAAACGGCCTTCAGGAAATACCTGGGTGCCGGCAAGGTTGGCGATGTCAAACAGCCCTGGCCCGGGCTGTCGGCGGCCATCGACTGGATTGTGGCTGGAGGCGGCATTGCGCTGGTGGCTCATCCGCTGCGTTACCGGCTGACACGCAAGAAGTTGACGGCGCTACTGGACGATGCCGGGGCAGCCGGGGCGGCGGGTGCCGAACTGGTCAGCGGATTTCAAAATGAGGATCAGGGACGCGATCTGGCCCAGATTCTGACGCGCCGCAGCATGATGGGCTCACTGGGCAGTGACTTTCACTTTCAGGGCGGGCCGGTGGCGCCCGGGCGTTTTGGTGCGATCCCACGAACAGCCCTGCCGCCGGTCTGGACGCATCCACGGCTGTCCGAGTGGTGCCGACAGAACGGTCTTTCCGACGCTGATCCGCTATAGTGGAGAGTGTCATTACATGAGTTACGCGCCATGGCGCAGGGAGTTTTCATGAGCCAGTTCTTGAGTCTGCATCCGGATAATCCCCAGCCCCGCCTGATTCAGCAGGCCATTGATATTGTTCGCAAGGGCGGTGTGATTGCCTATCCCACCGATTCGGGCTATGCGCTGGGATGTTCGCTGGGCGAGAAGAAAGCGATCGAAAAGATCAAATGGCTGCGTCAGCTGGATGATCGTCACAATTTTACGCTGGTTTGCTCTGACCTGTCAGAGATTGGTACCTACGCCAAGGTAGACAACAGTGTGTTCAGGCTGCTCAAGGCGCATACGCCCGGGGCCTATACCTTCATCCTCGATGCGACCAACGATGTGCCGCGACTGCTGCTTCACCCCAAGCGTCGCTCCATTGGTGTCCGCGTTCCGGAACATATCATTACCCATGCCCTGCTGCAGGCCCTTGGGGGCCCGCTCATGAGCGTGACGCTGATTCCCGTGGGCGAGACCCTGCCAATGACGGACGCCGAGGATATCCGTGAGCAGTTCGGAGCCCATCTTGATGCGATCATCGATGGTGGTGCCTGCCATCTGGAGCCAACCAGTGTGATTGATCTGCGCGATCTGCCGCCGGTGATCGTGCGAGAAGGGCGCGGTGATATCACTCCCTTTATATGACATGCACGTTTCGGCCAGGTTTATACTTTTCTATTAGTTAAGATTAATAAAGTATTTATTTGTCCTGGTCGACGTTATCCTCCTTGAGACGGGGATCTTCGGTCTCCTCATCAAGCCAGGTGCCGCAGTCCTTGCAGTAGTGGGCATCCTTGTCATGCCCTTCACGGCCGCAGCCCGGGCAGGCTTCTTCGGATTCCTGCTCGGTGCGCATGGCGCGGATGACTTCGGCGGAAAATACTCCGGTAGGCACGGCCAGGATCGAATATCCCAGAATCATCATGATCGATGAAATGAACTGACCCACCGGTGTGATGGGGGCAATGTCGCCATAGCCGACCGTTGTCAGGGTAACGATGGCCCAGTAAAGCGCCTTGGGGATGCTGGTAAAACCTGCTTCGGGCGGCTCGATCAAATAAATAAGTGAACCGAACACTGTAATAATTGATAACACTGCCGTAAGGAAAAGCAGAATCTTGCGACGGCTGCGGTTAAGGGCCTGTACCAGCATGCGACCTTCACCGACGAATTCCATCAGGCGCAGTACACGAAACAGGCGCAATACCCGCATGATGCGTATGACCAGCATGGTCTGGGCGCCCGGAATCACGAGGCTCAGCCAGCTTGGCATGATGGTGACGAGATCGATGATGCCGTAGAAACTGCGCATGTAGCGCCACGGGCGGTCCAGACACCAGATGCGCAGCGCGTATTCCACGGTAAAGATCAGGGTAAATACCCATTCGGCGATACTGAACCATTCGCCATATTGGGCATTGAGGTGGGGCACGCTATCAAGAAAGACAATCGACACGCTTAAAATGATGACGCTGATCAACACGATATCGAAGACTTTTCCCGACCGGGTGTCGGATTCAAAAATGATCTGAAACGTCCTGAGACGCAGGCCTTTTTCGCCCGGGCTGAAGGGGGATGAATGGGACACGCGTTTCTCCCTGATAATCGAATCGGTACACCAGGGGGGCCGGGGCAGGGCCGTTGGCGGGTCGTTTTGAACCCTGCCCTGGCGATGGGCAGTATAGAACAACTCACTCCTTGCAGGCAGGGAACATAACGCAATGGCTGATATGTGCACCCCCGAAAGTAATGGTGAAGAAAAAAGCCGGGAGATCGAGATCCTGGATCAGGCCATTGGTACGCTGGATGCATGGGTCAGAAACAGGGTGGGTACCAACGACCTGACGCTGGATGGCCAGCGTGCCGAGAGCGAGCGCGTTGCGCGTCTGGCTGTACTGTGCAATGCGCTTTATCCTCAGGTCACGCCCTCGCCAATGCCTTTTGGGGCCCTGTCCGGAGGGTGTTTCAGTGAGCACACCCTGCTGTTGGGTGGAGTGCTGGATGGCACCACGGATGGCATCTGGGAGTGGCGGCTGGATACCGATCAGCTGTGCCTTTCCTCACGCTGGTTCAGCATGCTGGGGCTCAAGGAAGAACACGGGCCCCTGCCTTCATCGGTATGGCTTGATCGAGTTCATCCTGATGACCAGGCCATGCTCCGCGAAGCGGTCGAGCGTTATCTGAACAGCATTGACAGCAGTCTGGCCGTGGAATACAGGATCAAGGACGCCTTTGGTACCTGGCGCATGATGGCCTGCCGAGGAGTAAGCGATGGGCAGACCTCGGGGCGTGGGCGCTGGCTGGTGGGTACACAGACCGATATCACCGACCAGCGGTTTTGTGATCGAGCGACGGGACTGGGCAATGCGGAGCTGCTTAACCAGCATCTGGACGATATCTGTCGCAGCAACAGCGAACAGCCGCTTTATCTGATCAAGCTGGCGCTGAGCAATGCCGAGGACGTGCTGGATGCCTTTCCGCCGCACCATATCGAGGGCGGGCTGAGGCGTCTCAGTCGGGTAATGCGCTGCAGGCTGCCGCCGGATACATCGCTGGTGGCGCTGCCGAACTATCAGTTCGGTCTGGTGGTCGAGGCAGATAGCCGCGCCACGCTGTCGGATATCATGGACCGGCTTGAAGCCGTGTTGTCCGAGCCGGTGATCTTTGATGAAACCGGTGTCTGGCTTTCCCATGCCATGGGCATCGTGGAATTTCATCCGGGGCAGGTCACCAATGTACCGCAGCTGCTGATGCAGGCACGGCTGGCCCTTCAGCACGCCGTCCGTACTGGGGTGGGCTCTCGATGCTTTTATACGGATGCATTGGCGGAGCTGACCCGCCATGCCGGCGCGGGCGAGCAGATGATTCGCGAAGCGCTGGCGCACAATGGGGTGCGTTGCTTTCTGCAGCCCATTGTCAGCTTGAGCGAAGGCGGGCGAATCGTTGGCTTTGAAGCCCTGATGCGGCTTCAGACCGAGTTCGGCATTATCGGGCCGGAGTATTTTATCGAGGTGGCCGAGCGCACCGCGCTGATTCATCCCCTGAGTCGCCACCTGCTAGAGCAGGCCATCGATGTGCTTGCAGACCCTCGTTTCAATACCGTGTATGGGTCGGAATTTACCGTCAATGTGAACCTGTCGAGCAAGCAGCTGCTGGACGCTACGCTGGTGGAGTGGCTGATGTCAGCCCTTGCCAGGCGACATGTTGCGCCGACCCGTCTGCAGGTCGAGGTGACCGAATCTTCCGTGCTGGCAGAGCCTCAGACAGCACGATTGACCCTTGAGGCATTGCGGGCGCGGGGCATCAGCATTGCGCTGGATGATTTCGGGACCGGCTATTCCTCGCTGGCACAGCTCTGTGACTTGCCCCTGGATACCGTCAAGCTCGATCGATGTCTGGTGATGCATATCGAATCCGATGCCCGCAAGAGGCATGTACTGGTGTCCATGATCGAGCTGTGCAAGCGTCTTGGGTACCGGGTCGTGGTTGAAGGCGTTGAAGACTTCCCGGTACTTCGCACGGTGCGTGCCCTCGGCGGCGACAGTATTCAGGGATTTATTTATGCTCGCCCCCTGCCGGTTGGCCGTGTGATCGAAGAACTTTCCCTGTTCCCGGTCATGAAGGCCTGAGAGGGCGCTTGTCTACCCCATGTATAACCGCTCGATCAGTGCAAGGGCCGGCCCTGAGGCGGTAGTGGAAAGCCACTGTCCTTCGGTCAGTGCCAGAGTCAGCGATTCGGCTGGGACGGCAATGGCAGGATCGCTGTCATCCGCCAGTGCCCTGGCTGCCTGACAGGCGGCGTCATAGTGGCGTTGCTCCCCGCTGTCAGCATAGGCATCCAGACCGGCAATCACGGCATCAAGTCGTGCATGAGCCGTGGCGTCCGGTTCTGCCTGTGGCCATTGCCGTTTGGCCAGGCGGGCAGCTCTGGCAGCCTTGCTGGCATTTGCCGGTCGGCAGGCGAGGGTGTCTGTCAGGGTTCTGGCCAGCCCGAGCAGCGCCTGCTCTCCCTGACGTGCGCTATGGCCTGTCTTGAGCTCAAGTTCGATTTCACAGATATCGGTGGCATTGCCGCCGGCCTGTATCGTTCCCTGATCAAAGGCAAGTTCGATATCGATATCGTCGAATGTGACGTGCCAGGTCGTCCGGTGAAAGTCCGTGGTAAAGGCCGGTTCAAGCCGGTCGAGCAGGTCCGGTGTCAGCCCGCTCAGGCCGACGTCACTTAGTGCGTCGGTATCAGGCTGTTCCTCATCCAGCGCCCACTCCCATTCGCCACGTCGGCTCAGCCCTCCGTGTTCCTCTCCGGCCGTTTTCAGCGTCTGCACTACGCCGCATTCCGTGCGACGCAGTCTAAGCGCCATGCGTGCCTGCTGAAGGGCCTGCTCCGGCGTATCGTAATACGTGTTGCGCAGCCACTGCCGGCGAGGCGCAATACCGGTGAGGCGAGGGTGCTGCAGTAGCTGCTCAAGGCCTTCCGGAGTGCATTGAAGCTTGAGTTCCGTTTCTGTCGCCATGATGCCGTCCTGATCATTTGGAGAATGAATGTTAATTTTCGATGACGAGTGGGGGCGCAGTTTATATACTGACCACGCCATTCCCAACGTGATGTTGATTACCCATGGTAAGTCATAACCCATTTTCGGCGCTGTTCGGGCGGTCGCCCTTTCAGCCGCTGCTTGAGCATATCGTCAAGACAACAGAAAGCGCTGACCTGCTGATCACGTTTTTCAATGCCACATTGAAAGACGACTGGGAGCAGGCAGCGGTGGTGCGCAATCAGATCAGCGAGTGCGAGCACCAGGCTGATGACCTCAAGACACGGTTGCGTCTTAATCTGCCCAATACGCTGTTTCTGCCCGTATCACGGTCGGATCTGCTGGAGCTGATCAGTGTCCAGGACAAGATCGCCAACAAGATCAAGGATATAGCCGGGATCATGCTGGGTCGCAGGATGCACGTGCCGGCGGAACTTGAAAAGCCGATGCACGATTACATCAAGACCGCCGTGGACACCGTGCATCAGGCGCGCAAGGCGCTGCATGAGCTTGATGATGTGATCGAATCCGGTTTTGGAAGCAACGTGTATGGTGTCATGGAAGGCTTTATCACGGAGCTTCACGAGCTGGAACATCAGGCCGATGATCAACAGGTGGCGATTCGTCGCGCCCTGTTTGCGCTGGAAAGTACCCTGCCGCCGGTTGAAGTCATCTTCCTGTATCAAATCATTGACTGGATTGGTGAAGTATCCGATTGCGCCGAGCGTGTCGGTGCTCGTCTACAAATTCTGCTCGCTCGTTAATATCAATCGCCCGATCAGGGCGGTAGACGAGTTGTCACGCACTCAAGTGAAGTTGTCTGAACGCTTATGACCATTATTGCCCAATACGGCGAACTTTTTATAGTTCTTGCCTGTGTGTTCGGTTTTTTCATGGCCTGGGGGGTTGGTGCCAACGATGTTGCCAACGCCATGGGCACCTCCGTCGGTTCCAAGGCCATCACGGTCAAGCAGGCGATCCTGATCGCGATCGTGTTCGAGTTTCTGGGGGCCTGGCTTGCGGGGGGGGAAGTAACCGCCACCATCCGAAAGGGGATCATTGATCCTGCCCTGCTGCAGCAGACGCCTCAGTATCTTGCCTATGGCATGCTGGCTTCCCTGTTGTCGGCCGGCATCTGGTTGATGATTGCCTCCGCCAAGGGCTGGCCCGTGTCGACGACGCACTCGATTGTCGGGGCAATCGTGGGGTTCGGCCTTGTCGGGCTCGGCCCTGAAAGCATCGAGTGGGGCACGCTGGGTCAGATCGTATCCAGCTGGCTGACGTCGCCGCTGCTGGCCGGTCTGCTGGCTTACCTGCTGTTCCGTTCGGTTCAGCGGCTGATCTTTGAAAACAGTGATCCCTTTGCAGCGGCCAAGCGGTACGTGCCTGGCTACATGTTCCTTGTCGGGTTCATTATTTCGATGGTAACCCTGCTCAAGGGACTCAAGCACATTGGCCTGCATCTGTCCTTTCTGGACAGTGCCGGCCTCTCCATAGGTGTCGGCGCGATCATCATGCTGTTCGGCATCCTGCTCGAGCGTCGCATCGGCCGTGAAAGCCGCGCAGGTGACAACTTCAGTTTTGCCAGTGTCGAGCGCATCTTCGGCGTGTTGATGATGTTCACGGCCTGTGCCATGGCCTTTGCCCACGGATCCAACGACGTTGCCAACGCGGTAGGCCCGCTGGCAGCAGTGGTCGGCATTGTTCAGACGCAGGGGCATCTGGGGCAGGCATCTACCATGCCCTGGTGGATCCTGTTGCTGGGTGGTGCAGGGATCGTGGCAGGTCTGGTCACGCTGGGGCACAAGGTAATTGCGACAGTGGGTACCGGTATTACCGAGCTGACGCCCAGCCGCGGTTTTGCGGCTACGCTCGCTGCTGCCAGTACGGTCGTGATTGCCTCGGGCATCGGTCTGCCGATCTCGACCACGCATACGCTGGTGGGCGCGGTTCTGGGTGTGGGGCTTGCGCGGGGGATGCATGCGCTCAACCTGCGTGTTCTGGGAACCATCGTCGTGTCCTGGCTTGTGACCCTGCCTGCCGGCGCGTTCCTGTCGATTATCTTCTTCTTCATGTTCAAGGGCATGTTCGGCTGAGTACCAGGTCGTTCACTGCCAGGGGCGCGACCTTCAGGTCGCGCTTTTTTTATGCCCGCTCAACGAGGCCGGATGTCGGCATCTGTCGCGGTTGATATAGTGAAGCCTGAATTTCCGATTTTCCTCAGACAGGAGTGGCCTCGTTGGATACGTCGTTTCCCTTTGCGGAATGGTTTCGCAGCAGTTCTCCCTACATCAATGCTCATCGCGGGCGAACCTTCGTCATTCTGGTGGAAGGGCAGGCGCTTGAAGCACGACGACGCGAGTCACTGATTCAGGACGTTACCCTGCTGCATATTCTGGGAGTACGGGTGGTACTTGTTTTCGGCATCCGCCCGCAGGTCGACCAGGCCCTTGCCCGGGCAGGGCATCAGCCACCGGTGAGTGATATCCCGCGTGTAGTGGACGACGCTACCATGCACATCATTGAGCGTGAGGCGATGCACATGCGGCTGGGACTTGAAGCCCAGCTGTCCCTGGGATTGCCCAATACGCCCATGTATGGGGCCGACATTACGGCCGTCAGTGGCAACATTGTCATGGCCCGCCCCTTCGGTATTCGTGACGGCATCGATTATCTCCACGAGGGAGAAGTGCGGCGGGTGCGCGCCGAGGCGATTACCTCGCTGCTGGATCAACGACATATCGTGGTGTTGCCCCCGATCGGCTACTCCAGCACCGGCGAAGTGTTTGATGTCAGTGCCTCTGCCATTGCCCTGCACGCTGCTACGGCGCTGAAGGCCGACAAGCTGATTCTGATCGGTGACAGTAGCGGATTTACTGACCCCTCATCCGGGCTTCTGCGCCAGCTCACGCCGGCCGATGCCGAGCGTTTCATGGCTCAGTCCGATGCATTGCCCGGTGAGTTGCGCCGGCATCTGGGGGTGGCTTGTGAGGCAGCCCGCCAGGGGGTGGCGCGTACCCACCTGATTTCCTGGCGTGATCATGATGCCCTGCTGGGAGAGCTGTTCACCCGGGATGGTGTTGGCACCATGATTACTCGAGATCGTTACGAGCAGCTTCGTGACGCCGAGCTGCGGGATGTCGGGGGATTGTTGGCTCTGCTCAAGCCGCTGGAAGAGCAGGGCGTGCTGGTGGCGCGCTCCCGTGAACGCCTTGAGCATGACATGGGTGACTATCTTGTCATCGAGCGTGACGGCATGATCATCGGTTGTGCGGCGTTGCACGTGGATCACGGGACGGACATGGCCGAGCTTGCCTGTGTCGTGGTTCACGGCAGTTACCGAGGCGGCGAGCGTGGAGATGTTCTATTGCAGGCGATCGAGCAGCGCGCCCGCCGGCAGGGCATCAGGGAGCTTTATGCCCTGACTACACATACGGCCCACTGGTTTTTTGAGCGAGGCTTCGAAACGGTGCCGGTAGAGCGACTGCCCGAGGCCCGCAGACAGCGTTATAACCCGACCCGAAACTCACGGGTGCTGATCAAGCCCCTGTAGGTGCGCCATAATGCCCTTTCCGAGCCGCCTTCCGGGCGGCTTTTTTGCGCGCGTTGGAAAATAACGACACCCGCAGCACATGGTGTGATCAAAAGGAGACAGTGTAAGTTTATGATTTTAAATAACTTGTTGTTATTGAAGGCTTCATGTGTCTGCGTTTGGAGACATCTTGATTGACGGTGCAGTTAAAATCATTCCGTTTTTCCCGGGTGCGTTGAATGTATTCTGGTTAATTTTTTTCAAGTTATTGATATTAAGTATTATTTTTTATAATGGCATGCATTTCGCTACTAATGTGCAGTGCAGCAGGAAAGCGAACATCGTTTTCTGCCTGAGGCAAGTGGCATGATCTACGTATGCTTCGGGCGCACCCCATTGTGCTTAGGTTGCGATAAGACAAGACACCGCGAAAGCATGGATAAGGTGTCATGAGCTTCACGCTCGCGGCAAGGATGCCGACTCTCCCATGGATGGGAGAGACCCATTTAATATATCGAGCCGTTGCGGGCTGGATATCACGTTTAAAGTCGGTGCCGTACTGGCACAGGGGGCACTCCTGAATCAGTGTCGTCGAGGACTTTAATGGCCTTCGGGCCACTGGAATGTGCCGGGATCAGTGCAGGTCAGGCAAGCCCCCGACCATATTCCCTTTTACCCTTCAGTTCCCTGCGTACCTTGAGCCGACACATCATGTGTCGGCTTTTTTATGTCGGTGTGCTTATATCTTCAGTGGCCATAGTGAAAGGGGTGTGTTTGTTTCGTTACCCACTGCATTTATCATGTTAGGATCTGTAAAGGGTTTTACCCGTTAATCCGTGTGAGTTTTAGACACTATGGCTAACAAGGCCTCTCGCCACTGGCGCCCGCGATCCCTTCCTCAATTGGTGCTGCTTGCCTTTTTAATGGTCATGCTGCCCATGGGCGTGCTTATCTTTCAGGCAGGCCAGACGCTCTCCGAGCTCTCCGAGCTGGCTGATGTCAGTGCGCGCCAGGCGGTTGATCAGACCCGACGTGCCCGCACCCTGACAACCCTGTCGGTTGAAATGGAGCGGAGTGCACGCCAGTACGCCGTACTGGAGGACCCGGGCCTGATGAACATTTATCGTGAGCGCGCCGCCCGTTACAAGGAGCTGCTGGACCAGCAGGCCAGCCTGCTCGACAATGACCCCGTCATCGATGTGCTCAATCAGCAGCTGGATGCGCTGCGAAATATTCCGGATGCATCGCTTGCCGATATCAAGAACCGACTGGATGACTTCCAGCCCTTTGCCAGAGACACCGACAAACTGCTCGATCAGACCCGGGACGTGGTCGATGCCCGTATTGACAGCATTCGTGCCCGTGCCCGTGAGGTCAAGAACACGCTGTGGCTGCAGGCAAGCATTCTGGTGCCGGTCAGTCTGGCGCTGATCCTGTTTTTCACCTGGCTGATTATTCGACCGATAAAACAGCTTGAAAAACGTATTCTTGGCATTGGCAGCGGCGACCGGCAGAAGGAGCCGCCGCGGTTGCAGGGGCCATCCGAGCTGATCAATCTGGGCGAGCGCCTGAACTGGCTGTCCAATCGGCTTGAAGAGCTTGAAGCCCAGAAACAGCAGTTTCTCCGGCACATGTCTCATGAGCTTAAAACGCCGCTGGCCAGTATCCGGGAGGGAGCAGGGCTTCTTGCCGATGGCATCGTCGGCGAATTAAGCCCGCGTCAGAAGGAAATCGTGCTGCTGCTGGATGACAGCAGCCAGGAGCTGCAGACGTTGATCGAGCAACTTCTGGATTACAACCTGCTGCAGCATAATCGCAAATTGCAGGTCAAACGCTTTGACGTGGCTGCCATGGTGCAGGACGTACTGAACAAGCACCACCTGGGGCTTGATAACAAGCAGATGGTGGTGAGCTGGTCGAAATATCGGCTGGCCTGGCAAGCGGATCGCACCCGCACCATGCGCATCGTGGACAATCTGGTCTCCAATGCCGTGGCCTATGGGGAAGATGGCGGTAAACTCTGGGTTCGTGCCTTTGTGCACGATGAGATGCTGTATATCGAGGTGGCCAACACCGGCGAGCCGATCGCCGAAAAGGACAGGGACCACCTGTTCGAGCCCTTCTATCAGGGATCGTCGAAGCGCAAGGGGCCACTCAAGGGCTCGGGCATCGGGTTGTCGGTCGCGGCTGAAAGTGCCGCCGCTCAGGACGGCAGCCTGGCGCTTGTGGAAGATGATGATGGAGAGGCGACTGTCTGTTTTCGACTGATCCTTCCCTGGCTGGACGATAACGGTAGTGGGCATACTGATCAGGCCGAGCTTGAGCGTGCCTGATGAATAAAGGAAATGATGGGCCATGAAACTTGAACATATTATATGCGGCCTTGCTGTCAGCCTGATGTTGTCCGGCTGTCAGATGATCACTGGCCATAATCAGAATCTGACAGGCACCGGTGCCAGCAACTGCTTCTTTTCCGGGCCCCCTGTACTGATTGAAGGGGAGTGCCTGCTGCCGAACTGGATCGCGTTTGGCATCAGGGCTCAGCACGGCAATGATGAGTGGCGCCGTGACATCCTGAAACAAACCGGGGACGATACTCCACAAGACCGCCTCGCGCGGGCTGTGGTACTGTCCTGGGGCACCCGGGCGGAGTGGAAGCAGGCAACTGCGCTGTATCGAACCGAGCTCGACAAGGCACCGGTGCCACTTCAGCCCCTGCTGCATTACTGGCTTGATGAACTTGAATACCGCAAGACACTGGTGTCGAGTGCCACCCCCACCAGGGATCCGCGGATACAGCAACTGGCGGACAAGAATGCCGAACTGACCCGCAAGCTGGACGCCCTGACCGCGATTGAAGAAAGCATGAATGCACGCCGCCGTTCACCCTGAGCGGTGGTGAATGCAAGGAGCATGAGCCGTGAGTGCAGGAAAGGCACACCTATTACTGGTCGATGACGATGCCAGCCTGTTAAGGCTACTGAGCATGAGGCTCGAGAGCCGAGGATATAGGGTTACCACGGTTGAAAGTGGTCGCGAAGCCCTGGCGCACATCCAGTCCGAACGGCCTGATCTGGTACTGTCGGACCTTCGCATGGATGAAATGGACGGCATGGAGCTCTTCCGTGAGGTACAGTCGCGCCATCCAGGCCTGCCCGTCATTATCCTGACCGCACACGGGTCCATTCCCGATGCTGTCAGTGCCACGCAGCAGGGCGTTTTCAGCTTTCTGACCAAGCCGATCGACAAGGACGAGCTGTTTGCTGCCGTGGATGATGCGCTGCGTCAGACGCCGGCATCTGCCGGCAATGACGATGCCTGGCGTGATGAGATTGTCACCCGCAGTGCTGTAATGGAACAGGTGCTTGATCAGGCCCGGATGGTTGCCGTCAGCGATGTCAGCGTGCTGATTACCGGCCCCTCCGGCAGCGGCAAGGAACTGATGGCCAATGCCATTCACCGTGCCAGCAGCCGAGGCAATCGTCCCTTCATTGCCATCAACTGCGGCGCCTTGCCGGAACAGCTGCTGGAAAGCGAGCTGTTTGGCCACGCCAGGGGCGCCTTTACCGGCGCGATGCACGCGCACGAAGGTCTGTTTCAGGCGGCAGATGGTGGAACCCTGTTTCTGGATGAAATCGGTGATATGCCACTGGCGCTACAGGTCAAGCTGCTGCGGGTGCTGCAGGAGCGCCACGTTCGCCCGCTGGGCAGTACCCGCTCGATCCCGGTCGATGTGCGTATCCTGTCGGCCACGCATCGGGACGTGAACAAGGCCATGGAAAGCGGTGATTTCCGTGAAGACCTTTATTACCGGCTCAATGTTGTCAACCTGCGGTTGCCGTCGCTCAGCGAACGAGCCGAGGATATTCCGCTGCTGGCCAAGCATCTGGTGCATCAGGTCAGCGCTCGTAACCAGTCCAGTGTGAAGGGGTTCTCGCCCGAGGCGCTGTCGCTGCTGGTCGGCTATGGCTGGCCGGGCAACGTGAGGCAGCTGGTCAACGTGGTAGAGCAGTGCGTGGCGCTGTCCACGTCACCGATCATCTCCCAGGGGCTGGTGTCGCAGGCTTTGGCGTCGGATGAATCCGTGCTGCCCTCGTTCAACGATGCCCGCGCCGGGTTCGAGCGCAGTTATCTGATCAAGGTGCTGAAGATGACCGATGGTAACGTGACCCAGGCAGCCCGTATTGCCGGGCGCAACCGGACCGATTTTTACAAGCTGCTGGCGCGCCATGATCTTGAAGTCGCCCGGTTCAAGGCTTCCTGACCCGACGCCTACTGCACCGAGCGCCATGCCCCGTGGCGTTCGGTGCTTGTCGCACTAGCGCTTGTAGCGTCGCTTTACCTCGGCGCGCAGGCGTCCCTCTCCCAGTCTCACCGTAATCATTTCCCCGGGCGTTGTTTCCTGTGCCTGACGGATGATGTGGCCCTGCTCGTTTTCGGTAATGGCATACCCGCGGGACAGGGTTGCCAGTGGGCTGACGGCGTTCAGTTGCCGTGCGGCGACATCCAGCCGGGTCGTTTCCTGCTGCAGGGTGCGGTTCATCGCTTCGTGCAGTGCTCCGCTCAGCCGTTGGGTCAGGGCGCGCGCCTGCTCGAGCTGACGGGATGGTGGCTGACGCGTCAGACGGGTATCAAGCGTGTCGAGGGTGCGTCTGGCGTCGCGTTGCTGCTGATGTATTGCGCGCTGCATGCGCGCTTCCAGCTGTGAAAGCTGACGCCTGTCCTGTGCGAGCCGATCGCCGGGGTGGCGCAGCCCCAGACGCGCCCGATCAAGGCGCTGGCCATATTCGTTGAGAGTGTGCTCCATGGCCCGTACCAGCCGCCTTGCCAGCGCAGCCAGCTGCTGTCTGATCGCAGCCGCGTCCGGTGTCAATTGCTCCGCGGCGGCCGAGGGCGTCGGCGCACGGGCATCCGCGGCGAAGTCGGCAAGGGTGGTATCCACTTCATGGCCGACGGCGCTCATGACCGGCACCGGGCTCGCATGAATGGCACGGGCAAGCTGCTCATCATTGAAGGCCCACAGGTCTTCCAGACTGCCACCACCCCGCGTCAGCAGCAACGCGTCACAACGCCCGTCACGGGCCGCCAGTGACAGCGCCCGGATCATGGCGGGCGCGGCGTCCTGGCCCTGTACCGGCACCGGAAATACCGATACCGGCGTAAACGGCCAGCGCGCGCGCAGTACGGCCAGCACATCCTGTAGCGCTGCGCCGGTGGCCGAGGTAATGATGCCCAGGTGGGCCGGGGGGCAGGGCAAGGGGCGTGCATTATCAAACACACCTTCATCGCGCAGCTTCTGCTTGAGGGCTTCCAGTGCAGCCAGCAGTGCCCCTTCGCCGGCGCGCTGCACCGCTTCCACAATCAGCTGGTAATCCCCCCGGGGTTCGAACAGGGAGACGCGCGCCTGTACCCGTACGGCATCGCCGTGGGTCATCGGAGCGCGAACAAATGCCGCTCGATTGCGAAAGAGGGCACACCGCACCTGAGTGTGGTCATCCTTCAGGGTAAAATAGACATGACCGGAGGCTGGGCGGGACACATTGGACAGCTCGCCTTCGACCCAGACCAGATCAAAGTGGCGGTCCAGCAACTGGCGGGCCTGGCGATTGAGATCGCGTACGCTCAGGGCGGGCGTGACGGGGTCGGTGGCTAGCGGCATGAATATAATCGGTTCGCGTCATCCGGAAGGGGGTACGATTGTGCGCGGCCAGCCGAGGGTTTACAATGCGCGATTAACTTTCCCCGCCGCATCTCTAACCTGACCATTGGGCGTGTCCGACATGTTACGTATAGCGCAAGAAGCTCTTACGTTCGACGACGTATTACTCGTTCCCGGCTATTCCAGCGTTCTCCCCAAGGACGTTAGCCTGAAATCCCGCCTGACGCGTACGATCGAACTGAACATCCCCCTGCTGTCCTCCGCGATGGATACCGTGACCGAAGCCCGCCTGGCGATTGCCATGGCCCAGGAAGGCGGCATCGGTATTATCCACAAGAGCATGTCGATTGCTCTGCAGGCTGCGGAAGTCAAGAAGGTCAAGAAACACGAAAGTGTCATCGTCAAGGATCCGGTAACGGTCAGCCCGAAGGCCCGCCTGCAGGATCTGCTTGCTCTGGCCGAGGAACACGGCTATTCCGGTTTTCCCGTGGTTGAAGGCGAAAGCCTTGTCGGTATCGTGACCGGCCGCGACATGCGCTTCCAGCCCAACAAGGGCGACCAGGTCGAGAACATCATGACCCCGCGCGAGAAGCTGGTGACGGTTCAGGAAGGCACTTCCCTGGATGTCATCAAGCAGAAGCTGCAGGAACATCGGATCGAGAAGATCCTGATCGTCAATGAAAGCTTCCACCTGCGTGGTCTGGTCACCGTACGTGACATTGAAAAGGCCCGTACCTATCCGAACGCCGCCAAGGACAGCGACGGCCGTCTGCTGGTCGGCGCTGCTGTCGGTACCGGCCCGGAAACCCCGGACCGCGTTGCTGCTCTGGCTGACGCCGGCGTGGATGTGATCGTGGTAGATACCGCGCACGGTCACTCCCAGGGCGTGCTTGATCGGGTCAAGTGGGTCAAGGAAAACTTCCCGCAGGTCCAGGTGATTGGCGGTAACATCGCCACTGCCGCTGCTGCTCGTGATCTGGCTGAAGCCGGTGCGGATGGCGTGAAGGTCGGCATTGGCCCCGGTTCCATCTGCACCACCCGCATCGTGGCCGGCGTGGGCGTACCGCAGATTTCAGCGGTTTCCGACGTCTGTGAAGCGCTTGAGCCCTACGGTGTGCCGGTGATTGCCGATGGCGGCATTCGCTTTTCCGGTGACATTGCCAAGGCGATCGTGGCCGGTGCCAACTGCGTCATGATTGGCGGCCTGCTGGCCGGTACCGAAGAAGCGCCGGGCGAAGTCGAGCTCTTCCAGGGCCGTACCTACAAGGCCTATCGCGGCATGGGCTCCATGGGCGCCATGTCCCAGACCCAGGGTTCCAGCGACCGCTACTTCCAGAGCAAGGAAGAAGGTGTCGAGAAGCTCGTGCCGGAAGGCATTGAAGGCCGTGTCCCCTACAAGGGCATGATGAGCGCCATCGTGCACCAGTTGATGGGCGGCCTGCGTGCTTCCATGGGCTACACCGGCAGTGCGGATATGGACACCATGCGTACCGTGCCCCAGTTCGTGAAGATCACCGGTGCCGGTTTCGCTGAATCCCATGTACACGACGTACAAATTACCAAGGAAGCGCCTAACTACCGCGGTCGTTAAGGCAGGTATTTCCTGAATCGAGAGGGAAGGTGTCCACTGAAAGCCCGCTTTCAGGACATGCTTCCCTCTTGTGTTTCCGAACACGGCGGACGCCCCAGGCGGCCCCACAACGCAGTGGCCTACACATATGACAGACATTCACTCCCACAAGATCCTGATTCTTGATTTCGGTTCCCAGTACACCCAGCTGATCGCACGCCGTGTGCGCGAGCTGGGCGTGTACTCCGAAATTCGCGCCTTCGACATTACCGAAGACGAGATTCGCGCCTACAACCCCAACGGCATCATCCTCTCCGGCGGGCCGGAATCCGTTTCCGAGCTGGGTTCCCCCCGCGCCCCCGAGTGCGTGTTCGAACTCGGCCTGCCGGTCTTCGGCATCTGCTACGGCATGCAGACCATGGCCGAACAGCTTGGTGGTGCCACCGAAGGTTCCAACAAGCGTGAATTCGGCTACGCGCAGATCAATGTCAGCGCGGAAGACGACCTGCTGGGCGGTATCAAGGATCATGTGGGCAGTGATGGCGGCGCCTTGCTGGATGTATGGATGAGCCATGGCGACAAGGTCTCCCGCGCGCCGGATAGCTTTACCGTCACGGCCTCCACCTCGAGCTGCCCGATTGCTGCCATGAGCTGGCCTGAAAAGCAGTTCTACGGCGTTCAGTTCCATCCGGAAGTGACCCATACCCTGCAGGGCCAGCGCATTCTGGAGCGTTTCGTGCTGGAGATCTGCAAGGCAGAACGGCTCTGGACCCCGGCCCAGATCATTGAAGACCTTACCGTACGGGTGAAGGAGCAGGTCGGTGACCGGCACGTGCTGCTGGGCCTCTCCGGTGGCGTGGATTCCTCGGTGGTCGCGGCGCTCTTGCACCAGGCGATTGGTGACCAGCTGACCTGCGTGTTCGTCGATAACGGCCTGCTGCGCAAGCAGGAAGGCGACCAGGTGATGGAAACCTTCGCTAGCCACATGGGGGTGAAGGTCATCCGCGTGGACGCGGAAGACGAATTCCTCGGCAAACTGGTCGGCGTCAATGACCCGGAAGCCAAGCGCAAGATCATCGGCAACACCTTCATCGACGTGTTCGACCGGGAAGCGGCGAAGATCGACGGCGTTGATTTCCTCGCCCAGGGAACCATCTACCCGGACGTGATCGAATCCGCGGCCAGCAAGACCGGCAAGGCCCACGTGATCAAGTCGCATCACAACGTCGGCGGCCTGCCCGAGACCATGAAGCTCAAGCTGGTCGAACCGCTGCGCGAACTGTTCAAGGACGAAGTACGCAAGCTCGGCCTCGAACTCGGCCTGCCCTATGACATGGTGTACCGTCACCCGTTCCCCGGGCCGGGCCTGGGCGTGCGCATCCTCGGTGAGGTCAAAAAGGAATACGCCGACATCCTGCGCGAAGCCGACGCTATCTTCATCGAAGAGCTGCACAACTTCGACTGGTACCACAAGACCAGCCAGGCGTTTGCCGTGTTCCTGCCGGTGAAATCCGTCGGTGTGGTCGGCGACGGCCGCCGCTACGAATGGGTTATCGCCATTCGTGCGGTTGAAACCATCGACTTCATGACGGCCCGTTGGGCACACCTGCCGTATGAGCTGCTCGAGAAGGTCTCCAACCGCATCATCAACGAGATCAGTGGTGTCTCGCGGGTGACTTATGATGTCAGCAGCAAGCCGCCCGCGACGATTGAGTGGGAGTGAAGCGTCTTTATAGATAACTTATTTTTTTAATAAGCAGTACACAAAGCCCGCAGAGATGCGGGCTTTGTGTTGTAATAGTGAAAATTTTAGTGGATTAATAAATTATGAGTATTATTCATCTTTCTGATGTTCACTTTGGCAACCCGGAAGCAACTTTTAATCCTAGGGAAGTTGCCCATAGTCTATCTGATTTTATAAATAATAGAGATGATGATTTAAAATTAGTAGTAAGTGGTGATATTACTTTTAGAGGCCGCTGTGAGGGGTATGAACAAGCCAAAGAATTTTTTAAAGTGTTATTTGAAAACAGCTGTTTACAACGAGGGAATATAATTGCTTGTCCAGGCAATCATGATATTTCATCAAATGGCTTTCGTGATTTTGATGCTTTTATGTATTCGATAAGACGTGATGAAAATCTTTGCTTCTCAACGCCAGGTCTAAAAGTTGTTGAGTTCGATAGCGTTGTTTTTTTTGTTATTAATACAGTCTATCATCTTAATCATCGTTATGGTTTGGTAGATAATAATATCTTAAGGAAGGATGTAAAGGGCTGTTTTGATGGAAAGGTCAAAATATTGGTATTGCATCATAATATATTAAACCAATTTCATGACGATACGTCTACGATACGAAACTCGTATGACTTAGTTCAGTGGATTGTTTCTAATGGTATTTCAACTGTTATTCATGGGCATCAGCATGCAGATCAAGAATTCACTATTGGAAATAACGGAGCGCAAGTTTTTTCTGTCAGAAGTGGTAATTATCTCCAAGCTGGTCATATGAATGCGTTTAATTACTACTCTCTGTATGAAGATAATACATTACGGAGAAAAGCATTTGTCTTTGAAACTTTGAAAGGTTCGGTAGGTATTAAGGAGTTAGTTTAATGAAAGGTTTTTTCGTAGTTTTTGAAGGAATCGATGGTTCAGGTACTTCAACGCAATCAAAGCTGTTATATGACTACCTTACAAGCAAGGGTATTCGCTGCCATTTAACAGCTGAACCATCTGCTGGGCCTATAGGAACCTTGATAAGGCATGGGATGAGTGGCAGGACAGCTTTTTCAAAAGGTAAAAATCCTTTCTTAGAGCAATCAGATTTGTTTGATGAGCAAATGGCGTATTTGTTTGCAGCGGATAGGCATGACCACCTATATAACTCCTTAGATGGTGTGGTTGGGTTAGTTGAGGATGGAGTAGTTGTGATTAGTTCTAGATACTTTTTCTCTTCATTTGCATATCACTGCTCTTCTAAAGAAGAATATGAGTTTGTAAAAGAACTTAATTCGAGATTTCCAAATCCAGACTTGGTTGTTTATATGGACAATGAGGTGAATGTCTCAGTTGAGCGGATGAGCTCTCGTGCTGTGGTTGATGAATACGAGAATAAAGAAAAGCTGGAAAAAGTAAGAAATAATTATTTAAATATTTTTGATAATTATGATGGGGAACTCCTTAAGGTTGATGCTAACAGCCCGGTAAGTGATATTCATTGCGATATTGTGAATAAAGTTTTGGGAGCTTTGTAACATATGAAATATCAAAAAATAGTAAGCCTTGAAGAAGTGGCTAAAAAAGCGTTGAAGGATGTGCCTCCTGGAGAAAGTATAAATAATTATATAGTTGCTTGCCGTATAGATATTTCGGATCTGCTTTCAAAGCCATTACTCGATGTTCAAGAGCAAGCCAGAAACTGGGGTGCTAAAGAGTGCCCCGATCATCTTTACTTTAATCATGGGCAATATGCTAAAGAGGGAGTAGATTATATTGCAGAAGAGTTGAAAAGGAAGCCTACAAGTAATAGGGCACTCTATTCCTTGATAAATCAAAATGATATTGAAGGTTCTGGAGACAACCCGATACCATCATTTATGGTGTTTCAAGCAGTGTTGAGAGATTCATGCTTGTACTGTACTGTATATTTCAGGGCTTTAGAGATAAGTAGTTTTTTTAGGATTAATCTTGAGGAAATTAGGCAGAATATAAAAAAAATATACTCTCACACTTTAGTTTTTAATAGTGTTAAGATTCTTATATTGGGCTGTAGGGCTCACCATACTGTGGGTTTTATTCCTTTGGTTAGGCCTAAACTGGATCAGTTAGACACGCTGGATATATTGTCATTACTTGAAAATTCTCGTAAAGAGCTAGGGATGATGATTCGGGAAAAATCTAATGCTCACTCGGTTGTTGAGTCAAAGTCCCTAGAAGAATTACTCGCATGCATTCATAAGAGAGATATTGCTTTAAAAAAAAGAGAATATATTATTAGTCTCCTTTCAGAGTCTATAGCTTTAAGCAAAGAAGTGGCGAAGATGCGGGAGCGTCAGTCCCATGATCAAGAGCTTGAAAGGCTCTCTTCTGTTCTTTCTAAAAAGCTGAGCCAGTTAGCAGAGGAGCTTGAATTTTGACTATTACTTTAAAAGAGGTCTGTGAATTTCAAGAGGCTTTTGATAAGAGTGTCTCAATAGGAAGTCGACCATTTTATTATAAAATCGGCGAAGATAATATTCAAG
This sequence comes from Larsenimonas rhizosphaerae, assembly GCF_026240105.1. Taxonomy (NCBI): domain Bacteria; kingdom Pseudomonadati; phylum Pseudomonadota; class Gammaproteobacteria; order Oceanospirillales; family Halomonadaceae; genus Larsenimonas; species Larsenimonas rhizosphaerae. The sequence goes on from NZ_JAPIVE010000001.1 coordinate 132,130, forward strand.
AGCTCGAGCATCTTATAGTTTGTATGTTAGGTGAGTTAGGGGAGTTTAGTAACATTGTAAAGAAAGTTGTCAGGGGTGATTTTTCTATTGATACAGTCAAAGGGGAGTTGGATGAAGAGCTTGTGGATGTATTTATTTATTTAATAAAGATTGCCAATCAATTTGATGTTGATCTAGAAAGTGGGTTTTTAAATAAACTTGAAAAGAATAAACTTCGATTTGGAGGTTTGAGTTGAAAATTTATTCTGGAGAAAGTGTCGAAAAATTATACAAAATGGCTTTAGAGGATTCCTTTAAGTCTCAGGTAATATCATCATCAAGGATTGGTGATGTTTTTGATCTGGGTCCAGTTTGTTTTGAGCTAGATTCTAATGTTATTAATTTTCCACTGCTTCAGGGACGTGGTCTGAACCCGTTTTTTTTGTTTGCAGAGGCTGCTTGGGTTATAGATGGCCGTGATGAGTTGGATATTCTGAGGTATTATTTAGATGGATACGGAGCATATTCTGATGATGGTATGAAGTTAAACGGGGCCTATGGTTATAGAATCAAACATAGCTTTGGTTTTGATCAGCTTGTTTCGGCTATTGAGGAATTGAAAAAGACACCAGATTCTAGGAGAGTCGTTGTTTCTCTTTATTCTCCTGTGGACCTTAAAGCTGCCTCCTCAAGCAAAGACATTCCTTGTAACTTATCGGTATTGCTAAAACTTCGTAATGGCAAGCTAGACATGACAGTTTTTAATAGATCTAATGACATTTATAAAGGGGTGCCTTACAACCTTTTTATTTTTCAGTTTATTCAGTTCTACGTTGCTGAAGCACTTAATGTTCCTCTTGGTGTTCAGCGTCATGTATCAGACTCTCTCCATCTTTATAAAACGGACATGGAGTCAGTTAAGAGAATTATAGATTATGGTTTTTATGAAAATGTTGATGATTTGAAATGCAGGTCGGGGTTTTCAGTTTATCAGGATCTGGTTGAGGGATGTAGTGCTATTAATAATAGAAGTTATGACGATGTGACCAGTCCATCGCTTAAAAGTATGTTTAAAGCATTCCAGTCTTTTAAGCAAGGCGATAGAAATGATTTGTTGTCACTATCTAAGTCAGATGATATTATCGGCTTATCTGTAAGCGATTGGTTAATGGTGCATTACTCTTAGTGGTCTTTTTTAAAAAATCTCTTGGAGGCTTTGTGGAAAAAGCTGATATATATAAAATGCTGGATCGCGAGTCTGACGAATTAGCTAGTTGGGTTGTTAGTTCGGGGGAGGCTCGTAGTAGAAAAGAATTGCAAAGCCTTAAGACTGTAGTTGGAAGTAGTCAATCACCGTATAAACATGTTTTTTCTAATATTCCTGAGCGGGATTTTGGGAAGTCTATCTTGATTTCAATGCTGTACTCTTCTGCCGATCCACTAACGGCGCAAACATCTTTTTTTAAGGAGTTTTATAAATTTTTGGAAAGTGTTTGCGATAAAGCTGGTTTGCCATACAAGGTTATTGTCCCGTTGGTAGATGTAGAAAATGAACTTTTAGCTGCTTATGGTGAAGTGCTAAATAGTTAGCTTGCTAAATGATTTGCAAGGAGCGGTTGCATTTCCTTGTTTTGGCTGGAAACGGTCATACTGTGTGTGATATGACGATATTCGTCTTACAGTTGGCCGCTCAAAGCGAAGTCACTATAGTGCTTCTCAAACAAAGCGCCTATTCGTTCAGTGCAACCCCCAAGTTACCGTTGGTCCGGGCTTCGCAGCCTTTCATCATTTCATTATCCTGCGGTACCTGCAGTGGCCAGCCTGCAGCGCTCCAAGGCGCGGTAGGCATTGAAGTCGGCCAGCAATCAACCCTCAGCAGTAGCGCCAGCGCGATTAATGCACCTAACAGAAGATGATGGTGAAGGCGTGCCTTGACCCTAAGAAACGGTCGACTAGGACGCCACGCTAGTTAAACTCCAGGTCACCATCGTATTCAATGCGCCTGGGTTCACTTGTCACGGGGTCAATGAACTCTAGGCCCTTGGAGAGCAACTGCAAGGGGCGCGTGTAGTCATCCGGCGAGAGCGGCTGCAGTACCGGATAGTAGCGGTCATTCAGGATCGGCCAGCCGAGTGACTGCATGTGCACGCGCAGCTGGTGGCGGCGCCCGCTGACGGGATGCAGTTCGAACAGTGCCTGCGTGTCGGTTTGCTGCACGCAGCGAATCACCGAGTGGCTGTTGGCGTCACCTTCACTGACCCGCATGCGAAAGCGCTGCTCGTTTTTCTCGATGCGATTTTTCACGTCCCACTCTCGACCCACCCATGACTCATGGCCTTCTACCTCGGCGATGGCCTGATAGGTCTTGTGAATACGTCGTGACTTGAAGAGCTGATGATACAGCCCGCGGGTCTCGGGATTCAGCGAACAAAGCACCAGCCCTGCCGTCACTCGATCCAGACGATGCACTGCCTGAAGCGCCTCGATTCCCGTACTGTTGCGCAGACGCTGTTGCAGGCACTCGGTTACGTAGCGCCCGCCGGGCATGACGGGCAGAAAGTGCGGTTTGTAGGCCACCAGAATGTGCTCATCGCGATAGACAATCTGCTCTGCGAAGGGAATGCTCGGCTCGCTGGCCACTTCGCGGTAATAGAACACGCGAAGTTGTGGCTTGAAGGGCGATGCCGGTGTAATCAAGGCGCCGTCATCGAGATGTACCTTGCCGGTGGCCATGCGCTCTCGCCACGTCGCCTCACCGATGGCTGGAAACCTGAGCAGCAGATACTCAAGCACCGTCGACACACCGGGATTGATCTGAGGCAGGCTCAGCCTTGAAGCGCGATTGGAAATGGACATGTCATGCATCACAGGTTTGAAAGGGGCTGGGTGAAACGTGGTGAGAAAACCTCACCCTTCAGGCGGTCACGCTAGTGTAACCGAGAGAGGCATGCGTGTCGGGCGAGATATGCTGGCGCCGGGTAAGTGGGGCAATGCGCAAGAGGTGAGGTGAGTGGGCCGTATCTGCGCCAGCTTGCTGAGGGTGACGGATAGGCATAAGGAAAGCAGGCGCCTGACATCCTGTGTCAGACGCCCCGAGACGTTACGCGGTTGCCATGCTCAGGCGGGGCACCGGCCTGTCATTGATCGGAAGATGAATCAATGCCGAAATGAACGCCAGCGTGATCGCTGACCACCAGATCGGATCATAGGACCCGTAGTAGTCGTAGATGAAGCCACCGGCCCATGCGCCCAGAAAGCTGCCCAGCTGGTGGGAGAAAAACACCAGCCCGTAGAGTGTCGATAGATAACGAGCGCCAAAGATCTGACGAACCAGCCCGGATGTAATGGGCACGGTGCCCAGCCAGCAGAACCCGATGGCCGCGCCAAAGATGACCGCCGTCATGTCGGTGGTGGGCAGTACCACAAACGCACTGATCACGGCCGTACGTACCAGGTACAGCGCAGACATCACATAACGTTTGCTATAGCGGTCTGCCATGGCGCCCCAGAAGTACGAACCACCGATGTTGAATATGCCCACGTAGGCCAGCGCCATGGCCGCCGTTGAGGCCGAGATGTGCTTGTCCGCCAGATAACTGGGAAGATGAGTGGCGATGAACATCACATGAAAACCACACACAAAGAAGCCGATATGAATCAACCAGTAGCCCCTGTGTGAGAAGGCTTCCTTCAGGGCGCCTTTCAGGGTCTGCAGGTCTTCCTGTAGGGGATGTGCGCTGTGCGTGTCCTGTTTTGCCGTCTTGATGAAAAATGCAAACAGCACCATGAAACTGCACATGACAGCGAATATCTGCATGGCACCCTGCCAGTCGGAAATACTCAGCAGCGTCTGTGCCCCCGGAATCATTGCAAACATGCCAAAGGAGCCTGCTGCCGTGGTCAGGCCAAAGGCCTTGGCCGCGTGTTGTGCAGGCACTACTTTCGCAACGGCACCCAGAACGATCACGTAGCTGGTGGCACTCAACCCAAAGCCGACAAGCACACCCAGTGACAGGAACATCATGGTGGGTTCGGTGGTAATTGAGGTCAGGTACAGACCCAAGGCGTACGCGATGGCGCCTGCAACGATGATGCGCTTTGGCCCCCAGCGGTCAGCGGCCATGCCGACAAACGGCTGGAATGCCCCGAACAACAGGTTCTGCAATGCGATGGCAAAGCTGAAGAACTCACGCCCCGTATGGAAGTAGTCGGAAATGGGCGTCATGAAAATGCCAAAGGACTGTCTGATCCCCAGGCTGGTAATCAGAATCCCTATACCGAGCCAGACCAGGAGTGGAAACCGGAAAATAGTCATAAGTTGCTCTTGTTATATGTTCAGTGATGGGAGTGCCTTTCGTTTACGCCTATTGTTTTTGTTCACCACTTTTAATGGCGTGCGCTGCCACTTTTTCCGTTGACCCTGGTAAATCATGGAAAAACCAATAACAGCCGCAAAATGGATAACAACGTCAGCAACCCGGGCGGGAAGTGCGCTGAAAAAGGTGCGTATATGCGCTTAACGACGAGCTTCACGCGAAGCGTAAAGAGTATCGGGGAGTGACTCAAATGATAAAAAGTGAAGTGATCCATGCAGATTGTACATACACCACATCGGCCTTGCGGCGGGCCCCTGGCCCTTTAAAAAAGGGCCTTTGAATCAGCAGGATAGCCAGAACGAAGGTTACGGTTTCATGCCGGTGGGCAAGGGATCAGGCAGCACCATGCTATCAGCATCTGCATCCAGCCCCATTTCCACGACACGGCTGGCGATAAGCCTGCCACACTCTTCCTTGACGATATTTCTCAACCACTCCTGTGAAGGCGAGTGTTCACAGCGAGGGTGCCAGATCATGGAATAATCAAACGGTGTGAAATGAAAGGGCAGGGGTTTCGCCACCAGGTCATGACGCTCTGACACCAGATAGGCCAGATCCGCAGGCACCGTGATGATCAGTGGCATCGTATCAACAATCGCCAGTGCCGCTTCCAGATGATAGGCCCGCAGCACCATGCGCCGTCTGGGCCTGTCTTCCAGCGCCTGTTCGATGAGGGATTTAACCCCATCACTGATGGCGATCATGGCATGCGGGAAATTCAGATAATCGTCCAGACACATGTCCTTGTCCGCCAACGGGTGTTGTCTGGATACCAGACACGACACGCCAACACGGCCCAGGGTTTCGTATTGCAATGGTTCAATGGAATGAATCGGGCGGCAAATGGCCAGATCAGCCCGGCCATAGGTCAGTTGTTCTTTTAAATGCTCATCCTGCAAGGGCAGAAACTCCAGCGCGACGTTGGGCGCCTCCTGATATATACGGGGCAAGGCAAAGGGCAGGATGGTTTGCATTGCATAATCGGTCGTGACGATCGTGAAATTCTGGTCACAGGACCCGGGATCAAACTCGATGGGAGACAATAGCTGCCTGAGCGACCCAAGAGGCTCGTCCAGCGCCATATTCATTAACAAGGCCTTCTCGGTGGGAACCAGATACTGCCCCTGGCGTGTAAACAGCGGGTCCGACAGCAGGCAGCGTAATCGCCCCAGAATCCGGCTCATGGCGGACTGGCTCAGGTTCAACCGAGCGGCAGCCCGACTGACACTGCGCTCCTCCACCAGAACCTGCAATGCGACCAACAGGTTCAGGTCCCGTCGATAAATCTCTTCTACTTTCATGCTCAGCCTTGATAGTTATAAGAATATTGGCTTTTAAACGGGTGATTTGAGGAAGTTGTCCTGCGGGCTGGAAGCACATGGGCATGGCTAACCCCTCATGCTGGCCACTTCTCTGGTATTAAACATTTCCCATCCGGCCCATGCACGTGCTCGGGAAGCTGATGGGGTGGATGTGTCGCAAACGGTGATGGCCATGACGCACGTGGTGGCGGAAGGGTCTGGTTCAAGCGGGGTGGGGGCTGGGCCAATAAAACCAGTATTTGATGGGTGAGCATTTCAGCATTGCAGATGCCTATCTGTTTACTGTACTTGGCTGGTGTCGGTTCTTTGATATAGAGCTTGATGAGTGGCCAGCATTATCGGCCTATATGGCAAGGATCAGCGAGCGGCCTTCGGTGCAGGCCGCGTTGAAGGCGGAGCAGAATAGAAGCTAATGCATATCGTCGTACGCCTGAGCTGAGTTCAAACCGGCGCCTCTCTCACCAGCACCAATCTTTCCTCTTCTTCCAGCCCTGCATCCAGTGCCCTCAACTTCCCGAGTCCAATGGGGCGCTGGCCGTTGTTTTGTCTTTTCCCTGCCGCGTCCCAGGCGATCTGGCCGGGGCCGTTGTAGATCACGGAAATCGCGCCGCTCCTGGGGCGTGCGAGCACCAGCAGGTGCTCGGGCGGGTGGCGAAGCGCAACCGTTTTGCCCTGCGTCAATTTAATCTCGACCTGGCGCCCGTCCGGGGCAATGGCGTCATGGCCGAGCGTGGAAGCCGGGTTCAGCGTCAAGTTAAACATGTACGCCGCGACTACTTCGCCAACGCTTCCGACCAGGTGGCCATCGAGGGTGAATTTTCGCCCCGGAAACAGGGCTTCCAGGCCATCCGCGGCGCTGTAGAGCTGGTCGAGCAATGCGCCGACCTCTGCCCAGTCGATGTGATCCATGACTCTGCCTTTTGCCGTGTTGAATGTCGTGCTGTCCCTGGCGCGTGCTCGAGTGCGTACAAGTACCGGTAGCAGGCCCGCGCATTCGAAAAAAGGCGTGCTGATTGTGAATGACATACGCCCGGAGTTAATCGGATTTAACTATATTAATTTTTGTTAAGCTAATGTAGGTTATAACCCGATTACCCTGGGCAGGCGGGAAGGGCAGCACAGGGTTGTCATGCACCGTATCTGACAGGAAAATCCAGGGGACTGACACCATGGCATACACCAATAACACCCACTCCTATACGTTTACGGAGGGCGGGGAGGCCACCTTTGCACTGGCCGATGATGTAACAACGCTTTCACTTGCGACGCAGTTTGCCGATGACCGGGTCAATTCCGGCGATACGCTTGATCTGAACGTCCAGGGGGCGGCGCTGGAGTCGCTCGAACTTACAGGCAACGGCCGCGTTGAATGGGCCAACGGTGCCGATGGCACTGCCGCGGTTACCCAGGTTGATGCTACCGGGCTGTCCGGCGGTCTCGATTACACCGCATCAGGCGCGGTGCAGGAAACCGTGACGCTGGGGGGTGAGGGCAACGGGGTGGATGTGATCCACGTGGCCGGCGATGCGTCCCGCTATGGCACGGCCGGCGATGGCATCGATACCATTTCAGGCTTTGATGTCGCGAAGGATACCCTGCTTGTTGATAACGAGGTGATGGAGTCCTTTGGCACGCTGGATTTCGATTATGCCCTCGTGGCCGATGATGCGGCTTCCCTGCAGGAAGCCCTGACCATGGCCGGCGAACAGGACAGCGATGACGCCGTCATGCCGGTCATCTATGACGGCCAGACCTGGCTGTACCGCGACAGCGGGCCGGCAGGGCTGGATGAAAACGATTTTGCCCTGCTGCTTGCCGATGTGGCCGGTGGCATCAATGCGTTTACCGATCATCGTGACCAGATACCGCATCGTGCACCAGCGCCGACCGGCCCTTATGAAGAGGTCATCGTCGATGGCACGGTCAGCGGCACGGATAATGCGGCCGACAGTTTCGTTTTTGGCAGTGATGGCGCGTGGCAGTACAGCACCATTACCAATTTCGAGCTGGGCATTGACCGCATCGACGTCACCGGCCTGAACGGCCCGGACGGTCAGCCGATCGATTATGAAGATATCAGCATGCGTCCGGATGAGACGCTGATGCTCAATACCGATGACGGCCTGTATTCGGTCTCCCTGGTGGGCGTACCCAAGTATGATCCAGGCTCACCGACAGGTGAAATTGCCTATGCCATGGGGCCGGAAGAGTTTCTGTTTGCCTGAAGCCCAATGGCGTGTGATTGACAAGGCCCATCCTGGATGGGCCTTTTTCATGCCTGCCGGGGCACCTTGCGCAGGGCGGGCAGTTCACTTCCGGGGCGCCTCGACGACGTCACCGATCAATACCATGACCTCACCGAGTGCCCGGGTATTCAGCCGGCCCATGGCTGCCTGCAGGTGCAGGTGGTCCATTACCAGCTGGCGGAACGCCTCCATGAAGTGAATGCGCTGCTGAAAGACCTCGGCGCGGGCATCAAGCACATCCACCAGATCCCTCAATCCCAGCGCGGCACCCTTGTCGGCGGCGTCCAGATACAGCGTGCTGGAATAAATGGCGCGCCTGAGCGCCTTCAGGCGCGAGATATCGCTGCTGATGCGGCGATGCCGGGTAGTCAGTTGTTCCAGCGCCCGGCGGCGAGCGTCCTGGGCCTCAAACCGGCTGGCCCGGGCGAGCAGCTCCCCCTGGCGCGTATCGGCCAGAGTGTAGCCGCCCTGAAAGAGATTCATCTGCGCCTGAAGGGCTACGCGGCGGTCGGTCCGGTCCTGGTAGGGGTCGTCGCTGTTCTGATCGGACCAGGACAGTGACAGCGATACCTCCGGGGCATACCCGGCCTGGCGTACATCATGTTCGGCGGCGGCGATCCTGCCCTGAAGCTGGGCCAGCTGCACTTCCGGGTTGTCAGCGATCAACGGGGTGAGGGTCGCGAGTGCCGGGGCATCGGCAAATTCCACGTCGGTCAGAGCGTTCAGTGAAAACCGGGTGAAGTCCGGGATGGTACCGGTCAGCCGGGTCAGGGTGGAGAGGGCATCGTCGTAGTCATTGCGGGCTGCGACACGGTCTGCCTCGGACTGATCTCGCCGTGCACGGGCTGCGAGCAGGTCAATGCGGTCCCCGATGCCCAGCTCATAGGCGCGCTGCGCCTGCGTGACCTGCAGGGTCAGGGCGGTGCGCTTGCCATCCAGCAGGGCAATGTGGCGCGAGGCAAACAGGGCATTCATGTATGCCTCGGCGGTCTCTAGGGCGAGGTCGCGCTCTGCTACCGCCACCTGCAGTACGGCAGCGTCGCGCTGAGCATCGGCCTTTTGAACCTGACGAAACTGCTCAAGGGAGAAAAGCGTCTGGCTCAGCGTAAGCTGGCGGCGCGTGTCGGCAGAATAGCCTCGGCAACGCATCTCCAGATCCTCGCCCCCGATCAGGGCGCCGGTCCGGGGGTTGTTGCTGCAGGAGACGGATCCACCCTCGGAATAGTAATTGTCGCTGTCGGTGTAGCTGCGGGCATAGGTCACATCCAGCCGGGGAAGTAGCGCCGCCCAGGCCTTGGGCACCTCCTTGCCCTGCGCTCTTGCGCGAAGGCGCTGGCTTTCAAGGCCGGCGTCGTAAGCGAGTGCCCGGGCAAGAAGGGCCGGCAGTGAGGGCACCGTGGCCTCGTCAGCCATCTTCAGGGTCTGAACGGGCGGCTGGCCTGGGGCGGGCTGTCGTGTGGGCGGTGCCTGTGGCGAGTGCTCAGGTAAGGTCGTATCCAGCGCGGCCATGAAGGTATCTGCCACGGCGGGGGGCAGCAGGCCTGGCAGAAGGGGCAACAGCAGCATCAGCGAAAACGAGCAGCGGCGCAGGGGCATCATGATCAGGTCAGTCCTGCCGCACGGCGCGGTGCAGCATGTCGGTGACCGGTTGGCTCAGGTACTCGAACAGGGTCTTCCGGCCCGTTTTGATCATGACTTCGGCCGGCATGCCGGACAGCAGCTGCATGTTGTCGGTCATCTGGCCCTTGCCTGCCGACGAGACCCGAATGCGGGCCCGGTAATAATGGGCACCGGTTGCTTCATCCCTGAAGCTGTCGGCTGAAACGTGATCCACCCGGCCATCAATGATGGGAGCGCGGTGCTGGTTGAAGGCACTGAACCGAATGTCGGCATGCTGGCCGGCGTACACGTTGTCGATGTCCTGCACCGGCACCCGGGCATCAATGAAAAAGCCGTCGGTGTCCGGCACGATGCTCATGAGGGGCTGGCCGGGGGTAATGACCGCGCCCAGGGTGCGCACGTCAAGGCCCACCACCGTGCCCGATACCGGTGCTCGAATGTCGGTACGGCGCACCTGATCATCCAGGGCGATCATGCGCTGGCGGGCATCGCTGCCCCGGGACTGGGCCTCGCGGAGCTGCTCGCTGACGTTCTGCTGATAGTCCTGGCGTCGGGTTTCGATGCGTGCCCGGTTTTCGCTGATGCGCGAGCCAAGCTGGGCCATTTCGGCGCGGGCCTGGGCACTGTTTGATTGAAGTTCCAGAATCTGCCGATCCAGCTCGCGAATGCGCTGATTATTCCCGAGCCCTTCCTTGAACAGGGAGCGGTAGTCGTCCGCCTCGGCGCTCAGCGAGCGGGACCGGCGCTGGTTGATGGCCGTCATCTGTTTCAGTCCCGTGATCTGCTCCCGGTACTGCTGAATCTGTTCGTTGAGTGCACCGATTTCGCCTTGCAGCGAGTGCCGCCGGGAATCAAACAGGCGTTGCTGCACCGAAAGCCCCTGTTCAAGGCGGGCATGGCCTGCTGCCTCGTTCACCAGGTCAGGAGGGAATTCAAGCCGGTCGGCTCCGTTCTGCTCGGCCAGCAGGCGAGTTTCCTGGGCGCGGGCCATGAAGAAGGTGGTGCGCTCAATGGCCAGCCGGCTGGTGGATTGGGTGTTATCCAGAACAATCAGCGTATCGCCGCGGGTAACGTGATCCCCATCATCGACCCGGATGTCGGAGACAATGCCCCCCTCAAGGTGCTGGATGGTCTTCTTGAACGAGTCCACCGAGACCGTGCCACTGGCGATCACGGCCACGGACAGGTTGGCCAGTACCGCCCAGGTGCCGAAGACACCAAAGGCCACTAGGATGATAATCAGCCCGGCCAGGCACACGCGGCGACTGCTGGTGGGCAGCGTATCTCGGGAGGTATCCGGCGTACCGGCAACATGCGTCATGACTGGCTGCCCCGCGCGGTGGGGTGAGCATGCATGGCGGATGCCTGCACCCTGGTAGGCGCTGCTTCGGGGGCGGGTTGCCGCTGGCGCTTGAAGTGGCCGATGACCTCGTCACGCGGGCCGAACATCCCCATTCTGCCGTCCTTGAGCACCAGCAGCTTGTCGACATGGGCGAGCAGGTGATGGCGATGGGAGATGACCAGCAGTGTGATCTGCTCTGCCCTGAGCCGTTCCAGGGTGGCGGCCAGCGCCTTCTCGCCACTGTCATCCAGGTTGGAGTTCGGTTCATCCAGAACCACCAGAACCGGCTTGCCGTACAGGGCGCGCGCCAGCCCGATCCGCTGACGCTGCCCGCCGGAAAGCACTCCGCGGCTGGAGGAAATCCAGGTGTCGTAGCCGTCGGGCTGTTGCAGGATCATTTCGTGTACGCCAGCCCACCTTGCCGCCTCGACCACGGCAGCAGGGTCAACATCGCCAAAGCGGGCGATGTTGTCGCTGATGGTGCCATCAAACAGCTCGATATCCTGAGGCAGGTAACCGATGCTGGGCCCGAGGGCTTCCCGGTCCCATTGGGTGATATCGGCACCATCAAGGCGCACCTTGCCGGTCTGCGTCGGCCACAGGCCGAGTGCTACCCGTGCCAGGGTTGATTTGCCCGAGGCGCTGGGGCCGATGATACCGATGTGCTCGCCCCGTGCCACTGACAGGGTGATGCCGCGCAGGGTGGTCTTGCGGGCGCCGGGAGGTGCGGCGGAGATGTTTTCAAGATGCAGGTTGCCTGTCGGGGTGGGCAGAGCCATGCGGGGCTGCTCGGCGGAGGTCTCCCTGAACAGGGTCTGTAACCGTTCATGGGCCGAGCGGGCACCAATGAATCCCTTCCAGGCTGCCATCATCTGATCGATCGGTGCCAGGGCGCGCCCCATCAGAATCGAACCGGCAATCATCATTCCCGGGCTCAGCTCGCCTTCAATGGCCAGCAGGGCGCCAAGCCCCAGAATCATCGACTGGCACAGCAGGCGCATGACCTTCGAGGCATTGATCAATGCCCCGGCGCGGTCACTGGCGCGAGACTGTTTCAGCAGGTACTGGTGATGATGTCTGGCCCAGCGCGCCCGAAGGCCGGGCAGAATGCCCATGGCATGGACCACTTCGGCGTTGGCCAGGTTGGCGGTGGCGAGTTGCTGTGAGGTGAGCTGATCGCTGCCGGCGCGGGTGAGCAGGGTGCGGGTGGCCCATTCGTTGGCAAGCGCCAGGCCCAGCAGTACCAGCCCGGCTGCGATGGCAAATACCCCGAGCCAGGCATGGAACAGGAACAGCACCCCGATATAGATCGGGATCCAGGGCGCATCAAAAAAGGCAAAGGGGGCATTGCCGGTCAGAAACTGGCGCAGGGTGGTGAGGTCGGTCAGGGGTTGAGCGGTCTGTCCGGCAGGTGACGAGAGGCTTTTGTGAAACATGGCGCTGTAGAGCCGTTCACTGAGCAGGGTATCAAGCCGATTGCCCACCCGAACCATCAGCCTGGAGCGCACCAGTTCCAGTCCGCCCATCACCAGGAAAAAGAAGACCACGATCAGCGTCAGCATCAGGAGCGTATCGATGCTTCGGGTGCTGATGACCCGGTCATATATCTGCAGCATGTAAAGGGGCGGTACCAGCATCAGCACGTTGATGAACATGCTGAAGATCCCCACGGCGATAAACGACCCTCGACAGGCGCTGATCGCCTGTTGAAGTTCCGTTGGCGTATGTATCCCGGCCATGAACGCGTGTGCTCCGCCCGACAGATTCCACTGAACAACGGGGTTCAGCCTTGAACATGAAGTCAGGGATCGGCGAGCGATGGAAGCGCAGCAGCAACACATGGGTCACGGCATCAGCGTGGCCGATCCAAAGTTTGATGAAGTATGACTTATATAAAGGGGCCGGGGCCAGCGGTTTGAGTACGTGCGCGGAGCCATGTCTATACGGTATCCGGCCCGGTGGGCCAGACCAACAGCATGACGCTGGACGTCGAGAACCTGTTCGATCAGCGTTATTACAATCTGCTACGGCTTTTACGCCGGTTTCCTCCACGCCACCCCGTGCAGTGCCTCGATGACGCTTCGCACTATGTTCCAGGTGGGCGTAGAAGTAGACACACAAAAGGCCACCTCCGGGTGGCTATTTGTGTGGGATAAAGGGGAAGGCTTGATGACGGCCTGGTCAATTGGCAGAGGCCGTTGGGCGCAGGGTGATTTCGGTGGTATCGACGCTGGCCGGAGCATCAATGAGCTGGCGGATGGCCCGGGCAATATCGACCGGCTGCAGTGCGATGGCGCGGTAATCGTTGATGGCAGCTGCGGTCTCGTCGTGGGTAATGGTTGAGGCCAGATCGCTCTCCACGACACCTGGATTGACACAGGTGACGCGAACATTGGAGGTTTCCTGTCGCAGTCCGTCCGAAATCGCTCGGACTGCGAATTTGGTGGCGCAGTAAACGGCTGCTGTGGGAGTGACTGCCAGCGCGCCGATGGAGCCGATATTGATGATCTGTCCTTCCCGTTGGGATTCCATGACGGGCAGTACTGCGCCGATGCCCCATAAAACACCCATGATGTTCACATCGACCATGCATGCCCACTCGTCCAGCTTTCCTGCCGAGAGCGGAGACAGCGGCATGACGCCAGCATTATTGATCAGTACATCGATGCGACCCCATAGGTCCATCGCACGTTGTGCAAACTCGACCATCGCCTGTCTGTTGGTCACATCCAGAGGTCGTACCTCGACGATACCGCCCGCCTCACGAATCTCACCTGCGATCTGCTCCAGCCTGTCGGTGCGACGGGCACCCAGTAGAACGTATGCCCCGGCCGCTGCCAGCTCGCGGGCGATGCCTTCCCCGATGCCACTGCTGGCGCCGGTGATTAAAACGATTTTGCCGATAATGCTCATGGTACTCTCCGTGATGACGGCGTGTGATATGCCATGCCGGTGCATCACAGGGTAAGGTGCTGGCCTGTCAATTAGAATGTGCTGATGGCTATACGCAATGGTTAGTGAGGCTTGCCAATCGATATGGATCTCAACCTGTTGACGATATTTGTTGCCGTGGCCCGGGCAGGCAACTTTCGCGCCGCGGCCGATGGATTGGGGGTGACGCGTTCTGCGGTCAGTCAGTCTATTGGACGACTTGAGCATGCGTTGGGTAGACCACTTTTCAATCGTACGACGCGGAGTGTACGGCTGACCGAAGAGGGAGAGCAGTTGCTGGGCGCACTCTCTGACCCGCTGACCGAGATCACTGCGGTGCTGGAGGCGACGCGGGATACGCCGGCGTCGCCCAGCGGGCTTTTAAGGGTGACGACCACATCGATCGCGGAGCGGTTCTTGTCGGGCCCGCTGATCACGGCCTTTATTGAGAAACATCCGGATATTACGCTGGATGTCACCGTGACGGATGAGGTATTCGATATTGTCGCAGCCGGTTTCGATGCCGGTATCAGGCTGGGAGAGGTTATCGAGCAGGACATGATCGCCATCCCCCTGACGGGCGAACAGCGTCAGGTGGCTGTTGCTTCACCTGGCTACCTTGCGGGCCATGATATGCCGCAACACCCCCGGGAACTGACGGGGCATCGCTGCATTGGCTGGCGCGCCTCACCCGAAACGGCTCCTTATCGGTGGGAGTTTGAGCGTGATCAGCGCGCGCTTGCGGTGGCAGTCGAGCCACAAATGACCACCAATGACATGCAGTTAATGATCCGTGTGGCGCTTGCTGACGGTGGCATCACGTTTGGCATGGAAGAGACGTTTTTGCCTTATATCGAACGCGGCGAGCTGGTCACGATGCTCGATGACTGGTTGCCGCCGTTTGCCGGATTCTTTCTCTACTATCCAGGCCGACATACGGTGACACCAAAACTCCGCGCCCTGATTGATCACGTGCGTCACTATCGATAGATACGCCTCCTGCATTCTGCTCATGCTTTAATATGCGGCAAACATGATTCAACGTGGCTGGACAGTGGCCGGTTCGGCTCGGATCATGCGTTGCACTCTGGCTCTATCACTGGGTGTGTTATTGGGTCGGCCCTGATCGCGGAGTATCATGAGCCGCACATTGCGCTCGTCTTCAGTGAGCGCGTTCATGCCTGCAGGGGAGTCAGCTTGCCATGACCCGCGTTGCCATGTTCGTCGATACCCAGAACGTGTATTACACCGCCCGTGAGGCCTACGGCAAACATGTCAATTATCGCAGGTTGTGGGCACGGGCCACGGCCGGTCGGGAGGTGCTGGCGGCGCGGTGTTACGCCATTGACAAGGGCGATACCCGGCAGCGCGAGTTTCAGGCCATCCTGCGCTCGATCGGGTTTGATGTCCGGCTCAAGCCGTTCATTCAGCGCGCAGATGGCTCGACCAAGGGCGACTGGGATGTCGGCATTACGCTCGACGCCATCGAGTTCGCCGCGCAGGCCGATGTGATCGTGCTGGTCTCCGGCGATGGCGATTTTGACCTGCTGGCGCAACGGCTTCGTGATGTCCACGGCAAGTGCGTCGAGGTGTATGGCGTGCCCCGGTTTACGGCGGACTCGCTCATTGAGTCCGCCACCCGGTTCATTCCCATCGATCACTCCTTGCTGCTTGGCTGATGCGCCCCATGCCCTGAAAGCGCCGGATTTATCCTTTCAGGGCGAGGCTATTGAACTATCGATGCACGATATCAAGCTGCGTAAAGGCGCCTCGTGCATGGTCTTCGCGAAACATGGCATGGTCCTGGCGTACGCGGTCGGCGGCCTCAAGGGCGAATTCCACCATGTCGGCAATGAACAGTGCCCGGGGCCCGATGGCGTTGATGATGGCGGGTTCAACGTCGTAGTCGATCCTGCCGGATTCGTCCGAGAGGGCATGTACCTGAGCCAGCACGCGGCCGCAGATGCGGGCGTATTTCTTCCAGTCGCGCTTCGAGAGGTCATCCAGGTCGATATCGTCGCGAAACGGGGCGCGCTCGCGGGACATGTAGCTCAGGCCATCGAATTCGACATGGCCGTAAAATACATCCCCGCGCACCAGGTGCACCTGCTGGGCATGGCTGATGCGCTCGGCTTTGGAGTCCATCTCGTAGGCGGAGGGCGGCACCAGCCCGGAAAGGGCTGAACGCCTGGCCTGCTTGTATTCGATAATGACGTCATCGGTGCCGTCACGCTCGGGGCCTTCGATCAGCACGTAATAGCGGTTAAGCCCCAGCGAGGCGGTCCCCTGGCCGCGGCGTATGGCAACATCCTTCACCCGCATGCCCTCGGTGCGTGTCGGTATCTCGATGCCATTATCCTTGATCAGCCGGTCGGTAATGGCCTGGAAGTCGTCACGCCGTGATGAGATCGGCACCAGTTTATCGGTGGAGCGAAAGCCGCTTTTGTCCTCGGTGAGATAATCATCCATCAGCCAGTCGGCCCGCGCTTCATGGGCATCCTTGAACAGCCCGCGAATCAACTTCGGGGCGTTGTCGAACCGCATTTCCTCATCCTGTTCGGTGCCTTCGCGTGCCAGCCGCTCCATGGCTTCGATATAGCCCTTGATGAACTGGCGCACCACCTTGATCTGGTGCGTGCGTTCAAGCTTTCCCTCCGTCTCGGCGGCGATCATGAAACCGGTCGCGCCGCGCTTCAGGTCCCAGGTGAAGGGGGCGTAGTAGGCTTCATCGAAATCATTGACCGAGAAAATGGGCACGTTGTTCATGTTGGGCATGACCCCGAAGTTCTCCGGGTGTACATCGCCCAGCGCCAGCACCGTGGGCATCCAGGCGTCATCGCCGGCCATGTCCCGGTAGAACAAAAGTGCCGTGCCGCGGAAGAACGAAAACAGGGAGTCGGAGAGCTTGTCGAACTTGACCACGGCCTCCTCTGAGGCAGAGGCAATGCGGGTCTGGTGGTCTTCGCGCAGCGTCTGGCGCAGGTGCAGCCGCCGTTGATGGCCGGTCAGGCTGCGGGGGCGCAGCACGAATTCGCCGGCCGCCACGGCGCTGGCCAGCCGTCGGAAGGTCTCGATGCGTGTCGCCACCACCGGCTTGGCCTCCTGGTGTGTTGCACGTACCAGCGCGGCGGCCAGTTCGTCCCTGCTCATCGATGAGCGCCCTTCAATGTTGTGGTGCCGGGCCTGTTCATACAGGGCCTTGCGGGTTTGCTGGGTGGGGTGGGTCATGAGCGCTCCTGTGGCCCGGGCCGCGATGGGCGGCGCCGTTCGGCATGAATGGGCGGTGACGAACATGCTGTCATGGCTCTGTTCAGCCTGGCTGAGGTGGGGCCGTGCTGCATGGGTTTCTTCATGCCGTGCCGGTGGCGGGGCATCATGTTATGGCGCGGGGATCAGCCGCGCCCTTACAATGCACGCTGGCGCTATAGCGCGGCTGCCGCCGGCAGTCGCATGTTCATCGTGCAGGTGGGTAACCCTCATGCATGGCTCACGGAACGGTAATGCAGGCATGACGATGAAACAGTCCTGGCAGGGATGGCGGGTGATGGTAGCGGTCGTGTTGTCGATCGGTCTGGGGCTGGGAGTGGCTCAGGCGGAGGAGACAAAAAATCAGGAAGGGCTCTGGTACAGCACCGAGTCGATGAATACCGGGCTGCCGGGGGAAATGGATGAGGCCATGCTGCGTACGCCCCGCGAAGCGATGCGCAGTTTTACCGAACTGACCGACAAGGGCGATTTCGAGGGTGCCGCGCACATACTCAATCTGACCGATCTGAGTCCGACGGAGCAGCGTGAGCGCGGTGCCATGCTGGCCCGCAAGCTGTCCGAGGTCTTTCGGCGTGGCAAGTGGCTCAATATCTCGAGCCTGTCAGGCCGGCGTGATGCCGTGATCGAGGATGCCTCCGGCAAGGATTCCCGGGCCGGGGAGCCGCGCCGGGATATCGAGCTGGTCTCGATGGAGGTCGGCAGCGATGCCTATGACATTCGGCTCGGGCGTTACCGGATCAGCGATCACGAGCCGGTCTGGATGATTACCCCGGAGAGCGTGCGGGCCATTCCTGCCCTGTATGATCGGTACGGCCCCTCCCGGTTCGAGCATTACATCCCTGACCGCTTCAAGACTCCCATGGGCCTCCTGAAACTGTGGGAGTGGTTCGCCATTCCGCTGGTACTGCTGATGCTGTGGCTGATCGGCAAGGCCGTTCATGCGCTGATCGGGTTCATGGCCCGATGGCTGCCTTCCGGTTCGCCCAGTATTTTTGTCATTCAGATTCAGGGCCCGGTAGCCATGATCGTGGTGGCCCTCGTCACCCAGATGCTGATCGAGTATGTGGTGTCCTTCTCGGCGATCTTTGCCACCACGCTGCGAGTTGCGCTGATTACGGTGATGGCCTGGAGCGCGGGGGCCATCGCGCTGACGCTGGTGGATACCTTCATGCTGCACCTGACCCGGCACATGGTCGGGCAGATCGATGATGCCAAGCCCCGGGATGACCGCAAGCTGCTGACCACGCTGTACGCCCTGCGGCGGGTGATCATTCTTGTTCTGGTGATTTCGGTCACGATCTATGTACTGAGTCAGGTGAAGCTGTTCGAGACCCTCGGGATGTCGATTCTGGCGTCAGCCAGTGTACTGGCGGTGCTGGTGGGGGTTGCCGGTCAGGCCGTGCTCGGTAACATCCTGTCCTCGTTTCAGCTATCGCTGGCAAAGCCGGTACGCATTGGTGATCTGGTGATGTTTGAAGGGCAGTGGTGTTACGTGGAAGGCATTTTCTATACCTATATTCGTCTGCGGGTATGGAATGAGCGGCGGCTGATCGTGCCGGTAACCTACTTTGCGTCCAAGGCCTTCGAGAATCTGTCGGCCGGCAATACCCGGGAATATCGAAGCATGGAGCTGAACGTGCACCTGAATGCCGATATTGCCGTATTGCGCGAGAAGTTCCTGGAGTTTGCTCAGGAAGAAGACGATGTGATCGAGCATCACAAGCTGCTGTGCAGTGTGACCGCACAGACCATCTCGGCGCAGACCCTGACCTGCTTTCTGATGGCATCCGACCCCATTTCCGGGTGGCGTGCCGAGGCAAATATCCGGGAGCGAATGCTGGCATTCATCCGGGATCATCATCCCGACTGGTGGCCGCGCAATGTCATGGTGATCAGCCAGCAGGACATTACGCGGGGTGATGCTGACGCGCCCTGACAGGGCGAGGGCCGCAGTGCGGGGCTCAGGCCTCGCATCGCGGCCGGACGGTCATGCCGTTGTCCCGCCATTGTGCCCGTGCAGTCAGTGCCGGTGGGTGGGGAAGGCGGGGGCATCCTCGACCACAAGGCTCACATCCTCCGGCAGCATCAGCCCGGCCATGACCTGCGCGTTCGCCGCCTGGCGTAGTGCATCCAGATAATCATCCCGGTTTTTATAGCGAGTATCGAGGGGGCGGCGGCTGTCGGTTTCGACAGGGGCGGCCGGAAAGGGCAGGTAGCTGCCGTTCAGGCTGCACAAATCCCCGGCCGCCACGCCTTCGTCACGCAGGTTCCAGCCCCAGTAGGTGCCGACAGGCACTGCCACGTAGGGTGACTGCACGCCGCCCTGCGGCAGGCCATCGGCATCTACATTGGGCACCCTCACCGGGTAGGCCGCACCGGCAGCCGGTGGTGTGGTGCGGTAATCCATCACGTGCAGGGCGTTGACGGGGGGTGTCGGCACGGTGCCCTGCACGCGAGGAAGGTGCAGCACGGCGGGGTCAATCAGCGTGCCGGGTTCAAGTCCAGGATAGGCGCTCGCAGGCGGGGCCGTATCTTCTGTTACCCAGGCCTGCATGGCGGAAGCCAGTGCGCGCATGGTGGGGGCCGGGCTCAGCGGGTTGGTCGGGTAGGTGCAGGGCGCCTTGTCCTGGGGGGTGGTGCCCCAGGTATTGAAGTGCGGCATGCCGGCGAGAAAATACAGCCGCACATTGTCCGGCATCGTCAGCGGAGCACCCCACGGGGAGGTGGATACCAGTGATGCCCGGCCCTGCCAGAATTCGGTGGAGGTATCGGTATGCATCAGTTTCGGGCAGGTGTCGGTTGCCCTGCAGGCTGTCAGCAGGCTGCCGGTCCGGCCGGTCAGCGGGTCCGTGGTATCGGCATAGCTGAACGGGAACTGGTCGCCCGGAAAGTCATGATCCTCGTGCTGGCGGGAAAAGCGACCGGGCTGGGCGAACCGGTCGTTGGTAAAGGTCTTGCGCGAACCGGCGATGTGCGCCATGGCCCCATCGAACACCTGCCGGCCCTGTGCGTCGGCGTTGAACCCCTGATAAATGAAATCGCGCAGGAAGCGGCCTGACTGGGAAATACCCAGCCCGATGGTGTGGTCAATGTGATGAATGGGGGAGGAGGCATCATGGCCCGGGTTGCCGCGCAGAAACGAGACAAGGTCACTGGTTGCGACAAACGCAAGCCCGGCGGGCCGTGCTCCCGTGGCGGGATAGACGAATTCGTAAATGGCACCGGCGTCCTGGCCCGCTGGCCGCGTGATGTCGATGGTCTGCTCGTCCAGGTAGCGAAACGAAAGCCCGTCCGGTGTTTCACGCGGCGCCTCGGGCGTGGGGCGTACCGTCAGGGTGGCGTCTTTCGGGTCGAGACTGGCAGCCGGGTAGCTCAGCCGTTCTCGGTGGATGGTCTCGGTGTCATCGAAGATGAACTCGTCACGGGAGGGGCCGGTGACGCCGTCCAGTGCGGGAATGTCGAGTGCCAGCATGTCATCGTCCAGCCCGGCCTGCCAGCCGCTCCAGACCAGGGTGTGGCCCTGACGCATCTGAAAGCCGTCGCCTGGGTCATCCACGCTGAAGTGGTCATCATCGACACCGGCAAGGTTCAAAAGGGCCAGACTCAGGTTGCGCCCCCGGTTCGGTACGTCGTAAAACAGCACGCCCGAGCCCTGGCCGGTGGGTCTCAGGATGACGACCTCGGTACTGAATTCCACCTCGCCATCGGCATTGGTCGGTGCCCTGTCCAGCCCATCAATATGGGCTACGCGCTCATCGTCCGGTGCGACGGCAAAATGGGCAATACCTTCGATGCGCTCTATATGGCCGGCCTTGCCAAAGCGGCGCCCATCGTACATCGGTGTGGTGGATGAAATATCAAATGCCGTGACGCGTGCTTCAAGCGCGTCGGGGGCAAGCAGCAGGCACGAAGCGGCGGCAGTGGTTGCAAGCAGGTAACGAAGGTGAGTCATGAGCGGCATCCTGGGCTGGAATCGAGGCAGCGTACGCTGGTGCACTACTTCACTATAGCGTCTCCACCGATCTGTCCATGCGGCGTTCGAAGGGGGAATCCCTCGGCGCTTACTGCCACCCCATTTTCCAGACGTCATCGTCCTTCAGTGCCTGCCAGGGCAGAGTGAACTCCCGGCGGGTAAGCACGGCTTCCAGAATGACATCGACCACGTTGTCTTCCTCATCGCGCACCAGTCGGGTCACCATGAAGTGCTTTTCCTTGTGCTCCGGGCGGGTCGCGGTCCATTTGCTGTGGTAAAGCTTGTCAGGGTTGAGGGTGTGCATTGGAAAAGCCTGCTTGTCAGGAGTGTGAAGCCGCTACTGTAGCCTTGCCGCGCGAGGCGTGCACCCGCGCAGCAGCCAGGCCCTTCTTCAGCCCCTGGAGTGATGGGAGAAAAAGCGCAGCATTTCCCGGGAGGCGTCGGGGCCCTTGGGATCGGTATAGCTGCCTTTGTTACTGCCTCCTGACCAGGCATGACCGGCCCCCTGTATCTGCCACTGTTCCAGGCAGGGCGTGCCTGTCGCGTCATGATGAAGGGTCCGCGTATAGGCGTGGCCGTGTTTGACCTGGCCCTGTTCCACGGTAACGCGGGTCTGCTGATGGGTGATGGCGTACTGAGCAGCGATCCGGTCTGCATTGGCGGGATGCACGGTGGTATCCCGATCCCCGTGGAAGATGATGGCAGGTACTGCCGAGGCCCAGGACCTGGCGCGTGCACTGCCGCCGCCGGTTCCGCCCTGCATTAGTGCCATGGCATCAGGCA
Organism: Larsenimonas rhizosphaerae; assembly: GCF_026240105.1. NCBI lineage: Bacteria > Pseudomonadati > Pseudomonadota > Gammaproteobacteria > Oceanospirillales > Halomonadaceae > Larsenimonas > Larsenimonas rhizosphaerae. Next base: position 153,969 of record NZ_JAPIVE010000001.1, read on the forward strand.
GGCCCCGGGCTACGCCATGAGGCAGGCCGGAATGCACGCCCACTGCGGCGAACAGCTCCGGATAGGTCATGGCCAGCGTAGTAGCCATGGCCCCCCCGGCCGAGAGGCCGGCCACGTAGACCCGGCGGGCATCCAGTTCATGAGTGGCGATGAGCTGGCGGATCATGCCGGCAAGGATCGCCGGCTCGCCGCCCTCGCGCTGCTGGTCTTCGGCCCTGAACCAGTTCCAGCACCTTGAGTGATTGGCGCTCATCGGCTGAGCCGGATACAGCACGCAGCAGGTCTGCGCCTCGGCCAGGTGGTTCATGGCGGTGCCGATGGCGAAGTCATCAGGCCCCTGGGTGCAGCCATGCAGCATGACCACCAGAGGCAGCGTCTGACCTTCACCTCCATCTGGAATATAAAGTTTGTACTCTCGCGTGCCGGCCGGGTGAGTAAAGTGCCCGGAGGTAAACGTGCCCGGCAGTACATCGGTGGGGGCCTGTTCGGCCTGCGTCGCTGAGGCCGTGGCGTCCCTGTAGGTGCGCCACGCTCGGGCAGCATGAGTGTCATCGCGGGTGAACTCCCTTTGGGGGCCTGATTCCTCCCCCACGACCTGCCAGTCACCGTCGAAGGTCTGGCCCTTCCATGCCTCGCCGGCTGCTCTCGTCGAGGCGGTTTCATCGTGGCTTGCGTCAGGCATCGCACCCTGGAGCAGGGACATGGCTTCCTTGAGTCGTCCGGCCCGGGTAAGCCGTGTGGCTTCTTCCATTCGCTGTGTCATCGCGGGGTTGATCATTTTACTACCTCTGTTCACAGACTCAGTGGATGCGGTCGGCAAGGGCGGACTTGACGGCGGCACTGGCATGCAGGGCACCCAGTACCACTACCGATTCTATGGTGGCGAGTGCCAGCTCCGGGGAGACATCACTGGCGATGCTGGCCATGCCCAGTACCTGAATCTGAAGGGTTTCACCCGCGGCCTGCAGGGCCTCGAGATCAGCGCGGCTGTAGTGCTCAAGCCCCAGGACGAAGGCCTTGCGGCTTACGGTGTCCCTGACGACCTCGGCATGAGTGGCCAGCTGGTTGCGGATGGCGGTGCGGATGAGATCGGTGCGGTTGGAATAAAACCCTTCCTGAACGAGCAGATCAATCTGGCCAAGATCCACCACCCCCAGATTGATGGTGATCTTCTCGCTTGATTCGCCGGTTCTGCGGCGCAGTTCATGGACGCTCATGTGAGTACCTGGGTGATGGGGTGGCCGGGAGCGCACGCCCATGGGTTGTTTAAACCATCCATATGGATGGTGTATGGATGTATAGTGCGCTCATTGGGGAGCAAGTCAATGCCTTCTGGTGGAAAGGTCGAGAAGGACGCCCGGAACGGGGTGGTGCTTTGCATTCCGGCCGGTCTGTAGCACGATGGCGCGACAACGGCTCGCTCGAGCCTGATGAAATGCATTGAGGATGTCTTCCGCATGACACGACCCGGATACCTTCAGAAGGTGCTGCGATGATGAGTACCCCCTTTGAACGACTGGCCTGCCCGATTGATGGTCGCAGGCTCACGCAGGAAGGCAGCAGCTGGCGCTGTGAACACGGGCACGGGTTCGATATTGCGCGCCAGGGGTATGTGAACCTGCTGCCGGTACAAAACAAGCGCTCGGCGGACCCGGGTGACAGCAAGCCCATGGTCGCGGCGCGTCAGCGGTTTCTGGCGGCGGGGCACTACGCCCCGATTGCCGCGGCGGTCAGCCGTCTGGTCATGGCATTGAATCCGGTGGAAGGGCCGCTAACCTGCCTGGATGCCGGGTGCGGTGAAGGCTACTACCTGCGTGAACTGGCCGCTCAGGCGCCGGCCGGGCAGGCGCTTTCCCTGTTGGGACTGGACATTTCCAAGTGGGCGGTCATGGCGGCTGCGAAGCAGGACAGTGGCGATACCATGGCCTGGGTGGTCGGCAGCAACGCCAATTTGCCGGTGCAGCCGGCCTCTGTTGACGTGGTGCTGTGCATGTTCGGATTTCCGATGATGGCGGAGTTTGAACGGGTACTGAAGCCCGGCGGCACGCTGATCAAGGTCGAGGCCGGTCCGGATCACCTGCGGGAGTTGCGGGAGGTCATCTACCCGACGCTCAAGCCTGACAGGCCGCCGCGGGATGAGGTGCCGCACGGGTTTGTACATCACGCCCTTGATACGGTGCGCTTTACCTGCGAGATCGACACCGCTCAGGGCATTGCCGATCTGCTGGCCATGACACCTCATCTGTACCGGGCGTCTGCAGAAGGGCGCGCACGGGCCGCGGCACTGGAGGCGCTGTCGGTCACGGTGGACGTCTCCCTTGTGCAGTATCGCCGCCAGGAGCGCTGACGAGACCAGCTATCAGACGGTGATTGCCATCCTTGCCACGGCATTTCTGATGGTGATGGCCGTGAGCTGGGCGGTGTTAGATACGGTATTTACAGCCGCCTGCCTGAGTGGTTCATTGCAATATCAATGCCCCTGCTGAGGGGCAGACGCTGCAGGACGTGGAGCAGTTTTCGACCATGTTCCTGAATCGATGATCGTGATGGGCCTCTGGATGCCGCTTCTGATATGGCGCCATGACTGAACGGGTATACGCCTAAAGAGTGATGGCCCGGTGCCAACGGTAGTTCTAGCTTTCAGTCATACGTCAACGAGGAGGTGAAGTCATGCAACGCACGCCGTTTGTCACCGACCAGCTGCTCAAGCGCTGTCGGAAGGAGCTGTCGCTTGAGCATCAGCGGTCCGGCCATCACTTTGACCACGTTGCGCTGGATGACCGCAAGGAACTGTCCATGCTGGTCGAAGATGCCATACGTCATGGGGAAAGCTATTCCACCATCGCCGAGCGACACAGCGAGATTGGTCTGACGGAAGGAGAGCTTCGTGAGCTGATTGGCCCTGAATCGGCAATTCGGGATCGTATCGAGCGATTTCACTACGCGTGACGTAACAGAGTGATGAGTGTTGTTTGATGTGCATGAACCTGTCTGAAAGTGACAGGGGTGGTAAATTCAAAAAGGCTGATTCCCGCATGGGGTCAGCCTTTGTCATATGTGCCTGATGGAACCGAAACGCATACCACCGGTATTGCCGGTGCCTGTGTTTCATTACCCGCGGCCTGTTCCCGCATCATTGATTCAAAGGAGCCTTCATGTCTTTTCCGCGCCGCCACTTTCTTGCTGCTTCTGCCGCGCTTGCTGCCTCTGCAGCCCTGCCTTCTGCCTGGGCCGCCACCTCCGAGCCCCAGCCGAGCCGCTATCCGGACAAGGCATGGAAGGTCATCGATAAACGCTTTGAAGCGTATTACCTCTTCAACGCGCCGTTGGAGCGCCAGTGGAGTGGCGGGCTGTGGCTGGAAGGTCCGGCATGGAACGCCGTGGGGCGTTACGCAGTGTTCAGTGATATCCCGCGTGCCCGTCAGATGCGCTGGGATGAGGTCACCGGGCAGGTCTCCGTCCTGCGCGAAGGGGTAGGCCATTCAAACGGGAATACCTTCGATCACCAGGGCCGGCTGGTGGCCTGCGAACACGCGCCTCCCCGGGTAGTGCGTTATGAGTGGGATGGCTCGGTGACGGTGCTGGCCTCAACGTTCAATGGCAAGCCGCTCAATGCACCCAATGATCTGGTAGCCCTGCCGGAAGGGGGAATCATCTTTACCGACCCGGGGTATGGCGCTCACGCTGACTATGAGGGCAAAAAGCGGCCACTGGAGCTGGCCCCGGCGGTATATTTCATCAATGACGGGATGGACGAGCCGCGGCTTTTGAACGATACGCTTAAAAAGCCCAACGGCGTGGCCCTGCTGGCTGATGGCAAGACCCTGTATGTCAGCGATACGGCGCCGTCTCATTTCAAGGACCATCCCGCGACCATCACCCGGTTTACCATTGAGCAGAACGGCCAGTCGCTGTCCGGTGGCAAGGTTCTGACGCAAAGTATCAAGGAGCAGTACGACGGCCTGGCTGCCGATGAGGATGGCAATATCTGGGCGGCCACCTCGGGAGGCGAGGGGTCGGATGGCGTTGCCGTGTTCGCCCCGGATGGCACGTTGATCGGCCGGGTCCTGCTGCCGGAGGTCTGTGGCAATGTCTGTTTTGTCGGGGAAAAGCGCAACCAGCTGCTGATGGCTGCCAGCCGGTCCATCTACACACTCCATACCGGTGCACGAGGCGCATGAGACAGGGCTGATCGATGTGTCACATGATGTTATGACACGACCTGCCCGAGGCCCGGCCGACGATGTATCGCGGCCGGGCTTCTCCGTGTCGGCCGGTGTCATGTTCATCTCCCCGCCATATTACTTTTTGTCTGCGCCATGGATGCGACCCGCCTCGGGCAACTACACTTCGCTATCGTTTTTCAAAGTGATATCCGACATGCCGCATCTTTTTACTGATCGTCCACGCACTTCGCGCCCCGGGCGCGGGGCTCATGACCTGAACAGGGACTACCGGTGGGAAGGCATCAATGCGGTGCTGTACGAGCTGGGCGGCGTCATGTTCATTGTGGGCAGCATCATGTTCTTTCCTCGCTTCGAGGCCTGGAAGGATATTGGTGCCTGGCTGTTTTTCGTGGGCTCGCTGGTGTACCTGGTCGTCCAGGCACACGATGTGATTGAGGTTCGTCGTTTCTGGAACCGCCGGCGGGTATCGCCTTCCCGGATACTGGAGTCGGCCGCGCTCGGTATCTATATCGTCGGGACGATACTGTACGCCATCGGCAGCCTGTTCTTTCTTTCCTGGTGGCACTGGGTTGTGCCTGGCGCCTGGCTTTTCGTGATCGGTTCCGTACTGTTTTTGATCGGGGCCAGCCTGAACGTCATGATGGTGATTCGGGCATCGGCGCTGTTGACCCTGCAATTGATGAACCTCACCGCCGTGACCTTCATTGTAGGGTCCGTGCTGTTTGTCGTGGGGTCGGTGCCGTACATCTGGAGTTATGAAAGTGCCAGTGATCGTGCGCAATTGCTGTCGTTTCTGGCCTGGCTTTTCTTGATCGGCAGTGCCTTTTTCATGCTGGGCGGGCTCTTTAATCACCAGCGTGCCCGCATTGTCATTCGCCATCGGTTTGACGCGAAGGCCAGGGACAAGGAGGCCGATGAGCGGCTGCTGGCCTTTGTCCGTGGGGAGCTGAATGATCCCGAGCATGTACTGGATGATGACTATACCTATGAGTCCAGCGCTACGGTCAGTTCTGATACGTCCCGCTCTTCATGAGCCTGTGTTGGAGTGCTGTACCGGAATAATGAATGGCCTCCCTCGGGAGGCCATTTTCATGATGAGACTGTTCCAGCCTGCGCGCGTTGCCGTGAGGCTACTCGGGACCGTCATCCAGGTTCCCCTGGTGGTCAGTGTCCAGAAAGCCGCCGGACTGGCGACGCCATAGCCGGGCATACAAACCGTCCTTCGCCAGCAGTTGCTGGTGAGAGCCCTGCTCGACAATATGGCCCCCTTCCATGACGACCAGCCGGTCCATCGCTGCGATGGTAGAGAGTCGGTGGGCAATGGCAATGACTGTCTTGCCTTCCATCAGATGATCCAGATTGTCCTGAATGGCGGCTTCAACGTCGGAGTCCAGTGCCGAGGTGGCTTCGTCCAGGATCAGGATCGGAGCATTCTTCAGGATGACGCGGGCGATGGCCAGGCGCTGGCGCTGGCCGCCGGACAGTTTCACCCCGCGCTCTCCGACATGGGCATCCATGCCTTCCCGGCCTTCGCTGTCCTTGAGTCCCGCGATGAAGTCTGCCACGTGGGCTTCGCCGGCGGCCTGCCACAGTTCCTGTTCACTGGCATCGGGACGACCATACGCCAAGTTGTCTCGAATCGAGCGGTGCAGCAGTGCCGTGTCCTGAGTCACCATGCCGATTCTGGCCCGCAGGCTTTCCTGGTTCACGGCGGCCACGTTCTGGCCATCAATGCGAATGCTGCCGCCTTCGACATCATAAAAACGCAGCAGAAGGTTCACGAGGGTCGACTTGCCGGCCCCGGATGGGCCGATCAGACCGATCCTTTCACCCGGGGCGATGGTCAGAGAAAGGTCATCGATGACGCCGTTGCCCTTGCCATAGTGAAACTGCAGATGGTCAAACACGATTTCACCCCGGGTGAGGGAGAGCGGCGGGGCATCCTGACTGTCTTCCACCTCGTGAGGCCGGGACAGCATGGTCATGCCGTCCTGAACGGTACCGATATTTTCAAACAGGCTGGAAACTTCCCACATGATCCATTGCGACATGCCCCACAGCCGCATTACCAGCCCCAGTGCCACGGCAATGGCTCCCACGGTAATCGCCTCCTGAAGCCACAGCCGGATGGCCAGCGCCCCGATGGCAAACAGCAGCAGGGCATTCAGGACATACAGCAGGCCGTACAGCCCGGTCACCAGCCGCATTTGCCGATGCACGGTGGTCATGAAGGCACTCATTCCCTCACGGGCAAAGTCGGCTTCACGGCGTGCATGGGAAAACAGCTTGAGGGTCTGAATGTTGCTGTAGCTGTCGACGATACGGCCGGTCATCTGTGAACGTGCATCGGCCTGCGATTCCGAAACACGGCTCATGATCGGTACAAAGATGCGCAGCAGGATGACGTAGCCGACCAGCCAGATCAGCAGGGGAACAGCCAGCCGCCAGTCGGCGCTGGCCACCAGCACCAGGGTGCCAATGAAATAGACGACCACGTAGTTGAGCACATCAAACAGCTTGATGACGCACTCGCGTACGGCGAGTGCTGTCTGCATGACGCGGGTCGCGATGCGTCCGGCAAATTCATCCTGATAAAACGGCATGGCCTGTCTGAGCAGGTAGCGATGCGCCAGCCAGCGAATACGCATGGGAAAGTTGCCCATCAATGTCTGATGGTTGAACAGGGAGTGCAAAACGACCAGCGCCGGCAGCACGATCAGTATCAGCGCTCCCATACCGGCCAGCGCCCAGCCCTGATCGGCCAGAAAGGTCTGACGGTCCTGAGTGCTGAGCCAGTCGACGATCTGTCCGACAAAACTGAACAGCCAGACCTCGATGGCGGCAATGGCCACCATCAATACGGTAGCGACGGCCAGATACGGCCAGGCTCCTTTGGTATAGTGCAGGCAAAAGGCCAGAAGGCTGGCCGGCGGGCGCCGAGGCTCGTCGGGCGGGAAGGGATCAAGGCGTTGTTCAAACCAGCGAAACATGGGAATCCTTTCAGCGGCCGGTGACGGCGTTGCATGGGTGAATGACAGGGCCTGCATCATGGCAGCCCGTTGGTGTCTGGCGAGTGTGGCGGCCCCCTGCGCAGGGGGAGGCCAGGGCAGGCCTCTTGTACATCCCGTACATGACGACCTCGAGCGTGCGCCTGACGCTGCAGACAGGCAGGTACCCGGTCAGTCCGTTCAATCAATCATTGGCTACTTCAAGGGCGGGGACCGGTTTTAAGTGGATGGCATCAGGCAGGTGATTTCGCCAGACCACCGGAACGCGCCGAGGTGTTCACAGGACGTTGAATGTCGGACTGGCGACATGTCCTGAACCATTCTAGCTTTGGACACGATACCCTGCCTGTTAGCAGGCATGAAATTACTCCGCTAAAGAGGGCGCCATGAGCGACGATTATACACCGCCAAAAGTCTGGACCTGGGAAAAGCAAAGTGGCGGCAAGTTTGCCGGTACCAATCGGCCTGTTGCCGGGCCCACGCATGACCGGGAGCTACCGGTCGGTCGGCACCCGTTTCAGTTGTACTCGCTGGCCACCCCCAACGGCGTCAAGGCCGGCGTAATGTTCGAGGAGCTGCTGGCACTGGGCTATGAAGGCGCGCAATACGATGCCTGGCTGGTCGACATTGGTGAGGGAGATCAGTTCGGCAGCGGGTTTGTGGACATCAATCCCAACTCCAAGATCCCGGCGCTGATGGATCACAGTGGTGAGGCGCCGGTCCGGATCTTCGAGTCCGGTTCAATCCTTCTTTATCTGGCTGAAAAGTTCGACGAGTTCCTGCCCGGAGATATTCAGCACCGCACCGAAACCATGAACTGGCTCTTCTGGCAGATGGGCAGTGCGCCCTATCTGGGCGGTGGATTTGGCCACTTCTATAACTACGCGCCGGTCAAGATCGAGTACGCGATTGATCGCTTTACGATGGAAACCAAGCGTCAGCTGGATGTACTGGACCGTCGTCTGGCCGAGCACCGTTATCTGGCTGGTGACATGTATACCATCGCCGATATCGCCGTCTGGGCCTGGTATGGTCAGCTGGCGCTGGGTCGGCTCTATGATGCGGCCGAATTCCTGCAGGTGCAGGACTATGAACACGTACAGCGCTGGGCCCGTGAGATTGATGAACGTCCAGCCGTCCAGCGCGGTCGCATGGTCAACCGAACCTTCGGCGAGCTCCATACGCAGCTGCACGAGCGTCATGAGGCCAGCGACTTCGAGACTCGAACCGAAGATAAAAGGGGCTGATACTCCGCAGCGTTCAAGCGCCCGGCCAGTGAGCCGGGCGTTTTTCGTCTCACCGCCGGGGTGCCGTTATACTGACAGCCCTTTTCTACTGGCCAGAGGACGGCACCACCGTGACACAGACGCAACACGCTTCACGCCATTTGATCATCGGGGGCGGCAGCATGGGACTGGCCGCTGCCGATGCCCTTGTGCGGGCAGGTGCCGAGTCGATCCAGGTTCTGGACGCGCACTGCCCGCCGCATTCCCACGGCGCCCATCACGGAGAGACTCGGCTGATTCGACTGGCTTACGGCGAGGGCAGTGGATACGTCGGACTGGCCGAGCAGGCCTGGGCCGGGTGGCAACAGCTGGAGCAGGAGACGGGGGCGTCGTTGCTGTTGCCCTGTGGCGTCATCAACATGGGGCCGTCTGATGTACCCTTCATTCAACAGGTTCAGGCCAGCGCCCGTGAGTACGGACTTCCTCTGACCGTCCTGGCCGGGGACACGGCCCGCCGTCGGTTCCCGGGCTGGCAGATAAATACCGACTGGACGGCCGCCGTGGAACACCGGGCCGGCGTGCTGTGGGTCGAGCGCATCGTGGCGGCCTGGCGCGCCCGCATCGAGCGTGCCCGTCACGTCACGTTGACGACGAATGCTTCCGTGATCGCTCTGGAGCCCCTGCAGGGTGGGGGAGCTACTGCGGTATGCGCCGATGGCCGCCGTTTTACGGCGGAACGAGTGCTTCTGGCGGCCGGTCAGCATATCGAGCCGCTGCTGACGCCATTAGGCATTCATGTTCCCCTGACCCGTGTACGCAAGACGTTTGCCTGGTTTGACGCTGATGCCCGGTATCAGCCGGACTGCTTTCCGGGTTTCAGTCTGACCGACCCGGAACGTGGTATTTATTATGGCTTTCCGGATCTGAACGGTGCCGGCTTCAAGATGGGCCGTCACGATCAGGGGCAGACGGTTCAACCCGGGGTGCCTCTGGCCCCGTTTGGTGACCATGACGAGGATATGGCCGAGCTTCAGCAGGTGATCGATCGTTATCTGCCTGGCGTTGGTGCGCTGCGCCATGGCGCGGTCTGTCAGTACATCCGCACGCCGGATGAGCATTTTCTGATTGACGAGGTGATGCCGGGGCTGGTGATGGCCGGCGGGTTTTCAGGCCATGGTTTCAAGTTTGCCTGCGCGTTGGGAGATACACTGGCGGACTGGCTGCACACGGGAACGCGGGCCGGATCACTTGCCGGGTTTACGCTGAGTCGTGCGGCGTGCCAGCCGAGGGCAGGGAGGGAATAACATGGATTTTCCGGTCGTTAACAGGATGCAGACATGAAAGTATTAACGAAGATGATGCGCCCTTATTTCGAGGCATCATTGATTCTGCGAGTAACGCTCGCGCTGGTACTGGGCCTGGCGGTCGGGTTTCTGGGCGGCGACACCGCTGCCGACTGGCTGGCTCCACTGGGCGATTTACTGCTGCGGTTGCTGCAGTTTCTGATCGTGCCCATCGTACTGTTCACGCTGGTCAGTGGCATCAACCAGATCGAGTCGGGCCGTGCAGGGCGTATGGGCGGCAAGGTCCTGCTTTACTATGTCATCAGTACTGCCCTGGCCATGATGGTCGGGTTGGCCGTGGCTTCCGTGCTTCAGCCCGGTGAGGGCATGGTGTTGGGTGATGGTGCTCAGGTCTCGGTGCCGGATAATCCCGGATTTTTCCATGTGTTGCTGTCGATTGTGCCTGCCAATATTGTCGAGGCGATGGCCGGGCCGAACCTGCTGGGTATCATCTTTACCGCAGTGGTCTTCGGGCTGGCGCTGCTTGAGCTACGCCGCAGCGAGACCCATGGCGCACTGGCAGAGCGGCTTTATCAGGGTGTCGAAGGGCTGAATGTACTGACCCTCAAGGTGATGGATGGGGTGCTGCATTATGTACCCATTGGCGTGTTTGCCATTGTCGCTGAAACCGTGGGAAAGCAGGGCGTATCCACGCTGCTGTCGCTGGGGGACATGATTCTGGTGCTTTACGTGGCGCTGGCTCTGCAACTGGTGGTCTACGGGATATTGATGGCTGGATTTGGAGTGCGCGTCGGTGCTTTCTTCAAAGCGGCTCGAACGCCCATGGCGACTGCCTTTGCCACGCAAAGCAGTTCCGGTACGTTGCCTCTGACGCTTGATGCGGCACGTCGGCTTTCGCTGCCACAAGGCCTTTACGGGTTCAGCCTGCCTCTGGGGGCTACCATCAACATGGATGGCGCAGCCATTCGCATTGCCGTGTCGGCCGTTTTTGCAGCCAATGTCATGGGGGTGCCGCTGAGTTTGTCCCAGATGGTTGATATTGTCCTGCTGGGTACGCTGATTTCCGTTGGCACGGCAGGGGTGCCGGGTGCCGGCATCGTCATGATTGCCACGGTCTTTACACAGGTAGGTCTGCCGATCGAAACCGTTGCCCTGCTGACGTCCATCGACGCGCTGGTGGGAATGGGCTGCACGGCCATCAACGTCACAGGTGATCTGGCAGGGACCGCACTGATTGCCACGACCGAGCAGCAGGACAACGCCGAGGTGACTGCTACATCCTGAGCTCTTGCTGTGCGTCAACGCACTCTGTCTCTGGTGAGATACGGCCCGCCGGAAGGTGGGCTTTTTAGTGTCTGCGCTGCGTTTCGGTCATTGTATTGATCATCAGGCCTGGGGGCATTATGACGGTCTATTCCCTGAATCAGATGGCATTGCACTCTGTAGATTAGTGATGACAGTAATATGTGATCCATCCCGTCGAAAGGAATCCGCATGGCAAATTTAACGATTGATGAACTCAAGGCCAAACTTGAACCGATGGGATTTACCATCGTTAAAATGGAAAACGAGGACCGCCTTTTTGATGGTGATGACGCGCTGTTCAAGCGGCTTGCCGGCGAGTCACAGTGTTATGGCGAGTACGGGGTCGGCCAGTCAACCCGATGGATGGCGAAGCATACCAATGCCCGGCTTGAGAGTGTGGAAAGCGATGAGCGTTGGGCGGTCTCCGTCAGGACTGATATTGCCGTGCCCGAACGAGCCACGGTTCGTTACTGTGACACCGGCCCGGTGGGCGACTGGGGACGCGCCCTGTCCTACAAGCACCGTGATCGCTTTGAGGACTACATCAATGGCTGGTGGCCCGAGGGGATTTCACCGGATCTGGTGCTGGTAGATGGTCGGTTTCGAGTAGCCTGCTTTTTGACGTCCCTGTTGAATGCCGCTCCGGGAACACGTTTACTGTTTGATGATTACTGCAATCGGCCGTATTACCACCTGGTGGAAGAATTTGTTACCCCAGCCGAAAGTTGCGGTCGCCAGATGTTGTTCGAGCGGCCGGAGGATACAGCTCTGGATCTTGAGAAACTTGTCTGGACGCGGGATCGCTTCATGTTTGTAATGGAATAGGCAGCGCATCGTTCAGGATGTGATGGCAGTGACGCGCGTATACAACAACGGCCCTCTGGGGCCGTTGTTGTATCTATCACCATGCCGCTCAGACGTCGGAGGAGGGCTTCCACAGGTTGATGTCGGCATCCACGGCGTAGCGGTCAATCTCGGCCAGTTCGTCTTCAGTGAATGACAGGTTGTCGATGGCGGCTGCGCTGTCGCGGACCTGGTCGGCACTTGATGCACCAATCAGTGCGGTAGTGATGCCTTCATTTCTGAGTACCCAGGCAATGGCCATCTGCGCCAGGCTCTGGCCCCGACGTGCGGCAATATCATTGAGCCGGTTCAGGTGCTCGATGGTTCGCTCGTCAAGCATATCCCTCGACAGCGACTTGCCTTCCGTCACTCTGGAGCCTTCCGGGATTCCCTGCAGATACTTGTCGGTCAGCATGCCCTGGGCCAGCGCCGTAAAGGCGATGGAGCCGATACCCAGCTCGTGCAGGGTGTCTTTCAGGCCATCCTGCTCGATCCAGCGATTGATCATGTTGTAGCTGGGCTGATGGATCAGACAGGGCGTGCCCAGTTCCTTCAGAATGGCTGCCGCTTCCCGGGTGCGTTTGGTACCGTAGGAAGAGATTCCCACGTAGAGGGCCTTGCCCTGACGCACGAGACTATCCAGCGCCCCCATGGTTTCTTCAAGCGGTGTTTCCGGATCAACACGGTGGGAGTAGAAAATGTCGACGTAATCGACGCCAAGGCGTTTGAGCGACTGATCACAGGACGCCATCAGGTACTTGCGGCTGCCCCAGTTGCCGTACGGACCGGGCCACATGTCGTAGCCTGCCTTGGATGAGATGACCAGCTCGTCCCTGAGTCCCTTGAAATCCGTCCGTAGAATCTCGCCAAAGGCTTCCTCGGCACTGCCGGCCGGCGGTCCGTAGTTATTGGCAAGGTCAAAGTGCGTAATGCCCAGATCAAAGGCCGTACGGCAGATTTCGCGCTTGATGGCATGCGGCTTGTCGTGGCCGAAGTTATGCCAGAGACCAAGGGAAATGGCCGGAAGCTTCAGGCCGGATCGGCCACATCGACGATAGGGCATCCGCTCGTAGCGGTCCTCAGCTGGAAGATACGTCATCCATGGCTCCTGGAGATAAGCGGGCGAAGAGTGCTGCGGAGGGATCATGCGGGGTAACGATAAAAGGCGGGCAGGGACAGCGTAACATCCGTATTACCACACTCGTCCTGAGCTTCTGGCCCTGCGATACGCAGTATACCTGCTTGAAGACCCTGCTATCATTGAGTTCAATTCAATGATGGGATGAGCGGTAGACACAATGCCTCACAGCGGATCGCCGGACATGGGTGACCTCAAGGCCTTTCTGGCCATTGTACGCCACGGCAACTTTACACGCGCCGGTATCGAACTGGGCGTCAGCACTTCCGCGTTGAGCCACCGATTGCGGCGGCTTGAGACGCGATTGGGGGTGCGCCTTCTGAATCGCACCAGTCGATCGGTGCTGCCTACTCAGGCAGGCCAGGCGCTGGCCTCTCGGCTCAATGAAGGATTTGACCTGATCAACAATGCACTGGGTGCACTGGATACCTGGCGCCACGATCCGGTCGGTCAGCTGCGGATCAACGTTCCCCGTGATGCAGCGCGGCTGCTGCTTGCACCCTCGACCGTTGCCTTTGTTGAGCGTTATTCACAGATCACTCTCGACATATGTGTTGATGATCGCCCGGTGGATATTGTCGCCGGCGGGTTTGATGCCGGTATCCGCTATCTGGATCATGTCCCCGGCGACATGGTGGCGCTGCCGCTGACTGATCCGCTGGACTGGGTTGTTGTAGGGTCGCCGGAGCTTCTGGATCTGATGGGCCGACCGGCCAGCCCGGAGGATCTGCTGCGCTATCCGTGTATTCAGATGCGGCTCGGTGACAACCGGCAGATGCCCTGGGAGCTTGGTAATGATGAAGCCCTGGTGCGGCTCGACGTGACGGGCCCTGTCAGTTCCAACGACACGGAATACAGTATTGCGTCGGCTATTGAAGGGGTGGGGCTGGCGTATTGCCTGGCGTGGCGTGTCGAGAAGGAAGTACAGAACGGCCAGCTTGAAATCGTACTGCCGGAATGGGCCTCTGTTGGTGCGCCCTTTGGCATGTACTACCCGGGAAGGCGACAGTCCCCACCGGGGCTGCGTCAGTTGATTGACCTGTTGCGAAGTCGCTTTTTATCCCGCTAGGGGGATACTGGATTGCCCTGGACTGCATGAATGTAAAAAGCGCCCGTCAGGGCGCTTTTTTTATCCGTCACATTCTGCAGGTACGTTACGGCACCATGTCCGGCATCATGCGGTAGTAGAGATTGAAGAGAATCCACAGGGTGCCGCCCACCATGATCAACAGGATCAGGAAGGTGAACAGGATCAGCTGCAGGTCTTCCCGCGTGTTTCTGGCCAGGGTGATGTGCAGGAAAAAGCGAAAATGCACGACGACCTGAATAATGGCGCACTCCCCGATGACGATCCAGGTCGCTATCGGTGGAAGATGGGTGAAGGCCACCAGTGCGAAGGGGATCAGCGTCAATATCAGTGCCAGCACCCCGCCGATCACATAGCTTCTGAATTCCCGTCGCTGTGCCTGCGCCCGGTCCTCCGGCGATGCCTCGTTGCCTGTTGTCTGCCGTGTTGTCATCCGCTCAGCCCTCCGAGATACACCACTGAAAAGATGCCGATCCAGACGATATCGAGGAAGTGCCATAAAATCGCCAGACGCATCAGGCCGGTCTTGACACTGGTATCAACCCCGTAGACAGCCATTTGCCCCAGAATGGCCAGCATCCACAGGCAGGCCGCGGTGACGTGGAGGCCGTGCAGGGGCACCAGCGAGAAAAAGGCTGATAAAAAGCCACTGCGGCTCGGCACGCCGCCCTTGCTGAACATGCTCTGAAAATCCATGAGTTCATGGGCAATGAACCCAAGCCCGAGCAGCAGGGTAATCAGCAGCCAGCCGATCAGGCGGAGTTTGCCCTGCTCGTACTTGAGCGCCAGAGACGCCATGCCGAAGGTAAAGCTGCTGGCCAGCAGCAGCATGGTTTCGATGAAAGGCCCCTTGAGTTCAAGCACATCCGATGGTCCGGGACCACCGGCGGTACCGCCCAGCATGGTGGCATAGGTGGCAAACAGCAGCCCGAACACAATCAGGTCGCTCATCATGAAGACCCAGAACCCGAAGGCCAGCTCTTCGTTGGCCGTATGGGCTTCCTTGTGAGGCTCCCCGAGGTTGAGGCCGGGATGGCGTATGTCGGACGCGGGAGTCTGACGGGTCATTGTACGGCTCCTTCCCGAGGGGATACCGGCAGGCCCTGATTGGCAGGTGCCTGCTCGTCGGCGCGAGTAATCGGTGTGGTTTCAAGCACGGCATTCATCCAGGCCCGGTGCTGACGCTCAACCACAGCCGCCGGAATGGTCCGCGTGGTCTGACGCACGAAACCGCGTCCGACAAGTGACATCAGTACGGCCACGGCCCCGAGGATGACCAGCCACCACATGTGCCAGGTCAGGCCAAAGGCCATCAGAAAACCGGCACCGCCCAATGCTGCCCCCATGGCCGTGTTGGCCGGCAGGACGATGTCTTCATAATATTCCGGCGTTTCATAGTGCTGTCCGCTGCCTTTCTGACGTGCGAAGGCATCATGGCTATTGATGCTGGGCAGCACCGGGAAATTGTATTCCGGTGGAGGAGAGGGCATGGCCCATTCAAGGCTTCGTCCATCCCAGGGGTCGCCGATTGGCACTGCAAGGGAAGCCCGCTGTTTGATGCTCTGCCACAGCTGCATGATCAGCCCGAAAAAGGCGAACAGGATCAGCACGGCACCCAGCAGCGCCGAGATGGTCCAGGGCAGGTAGGTCGGATTGAAAAACGACAGGGCACGACGCGGCATGCCCAGAAGCCCAAGTGCATACAGCGGAAAAAAGGCCAGCATGAAGCCAATGATCCAGCTCCAGGCGGCGCGGTAGCCCCAGCGAGGAGCCAGCTGAAAGCCAAAGGCCTTGGGAAACCAGTAGGTGTATCCGGCCAGCATGCCGAACAGCAGGCCCGGTATCAGCATGTTGTGAAAGTGGGCAACCAGAAACAGGGAGTTGTGGATCTGATAGTCGATGCTAGGCGTGGCCAGAATAATGCCCGACAGCCCGCCGATCGAAAACAGGATCAAAAAACCGCAGGCATAGAGCATCGGTACCGTCAGGCGCACACGCCCGCGGTACATGGTCAACATCCAGTCATAGATTTTCACCCCGGTAGGAATGCCGATCAGCATGGTGGCAATACCGAATACGGCATTGATATGCGCGCTCTGGCCCATGGTGAAAAAGTGATGCAGCCATACGGTAAAGGACAGCACGGCAATGGCCATGGTGGCGATGACCAGTGCCGTATAACCATACAGCCGCTTGCCTGAAAAGGTGGAAAATATTTCCGAATAGATACCGAAAGCCGGCAGGATCAGGATGTAGACCTCCGGGTGGCCAAAGGCCCAGAACAGGTTGATATAGTTCATCATGTTGCCGCCGAGATCCGCGGTGAACATATGAAAGTCAAGGTAGCGGTCCAGCGCCAGAAGCCCTGTGGCCACCGTCAGCGGCGGCATGCCGAAAATCATCAGAATCGAGGTGCAAAGCGCCGTCCAGCAGAACAGGGGCATGCGCATCAGCCCCATGCCTGGCGCGCGCTTTTTATAGAGGGTCACTGCAAAGTTGATGCCGGTCATGGTCGATGACAATGTCGACAGGGTAATGGCCCACAACCAGTAATCCACGCCGGGCCCCGGATTGGCGGCCAGTTCGGTGAAGGGCGGGTAGCCGGTCCAGCCGCCGGTTGAAAAGGGTGCCAGTACCAGGGAGATCATGGCCAGTGCCGCGCCGGCCGCGGTAAGCCCCAGGCTGATCGAGTTCATGACCGGAAAGGAAACGTCCCGGGCACCGATCTGCATCGGCATGACGTAGTTGATGATGCCGGTCAGGAAGGGCATTGCCATGAAAAAGATCATGATGGTGCCGTGGGTGGTAAACAGCTGGCCGTAATGCTCCGGCGACAGAAAGCCGCCGTCCAGCCCGACCGCCTGCTGGGCACGCATGAAAAAGGCCTCCACCAGTGCACGAGCCAGCATGGCCAGGGCGATCACGATGAACATGATGCCGATCTTCTTGTGATCGACACTGGTCAGCCAGTCACACCACAGGGTTTTCCACTTGCCGTACCAGGTGATCAGGCCCAGCACCGTGATGGCAGCCAGTATCACCATGAGGGCCGCGCCGGAGGCGATAAGGCCATTAACGATATTTTCACGCGTGGGGTGCTGCACCATGTCCCGGAAGGGCAGGGCATCCAGAGTCATGCGCCCGAGCAGGGGCGCGCCAAATAGGGTCACTGTGCCGGTGTCCTGTCGTGATGGGAGGTATCCTTCCCGGAAGTATCGGTGGCGGTGCTGCCGTTCCAGGCAATCGGCTGATGGCGGGCCACATCCTGAAACAGCGATGCGGGAAGCTGGCTGAAGGCCACCATGGGGGCCGGCGGCGGCAGGCCATCATTCAATATTCGAGCAACGTCCTTCCAGTTGTTCTGCTGCTTCAGTACACCCCAGGCATGGGCATTCAGCGGCTGGCCCTGGGTCGTGACCTGGTCGATGAAGGTCGCGAACTCACTGTCGCTGACCGCTCGGGTCGTGAATTGCTGCGCATAAAAGCCCTCGCCGTTGTACTGCATGTTGCGACCCATGAATTCACCGGTGTGGTCTGCCATCAGGTTGAGGCGGGTAACCATGCGGTTCATGACATCAATCTGGCCGCCCAGGGCCGGCACAATGAAGGACTGCATGACCGTGGCGGAGGTCAGGGTAAACGACACTGGCCGGTCGACCGGAATCACCAGTTGCCCGAGGGTGGCTATATGGTGGTCGGGATAAATGAACAGCCACTTCCAGTCCAGCCCGATGACTTGAATTCTGAGCGGCGGCTTGTCGGATGCAATCGGCTTGTACGGATCAAGGTTGATCGTGTTTTTCCAGAGTGCCACGGAAAGCAGGGCCACGATCACGACAGGTACGCCCCATATCAGTACGTCCACCCACAGTGAAAAGCTCCAGCGGGGCCGATAGGTCGCCTGGCTTTTGTAGCGATAACGCCAGACGAGCCACGGGGTCAGAATGAATACCGGGAGTACGACAATCATGACCAGTGCAATGACCAGCCAGAGATGCTGGCGCTGTGCATCGGCCACCGGCCCGTTCGGCCAGAGAAATCCCGGCGCCGAACTGCAGCCGGAAAGAGCAAGTAATGCAAGACACGAGACTATCGCGCCGAACCGTGACCGGCCGGCCGGGGAGGAGAAAACCTTCAGCACATTATGATCCCGTACATCAATGATCATGCCTGGCAGGGCAGGCAGGGAATATGGGACCTGAAGGCCATGCTCTTCAGGATGAGGCAAGTATTGTTGATCCTCGCTGTTTTTTCAAAGAAGGCCGTTGAATCTGCACATGTGACCCATGATCGAAGAGGCTGGACCAGCAGATGGGGGTATTCGAGCTACACCTGGCCGAATTTCGAGGGTTTTTTGATTGGGCTTTTGCATACCTCGTATTTATAAAAACTATCCTTGAGTGATTTTTGAGATATAAAATTTATCAAAAGAGCGTTTGAGCCCTGTCGGCATGCGGGTTGCCGCAGTTTTTCCCTCTCACGTGTGACCAGACTGTATTTTTGCTGCCCCCCGAATGGCCCGTTCGGGCCCACTTTTCTTTGTGTAAATTGATGCTATCGTTGCTGCAGGCCCTGTTCGAAGCGACCGGAATGCCGGTGCTCGAACAGTCACGGTCATATGCATGGATTACTACGCCCGGCAGCAGCGATGGAGCCGTGTCGGGTGAATAACAACATGGCAGGACGCCATGACCGTCACGAATGGAGAAACCTTGATGAGTGATCAAAAGCGCACCACAACAGATGCCGGTATTCCGGTATCCAGTCAGGAAAATTCGCTGTCGGTCGGCCCGGATGGCCCGATCGTACTTCACGATCATTATCTGATGGAGCAGATGGCGGCCTTCAACCGGGAAATGATCCCGGACCGTCAGCCGCACGCCAAGGGCAGCGGTGCCTTTGGTCATTTTGAAGTGACTGAAGATGTCAGCCAGTACACACGGGCGAAGTTCCTGCAAAAGGGCGTGAAAACCGAGGTGGTTGCACGATTTTCCACGGTTGCCGGTGAGAGCGGCAGCCCGGATACCTGGCGCGATCCTCGCGGTTTTTCGGTCAAGTTTTATACCGAAGACGGCAACTTTGACCTGGTGGGCAACAATACCCCGGTCTTCTTTGTCCGTGACCCGATGAAGTTCCAGCACTTCATTCATTCCCAGAAGCGCCGTGCCGACAACGGCCTGCGTGACCATGACATGCAGTGGGACTTCTGGACGCTGGCGCCGGAATCCGCGCACCAGGTGGCATGGCTGATGGGGGATCGCGGTATTCCGAAGACCTGGCGCCACATGAATGGCTACTCCAGTCATACCTACATGTGGGTCAATGACAAGAGCGAGCGCTTCTGGGTCAAGTACCACTTCAAGACAGACCAGGGCATCGAGTGCCTGACACAGGAAGAAGCGGTGAAGATGGATGGTGTCGATCCGGACTACCATCGCCGTGATCTCTTCAATTCGATCAAGAAGGGGGATTGCCCGTCCTGGACACTGCACATGCAGATCATGCCGTTCGAGGATGCCAAAACCTACCGTATCAATCCGTTCGATCTGACCAAGGTCTGGCCGCACAGCGACTATCCGCTGATCAAGGTCGGCAAGCTGACGCTGGATCGCAATCCGACGGATTTCCACAGTGAAATCGAACAGGCTGCGTTCGAGCCGAACAACTCCGTGCCCGGCACCGGCTTCTCACCGGACAAGATGCTGCTGGCGCGCGTGATTTCCTATGCCGATGCTCACCGGGCGCGTCTGGGGGTCAACTACAAGCAGATTCCGGTCAATTCCCCGAAATCGGAAGTGAACAGCTACGCCAAGGGCGGCGCAATGCGGATTCGCAAGACCAGTGATCCGGTGTATGCCCCCAACAGCAAGGGCGGTCCGGTCGCGCAGGAAGATACCTATCCGGAAGACGCGGTATGGCAGGCGGATGGCGAGTTTGTTCGGGCAGCCTATACACTGCGTCCGGAAGATGATGACTTCAGCCAGGCCAATGATCTGGTCAACAAGGTCATGGACGATGCGGCTCGCGATCGCCTGGTCAGTAACGTGGTCGGCCATGTGCTGGCAGACGTGGAAGAGCCGGTACTCTCGCGTGTGTTCGAGTACTGGAAAAACATCGATGCCACCATTGGTCAGCGTATCGAAGACGGCGTTCGAGCCCAGAAAAGCTGATTGATTCTGACAGTAGACGTCTCGGATAACCCGCGCTCTGGCGCGGGTTTTTTAATATCGATTCACACCGACGCTGCGTCGCCCCATACCTGCATGAGCCATCCGGGGCGGCATTTTTACGGTGTATCGGAGGCCATGACATGAAGATAGCCATTCCTGATGACTATCAGCAGGTAGTAAGGGAACTGGATTGCCTGTCACTGCTTGATGGGCATGATGTAAGAATTCTTTCAGGCCCGTTTGACAGTGCTGACGCGCTGGCAGAAGCACTTCAGGGCGTTGAGGCGCTGGTGCTGATTCGGGAGCGAACCTGCATTACGGAAGCGCTGTTGGCGCAGCTTCCTGATTTACGACTGATCAGTCAGACAGGCAGGGTCAGCCAGCATATCGATGTGGCCCTGTGTGAGCGGTACGGTGTTCAGGTACTGGAGGGGCGGGGCTCTCCCGTGGCGCCGGCCGAGCTTTGCTGGGCCTTGATCATGGCGGCTTCGCGTCATCTGCCGGCCTACATTACCCATCTGCAACAGGGGCGATGGCAGTGCGCGGAGCCTGCCGGGCTGGGGCGGGTGCTGTCCGGTCGTACCCTGGGAATCTGGGGATATGGCCGTATTGGTCAGCGGATCGCGGGTTACGGTCAGGCCTTTGGCATGCAGGTCATGGTGTGGGGAAGTCAGGCGGCACAGGACCGGGCCGAGGCCGATGGCCTGGCATGCGCCGAGTCGCGCGAGGTCTTTTTCAGTCAGGTCGATGTCCTGTCGCTGCACCTGCGGCTGGTGGAGGCCACACGTGGGCTGGTAACGCGTCAGGATCTGGCCCGGATGAAACCGGATGCCCTGCTGGTCAATATCAGCCGGGCTGAATTGATTGAACCAGGTGCCCTGCATGACGCGCTGATTGATCATCCGCGCCGGATGGCGGCGCTGGATGTCTTTGAACAGGAGCCGGCGACAGCCGATACCGACCCCTTGCTGGCGTTGCCCAATGTGATGGCCACACCGCATCTGGGGTATGTGGAAAAGGACAGTTATGAGCTGTATTTCAGTGTGGCGTTCGAAAACCTCGTTAATGCCTGCGAAGGCAACTGCTGAGCCCCGGCCGGGGTCAGCAGTCGGTTCAAGCTGTTATTCGGCGGTGAGCTGTTTGCCGCGGTAACCGCCCTGGCGTTCCAGCATCCAGCCCGGGTATTCAGTGGGCAGTGCACTAACGGTATCCAGGCGTGCCAGCTCCTCCTGACTTAGTTTCACATCAACCGAGGCCAGGTTGTCAGCCAGTTGCGTCTCACGCTTGGCGCCAATGATCACGCTGGTCACCACGTCCTGATGAAGCAGCCAGGCCAGGGCAATCTGCGCGACGCTGACGCCCTTGCTCTCGGCAATCTGCTGCATGACGCCAATGCACTTGCCGGCCCGGTCCGTATTGACCGGCGGGAAATCAAAGCTGGCTCGACGACCGTCGCTGCCGGTCGCATCGCTGTCATACTTGCCGCTGAGCAGCCCGCCGGCCAACGGGCTCCATACCATCAGGCCCATGCCTTCTGATTGCAGCATGGGCGCAATCTCCCGCTCGAGATCCCGACCGGCCAGGGTGTAGTAGGCCTGCAGGGATTGAAACTGTGCGAGGCCCTGTTTGTCGGCAATGCCGCGGGCCTTCATGATCTGCCATGCGGCCCAGTTGGAGACGCCGATGTAGCGCACATGGCCATGCTCGACCAGAGTATTGAGCGCACGCAGGGTTTCCTCGATCGGGGTGGCGGGATCAAAGCCGTGAATCTGGTAGAGATCAATATGATCCATGTCGAGGCGCTTGAGACTGGCCTTGACCCCTTCCATGATGTGATAGCGAGAGTTGCCGAGCTGATTGATGCCCTGGCCGGTGGCGCCAAATACCTTGGTGGCCACCACGACGTCATCACGCGGGATGCCGAGATTCCTGAGGGCCCGACCGGTCAGTTTTTCCGATTCGCCCTCGGAATACACATCCGCGGTATCAATGAAGTTGATGCCGGCATCCAGCGCCTGTTTGACGAGGGCCTCTGATTCCTTCTGACCCAGTTGCCCGATCTTGCTCCAGAGTTCACCCTGGCCACCAAAGGTCATGGTGCCAAGGCACAGCTCGGAGACAAACAGGCCGGTATTGCCAAGAGTGCGGTAACGCATAAGGAGGTACTCCCGAAACGGTGAGGGTAAGTAACGAGACTCAGTATGGTTGTCCTGCGGTAGGAGTGCTGGCGCGATGGTGCAGAGTTCTTGCCTGATCCTGCAAGGGTAGCTGTCACGGCGTGGCCGGCACGCTACAGTAGCGGCCGGATCAACAGGAGAGTAACGGATGAATGTCAGGCTGGAAGATAGCAGGCCCTTTAGCCAGCAGAAGGCGCTGTGCGGGATGCTCACCAGTGCCGCCGGAGAGCGTCTGGGGCGGCTTGAAACGGCGGTGCCGGGGCTTTACATCAACCGTCAGACGGCGCCGACCTCACCGGATTATCTGCTGCAGACACCGGCCTTCAATCTGATGGCGCAGGGGCGTAAAACCCTGTGGGCCGGTGGCGTGGCCTATTCCTATGATCCGGGGCACTACCTGCTGGCGTCGATGGATATTCCGGTGCTGGCGCACGTGGCCGAGGCCAGTCCAGAGGCTCCTTACCTGGGCATCCGGCTCGATATCGATACAGCCCTGGTCGATGACATCCTGCGGGATATGGCGGCTTTGCCCATGCATGCGGCCAAAGGGCCCGACCGGGCCCTGTCGGTTGAGCCCCTCGGCCCCGTTCTGCTGGACGCGATATGCCGTCTGGCAGGGCTTCTGGAGACTCCCGAGGACATACCGATGCTGGCACCCCTGTACCAGCGCGAGCTGTATTACCGGTTGATACAGGAAGGCCAGCTGGGATGGCTTGGTCGAACCATGCAGAAGGAGCATCCCATGCCCCGGGTAGCCCGGGCGATAGCGTTGATCCGCCGCCAGTATGATCGCCCGCTGGTCATGGGAGCGCTTGCCGCCGAGGTTCACATGAGTGTGTCGTCCCTGCATCATCACTTCAAGGCCGCGACTCATATGACGCCATTGCAATACCAGAAACAGTTGCGGTTGTGCGAAGCGCGCTACCGTTTGTGGCATGGGCCGGACAGCGTTACGACCATTGCCCGGGCGCTGGGCTATGAAAGTGCCTCCCAGTTCAGTCGCGAATATCGTCGCCAGTTTGGCCTGTCTCCCCGTCAGGAGCGACGGGGAAGCGTCGCTCCTGCGTGAGAACCCTGGCTACCGGGGTTGCGAGTTGAACATGACCCGGTAAGCCAGCGGAAATACCACTGCAGTCGCCAGCGACAGCCCACCTGCCACCAGAAATACCCCCGTCATGTCCATTCCGCCTTGAAACAGACCGGCCAGCACGGGCCCCAGAATATTGCCCAGCGCAAAGACGACAAGCACGGCGGTCAGACTCACCGTGGCCAGCGCCGGAAAAAGCCGAGCACTCCAGAAGGAAAAAATGGCGCTGAGCATCATGACGCACATGCCCTGCAGGGCAGAGGAGGCCAGCATGCCCGGCCAGGAGGCTGGCGTGATACCGATCAGAACCAGCGACAGCATCGACGCCAGAAAGATTCCAGCCACCAGTGTGGGCATGCCAAGACGCTGGTGTAGTTCTGCCGTGGCAAGCCCGAACAGACCTGCCGCGCCGAAACTCATGTAAAGCACCGGCCCTGACAGGGAGGTTGCAAGACCGGATAGCCCCCCGGCCTGATCCACCTGATTGACTGCAAAGGATAGATAAATGCTGTTGGTGATCCCGAACGACAGGGCGATGCCGTACAGCGGCCAGGCCGTGTGATGCAGCAGGCGTTTCAGTGAGGCATCGTGATGGCTGTAATTGGTGCTTGGTTCACTGGGCAGGCGCGCCAGAGCAAGGGTACTGATGACGATGGCAATCAGTGCAGTAATGGAAAACACCAGCCACGCTGCTCGCCAGCCGTGTTCGGTACTGGCTACGCAAAAGGCCATCAGGCCTGCGAGTGCAATCCCACCGGTTGTACCGGTACTGATAATCGACAGGGTGCGCCCCTGATAGCGCTCTTCTACGCCGCGCTGGGCTGCGTTATTGAACGGTGACCAGCAGAACCCGGCACTGGCGGAAGCCACCACCACGCCGGCAGTGAGAAACATCGGGCTTTGAGACACGCTGATCATGAACATCCCGATCATCGCTGCGAAGGCACCGACGACGACCGCGTATCTGGGACCACATCTTGATACCAGAATGCCTGACAGCAAAAGTGCTGCAAAAAATCCTGCAAATCCGGAGCTGGCGATGAGGCCAGCCTGTTGCGTTGAAATATTAAAGGCATTCTTGAACTGTGGCAGAAACAGACCGAAGCCCATGCGGGCCGGTCCAAAGGAAATGGCTGTCGCCAGCGCGCCATCCATGGCGATCGCTTTTGAACGTTGCATCAATGCTCCCTGCTTTATGCGAATTTACTGGAGAACGTGTGAATCATCAGTGACGCTGGCGCTCAAGCAGCTGGGCTTTCAGCTTTTCCGGCACCTTTTTTATGATCAGTCGGTCTGCATCTTCGTTGTATTCGATGCTGTCACCCAGCAGATGGGAGTCAAAACTGATCGATACGCCCGAGGCACGGCCGGTAAACCGGCGAAACTGGTTGATGGTCTTGCGATCTGCCGGTACTTCGTCTGCCAGACCATAATCACTGTTACGAATGTAGTCGAAAAAGGCCTCGGGGTTTTCATCGCTGACCAGGCGCGAAAACTCGTCAAGGCTCATCGGTTCGCCGGTGCTGGCCTGGTCGGTCGCGTAGCTCACCACGGCATCGGTCTTTTCCCGGCTGTCTTCCTCGCTCATGTCTTCACTACCGACATACTCACTGAAGGCCTGCAAAAGGGCACGGGTTTCTCTGGCAGAGTCTCCGCCTTCCTCGCAACCGAGCCAGCCGTGAAAGGCATCCATCATGTTTTTGGCGCCCCCGCTTTTTAAATACGCCACGTAGTTACTGTTGCCGCCGCGCTGCCACTGGGTCAGATCAATGCGTACGGCCAGTGAGAACTGGCTGGTGTTGAGCTGCGGCGACAGGTGAACATTGCCCTGTTCATCCATGCCGTAGCCCTGGCGGTCATGCAGAAGAATGACGGCGACAAACGTATTTTCGCCCTGTGTGTAATGCACACACCACAGATAACCGCTGGCCGACAGATGTTCCTGAAGCGCCGGGGCCAGTGCCTGGGCAGCATGATGCGTGGCGGTAGGGAAGTCGGTGTCCTGACGTTGCCATGTATCCAGACAGCCCAGCAGGCTTTGAGGGGCCGGGGTATCGCCGGCATGACCAAAGCCCTTGCTCTTGCCGTTGAACAATTTGAGGCAATGGCTCAGAAGGTCATCGAGCGCGGGAGTAGGCTGCTGCTCACTATCGGCGAGCTGGAGCGACAGGGCATTCGAGGCGTCATCCAGCGCAAGGCGGTGC
Organism: Larsenimonas rhizosphaerae; assembly: GCF_026240105.1. Taxonomy (NCBI): domain Bacteria; kingdom Pseudomonadati; phylum Pseudomonadota; class Gammaproteobacteria; order Oceanospirillales; family Halomonadaceae; genus Larsenimonas; species Larsenimonas rhizosphaerae. The sequence continues at coordinate 179,705 of NZ_JAPIVE010000001.1, forward strand.
ATGAGGCTTTGTTGAATCGGCATGGTGATCTCTGCTCCGGGGTGGGCAGAAAGGATAACGCTGACCGGCACGTCCTGCATCCCTGATGCATGAGCTGCGAGGCATTGCAGAAAGTGCCGGGTGGTTACTTCAGCAGGCTCAGCATGGCGTCAGGCACCTGGTTGGCCTGGGCGAGCATGGCGTTGGCTGCGTCACTGATGATGCGCGCTCGGGTCATGCGGGAGCTTTCCTGCGCATAATCGGCGTCCATGATGCGAGACTGCGCTGCGGACGTAATGGTGCGTTTGTCACTGACGGTGTCAATGGCCCCCTCCAGCCGGTTCTGGGCTGCACCATACTGACTGCGATAGTCATCCACCTTCAATATGGCATTATCCAGTTCGGCCATGGCCTCGCGGGCCTTTTCAATCGGATCCAGCGCGGTGTTATCGATACCGAGGGATTTACTGTCGGACGGCGTGGCCTTGATGGTGAGGGTGCTCATGGCGCTGCCGTAATCTGCGCTCATGACTATGTCGGTATCGCTGCTGGCGGCGGCGTTCGGATCCTTCATATAGGTACCCGGCAGGGTATCCCAGCTGGCGGAGGCAGTGAAGGAGCCTTCCCCGGACATGAACAGAATAAGATTCTCGGTGACATTATCAACGGTCAGTGTTTCGACCGTCTCGCTGGTTTCACTGCCATTCAGACGGCCATTGTTGAACTCGGGGTCCGTGGCGGGGGCGGTGCGGTCGCCATCTCCGGAGTAGCCGATTGTCATGCCGTTGTAATTATTGGTAGCGGCGGCTCCGGGGCGGCTGTAGCTGCCGGTGGCGTCGACAAACTGACTGTCATCGTAGGTGGCACCGGGGTCAAAGCCGTCACTGGTATTCAGTAGCTGAGTGGTGGCAGTGGCCCCGTCGGTAATGCCGTTATGCGTCCAGGTATAATCGCTGGTGCCATTGACCGGGGTTCCGATCAGGTGTTTGCCGTCGGTAGTAAACAGCTGAATGTCATCGTCCTGGTTATAGGAGTTGATGTTCAGGGTGAAATTGGTAGTTCCAGCCGGTACATAGGCGATGGCCTTGACGCCGGACGAGTAGCTTTGGCTGCCATCGTCGAACACATCAACCACGTGGGGCGTATCCCCCAGCTTGATACCGGTCAGTGCCGCTTCACCGGCAAGCGGGGTCTTGCCGAAAATTTCGGTGCTGCCCGAAATACGGTCGATTTCCGCACGCAGGGACAGGAATTCCTGATTGAGGGTGGCCCGGTCCGGGTCGGACAGGGTGCCGTTGGCTGACTGAACTGCCAGCTCGCGACCGCGTTGCAGCAGGTCATTGATGCGGTCGAGACCGCCTTCGGCCGTTTGCGCCAGACTGATGCCATCACTCATGCCACGACTGATCTGCCGGTCGGCATTGAGGTTGGTTTGCATGCGGTTGGCCATGGCCTGGCCGGCGGCATCGTCACGGGCGCTATTGATGCGCAGTCCGGAAGATAACCGTTCAATGGCGTTGGAAAGCTGGTCGTTTACTCTCGTCTGATGCTGTCGGGTGGTCAGCGAGAGCGTATTGGTCGTGATCGTCGCCATGATGTTTTTATCGTCGCCAGGGGAGAATACATCAATGGTTAGCGGCCGAACGATAGAAAACTTGAAGGGAAGCTGGCCCTGCAGGAAACACAGGGCCAGTCGGGTATCAGGCGGGCAATTCGGCGTTATGGTAGACGTTTTGCACGTCATCCAGATCATTGAGCATATCCACCAGACGCTCGAACTGGGCGACGTCGTCTCCTTCGATGGCCGTGTGGGTCTGGGGCAGGAACTGGATGTCGTCTGCCTCGAAATCGATCCCTTCGATGCCGTCGATCAGTGCCTGCTTGGCTTTTGCATACTCGGTATGGGGAGCAAAGACGGTGATGTGGCCATCTTCCGATTCGATGTCGGTGACATCGACGTCCGCTTCCATCAGCATCTCGAGTACCGCTTCCTCGTCGTCACCGGCAAAGGAAAAAATGGCGCAGTGATCGAACATGTGACTGACCGTGCCCAGGGTCCCGATCTTGCTCTTGTTCTTGGTAAAGCAGCCACGGACATCACCGAAGGTGCGGTTGGGATTATCGGTCAGGCACTCGACAATAATCATGCAATTGCCCGGACCGAACCCCTCATAGCGAGCAGCGGAGAAATCTTCACCCCCGGCGCCACTGGCCTTGTCGAGGGCCTTGTCGATCACGTGGGTAGGCACCTGATCCTTCTTGGCGCGCTCGATCATTCCTCGCAGGCTCAGGTTGTTGTTGGGGTCCGTACCGCCTGACTTGGCGCAGACGTAAATCTCGCGTCCGTACTTGCTGTATACCCTGGTTTTGGCCGCGGCCGTCTTGGCCATGGATTCCTTGCGGTTCTGAAACGCTCTGCCCATTGTGCTCGTCCATCACATGATCAGTGAAAACGGAAATTCTACTGAACATCGCCGTCGATAACAGCCCCGAATCCATATCGGAGCATTTACGGCGCGAGTAGATAACCGCTGCGGTGTACTTCGAAGCCGGCAATATCAGCCACGATCATGCCGGTGGTGGCCATGTGACGCAGGCTTCTGGCATACATCATGCCACGCTGTGGTGCCTTGAGAGCATGCACTTCATCGGTGATCGGGTCGATGATTTCAGCGATAAGCTGGTCTTTTTCAACAAGCTCGCCGGCATCTGCGTGAAATACCAGCAGCCCGCCGCGCGGGGCCTTTAAAAAGGTCATCGCGGCAAGGTCGGTGGCCGGAAAGGGGAGGGCCGGCAGCGCGGGAGCGTCTCCCTCGATCAGCCCCATGTGCATCATCCAGTGAAGAATTGCGGCAGCGTCCTGTTCGGCCTGAGTGCGACTCACATCATCCTGGCCGCGCAGTTCCAGCGTGACCGACTCACTGCCATAGGGGATCGGATAGCGATCGCCGAAACGCGCCCGCAACTGCTCCCATATTAGCGTAAAGCACTCATCAAAGGACTGGCCGCCGGAGTCGGTTGCCAGCATGCTGGCCCGGGCGCCAAAGTAACAGGCCAGTGGTTCGAACGAAGGCCAGGCCGCCGGGGTGGTATAAAGATGTTCCACCGCGTGAAAATCGCAGTGCAGATCAAGAATGAAGTCGGCATTGCAGGCCAGCTTCTGCAGGGTCAGGTGCAGGTGCGCCAAGGCAGAATCGGCAGGCAGGCTGTCCAGCGCCTGGCGAATGCGGGTTCGAATCAGCGCGACATTGTATGATGCATTGTCACTCAGTGCCTCCTCCAGGCCGTCGGCAACCTGCTCGGTCACGTCCTGATAGTGCCGGTTGAAGTTGGTCAGAGTTTCAAGGTCATAGCGGCCCAGAGGGACATCCATCAGTTGCTGGTCCAGGCCGGCGGGATTGGCGACCGGAACCACGGTGATCTGGCAGCGAAGCCGGCCCTCGGCTTCCAGCGCCAGCAACTGCTGCTTCAATGTCCATGCCACCATCATGCCTGGCAGTTCGTCAGCGTGAAGGGCGCCCTGAATATACACGCGCCGTGACGCGTCCGATGGCCCGAAGGTGAAACTGTCAATCTGGCGGTGCGTGCCGGGCAGCGCCGACAGCAGAGGGTGGGCATCGTGTCTCACAAGAAGTTCCCGAGGCGGAGTGTCAATAGGAAGGCAGGCCACCCGGAGGTGGCCCTGTGATTTATTTGTCAGGACGGCTCATGCCGTCGGGCGGCGTGGACAGGTCATAGTCAAAGTACTTGTCCATCAGCGTATAGTACGTGCCATCGGCATAGACATCGCGGATCGCCTGGTTGAACCTGTCGTCGAGGTCCTGATCGCGCTTTCTGAACGCAATGCCCGAGCCCTTGCCGAAAATGGAGGTCGGGGTGCTCAGGGTGGGCCCAATCTGCTTGAACGGGCTGTCCTGGGTTTTGAAGTCCAGGGTGCTGGTGGCGACGCCCAGATCTTCCATGATGAGGTCGAGTCGACCGGCCTTCAGGTCGTTGTCGGCGTCCTCGGAGGAGCCATAGCGACGAATGTTGAAGGTGTCGGCGTACTGGCCACTCAGGTAGACATCACGGATCGTGCCGCGTTGAACGCCGATGGTCAGCCCCTTGAGCGAGGCCTTGTCGTCAAAGTTGATGTCCCTGTCACGGGAGGTCAGGAAAACGCTGGGCGTGTTGTAGTAGGGAATCGAGAACATTACCTGTCGTTCCCGCTCCGGCGTGATACCCATGGAGGACAGGATCGCGTCATACTTGCGGGCCAGAAGGCCTGGTATGAGGCCATCCCAGCCCTGTTCTACCCAGGTGCAGTTCAGGCTGGCCCGCTTGCACAATTCATTGCCCAGATCGATTTCAAACCCTTTCAGGCTGCCATCGGGGGCGCGTTCGACAAACGGCTCATAGGGGACATCAATGGCGATGCGTACCGGGTCGGGGATACGGGCAAGTGCTGTCCCGGAAGCCATTACCGAGGCAATCAGTGATGCAGCAATCCATTTTTTCATGATATTCCAACGTGTTGTTTTAATATAAGAATAATGTGTTGATGACGCTTCATGAGATTGTACGCCTGATACACGGCTACAAGGCAAGTCCTTTGCTTCTGCCTGGCCGGCATGTGCTGTCTGAAATGACGTCAGGGCGTGTTTTTACTTGGGTTATGGCCGCGTGGCAGCGACAATAAGGTACTGAATTGTTACTTGAAGGTCCCCCTGTGCCCGATACCGCTGAATTTTCGTCGCTGCCATTGCCGGCGGCGCTGCTTGATAACCTGGCCTCGCTTGAATTTACCACCATGACCCCGGTACAGGCGGCAGCACTGCCTGTCGTACTGGAAGGCCGTGATGTGATTGCCCGTGGCCGCACGGGGTCCGGCAAGACAGCGGCCTTTGGCCTCGGGGTACTGACTCGCCTGCGTCTGGAGTGGTTCGCTCCCCAGGCGCTGGTATTGTGCCCGACACGTGAGCTGGCCGATCAGGTCGCCGCCGAGTTGCGACGGCTGGGCCGCAGCCTGCCGAATCTCAAGGTGCTGGAGCTTTGTGGTGGAACTTCCATCGGTCGTCAGATTCACTCGTTGACCCATGGTGCTCATGTGCTGGTCGGAACGCCCGGCCGGGTAGAGGCCCTGCTCCGCAAGGGCTCCCTGTCGCCGGATGCCCTGTCGATGCTGGTGCTGGATGAGGCCGATCGAATGCTGGACATGGGCTTTGAAGAGGTGCTCGAGGCCATCATGAGCTGGTTGCCTGTTCCTCGTCAGACGCTGCTGTTCAGCGCCACCTGGCCCGAGGACGTGCAGGCCCTGGCGCAGGCCGGGCTGGTCAATCCTGCCATGGTGCAGGCCGGTGACGATGAAACGCCTCCGGCCATCGAGGAACACTTTCATCTGGTGGAGCGCGGTGGGCTGCTGGACGGCGTGACGTGTCTGTTGAGCCATTATCGCCCGGCGCAGTGTCTGGTGTTTTGTGAAACCAAACGGGAGACCCAGGAGACAGCCGAGGCCCTGCGCGCTGCCGGCTGGGATACGGTAGCACTGCACGGCGATCTGGAGCAGCGTGAGCGGGATGAGGCATTGCTGCTGTTTTCCCAGCACAGCGCCCGGATTATGGTGGCGACCGATGTTGCTGCCCGAGGGCTGGATATCCCGGATCTGGCGCTGGTCATCAGCATGCGCATCGCCCGTGATCTGGATGTGCATGTACACCGTATCGGTCGCACCGGCCGCGCCGGTCAGGCCGGGCGCGCCGTCACGCTGTTTACGTCAAAGGAAGGCCATCAGCTTCAGGCACTGGCATCGTATCTTGACAGGGAGTTGATGGACTCGCCGTTGCCCGCCCCCGGCCACGAGGGGCCGTCGCCGGCACCGATGGTGACGCTGGCCATTGATGGTGGCAAAAAACAGAAACTGCGTCCGGGAGATATCGTGGGTGCCCTGACGCGTGATGGCGGCCTGGCCGCGGATGACCTTGGTCGCATCAGTGTTCAGCCGACTTCAAGCTATGTGGCAGTGGCCCGTGACAAGGCGGATCAGGCGCTGAACCAGCTGAAGAACGGGCGGCTCAAGGGGCGTCAGTTTCGTGCCCGCAGGCTGCGCATTCGCTGACCGACAACACGAGATGACCATGGCAGATACGACGGACTATCGGGCGCATCCTGAAAAATATCGCATGGGTCGGGGGGAACAGGGCGTTCTGACCATCGAGCCCTACAAAAGCGAACTATTGCCGCACTGGCGTTTCAAGACGCCGGAAGTCGCCCGACAATCGGCGGATACCCTGTTCGAGATGTTTCTCGAATATGGGCGCCAGGGCGATTTTGCGGGAATGGACATGGCGCGCAAGTTCATCCAGATGGGCTATACCCGGGCGAGACGTTATGCCAACCACAAGGGCGGTCGCAAATACGACGCTGATACTGGCGAGGAATTGCCTCGCCAGACGGTGGAAGACCCGGTAAAGGCTGAATCCGCCGCCATCTTTTATGCTGTGTGGCAGCAGGCGAAGGCCGATTCAACCTATCAGCGGCTCAAGGCGGACTATCAGCGCCGGTTACGTGCCGGCTAATACCATGCTTCAGCCCTTTTTGAGCCGGATCAGGCCTTCCTGCGCCACGGAGGCGATGCGTACGCCCTGCTGATTGTAAAAGACGCCGCGGCACAGGGCACGTCCGTGGCCGCTCCAGACGGCGGTAATGTCATACAGCAGCCAGTCAGTGATATCGGCGTGCTCGTGAAACCAGATGGCGTGATCCAGACTGGCAATCCTGAGGTTGGGGTCCCTGAAGTCCCGCTGGTGCGGACGCAGGGCACTGGCGATCAGATAGAAATCCGAGCTGTAGGCCAGCAGAACCTGGTGCAGATCTGCGGGAGCATCAAGTTCACCGGACAACCGACACCAGTGACGAACATGCTGGGGATCCTGTTCGGAAGGCGCGATGCGCACGAACTCGATCGGGTGGCCGGGGTAGCGCTCCACCCGGGTGCCCTGTGCCATGAGCGCCTCGGGAAAGGGGGGCAGGTCTGCCGGTGCCTGGTGCTCAAGGCCGGATTCCGGGCGATGAAATGATGCACTGCTGATGAACAGGGTGGTGTCGGCCTGCGTGGCGGTTACTCGCCTTGTCGAAAAACTGCCACCATCCCGAAGGATGTCGACTTCATAATCCACCGGGGCATTCGGGTCGCCGGGCGCGATGAAGTAGCCGTGCAGTGAATGGGCCAGACGGCCTTCTTCCACGGTTCGCTGCGCTGCCGACAGGGCCTGGCCCAGAACCTGGCCGCCATAAAGCTGAGGCAGGCCCAGATCCTGGCTCTGGCCGCAAAAGTGACGAGTATCGAGCAGGTCCGGCTGGACCAGTTCGGCAAGGGTCTTCAATGGCATACGGGCTCCTTGAATGGCTGATGGCGTGTAAGGTGACAGGAACAATGTGATGACAATGAGCCAGACGGAAAATCATCAGAGTGTAGCGCAGATGCGCAGCGATGAATTCTACATGCATCGCGCCCTGGAGGCGGCTCGTGAGGCGATGGAGCTTGACGAAGTGCCGGTCGGGGCGGTCGTGGTCAATGCTCTGGGGGAAGTGATCGGACAGGGGTTCAATCAGCCCCGGTCTTCTCTGGATCCCACCGCTCATGCTGAAGTTCAGGCGCTGCGGATGGCCTCATTGCATGTCGATAACTATCGTCTGTCGGGATGCACCCTGTACGTCACGCTTGAGCCCTGCATGATGTGCCTGGGGGCGATGATTACCGCCCGTGTGGACCATCTGGTTTACGGGGCACCGGAGCCGCGGACCGGCATGATCCAGTCCCGGGCCAACCTGATTGATCAGCCCTGGTTCAATCATCGTCTGTCCCATCGGGGTGGCGTGCTGGCCGCGGCCTCTAGGCGCCTGCTGAAAGCCTTTTTCGATGCACGCCGTTAGCCGCTGGGGGGAGACAGCACCGCCCGGTTCCTGCCCGCACGCTTGGCCTGGTAAAGCGCGGTGTCGGCGCGCTGTATCAAACCGTTCAGGGCACCCGCCGTGCCGGTGGCCATGCCGATACTGACAGTGATCGGACGCTCGGTCGCCGGGTGAATCAGTCCGGTACCACTGACGGCTTCACGAAGACTCGTGGCAAGGTCGGTCAGTGAAGACGGGTCGATACCAGGCACCAGTGCCATGAACTCTTCGCCGCCGTAACGGGCAATCAGGCCATTGTGCACATCGATGGCCAGCTTGAGCGCTCGGGCGACTTCGGCCAGCACATGATCACCCTGTTGATGGCCCAGGGTATCGTTGATGGCCTTGAAATGGTCCAGATCGATCATCAGCAGGGTGATCCCTGCATCTTCCCGCCAGGTGCCGGCGAGGTTCATGAAGTGGCGCCGATTGGCCAGGCCGGTCAAGTCGTCGTGGTGCGCCATCCATTCGATGGCCTGCTGCAGTTCACGCCGCTGTTCGGCTTCCTGTTCAAGAGCATCCCGGGCATCACGCTCCATCATGTGCTGGGCGTTGAGCCTTCGGTTCAGCTGAAACAGCACAAACATCATCAGTGAAAATATCAGCCCGACGACCAGCACAATATCCGGCATGCTGGAATACTCCCGTGCCAGCCGCTGGCGAGTGGGCGTGGTGCACAGGGTAATGCCTTCCTGTCCCAGCGACAGCACGTTGCAATAGCTTGCCTCGGCCGGGGTTTCGGCGGGACCAAGGCGGTAGATCTGACGCCCGTGCTCGTAGGCGTTCAAGACCACATGTTCTTCGCCCAGCAGGGTGGTCAGTGTGCTCAGCAGGGGAGCCAGGGCGATGACGCTTAACGTGGCGCCGAAAATGACGCCCCGGCCGTCACGGCTGGGCAGATAAAACATGACGCCAGGCCCCATTCCCTTCAGATCGATCACATCCGTATAGCCATCCGCGCCAGGAGACAGGGGTGCATTTCCACTCAACGGATGCATCAGCTGGTTGAATGGAAGCCCGGTGCGAGGCGGGATGCCGCGGGTGGCAACGCGTGTGATGACGCCGGATGGCGATACGAATGCCAGCAGTGCCTGGTAGCCGAAGTCGTCATTGAAATTGACTGCCAGACTGTCCCACTGGTCTTGCGACGGAGGGCGTTCCAGCATTGACCAGGCACTGGTCAAATGGCTCATGGCACGGTGATGATTCTCGAGTGACTGGCTGACGTGCTCCAGAACGTTATCGCTGATCTGGCGAGCGGTGCGCTCCAGCCGGTATTGGGTCTGTACGTTCTGAAAGTGCCAATAGCCCAGCGCTGATAACATGAAGGTGCTGCTCAGTCCCAGCGCCAGTACTGTTGCCAGCCGAGTAGCACCGGGATGGTCGGCAGCCAGCCACGGGCGGGTCTGGTAAAGGGCCAGCAGCATCAGGCCGGCGGCCATCCACAAGGAAATGCTTTCGGACGGACCGGAAGATGTCTGAAGCTGAAGCCAGAGCTGGGCGCCCATCATGCTCAGAGCCATGGTCAGCACCATGGGTGAGGCCAGCCTGACAAACCGGCTGTTGAAGGTGTGAACCAGCAGCAGGACTTCAAGGGCCAGCATCAGCAGGGGGGGGCGGTCGTAAATGGTGAAGTGCCCGTGGCTCAGGGTTTCATAGAGCCATTCCCATTCATCATGACCGACCCAGCTGGTGGGCATGATGTAGCTGCACAGCAGGGTCAGCTCGATGGTCAGCAGTATACCGGTCAATGCCCAGCGCCATTCGGGGCTGAGGCGCTTGCTGACAAGCAGCAGCACTATATGGGCCTTGCCCAGCCCGCACAGCAGCCAGGTCGAAAAGGTTGGTGCCTGAATGCTTGAAATAATCAAAAATACCAGTGATGCAAGCAACATGGTGTCAGTCGACCGGTGGGATGGTGTCAAAGGAGGGCAGGTCATTGCTCTCCTCAAAGCGGCGAAGTGGTTCGAAACGCTGCTGACTGCGCGTCACGTAACTCAATATGTCGTGATAACGTCTGATGTTACGAACATAGTAGACCGCCACGTGCCCTGGCGCGTAACCGTGGGGCACCTGCTGATACCATTGTCGTTTTTGCAATAGAGGCAGTGCCGTTTTGATGTTCTTCCACAGGTCAGGATTCTGTCCCTGCATACGCGCGACACGCCTGGCATCCAGCACATGACCCAGCCCGATGTTATAGGATGCCATTGCCATCCAGGTCCGATCCGGTTCCTTGATGGAGGCGGGCAGTCTACGCCGCACACTGGCCAGGTAGCGTGATCCGCCATCGATGCTTTGGTGCGCATCACGTCGGTTGGCGATACCCATGCGTCTGGCCGTGGGACGCGTCAGCATCATGAGGCCTCTCACACCGGTCGGAGAGACGGCATCGGGGCGCCAGTGAGACTCCTGATAGCCCAGCGCCGCCAGCATTTTCCAGTCGATCCCGGTTTCCCTGGCCGCCTTTTGGAACAGGGCCTGGTAGCGCGGCAGGGTGGTCTTGACCTGATTGATGAATCGGCGTGCGCCGACGTACTCAAGGTAATCATCATGGCCGAAATAACGCTCGATCAGCTGGTCCAGCGTGCCGTTGCGACGCTGGGTGTCGATGAACTGATTGGCGCGTGACAACAGGCTGATATCCGTGTCGGCCGGGAAGGCCCAGACCAGGGAGAGGGGATGGCCCAGGGAGAAGGCATTTTCGACCTGCGGATAGAATAATCGGTTCAGCTTGAACTGGTGTTCATAAATGACGGCAGCGTCCAGTCGGCCATCGTTGACCAGTTCCAGCAGGTCATTGACTTCCAGATCGCTGCTTTCCTTCCAGCTCAGCGCGGGCAGTGATGCCTGGGCATTTCTCAACAGGCTGTCAGGGCCTGCATTGGACAGGACCGCTATATCAAGCCCTATCAGATCCTCGGGGGTGCGTGGTCGGCGCAGGCCGCGGTGATAGATGACCAGCGGCTGCATCGTCATCAGCGGGCGGCTGTACCGTACCCCGGGGGTCGTGGTGGTCAGGGGGAGTCCTGCTGCTCCGAGGTCGGCCTTTCCGGTGCGCACGGCACCGAGAATACCGGCAATATTGTTCTCGCGGTCGACGGCCAGGCTCACCCCCAGGGTGCGGGCAAATCGAGTGAACAGTTCGTATTCAAACCCGGTCGGGCCCTGGCGGCCTTCATAAAAGGAGGTGGGAGTATTGCGGGTATAGACCTGCAGGAAATCCCGTTTTCTGACCGCGCCAAGCTCCCCGTCGCGTGGCAACAGGTTCATTTCCGGAATGGCCATCAGACCGCACAGTACGAGCAGTGACAACCACCGATGTGAGGGGCGCTTCAATACGTCGGGAAACAGCAGGCGCATAGGCGTCTAATTACTTGTAGTGGATAGCACTTGAAAACATCGCACAGAGGGTTTCTGCCCTGTGCAGCGAAAAACAGCGAGCAAGGCCATTATACTTTCGCCTCTGGCAGGGGTTTCGCGTATCATGCTCCCCGCTGCCCGGGGGCGATCCGCGAGTGGATGCCCTTTCATTCATGCTGCTGCAGAGGCTTCCTTCGTCATGCTCGAACTGCGAGGCGCGAGTGCCCTTTCTTCCTTTCGTCATTCCAAACTGCTCAATACCCTGCGCGAGGCTGGCGCCGACATTGAACAACTGGGTGCGACGTATACCTATTTCATTGATACCGGGCACCGGCTGGATGAGGTGACGCTTGCGCGTCTGGCCTCACTGCTGGATGCCACCGATACCCTGCCGCCGGCTGCCGGCCGCCAGGTGCTGGTGGTACCCCGGTTGGGAACACTGTCTCCCTGGTCGTCCAAGGCGACCGATATCGCTCATAACTGCAGTCTTGACGGGGTACGTCGAATCGAACGTGGAATCGTTTACGATATCACGTTCGGACAATTACCTGACGAAGAAGTGCAGCGCAGGATACTGGATCATCTGCACGATCGCATGACTGAAACGGTGCTGCATGATACGGCCGATGCCGTGCATCTTTTCGATACGCAGGCGCCACGCCCGCTTGCGCATGTTGACATTATCGGCGGCGGGCGACCCGAGCTTGAAACGGCCAACCGCGAGCTGGGGCTGGCGCTGGCTGACGACGAGATCGATTACCTGGTCGAGGCCTTTACAGCCCTGGGGCGCAATCCTGCCGACATCGAGTTGATGATGTTTGCCCAGGCCAACTCCGAGCACTGCCGCCACAAGATCTTCAATGCGTCCTGGACCATTGATGGTGAAGCCCAGCCCCTGTCCCTGTTCAAGATGATCAAGAATACCAATGAACAGGGGGGCGATAACGTACTGTCGGCCTACAGTGATAATGCAGCGATCATTCGCGGCCTGAGTGCCGGGCGCTTTTTCCCGTCACCGACCGATCATCGTTACGGCTATCATCAGGAACCGATTCATATTCTGATGAAGGTCGAAACTCATAACCATCCTACGGCGATTGCCCCGCACCCGGGGGCCTCGACCGGCGCCGGCGGCGAGATCCGTGACGAAGGCGCCACCGGAATCGGCGGCAAGCCCAAGGCCGGTCTGGCCGGTTACAGTGTATCCAATCTGCGAATGCCCGGCTTTATCCAGCCCTGGGAAGAATACGACTATGGCAAGCCCGGTCGAATCAAGAGTGCGCTGGACATCATGATCGAAGCGCCCATCGGGGCAGCGGCGTTCAATAACGAGTTTGGTCGGCCCAACCTCAATGGCTACTTCCGCACCTATGAACAGGACGTCATCAGCCGTGATGGCATCGAACGGCGGGGGTATCACAAGCCGATCATGCTGGCTGGTGGCTATGGCAACGTTCGCGACGAGCATGTCGACAAGCGGGAAATCCCGGTAGGCGCGAAGCTCATCGTGATGGGTGGCCCGGCAATGCTGATCGGCCTTGGCGGCGGAGCAGCATCCTCGACAGCGTCCGGCGCTTCCAGCGAAGATCTGGATTTTGCCTCGGTTCAGCGTGGTAACCCCGAGATGGAGCGTCGTGCTCAGGAAGTGATCGATCGCTGCTGGGCCATGGGCACCGATAACCCGATCTGCTTCATTCATGATGTCGGTGCGGGCGGCCTGTCCAATGCCTTGCCGGAGCTGGTCAAGGACGGGGACCGGGGCGGCCTGTTTGACCTGCGCGCCATTCCCAGTGCCGAGCCGGGCCTGAGCCCGCTGGAAATCTGGTGCAACGAAGCTCAGGAGCGTTATGTGCTGGCCGTTGCTCCGGCGCAGCTCGAGGCCTTTGAAGCCCTGTGCCATCGTGAGCGGTGCCTGTATGCCGTGGTTGGCGAGGCGCAGGAAGCACATCACCTCGAAGTGCGTGATGGCCACTTCAACACCTCGCCGGTGGATCTGCCGATGAGCCTGCTGTTCGGCAAGCCGCCGAAAATGCATCGTTCCTTTGAGCGTGCATCGCACGAGCTGTCCGGTGTCATGCTCGACAACCTTGACCTGCGCGAAGCCATGGAACGGGTGCTGCACCTGCCGGCGGTGGGCTCAAAGGGCTTTTTGATTACCATCGGCGATCGTTCGATTACCGGCATGGTGGCGCGTGACCAGATGGTTGGGCCATGGCAGGTACCGGTAGCGGACAGCGCGGTAACCACTTCGTCCTACGATACTCACCAGGGTGAGGCGATGGCCATGGGCGAGCGCACGCCGGCCGCACTGATTTCCGCTCCGGCTTCTGCGCGCATGGCCGTGGCAGAGGTCATTACCAACCTGGCGGGCACGCCGATCGCTCAACTGTCAGACATCAAGCTGTCCGCCAACTGGATGAGTGCGGCAGACCATCCGGGCGAAAATGAAGCACTGTACGATGCGGTCCACGCTGTGGGTATGGCGTTGTGCCCGGCGTTGGGTCTGACCATTCCGGTGGGCAAGGACTCGATGTCGATGCGTACCGACTGGCAGGATAACGGCCGTGACAAGACCGTGGCCTCGCCGATGTCGCTGATCGTCTCCGGGTTTGCACCCGTCACCGATGCGCTGGCGACATTGACGCCCACACTGGCCACGGATCAGGGGGAGACTGACCTGATCCTGATTGACCTGGGGCGTGGCAAAAACCGCCTCGGCGGCTCTGCGCTGGCGCAGGTGTATGGCCAGCTTGGTGCCAGCACACCGGATGTGGATGACCCGGAAGATCTGCGCGCCTTCTTTGCCGTGCTTCAGGGCCTGAACGGAGACGGCCGGCTGCTGGCCTATCATGACCGCTCGGATGGCGGATTACTGGTCACGCTGCTGGAAATGGCCTTTGCCGGCCACACCGGCCTTGATGTTGATCTCGACTGGCTGGCCTATGACCTTCATGACGCGACTCATGCCCTGTTCAACGAGGAGCTGGGGGCAGTAGTGCAGGTGCGCCGCAGCGACACGGCCGAGGTGCTTTCCCAGCTTAATGCGGCCGGATTCGATGGTGCCTGTGGCGTCGTGGCGACTACGCGAGCTGATGATGTCGTGCGGGTTTCGCTTTATGGCGAGCCATTGATCGAGTCGACGCGCATCGAAACGCAGCGCGCCTGGGCAGAGACCAGCTACCGGATTCAGGCCATGCGGGATAACCCGGCCTGTGCACGATCCGAGTTTGATGGCCTGCTGGATGCCCGTGATCCGGGACTGTTTGCCGAGTTGTCGTTTGATGTCAACGAAGATGTCGCGGCGCCGTTCATCAACAAGGGCGCACGCCCTGCGATGGCCATCCTGCGAGAGCAGGGCGTCAACGGACAGATGGAAATGGCGGCGGCCTTTGACCGTGCCGGTTTCGATGCCGTTGATGTACACATGAGCGATATTCTGGAAGGCCGCGTCTCGCTTGCCGATATGCAGGGGCTGGTAGCCTGCGGTGGTTTCTCTTACGGCGATGTGCTGGGCGCCGGCGGCGGCTGGGCCCGATCGATACTGTTCAACACCCGGGCCCGCGATGAGTTCGAGGCCTTCTTCACGCGTGAAGACAGCCTGGCGCTCGGGGTCTGCAACGGATGTCAGATGCTGTCTCAGCTCAAGACACTGATTCCGGGGGCTGATCACTGGCCGCGCTTTGTTCGCAACGAGTCCGAGCAGTTCGAGGCGCGTGTCTCGATGGTACAGGTTGAGGCATCACCATCGCTGTTTCTGGCCGGAATGGAAGGTTCCCGTCTGCCGGTAGCCGTGGCTCATGGCGAAGGTCGGGTAGAATTCCCGGATGATGCAGGGCTACGGGCGCTGCAGGCCAGCGGCCAGATATCGATGCGTTATATCGATAACCACGGGCAGGTGACCTCACGTTACCCGGCCAACCCGAACGGGTCGCCTTCCGGGATTACCGGCCTTACTACCACCGATGGACGCGTCACCATCATGATGCCGCATCCGGAGCGTGTTGCACGTGCAGTCACCAACTCCTGGCGTCCGGCAGAATGGACACAGGATGGCGGCTGGATGCGCCTGTTCCGCAATGCCCGTGTCTGGCTGGGCTGATCGACAGGACTGTTGAGCAGGTCAAGGGGTCGCCGCTTATGCTGCGGCCCTTTTTTGTGGGCAACTGCCGCGCCTCAAACCTGCCCGGGGCGGTCCTGCAGCGGGCTGGTACCAAAATAGCGCTTGTATTCCCGGCTGAACTGGGAGGCGCTGGTGTAGCCGACTTCATTGGCGGTCAGCGAAACGGAGTGATCCGGCTGGGCCAGCAGTGCCCTGGCGCGCAGCAGCCGAACGCGCTTTTGATACTGCAGTGGTGACAGACAGGTGATCTGCTTGAAGTGGTGATAAAACGATGATGCGCTCATGTGGACCTGCTCGGCCAGCGTGTCGATCGCCAGTGTGCTCTGATACTCGCTATGCAGGATATGCAGCGCCCGGGCGATGCGGGGGTAGGCAAACTGGCCCTGATGATACATCAGGTGATGCAGGCTGCCGCCCTGGGGGCCGCGCAGTGCCTGAAAAATGACTTCCCGCACGCGTGATTCACCCAGCACCTGTGCCTTGAGTGGATCATCAAGGCACTCGAGCAGTCGAATCACGCTGCCGGCCATGTCTTCATCCAGGGCTACAGAGGCCATCGGCGCCGGTGGTTCCTGTTCCGGCGAGGGCATGTGGCGCACCAGGTCGCTGAGTATTTCCGGGCTGATGTGCAGCGTTATGCCCAGAAGAGGAGCCTCTGGGGTGGCTTCCGTTTCACAGTCGAACGGCAGCGGCATGGCCTGAATCAGGTAGTGACCGGCCCCATAATGAATGGTTCGATCGCCCAGGTAGCCCTGCTTGCCGCCCTGTGCAATCACGACCAGGCCGGGTTCGTACATCTGTGGCGTGCGCTGCTGGGCGCAGTGGGTGCGCAGGGTCCTGAGGCCGGGGATGATGGTGTCATTAAAGCCATCATTCGGTGCGTGCGGAGTGATCAGTTCCGCCAGACGGTCCACGGTATGCTGCGCTATCGATGGCTGTTCTCCATCAGACATGACGGGCTCCTTGTTCGAAGGTGACCGTATTATTGTGCACGTGATAACAGGGTATGCGAGTCTTTTTTCATGTTTTCTGGAGAAACAGGCATATTTGAGGTAGTAACGGCTCTGGTCTGGCATGGGTGTCAGGCGCACACTGACGGAGACTTTTTTTGTACAAGGAGGGCATGCATGCCCGTTACTACCCAGGCCTATGCGGCCTTTTCTCCCGACCAGCCCCTGTCTTCCTGGACCTTTGAGCGCCGTGCGCCTCGTGCCGACGATGTGTCCATCGATATTCTCTATTGTGGCGTCTGCCACAGCGACCTGCATTTTGCTCGTGATGACTGGGGCTTTTCATCGTACCCGGTAGTGCCGGGTCATGAGATTGTCGGTCGCGTCACCTCGGTAGGCAGTGATGTCAGCCACTATCAGGTCGGTGACGTTGTTGGTGTGGGCTGCATGGTTGACTCCTGCAGACACTGCAGTGCCTGTCACGATGGGCTGGAGCAGTACTGTCAGGAAGGATTCACCATGACCTATGGCAGCCCGGATCGCCACGATCAGTCGCTGACCCAGGGAGGGTATTCCCGTCACGTCGTGGTCAGTGAGCGGTTTGTGGTGCGCATGCCCGAGGGTATCGACCTTCAAGGCGCCGCGCCGATTTTGTGCGCCGGCATCACGACCTACTCGCCGCTTCGTCATCATGGCGTCGGGCCTGGTCACAAGGTGGGCGTGATTGGCATGGGGGGACTGGGGCACATGGGGGTCAAGCTGGCTCGGGCTCTGGGTGCGGAAGTCACTCTCTTTACCCGCTCTGAAGGCAAGCGGGAGGAGGCTCTGGCTCAGGGCGCAGATCACGTGGTGATCTCCACCGACGAGGCGCAGATGGAGGCAGTGGCCGGCCGGTTTGACTTCATGCTTGACACCATCCCGGTACAGCACGATCTGAACCCGTATCTGAATGCACTGGGCCATGATGGCACGCATATTCTGGTCGGGCTGCTTGAGCCAATCGATCCGCCCATCAACGCCGCCAATCTGCTGATGAAGCGTCGAGTGGTGGCAGGCTCACTGATTGGCGGCATGGCGGAGACCCAGGAAGTGCTTGAGTTCTGCGCGAAGCACGATATCGCCTGCGACGTTGAAATGATCAAAATCGATCAGATCAATGAGGCATTCGAGCGCATGGAAAAGGGGGATGTGAAGTATCGGTTTGTCATCGACATGCAGGCGTCATTCCCGGCCTGATATGCTGAAAGTGAAGTGATGTCCATGTGCCCCCGCTTCCTGATACGGAGCGGGGGCACATGTCGTCATGCAGCGGGTGCGTCCTCTGCGGACAGGTCGATCTCGGCCGGTGCCTCCAGCATGTCGCTGACCCCTGCCAGGCAGGGCAGGTAATGCGGCATGTGGGTATGATGATCAAAGGCCGAGCGGTCATCAAAGGTCGCCGTCAGCACTACGGTGTGGGGGTTGCCATCGTCCAGACTGATGTCGAACCGACGACAGCCAAGCTCAAAGGCCAGGGACTCACTGGCATCATGCTCCGCCAGGGCCATGAATTCCTTGATGGCCTCCGGCCGAACCTGGTAGCGGGCAGTCATGACTAACGGGGTGTGACTCATGGGGTGTCTTCCTTGTTATGGGTGGTCGATGAGCGCAGATGCGTGCCGTATCAGTGAACCAGAGGGGCCTTGCCCATGCCCAGTCGCTCGTGCAGCTCGGCGGCGGCGCTTTTCAGTAATTCAATCAGGCCTTCGAGCAACTGGCCACCCTGATCCGGCCCCGAGACAAACTGTTCCACGCTCAGGTGAACGGTGTCTTCCATCAGTACAATCTTGACGGCCTTGAGGGTATTCATCACTTCATTGGCTGCTTCCAGCATCAGGGCCTGATCATCCGTGCCGGTGGGCCAGGCATTGGGCAGCAGGAGCTGGAAAAACGAGGGTTCATCCTCGGCGGCGATCAGCATGAAATCAACGCCATCATTGGTCAATCTGGCGGCGTGGTCTTCAACGACCTCCACTTCGGTTGTTTCATCGAGGTAATCGAGGTAGGTCTGCAGTACCGGGTTGGCATCCATGGCAACTCCTGGCAGGGAACGCCTGCCTTGTCTGATTCGAACGAGACCACCATCATGGTGGCCCCTTCATTATTCGTGTGTGGTGCAATGACCCAGGTTTCACTTCGCCCCTATCAACAGGAGGCCGTTCGCCGCGTGGTGGACTGGTTTCGCCGCAGCAGCGAGCCGGCGGTGGTTGTACTGCCCACCGGCAGCGGAAAAAGCCTTGTCATTGCCGAGCTGGCGCGTCTTGCCCGCGGGCGCGTACTGGTATTGGCCCACGTCCGGGAACTGGTCGAGCAGAACCACGCCAAGTATGAGGCCTACGGCCTGCAGGCGGACATTTTCAGTGCCGGTCTGGGGCGCAAGGAAACCGCACGTCAGGTCGTTTTCGGGTCGGTGCAATCGGTGGCCAATCGCCTTGATGCCTTCGGGGGCGGTGACTTCACCCTGCTGGTCATTGATGAATGCCATCGGGTGGACGTCAGTGATGATGCCACGCGCGTATCGCGTTATCAGCAGGTTATCGATCATTTGAGGGCAGCGAACCCGAATCTCAAGGTGCTGGGGCTGACGGCAACGCCGTTTCGGCTCGGCCAGGGCGCCATTTATCACCAGCATTACCACGGCATGGTGCGCGGGCCGGAGACGTCCTTTTTCAGGGCCTGCGTATTCGAACAACCGCTGCGGGTGATGGTGCGGCAGGGATATTTGACCGAACCGCGCCTGATTGATGCTGCCATTGCCCGGTATGATTTCTCCCACCTGATAACCCGCCGTGACGCAGCACCCCGGGAGGATGAACTCAATCGGGTAGTGAAGGGCAGTCGGGCTACTCCCGTGATCATCGAGGATGTACTGGCTCAGGCGACGGATCGGCAGGGGGTCATGATCTTTGCCGCGACCGTGGCGCATGCCGAGGAGATCATGACCTATCTTCCTCCGGAAAGTGCGCTGGTGACCGGGCAGACCGAGACTCGGGTGCGTGACGAGATCATCGCCGACTTCAAGGCCCGCCGACTCAAGTACCTGGTGAATGTTTCGGTACTGACTACCGGCTTTGATGCCCCCCATGTGGATGTCATTGCCATATTGCGTCCCACCCAGTCGGTCGGGCTCTATCAGCAGATTGTCGGTCGCGGCCTGCGCCTGAGTCCGGGCAAGACCGATTGTCTGATTCTGGATTATGCCGGCAACCCCTGGGGACTTTATGACCCGGACATGACCACGCCACGCCCGGCGTCGGATACCGAGCCGGTGCAGGTACCATGTCCACTGTGTGACTTTGCCAATACTTTCTGGGGGCGCATGGACGGTGAGGTTTTGATCGAGCATTTCGGACGACGCTGCCAGGGACTGGTGGAAGGAGAGCAGGGCCTGACCCAGTGCCTGTTCAGATTTCGCTTCAAGGTCTGCGATGAGTGCGGAACGGAAAATGATATTGCTGCCCGGCGCTGTGGCGGGTGTGAGCGGTTGCTGGTGGACGCTGACAACCAGCTCAAGGAGGCCTTGAAGCTGCGTGATGCGAAGGTTTTGCGCGTCAGCGGCATGGAGCTGGTGGCGGCGCGCAATGGCCGTGGCCTGCCCCGGCTTCAGGTGGTCTATCACGACGAGGATGGCGCGCAGCTCGATGAGTGGTTTGCCCTGGAGACCCCCGCTCAGCGCACCGTGTTCGAGCGGATTTTTCTACGCCACCACCTGCGGGCCCCGGGAACCGGCTGGGTACCGGACAGTATCGAGACCGTTTGTGCCGAGCACGCACGGCTTCGAGCGCCTGATTTCGTGATCGGTCGCAAGGTAGGGCGATACTGGAAGATTCGAGAAAAGCTGTTTGATTACGAAGGACGCTATCGGCGCGCCGACAGCGCTTCCTGACAGGCGTCAGATGCCTGAAATGCTGGTACAATTACACGATGAATCTGTCCCTTTCCCTTGATTACCCTGAGCCCTTTTCGCGATGAGCGATTCCGATGCCCTGCCGTCGGTACCGATGCTGTCGGCGCCGCCGTCCTCGTTTCTGGCACGAGTCAATGATGAGCCTGTCACGGAACTGCCCGAGGATCTGTATATTCCACCGGAAGCGCTCAGGGTCTTTCTGGATACCTTTGAAGGGCCGCTGGATCTGCTTTTGTATCTGATTCGTCGTCAGAACCTGGATATTCTGGCGGTCAATGTGGCGGCGGTGACCCACCAGTACATTGAATATGTCGAGCTGATGGAAACTTCCGGGATCGATCTGGCGGCAGAGTACCTGTTGATGGCCGCCATGCTGGCGGAAATCAAATCGCGCACGCTGTTGCCGCGCCCACCGAAGGGGGACGCGGAGGAGGACGAGGACGACCCGACAGCTGCACTGGTGCGTCGACTGCAGGAATATGAACAACTCAAGCAGGCGGCCGATGAGCTGGATACCCTGCCGCGCCAGGGGCGTGACTGGTTCAGCCCTCAGGTCGCATTGCCGGAGCTTTCTCCCCGGGTGATCTACCCGGAGGTGGACATGGCGGACCTGCTGGGCGCGCTCAAGGGGCTGCTGGCCCAGGCCGAGCTGAATCAGTCCCACCAGATTACACGTGAAACCCTCTCGACACGTGAGCGTATGCTCGCCATCATGGCGCGCCTCGATGCAGGACATTTTACGCCCTTTGAAGCGCTCTTTACGCTGGAGGAAGGCCGCGCCGGGGTCATCGTGACCTTCATGGCCCTGCTGGAACTGGCGAAGGAGCGCATGATCGAGATCGTTCAGAATGCCCCGTTGTCGCCGATTCACGTTCGTGCCCGACTTGCCGAGGCGGATCACGTTGACGGGATAACGGGCGAGGAGGGCGGAGAGTCTGCCTTTGACGATGAATAATGACGTATGCCAGTGAATGACCCGGAGTAAAAGGTGCCGTGACTCACAATGACATTTCCCTGGATCGTATTATCGAAGGGGTGCTGCTGGCCGCCGGGGAGCCGTTGATGCTTGACCGGCTGGAAAGCCTGTTCGACGAGCGCGAGCGGCCGACCAGGCTCGAGCTCAAGGCCGCGCTGGATGTGCTGGGTCAGCGTCTTGAGTCCAGCGCCCTGACACTGAGTCACACGGCCTCAGGGTACCGTCTTCACGTCAGTCAGGCCCTGTCGCCCTGGGTCTCCAGGCTCTGGGAAGAGCGCCCGCAGCGCTATTCCCGGGCGCTGATGGAAACCCTGGCACTGATCGCCTATCGCCAGCCGGTCACGCGGGCAGACATCGAGGAGGTACGAGGCGTATCGGTCAGTGCCTCGATCATGCGGACCCTGACCGAGCGTAACTGGGTGCGGGTCATCGGTCATCGTGACGTGCCGGGGCGACCGGCCGTGTATGCTACCACTCGCAGCTTCATGGATGACTTCGGGCTGACAACGCTTGATGAACTGCCCCCCATGCACACCCTGAGCATGCCTCCCGACACGGAGGGCAATCAGGATTACAATGCTTCCCCCGAGGGCGATATACTCCCCCTCGATGAGGAAGATGCACCTGCTGTTCCGCCTGACAATGCGAGCGAGACAGCACAACACGCCGAGAAGGCGTCCACGGAATCAACGCTGGATTTTGCCACCCTGGGCCAGCGATTGATCGAACGCCGGCATTCACTGTCTGACCAGGCAGCAGATAACCGGCACGACGATGAGAGTAATGACACTGATGACAACGACGACTGAAAAGCTGCAGAAGGTACTGGCCCGGGCCGGGCTGGGTTCACGCCGCGAAATGGAAACCGCGATTGCCGATGGTCGCGTTACGGTCAATGGCAGGGTAGCGACCCTTGGCGACCGTATTGCCACCACCGACAGCGTGAATGTCGATAACCGCCCGGTCAGCATCCGTGCTGCCGAAGACGCCCCGCGTCGGGTGATCATGTATAACAAGCCGGAAGGCGAACTGTGTACGCGACGTGACCCTGAAGGACGACGCACCGTGTTTGAACGGCTGCCGCGCCTCAAGGGAGAGCGCTGGATCGCGATTGGCCGTCTCGATATCAACACCAGTGGTCTGTTGCTGTTTACCACGGATGGGGAGCTGGCCAACAAGCTGATGCATCCCTCGATGCAGATCGAGCGTGAATACGCCGTGCGGGTCATGGGTGAAGTAACCCAGGCACAGGTCAACGCCATGGCCGAAGGGGTAATGCTGGATGATGGCCCCGCAAGGTTTTCCGATATTCAGGAGTTTGGTGGCGAAGGCATAAATACCTGGTTTCACGTCGTGATTCTTGAAGGGCGCAACCGTGAAGTTCGTCGCCTGTGGGAATCCCAGGGCCTGACCGTCAGCCGTCTGAAACGTGTTCGGTATGGCAATATCTTTATCGACAAGCGGGCCCGGGCGGGGGAATGGACCGAGTTGACTCAGGAAGAGGTCGATGGACTATCGACGCTGGCAGGTCTGGAGCAGCGGCGTGTGCCGCAGTTGACGCCGGATGAGAAAAACCGCTGGAATCGGGACAAGGACAAGCGTCGTCCCGTGCGTGGCGTCAAGTCCACGAGCTCGCGCGACGGTGGCCGTGACAGCAAAAGCCGCGATGGCAGCCGTGACAGCAGGGGCCGGGCCGGCGAAGGACGTCAGGGTGCCGCTCAGCGGTCATCCAGAGATGACGCACGCCGGTCCTCGAAGGACGACTGGGCACCGCGTCCGCCGCGTCGACAACGGTAATTGATATAAGTGCTTGCATGCCGGTGCGTTTCACAGTAATATTTGCGCCGCGTTGAGCGGGTCGTTAGCTCAGTTGGTAGAGCAGTTGGCTTTTAACCAATTGGTCGTAGGTTCGAATCCTACACGACCCACCATCTCTTCCAGTAAGAGAAAAGCTCAACCCGTTCGGCATGTTACGGGTCGTTAGCTCAGTTGGTAGAGCAGTTGGCTTTTAACCAATTGGTCGTAGGTTCGAATCCTACACGACCCACCATCCGAACTTGTGCACGAAAAATCGAACGGTTTTTCCAGGGTCGTTAGCTCAGTTGGTAGAGCAGTTGGCTTTTAACCAATTGGTCGTAGGTTCGAATCCTACACGACCCACCAGAATTCAAGGCCCCGGTCTCTTCGAGATCGGGGCTTTTTTATGCCTGAAAAATGGTATTTCGCCTGGTCAAGGACTTCAGTCGTGAACCACAGTGGTCGATACTGTCACGATAAGGCGCTTTCTGCGTCGATATTAACGGTGGGTGTTGTTTCCGTGTTGGTGACGTGGAAAGGGCATGCCTGCCCCCAAGTGTGGAGGGTCTTGCCGTGAGTACCATAACCCCGCTGATTGATACCCTGATGCATCAGGTGCTGGGGCGCCGGGCACAGATGGAGCGTGTGGCTTCCGAAGGGGCCGAGAACAAGGTGTTGTCTGTTAATGCCATACGGGGTGATCAGTCGCTCAAGCCTGGCCAGGAGCATTTGAATCGCCCTCAGCAGCCGGAAATGCAGGTTGCTTCGCCGCGACAGGGTGCCGCCCAGCGTGCCGGGGCCGAGGCAGGGCTTTATGAGCGGCTGCAACCGGCGACCAGTGACGCGGCCAGGGCCGCACCCTCATCCCTCCAGTTTCGCTTTACCCGGGAAGGCCAGACGCTTTCCACCCTGCTGTCACAGTTTGGTGACGTTAAAACCAGCGTACCAGCCCGGACGCCTGCACTGATTACTCAGCCGGGTGTGCCTGCCAGCCCGAGCGCCATGGCGGAAGGGCTGCGACAAACCGTCGGACAAAGCGGCATATTTTACGAATCCCACTTGTCTCGCTGGTTCAAGGGTGACTTTCCGGAGCAACTGCTCCGTCAGGAGCCTCAGGGACGCTTGCCGCTGCTGCTGCGTGCCGGAGGTGAGGGCGCTCCGCTGCCGGGAGCACCTGCGGCGCAGCCCGGCGCCCCGATGACCACGACAGGTGCTGCAGTTGCAGGGCAGGTGCATCCCTCGCCCGGCATGCCGGGGGCAACCCCCCCGCCGACGGTCGGATCAGCCACAATGCCTTTCGGGGCTGGTGCGGCTGACATGGCGCCAGGCCCTGCTGCTGCATCGGCCCGGTCAGGTGCGGAGACGATGGCGCGAGGTGACGTGGGATCATCACCTGTCGGTACCGAGCCGCGGCAGATCATTCATGAAAGCGTTCAGCGGCTGGTCAGCCACCAGCTGGAAACCCTGACCACTCATACCCTTCGTATTGATGCCCAGCTGACACCGCAGGTGCCGCTGTTAATGGAAATCACCGAGCTGCGTCCCTTGCCGGATGAAGATGCCCTATACATGGATGAACGTGAGGCCCATCAGGCGGACGATGATGAAGCCAGTCGCTGGCGCTCAACCCTGAGCCTTGAATTGCCGCGTCTGGGAGCAGTGCAGTTTGACCTGCTGATGAATGATGGAGCACTGTCGATTGCCTGTCGCACCGATCAGGCGCAGACCGCAGGTCGCTTTCGTGAGGCGCGTGTTGCCCTTCAGCAGGCAATGTCGGAGATTGGGCTGTCGACACAACGTATCGATATCGAACGACTGACGCGGGAGGAGGGGCATGAGTGAGGAGCAACCCGCACCACAGGCGCGCGCCGCGGCCATTTCCTATGGGGCTGGTGACGCCGCGCCGCGTGTGGTCGCCAAGGGATATGGATCTACGGCACAGGCCATTCTTGAGCGAGCCGAGGAAAACGGCCTTTATGTTCATCACTCAGCCGAGCTTGTGGATCTACTGATGAAGGTTGATCTCGATGAGCGGATTCCGGCTGCCCTTTATCAGGCCATTGCCGAGCTGCTGGCCTGGGTTTATGCCCTGGAGGAAGGCTTTACGACGCTCGGACAGGCTGCACGCGACGAGGCTTCCCGGGAGGGGTGAGCTGCGCGACCTTTGGCGCTATGATGACGCTGGCGGCCCTTGACGTGTCGAGGGCCAGTTCATCAGCAGGGGGAGCCCCTGCCTGTCGGAGTGATAGACACATGACACACCTTACCGAACGCGAGCAGGTGCAGGCGCACCTGGCTCGCTCCTACCAGCCTGCGGCTGTTTCAGCCGATGAGTCCCTTCAGCGCGAACGCATCAAGACCCTGCTCAAGGCACACAATGCCACCCTGGTGGCGCACTATTATACGGAAGACAGTCTGCAGGCTCTGGCCGAGGAAACGGGCGGCTGCGTTGCCGATTCTCTTGAAATGGCCCGTTTTGGTGCGGCATCACCGTCTTCTACGCTGGTCGTTGCCGGCGTGCGCTTCATGGGCGAGACAGCCAAGATGCTGTCGCCTGACAAGCGTGTACTGATGCCGACCCTGGAGGCCACCTGTTCACTGGATATCGGGTGTCCGGCGCCCGAGTTCAGCGCCTTTTGTGATGCACATCCTGACCGAACCGTGGTGGTATACGCCAATACGTCGGCTGAGGTAAAGGCACGGGCAGACTGGGTGGTGACATCGGCGATTGCCGAGGATGTGGTGGCACACCTGCATGCGCGCGGTGAAAGGATTATCTGGGCTCCTGACAAGCACCTGGGCCGGTTTGTGCAGTCACGTACCGGTGCCGACATGCTGATGTGGGAGGGTGCCTGCATTGTTCATGAAGAATTCAAGGCCAGGGGTATCGAGGACATGTTGCGTGTGTACCCTCAGGCCGCTGTGCTGGTGCATCCCGAATCACCACAGGCGGTCGTGGATCTGGCTGATGTGGCAGGTTCCACGTCGCAGTTGATCAATGCCGCTCGCAAGATGACACAGGACACCCTGATCGTTGCCACGGATCGAGGCATTTTCTACAAGATGCAGCAGGCCGTGCCTGACAAGCTGTTGATCGAGGCGCCGACCGGCGGGAATGGCGCGACCTGTCGCAGCTGTGCCCATTGCCCCTGGATGGCAATGAACAGTCTCGATAAGCTCGAGTTGTGCCTTGAAGAGGGGCTGGGGGCGATCGAGGTGGATGACGCGATTCGTCGTCGCGCCCTGGTCGGGCTGGAGCGCATGCTGACGTTCAGAAACAGCCTGTAAGTCTGTCTGCAACGCCCCGGGCCGAAACGGCCGGGGCGTATTTCCATCGTGTCAAAAGTCGTCCAGCGCGCTGCGGTAGCGCATGAACGCGTCCCGCCGTGCCCTGATACGGCTTGCCAGCGTATAGTTTCCGGCCCGGGTGGCTTCCCCTTCGGCAATATCCAGCTGTTTCATACCCTTGTCGATACGACCGGTCAGCTGCAATTGCTCGGCCAGCGCCAGATGGCCTTCGGCTGAATGGCCGCTTCGCCCGGCGGCCTCTGCCAGCAGATTCCAGACATCCGGGTCTTCCGGGCGTTGTTCGGAGAGCTTTTCAAGCACCGGATAGGCCTTTGACGGCGCCAGATTGAGGAGGGCTTCACCTTCGATCAGGCGAGCCGGAGTGTTGTCGGGGACAATGGCCAGCAAGCGGCGGCTGCGTGCCAGGGCCTCGTTGAAGCGATTGGCATCCAGGGCTACATCGGCGGCGCTGTTTTGCAGCATGGACAGGTCGGGATAGCGTGTTATCAAACGGTCGAGTCCGGTCAGCGCCTTGTCGGTACGGTGCTCGACGGCATCGGTCATGGCGTCAAGATACGCCAGTGCCTCGGGCGACGGGTCGTCTTCTTCCAAGCGGTGTCTGGCCTGAGCCGGGTCATCCATGTGCATGGCCAGCAGTACACGGGCGCGTACCATGTCGTATAACGGGCCTGCCGGGGGGCCATGGCCGTGCCCCAGCTGATCGGCACGGGCCTCTGTGGTGCTGATGCGTGTTTCGGTCAGGGGGTGGGTCAGCAGGAATTCGGGCGGTGTAGACCCCTGCAGGCTGGCCAGCCGCTGAAGAATACGGAACATGCGGGGCATGGCATGCGGATCCATGCCGGCATTGGCCAGCGTTCGAAGACCGACGTCATCGGCTTCACGTTCGTACTGGCGAGAGTAGGTCAAAAGGTTTTGAATGTATGCCGCCTGGGTCCCCATCACGGCAGCGACCCCCAGATCGCCTCCGCCACCTCCGCCGGCGGCAAGTACCATGCCGGTCAGAAGCGCCGTGAGCATGGGAACACGGCTGGCATGTTGCTGTTCCAGCTGCCGCGCAAAGTGATGCTGTGAAAGGTGGCCCATTTCATGTGCCAGTACCGAGGCGAAGGTGTCTCGATCCGGTGCGAAGGCAAACAGGCCGGTATTGATGCCGATGACACCGCCTGGCACGGCAAAGGCATTCAGCATGCGGCTGGAAACCAAGGTGACGACAATCCGTTCATTACCCAGGCCGCTCCAGGGCATCATGCGGTGAATCAGGTCTTCTACGTAGTGTCGTGTGATAGGGTCGCGCCAGGAAATTGTCTGGGCACGGAACTGGCGTAGCCAGGCCCGCCCGAGACGAAATTCTTCCATGGGCGAGATGGCGCTGCTGGCATCACCCAGTGCCGGCAGGCCATAATCGTCTGCAACGGCGGTTGCGGGCCGGGCAGCGGCGCTGCATAGAAGAATTGCGCTTAAACACCATGCGACGCCGTGCCTTTTCATTTCGAGTTATCCCGCGTCAGTCGATACCGAATAAATTGATTTGTCTGGCAAAGTGCCCTTAAATCGGGGCGATTTCAACCGGTAACGGAGCTTTTGTCGTGGCCACGAGTGAACAGACGCTGGATGCCAGAGGACTGGACTGCCCTCTGCCGCTGCTTAAGGTCAGGCAGTGCCTGACTGCCATGCAGCCGGGCGAAGTATTACACGTTGAAGCCACTGACCCGGGGTCGTGGCGTGATTTTGAAAGTTATGCCGCCCAGGGTGGGCATACCCTGACGCGCGAGGAGCCGGTTGATGGCGTGTACCGGTACCGCTTCATCAAGGGGGTGTGCTGATTCATGGCAGTCAAGGCCTTGGTACAACATTGGGTCGATCGCTACTTCTCGGATGAGGAGGCGATTATCCTGGGGCTGGTGTTGCTGGTCGGTCTGGCCATCGTGGTCTTCTTCGGCCAGATGCTGGCGCCGTTTCTGACCGCACTGGTATTTGCCTTTTTGCTGCAGGGCGGCGTCAGCAGGCTGGAGCGCTGGGGAGTGCCGCGACTGCCGGCCGTGCTTTTGATCTTTCTGGTATTTGTGGTGCTGCTTCTGACAGCGGCGCTGGTGATCCTGCCGCTGGTATGGGATCAGTTGACCGGGCTGGTCAGCGAGGTGCCGCGGATGTTTGTTCGTAGTCAGCAGCTACTGGATCAACTGCGGGAACAGTATCCGACAGTCATTACACCGGCCCAGATTCAGAGCTGGGTCAACAGTGGGGCTCACGAGGCCACGCAACTGGGGCAGCGAGCGCTCAGGATGTCGTTCAACTCGTTGGGCAATGTGCTGAGCATCATTATCTACCTGGTGCTGGTGCCGATTCTGGTGTTTTTCATGCTCAAGGATCAGGAAAAGCTGATCGGCTTTTTTCTGTCCCTGCTGCCGCGCCAGCGCGCACTGATGACCCAGGTCTGGAAAGAGATGGACGGTCAGATCGCCAATTTCGTGCGGGGCAAGGTGGTGGAGATCATCATTGTCGGCTCGGTCTCCTACGTTACCTTCTTCTGTTTCGGGCTGCCGTATTCGGCGCTGCTGGCGCTGATGGTGGGCTTTTCGGTGCTGGTGCCCTATATCGGTGCGGCGGCGGCCACGCTGCCGATCGCCGCGGTTGCAGGCTTTCATTTCGGGCTGGGAGATCAGTTCATGTATGTGATGGTGGCTTATGCCATCATTCAGGCGCTGGACGGCAATGTGCTGGTACCGATCCTGTTTTCCGAAGCAGTCAATCTGCACCCGGTGGCAATCATTCTCGCGGTGTTGTTCTTCGGGGGAATCTGGGGGTTCTGGGGCGTGTTCTTTGCCATTCCTCTTGCGACGCTGATGAAGGCGTTATTGCATGCCTGGCCGCGCAGCGTGGCAACCCATCGCGCCCGCAGGGAAAAGAAGGCCTCCGGGCGCGATGCCTGACACTCAGCTGCCCTGGTGCTCGCGGATGAAGGCGAGTACCTCGGCAGCATGGCCATCCGGCTTGACCTTGCGCCACTCCTGAATCAACACCCCCTTGTCATCCAGCACGAAGGTGCTGCGCTCTATACCTTCGTGTTCCTTGCCGTACATCTTCTTGAGTTTGATGACATCCAGCAGTCGGCACAGGGTTTCGTCCCTGTCGCTGATGAGATCGAACGGAAAGTCCTGTTTGGTTCGGAAGTTGTCATGTGACTTGAGGCCATCGCGGGACACACCGAAAACGACGGTATCGGCCTGTTTGAACTCATCGTGCAGATCACGGAACTGCTGGCCTTCGGTAGTGCAGCCCGGCGTACTGTCCTTCGGGTAAAAGTACAGCACGGTATAGTGGCCGGTGAGGCTTTCCGGGGTGATGGTAAGCCCCGATGTGGCGGAAACGGAGAAGTGTGGCAACGGGGTGCCAATCTCGATGGACATGATAACTCCCGGGAAGACAGTAAGTGGAATGATGAAGTCTAGCGCTTTCCACCGGGATTCGTCTGCCTGACCTGTACACTGGAAGCTTGCCTGAGTACCATCTATTCCCGGCCGGGCCCTCTCTGCGTGAGGGCAGCCGCTCGGTCATGGACACAATATACTGTGTTAATCCGGTTTTCGAAGAGAGGGTTCGAGATGTTCAAGGGTAGCCTGGTCGCCTTGGCGACGCCGATGAAGATCAATGGCGATATCGATTGGGACGCGCTGCGCCGACTGGTCAATTTCCATCTTGAGCACGAGACCGATGGAATCGTCGCGGCAGGTACAACGGGTGAGCCAACCACCATGTCCTTTTCCGAGCACTTTGACGTGATTCGCGAAGTGGTCAATATCGTGGATGGCCGGATTCCTGTCATTGCCGGTACAGGGGCCAATGCCACGGCTGAGGCGGTAGAGCTTGTGCGGTATGCCAAGGATGTCGGCGCCGATGGCTGCCTGTCAGTGACGCCGTATTACAACCGTCCGACCCAGGAAGGCCTGTATCAGCATTTCAAGGCCGTGGCGGAAGCCACCGATATGCCCATCATTTTATACAATGTGCCAAGCCGCACCGGCGTGGACCTTTATAACGATACTGTTTCCCGGCTTGCCTGTATCCCCAATATCGTGGGGCTGAAGGACGCCACCGGCAATCTGGAGCGCGCGGCCGAGCTGGTCAAGCGTCTCCGGAACGAGGACTTTGCGTTTTATTCCGGTGACGATCCGACAGCGTGTGAGTTCATGCTGGCCGGTGGCCATGGTGTGATTTCCGTCTCCTCGAACGTTGCGCCGAAGGGCATGCACGACATGTGCGAGGCAGTGTTCAAGGGTGATCATGACCGTGCCCACCAGATCAATACGCGCCTTATGCCACTGCACTCCGTGCTGGGTATCGAGGCCAATCCGATTCCTGTCAAGTGGGCCCTGTGTGAAATGGGGCTGGCCGACAAGGGAATACGCTTGCCACTGACCTGGCTGTCTGAAAAATATCACGCCACGGTCGGAGAAGCCCTTCAGCTCGCAGGAGTGTTGGAAGAATGATATCCCGAACCACATGGGTCGCGAGCGCGTCACTGCTCGTGCTGCTGGCCGGGTGCGGCAGTAATGGCTATTACTACGACCGCAACTCGGAATACGTGGATGCCAAGATGGTTGCGCCCCTGTCGCTGCCGGAAGGGGCGCGCCAGGGCGCCAGTCAGGATGCGATGCCGGTTCCTCGGGTCAACGGTGATTTCGTGCAGGGCAAGGATGGCTTCAAGGTGCCGCGCCCCCAGCCCATGATGTCGAAAGGCGATCAGCGCGATTTTGCGCAGCTGCGCAACGAGGACGGCGATAGCTGGTTGCTGGTCAATGCAGCGCCCGCGGCTGTCTGGCCGCGTTTGCAGGATTTTGCCTCACGTGCAGGCTATGGCATCCAGGAAGTTGACCCGGCTCGTGGTCGTATCCAGACCCGCCAGGGTGAGCTGACACTGGTTCAGGGGATTCGCAGTAATTCCACGCGCGTTGAATGTACCCAGGGCGACAGCGTCAATGCTGCCTGCCTCAAGGATCTGGCCGGCTACCTGAGCCAGACGGTGAGCCAGCAGGGCGAGGGTGTATCACTGGCAGGCCAGAACCTGTCTGACGACAACACGGTGGTGCTTGAAAATCGCCAGGGACAATGGCAGTTGAACATTGCTCAGGGGTTTTCATCGACCTGGGCCGAAATGGCGTACCAGCTGGAACACAGCTTCAGCAGTGACAATGGTGCACGCCTTGTCGACCAGGATCGAAGTGCACGCACCTTCACCGTGACGTACACGCCATCGACTGCCTCCGGTAGTGGCTGGTGGATCTTCGGTAGCGGCCCGGACCCACGTGAATATCGCCTTGAACTGGCGCCGCGTGATCAGCAGGTAGTGGTTACCGCGACGCGAACCGATGGGCAGCCGATCGAGCAGGGCGAGGCCCGAGAGCTTCTTGATCGCGTGGCATCCACGCTGCGCTGATGCCTCTGTCCTTTGCTTCGCTGGGCAGTGGCAGCAAGGGCAATGCCACCCTGGTCACCAGTGCCGAGTGTCGGGTGCTGGTGGACTGCGGTTTTTCCCTGAAGGACATCGAGGCGCGCCTGGCGCGTCTCGATGTGTCGCCGAACGAGCTGGATGCGCTGTTGATTACGCATGAGCATATCGATCACGTGCGAGGTGCAGCAGCACTGGCGCGGCGATATGATCTGCCCGTGTATGCAACGCCGGGTACCTGGCTTAAAAGCGGCCTGAAAAAGCTTGCCCGGGTCAGCATGATTGCGCCGGAGCAGCATTTTTCCATCAAGGACATGGATATCGATGTCGTCACGGTGCCTCATGATGCGCGACAGCCGGTTCAGTTCATTCTGGGCGCCGGCGGCTGTCATCTGGGCCTGTTGACGGATCTTGGACACGTGACCTCACATGTACTTGAGCGTTACCGCCATTGCGATGCGCTGGTACTTGAGTGCAATCATGACCGTGACATGCTGCAGCGTGGACCGTATCCCCCCAGTCTCAAGCGCCGTGTAGGCGGTCACTGGGGGCATCTGTCCAACGAGCAGGCGGCGGAACTGATCAAGGGCATAGGCACCGAGCATTTGCAGTGCGTGGTGGCGGCTCACCTGTCCGACAAGAACAACCTTGCCGAGCTGGCCTTCGAGGCGCTTGTGCCGCTGTTGGGTGACGACACGCATCGCCTTGTCGTTGCAGACCAGATGCATGGCGCCGGCTGGCAGTCGTTGAGTCGTCGGCACGCTCCCTGTAGTTAACTTTTACTCCCTGAACAACCTGTAGCCCTGGAGAGATTAAATGGAAAAGCGCGAAGCGCTGTATGCGGGCAAGGCCAAGTCCGTTTACACCACCGATGACCCGGATCGATTGATTCTCGAGTTTCGCGATGACACCAGTGCCTTTGATGGCCAGAAGGTCGAACAGCTCGAACGCAAGGGCATGGTCAACAACCGGTTCAATGCCTTCATCATGGACAGGCTGAAGGAATCGGGTATTCCCACCCATTTCGAGTCGCTGCTATCTGATACAGAGTCTGTGGTCAAGCGACTCGACATGCTGCCGGTCGAGTGTGTCGTGCGTAACTACAGTGCTGGCAGCCTGTGTCGCCGGCTGGGTGTAGAGGAAGGTCTGGCGCTTGAGCCACCTACCTTCGAGCTGTTTTTGAAAAACGATGCGCAGCATGACCCCATGATCAATGAGTCACTGGCGGAAACCTTTGGCTGGGCAACCCCGGAGCAGCTTCAATTGGCGCGTGAGTTGACCTTCAGGGTGAACGATGTGTTGAAAAAGCTCTTTCTGGATGGCGGTATCCTGCTGGTGGATTACAAGCTGGAGTTCGGTGTTTTCAACGGCGAGGTCACCCTGGGTGATGAGTTTTCGCCGGATGGCTGCCGGCTGTGGGACAGCACCAGCCGTGAGAAGCTGGACAAGGATCGGTTCCGCCAGGGGCTTGGCGGGGTAATCGAGGCGTATGAGGAAGTCGGGCGCCGAATCGGCATCAGCTTTGACTGATCACATGTCGGAAGATCAAAAACGCCGCGACTTGTCGCGGCGTTTTTGATGGCAGATGGTGTAGTGCCTCATGGCAGGTCGATGATATCCACCACTTCAATAACCGTTTCGCCTTCAGGCGTATGCATGGCGTGAAAGTGAATATCCTGCCGGTTTAGCCGTACGCCATGAATGCGGCCGGTTTTGCCATGTTGATAAGCCGGGCGCGGGTCCTGTGCCAGTACTTCGGTAACCAGTGCTTCAAGCTGGGCGCTGTCATTCATGTCGGCCAGTGCCCTGCGAGCCCGAGCGCTGAAGATGACGCGTCGTTCAAGCGGTGGAGCGGGCGCAAAGCCTGCCCGGGCATCGGTCGTGCTGTCTGCCCAGGGCAGATAGGGCTTGATATCGACAATCGGCGTGCCGTCCACGAGATCGTGACCGCGAATGATGAGGCGCACTCCCTGGTCGATTTGCACATCAATCAACTCAACCAGCGAAAGCCCCAGCCGGTTGGGGCGATGAGTGGCCCGGGAAGCGAACACGCCGACCCGGGCATTGCCGCCCAGTCGGGGAGGGCGTACCAGGGGAGACCATTTTTCGGGGCTCTGGTTGAAGATGAAATGCAGCCAGAGATGGCTGAAGGCCTCAAGCCCGCGGACACAATCCGGCTGGTTGAATGGTGGAAGCAGGTTCAGTGTGGCGGTGGCATGCGCTGCAAGCCCGGGCTGGCGCGGAACGCCGAACTTGTCCGGATAGCATCCGGCAAGTGTGGCAATGGGCGTCAGGGTAAAATCAGTATCGGATGAAAGGGCCATCGAGCACCATGCAGGGAGGAAATAGAGTCAGATTACCTGAAGCTGGCGCCTGAATTAAGGATGCTGGCATCCCGGTGACGGGTTGGTTAGTCTGGGCCCATCTACTGCATGATGCACTGACTCTAAAATGGATGGTCACCAACCATGATTGATCTTCCCACGCTGGCTACGGCGCAACAGGCTCTGGTGAAGGCCGGGCGGACGCTGCACCAGGCGCAGCAGGTGCCGGCATCCGGCGGCAACTTTTCGGTGCGGCTGGACCGGTCGCACATGGCTGTGACGGTCTCAGGCCGGCACAAGGGGCATCTGTCGGTCGGGGATATCATGGTGACAGACCTTGAAGCCACCCCCGTAGGCAGCGATCTCAAACCCTCCGATGAGGCGCTTCTTCATGGTCAGATCTACAGGCTCAGAGAGGGCGCCGGGGCGGTCTTGCATACTCATTGTCGCGCTGCCACGGCCCTGTCGATGCTGGAAAGCGGTGACAATATCATTCTGTCCGGGTATGAATTACTGAAGGTCTTTGACGGCGTGTCGACGCATCTGACGCAGTTCCATGTTCCCGTAGTGGATAATAGTCAGGATATTCCGGCACTGGCCGCAGAGGTGGAGCAGGCTGTGTCGGACGGTGCCTGTCATGCCTATCTGATCCGTGGTCATGGTCTTTATACCTGGGCCGGAGATCTGCAGGCCTGTCTGAATCAGGTGGAAGCATTGAGTGCGCTGTTTGATTGTGAACTTACCCTGAGGCAATGCCGATGAGTTTTTTGAAGGTCTATCACGAAGCACACCCGGAACAGCCGGTTCTATCGACCCGTGAGGGTGATGTCATTGCCGAAGAGCTGGCCCCTCACGGTGTGCGATTCGAGCGCTGGGCGCTTCGCGATCTGCCGGCTCAGGCGGATCAGGACGCCATTCTCCTGGCGTATGCCGATGAGGTCACGCGTTTGAAGGAGAATGAAGGCTTCGCTACGGCGGATGTGATCCATATGACACCGGATCACCCGGACCGGGCCGCGCTGCGTACCAGATTTCTGGAAGAGCATCAGCACAGCGAAGACGAGGTCCGCTTTTTCGTTCGGGGTGAGGGTATCTTTTACCTGCACCTGGATGATCATGTTTACGCCGTGGGCTGCAGCCAGGGCGACCTGATGTCGGTACCAACAGGCACCCGGCACTGGTTTGACATGGGACCGGCACCGGCCTTCAGCTGTATTCGTCTCTTTACTCGAACGGAAGGGTGGGTCGCTCAAATGACCGGCAGTCCCATCGCCGGTAACTTCCCGCGCTTTGAACAGCTGGAGCATTCATGATCAGGGCGGTAATTACCGATATCGAGGGGACAACCAGTTCGATTGCCTTCGTCCACGACATCCTGTTCCCCCATGCGTACAAGGCGCTGCCCGAATGGCTTGAGGCTCATGCCGATGAGCCGGCAGTCGCGGACTGCATGGATGAGGTACGTGCCGACGCAGGAGCGCCTGAGGCCACGACCGGCGACGTGGCCGGTATTCTGCGCTCCTGGATGGATGAGGATCGCAAGGCTACGCCGCTCAAGAGCCTGCAGGGCATGATCTGGGAAACCGGTTACCGGCAGGGAGAGTTCACTGGCCACCTGTATCGGGATGTGGTCAGGCAGCTTGAGCGCTGGAAGCAGCAAGGGGCCGCGCTGTATATCTATTCCTCTGGCTCGGTATATGCTCAGAAATTGATGTTCGGGCACAGCGATGAGGGGGATCTCACCCCGCTGTTCAGTGGTTATTTTGATACTGCCGTAGGCGGCAAGCGTGATGCAGAGAGTTACCGCGTCATTCTGGATGAGCTGGGGTTGCACGGAAGCGACGTGCTGTTTTTATCAGATGTGGTGGAAGAGCTTGATGCGGCGCAAAACGCCGGGTTGCGTACCTGCCAGGTGTGTCGCAGTGAGGGCATGGTGACCGGAACCCATCCGGTCGTGTCAGGCTTTGACGAGGTAAGCCTTGATGGCAATGATTGAGCGATTGCGCCTGAGGGAGGCGGTGATGACAGATGCCGCCGATCAGGCAGAAGTCTTTTATCATGCCGTGATGGAGGGGCCATCCGGGCATTACAGTCTGGCGCAGCGTGAGGCCTGGGCATCGGCGATGCCCAGGGAGGCATCGGTCTGGCAGGTGCGTCAGGTACGTTATTACACGGTGGTGGCAGAAATCGACCGGCGCTGTGTCGGGTTCTGTGAATTGAATCGTCATGAGGGGCGGGTCGAGGCACTCTATGTCTGGCCTGCCCTGCAGGGCAAGGGAATCGCTTCCCGGCTTGTCCGGCAGGTGGTTGACGAAGCCGAACGTTCCGGACTCGATGCACTGTGCATGGAGGCCAGTCTGACGCTGGCACCCAGGCTTTTGCACCATGGCTGGGAATCCCTGGGCGAAGAAACGGTCGAACGCAGTGGTGAATACCTTAAGCGTATCCGGCTTCGGCTGGCGCTGCCCTCACACTAATGGTTTGCTTTAATGATGACTGATATTCAGGCCGGTGCGTCCACGGCCGAGCCCCTGCTGTTTACCGAACGACGCAGTAACACTCGCCTTCTGGGGATTGCCTTTGCCTTTTCAGTGGCTGGCGGTATTACATTACTGGTGTATTGCTATCAACAGCATCAGTGGTGGCCGGTATCACCGCTGGCAGCACTTATCTTTCTGTGGGGCATGATGATTGGTGGCAATCTGATGGGACGACGGCGCCTGTCACCGATTCTCCGCCTTGAGGATGATGCGGTGTACTTTATCGGCGGTCCGCTCTATGCGCCGCGGCTGGAAGAGCTTTCCTATCGGGGCATCGAGGCCATCGAGCGGGAAAGTTCGGTAGGGGTCCGCGTCGTCCTGAAGGGGCGTTCCGGCAAGGCGACCAAACGTATGATTCCCTCGGGGCTTCTACCCGTGTCGGAGCGGCGGCGTTTCAATGCCGCACTGAGAGCGCGCATAGCGGGCGTCAACCACTGATTGCAGATGATGAGCATGCCGACATGATGCCGGCATGATGAACCGATAACAGGGATGCACTGATATGAGCTGGACGCTGTTTTCTGCCTTTTTGCTGGCTTGTGTGTTGATCAGCATCACGCCCGGTGCAGGTGCAATCAATACAATGTCCAATGGCATGACCTATGGTGTTCGCCGGACGCTGCCCTCGATTCTGGGCCTTCAGATCGGACTGGCCTTTCAGATCCTGGTGGTGGGCATCGGGCTGGGGTCTCTTTTGGCCGGTTCCTCCCTGGCGTTTTCCATTATCAAATGGGCAGGGGTGGCGTACCTGGTGTATCTGGGCGTGAGCAAATGGCGAGAGCGCGCCGTGGCCATCAGATCCGACGCCGCGAACATCAGGGTCTCGGCAGGGCGTCGATGTCTGCAAAGCGCGCTGGTCAATGCTACCAACCCCAAGGCCACTATCTTTCTTGTGGCGCTGCTGCCTCAGTTTGTCGTGGCTGATGCGCCCCATGGCCCGCAGTTCATGGCGATGGGAATGGCCATGATCGGAATAGATGTCATCGTCATGATCGGGTTTGCCACGCTATCGACCCTGATAGCGCGCTGGCTGCAAACACCACGCCAGCAGCGCGCCATCAATCGTGTCTTTGGCGGCTTGTTTGTTGGTGCCGCAGGGCTGCTGGCAGCCTATCGTCATGCCTGAGAGGTCAAACATGACGTATTCAGCGGGCGATGATGTCACTGACGCGCATGGACAGATCGATGGCCTGGACGTGCTTGGTCAAGGCACCGATTGACACGCGATCCACGCCCGTTGCCACAATCTTCAACAGGGTATTGTCATCAACGTTGCCCGAGGCTTCCAGTTGGGCACGACCGGCTGTGCGGGTAACGGCAAGGGTCATGTCATCCAGTGAAAAGTTGTCCAGCATGATGATGTCCGCTCCCGCTTCAAGTGCCTGATCAAGCTCCTCCAGGGTTTCTACCTCGACCTGAACCGGGAGGTCGCGTGCAATATCGCGTGCTTCTCTTATCGCGGCCTCGATGCCACCACAGGCACTGATGTGGTTTTCCTTGATCAGGAATGCATCATAAAGGCCGATGCGATGATTGTTGCCGCCGCCGCAGGTGACAGCATATTTCTGTGCCAGCCGCAGGCCGGGCAGTGTCTTGCGTGTGTCCAGAATGGAGACCGATGTGTCGGCTACCAGGTCTACGTAGTGGCGTGTTCTTGTTGCGGTGCCGGACAGGGTCTGAAGAAGGTTCAGGGCGGCGCGCTCACCGGTCATCAGGGCTCGGGCCGGCCCTTCCAGGGTCAAAAAGGGGGTGTCGGCTGCGATGCTGTCGCCATCGGTGCATGCCCAGTGCAGGACAACGCTTGGGTCAAGGCGACGATAAATCTCTTCAACCCAGGGAACGCCGCACAGAATGGCATCTTCCCGGCTTATGACCTGTGCACGTGCCCACTGCGCCGCGGGAATCAGTTGTGCAGTGATGTCTCCGCCACCGATGTCTTCGGTAATCATTCGGCTGGCGGTCGCGCGAATGTCTTCGGCAAGGGCGTCCTGAAATGTCATGGTGGCTCTCTTGATGAGTGTTGGGGTGAAGGGCAGCGCGCTGGCAGGTGTCATGCTTCGAGTGTCATCACAGGCAGTATAGAATAATGCATCATGCCCCCGCGAGGAGAGACGGCGTACATGGATATACGGGACAATCACTGGCTTACCGATGCCCGACACTGTCGGTCCCCTCATCAGGACGCTCGACCTGCCGGCGAAATATCGGCGGTCGTACTACACTCCATCAGCCTGCCACCGGGTCGCTTCGGTAGTGACGATATTACGGATCTGTTCATGGGGCGTCTGGATTCGCGTCGCGATCCGTTTTTCAACCAGATTGCACATCTGCGAGTCTCTGCCCACTGCCTGATTCGACGTGATGGATATATCATCCAGTACGTTGGGTTCAATCAACGCGCCTGGCATGCCGGAGTATCGTGCTGGCAGGGTCGTCAGCGGCTTAACGATTTTACGGTGGGGGTGGAGCTTGAGGGTGATGCACGTTCCTTTACGCGGCACCAGTATGTCTCTCTGGTCCGTCTGGCACATGCGCTGATGGGGCGTTATCCGGTGATCACCCCTGACCGTTTCATCGGGCATCAGCATATTGCACCACTGCGCAAGACCGACCCGGGCCCGAGTTTCGACTGGCAGTATTTCAAACAGCTTCTTTTGGCGAACCCTGGACCTGTTTGACTGGTAATTTGTCGTGGGAAAACTACCTTGTCAGAAGACATGTTTTCCGTGGGTATTGGCGAGAAACGCTGATGACATGGGTTTTTATAACTAAAAAAACAGCCAGCCCCTTCTGAAATGGCCCCTCAGCCCTGCGGTTGGTGGCCCGGTGCCTCACGGGTGTTAATTGGCAGCCGCTCGAGTTTGCGGTATCTTCGTTCCCCGACAAGGCTGGCCTATACAGCCATCCGTTGCAGAATTACGACACGCGGCAGGCAGCATTAACCCAAAGACTGCACCCGCCCTGATTGACTGGAACACCGCACAGTCTTCCTGATCGGAAGACGACCGACCTTACTTCTTCATCGGAGAGACGTCTATGAGTCTGGAGGCAAGAGAAGACCTCGATCCTACCGAAACCACGGAATGGCTTGAGTCCCTGGAATCGGTACTGGATCGCGAGGGTGAGACCCGTGCCCAATATCTGCTGAGCCGTCTGGCTGACCGCTTGCGCCGTGATGGCATGCAACCTCCCTTCTCTGTCAATACGCCTCATCGCAACACCATTCCGGTGCATCGCGAAGCGCGTATGCCGGGTGACCTGTTCATGGAGCGTCGCATTCGCTCCCTGATCCGCTGGAACATGGCGGCACAGGTCATCCGCACCAACAAGAAGCACAAGGGACTGGGTGGTCACCTGGCCAGCTTCATGTCCAGTGCAACCTTGTATGATATTGGGTTCAACCATTTCTTCCGTGCGCCGGAAGGCGATTTCAAGGGTGACCTGGTTTATATCCAGGGCCATAGTGCGCCGGGTATCTACGCGCGCTCCTACCTTGAAGGGCGTCTTTCCGAAGAACAGATGGACAAGTTCCGTCAGGAAGTTGACGGAGATGGCCTGTCGTCCTACCCGCATCCATGGCTGATGCCGGATTACTGGCAGTTCCCGACCGTATCGATGGGTCTTGGCCCGATCATGGCCATCTATCAGGCCCACGTCATGAAATACCTTGACGCGCGCGGTCTGCAGCCCATGCAGGACCGCAAGGTCTGGGCATTCCTGGGTGACGGTGAGTGCGACGAGCCGGAGTCTCTGGGTGCCATCTCACTGGCTGGCCGCGAGAAGCTGGACAACCTGGTGTTCGTGATCAACTGCAACCTGCAGCGTCTGGACGGCCCGGTTCGCGGTAATGCCCGTATCATCGATGAGCTGGAAGGCATCTTCCGTGGTGCCGGCTGGAACGTGCTGAAGGTGGTATGGGGACGCTTCTGGGATCCGCTGTTTGAAAAGGACTCCAAGGGCATCCTTCAAAAGCGCATGGACGAAGTGGTTGATGGTGAATACCAGAACTACAAGGCCCAGGGTGGTGCGTACACTCGTGAGCACTTCTTCGGTAAATATCCGGAAACCGAAGCCATGGTCAAGGACCTGTCCGATGAGGATATCTGGCGCCTGAACCGTGGTGGTCACGATCCGTACAAGGTCTATGCGGCCTACCATGAGGCGTTCCACAATGCCAATGGCAAGCCTACCGTTATTCTGGCGCATACCGTCAAGGGTTACGGCATGGGTGGCGGCAGCGGTGAAGCCGACAACGAGGCGCACCAGATCAAGTCGATGGAAGTCGATGCGATCAAGACCTTCCGCGACCGCTTCGGCATCCCGGTATCCGATGAGGATATCGACAAGGGCATGCCTTATTTCAAGCCGTCTGATGACAGCCCTGAAATGAAATACATGCACCTGATGCGTCAGCGTCTGGGTGGGTACCTGCCGGCACGCAAGCATGATTTCGAGCCCATCGAGTTCCCGGGCCTTGATGACAAGATGTTTGCAAGCCAGCTCAAGGGATCGGGTGATCGTGAAGTATCGACCACCATGAGCTTTGTGCGCGTACTCAACGGTCTGGTGAAGGACAAGACCTTCGGCAAGCAGGTTGTGCCGATCGTTCCTGATGAAGCACGTACCTTCGGTATGGAAGGCATGTTCCGTCAGTTGGGTATCTATACGGCAGAAGGCCAGAAGTACGAGCCGATGGATGCCGGTCAGATCATGTTCTACCGCGAAGACAAGGCGGGACAGATTCTGGAAGAGGGCATCAACGAAGCCGGTGCCATGTCCAGCTGGATTGCAGCCGCCACATCCTATGCCAACCACCATGTGCCGTTGTTGCCGTTCTACATCTATTACTCGATGTTCGGTTTCCAGCGCATCGGCGATCTTGCGTGGGCCGCCGGCGACATGCAGGCGCGCGGCTTCCTGCTGGGTGGCACGGCCGGGCGTACGACGCTCAATGGCGAGGGGCTCCAGCACCAGGATGGCCACAGCCATATTCTGGCGTCGACCATTCCGAACTGCAGAAGCTACGACCCGACCTATGGTCATGAGATTGCAGTCATCGTGCGCGAAGGTCTGCACCGGATGTACCACGAGCACGAAAACTGCTTCTACTACCTGACCGTGATGAACGAAAACTATCCGCACCCGGAAATGCCGGAAGGGTCGGAAGAAGGCATCATCAAGGGGATGTATCTGCTGCGTGAAGGTGACAAGGGCAAGAAGGCCCGTGTCCAGCTGATGGGCAGCGGTACGATCCTTCGCGAAGTGGAAGCGGCTGCCGAGCTGCTGGCTGATGATTTTGATATTGCTTCCGACATCTGGAGTGTGACCAGCTTCAACGAGCTGCGTCGTGAAGCGCTCGAGATCGATCGCAATGCGTTCATCAACCCGGATGCCGAGCCAGGTAAGCCCTGGATCACGCGCTGCCTGGAAGATCGTGAAGGCCCGGCCATTGCCTCGACCGATTACATGAAGTTGTTCTCGGATCAGGTTCGTGCCTGGGTACCGACCGACTACCATGTGCTGGGTACCGACGGCTATGGTCGCTCCGATACGCGTGAAAAGCTGCGTTACTTCTTTGAGGTCAACCGCTATTTCGTGGCGGTCATGGCGCTCAAGGCGTTGGCGGATCGTGGCGAGATTGATCGCAAGGTCGTCAAGGACGCGTTGGACAAGTACGGCATCGATCCGGGCAAGGCTTATCCGGTAACGTGTTGATCAGGGCACGAGGCAGGCACAGCCTGCCTCGTGGCATGAGCGGTCAGTATTGAAGGAGCGCAACCCTTGAGTAGTGAAACTATAAAAGTACCGGACATCGGGGACAGTACTGATGTCGAGATCATCGAAATCTCCGTCGCCCCGGGTGACATGGTGGATGTGGAAGACACCCTGATCGTACTTGAGTCCGACAAGGCCTCGATGGATATCCCTTCGCCGAAGGCCGGGAAAATCGTCAAGGTACTGGTCAGCGAAGGCGATAAGGTCAGTCAGGGCGATCAGATTGTCGAAATCGAGGTGGATGGCGACGATAGCGGCGACGCAGACGATACGTCAGATGACGCCGAAGCCGAGGCCGAGGCGTCCTCCGGAGATGAATCCTCTTCAGACGATAGCGCTGACAGCGACGACAAGAGCAAGAGTACTTCGTCTTCCGGTCAGAGCAGCGGTGGCAAGAAGACCGTGGACATCAAGGTGCCGGACATCGGTGGCAGTGATGGCGTCGAAATCATCGAAGTCTCCGTATCCGAAGGCGATCAGGTTGCCAGGGAAGATGCGCTGATTACTCTGGAGTCCGATAAGGCCTCCATGGATATCCCCAGCCCCTACGAAGGCAAGATCGTGTCCCTGTCCGTCAAGGAAGGTGATACGGTGTCCGAAGGCGACGTGATTGGGCAGATGGAAATCGGTAGCGACGACGCTGATGATGAGCAGTCTGACACTGCTTCCAGTGCTGACCAGGCACCATCTTCGGATGATAACGCGGCTGACGAACAGTCGGACGATGACTCCGATGACGACGAGGCTGATGGCGGCGAGCGCAAGGAAGTGCGCGTGCCGGATATCGGTGGCAGTGAAGGTGTCGAAATCATTGAAGTGTCGGTATCGGAGGGGGATGAGGTCGAGAAGGAAGACGGCTTGATCACTCTGGAATCCGACAAGGCGTCCATGGACATTCCGAGCCCCTTCAAGGGTCGGCTTGTCGAGCTTGCCGTGAAGGAAGGGGATACGGTCTCCGAAGGTGATCTGATCGGCTACATCGAAACTGCCAGCGGCGAGAAAAAGGCCGGGAAGCAGAAGAAAGAGAAGCCGGCCGAGAAGAAGCCCTCCTCCTCCAGTGAAGGTGAAAAGCCCAGGCAGTCAACTGCGTCGGGAACACCTTCTCCGGAAGCCCAGATCGCCAGCGGCAGCCGCCAGGAAGCGCCAGCGGCACATGCAGGCCCGGCAGTTCGTATGCTGGCGCGTGAGCTGGGCGTTAATCTGGCTGAAGTGACCGGCTCCGGCCCGAAAAACCGGGTGCTGAAGGAAGACGTCAATGCCTTTGTCAAGAAGGCCATGAGTGAGCGTGGCAAGGGCGGTGCATCTGCTGCGCCTGCGGCTTCAACTGGGGGTGCTGGTATCCCGCAGGTGCCGGACGTCGACTTCAGCCAGTTCGGTGAAGTGGAAGAGAAGAAAATGGGCCGCCTGATGAAGGCTGGTGCTACCAATCTTCATCGCAGCTGGTTGAACGTGCCTCATGTGACGCAGTTCGATGAAGCGGATATTACCGACCTTGAAGCCTTCCGCAAGAGCATGAAGGCCGAGGCCGAGCAGCAGGGTGCCAAACTGACGCCACTGCCGTTCATGATCAAGGCCGCAGCACACGCGCTCAAGATGTATCCGCAGTTCAACGTATCGCTGAAGTCGGACGGCGAAACGGTGGTGTGGAAGAAATACATCAACATCGGCATCGCAGTAGATACTCCTAACGGTCTGCTGGTGGCTGTCATCAAGGATGTCGAGCGCAAGTCGATCATCGAGCTGGCGAAGGAATCCGTTGATCTGGCCAAGCGGGCTCAGGCCGGCAAGCTCAAGAGCGATGAAATGAAGGGCGGCTGCTTTACCATTTCAAGCCTTGGGTCCATTGGTGGTACGGCGTTCACGCCGATCGTCAATGCACCGGAAGTGGCTATCCTGGGCGTGTCCAAGGCACAGATGAAACCGGTATGGGACGGCAGTGCGTTCCAGCCGCGTCTGATGATGCCATT
Organism: Larsenimonas rhizosphaerae; assembly: GCF_026240105.1. NCBI lineage: Bacteria > Pseudomonadati > Pseudomonadota > Gammaproteobacteria > Oceanospirillales > Halomonadaceae > Larsenimonas > Larsenimonas rhizosphaerae. The sequence continues at coordinate 224,126 of NZ_JAPIVE010000001.1, forward strand.
GTCGCTGTCCTATGATCACCGTGCCGTCAATGGTGCGGATGCGGCTCGGTTTACTGCGTATCTGGCACAGCTGCTGACTGACATTCGTCGGCTGGTGCTCTAGGGGTGTGACCCTCTGACGCAGAGATACTGGTGTAACGAAAGGCGGCCCATCATGGGCCGCTTTTTTTATGGTATGAGGTGCTGGTTGTTAATGCCGTGCGGTCAGGGCTTGTGGTGATCCGGTCAGCCCGCTATGGTGCTCGTTTGCCATGGTCAACCAGTATGTCATGGTTCAGGACATTGATCGTGCCTGGCAGGGATAACTATCAACACAAGGGCAGAATGTGCCCGGCGCCTAGGCGCATGACAATGAAGGAGCGGTAGCGATGCGTTTGATCCTGTTGGGCCCACCGGGGGCGGGCAAGGGGACACAGGCACAGTTCATCTGCGAGCATTTTGACATCCCGCAGATTTCCACTGGCGATATGCTGCGCACGGCGATCCGTGAAGGGTCCGAACTGGGGCAGAAGGTCAAGGCCACCATGGATGCGGGTCAGCTGGTATCCGATGAGCTGATCATTGCACTGGTCAAGGAACGTATCGCTCAGTCCGACTGTGCCAACGGCTTTTTGTTTGATGGATTTCCGCGCACCATCGTTCAGGCCGACGCCCTGAAGGACAGCGGCGTAGCCCTTGATCACGTGCTGGAAATTGCCGTGAATGACGAAGAGATCGTCAAGCGTCTTTCCGGTCGCCGTATCCATCCGGCTTCCGGCCGTGTGTATCATGTGGATTTCAATCCGCCGAAGCAGCCTGGTCAGGATGATGATACCGGCGACGCCTTGATCCAGCGTGATGACGATCTGGAGGATACCGTACGTGCGCGTCTGGGTATCTATCATGAGCAGACCGAGCCGCTGGTTCGTTATTACCGTGACTGGGCGGAGCAGGAGCCTGCATCTGCACCGGCCTGCCACCGTGTTGAAGGTATCGGTAGTGTCGACGAGATCAAGTCTGCAGTGCTGGCCTCCCTTCAGGGGTAATCCGTTTTTTAGTATCAAAGCCGGCCATGCCGGCTTTTTTATTGGGCCGAAGACATGTTTTTGGCTTGGTCGGGACAGTTATGCTTTTTGTCCACGGCCGGTCTCCCTATAATGGCCTCCCTCGCCACTGAATCCCTCAACAAACTGAAACATGTCATGTCCATACTGCTGGCGCTCGATGCGTCTTCTTCGGCCTGCTCGGTAGCCCTCTGGCTTGATGGTCAGGTGTACAGTGATCACGTCATTGCACCACGTGAGCATACGCGCAGGCTCATGCCGATGGTTGATGCGCTGCTTGCCGAAGCCGGCATTACCCCGGCACACCTGGATGCGCTGGCCTACGGGCGCGGGCCGGGATCCTTCACCGGTATTCGCATTGCCGCAGGTACCGTGCAGGGGCTGGCCTTCGGGCTTGATCGGCCGGTAATTCCCGTGTCGACACTTGAAACGCTGGCCGCCGGTGCTGTTCGCATTCATGGCGCAACGCAGGTTATCCCGGCGTTTGATGCGCGAATGAACGAGATCTATGTGGCGGCCTACCGCGTGAAGCAGACAGGTCTGCCCGGGCTTGAGTCCTGTGCAGGTGAGCAGGTGATTGCGCCTGAGTTGCTTGAGCCTGTGGCAGGGTTTTCATCCGGCTGGTTTGCCGCCGGCAGTGGATGGGGATTGAAGGAACGCATGCCCGAGGGGTGCCTTGTCGGCCTTGAGGGTATGGATACAACAATGGAGCCTGACGCCCGTGATATGGCATGTCTGGCCGCTGATGCCTTCGCAGCAGGGAACATGATGGCGCCGCATGAGGCGGTGCCTGTTTATCTTCGCGACCAGGTAACGTCGCGTCGTCAGTAATTACCGTTCAAGGATCTCCAATGGAGTGGATGCACGTTATTGTCTTGTCCCTGATTCAGGGGTTTTCCGAGTTTCTGCCGATTTCATCATCGGCACACTTGATTCTTCCATCCCAGTTGTTTGGCTGGCCGGACCAGGGGCTCGCCTTTGATGTTGCCGTACATGTCGGCACCCTGCTGGCTGTCATCATTGCCTTTCGTCACGATGTCATTGCCATCCTGTCGGGCTGGTTTGCTCAGGTCTTCAAGCGACGCCCCTCCGAAGAAGCTCGCATGGGCTGGTGTGTCCTGCTGGGCACCTTGCCGGCGCTGTTCTTCGGCTTCTTCCTTGAAGGCATCATCGAAAGTTACGCGCGTTCTGCTCTGGTGATTGCCGCGACCACGATCCTGTTCGGTCTGCTGTTGTGGTGGGCAGACAAGCGTGGCCGTCGTGAGCGTGACATGCAAAGTCTGGGTCTTCGTGACGCCCTGCTGATTGGTGTAGCACAGGCGCTGGCATTGATCCCGGGGACTTCGCGCTCGGGTATTACCATTACTGCTGCGCTGATGATGGGCTTTACACGTCAGGCGGCGGCAAGGTTCTCCTTTTTGCTGTCCATTCCGTTGATTGTGGCTGCAGGGTCGCTCAAGGGGCTGCAGCTGGTGGAATCCGGAACGGACGTGCTGTGGGGTGATATTCTGGCCGGCGTCGGTTTGTCCTTCGTGTCCGCGCTGATCTGCATCAAGCTGTTTCTGGCAGCGCTTGATCGTATCGGCATGCTGCCGTTTGTTATCTATCGTCTGATATTGGGCGCCGTGCTTCTGGTGGCCTTTCTGTGACAGTCGCTGTTGTGGACAGGGGCCCTGGCAGCAGGGCCCTGAGTCAGCACTACCGGCTGCCGATGGTTGATCAGCTGAAAGAAAAGGGGGCTGCCGATTCGGCGGCCCTCTGGCTTGATATGCTGCCCGAGGGGTTGGTGCTGGGCGGGGATGCGGCTCGTTTCGGTCATCCGCTGCGTGTTGATTTTGCCGAGGGCAAAAATGCGCATCGACGTCGTTTCGGTGGTGGGCGTGGGCAGTTGATTGCCCGGGCGTGCGGACTGAAACAGGGCCGTACGCCGTCGATCATTGATGCCACGGCGGGTCTTGGCCGAGATGCCTTTGTACTGGCTTCCCTGGGATGCACTGTACTGATGGTCGAGCGTGTGGCTGCCATTGCCGCCGTGCTGGATGATGGGCTACAGCGTGCCAGGGCTCATCCTGAGGTCGCAGAAATTGCCTCGCGTCTCTCGCTTCGCTGGGCAGATAGTATCAGTGCGCTGGGACAAGTCGTGGACGAGGCCGGTGTGCCGCCTCAGGTGGTTCATCTTGATCCGATGTTTCCTCATCGCGAAAAATCGGCCCTGGTCAAAAAGGATATGCGACTGTTTCAGGCGCTGGCCGGAGCCGACGAGGACGCCTCACAGCTGCTGCGTGCTGCACTTGAGGTGGCCACTCATCGCGTTGTCGTCAAGCGGCCACGCAAGGCGCCGTCGATAGAGGGGCCGGCGCCATCACATCAGGTAATCGGCAAGACCAGCCGCTATGATATCTACGTGCATCAGTCGCTCTCCTGAGCTTCCGGCTGAGCCAGCAGATGATGTAATCGTCGGCGCAGCGGAGCGTCAAACAGTCGCCTCCGCTGTCGCAGGGCGTCATCAAGTGCCTGACTGACCACAATGGTGTCATCGTCAGCCATGTGGATCCACTCGCCTTCGATCAGTGTGTCCAGCAGGCCGCTGAACAGGCGCTTGTCAAAGTACTCCGGCGCATTGAGCCCCTGAAGCAGCGTCAGGCGTTCGGCCAGGGCCTGGCTCTGCTGTTCAAGGGCCTGAGCGGTGTAGGTGCCCGAAGGGGAACGCAGCAGCAGTGAAACCAGAAGAAATCCACGTTCCAGGGTCGGCAGAATCATGGCACCCAGCCAGTGAAGCTGCTCATTATCGTCGGTAGCGCCTCGCTCCCACCCCCGGTCAGTAGCCTTTAAAAGCCCTAGAGCCGTCATCGCCTGCAGCAGGGTCTGGCTTTCCTCGCGGTCATCTGTTTCTTCCAGAAAGAACTCGTTATCCAGTGCAGGCCACATGGTGCCTACCAGGTCATCTATCTCGCCCAGCGTGAGTTGCCTGCGGTGGCGAAAGGCAAAGGCCAGCAGCGCCGGCCGCGCAAATAGATGCAATACGTTGTTGCGGTACCAGGTCAGTAGCGGGGCACGCCCTTCGGCGACCACGATGACCGGGCCGAGGGTCTGATCGCATCGGGCAATCATGCCCAGATCAATGGCGTGATTGATCCATTCGGAGGGAGTGCCTTCTGCGCAGCGCATCTCCTGGGTCGCCGGTGCATGTGCCTGAAGTGCATTCAGCAGGGTGAGCTGCCGGGCAAGCAGGTCTTCCTCAATGGCCATGTGCGACGTGCCCAGCAGGGCCAGTGCCACGAGATTGATGCCGTTGAGAGTGGCGGCGGCATTGATTCTAGTGGCCAGATCCTCTCCCAGCGCTGCTACCGCCTGTTTACGCCAGTGGTGGTCGGTACGTACCGGGTCGGGGAAATGCTGGTTCAGCCAGTCATCCAGCCGTAATGGTGCGCCAATATTGACGTGTACCTGGCCATAGGGCTCCCGCAGGCGTTTGAACACTTTCAGCACATCGAAGGGGGATTCCTTTTTCTTGTGCCCGGTCGTGAGTTCTCGCTGATAGGCACCGGATTCCAGCACCTTCTCGTAACCGATATAGATGGGCACAAATGCCATCGGACGACTGCTGTCCTTGCGCAGGAACGAGTCCAGCGTCATCGCCAGCATGCCGAGCCGGGGCGGCAGGGTGCGCCCGGTGCGCGAGCGGCCCCCTTCGATGAAGTACTCCACCGGGTAGCCCCGGCGAATCAGCTGATGCAGGTATTCGTTGAATACGGCGCCATACAGGGCATTGCCCTTGAAGCTGCGACGCACGAAGAACGCGCCCCCCTTGCGCAGTATGCTGCCGATGACCGGCATGTTCAGATTGCGTCCGGCTGCTACCTGGGGCGTGGTCAGGCCATGGTGGTACATGACATAGGACAGCAGCAGGTAATCAATGTGGCTGCGATGACAGGGGACGTAGATCAGCTCATGAGTGCCGGCCAGTTCGCGCACGCGGGAAAGACCATGTACCTTGACCCCATCGTAAAGGCGATTCCAGAGCCGTCCGAGCAACTGGTAAAGCAGCCAGAGGGTCTGAGGCGATGTATGCGAGGCGATCTCGCGCGCGTAACGTTGTGCCTGCTTTTCAACGTGAGGCAACTCGGCACCACTTTCTTCGGCCTGCGCGCTGATGGCCTGGCGCACCGAGGGCGTCATCAGCAGGCTGCGTACCAGGGTACGACGATGGGAAAGATCCGGGCCCAGTACCTGCTGACGCAGTTGCTGAAACTGGTGGCGCAGCAGGCGCACGACCCGGCGTCTGGCGTGAGAGGCGCTCGGGGCAGGGGCATTCAGCAGGGCCTTGACGTCATAGGGGGTGCCGAAGCGAACATCGATATGATGGCCGTTGAACAGCAGCGTTGTCAGTCGGCGCAGCCTGCCACTCAGTGGCCAGTGATCCGCTGTCATCAATCCCCAGAGTCCGCGCGCCTCACGTCCTGGGCGTCGACCCCAGAAAAAGGCCACCGGAACGACCATGACCGGCACATCATCCTGATGATGTTCGATGTTTTCCAGAAAGGCTTCAAAATGCGGAGAGGGCCTGTTTTGAGGTGAACGCAAGAAGGAGCGCTTCAGCTGGTGGAGCATCACGTGCCGTGGCATGTGCCCGGAGGTAGCCAGGGACGCGTCAACCGAACCAATGGCCCCCTTTCTGCAAAGAAGATGCAGTGCGAGCCGGTCGCTCAAGGCGTTATTATCAAGAACCAGAACAATGTTCGCTGTTTCGGGCAGGTTCAGTTCCGACCAGCTCGGGTCGATGGAACGAAAGCGCAGCCAGCGCGATAACAGGCTGGTCATACGGGAAAACCCGGAAAGCGATAGGGTCATGACAGGCCTCGACAGGGAATCAGGCGCGCAGTATAGCGGGTGAACACGATGCCTGATAAGGGAACATGGAAGGCTGAATAACAGAGGATGCAGTGATCATGCGAGTGCAATGGCGCGAAGATAACCAGGTAACGTTGTTACCGGGAGCAGAAAATTATTTGCCGGCACTGTTCAAGGCGATGGATGAGGCGCAGACGTCCCTGATCATCGAGTTGTATGCCGTTGAGGATGGCGAGCTGGGCGAGCGTTTCATCAGTACGCTTGAGCAGGCAAGGTCACGAGGGGTCAGGGTCTGGTTGCTGGTGGACGCCTGTGGATCGTGGCCTCTTTCCAGGCAAAGTCGCCAGCGCATCAAGAATGCCGGCGTCGAGTTTCGTGAGTTCAACCCCTTGTCCTGGCGCCATCTGGGGCGGTTTATCTCCCGTGACCACCGAAAGCTTGTCATTGTCGATGGTCGGATGGCCTTTGTCGGTGGCTTCGGCATGACCGACCTGTTCATGAATTCCTGGTTCGAGATTGCCGTCAGGGTCGAGGGGGCATGTGTCAACGACTGGATTGCCCTGAATCGTCAGGTCTGGGATTCACGCATGACCCGCGGGCCCGGGAAGGACATGGTGTCCAGAGATGAACTGGGAGCGACCGCCGACGAGGTCAGAAAGCCGGCCGGAGAAATGGAAGGGCGTGTTATCTGGGGCAAGGGATACCGTTTCCAGAAAATTCGCCGTTCCCTGCAGACACAGATTGAACGGGCCGAGAATCAGGTCTGGATCTGTACGCCCTATTTTGTACCTACGGCCAGCCTTCGACGCCGAATGATGCGTGCGGCGCGCCGTGGCGTGGATGTTCGGGTACTGGTGCCGGCCAAGAATCACGATCATCCAGGGGTATATTACGCCGGTCAGCGCTTTTATACGCGTTTGATGCGTGCCGGGGTCAGGATCTTCGAGTACCAGACCAGGTTCAGTCATGCCAAGTTCAGCATGTGCGATGACTGGTGCACCGTAGGCTCCTGCAACTTTGATCACTGGAGCCTGCAGTGGAACCTGGAGGCCAACCAGGAAGTGGATCACCCGGGCTTTGCCTCGGATATCGCCGATTTGTTCAATCACAACTTCGAGCAAAGCAAGGAAATTGATTTTGAACAGTGGAAGGCGCGTCCTACCGGACAAAAGGTGCGTGAGTATATCTATGGCAAGCTCAATGCCATGATGACGCGCCTGAAATAAACGCGCTCAGCGCCTTTTTCGGGCTTGCCCGCCTTTCCTGCCCCGGGTCTTGCCGGTCGGTTTTCCTGCAGGGCCCGATGGTGCGGGCTTTTCAACCGGAGTGCGATACAGCAGATAAAGGTCCAGCGCCAGTTCGGGCAGCTGGTTCAGCAACTGACTGGCCTCAGCCGGTGTGGCGCCCATGGCGGCCAGATCCCTGTCCTCGTCATCAAACAGGCCGGACAGGGCCATGAAAGGCAGCAGCAGGCGGGCGGCATCTTCTTCCAGTGCGCCGAACCACTGGGCTTCATCAATGAATACACCTTCCATGAAGCCACTGCACCAGTCTGCTACCGGATGCATGCGAGGGCTTTCCTCGAACTCATCATCGAAGGGCAACTCGGGCAGCGCGCCCTGTTCAAACAGTTCGATGGCATTGTCACGAAGGGACTGACACAGGCCCAGAATGCGCGTGTGCTCCTCGTCGCTCGAGAAGGCCGGTTCGCCATCGAAGACGGTCGGTATCCATACCGTGGCGCTGACTGGTGTCAGGGCGATGGCCTGGGCGACCATGAATCCATGGATGCCATAGATGTCGAGGGCTTCCTCGCTCATGGCATCATCGTCGAGAAAGGCGTCCAGCGCCTCGAGGTCCTGGTCGTCAATGAGCGGGTGCTGCTCTGGTTGCTCGTTCATCGTTGGGGCGTTCTCGTGACGTGAAAAGGGCACTTTATCATTGATAACCGGAACCGTGGAAAACCGATGAGCGATTATCTGCAATTGCCGGATGAGCAGGCGCTTGCCCAGGCGAGCCCCGATGTACTGGCCGGCTGGCTTGGACAATGTGTGACGCGCAGTTGGCAACAGGGAGTGAGTGTCTGGCCCGGTGTGACGTGTCCGCCCTGGTGGCTTGACTTGAGAGGCCGCAGCGCCGGGCAGGCTCACTTCGGCCGGGGAGGGTTACGTTTCAACAGGGTTCTGCTGAAGGAAAATCCGGCCCTTTTTCTTTTTGATGTGGTACCGCATGAGATGGCGCACTGGTTCGTGCATGCAGTACATGAACAGGATGGGCAGCGAGTGGCTCCTCATGGTCGTCAGTGGAAACGCATGATGCAGGATGTCTTTCTTCGCGAGCCACGGGTAACGCACCATTTTGATACCACCCGTGCCAGCCCGACCCCTTATCGGTTTACCTGCCGCTGCAGTAGCCACTACCTGTCCAGAAGACGCTACCTGAACACCCAGCGCGGTGGGAGGTATCGCTGCCGGCTGTGTCAGTCGCCACTGGTATTTGCCGGCAGCCGGGTCTAGCTGTCCCGGTAATGGTCAACGAAAGTCTAATGGAGTTGGCGGCCCATGGGCGGTCTATGCTGAGCATACGTACCGCCTGTCAGGCGAACAACGATGACAATAGCAGGGAGTGGGGTCAATGACTGAACACGAAGCGCGTTATCCAGTGCCTGAGCACGCCAGTGCGCGCGCCTGGGTTGACGAAGAGACCTACCGTTCCCGATATGCGCAATCCGTGGAGGATGCCGATGCATTCTGGCTCGAAGAAGCCCGTTCGCGGTTGACCTGGTTTACTGCGCCGGAGATCGGCAGCGAGAGTCGTTATACACCGTCGGATGTACAGGTTCGCTGGTTTGCCGATGGCGAGCTGAATGCCTGCTACAACTGCATTGATCGGCACCTTGAAGACAAGGCCGACAAGGTGGCAATTTATTGGGAAGGCGATAATCCCGATGACCATCTGAGCCTGACCTTCGCCGAACTGCACGAGAAGGTATGTCGCTTTGCCAACGGACTCAAGTCCCTCGGGGTGGGCAAGGGAGATACGGTTACCCTGTACATGCCGATGATTCCCGAGGCATTGATGGGAATGCTGGCCTGCGCGCGTATTGGCGCCATTCATTCCGTGGTCTTTGGGGGGTTCTCTCCCGATGCCCTGGCCGGCCGCATTGTGGATTCCGGCTCCAGGGTTGTCATTACTGCCGATGAGTCCCTGCGTGGTGGCAAGAATATCCCGCTCAAGGAAAACGTTGATGAGGCACTGACCCGGCCCGGCACCGAGGTGGTCGAGCATGTACTGGTCGTACGTCGCACCGGAGGCAGCGTGGCGGTCAATCCCCGCGACTGCTGGTATCACGATGTGGTGGATCCCCAGTCAAGCGAGTGCCCGCCTGAGCCCATGAACGCGGAAGACCCTCTGTTCATCCTCTATACCTCCGGGTCGACCGGAACGCCCAAGGGGTTATTGCATACCACCGGAGGATATCTGCTATATGCCGCCATGACTCATCGGGACATCTTCGATGTGCATGACGATGATGTGTACTGGTGTGCCGCCGATGTCGGCTGGATTACCGGCCACTCCTACATCGTGTATGGACCCATGGCCAATGGAGCTACCTCGGTCATTTTTGAAGGCGTGCCCAGTTATCCCAGTCACGGCCGGATTGGTGAGGTCATCGACAAGTATGGTGTGACCATCCTGTATACCTCGCCGACAGCGGTGCGTTCGCTGATGGCTCAGGGCGATGACATCATGGCGTCCAGCACCCGTGAATCCCTGCGTGTACTGGGCTCGGTAGGTGAGCCGATCAATCCAGAGGCATGGAACTGGTTTTATCGGGTCATCGGTAACAGTCGCTGCCCGATCATGGATACCTGGTGGCAGACAGAAACCGGTGGCATCATGATTACCCCTCTGCCGGGGGCGACCGAGCTGAAACCAGGCTCTGCCACGCGTCCTTTCTTCGGTATTCAGCCGGCTCTTTATGACAACGAAGGCCAGGAGCTCAGTGGTGAAGCCGAGGGTAATCTGGTCATCAAGGCCAGCTGGCCGGGTCAGGCTCGCACCATCTGGCAGAATCATGATCGGTTTGTGCAGACCTATTTCTCTACCTTCGATAACGTATATTTCACTGGTGACGGGTGTCGGCGGGATGAAGACGGGTATTTCTGGATTACCGGACGGATCGACGATGTCCTGAACGTATCCGGTCATCGCATGGGAACCGCTGAAATCGAATCCTCGCTGGTCGCTCATGAGGCGGTAGCCGAAGCAGCGGTGGTTGGTTTTCCTCATGAGGTGAAGGGGCAGGGGATTTATATTTATGTCACCCTTAATGAGGGCATTCAGCCGACCGATGAGCTGCGAGCCGAACTGGTGAAATGGGTCAGGAAGGATATTGGCCCCATTGCCACGCCGGATGTCATTCAGTGGGCGCCGGGGCTGCCCAAGACACGGTCGGGCAAGATCATGCGTCGTATCCTGCGCAAGATTGCAGCAGACGAACTGGATGGTCTGGGAGATACCAGTACGCTGGCTGACCCCGGCGTTGTGGATGACCTGATCGAGCACCGCCAGAGCAAGTAGCGGGTCGGTTTTCTGCATAAGGCGCTCTCCCGAGCGCCTTTTTTGTTGTGTGCCGGTTGTGCCTGATGTATGCAAAATCAGGCATCTTCGGTGGACAGGGATGGCACGGATGGGCAAAGATGGGTATCGACTAGTGTATAAGGGCATGAGGCAACTACCAGTTGGTCATGGGCCCATCGATCTGATAAACAGCAGAACGCGAGCCGGCCTGCCAGCAGTATAAAAACGGTTACTGCAGCCGATGGTATATACAAGAAAAGCCAGACTCGCGGCATACAGGGTTTTGAGGAGAACGGACGAATGGCTTTAGCCCAGAAATTTATTGTTGCCGATGATCACCCGTTGTTTCGGGCAGCCTTGACGCAGGCACTTCGCCAGGTTGCGTCCCAGGCCGAGATTGTCGAAGCAGATACCATGGAGGCGACGGTAGAAGCAGTAACCCGTCACCCCGATGTCGATCTGATACTGCTGGACCTGCATATGCCGGGCGCACATGGCTTTTCCGGCCTGATTCAGTTGCGTGGCCAGATGCCGGATATCCCCGTGGCCGTTATCTCAGGCAGCGAGGAAGTCAGTGTTGTACGTCGTTCGATTGATTATGGTGCATCAGGATTCGTACCCAAGTCGGCTTCCCTCGATGTCATTGCACAGGCCATTCGCGAGATCCTGGAAGGTGAGGTATGGCTGCCGCCCGAAATGGCATCTTCCCTGGGGGACTCAAGCGAGGATGAAACACGGTTTGCCGAGGCCATCGCATCGCTGACACCACAGCAGTTTCGCGTGCTCAACATGCTGACCGAAGGCATGCTGAACAAGCAGATTGCCTACGACCTCAATGTTTCCGAGGCCACCATCAAGGCGCACGTAACGGCCATCCTGAGAAAGCTGGGCGTCCATTCACGGACTCAGGCCGTTATCGCTGCTCAGAAACTGGAAGTGGAACCTCCGCGGGTAGAATCCAGACATAACTAGAAAAATGGCAGTTACAGGGCCCAGTAAAAAAACCCGGTGGGAAGTTACTCTTCCCACCGGGTTTTTTTAGCTGCCGAGCCTGATTCAGCCGGCGCGGCCGGCCTGCAGTGAGCGGGTGAGCAGGGCCCGCAGTGCCGCCGGCTTGACCGGCTTGTTGAGCAGATGACAGCCGGCTCCCTTGACCTCGGCGGCGACTTCCTCCGTACGATCTGCCGTGATGACAATGCCGGGAACATCGCTGGAAAGTTCACGCGCCAATGCGTCCAGCGCCATCAGACCGGTAATTTCATTATCCAGATGGTAGTCGGCCAGAATCGCATCCGGCGGGGTTTCCAGGTTGCGCAGTACCGACTTGGCGCCACCGATACTGGTGGCGGTATACACTTCAATGCCCCAGCCGCCGAGAATGGCCTTCATGCCTTCGAGCGTCATGGTCTCATTATCAATGCACAGTACACGTGCGCCTGCCAGCTTGTTGGCCGGTTTAGGCTTGGCCGCTTCGGTTTCGCGATAACGCTCAATGTTTTGGCCCCTTAAAAGAGGAACCTGCACCGAAAATACCGTGCCCTTGTCTACCCAGGACCGTACACGTATGGCGTGATCCAGTACCCGAGCCATTCGATCTGCAATTGACAGCCCCAGCCCCAGTCCCTTTTCGCTTTCCCGATGGCGGGACTTCTGATCCAGTCGGCGAAACTCCTGAAATATCTCTGTCTGCTTGGACTCGGGTATACCGGGACCTGTATCCCAGACTTCAATGATCAGGCTGTCACGTCGCCGCCGACAGCCCAGTAGAACCCGGCCTTCCTGGGTATAGCGCAACGCGTTTGACAGGAAGTTCTGGATAATACGACGCAGCATTTGAGGGTCACTGTCGACCATGGTGCGAGTGGGTACCACATCCAGATCAAGGCCGCGCTCTGCCGCCATGACGTCGAACTCCGCCTGTAGAGGCGCGAGAATGTCCTGGAGGGGGAAGTGGTGGCGTCTTGGCGTCAGCGCGCCGGCATCCAGCTTGGAGATATCCAGCAGGGTGCTCAGCAGCTCCTCGGCGGCCTGTAACGAGTTGTCTATGTGGGTCAGGGTATTCCGGTGGTCCGTCTGCCCCTCGAACTGCTGCGACAGTGCCGATGTAAACAGGCGGGCTGCATTCAGCGGCTGCAGAAGGTCGTGGCTGGCTGCAGCCAGAAAGCGGGTCTTGGATGCATTGGCATCCTCGGCCACCTGCTTGGCATGTCGAAGGGCGCGTTCAGCCTCGGAGCGTACCTTGTTTTCCTGGCGCAGGGCTTCGTTGACCTGAGACAGCGCCTGTGTGCGCTCCTTGACGCGTTCTTCCAGGTGCTCGTTGGTTTCCTTCAAGGCAATTTCGGCCAGCCGGCGTTCGGTAATGTCCTGATACAGGGCAAAAAAGCCAAGAACACGGTGGCGATCGCCATGATGGGGTGTGTAGGTGGCCAGCATGTAGCGAGTGCCGCCTTCGCCGTCACGCATGGAAAGCTCATAGGCGACACGCTCCCCGGACAGCGCACGCAGCATCCACGCCGCGCGCTCTCGCCAGTCGGCACCGGTCATGACGTCTTCAGCGCGCCGACCGATAATGGTCGCTCGCTCGATATTCATGGCTTCTTCGTAGGCATGATTGGCAAACAGAAAGCGGCAATCCCGATCAAAGTAGGCAATCAGCGCCGGTACGTTATCGGTATAGATCCGAATATTGTTCTCGGAGCGAATCAGCGCTTCTTCGGTGCGCTTTTGCTGGGTAATGTCCTGGTAGGTATAAACAAACCCTCCGCCGGCCATCGGGTTGCCGTGCACGTCAAGCACTGTTCCATCCTGGCGATACCGCTGATAGTGATGCGGCTGACCGGTGCGAATGTTGTCGAGCAGCAGTTTGACGTGCTCTTCAGGGTCACCCGGCCCGTATTCATTATGTTCGGCGTTGTAGCGAAAGACCTGATCAATGGGCGCGCCTACTCGTATCAGATTATCCGGGAAGGCAAACAGCTCGACATAGCGATGATTCCACACCACCAGCCGCATGCGATGATCGACCACCATCACGCCCTGATGAAAGTTTTCGATGGCGGCCTGGAGCAGTGCACGGTTGAACTCGAGAACCTGCGAAGCCTCGTCGACAATGGAGACGACATCCGAGATGGCAATTTCACGCCCGGACAGCGCCGAGTTGACGACGATACGCGCCGATGAGGAGCCTATTGCCGAGGAAAGAAGGCGCTCGCTGAACTGAATCATGTCGATGGAGGCGCGATCATTGTTACTCAGTGGGGGATGGCGGCGGTGATAGTCACGGAAGGTGCGATCGACCTGATCATCGCTTAAAAAGCGCTTACACAGGGCTTTTAGATCCCCGATGGTGGTTGTGCCCTGCCAGGGGCGATTGACCGAGGCGTAGGGGTGCCCTGAGCTGTCCACGAACTGCGAAGCCTGGATGCGATCCACTACGCGCTCGCTGGTGGACTGGGAGAAGAAGATATAACAGAACAGGTTGACTACCAGCGACAGCATGACGCCCTGGGTCAACGGGTCACCAACGGAGAGGCCGAACAGATCATTGGGCGCCAGAAATCGCAGGCCGAAGGGGCCCTGTTCCAGAAAACCGTCCGGTACCAGGTTTGCACGGGCCAGCGCTGGCAGCAGCAGAGTATATGACCAGATGGCGATGCCGGCTCCCAGCCCTACCGATGCGCCATAACGGTTGCCCTTTTTCCAGTAAAGACCGCCGATCAGGGCCGGTGCGAGCTGGGCCAGCGCGGAAAGTGACAGCATGCCTACGCTTGAAAGCGTGCTGAATTCGGCCACGATTCGGTAGAAACCGTATGCGAGGGCAAGAATGAGCAGAATGATCAATCGGCGGGTACGCAATACCCATTTGGCGTAATCGCCGTGATGGGTGTCGAACCAGTGAAACTTCAACAGTACCGGAATCAGTACTTCATTGGAGAGCATGATGGCCAGAGTGATGCTGGCCATGATCACCATGCCGCTGGCGGCGGCAAAGCCACCGATATAGGTCAGCATGGTCAGAGTGTCGTTGCCCAGTGCCATCGGCAGTAACAGCACAAAGCTGTCGGGGTCCGCGCCGGCAGGCAGCATGGAAATACCGGCGGTGGCCAGTGGGAGTACGAAAAAGCCGGCCAGCGCCAGGTAAAGGGGAAACATCCAGCGTGCGTGGTGGCTGTCATCCGGGTGGGTGTTTTCAACGACGGTGACGTGAAACTGTCGTGGAACACAGAACATCGCGAGCATCGCGAGCAGGGTCTGAGTCCAGAAACCATGCGTCACGCCCTGTTCGTTGATGGCCTTGATCTGCAGGAACGTGCTGGCACGGTGGGAGAGGTCTCCCAGGCCATCAAAGGCCCCCCACGTGATGACCGCACCCAGTATTAAAAAGGCTGCCAGCTTGACAACCGATTCAAAGGCAATGGCCTGAATCAGTCCTTCATGGTGCTCGGTAGCATCGGTGTGGCGAGTGCCGAACAGGATGGCAAACAGGGCCATCAGAATGGCGATGTAGAAGGCACTGTCGCCCAGCAGGGGGGAGTGGGTGATATCGGCATTGTCGGTCAGCAGGGTCAGGCTCGAGGACATGGCCTTGAGCTGAAGGGCGATATAAGGCAGCGTGCCGATCAATACCACCATGCTGGCAAACGC
The DNA here is from genome assembly GCF_026240105.1 of Larsenimonas rhizosphaerae. Classification (NCBI taxonomy): domain Bacteria; kingdom Pseudomonadati; phylum Pseudomonadota; class Gammaproteobacteria; order Oceanospirillales; family Halomonadaceae; genus Larsenimonas; species Larsenimonas rhizosphaerae. The sequence goes on from NZ_JAPIVE010000001.1 coordinate 239,248, forward strand.
GGCCAGCTCCTGCGATTTGCCGTAACGTGCGGCGATAAAATCGGCAATGGAGGTAACATTCTGCCGTTTGGCCACCCGTATCATTTTGGCCAGAATGGGCCAGAACAGCAAAAAGGTCAGGATCGGCCCGATAAAGATGCTGGCATAGGACCAGCCCTGGGTCGTGGCCTGGCCGACACTGCCGTAAAAGGTCCAGGACGTGCAATACACGGCCAGCGCCAGGCTATAGACAATCGGCCGACGCTTGGCAGCGCCCTGAAGCCTGGCCCGACGATCCCCACGCCAGGCAATGCCGAATAACGTGGCTATGTATAAAAGCGACGCTGCAATCAACCACCACCCCTGGAACATGCCTACCTCCTTGGTTCAGAAGGCCCATTCTAGAGGTATTGAGGCTCATGTCACTGGCTTTGCCGGATCACCTCATGCAGGGCAGGGGGACGCCGGTGCTGTCTCGCCATCGTTTTGAGCCGATGGTAGTATGGTGTGCTTTCCCGGGCCTTTCGCCCCCTTTCTGCCTTTTCCCCGACGATTCTCTGATTCCCATGAATGATTTCTACAAGGCATCGGACAGTACGCTGTTTGTTGATGCCACTGCACCGACGCAAGCCAGTGATGTATCCGAGCCTTCGGGCGCACAGGCATCATCGGAAGACATGCGCAAAAAGCGTGAATTCAACAAGCTTCAAAAGCGTCTGCGCCGGTTGACCGGTAACGCCATCATTGATTACGGCATGATCAATGAAGGTGACCGCGTCATGGTCTGTCTCTCCGGCGGCAAGGACTCTTATACGATGCTGTCGATTCTGATGAATCTGCAGCGCAATGCGCCGGTCAACTTTGAGCTGGTAGCGGTCAATATGGACCAGAAGCAGCCCGGTTTTCCCGAGCATGTATTGCCCGAGTATCTGGAGACGCTTGGCATCGAATACCATATCGTCGAGCGCGATACCTATTCGATCGTCAAGGAGAAGGTGCCGGAGGGCAAGACAACCTGTGCCCTGTGTTCGCGTTTGCGGCGAGGGACGCTTTATGGTTTCGCTGAAGAGATCGGGGCGACCAAGGTAGCTCTGGGGCATCATCGCGATGACATTCTGGAAACGTTGTTTCTCAACATGTTCTACAGCGGTTCGCTCAAGGCCATGCCTCCCAAGCTGCTGGCCGATGACGGGCGTAACATGGTGATTCGTCCGCTGGCCTATTGCAGTGAAGCTGATATTCAGCAGTATTCCGATGCGATGGCATTTCCGATCATTCCCTGCAACCTGTGTGGCTCCCAGGAAAACCTGCAGCGCCAGAATATCAAGGAAATGCTGGGGGAGTGGAAACGACGTCATCCCGGGCGAATCGAATCCATGTTCAAGGCAGTGACCAATGTGGCACCAAGCCAGCTGGCGGACCGGTCACTGTTCGATTTTCAGGGGCTTGAAGCACGTCAGTCCGAGATGGCCCGCAACCGTATCGATACGGTCAGCCTGACCGAGGCCGATGACGAGTAGCGGTATACGGGGCTGGTGAAAAAAGTTTTATAAAAGATGGCGCTAGGTGATTGACTCGCCTCAAAAAGGCTGTAGAATGCAGCGCCACATGACCCGCGGGTGGTTAGCTCAGTTGGAAGAGCACCAGCCTTACAAGCTGGGGGTCACTGGTTCGAGCCCAGTACCACCCACCAATGTTTTTGAAGGTCATGAGATTTCAATGCGGACCGGTAGTTCAGTTGGTTAGAATGCCGGCCTGTCACGCCGGAGGTCGCGGGTTCGAGTCCCGTCCGGTCCGCCACTTGAAATTGAATTGCAAGACGCTGTTGCGGACCGGTAGTTCAGTTGGTTAGAATGCCGGCCTGTCACGCCGGAGGTCGCGGGTTCGAGTCCCGTCCGGTCCGCCATAACAGTGACTGTAGTAACTGAAGCGGGGTGGTTAGCTCAGTTGGAAGAGCACCAGCCTTACAAGCTGGGGGTCACTGGTTCGAGCCCAGTACCACCCACCACTTCAGAGCATTTTCGAATGCGGACCGGTAGTTCAGTTGGTTAGAATGCCGGCCTGTCACGCCGGAGGTCGCGGGTTCGAGTCCCGTCCGGTCCGCCACTTCGAGTTTGAATGACCTCCCTTCCGTACTTATTCTTTATATCCATCATCCCTGTTGCTTATCTGCTGTTCTGGCCGAAGATATCCATTGTATTTGCTCCCTGGTCATGTAAGGCCCTGTCGCGCCCCTCGGGCTGATGATGCTCCAACTGTACGCGTATTCACTTATACCTCATCAAGCCACTGCAATATCCGCGGGTAGACCTCGTGACGGGCATCTGGATGCAATAGCATTTCCCGGGTTGTATAGGCTCTGGCAAGTCCGCTTCCGGGGCCCAGCATGGCAAATTCTCCCTGATGTGGTCCGCACTCATCGCGAAAGCCGGCAACATCTGCTGGGTGGCCATTGGCCTTTTCTGCCTCCCCCGCGACATGCAGGGTGGGCGGCATTCCGCCTCTGATCAGAGCGCGTCGATAGTCAAAGCCATCATCATCCAGCCAATCGGTGCGGCGTATCCATGCGTAATGCTGTTGGTGCTGGAGAGCAGGCAACGCTTCATCGATCGAGTTGGGGTATCCGGCGGGCATGTAGCCTTTTAACATCCGTCTGAACCGGGCACTGGGACCCCATTGCCGGGCCAGCATGTGACGGCTTTCAGTGGTGTCGGTGGTGATGGTGCGGCGGCTGCCCAGAAATATCTGACTCAGGACGCATTTTCGCAGTTCGGGAAAGCGTGCCATGCAGGAGGCTGTCAGCACGCCTCCCCAGCCATGTGCGAGCACATGTGTCTTCTTGCGAGAGCTCAGCCTTGACCAGCCCTCCAGGGCCGCCGGAATATCCTCGGTAATGATGCGGCTGAGGGTCAGGGTATTGCGCCGTGATGAATGAGGCGTGCTGTGCCCCTGACCACGCTGATCCATGACGGCAACGTCAAATCCCTGTTCGGCCAGCCAGGGGGCGAGTCCGGGAGCGCCCTGGTCCACTTCCTCGAAGAGGTGGCCAGGACTACGCATGTCAGGCCACATCAGCAGGGCGCCACGCGCCTGAACGTGCCTTGCATGATGCCAGGTCAGGTGAAGCGTGCCTTCAGGCATCGTGAGAATGTGCTGGCTGATCATGGTGCTTGAGTCTTTCCCGTGAATGCGATGTGATAAGGCAATTGGTCTGACACAAGGGCCATTGTTGCATCCCTCTTACTGCGAAGGACATACCATGTCGACGTCTGTCACCCGGTCGGTAGAGAGCATTCAAAAGATGCCCGAGCCGCGTTTTCTTGCCAGTGATAATACTTCGGGAATTTGTCCTGAAGCGCTCGCCTGGTTCCTGAAGGCCAACGAGCAGGATGATCTGGCCTATGGCAATGATGAGTGGACTCATCGTGCCGCAGACCAGTTTCGTACCCTGTTCGATACGGATTGCGATGTGTTTTTTGCATTCAACGGAACGGCGGCCAATTCCCTGTCTCTGGCGGCCCTGTGTCAGTCATATCACAGTGTAATCTGTCATGAGCTGGCCCACATCGAAACCGATGAGTGTGGTGGCCCCGAATTCTTTTCCAATGGCTCCAAGCTGTTGAGCGTGCCAGGCATCAACGGCAAGTTGACGCCCGAGGGGATCCGTGAAGTTGTGACGCGACGCAACGATATTCACTACCCGCGCCCGCGTGTCATTTCCCTGACGCAATCCACCGAAGTTGGAACGGTCTATTCGCTGAATGAGCTCCGGGCAATACGGGAAGTGGCTCGAGAATTCGATCTTCGCATTCATATGGATGGCGCGCGTTTTGCCAATGCCTGTGCGTCCCTTGGCGTGACTCCGGCAGAGTTGACCTGGCAGTCCGGTGTGGACGTACTGTGTTTTTCCGGCACCAAGAATGGCCTGGCCCTGGGAGAGGCGATCCTGTTTTTCGACCATCGACTTTCCGAGGATTTTGCTTATCGCTGCAAGCAGGCAGGTCAGCTGGCGTCCAAGATGCGCTACATCTCGGCCCCCTGGCTTGGTCTGCTTGAAAATGATGTATGGCTCTCCAATGCCGCCCACGCCAATGCCATGGCGACTCGACTGGCCGAGGGAGTGAAAGGGCTCTCCGGCGTCGATCTGATGTTCCCCGTGCAGGCGAATGCGGTCTTTATTGAGCTGCCTGACGAGGTGCAGGGGCGGCTCAGGGAGCAGGGCTGGAGTTTTTACACCTTCATTGGAAAAGGCGGTGTTCGTTTCGTCTGTTCCTGGAATACTTCCGCAGCTCTTGTGGATCGATTGATTGATGATATTCGTAACGCCTTGAAAACACGGGTATGACGCGCCCTTGATCCAAACGCCCCGGCCTTGTGTGCCGGGGCTTTTTTTATGGGACACATGGAAGCTGAATCTTTTTCATCTTCCCATGCGCCGGTTTGGCGTTAAGTTGAGTCTACGCTCATAAAAACAATTACCTGGCGCAATGGTCAGTTCGACCATTCATTTTCCCAGTGCAAGCCACGTTTCCGGCATCGCCCCAGGAGGCTCCCCATGAGTATCTTCGATCATGTCCAGCACCGTTATCAGCGGACTCGTCAGGAAGAGATGAGTCTTCAGGAATATCTCGAGTTGTGCCGTACTGATCCGAAAGCCTACGCATCGGCCTCCGAGCGTATGCTTGAGGCCATCGGTGAGCCTCGAACGATCGACACTGCCAAGGATCCCGCGCTATCGCGAATCTTCTCCAACAAGATCATTCGGCGCTATCCCGCCTTCGAGGAGTTCTATGGCATGGAGGATGCCATCGAGCAGATGGTGTCCTATTTCCGTCATGCTGCCCAGGGGCTTGAGGAGCGCAAGCAGGTGCTTTACCTGCTGGGGCCGGTGGGCGGTGGCAAATCATCGCTGGCCGAGCGTCTGAAGGCCCTGATCGAGCAGATTCCCTTTTATGCCGTCAAGGACTCGCCGGTATATGAGTCTCCGCTGGGGCTATTTTCGGCGGAGGAGGACGGCGAGGTGCTCGAGAAGGAGTACGGCATTCCAAAGCGCTATATGCGTTCGGTCATGTCACCCTGGGCTGCGAAAAGGCTCAAGGAATATGGCGGGGATATTTCGAAGTTCCGGGTCGTCAAGCTGTATCCGTCTCGCCTGAATCAGGTGGCCGTTTCGAAAACCGAGCCGGGGGATGACAATAATCAGGATATCTCGGCGCTGGTCGGCAAGGTGGATATTCGCAAGCTCGAGATGTACTCCCAGGATGATCCGGATGCCTACAGTTTTTCTGGCGGATTGTGCAAGGCCAATCAGGGGCTGATGGAATTTGTCGAGATGTTCAAGGCGCCCCTCAAGGTGCTCCATCCCTTGCTGACGGCCACACAGGAAGGCAATTACAACCCGACCGAAGGGATGGGGGCCATCCCCTTTGATGGGGTGTTGCTGGCACACTCGAATGAATCCGAGTGGCAGCAGTTCAGAAACAATCGCAACAACGAGGCATTTCTCGATCGGGTGTATATCGTCAAGGTGCCGTACTCTCTGCGCGTATCCGAGGAAATGAAAATCTACGAGAAACTGCTGGAGCATTCTTCACTGGATGAATCTCCCTGTGCGCCGGATACGCTTCGCATGCTGGCTCAGTTTTCGGTGTTGTCTCGTTTGAAGGAGCCTGAAAACTCCAGTATCTACTCCAAGATGCGCATCTATGATGGCGAAAATCTCAAGGATACCGATCCGAGGGCCAAGTCGATTCAGGAGTATCGGGACAATGCTGGCGTGGATGAGGGCATGAGCGGGTTATCCACCCGGTTTGCCTTCAAGATTCTGTCGCGTGTTTTCAACTTTGACAGCACTGAAGTGGCGGCCAATCCAGTACATCTGTTGTATGTACTGGAGCAGAGCATCGAGCAGGAGCAGTTGCCCAGAGACGTTCATGATCGTTATCTGCGCTTTATCAAGGAGTTTCTGGCTCCGAGATATGTCGAGTTCATCGGCAAGGAAATCCAGACTGCCTATCTGGAATCCTACAGTGAATATGGGCAGAACATCTTTGATCGGTATGTCACCTATGCCGATTTCTGGATTCAGGATCAGGAGTATCGTGATCCTGAAACCGGGGAGCTGTTTGACCGCCAGTCACTGAATGATGAGCTCGAGAGGATCGAGAAGCCGGCCGGTATTTCCAATCCCAAGGATTTTCGTCATGAGGTGGTCAATTTCGTGCTGCGTGCGCGGGCGCAGCACAATGGCCACAACCCCAGCTGGCAGTCATATGAAAAGCTCAAGGGGGTCATCGAGCACAAGATGTTTGCCAATACCGAGGAACTGTTGCCGGTGATTTCCTTCAATGCCAAGGCATCGTCTTCCGATGCCAGAAAGCATGAGGATTTCGTGAATCGCATGCAGGCGCGAGGTTATACCGAGAAGCAGGTACGGCTGTTGTCCGAGTGGTATCTGCGGGTGCGTAAATCCCAGTAATCCGGAGATGCGATCCGATGTTCCTGACTGCTGCCACTTCGCAGTGGCAGCACTATCAGCAGCCATGAGCTGGCTGTCAGGGAGTGGCCATGAGTTATTTTATCGACCGCCGTGCCAATGGGCGTCACAAGAGTGCAATCAACCGACAGCGGTTTCTTCAACGCTATCGCAAGCATATCAAGCGTGCAGTAGAGGACTCCGTCAATCAGCGCTCGATTACCGACATGAAGCGCGGCGAAAAGATCACCATTCCGGACCGGGATATTTCCGAGCCGGTATTTCGCCACGGTCGCGGTGGAGAGAATACGGTTGTAAGTCCGGGAAATCGCGAGTTCACCGAGGGGGACCGGATTCGGCGTCCGAGCGGGGGTGGTAGCGGTGGTGATGGCAGTGGTGAGGGGGCGGCCTCCAATCAGGGAGACGGCGTTGACGAATTTGCCTTTACCCTGACGCAGGAGGAATTTCTCGATTTTGTCTTCGATGGGCTGGAGTTGCCTCATCTGGAGCGCAAGCAGCTGGTGGATATTGATGAAGTGCGCCCCGTGCGGGCGGGTATATCGCGAGACGGTATTCCGGCGCGCATGAACGTGGTGCGGTCCATGCGCGAGGCCTATGCACGACGTATTGCCATGCGTGCCCCGCTCAAGCGTGCCTTGAAGGAAGCAGAAGCGTTACTGGAGCTGGAGCGCGAGAAGGATCCGGTGCTCAGGAATCCGGCGCGCATCGCCGAGCTTGAGGAGGAGATTCAGCGACTGGAAAAGCGTATCGCCGGGGTGCCTTATATCGACACCTACGACCTGCGTTACAACAACATGGCCAACCAGCCGATGCCGTCCAACAAGGCGGTCATGTTTTGTGTCATGGATGTCTCCGGGTCGATGACGCAGGCACACAAGGACATTGCCAAGCGATTTTTTCTGCTGTTGTATCTGTTTCTGGAGCGAAACTATGAGCGGATCGAGCTGGTGTTCATCCGTCACCACACGGCGGCGAAGGAGGTCGATGAGCAGGAGTTCTTCTACTCGCGCGAGACCGGCGGCACGATTGTATCCAGTGCCCTCAATCTGCTGGATGAAGTGATCGAGGCACGTTATCCGCCAGGCCAGTGGAACCTTTATGTGGCACAGGCCAGTGATGGTGATAACTGGGATGATGATTCGACCACCTGTCGTCAGCTGCTGACTGACAGACTGATGCAGAGACTTCAGTACTTTGCCTATGTAGAGATCACTCCGCATGCCCATCAGGCGCTATGGGACGAATATAAAAAGGTTGAAGACGCCTTTCCTGGCCGATTTGCGATGGAGCAGATCGTCGAGGCCGGAGATATCTATTCCGTTTTCAGAGAGCTGTTTCGTCATCGCGAAGCGGTCTAGGGAGGAGCCATGGTCGAGTCCACTGCCGATCGTCGGGATGTTGAGGGAATGGGGTCCGACTGGACCTTTGACACGCTGAACCATTTTGAGCAGGCCATCGCCCGCATTGCCGCGGAATACCGCCTGGATACCTACCCCAATCAGATCGAGGTCATTACCTCTGAGCAAATGATGGACGCCTATGCCAGCGTCGGTATGCCGGTGGGGTATCACCACTGGTCCTTCGGCAAACAGTTTCTGTCCGTGGAGCAGGCCTATCGCCGGGGGCGGATGGGGCTGGCATATGAGCTGGTCATCAATTCCAATCCCTGCATTGCCTACCTGATGGAAGAAAATACGCTCATGATGCAGATTCTGGTCATGGCGCATGCCTGTTATGGGCACAATTCCTTTTTCAAGGGCAATTACCTGTTTCGTACCTGGACCGATGCCACGGCCATCGTGGATTACCTGGTCTTTGCCAGGCGCTACGTCAGTCAGTGCGAGGAAAAGTATGGTGTGGACGCCGTAGAGCAACTGCTGGATGCCTGTCATGCCCTGCAGAACCATGGTGTGGACCGGTACAAGCGGCCATCGCCCATCTCTGCCGGAGATGAAATCAAGCGTCAGGAAGAGCGGGAAACCTATCTTCAGGCGCAGGTTAATGCGCTGTGGACCACCATCCCTCATTCGGCGCACGGAGAGAGCCATTGTCCAGTGGGTGAGGGCGGTTCGCTGTCACCTGAGGGAGAGTTTCAGTTTCCATCGGAGCCTCAGGAAAACCTGCTGTACTTCATCGAGAAGAATGCGCCGCTGCTGGCCCCCTGGCAGCGTGAGGTGGTGCGTATCGTGCGCAAGATGGCACAGTACTTCTATCCGCAGCGCCAGACTCAGGTCATGAATGAAGGCTGGGCAACCTTTTGGCACTACACCATCATGAATCGGCTCTACGATGATGGTCTGATCGGCGAGGGCATCATCCTCGAGTTTCTTCAGTCCCATACTTCGGTGGTGGCGCAGCCGGCATTTGACAGTCCTTATTACAACGGCATCAATCCCTATGCGCTGGGGTTTGCAATGTTTACCGACATCAAGCGGATCTGTGAAGCGCCGACCGATGAGGATCGCTACTGGTTTCCGGAAATGGCCGGCAGTGACTGGCTGGATACCTTTCATTTTGCCATGGCCAATTTCAAGGACGAGTCCTTTGTGCAGCAGTTTCTGTCCCCCAGGGTCATTCGTGAGCTGAAGCTGTTTGCCATTCTGGATGATGATCAGGACGAAATGATCGAGGTGGCGGCCATTCATGATGATCGCGGCTATCGCCGGGTAAGAGAGGCACTGTCTGCCCAGTACTCATTAAGCCAGCGTGAGCCGAATATTCAGGTCTGGCAGGCGGATGTGCGTGGGGATCGGTCGCTGACCCTTCGTCATCAGGTGCACAAGCGTCGCCCACTGGATCAGTCGGTGTACCCGGTGCTTCGCTATCTTCATCAGCTGTGGGGCTTTACCGTCAAGCTTGATTCCATGGAGGACGATGAGGTGGTGCACCGTTATCAGTGGCCGCTGGCAGAAGAGGCCGGGTCGTCCTGATCATGACGCAGCTTTTTTAGGGCAGCATGGGCTGCCCTTTTTTATTGGCATACAGTCTGCGTGCACCAGGAGTGCATTTGCGCGTTGGCATTTGTGCGCCGACTCCCTAGAATCCGCGGTGATTTCACGGTGAGGTAGTGGGTGTGGCCAGACTAATCATGCAGTTGTTTCGGATGGGTGGTATTGGGATTGTCTTTGCGCTGGTGCTGGGAGGGTTATGGTTCTTTCAGGCGCGTGATCGTTGGGATGCCTTGAGCTGGGAAGGCATGCCGCACGCTCAGGTGTGGTACGACTGGCATACGCTTAATCGGCCATTGACCAATCATGGCTATCTGGTGGGCTGGTCAGACCTGCGAGGCAATCCATTGTGGGTGACTTATCGGCTGCACAGGGTTAAAAATCCTGACAGCGACCCGCGTCCGAGGGGGTTTCGCAGTGACTGGCGATCACTATGGCCAATCGATAGCGACGACTATACCCGTTCCGGGTATGACCGGGGGCATATGGCACCGAACTATGCGATGTCAGTGGTGCATGGGCGCCAGGCCCAGCTGGATACCTTTTTGATGACGAATGTGTCGCCTCAGCGCCCTGATCTTAATCGCAAGGCGTGGCAACGACTGGAAGAGGTGGTGATCGATCATTTTGTACGCCGGTTTGGCACGGTATGGGTCACGACCGGCCCGATTTTCGACAGTCGTATTACACGAATGGCGTCGCTGATCGAGGTGCCCGATGCATTTTACAAGATTTTGATTGTGCCGGGCTCGGTAGGTAATCCACCAAAGGCGCTGGCCTTTATTCTGCCTCAGACTGTCAAGGGAAATGAGCCTCTGGACCGCTTTGTTGTATCGATTGATGAAGTGGAGCGTCGTACCGGTCTGGACTTCTTCAGTGATTTGCCGGACGCCATCGAAGTGCCGCTGGAAGGGAGTGTCAATCCTGGGCCCTGGCACCTGGATAGTGTCGCGAGAACGCCTTCTCGTTATTGATCATCCTGGCATGTGCGCTGTGCAGTGGCCGAGTGCCGGATCTGTGCAGCGTGCTCGTGGATGCATGATACAGATAAGATTACGCGGGCTTGTAAAGAGGTGTCTGCTGGGGGGCAGGAATATTGCTTTGAAAACAGGGATTACAGTGAGGCTGTTGATTCAGAAAAGATTGTTCAGAGGAAATTCTTGAGGGGGGCGTCTTTAAATGGTGCCCGGAAGAGGACTTGAACCTCCACGACCATGCGGTCACTAGCACCTGAAGCTAGCGCGTCTACCAATTCCGCCATCCGGGCCTTTCCAGCTATCTGCTCTACACGAGCCTTGCTTACTATCCAGAATTCTTGCAAATGGTGCCCGGGAGAGGACTTGAACCTCCACGACCATGCGGTCACTAGCACCTGAAGCTAGCGCGTCTACCAATTCCGCCACCCGGGCCTTGCGCATTTTCGAACGCATCAAAAATGAATTCCGTGATGTCTCTTTACATGCAATGCAATATAAAGATGGTGCCCGGAAGAGGACTTGAACCTCCACGACCATGCGGTCACTAGCACCTGAAGCTAGCGCGTCTACCAATTCCGCCATCCGGGCAATTGCGGCGTATCATACGGATTTTTTTGCATCACGCAAGCCCCTTTTGGTCTCTTGAATATAAATGGTGCTTGGGTCGGCTGTTCAGGGCGGCTATACTGGCGGTATGTCAAATATCACATCCTCTTTTCGCCGCGTTCTCTGCTCCGTTTTATCTTTCCAACAAGGAAACCATTAATGACACACTGGACGTTATCCGACGATCCGCACGCAGAACGCGAAGCACAAAATTATGATAAACCGGTTCCCAGCCGGGAATACCTTTTGCAGCGCGTGACGCAGCATGAAAAACCCATCTCGGCCGACAGCATGAGCGATATGCTGGGGCTGGACGATGAAGATCAGCGTGAAGCCGTGCGCCGCCGTCTGATTGCAATGGACAGGGATGGTCAGCTCAAGAAGCAGCGTGACAATTCCTTCACGGCCATTCCGCCGGAAGAAATCGTCGAGGGCCGCATCATCGGTCATCGGGACGGTATTGGCTTTCTGGTTCGTGATGACGGTGAAAAACCGGATCTGGTCATCCCACCGCGCCAGATGCAGCGTGTCTTCCATGGCGACCTGGTTCGTGCTCGCATCAGCGGTCGCGATCGTCGCGGGCGTGCCGAAGCCACCATCATGGCCGTGTTGACTCACAATACCCAGACCCTGGTAGGTGTCTATCGTGTGCGTGGGGCAGACCTGGGCGTGCTGGTGCCGGAAAACTCTCGTATCAGTCAGGACATCATCATCCCGGCTGGTGCCGAAAACGGCGCAAGGGATGGCCAGATTGTCGAGGTTCGCCTGACTCAGCATCCTGCCGTACGGGTCAAGCCTGAAGGCGAGGTGATCGAGGTCATGGGCGAACGTATGGACCCGGGGCTTGAGATCGATATCTCCATTCGCGAGCATGACCTGCCGGCTGTCTTTCCGCCGGAGGTGCATGAGCAGATTGCTGGCCTGACCGATCAGGTACTCGACAGTGACAAGGCCAATCGTGTTGATCTGCGTGACTGGCCTCTTGTCACCATCGACGGTGAAGATGCCAAGGATTTCGATGATGCGGTCTATGCCTGGAAGACCAAATCCGGCGGTCTGAAACTGGTCGTCGCCATTGCTGACGTCTCCCACTATGTTCCTGTCGGGTCGGCGCTGGATCAGGAAGCCTGTCAGCGTGGCAACTCCGTGTATTTCCCGGGACAGGTCATCCCGATGCTGCCGGAAGTGCTGTCCAATGGGCTATGCTCGCTCAACCCGAATGTCGACCGGTTGTGCATGGTCTGTGAGATGAATATCTCGAAACAGGGTGAGATCAGCCGCTACAAGTTCTACGAGGGCGTAATGCGCTCCCATGCCCGTCTGACCTATACCCAGGTCAGCGCGATGCTGGAGGCGCCGGACAGCGAGGACGGGAAGGCCCTTCGCCAGAATCATGCATCGCTGGTCAAGCCGCTTGAACAACTGCATGAGCTTTATAAAACGCTCCGTGAGGCCCGCAGTCAGCGAGGCGCCATCGATTTTGAAACGACGGAAACCCAGATCGTTTTCAATGATGACCGCAAGATTGACCGCATCGTGCCGCGCGAGCGTAACGAGGCGCACAAGCTGATCGAGGAGTGCATGCTGGCCGCCAACGTGGCAACGGCCCGGTTCCTTGACAAGCACAAGCTGTCTGCTCTTTACCGCGTTCACAGCAGTCCGAAAACCGAGCGTCTGCAGACATTCCGTACCTTCCTGGGCGAGCTTGGTCTCACGCTTGAAGGCGGCGAAAAACCGACGCCCGGCGATTTTCAGCAGTTACGGCAACTGATACAGGATCGTCCGGATGAAGACATCATCCAGACCATCATGTTACGTACCATGAATCAGGCCACCTACACCCCGCACAACGAAGGGCACTTTGGTCTGGCCTACAAGGCCTATGCTCACTTCACCTCACCGATTCGTCGCTATCCGGATCTGCTGGTACACCGCGGGATTCGCGGTGTGATTCGCAGTGGCCAGGAAAGCAGTCACGTCGAGCGGGTTGAAGGAACGCCTGTTCAGCCGCTGGAAACCTGGTGTCCGTACGATTTCGAGCAGATGGTCGAACTGGGTGAGCACTGCTCCATGACCGAGCGCCGCGCAGATGAGGCAACTCGTGACGTACAGGACTGGCTCAAGTGCGAGTTCATGTCAGACAAGGTGGGAGATGTCTTCAATGGCACTATCGCCTCCGTGACCCAGTTTGGTCTGTTTGTTCGACTGGATGAGCACTTTGTTGAAGGGCTTGTGCATATTTCGTCACTGCCTTCCGACTACTACAACTACGAAGAAGCCCGTTATCAATTGAAGGGCGAGCGCAGTGGCCTGACGTATCGTCTGGGTGATGGCGTGGTTGTGCGTGTGGCGCGTGTGGACCTTGATGAGCGCAAGCTGGATTTCGAGCTGGCCGTGGCCGAGCCGACCTCCAGGCGCCGTAGCCGCAAGAAGTCCAGAGAGGCTGCTGCGGAGGCACCGGTGTCTGCTGCTGACAAGAAGGCCGACACCGGCAAGAAGCGAAAGTCCCGCCCCGGCAAGAAGGAGCGTGAGCGTCGCAAGAAACAACAGGGTGGCAAGAGTGAAGCCGGTGCTTCTTCTGTTGCCTCCGAGCGAAAGCGCAGTAAAAAGGATGCTCCCCGGTCGTGAAGCAGAAGCCATCCAAACCCTACAAGGGCAAGAAACCATCCCGCAGCACCGGGCACCAGCCTGAAGGGCTGGACCCCGTGTTCGGACTTCATGCCGTTCAGGCACTTCTGACAAACCAGCTTCCTGAAAAGGTATGGCTGCAGGAAGGTGAGGCCGAGCGTCGCCTTGCCGGTCTAGTTGACACGCTCCAGGAGCGGGGTGTGCCGATCGAGTTTCAGCCGCGTCAGGAGCTGGACCGGTTGGCCGGCGGGGCTTCTCATCAGGGCGTAGTGGCCTTTTGTCCGCCACTGGCCTCCGAGGGCGAATCCCGTCTTTACTGGGAAGTAGAGCAGGCCGGTAACCAGGGGCTCTGGCTGGTACTTGATGGCGTTACCGATCCCCATAACCTGGGCGCCTGTCTGCGAAGTGCCGATGCTGCCGGTGTACGTGGTGTTATTCTGCCGCGCGACAAGTCGGCACCACTGAACGGCGTGGTGCGCAAGGTGGCCTGCGGCGCCGCTGAGGTCATGCCGGTCTATCAGGTGGTCAACCTTTCCAGAACCCTGGCTAAAATGAAATCACTGGGTGTCTGGATCATCGGTACTTCCGGTGATGCTGATAAGAGCATCTTTGATGCGGACTTCAATGCGCAGGTGGCATTGGTCATGGGCTCGGAAGGGCGCGGCATGCGCCGGTTGACCAGAGAGGCCTGCGACCACCTGGTCAAGCTGCCGATGCTGGGCAGCGTCTCCAGTCTGAATGTCTCGGTGGCGACCGGCATCTGCCTGTTTGAAGCCGTGCGCCAGCAGGGCATCTCCGTTTCCTGACTTGCAAGCGTCGGGCAGTGTCTTTACACTTGTCCGGCTTTGCAAAGCCAGAGTCCCTCTTTTTTGCAGGCCTTCCGTTAACTCCTTGCTTTTCACGGCCACACGAAGGGCCGCCAAAAAGCTGTCAAACCGAAAGGAGACATCATGCGTCATTACGAAATCGTGTTTATGGTCCATCCGGATCAGAGCGAGCAGGTCCCCGCCATGATCGAGCGCTACACCAGCCTCGTGACCGAAAATGGTGGCACCGTGCATCGCCTCGAGGACTGGGGCCGTCGGCACCTGGCCTATCCGATCAACAAGATCCACAAGGCGCACTATGTTCTGATGAACATCGAGTGCACCAATGAGACGCTTGCCGAGATCGAGAACATCTTCCGTTTCAACGATGCGATCATCCGCAACATGGTCGTTCGCTGCAAGGAAGCCGTGACTGAAGCGTCCCCGATGATGAAGTCTGCTGACGACAAGGGTGCGCGTCGTCGTGACGACCGTCCGCGTGACAACGCTGACTCCGATTCCGACGCCGACGCCGATCAGTCCGAAGAAAAGACTGAAACCGCCGCCAACTGATCGATTCATCACCTCTGGAGATTCATGACATGGCACGTTTTTTCCGTCGCCGCAAGTTCTGCCGCTTTACTGCCGAAGGCATAAAGTACATTGATTATAAAGACCTCGACACACTGAAGTCCTACATCACCGAAACAGGCAAGATCGTTCCGAGCCGCATCACTGGTACGCGTGCGCGTTATCAGCGTCAGCTGGCTACTGCGATCAAGCGCTCTCGTTATCTGGCGCTGTTGCCGTACACCGATCGTCACCTGTAAGTTTCGTTTCCAATGGTTTCATTTGCACGCTGGGTCATGCGGGGGCCGCTTAACGCGACACTCGTAGCCTTTGCAGCCGGGCTGATGCCTTGGTTGTTCTGGCTTGGTGCGGCCATTTGCGCACTGGTGACCCTGCGTCGAGGGCTGGTAGCGGCATTGCCGGTATTGATCGGCGCTGCGCTGCCGCTGGGCTGGTGGTGGACGCAGGGGGACGCGGTTCCGCTGTCGACCCTGCTTCTGACTACCCTGATGGCGGTGATCCTGCGCTCGCGTTCGGCCTGGGGAGATACCCTGATCAGTGCCAGTGTCGTTACCGGGGTGCTGATCAAACTGGGGGTCTTTGTTCCTCCCAACGCTGCAGCGATCATGACCGAGCTTCGCCATAACTCGGCCGAGCTTGGCAACATGCTGGATCATTATGCTCGTCAGGGTGTCTCTGTCGAGCAGCTGTCGGGCATGGTCATGGGGTCAGTCATCGGCATGGTCGTGATGCTTGCCTCCATTGCCTGTCTTGCGCTGGCCCGTGGCTGGCAGGCCGGGCTTTACAACCCGGGCGGGCTTCGTGAGGAATTCCACGGGTTCAGACTGAGCCCTGCACAGCTCGGGCTATTGCTGGCTGTCAGCGTGGTCGGCTTTTTGATCGGCTTTCCGGCGCTGGTGCTGGTGACATGGATTCCGCTGCTGATTGCCGGTATTGCCCTCATGCACGGCATCATTGGATTGAAAGGGATGAGTGGGCTATGGCTGGTGGGGTTTTATGCCCTGTTACTGACCGCCTGGCCCGCTATTGTGATTGTGATACTGCTGGCCCTGGCCGATAGTGTGCTTAATATCAGAAGCCGCCTGGCCCGCAGTCAACATTAAAGAGGTCTACGAGATGGAAGTTATTCTGCTCGACAAGCTGGGCAAGCTCGGCGGACTGGGTGACAAGGTCACCGTCAAAGCCGGCTATGGCCGCAACTACCTGGTTCCTTATGGCCTGGCCGTACCGGCAACCAGCGATAACGTCACCATGTTCGAAGCGCGTCGTGCCGAACTCGAGCGCGAAGCGTCCGAGCGTCAGTCCACCGCTGAAGCACGTGCCGAACAGCTGTCTGAAATCGAACTGTCCCTGGTCGCCAAGGCTGGCGAAGAAGGCAAGCTGTTCGGTTCAATCGGCCCGCGTGACCTGGCTGAAGCACTGGTTCAATCCGGTATCGACGTCGCCAAGAGCGAAGTTCGCATGCCTGAAGGTCCGCTGCGTCAGACTGGCGAATATGACATTGATCTTCAGCTTCACTCTGAAGTCACTGCCAGCATTCGTGTGGTTGTGGTTGCTGAATAAGCAGCCTGCAGCATGAAAGGGGCACGGCGTTTACGCCGTGCCTTTTTTTATGTCCGGCAGGCGGGCGTCCCCGCGGGGCGCTCCGCATTTGATATGCTGCCCTCTGGTTTTTCCTTCCGTGATAGACAATGGCCATGAACGATACCGCAATGACTGATCAGGAAACCTCCGGCATCAAGGTGCCCCCCAATTCGCTTGAAGCCGAACAGTCCGTACTGGGCGGGTTAATGCTGGATAACAGTGCCTGGGATACGGTTTCCGAATTGCTGATTGCCGATGACTTCTATCGTTTCGAGCATCGCTTTATCTTCAATGCAATGACGCGACTGGCCGAGGAAAGTCGGCCTCTGGACGCAATCACCCTGTCCGAATCGCTTGAATCCCATGATCAGCTGAGCAAGGTAGGTGGCCTGTCCTATCTGGCTGAGCTGGCACGTAATACGCCGTCGGCCAGCAATATCAGAGCCTATGCCGATATCGTTCGCGAGCGTGCAACGCTTCGCAAGCTGATTCAATCTGCCAACCAGATCGCAGAAGGAGCGTTCAATCCGCAGGGCAAGACCGCCGATGAACTGGTGAATGAAGCCGAGCGGCTGGTGTTCCAGATCGCCGAATCCCGGCCCAAGTTCGGTGGGCCGATCGGCATGAGCCAGCTGCTGACTCGTGCGGTGGACCGGATAGATGAGCTGTTCAGCCTCAAGGGGACGATGACGGGCATTTCAACCGGGTTTCGCGATCTGGACGAGATGACCTCCGGTCTGCAGCCCTCGGATCTGGTGATCGTGGCCGGGCGGCCTTCCATGGGTAAAACCACCTTTGCCATGAACCTGGTCGAGCATGCGGTAGTCAGCGGTGACAAGGCCGTCGCTGTCTTCTCCATGGAAATGCCGGCGGATCAGCTGATGCTGCGCATGGTGTCATCGCTGGGTCGTATCGATCAGACCCGCGTTCGGACTGGACAGCTTGAAGACGAAGACTGGCCCAGGCTGACTTCGGCGGTCAATCTGCTGAAGGACAAGCAGTTGTATGTTGATGACACGCCTGCGCTGTCACCCAACGAGATGCGGGCCAGGGTGAGGCGGCTGGCCCGTGAAGCCGATGGCATCGGTCTGATCATGATCGATTACCTGCAGTTGATGCAGGTGCCAGGGTTGTCTGAAAACCGGACGGCCGAAATTTCTGAAATTTCCCGCTCGCTCAAGGGGCTGGCCAAGGAGTTTCAGTGCCCGGTGGTGGCACTGTCACAGCTTAACCGCTCTCTGGAGCAGCGCCCCAACAAGCGGCCGGTCATGTCGGATCTGCGTGAGTCCGGCGCGATCGAGCAGGATGCCGATGTCATTGCCTTTGTCTACCGTGATGAGGTTTACAACAAGGACAATCCGGACAACAAGGGGCTTGCCGAGCTGATTATCGGCAAGCAGCGTAATGGCCCGATCGGGACGGTGCATATGGCCTTTATAGGCAAGTATACCCGGTTCGAGGATCTGGCCCCCGGCAGTTATGGTGACTTTGCGGAATAGGCTGGCACCTCTGCCTTTAGACAATCCGCCGGGCTGATATAATGCGCGGCCTGGCACAGATGAGGAGACAACATGGCTGGTTTTAGAGGGCGCGGTCCGCGCCAACCCAAACCTGAGGCCCGAGGTACGCTTGAGCACCTGGAGCGTGAGGGCCCCTTCAAGGAATGGCTCGGCATGCCCGACCTTTACCGTTACACCCTGACGGTCAACGGTGAAACCTACAGCCATCAGGTGGAGGATACCGAGCTTGCGGTCAAGGAAGGAGATTACGTTGTCTTCCGTTACAAGGAGACCAAGGCCGGACGCTGGATCGAGCGGCGTTCGCTCGGGGTCGCCATCGACCCGGCAACGTTTAATCGAGAATGATGAAAATACACAGGGCGCTGCATTGGCAGCGCTTTTTTTTGGCCTGAATATCACTCGGTACTTGTATTGCACATGATAACGATTATCATTTTGTTTTTTTGATGATTATCGAATGGAGTCGTGTGATGTCCTCGTCGTTTTCCTGTCCCTTGAGTAGTGCCCAGGCCGGCATCTGGTACGCTCAACAAATGAGCGGGTCGCTCACGACATATACGACCGCCCAATGTGTACGCCTGACCGGTCATGTGGACGTGGCACGATTGAGGGACAGCATCTGTCGGATGATCAGCGAGGCTCCCTCATTGACAGCGCGCGTTGAACTGACCCGGGAAGGGCTTCGTCAGTCGTGGGTACCTGATCATGTCCCCTGTGTCGAGAGGGTGGATTTACAACAGGAGATTGATCCGGCAGCAGCGGCCCAACGCTGGAAGGATGCGGTACTGGCGCGGGGCATTGATCCGACTACTGGCGTGTTGTATCGCTTCGCGCTGCTTGAAGTCTCGGCGGAACGTGTGGACTGGTTCATGGCCATCCATCATCTGGCGGCCGATGCCTATGCGTATAGCTTGCTGCAGCGTCGTGCCTGCGAGTTGTATTGTGCAGCATTGTCCGGCCAGCCTTCCCCGGAGGCATGGTTTGCGCCAGTGACTTCCATGGTAGATGAGGAGATGGTCTATCAGGACAGTACTGCGTTCACGGTAGACCGAGCATACTGGACTGAACGATTCAGCGATGATCCTGACCCCGTCAGCCTGACCGATAGCACTGCCATGGCCGCTGCGCGCTCCCTTCGGCGTGAAATCCGGCTGGATAGTGCCGTGATCGACGTACTGACCCGGTGGTCACACGAACGCAGGCTGCATCCGGCAGAGGCCTTCGTGGCTGCCGTCGGGGCATATGTCAGTCGCTTTACCCGCTTGCGGGACATTACGCTCGGGTTTCCCATGATGGGCCGAATGCAGGGGGCTTCACTTCGAGTGCCCACCACCCAGGTCAATGTGCTGCCGCTGCGGCTGCCTCTCGGCCCCGAGCATACACCAACCCAGTGGGCAGAGCGGGCCCGTGGTGAGCTGTCCGGGCTGCGTCGCCATCAGCGATACCGCCATGAAGCCCTGCAGCGAGACCTTGAGCGCCGACCGGGCGCGCGCTCCCTGTTTGGCCCTCAGGTCAATGTCATGCCATTTTCATCTCCCGATTGGCCGGACTGCGACGCCAGTATTGATCATCTCGTCGCGGGACCTGAGCATGATATTTCCTTTTATCTGCACTGGGATGGAATAGCCGGGCAGGCCAAACTGGCCGTTGAAGCCAACCCGAATCGCTATACCACGGTTACCCTGAGGCGCCATCTGAAGCGACTTCTGGCCTGGGTTGATACCTTCTGTTGCCACCCGGAGACGCCGTTATTCACGCTGCCACTGTTGCTTTCCGAGGAGCGTGCCGAGCTTTCGCGCTGGAATACGACCGAACACCCTGTCGAGACGACGGATCTGGCCACGTTATTCGAGCGCCAGGCACGACTCACGCCGGAAAGTATTGCGCTGATGGATGACGCCGGGGCATGTGATTATCGAATGCTCAATGAGCAGGCCAATCAGCTGGCACACTGGCTGACGGCATCCGGGGTGCAGCCCGGTGATATTGTCGGTATCGCGGTACCTCGCTCGATATACCTTGAGGTAGCGCTGCTGGCGACCCAGAAGCTGGGGGCGGCGTTCATGCCATTATCAAGCGATTACCCGGTGGCGCGCCTTGCCTATATGATCGAACAGGCCCGGCCATCGTTGATCATCAGTGTTACATCCGAGCGGAGTCTGTTACCGGATACGGACGTTACTGTCATCATGCTCGACAGTGATGAGGGGCAGGAGACGCTGGCCCGAATGCAGCTCGACAATCCGGATGCCTCCGTGCGAGAGCCAACAGCGCTTTCCTATGTGCTGTTTACCTCCGGCTCTACCGGCAAGCCCAAGGGGGTGATGATAGAGCACCAGGCGATCGTGAATCGGCTGCTGTGGATGCAGGCCACCTATCCGCTGGATGCTACCGACCGGGTACTTCAGAAGACGCCTGCCGGATTTGATGTGTCGGTCTGGGAATTCTTCTGGCCCTTGCTGGCCGGTGCCACGCTGGTCATGGCACGTCCGGGAGGGCACAAGGACCCCTGGTATCTGGCCGAGACGATTCAGTCCCGGAAAATTACTACCCTGCACTTTGTACCTTCCATGCTGCAGGCTTTTCTTGACCAGGCACCGGTCGCTGATTGCACGACATTGCGTCGCGTCTTCTGTAGTGGCGAGGCGCTGATGACATCAAGTCAGGTGCAGCTGCACGAGGCGCTGCCACAGGTTGAGCTTCACAATCTTTATGGACCGACAGAAGCGGCCATCGACGTTTCCAGCTGGCAGTGTGACCGTGATGATCAGCGCGCCAGCCTGCCGATCGGCCGCCCCATCTGGAACACTACACTGCATGTTCTTGATGAACAGCGTGCTCAGGTACCGATTGGTGCGACGGGTGAGCTTTATATCGGCGGCATGAATCTGGCACGCGGATACCTGTACCGGGAGGATCTCACGCTGGCCCGTTTTATCACGCATCCTCTGGGCGGCGAGGGAGGGCGTCTCTATGCCACAGGCGATCTGGCACGCTGGAATGATGAAGGTGCCATAGAATATCTCGGCCGGCTCGACGGACAGGTCAAGTTGCGCGGGCAGCGTATCGAACTTGATGAGATCAGTGCGGCATTGAACAGGGTCGAGGGCGTCCAGCAGTCCGCGGTGACTGTGGTAACCAGTCATGGTGATCCGGTACTGGTAGGATATGTCGTGCCGGAACCTCACGCCGACCTGGCCTTGCAGTCACTTCGAGGCAGCCTGGCGCTGGAGTTGCCGAGTTATATGGTGCCTCAGCATTTCTGCATTCTGACAGCGCTGCCGCTGACGGATAATGGCAAGCTGGACCGTCGAGCACTGCCCATGCCAACGTTTTCCGGGGCGGAGCATTACCGGGCACCTCGCACTGAAGAGGAAAGGCTTCTTTGCGAGCTGTTCGCGGAGGTTCTGGATTGCGAGAAGGTCGGCATTGATGACAATTTCTTTGATCTTGGGGGGCACTCCCTGACGGCCGTCAGCCTGTCGGGCCTGATGCGAGAACGCATGGGGCGTGATATATCCATTGCCACGCTGTTTGAAGCACCGACGGTGGCCGGGCTGTGTACCCTGTCGGCCGCCTCGGAGCAGGATGGTCTCTCGGTCGTGCTGACGCTCAGCAACAAGCCCACCGGTACCCCGCTGTTTCTATGTCATCCTGCCGGCGGGCTGGGATGGTGCTATACCGCGCTGGCAAGGTCACTGACGACGTTCGGGCCGATACATGCCCTTCAGGCGCGTGGTCTTGCCGATGCCTCGGAAGTACTGCCCGCCACGATGGAAAGCATGGCCCGGGATTATATGGCCGAATTGAAATACCATCAGCCCGAAGGGCCCTATTACCTGGCTGGATGGTCGGTTGGCGGCATGCTGGCACATACTCTGGCCTGTCAGTTGCAGGCCGATGGGGAGGACGTGCATATGCTGGCCATGCTGGATGCCTATCCAGGCGATCAGTGGCGCCACCTTGCTCCCCCCGGTGAGCAGGATGCCCTGACCGCGCTACTGCGCATTGCTGGCATGCCTTTGCCGGAAGCCGGGGTCGGGCGTAATGAGGTAATTGCCATGCTGCGCCAGGAAGGGCATGCCCTGGGCAGTCTGTCGGCGCGGGTACTGGATGCCATGGTGGATGTGGTAATCAACAATAGCCGGCTGGTGCGTGACTCCACCCACCATGTCTTCGAGGGAGATGTATTGTTTTTCACTGCGGCAGCACCTCGGGATGAAGCCTGGCTTGACCGCCAGGGCTGGCAGCCCTACGTCACGGGTGAACTGGTGAACCTTTCCCTGCCGTGTGATCATCCGGGCATGATCAGCGACCCCGTTTCCAGACGTATTGCGCGCGAAATGGAGCGCTGGAAGGCTCGGCGTGGGGCCGACGTTGAACTGGCGCACACTTGAGCAGAGGCAGCATGACGGTACTGACGCTGGAAAGCGCCGTGGCACGGGGCTTTGCCCGGACTCCTCTGGTAGGGGCAGGAGAGGTGCACTGGTGCCCCGAAGTCATGGCTCGGTTGTTTTCATTGATCGCCTCACCGGTAATCCAGGCCTGTACTCGAACGCTGGTCATCGAGTTTGGCAGTCAGCGCCACCAGGCCATGCTTGATGATTATATTGCCGGTGGAGAGCTGGATGCCACGCGTCTGAGCCTGGTATCCGAAGACACTCTTCACGACATGCTGTGGTCGCCACTGATATACCAGCAGTTTCTGGCGCATGTGCGTGATGTAAACCTGACACTGTCTCCCGGAGCGCGCTGGCGTGTTCTTGCGGCCGAGGCGCCCTTTGACTGGTCATCGGCTACTGAAGCAACCTGGCAGTCGGCCATGGCGCGGCGTGATGCCCACTATGCTGATACGGTACGCCGTCACGTCATGGCGCAGGGCGAGACAGCGTTGTTGATTTTCGGAGCCATGCACTTGCAGAAGGGGCCGCCTGACATCGGTGAATCGGCGTCGCTGGGCCACTGGCTGGCCGATGAGTTGACAGCCATATGGCCTGCCATGGATTCCGAGGCCTTTTCGGTAGATCAATGGTTTACGTCTGATTATGATCAGGTGCTGGACCTTGCCGGGAATAAGGAGATTGGCGGTCTGCCATGGTACCGGTTCAGTCGCCGCTCAGAGGGCGAGTCCATGCTGTCGGCACATGTTGATATGCTTTGGTATCCGGGGCCGGTGTCTCGCCGGGTAGCGGTTCCTGTCGAGCGGTTATCGGATGCCGGCTGGCTGGCACGTACCAGAGCTCGCCTGGCGCGGCGAAGCCCGGCACGTCAGGCGCAATTGAACGCGTTGCTGACTCGTGAAATGCATGAGTAACTGCGGTGCGAATGAGTGGGTAAAGGGGTATAAATCGGTGCCTGTTCAAGGCATTGCCTGTCACTAAACTGTCTTAGGCTGATGACACACTCTATAGGTGTCACCCTTCATTGTCAGGAGCATTTCCATGGAACTACATCAGTTCAGGCAGGCCGTTCGATATCATGACAACCCCGAGGTTCGCGTCGTGCGCCACATGGCCGGTCAGCTGTACCAGGTAGAGCTGCAGCAGGCTCAGGGCGAAAGCAGTCTGTTGAAGAACCGCGGCAAGCCGCAACTCTTCCGCTCGCTGGACGCGGTATACAATGTGCTTCGCCATGTCGGCGTTCATCGTGCCTATCTGGTGCAGACCGTGCCGCATGATGAAGTCGTTGGTCGTCAGGCCATGTATTCCAGTCCGCTGTCCTCGCACATCCCCCTCGTCTTCTAGGTGGCCTGATCACGGGACCGGCTCTCGTGACAGGCCCTGTTTTATCCCTGCACTCCCATGGTTTATTCTCACAGGCGTATGTCATTTTCGGGCCAATCCACTGGATAGGCGTTTTTGATGAGCCGCCACCCGCGCCTGTTGATAGAATATGATTATCAAGAATCTGGGAGTGATTGAATGAGTAACAGCGCACCGTTTGGCGTGTTAATGGTTAATCTGGGGACCCCTGAAGCCCCTACACCAGAAGCTGTACGCAAGTACCTGGGGGAGTTTCTGTGGGATCCACGGGTGATCGATGTCTCACGCCCCGTCTGGTGGGCCATTCTCAATGGTTTTATCCTGCGTACTCGCCCCAGGAAGGTGGCTGAAGCCTATGCCTCGATCTGGACGGATGAAGGCTCGCCGCTCATGTCATACAGCCGCAAGCAGCAGCGCGCACTGGCGGCCCGGCTTGAAGCGTCCATGGGGCAGCCCATTCCGGTAGAGCTGGCGATGACATACGGCAGCCCAAGCATGGAAGAAGCCGGGCTCAAGCTCCGCAAGAGCGGAGTCGGTCGTATTCTGGTATTACCCATGTACCCACAGTTTTCACGCTCGACCACCGCCGCGGTCTTTGACCGGCTGGCGGATGCATTGAAACCCTGCCCGCACCTGCCGGAACTTCGGATGATCCGCGATTTTCACGATCACCCGCTGTATATCAAGGCGCTGGCAAATACCGTGCGCGAGCACTGGCAGGCACTTGGCAAGCAGGGGCATCTGATGCTGTCCTATCATGGCATTCCGAAGCGCTACGCGACCCAGGGTGACCCGTACCCGACGCATTGCGAAAGAACCAGCGAGCTGGTGGCCGAGGAGCTGGGTCTATCGAGTACGCAGTGGAGTCATACCTATCAGTCCCGCTTCGGGCGCGAAGAGTGGCTGAAGCCCTATACCGATGTCACGCTCAAGGCCTGGGGCAAGGAGGGGCGCGAGCATGTCGATGTGATGTGTCCTGCATTCTCGGCAGACTGCCTTGAGACCCTTGAAGAAATCAGTGAGGAAAACAGGGAGTACTTCAAGGAGTCCGGTGGGGGGGAGTATCACTACATTCCGGCACTGAACGATCGTGATGATCATATCGATCTGCTGGAATCACTGGTCAACCAGCATACCCAGGGGTGGTAGTCTGCCCTGATGCAGTTCAGCGCCAGGCGCTGAACTGCTTACATCACGTCAGTTTCTGGCGATGTCATCCTCATCATCAAGCTCATACGGCTGACCCTTGGTTTCCGGGGCGCTGGGCAGTTTATGATGCAAACCGCTCATGGTCAGCAGGTGGGCGCTGACCGGTGTGGTAATAAACAAAAACAGCGTAATCAACATGTCCTGCAGGCTTGGATGGCCGTTTTTCAACCAGAAAAAGCTCATCGATGCGAGCAATACACAGCCAACGCCCAGCGTAGTGCTTTTGGTTGGCCCATGCAGGCGCATGTAAAAATCCCTGAACCGCACCATGCCCATTGCGCCGATCACGGCGAAGATGCCACCGGCAATCATCAGGGCTGATACGGCCACTTCCAGTGCAAACCGAAGATCCATTCTGCCCTCCTATTCGATGATGTCGCCGCGAAGCAGATATTTGCAGACGGCCACGGTGCTGATGAAGCCCAGCATGGCAATAAGCAGGGCCGCCTCGAAGTACAGAGTGGTATTGAGCCACATGCCGAACAGAATGATCGCGCCAATGGCATTGACGTACATCGTATCCAGCGCGGCCAGCCTGTCCGGAATACTCGGCCCGATGATCAGGCGATAGAAATTCAGGGCAATGGCCAGCATGAACAAGAGGGCACTGATGGCAATGGCGTTGGTCAGCATCCAAAGATCTCCTTGAGCGGCTTCTCGTAACGCTCATGAATTTCCGTGATCAGCGCTTCGGTGTCGTCAACATCCAGCGCGTGAATCAGTACCGTGCCTTCATGAGGGCGAAGGTGAGCCGAAATCGTGCCGGGTGTCAGTGAAATCGTGCTGGTCAGAACAGTGATGGCGAAGTTGTCCGTGATCGACAGCGGGTATACCACGAAGGCCGGTTTGGGTTTGTGTCGAAAGGACAGCACCAGCCGGGACACTTCATAATTGGCAATGATGATATCCAGCAGCAAAGTCAGGATGTACTTGACCAGCAGGAAAGGGCGTTTGATATCCGGCTGTTTGTCCCAGAAAGAGGCCGTCAGCCTTGGCAGGGCTATCCCGAGGACGATCCCCATCAAAATATTGCCCAGGCTGATGGAGTTCTGAAGCATCAGCCATACCATGATCAGTAGTAGGGTCAGGTACGGGGTAGGCACTAATCTGGTTGATGGAATCACGGTGAGACCTCCCCGGCAGGTGTCGGCATGGCCTGATTGATGGGCGTCGGTGTCAGGATAGCGTCCAGATAACGAGACGGATTGCCAAGCTGCTGTGCTGTTGACTGCGTGTAATGCGTCAGGGGGCCGGCAAGGATGGATAGCAGCGGGGCCGCACCGATCAGCGCCAGCGTTGCCAGGCCACGGCGCTTGCCCATGAGCGGACCACTGGGCTCGCCTTCATGCGAGCGCCAGAAAAAGGTCGAGCCCGCCCGTGAGGCAGCAACAATCGTACATAACCCGCCAATCAGCAGAATCGGCCATAGCCAGAGGCGATCAGACCCTTCAGCACTTTGAAGAATCAGGGCCTTGCCGATGGCACCGGAGAAGGGCGGCAGCCCGGCAACGCCGGCCATGCCGACAAGGAACAGGCCACCCAGCAGTGAAGACTGCCTAAGAGGTCGGCTTTTGACGATGCGGGCTCCGGCCTTGCCGCGCTGATCATCAATGATATCAGCCAGCAGAAACAGTCCACCGGTCACCAGTGTCGTCTGAATCATGTAATACAGCAGGGCCGCCATGCTGTCATTCCCTGGCAGGCTGACGGCAGTCAGCAGCGTGCCGACCGACACCAGAATCAGGTAGCTGACCAGAGTGCGCATGTCCCGAGCCGACAGGCAACCTATGGCTGCCAGGGCCAGGGTGGCGAGCCCGCCCCACCAGAGCCACGGCGCGGCCATGTCTGCCAGTGATGCTGAGCGGTCACCGAACAGCAGCGAAAAGACGCGGATGATGGCATAAATGCCCACCTTGGTCATGATGGCGAAGAGGGCTGCCACGGCGGCCGGTGCGGCAGCGTAGGCCCGTGGCAGCCAGAAATACAGGGGCAGCATGGCTGACTTCAGTGTAAACACGGTCAGCAACAGCAGTCCTGCCGACTTGACCAGACCGGTCCGGTCGGTACCAAGGCCTGCAATGCGAGATGCCATATCTGCCATGTTCAGGGTGCCCAGCGTGCCGTACAACACACCCAGTGCGATCAGAAACAGCGATGAGCCGGCCAGATTCAATGCCACATAATGGAGGCCTGACTGAGTGCGTGCCTTGCCGCCACCATGCATCAACAGGGCATAGGAAGCGATCAGCAGTACCTCGAAAAACACGAAAAGATTGAACAGGTCGCCGGTCATGAAGGCGCCATTGATACCCATCAGCTGCAGTTGAAACAGGCCGTGAAAGTTGGAACCTTCCTCGTCCTGACCGGCACAGGCATAAATACAGCAAAACAACGCCAGTACGGAGGTCAGAAGCACCATCATGGCGGACAGGCGATCCAGAACCATGATAATGCCAAATGGCGGTTGCCAGCCTCCCAGGGCGTAATAGCGGATGGTGCCATCGCTGGCCATGTAGACAAGCAGTGCGGCGACAACAACAAGCAGTGCCGTGGCACCCACGCTCATGGAGCGCTTGTAACGCGTGCCGACTTCGCGCCGAATCAGAGTGGCCAGACCCGCCACCAGCGGCAGCACGATGGGAAGGACAAGAAGATGATCCATTACTTGCGCTCCTCCCGGGGTTCATCCGTGCGCTGTCCGTCTACGCTGTCACTGCCCAGATCACCCCGAGTACGCATGGCCAGAATCACCACGAACGCCGTCATGGCAAAGCCGATCACGATGGCAGTAAGTACCAGTGCCTGGGGCAGCGGATCGGCATAGGGCTGGCCGCTGTCCACGATGGTGGTATGGCCGGTGGTGATGCCGCCCATCGAGAAGAGGAACAGGTTGACGGCATATGACAGCAGCGTCAGGCCCACCACCACCGGAAAGGTCCTGCCGCGAAGGGTCAGGTAAATGCCACAGGCAGTCAGAATGCCGGTCACCGTCGCATAAAGGGCTTCCATTACTGTTTCTCCTTCGACGGGCGGTGAGGGGTCGTCACCTTGCCCAGGTTGGCAAGGATCATCAGCGTCGAGCCGACGACGGTCAGGTAAACGCCCAGATCAAACATCATGGCCGTGGCCAGTTCGATATCGCCGATCAGGGGGATGTCAAAATGACCGAAGCTCGAGGTCAGAAACGGCTTGTTGAAGACCCAGCTGCCAAGACCTGTCAGCGCGGCAATGGCCACGCCGGTGACAGCAATGGGCTGGTAATTGAACGACATGCGCCGCTGGGTCCATTCCACGCCACGAGACATGTACACCAGAATGATGACCACGGCGGCCACCAGTCCGGCAATGAACCCGCCGCCTGGCAGGTTATGCCCCCGCAGGAAGATGAAGACCGAGACCAGCAGCGCCAGTGGCAGCAGGGTCTGGGAGACAGATGACAGAATGACGGGATAGCGGTC
The DNA here is from genome assembly GCF_026240105.1 of Larsenimonas rhizosphaerae. Taxonomy (NCBI): domain Bacteria; kingdom Pseudomonadati; phylum Pseudomonadota; class Gammaproteobacteria; order Oceanospirillales; family Halomonadaceae; genus Larsenimonas; species Larsenimonas rhizosphaerae. The sequence continues at coordinate 267,812 of NZ_JAPIVE010000001.1, forward strand.
CGGTGACCAGGGGCGACCTTCCATGTCACTTGATGGCATGAACAGGCGAAGCCGGTTCAGCAGCTTGTAGATGGCGATACCGGCAATACCCAGTACGGTGATTTCGCCGAGAGTATCGAAGCCACGGAAATCCACCAGAATGACGTTGACGATATTATGGCCGCCGCCGCCGGGAACACTGTTCTCGATGAAGTAGGTCGAGATGCTTTGCAGAGGGCGTGTCAGTACGGCGTAGTTGAGGCTGGCAATTACCCCGCCAAAGATCATCGACAACAGAATGTCCCGAGACACGCGACGTCCACTGGACTCCTTGGGCGTCTTCTGCGGCAGGAAGAACAGTGCGAGCATCAACAGAATGATCGTGACTACTTCCACGGCCAACTGTGTCAGAGCGAGGTCAGGGGCCGAGAAGCGTGCAAAGGTCAGGGAAACAAACATGCCCACGACCGAGAGAAACAGCAGTGACAACAGGCGCCGACGATGCAGCATGACCGTACCGAGACCGGCCAGACACAGAATGCCTGCTCCGGTGACGACGACCGGGTCAAGCGGCTGCAGTGATTTCAGGCCCGCCATGGAAGGCACGTCCATCAGGCCAAAGGCAGCCACTATCACCGCGCTCAGCAGCAGCAGGAACATGTACCGCTGCAGCGAGCCGTTTTCAAACCGATCCAGCCCCCACTGCGCGGAACGCACGACACGCTGTACCGAAAATTCGAAGGACTGGCGGGCGTTGACGGCGCGGAATTGCCGGTGAAACCGGTAAATGTGATTGCGCAGCAGATACACCAGCACCCCGGCGCTCAGCGCAATGGCGCTCATCATCAGCGGCAGGTTGAAGCCATGCCAGAGGGCAAGGTGTATCTCCGGCGCCTGACCCGGTACCACGGCGGCAGTAGCTGCCCGCAGGATGGGCTCGACCATGATGCCGGGCAGAATGCCCACCATGATGCACAGCAGGATCAGGATTTCGATCGGCAGGCGCATATAGCGAGGAGGCTCGTGTGGGGTCTTGGGCAGATCCCGTGGCTCGCCATTGAAAAATACATCGTGTATGAAACGCAGCGAATAGGCTACCGAGAGCACACTGCCCAGTGTGGCCAGTGCCGGAATCATCCATGACAGCCCGCCCAGCATCTGTGCCTCAAGACTCTGGGCCAGAAACATCTCCTTGGACAGGAAGCCGTTAAGCAGAGGGACGCCGGCCATGGAAGCGGAAGCGACAGCGGCCAGTACGGTCGTGTAGGGCATGTATCGCCACAGGCCATTGAGCTTTCGTATGTCCCGGGTGCCGCATTCGTGATCGACAATACCAGCTGCCATGAACAGTGAAGCCTTGAACGTGGCGTGGTTGATGATGTGAAACACACCCGCCACGGCAGCCAGCTTGGAGTTGAAGCCAAACAGCAGGGTAATCAGGCCAAGGTGGCTGATGGTCGAAAATGCCAGCACCCCTTTAAGATCCTGTTTGATCAGCGCAAAGAAGGCTCCGTAGAGCAAGGTGGCCAGCCCGGTCAGAGTGACGATATAGAACCATTCATCCGTGCCGGACAAAACAGGATACATGCGCGCCAGCAGGAAAACGCCAGCCTTGACCATGGTGGCGGAATGCAGATAGGCCGATACCGGTGTCGGGGCTGCCATCGCATGCGGCAGCCAGAACTGGAACGGAAACTGGGCTGACTTGGTAAAGGCTCCAAGCAAAAACAGCAGCAGAATCGGCTGATAAAGGCTGCTTTGCTGAATCAGTTCGCGATGTTCAAGCACGGTGGTCAGGCTGTAGGAGCCAACCACATGACCCATCAGCAAAATACCTGCCAGCAGGCACAGCCCCCCCGCTCCGGTGACGGTCAGCGCCATGCGTGCCCCCTTGCGGGCTTCCGAAAGATGCGACCAGTAACCAATCAGCAGGAACGATGACAGGCTGGTCAGCTCCCAGAAAAACCACATCAGCAGCAGGTTGTCGGCCGTGACGATCCCGAGCATGGCGGTCATGAACAGCATGAGATAAGCGTAAAAGCGGCTCATCGAGTCCTTTTCGGACAGATAGTATCTGGCGTAAAGGATGATCAGCAGGCCGATACCCAGCACCAGATAGACAAACAGCAGGGATAACCCATCAAGTCTGAACGCGATATCCAGGCCCAGCGCAGGCACCCAGTCAAAACTCACCTGCGGCAGCTGACCGCCAAATACTGCCGGCGTGTACCAGGCCGCAATGCCCAGGGCAATGGCGGGAAGGATCGCTGTCAGCCAGGCGCACGTGGTCCGTCCGCTGCGAGCGCTCGCAATGGGTACGAGACTGCCGACAAGGGGCAGCAGCACAATCAATAGCAGGGTCATGAAGACATGCTCTTTTCAGTAGCGGACTGAATATGGTTGACGTCGCCTGGTGTCAATGCAGGGCAGGAGACGTGCCCGTGGGCCATGATCATTGTCATGGCAAAGGCATCAGACGGGCGGGTCGGTCAGGAACGGACGACGGACAGCGCGAGGTGAAAACATCCAGCGCGGGGCCTTTCCTGCACGCATGATCGTGGTCATTTGACGCGATGTACAGCCTGAAGCGTTGCGATCCGGCCGCGATGGTTTGGGGTGCCCCTGAGCGGTCATGACGTTATCTCCTTCATCCCGATGTTGGCACGGTTACCCGCCTGCCAATACATCGGTCTCTGTAGCCCGTTGAAAGTGTTATAAAAAAAGGCATAGAGTCTGCGGTCGTAAAGGGAATGTATCACGCACCCAGATTGCTCGCCAGTCATCGACGTGCGAGAGTCGGAATCCTGTTGATATTGGCTTAAGCTTGGAGTGCCCGGGAAAGGGGTGTAGCCCGGGGTACTGACTCATCAGATCAAGGAATTCCCATGGGACTGACGCACGACTATACGCTGACTGTTCGCTGGACCGGTCAGAATGAAGCAGGCACGACCAGTTACCGGTCCTATTCACGTGCCCATGACATTCTGAGCGAGGGCAAGCCACGGATTCAGGCCAGTGCCGACCCGGCATTCATGGGTGATCCGGCCCTGCATCATCCGGAAGAGCTGTTTGTGGCTTCGCTCAGTGAGTGTCATATGCTGTGGTACCTCCACCTGTGCGCCGACGAAGGTGTGGTGGTTACGGATTACGTGGATCAGCCGCGCGGTACGCTCAAGCTGGCGTCCGGTCACGGCGGACGCTTTACGCGTATCGAGCTGCGCCCGGTGATCACGATCACGTCCGAGTCTTCTGTAGACAAGGCTCGGGCACTGCATGATCGTGCCCACCAGTACTGTTTCATTGCCCAGTCGGTCAATGTCGATATTGTGATTTCGCCGGAATTTGTTCACGGCGTGGAATGATTGATATCAGATGGGCTTGAACAGCCGTGACAGCAGGGCGACCACGGCCGTTTCGACACGCAGGATGCGTTCACCCATGTGAATGCCCTTAAGGCCTGCGGCTTTCAGGGCATCCATTTCGTACTCGATGAATCCACCTTCCGGGCCAATGGCCAGCAGTAACGGTGGGGCATCGAGCGCGCGAGGCGGTGGGCAGGATTGCATCTCGCCCGGATGGGCGACAAGGCCTTCGCGGCCTGTCATCAGGCTCGGCAGCTCGTCTTCAACAAAGGGTTTGAAGCGCTGGGCCAGGTGTACCTTTGGCATGGTAGTGTCACGCGCCTGTTCAAGGCCCAGTACCATGTGGTGGCGGATTTTAAGTGGGTCGAGTTCCGGGCTTTGCCAGTAACTTTTTTCCACACGTCGAGTATGTAGCAGTGTGATGTGCTTCACGCCCAGGGCTGCCATGTTTTCGAGGCTTCTGGCCAGCATGCGCGGTCGTGGCAGGGCGAGAACAACATGGATGGGCAGGGGCGGTGGCGCTTTTTGCGTCAGATGCTCAAGCTCGAAATCCGCCAACTCCGGCGTCAGTGACACCAGGCGGGCACGCCCCATCAGGCCATTTTCCACACCGACGGTCAGGCTCTGTCCCGGGACAAGGCGATGGACATCTCTCAGGTGAGCCAGGCGACGCGTATCGGTAACGCGAAGCCGCTGGCCGTCAAGGCTTTCGGCGGGCAATAACAACAGGTTCATGAGGGCTCCTTTAAACGCGAGCCATGATACCCGAGCCGGCACGAAGGTCGAATGCGTACAGCGCGCTTTTTTTCTGAGATAATCGACGCACTTCCTGTTTTAACCGACAACGAGATGAGTCATTGATGAAGGTTCTGATTATCGGCGGTGGTGGACGTGAGCATGCGCTGGCCTGGAAGGCTGCACAGTCCAGTCAGGTCAGCGACGTGCTGGTTGCTCCCGGCAATGCCGGCACGGCTCGCGAGGACGGGCTTCGTAATGTGGCGGTGGCTGCAACGGATATTGAAGGCCTGCTGGCCCTGGCGCAGCAGGAAGAGGTGGGGCTGACCATCGTGGGGCCTGAAGCACCTCTGGTGGCGGGGGTGGTGGACCGTTTTCGCGCTGCCGGGCTGGCCATTTTCGGTCCGACTCAGGCAGCCGCCCAGCTGGAAGGCTCCAAGGCCTTTACCAAGGACTTTCTGGCGCGCCATCGTATCCCCACGGCCGAATATGCCAACTTCACCGACATCGACAAGGCATTGGCCTACCTTGAGCAGCATCCGGCACCTATCGTTATCAAGGCCGATGGTCTGGCCGCCGGCAAGGGCGTAGTGGTTGCCATGACCGATGACCAGGCGCAGGCCGCGGTCAGGGACATGCTGGCAGGCAATGCCTTTGGTGATGCCGGTGCGCGCGTGGTCATCGAGGAGTATCTGGACGGTGAGGAGGCCAGCTTCATCGTCATGGTCGACGGCGAGCATGTGCTGCCCATGGCGACAAGTCAGGATCACAAGCGCATCGGTGAGGGAGATGAAGGTCCCAATACCGGTGGGATGGGCGCTTATTCTCCGGCACCGGTGGTGACAACGGCCGTTTTTGATCGCGTCATGGCCGAGATCATCATGCCGACGGTTGAAGGCATGGCGCAGGAAGGCAATGCCTATACTGGCTTTCTGTATGCCGGGCTGATGATTGATGCCGATGGGGCACCGAAGGTCATTGAATACAACTGTCGCTTTGGCGACCCGGAAACCCAGCCGATCATGATGCGTCTTCAGAGCGATCTGGTGGCGCTGTGCCAGGCCGGTGTCGAAGGGCGTCTGGATCAGCAGCACTGTCAGTGGGACGAGCGCGTTGCAGTGGGCGTGGTCATGGCGGCGCAGGGATATCCTGGTGAGTACCGCAAGGGCGATACCATTGATAACACTCTGGCGGCTGAACGTGATGGTTGCAGGGTATTTCATGCCGGTACCGCGGAGAGTGAGCAGGGCCGCGTTGTCACCAGTGGCGGGCGTGTACTGTGCGTGACCGGTCTGGGCGAGGATGTAAGCTCGGCCTGTGAGCGTGTTTACGCGGCAGTGGATACCATATCCTTTGAGGGCGCTGTATTTCGGCGCGATATCGGCCATCGAGCGATTCGCCGCCAGACCGGGCACTGACTGATGATGCCCCGATGAGGCGCCGCTTCACCGGGGCATTCGGGTTCAAGCGCCTGTCGCGGCTTCCATGGAGGGGCGACAGGTCAGGGGGAGGAGCAGGACATGTCTCGTGAATACCCGATCGTGTCGGTAACCGGTTCGTCCGGTGCGGGCACCACGACGGTACGCCGTGCGTTTGAACGCATGTTTGCTCGTGAATCCATACATCCTGCCGTGATTGATGGGGATGCCTTTCACCGTTATACCCGGGAAGATCTGCGGCGCATCTTCAAGGAAGAGCCGGAGCGCAAATCCGAGTTATCCCACTTTGCCGTCGAGGCCAACCTGCTTGATCGTCTTGAAGACCTGTTTCAGGAATACGGCGAGCGCGGTACCGGTACGTTTCGTCATTATATTCATGCCGAAGACAAGCGCATGCTGGAAGCGGGCTATCAGGTGGGGACCTTCACCGAATGGCAGCCGATCCCGGAGGGAACGGATCTGCTTTTCTATGAGGGCCTTCACGGCGGGCTGGTGACTTCCGAATTCGATGTGGCACGTCATGTGGATCTGCTGGTAGGCGTGGCACCCACCATGAATCTTGAGTGGATTCAGAAAATAAACCGCGATACCAATATGCGTGGGCATTCACATGAGGCGGTGGTGGATACCATTCTTGGGCGTATGCAGGATTATGTGCGGTATGTGATTCCACAGTTTTCTCGAACTCATATCAATTTTCAGCGTGTGCCGACAGTGGATACGTCCAATCCCTTCGAGCTTCAGGATATTCCCAGTGATGGTGAGTCCTTTGTCGTTATCCGATTTCGCGACCGGCACGGCGCAGATTTTCCCTATCTGCTTTCCATGATCAGGGATTCCTTCATGACGCGCCCGCATACGCTGGTCGTACCGGGCTCCATGATGCCATTGGCCATCGAGTTGATCATTACACCCAGAGTGGAAGCACTGCTCTCCAGGCGTCGATTTCGCTGAGTGATGTCTTCCCCATAGAAGGACAAGTGCCATGAGTACGATCTTTACGCAAATCATTAACCGTGATATCCCGGCCGATATCGTCTTTGAAGATGAGCACGTGCTGGCCTTTAATGACATCAGCCCCCAGGCGCCGTATCACATGCTGATCATTCCCAAGCGCCCGATTGCCACCCTGAATGATCTGACAGAGGATGATGCCGAGCTGGTGGGAAGGCTGCATGTGACGGCAGCTCGTCTGGCCCGTGAAAAGGGCTTTGCCGACGAGGGATATCGCGTTGTCATGAACTGTAATGAGTACGGTGGGCAGACGGTCTATCACATCCATCTGCATCTGATGGGGGGGCGTCATTTTACCTGGCCTGCAGGTTGACAGCCGGATCCGTAAATTATCTATCGAAAAGCGCCGTCAGGCGCTTTTTTTATGCGTAAGAAAGTAATTAAAGGTGACTCGCTAAATGTCCTGAAAGTGGCTATGCACCCGTGGAGCACCTAAGCTCGAAGAGTGCCCTTGGCTTGATTCAGGAGTTTCTGATGAAAATGACCCGTACCGACTGCATGATCAGTCAGTTTGACTCGCTGCTGCGGGTGCTGTCTCCCCAGGCGGTTCAGCCGCTTCGTTCCTCGCCGGCGCATGAAGCCAGCGATGGGGCGATGGCTCCTGGCACACGCAGAATCTCGTCGTCCTGGGTGCGAGGTCACTACACTCAGGCCCTGTGCTTGCAGGCCCTGTATCAGGGGCAGGCGCTGGCGGCCCGTCAAACCCGCGTGCAACAGAATGTGCTTCAGGTGGCGGGGGAACAATGGGACCAGCTTGGGTGGTGTCGTCAGCGGCTGGCCGAACTGGGAGGGCGAACCAGTCTGCTGGATCCCATCCTTTACATCAGTGCCATGTCGCTGTCGGCGGCGAGCAGTCGGCTGGATGAGGCCGCCGGGCTCGGGTTTGTGCATGCTGCTACCGAAGCCACGCGCAGGCAGTCGGAGCATGTGATTCGTGAGTTGCCTGAGGATGATCGCCGGTCTCGCGCCATTTTTCAGGCCATGCAGGGGGACGATGCCCATCATGGCCGTCAGATGCTGGAAGGCGGTGCACGGGCCTGGGCATCGCCTGCGCGGTGGGGGCTGGGGGTGCTGGTGAGGTCCGTGGCCTTTGCTGCACGAAGGGTCTGACAGCCGGGCATGAAAAACGCCGCAGCGTGCGGCGTTCAGAGACAGTATGCTTACTGTCAGTCCATATTGCGGGAATAAAATATTTCCAGCATTTCTCGACGCAGACGCCGTTCGATATCGTCGGCTTCTTCAAAGGACAGCTCTCGGCGAGATGTGCCGAAGAGGTAGTTGTCGAGATCAAAGTCCTTCAGCAGCATCTTGGTGTGGAACATGTTTTCCTGATACACGTTGACGTCGATGGTCTGATAGGCCTTTTTGGTATCTTCGGAAATGTAATCCTGGATCGAGGTAATATCGTGATCGATGAACAGCTTGCGGCCATCGACATCACGCGTAAAACCGCGTACCCGGTAATCGGCCGTGACCATGTCCGAGTCAAAGCTGTGGATCAGGTAGTTCAGTGCCTTGAGGGGTGAAATCATGCCGCAGGTCGAGACATCGATATCAAGTCTGAACGTGCTGATACCGTTGTCCGGATGGGATTCCGGGTAGGTATGCACCGTGACATGGCTCTTGTCCAGGTGGCCAACCACGGTTTCAGGCAGTGGCCCCGGGCCCGGTGTTGACACGCTTTCGCTCAGCGGTCCATCAAGCTCATGTTCAGCGATGAGAATGGTAACGCTGGCCCCATGAGGTTCGTAGTCCTGGCGTGAGATATTAAGGACATGTGCCCCGATGATATTGGTTACATCCTTGAGAATCTGTGTCAGACGCTCGGCATTGTAAAGTTCGTCGATATAGTCGATGTACCCTTCACGCTGCTCTTCGGTCTTGGCATAGCAGATGTCGTAGATGTTAAAGCTCAAGGAGCTTGTCAGGTTATTAAACCCGTGGAGTCGGAGCTTGTCGGTCAATTCCGAGCCTCCTGCAGCTGTCAGCGGTGGTGAATGCCCGACGAGCAAGCGTCGAACCCGTCATCGAAAGGCGCGTATTATGCACATCCCCGGGAGGGGTTGCACCTGTCTTTTGGCAGTCTGACAATCAGGGCGCCTCAAGAATTTCGTAGTCATGGGTGATCTCGACGCCACCTGCCGCGAGCATGAGCGAAGCGCTGCAGTATTTGGTGGCAGACAGTTCCGTTGCCCGTTTGACCTGGGATTCCTTGAGGTTGCGGCCGGTAACCACGAAGTGGACATGAATCTGGGTGAATACGGCCGGCGTGGCATCGGCGCGCTCTGCGCTCAGCTCTGCGACGCAGTCGGTGACCTGCTGGCGGGATTTCTCAAGGATATTGATCACGTCATAGGCAGTACAGCCGCCCATGCCCATCAACAGGAGTTCCATCGGTCTGGCGCCGGTGTTGCGCCCGCCATTATCCGGATTGCCGTCCATGACAACGCTGTGGCCGCTGCCTGATTCGGCGACGAACTGGCGTCCATCGGTCCATTTTACCGTCGCTTTCATGCTGTGTATTTCCTTTGCTTGCGGTTGGTGCGCACTGACGGGAGCGCAGGCTCGTCGAGCACTCATGGCGCTGAATGGTACTGTAATCAGCTCAGCTGTGCATCCAGCGCATGGAGGCGCTCCGGTGTGCCGACATCGACCCATTGCCCGGTAAAATGCTCGCCGGTCACTCGGTGCTGTTCCATGGCAATAACCAGTAACGGGGCCAGTCTGGCCGGAGTATTGTCCGGCAGGGTATGGAACAGGGCGGGGTCCAGTATGGCCAGGCCCGAATAGGTCAGTCGCGGCGTACCGGTAGCGTCGAGCTGCCCCTCCTTCAATCTGAAATCCCCGTCGGGATGATGGGGTGGGTTATCCACCATCAGTAAATGCCCCAGTGCCTGATCGGCAAGATGTCTTGGTGTCAGGTCGGCATCACACCAGACATCCCCATTGATCAACCAGAATGGCGCGTCGCCCAGCAGTGGCAGGGCATGCCGAATGCCGCCTGCGGTTTCAAGCGGCGTCTCCTCTTCACTCCAGGTAATGCTGACGCCCAGAGCGCTGCCATCGCCGAGTGCATCAATCACCTGTGCGCGACGGTAGCTTACATTGATGACAATGTCGGTAATGCCGCTGTCGCGCAGCCGTTCCAGGTGGTGCACCAGCAGGGGTTTGCCGCCCGCGGGCAACAGGGGTTTCGGGCAGGTGTCGGTCAGTGGGCGCATCCGTGTCCCCAGTCCCGCTGCCAGAATCATGGCTTTCATGGTGTGTTCTCGGTGGATGTATTCAGGGCCCGGTCAAGGCGAGGGGTGAAGGTGTCGGTAAACCAGTCAAGCAGGGTGGTTTCTCCCAGGGCGCAAAGCGCCTCGCGGGTATGCGCGAGGAAGCAGGGCATATACGCCAGGTAACGAGGCTTGTGGTCACGAAATGCCGTGCGACAGAACCCGCCGAGAACCTTGATGCTACGCTGCGCGCTGGTATCTTCAAAATTTGCCAGAAAGCGGGATCGGGAATGACTTTCCGGTATCAAACCACTGCTGATCGCACGCGCGTGGTACTGCATCAGCCAGCGATGTCTGTCTTCGGCGGGCCACGGCTGATGTCGGTCACGAAGCAGGCAGGTCATGTCAAAGCTCAACGGCCCATGCCAGGCCCCCTGAAAGTCGATCAGTCTGAGCCTGTCTCCCTGAACCATGATGTTTTGCGGTGTATAGTCACGATGGGTGGTGACACGTGGCTGATCCAGCAGGCGTTCGATCAGGGCATTTCTGAACTTCACCCAGCCAGGCGGCAGGTCAAGGCCCAGCCAGGGCAGGCACCATTCTGGAAACAGATCCAGCTCACTGCCCAGTCGCGTTGCATCGTAGTCAGGCAGGGCCTCGGCCGGCTGGGCTGCAACACGGACCGACAGGGCGATGGCCTGCTCGATCAACGGCTCGATACGGTGTTCATCCTCGAGTGCTTGTCGTAGCATGGTGTTGCCAAGGTCTTCGAGCACCATGAATCCCTGTTCAAGCGAACAGGCTTCTATGCCCGGGACCGGCAGGCCGGCCGCATGCCACAGCCTGTCGATGGTGACAAAGGAAGTGCTGTCTTCATGTTCCGGGGGCGCATCCATGATGATCCGGGTCGAGTGATCCGGCAATTCGAGGCGAAAATAACGCCTGAAACTGGCATCATCTGCGATGACCTCGAGCGCCATGTCGCTGTCGCTGAGTCGATACTGCTCGGCGAGCCAGTGTTTCATGAGGGCAAGACGTTCTGACATGGTACCTGTTTCCTGAAAATAACGGCCCTGAGTTCAAGGGGCGGTCAGGGCATGACGGTGTGTACCTTACCGATTTTTTGATGCAAGTACATGGGGATGAACCCCGTTCCTTATCAGGCAAGGATGACGAATAACATGGGGCAGCGTACCTTCTGGACCGCCGCACTGACCGGCGTGCTGGCCGGCACGGCTCATGCAGCGCCGCCTGCGACGCTATCGGCCGATCAACTTGACTGGCAACCCTGGGGTGAAGATCGCCCTGCGGATGCCCTGTGTCGTGGGCGCTATGTCATGCCTGCGTACCGTATTGGTGCCGGGCAGACCCCGTCACAGGTGCGCAGCAGTTCGGACAGCGCCGGTTACGGCAGCAGCGGTGAGACCATTCTCAATGGCGATGTGGTGTTGCGCCGTGGTAACCAACAGGTGGAGGCACCGCAGGTGTCCGTCAACCAGGACCGTACGAATGCTCACGTGTCCGGTCCCCTCGCCTGGCGTGCCAACGGTGCACTGGTGCGAGGTGACAGCGCGGATATCGCCCTGAACAGCGATGCGGCGCAGGTTGACAGTGCGCACTATGTCTTTCACAGCCAGCATTCCCGCGGGGATGCCCAGTCACTGGCGCGCCTCAAGGATGGCCGCTATCAGCTGCGCGAGGCCAGTTTCACGACCTGTGATCCACAAAGCAGCCTCTGGCGACTGATCGGCAGCAATGTCGTGCTGGATCGTGAAAACGGGTATGGCACGGCCACCAACGCGCGGCTTGAGATCGAGGATATTCCGGTCTTCTACTGGCCCTGGTTGAGCTTCCCCCTCGATGATCGTCGCCATACCGGCGCGCTGTGGCCATTGATCAGCTACGGAAGCTCTGACGGTCTTGACTACAGTCAGCCGATTTACCTCAATCTGGCACCCAACTATGACGCGACCCTGACGCCGCGCTATATCCAGAACCGTGGTGCCATGCTTGGTGGTGAGTTTCGTTATCTGTTCGGTACGGACAAGGGTGCGATTGCCGGAGCATATCTTGGCAGTGATGAAGGGGGAGACAACCCCGGCGGCGATGACAGTCACAAGGATCAGGACCGCTGGTATATCAACTATACCCACAGCGGCCGTTTTTCAGAGCGTACCCGGTATGATCTGAAATATGGTGCCGCCAGTGATGGCGACTACTTTGATGATTTTGGCCAGAGCTTTGATGAGATCGATACCGATTATCTCGAGCGTCTGGCCCGTCTGGACTACCAGGGGGATGTCTGGCATCTGCAGGGCCGTGCGCGTGGTTTCCAGAAAATGGACTACCCGCTGGCCGACGATGACAAGCCGTTTTATGAGCTTCCGGCACTGCTGGCTCAGGCGCGGTGGGATCAATCTTCGGGCACTTACGAAGAATGGAACAGTACTGCCACGTATTTCTGGCGCGACATTGATCGTAACGATGTGCCGCTGCGTGAATCGGCCACCGGCTCACGGATTCATTTTGCACCGGCCGTCGGTTATCGGGGCGATAACAGCTGGGGCTTTTTCGAGCCGCGCGCCGAGCTGTGGTACAGCCAGTACGATCTCGATTACGGCAATCGTAATGAAGCAAGCCTCGACGGGCGCGACGAATCACCCTCTGTCGCGGCGCCGGTACTTTCCGTGGACTCCGGTCTGATCTTCGAACGCGACTTTTCTGCCTTTGATTCCCGCTGGCGTCAGACGCTCGAACCCCGGCTTTATTATGCCTACGTGCCCGAGCGCGACCAGGATGACATGCCGGTATTCGATACCAACCCCCAGTCCTATTCCTGGAATCGGTTGTGGTCTCCCTATCGCTTTACCGGCAGTGATCGGATCGGTGATGTCAACAAGCTCTCCTATGGGGTCAGCTCCCGCTTTCTGGAAGATGCCACTGGTCGTGAACGGCTGAAGCTGTCGCTGGGTCAGAGCCGCTATTTCGATGATCGTGAAGTTAACGACAACGACCCCAGCAAGAATTACGATGATCCCAACAGTCAGTATTATTACAACGACCACCGGGAGTACTCACCGGCGGTTGCCCAGGTCGACTGGCAGCTGACCCGGCGCTGGAGCGCGCGTTACGCGATGCTTTATGACACCGAGCGTGGCCGTACCGAGCAGAACTCGACGTACCTTCGTTACCGTGACCCGGGCGGCAGTATCGTCAACCTGGGGTATCGCTGGGAGGTTCAGGGGTTTGATCCCGCCGGAGACAGCAAGGACCGTCTGGGATACAACCGTAACGAATATGATCTCTCGTTTGCCTGGAAGGCGACGGCCGGTGTCTCGCTGATTGGTCGCTACCTGTACGATGAAACCAACAGTCGTGCGCTTGAAAAGCTGGCAGGTGTACAGTTCAACGACTGCTGCTATGGCGTCGAAGTCGCCTGGCGCGAGTGGATCGATGATGATGATAGTGCCAACACCATCGTGGATGATGAAACCAAGCGCGGTATCTTCCTGCGGTTTATCTTCAAGGGACTGGGCGGTATCGGGCAGGACCCGGATCCGTATTTCTCCGAAGCTGTTCCTGGGTACCAGCCAGGCACGTTTTAATCGTCCGGTGCGCCCCGTCGGGGCGCACCGATGACAGACTGTTCAAGAGAGTAACATCATGCGCAAGACGTTTCTGGCCCCCGCCGGGCTTGCCCTTCTCATGGGCCTCAGCCCGCTGGGCTACGCTGCCAGCCAGCCTCTGGACCGAATCGTGGCTGTAGTAAATCAGGACGCCATCATGCAGAGCGATCTTGACCGCCGCATTGAGCAGGTCAAGAAGCAGCTGTCCACGCGTAATGTACAGGCCCCCGGTGGTGATGCCCTGCGTCAGCAGGTACTGGATCGAATGATTCTGGAAGACATTCAGCTGCAGATGGCCAAAAAGGCCAACATGTCAGTGGATGATGACCAGTTGAGTCAGGCGTTGCGTCAGGTGGCCAAGGGCAACAACATGACCCTGGATCAGTTCCAGGCCATGCTCAAAAAACAGGGCGTATCCTTTGATACCGTGCGTGACCAGGTGCGTCGGGAACTGCTGGTTTCCATGCTGCAAAAGCAACAGGTTGCCAGCCGGGTAACGATTCCCGAGCGTGAGGTTGATCAGTACCTGGACAAGATGGGGGCCCAGGACCAGGCCAGTTATCATCTGGCTCATATCCTGGTCACACTGCCGGAAAATCCGACCAGCGCGCAGGTGAATGCCGCCCGCGAGAAGGCCGACGCGCTGAGGCAGAAGATTCGCAGCGGGCAGCAAAGCTTTGCTCAGGTGGCCGCGAGAGTGAGCAGTGATCCGACCCTTGAAGGAGGTGATCTGGGATGGCGGCCGCGCAATGAACTGCCCACCATTTTTGTTGATGTCGTGCCTGGCATGAGTGCCGGCGACGTCAGTGCACCGATCCGAAGCTCCAGCGGGTTTCATCTGGTGGAGCTGGTCGAGAAAAAGGGTGGACAGCAGCAGCTGATTTCGCAGGTTGATGCCCGCCATATTCTTATAAGCCCAAACCCGAATCGCAGCGATGCCCAGGCTCAGGCGCTTGCGGAGAAGGTATCCCGTGAGCTTAGGCAGGGCGCCGATTTCGGTGCGCTGGCTCGTCAGTACAGTGATGACAAGGGCACGGCACTCAATGGCGGTGAACTGGGCTGGACCAACCCGTCGGATGTGGTGCCCGCCTTTGCAAAGGCACTGGAAAGCCTGCCGCAGGGACAGATTTCCGAGCCGGTGAAGTCACGGTTCGGCTGGCATGTCATCGAAGTGGAAGGGCGCCGCCAGCGTGATGTCACCGAGGACAGTCAGCGTGAGCAGATTCGTCAGAAGCTCTTCGAGCGTAAGGTCAATGAGGAACTGGACAGCTGGCTGCAGGAAATTCGTGCCTCGGCCTATGTCGATAATCGGTTGAACGATACCGCAGTGCAGTGAGGTATCCATGACCGCATTACGTCCTCTGTTGATCACCGCCGGTGAACCGGCGGGGATCGGGCCGGATCTGGTCATTGATCTGGTCTGCCAGCCCGAACGCATGGTGTCGTTGCCCCCTTTTGCTGTCGTAGGGGACCCTGCCTTGTTTCGCGACCGGGCTCGCCTGCTGGGGGTGAAACTGGAAATCATCGAGGTGGTGCCGGGGCAGAGTATTACGCCTGCTCCCGGTGTGCTGCCGGTGCGCTCCGTGCCACTGTCAGCACCGGTGGTAGCCGGCCAGCTGGATCGCCGCAATGCCGGGTACGTGCTGGCCTGCCTGGATGAAGGCATTCGTGCCTGCCTGGCCGGCGAGGCGTCAGCCATTGTGACGGCTCCGCTGCACAAGGGAGTGATCATCGACGCGGGCTACCCCCGGTTTACAGGTCATACGGAGTACCTGCGTGATGCCTGTGGCGTTGATGATGTCGTCATGATGCTGGCTACCGAAAATCTGCGCGTTGCGCTGGTGACGACCCATATGCCGCTTTCAGATGTGCCAGCGGCGGTAACGGCGGACAAGATCACTTCGACGCTTCGTATTCTTCACCGGGATCTGGTGCGTTACTTCGGCGTGTCAGCACCACGTATCGGGGTCTGTGGTCTTAATCCGCATGCCGGGGAAGGAGGGCATCTGGGGCGCGAGGATGATGACATCATAGCCCCCGCGCTGACGCTGCTTCGTGAAGAAGGCATGGTGCTCAGCGGCCCGTTGCCGGCAGACACGGCGTTTACCCCACATCATCTGCGTGACAGTGACGCCATGGTTGCCATGTATCACGACCAGGGGTTACCGGTACTGAAATATGCCGGCTTTGGTCGCGCTGCCAATATTACTCTGGGATTGCCCATCATCAGGACCTCCGTGGACCACGGAACCGCACTCGATCTGGCCGGCAGCGGCCGGGCCGAACGAGGTAGTCTGGATGTGGCAATCGACCAGGCTCTCGTCATGGCCCGTGCGGCCACTCAAGGAAAGTAAGTTCGTCTTATGACCCATGCTCCCACGCCCCATCGGGCACGCAAACGCTTTGGGCAGAATTTTCTGCGCGACACCGGCATCATTGATCGCCTGGTGCGCGCCATTCACCCTGTTGAGGGTGATCGGTTGGTGGAAATCGGCCCTGGGCAGGGTGCCATTACTCAGGGATTGCTGGATGGCGCTCAGGCTCTGGACGTTATCGAGCTTGATCGTGACCTGGTGCCCGGGCTCAGAACCCAGTTTTTCAACTATCCGGAATTTCGTATTCATCAGGCTGATGCGCTGGCCTTTGATTTTCGCTCGCTGGTCTCACCGGGTGAGCAGCTTAGAGTGGTAGGCAACTTGCCCTACAACATTTCCACGCCGCTGATTTTCAAGCTGCTGGAGGTCAACGATATCGTGCGCGACATGCATTTCATGCTTCAAAAGGAAGTCGTCGCGCGGCTCGCATCGCAGCCGAATTCGGGCCAGTGGGGGCGTCTGTCGATCATGGCGCAGTATTTCTGTCGGGTCGATCATCTGTTTGACGTGCCGCCGGAAGCCTTTGTGCCCCGGCCAAAGGTGGATTCGGCCATTGTTCGGCTCACACCGTACGCCACAAGGCCACATCAGGCGCATGACATGACCGTTTTTGCCAGTGTGGTCAAGCAGGCCTTCTCACAACGGCGCAAGACCCTGCGCAATAATCTGAAGACCATCATCAGTGCCGAGCAGATGGAGGCGCTGTCGATCAACCCGACGCGCCGCCCTGAAACCCTGTCGCTTGAAGAGTACGTTCGGTTGGCCAATGCCCTGAGCGAGACTGCGCCATGATTGATGACCCGGCAGCGGTAATTGATGTCAGGGTCAGTCCGGAGTACGTCGCCGAAGACTCTGATCTCAAGGAAGGCAGCTTTGTCTTCAACTATGACGTCGAGATCCACAATCATGGGGAACAGGAAGTCCAGTTGCTGAGACGCTACTGGCGCATTACCCAGGGCAGTGGTCAGGTGCAGGAAGTACGGGGCGAAGGTGTGGTGGGTGAAAAACCGTTGATTGCCGGGCGGGGATACTTCAGTTATCGCAGTCGGGCGGTCATGGATTGCGAGGTCGGCGTCATGGAGGGGAGCTATACCTTCTCGGGAGACGGCGGTGTCGAGTTCGAGGTGTCCATCCCGCCGTTTCGCCTGTCACCCCCCAATAGTGTTCACTGATTCACCAGGCTGAAGGATCCGTATGAAACTGCATATCGCGGGCGATCTTCAAGGGTGCCATCGTGAGTTTACGGACCTCATGAAGGCGCTGTCATTTGACCCGGAGCAGGATACCTTCTGGGTGGCCGGAGATATCGTCAATCGGGGCCCAGAGTCCCTTGAGTGCCTGCGCGAAGTTCATGCGCGGCGCGATCATGTCGGGATCATCCTGGGGAATCATGACCTTCATCTGCTGGCCGTGGCCTATGGTCATGGCCGGTTGAAGCGAGGGGATACCCTGCAGTCCATCCTGGACGCACCTGATCGACATGAACTGATCGAGTGGCTGCGCCGTCAGCCGTTGATGCGTGTCAGTGATACGCACGACGTGGCCATGGTGCATGCCGGACTACTGCCTTCCTGGTCGGTCGAAAAGGCCGCCGGGCTGGCAAGGGAAGTCGAAGCGGTGCTGGGTGGGGATCAGGTCGAGTCGTTCCTGTCCTGCATGTATGGCAATGAGCCGGCCCGGTTTGATGATGCATTGACAGGCAGTGACCGTCTTCGTGCCATTGTCAACGTCATGACCCGGATGCGGTTCATCGATGACGATGAAACACTCGATTTCAAGGCAAAGGAGGGGCTCGACAGTGCACCTGAAGGCTTTGCCCCATGGTTTCAGTATCCGCGTGTGCATGATGGCCCGTCATTGGCTTTCGGGCACTGGGCTGCTCTTGAAGGTGCGATGCCTGCGTCGCGTATTTCGGGCTGGGCGCTGGATACAGGCTGTGTCTGGAAAGGCTGCCTGACCGCTCTGACACTGCCTGATGCAACGCTGACCACCGTACCCAGTCGTCAGTAATTCCATTCAATGCAAGGAGTCTGTCATGGCCTTTTCACATCTTTCCGGTGAGACACTCTCACAGTGGCTTGCCACGCAGGCCGAGCCTGCCATCGTGGATATCCGTGATCCTGACAGCTTTGCTGCCGGGCATATTCCAGGCAGTCATCGCCTCGATAACAGTACGGTCGCCGGGTTCGTGGCTGATACTCCGGCAGATGCGACCGTGGTCGTTGTCTGCTATCACGGGCATTCGAGCCAGCAGGCCGCCCAGTGGCTGGTCGGGCAGGGGTTCAGTGAAGTGTACAGTCTGGATGGTGGTTTTGAGCAGTGGCGCCATCAGTACCCCGAGCGTACTGCCGCATCATGAGTGGCTGGCAGGATAAGGTGATCGGCGGGGCCGATGAGGTCGTTGCAGGCCTGGACGTTTACCTGGTCGGTGGGGCAGTGCGTGATGCGCTTCTGGGGCGGCCCGTGTTTGATCAGGATTGGGTCGTGGTAGGGGCGACCGTGGATGAGATGCTTTCACGCGGGTTTCGTCCGGTAGGGCGGGACTTTCCTGTATTTCTTCATCCGGTATCCCATGAGGAATATGCGCTGGCGCGTACCGAGCGCAAGACCGGACATGGTTATGGCGGGTTTACCGTCAATGCCTCACCGGAGGTGACGCTTGAAGAGGATCTGTCTCGACGTGATCTTACCGTCAATGCTATTGCCCGAGCGCCGGATGGCACTCTGGTGGATCCTTTCTCGGGTGTTCAGGATTGTCACCATCGTCGTTTTCGGCATGTCAGTGACGCGTTTGTGGAAGATCCCTTGCGTGTGGTGAGGCTTGCTCGCTTCATGGCGCGATATGCTCCGTTTTCATTCGAGATTGACGAGAGTACTCGCCAGTTGCTGCTGCAGATGGTCCGTGACGGCGAGATGGGGCATCTGGTGGCCGAGCGCGTCTGGCAGGAAACCGAAAAGGCGCTGGGCGAAGTGGCGCCGGTCGTGTTTTTTGAGGTACTGGCGGATTGTGGCGCGCTGGCCCCCCTGTTTGGCGAAACGGCGACAACTTCCCGGTTTGATAAGGGGCTTGCCGTCTTGCCGAGCCATGTGCTGGAGGAGGAACGGTGGGCAGCGCTGTGGCAGTTCCATGCTGAAGACGAGATCGTTGCGATCAGTCAGCGCCTCAAGGTCCCGAAACGATTCATGCAGCTTTCATTGGTGCTGGCCAGAACGCGACGCGTGATGGCGTCATGGCCGACGTCCACGTCCGGCTGGCTTGACTGGCTCAATGGTATTGATGCCTGGCGAAAGGAAGAGCGGGCCCGACAGGCCATTGCCATGCTGGAGTGTGAAGTGTCCCGGTCTGCTGATGTAGCGATGCTTGGCGAGGCGCTTGAGGCTGCCCGAAGCGTTTCGCCTCAGGCGCTGGTACAGCAGGGCTTCAAGGGCCCGGCCATGGGGGAGGCACTTGCACAGGCGCGTGCCGAAGCCATCAGGGCGCGGCTTGGGTTATCGTCATAGCGAATGCTCGGCATCCGGTGAGGAAATGCAGCGGCCCTGCCACTCAAAGTGAATCGGTGTCAGGGGCTGTGGCGTAGCAGTAGAAAACTGCTGCCAGAGTGCCTGGTACGTGGTACCCAGCGCCGGGTGAGGGGTATGTGGTCGTAGCTCGGCCAGAGGCTTCAGTACGAAGGCATACTGGGTAATGTCGTTGCGGGGCAATACCAGCCCGTCCTTCTGAAGCACCGATTCCCCATGGGTCAATACATCGATGTCAATGACGCGCGACGCAAATTTACGGGCATTTTCGGGCCGCCCCAGCTGATACTCCATCGCCTTCAGCTGCTCTGCAAGTATCTCCGGAGGCAGCGGTGTGCTGATGGCAACCACCATGTTGTAAAAGAGGTTGGTGCTGTCGAAGCCGACCGGCTGGCTTTCAAATACTCGTGAGGTAGCGATGGGCCCGAACCTTGCGTTCAGCGCGTCCAGGGCCAGGCGAAGATGGTGGGTAGGATTCAGGTTGCTGCCGATGCCAAGAAGTACTTCAGTCATGGCAGTGCATTCCGTTGGCCCCGTTCGATACGCACTCCTACCGAGCGGGCCTCGGGAACAGCGCCAGGCTTGTGCAGGGTCAGGCGAAGCCATGGAATGCTGAATTCTTCCTGGAGAAGCGTGGCAACGCGCTCAGCGAAGGTCTCGATTAACTCAAGGCGGTGGCTGTTGCCAAACTCGATCAGGCGTTCGCTGATCGCAGCGTAATTCAATGTCTGATTCAGGTCATCGTCTGCCGCTGCGGGGCGAATATCCCAGCCCAGTTCAAGGTCAAGAATCAGTCGCTGCTGAATACGCTTCTCCCAGTCGTAGACACCGATGGTGGTATCAATGGCCAGGCCATCAATCAGGATGATATCCATTTCAACTATCCTCGTGAGCCCGTGGTGCCTGCAGTGTGTCCAATGGCCAGCGTGGCGTGGTGTGCATGGTGCCGGTGTCATGCTCACCCTGGCTCAGGCGCAGTGCGCCTGCCAAGGCAATCATGGCCCCGTTGTCCGTGCAAAAGCGCGGGTGGGGGTAAAATACCTCAGCGCTCAGCGCGTGCAGGGCATTGCCCAGTGAGTCACGCAGCCGCTTGTTGGCACTGACCCCGCCGGCCACCACCAGGCGTCGGTATCCGGTCGCCTTGAGTGCTCGACGACATTTGATGGCCAGTGTATCCACCACGGCTTCTTCAAAGGCGCGGGCTACATCCGCGCGCGCCTGTTCGTCCAGAGCGTTGTCACGCACCAGGGCCTTGAGCGTGGTCATGGTATGTGTTTTCAGTCCGGAGAAGCTGAAATCGAGACCGGGTCGGTCTGTCATGGGTCTGGGGAAGCGAAAGCGTCCGGGGGCGCCGCTGGCAGCCAGTGCCGATACTGACGGGCCGCCCGGATATGGCAGGTCCAGCATCTTCGCCACCTTGTCAAAGGCTTCGCCGGCGGCATCATCCACCGATTCACCCATCAGAGTGTACTGTCCGATACCTTCAACCTGCACCAGCTGTGTGTGTCCACCGGATACCAGCAGCGCCACAAAGGGAAAGGCGGGAGGGTTGTCTTCAAGCATCGGGGCCAGAAGGTGGCCTTCCATGTGATGAACGCCCAGTACGGGAATGTTCAGCGCCCGTGCCATGCCGTGCGCCGTCGAGGCTCCCACCATCAGGGCGCCGACGAGCCCGGGGCCGGCGGTATAGGCAATGGCATCCAGGTCGGTGCGGTGCATGCCGGCGTCATCGAGCACCTGCTGTATCAGTGGAAGGAGTCTGCGCACATGGTCTCGTGATGCCAGTTCGGGAACGACACCACCGTAGGCAGCGTGCATGTCGATCTGGCTGAAGAGGGCATCTGCCAGCAGGCCGGATTCAGTGTCATAAAGCGCAACGCCGGTTTCGTCGCAGGAAGACTCGATGCCAAGTACGCGCATGGAAAAACTCTATTCTTGTCGGGGCGCTCAGTGTAATCGGTTGGAAAAGCGCTGTCAGGCCAATTGCAATAATGCTTGACGATCTCTATAATACCGGTCCTCTTGAGTAAGCTGTGCTTGATATGTCCCTGGGCAGGCATAGGCAGCCCGCATGTCGGGAGGCCTTCATGACTGTCGGGCATTGAGCACGTTCATAACCGATCTACTTAATCCAAGGTGGTGATCGCTTAATGCCTTCTGTAAAAGTACGCGATAACGAACCGTTCGACGTCGCACTCCGTCGCTTCAAACGCTCCTGCGAAAAAGGTGGTGTTCTGTCTGAAGTACGTCGCCGTGAGCACTACGAAAAGCCGACGGCTGTTCGTAAGCGCAAGGCTGCTGCTGCAGTAAAACGTCACGCCAAGAAGGTTCAGCGTGAGCGCAAGCGTTTCGAACGGTTGTATTGATCCGTACCTGGGTTGCTTGAGCAATCGAGCAGCTTTAGAAGGATTACAAACGGCCGCCTCTGGCGGCCGTTTGCTTTGTACAGGATAAAAGCTGTCTTGGCACAGTGACCCCTTCCGGGCTGCCGGCATAATGGATGCCTGCATGACTCCTCTTTCAGTTGACGTTGACGCAGTGGCCTTCCGATGGCAGGACAGATTTCACAACGGTTTATTGACGACCTGTTGGCGCGAGCCGATGTTGTCGAGCTTGTGAATGAGCGTGTCGTACTCAAGAAGGCGGGGCGCAACTTCCAGGGGCTCTGTCCGTTTCATGATGAAAAGTCACCGTCCTTTACCGTTAGCCCCGACAAGCAGTTTTATCACTGCTTTGGTTGTGGCGCTCACGGTAATGCCGTGCGCTTTTTGATGGAATATGACGGGCTGCGGTTTCCGGAGGCTGTCGAGCAGCTGGCGGCCAGATTCGGTCTGGATGTTCAGCGTGAGGATGATGACAACCCCGTGGCGCAGGAAAAGGCCCGTGAGAAGAAACGTCAACAGGAAGAGAGCGAGCACGTTCTTGAAATTGCTGCGCGTTATTACCGCTATCAACTGACGCAACAGGACGCTTCGGCGGCACGGGAGTACCTGGCACGTCGTGGACTTTCCGATGAAGTCATTCGACGTTACGGCATCGGTTTTGCCCCGGACAGCTGGGATGGCCTGAAGCATACGCTGGCTCAGCGTAATGTGGCCGAGGATCAGCAGGTGGAATATGGCCTGCTGGTAGAAAAGGAAGGGACCGGTCGCACCTATGACCGTTTCCGGGATCGGGTCATGTTTCCGATCCGGGACTGGAAGGGGCGCACTCTGGGGTTTGGTGGTCGTGTGCTGGGTGATGCCAGACCCAAGTACCTGAACTCGCCTGAAACGCCTGTCTTTCACAAGGGGCGAGAGCTTTACGGCCTGTTCGAGTCCCGGAAAATGGACCCGCGAGCCGAGCGTCTGTTGATTGTTGAAGGCTACATGGATGTGGTGGCGCTGGCCCAGTTTGGCGTAAACAACGCAGTGGCCACGCTGGGTACATCAACAACACCGGAACACTTGCAACGGTTGTTTCGGCTGGTCAGCGAAATCGTGTTTTGCTTTGACGGTGACAAGGCTGGGCGGCAGGCGGCTGTTCGGGCTCTTTCCACCGTGTTGCCTCACATGCTGGACGGTCGCCAGGCACGTTTTCTGTTTCTTCCCGAAGGGGAGGATCCCGACTCGCTGATTCGTGCCGAGGGTGCAGAGCGTTTCGAAGAGCGTGTGGTCTGTGCCAGCCCGCTGTCGGAGTTTCTGTTCGAACAGGCTGCCGAAGGGCTTGATCTAAAACAGATCGAGTCGCGAGAGCGCTTTGTCAGCAAGGTGCTGGCGCATGTACGTGATCTGCCCGATGGAGTGCTCAGGTCCTTGATGATCGAGGCACTTGCCGAGCGCAGTGGCATTGAACGCAGCCGTATCACGGCGCTGCTGCCGGACAAGAATTCCACGCCTTCGGCCGATACAGGAAATAATCGGAATGCACCGGCTCAGGAAGAAGCGCGATTACGTTCAACGTCGTCTTCACGAGCAGGGCTTCTGGATCGGTGCGATCAGGCCCTTTTGCTGCTGCTTCATGCGCCGGAAAGCGTGAACGAGTTGCCTGAATCGGTGGACTGGTGCCCGGAAACGGCATCGGGGCAGTTGCTGTCTCGGGTCATTCGATTGATTCGCGCCGGTGGGTATCGTTCGGCGCAGGTCATCATGGGGCATTTCCATGGCAGTGAAGAGGGGGAGCAGTTGCGCAGGCTGCTGTCTCGTCGGGATCTTCTTTTGCCGCCGGAATATCGCAGTGAAGAGCTTCGCCAGATCGTGGCGCATTTTGAACGCCGCCGTGAAAGCAGTTCTCCGCACAGTGAGTACGAGGCGCTGGTCGCTCGAGAAAAACAGGGTGAGAAACTTTCCCGGGATGACGCCGTCAGAATGTGGCAACTGGCGCAACAGTTGTCGCAGGGGAAGGGTTGAAAATTACAGGATGCCCCCTCATCTAGGGGGTATATGGCTAAACGCTACAAAATAGCATACCCGGAACACCAGTCAATATGAAGCTGGCGCAAACGACCCGCTCCGCTATAATGGTCCGTTCGTTGCCGCGCTACTTCATTTTGAGTTTCAGGTACACCATTCTTCTTCGTCGAGATAGGTTTCTATGGCTGGAAATACACAGCAGTCGCGTCTGAAGGAGTTGATCGCACAGGGTAAGGAGCAGGGCTATCTTACCTACGCTGAGGTCAACGACCATCTGCCCGAGGATATCGCAGATCCCGAGCAGGTAGAAGACATCATCAGCATGATTAACGACATGGGTATCAAGGTCGTTGAAGAAGCGCCTGATGAAGATACATTGATGATGTCCGACTCGTCTACCGACGAGTCTGCTGCCGAGGAAGCGGTCGCCGCTCTGGCTGCTGTCGAGGGCGATGTCGGCCGTACGACCGACCCGGTGCGCATGTACATGCGTGAAATGGGTTCGGTGGAACTTCTGACCCGCGAAGGCGAAATCGAAATAGCCAAGCGGATCGAGGAAGGTACCCGTGAGGTCATGGGATCGCTTGCGTATCTGCCGGGTGCGGTAGATTCCATTCTCGATGCATACGACGCCACTCAGGACGAGGAAATGCCTGGTCGGTTGTCGGATCTTTTCAGCGGGTTCATTGACCCGGATGAAGGGACGCCGGGCGCTGCCGAAGTGGAAGAAATAGAAGAATATGTTCCGCCCGAGAAGGCTGAAGGCGAGGCCGACAAGGACGACGAGGACGAAGACGACGCTGAAGGCGACGAGGACGAGGATGATAACGCCAGCGAAGGCGGCCCCGACCCGGAGCTTGCGCGTGTCCGTTTCGAGCAGATTCGCGAGCAGAACGACAAGACCAAGGCACTGATTGCCTCGAAGGGGCGTGCTTCCAGGGAAGTTCAGAAGGAACAGGCACGGCTTGCCGAACTGTTTTCACCGATCAAGCTGGTGCCGAAGCACTTCGAGCGTCTGGTTGGCCAGGTCCGCTTGAGCGTGGATCAGGTTCGTCGCCAGGAGCGCTCCATCATGCGTCTGTGTGTCAAGCGCTCCAAGATTCCGCGCAAGAGCTTTATTGCCTCGTTCCCGAACAATGAAGCCAACCTCGAGTGGCTGGATCTTTTCATTGAAAAGCATCCCAGGTACCGGGATTCGCTGGAAGGTCACCGCGTTGATATTTTGCGTGCCCAGCGCAAGATTGCCTTTGAAGAAGAGCTGGTCGATCTGAATGTAGCCGGCCTGAAGGAAGTCAATCGCAAGCTGTCGATCGGTGAGGCCAAGGCTCGTCGTGCCAAGAAGGAAATGGTTGAGGCCAACCTTCGCCTGGTTATTTCCATTGCCAAGAAATACACCAACCGTGGCCTGCAGTTCCTCGACCTGATCCAGGAAGGCAATATTGGTCTGATGAAGGCCGTCGACAAGTTCGAATACCGTCGCGGGTACAAGTTCTCGACCTATGCGACCTGGTGGATTCGTCAGGCGATCACGCGCTCCATCGCTGACCAGGCCAGAACCATCCGTATTCCTGTGCACATGATCGAAACGATCAACAAGCTCAACCGTGTTTCTCGTCAGATGCTTCAGGAGATGGGGCGTGAGCCGACTCCTGAAGAACTCGGTGAACGCCTTGAAATGCCGGAAGACAAGGTGCGCAAGGTGCTGAAGATTGCCAAGGAACCGATCTCCATGGAGACGCCCATTGGCGATGATGATGATTCACACCTGGGTGACTTTATCGAAGACGGCACCATGGTGCTGCCGATCGATTCCGCAACCGGTGAAGGGTTGATCGAGGCGACTCGCAACGTGCTGGGTGGGTTGACTGCACGTGAGGCCAAGGTGCTGCGGATGCGCTTCGGCATTGACATGAATACCGATCATACCCTCGAAGAAGTGGGCAAGCAGTTTGATGTTACCCGTGAGCGGATTCGTCAGATCGAAGCCAAGGCGCTGCGCAAGTTGCGCCATCCTTCCAGAAGCGAATCGCTGCGTTCATTTGTTGACGAGTGATCGTGGTGAGAAAGACAGGAAAGCGCCCTCGGGGCGCTTTTTTTAGGCATGTATCACGGCACGCCATGATCGCTGATGGCTTTCCTGTTTAGTGTGCGGCAGTGTGTCGGGTGTAGTGCTCCGAGGGTTATAATATGATGCCTTTCTTGTGCAAGGTGCACCCGGGAGCGTGTTTATGTGTATGAATCCCCTTATTATTTAGATTAAAATAACCTATGTTATAAAACCTTTTGGCGGTCTCCGTTGAAAATAGTAACCGTGCAATTTTCCAGCATGATGGCCCGTGCCGAGCCTGGATGTACATTCAAACGCGCCATGACTGTCCAAAGGGTCATGGATAGGTAAAAGTCCAATATCCGGGGAAAACAGCATGAGTGAGAAAGACAGCTGTATTGTTCGTCACTTTTGTCATTACAGTCAGCTTGGAGCGGATGAAAAAGAGCTCCTCATGTCGCTGGAAAAGGGCCCGGTCTCATTGTCGGCACATGAGGTGCTGTGGGAAGAAGGCGATCTGGCTGGAGAGCTGTGCACCATCAGCGCCGGCTGGGCCTATTCCTATCGCAATATTGATGATGGTTCCCGCCAGGTGCTGGATGTGTTCTTGCCGGGAGATGTGATCGGGCTGCGTGAATTTGCCTTTACACGTCGGCTCAGTGGCGTCGTAATGCTGACCGATGGCGTCGTCTGCCGGTTTCCGCATCGCAATATTGTCGATATATTCGAGCGCTCTACACGCCTTACTTCGATCTTTTTCTCCATTTCCGGGCGTCAACAGATGATGTTGACCGAGCGGCTGGTAAATCTCGGTCGGCGTAATGCGTTCGAAAAAACTGCTCACATGGTATTCGAGCTGTACTGCCGACTTAAGCGTATCGATCCTGATCTGGGATTGAGTTTCGAGCTGCCCCTGTCTCAGCAGATATTTGCAGACGCGCTGGGTCTCAGTTCGGTGCATGTAAGTAGAACCTTTACAGAACTGCGCGAAGAAAACCTGCTGATTCGTGACCGAAACCGGATAACGATCCTGGATGAGAAGCGGCTGGAAAGTGTTGCCGGGTTCTCCGAAGGATATCTGGAAGAAAGTCTGCAAAGCGTTCTTCCGGAGGCCGACCTGCCGGGCGCCTAATGCCCATCGCTGTCCGGCATTCTTTGATCGGGCAGCGGTGCCGGCAGTGCACCCACCAGAAAATCGATGAAGTGCCTGATCTTGGGCGATGTGTGCTGATGCCCCGGGTACACTGCCCATACGCCGGTATCCGGATGCCGGTATCTCTTCAGTACACTCACCAGGCTGTTCTGGTGTAAATCGTCCATCACGTAATAGTCCGGTAGCTGAGCCAGTCCGAGCCCCTTGCGGGCTGCATCCAGTAGTGCCAGCCCGGAGTTTACTCGCCAGCGCCCATCGATTCGCACTTCACGGCGGCGGCCGTTTTCCTGAAAGACCCAGCTTCTTCGAGAGCCGGCCAGGCAGTGATGGTGGCGTAGTGCGTCCAGCGTTTCCGGCACACCTTCGCGGGCCAGGTAGTCAGGGCTTGCCACTACGTATTCCTGCCGGCTGGCAATGCGTCTGGCCATCAGGCTGGAGTCCGCAAGCGTTCCCAGCCGGATAGCCAGATCCACTCCTTCCTCCAGCAGGTTGATCCGTCGATTGGTGAGGTGGAAGTCCACTTCCAGTTGGGGATGCAATGTCATGAAGTCATTCACCAGCGGTGCAATGAAGCGTTCACCATAATTGGTTGCTGCCGTGACGCGAAGCAGGCCATGAGGAGATTCCGCCAGCGACTGTACGGCATGGGTTGCTTCCTCAAGCTCGCTGATCAGTGGCTGGCACCGCTCAAAGTAAATACGCCCGGCGTCGGTCAGCAGCAGTGTTCTGGTCGTGCGATAGAGAAGCTGTGTCCCAAGCTGTTGCTCCAGCCCGGCGACCAACCGACTGACGTGAGAAACCGATACCTTGAGGGCGAGTGCTGCTGAAGAAAACCGGCCGGTTCTGACAACGGCAATAAAGGCTTCAATACGATCCCAGTGTTGCATGGTTACAGCAGTTATCCTGTCATTGTTGCTGAATGGCAATACTATTATGACGTCTGTTCTCTTCTGTCGGCGATCATATTTGCCTACACTCGGTATTATTGCCGTATTGCCTTGTTTCGGCACTTAACTGCAGTATCCAATTGATGTTTTATCGGGAGTGTTTACATGAAATCACGCGCGGCCATTGCCTGGGAGGCCGGCAAGCCTCTGGAAATCGCGGAAATTGATGTTGAAGGTCCGAAGCAGGGTGAGGTACTGGTGCGTATCGTCGCCACCGGGGTCTGCCATACTGACGCTTACACATTGTCAGGCAAGGACCCGGAAGGGCTTTTCCCATCGATTCTTGGTCATGAGGGCGGTGGTGTTGTTGAGGAAGTCGGTCCGGGAGTCACATCGCTTTCTCCTGGCGATCATGTCATTCCGCTTTATACGGCCGAGTGCGGGAAGTGCAAGTTCTGCCTGTCCGGCAAGACCAACCTGTGCAGTGCGGTACGTGCAACGCAGGGCAAGGGCGTCATGCCGGATGGCACGTCACGGTTTTCCATTGATGGCAAGAAACTCCATCACTATATGGGCACCTCCACCTTCTCCGAGTACACGGTCGTGCCGGAGGTGTCACTGGCCAAGATCAGCAACAAGGCGCCACTGGACAAGGTCTGTCTGCTGGGCTGTGGTGTGACTACCGGTATTGGGGCTGTCATGAATACTGCCAAGGTCGAGCCGGGCTCTACCGTGGCGGTATTTGGTCTGGGGGCCATCGGTCTGTCGGTGATTCAGGGGGCCCAGATGGCCCGTGCATCCCGCATCATTGCCATCGACCTCAATCCGGACAAGTTCGAGTTCGCTCGTCAACTCGGTGCGACGGATTGCCTGAATCCGAGCGATTACGACCGGCCGTTCCAGGAAGTCGTGGTGGACATGACCGACGGCGGTGTTGACTACTCCTTCGAGTGCATCGGCAGCGTCAACGTCATGCGCCAGGCTCTCGAGTGCTGCCACAAGGGCTGGGGTGAATCGATCATCATTGGCGTGGCCGGTGCCGGCGAGGAAATTTCCACGCGTCCCTTCCAGCTGGTAACCGGGCGGGTCTGGAAGGGCTCTGCCTTTGGTGGCGTCAAGGGGCGTACCGAGTTGCCGGGCTATGTCGAGCGCTATATGCAGGGTGATATCAACATCGATGACTTTGTTACCCATACCATGAAGTTTGAAGACATCAACGAAGCCTTCCGACTGCTTCATGATGGAGAGTCCATTCGTACCGTGCTGAACTTCTGAGCACGTGATCCATCCGACGGGGCCGCTGGCCCCGTTTTTGTTACCAGGGAGTGCACGATAAATGTCCGAAACACTGGAATGCATTGAAGAAGTACGCTGCTTTGACGGCTATCAGCGCCGCTATCGCCATCATTCGCAGGTGCTTGGCTGTGACATGACCTTTTCGATCTTTCTGCCGCCCGAGCATGATCAAACCCCCAAACCGGTGTTGTGGTGGCTTTCAGGTCTGACCTGCACTGATCAGAATTTCGTGCAAAAGGCAGGCGCGCAGCGCCGGGCGGCCGAGCTGGGTCTGGTCATTGTGTGTCCCGATACCAGCCCGCGCGGGGTTGATGTCCCCGGAGAAGACGAGTCCTACGACCTGGGTACCGGCGCGGGGTTTTATCTCAATGCAACTCAGGCCCCCTGGGCGTCGCATTACCGGATGTATGACTACGTGACCCGGGAACTGCCGGAACTGGTACGACAGCAGTTCAATGTCAACGATAGGGAAGCCATCAGTGGCCATTCCATGGGTGGTCATGGCGCGCTGGTCTGCGCCCTGCGCGAACCTGGCCGCTACGCTTCGGTATCGGCATTTTCACCTGTTGCCAACCCGGTAAATTGCCCCTGGGGTGAAAAGGCCTTTCAGGCTTATCTGGGGGATGATCGTCAGGCATGGGCCGAGTACGATACCTGCGAGCTGATCAAGCGCGATGACGCCCGTCAGCCGCTGCTGGTCGAGCAGGGCGAGGCAGATCAGTTCCTTGAGTCACAACTCAATATTGATCAGCTTGAACGCGTGTGTCAGGAACAGAATCATCCCCTGACCCTGAATCGTCGAGAAGGCTACGACCACAGTTACTTCTTCATCGCGACCTACATAAATGTGCATCTTGATTATCATGCACAGCACCTGAACGCATAACGTGCCGGTGTGGGCGTATCAAGCGCCTTCATTGTTGCGGATGCCCGTTACAGCCACTCCGGCCCTGCGCCAGGGGTGGCTGGTTGATATACTCCTGACACGATAAAACAACGAGTCACGTACCTATGTCAGGGATCAAGGTTGCCATCGCGCTTGTCGTGAAATGGTGCGTCAGGCTACTACTGGGCTTCATGGCCCTGTCGATAGCTGCTGTTATTCTGTTTCGGTTTGTTCCGCTTCCCCTGTCGATGGTCATGGCCGAGCGCCAGGTCAGCGCCTGGATCAGTCACGAACCCTTTGACCTTCAGTATGAGTGGACGCCCTATAACGAACTGTCGGCCAACGCAAAGCTTGCCGTCATTGCCTCTGAAGACCAGCGTTTTCCCTTCCATCACGGATTTGATACCCGGCAGATCCGCAAGTCCATCGATGCCTGGCTATCCGGAGACCCTCTTCGTGGCGCCAGTACCATCAGCCAGCAGACGGCCCGTAACGTTTTCCTGTGGACCGAGCGCAGCTGGTTGAGAAAGGGGCTGGAAGTCTGGTTTACCGCACTGATAGAAGTGGTCTGGCCCAAGGAGCGTATTCTTGAGGTATATCTCAATGTGGCCGAGTGGGATACGGGAGTATTTGGACTTGAAGCCGCATCACGACACTACTTCGGGCAGTCCGCTGCGCGACTTACAGTAGTACAGGCATCCCGCCTGGCGGCTGTACTGCCGGCCCCGCGCGACTGGAGCCCGGTATCGCCCTCGGCTCGAGTGCAGGGTCGGGCACGCTGGATCCGGCAGCAAATGAACCAGCTGGGTGGCACCCTCTATCTGGAGCGTCTTGACGAATAGGAGCATGTCCGGGGGATCAGGGCGCAAAACGTCATGCAGCCGTCACGGCCGCGTGGTAAAAAGAAGTATGCGTCGCTGTTGTCAGTGAAGGAGGTGGATATGCGTTATCCCATGATTCTTCGTTTACACGCCTCGGGCGTCCCGATCGACTGGCTGACCCTTGAAGAAGCTACCCTGTTGATGACACGCCAGGAAGAGGGGGCTGTCGTCTGGACCGATGGCGACAACCGGTACCGGCTTCATGGAGGAACAAACTCCCTGACGGGCTGCCGGTCCTATGTCGACATTCCCGAGGTAATCGGCGTGGCCCCACCTGCCGGAGCATTTCTGGCCTTCGAACACACCGGATTCAACCGGGTGTTGTGCAAGTATCGAGAAGGGTTGCGGTGCGCATATTGCGGGTGTGGTCTAAGCCGGCAAGCCCTGACCATTGATCACATTTATCCTCGCTCACGTGGTGGCGCGCTGACAATGCTCAACGCGGTGGCAGCCTGCCACGGCTGCAATGCGCTGAAGGCCGACATGACGCCTGAAGAGGCGGGGATGGCGCTATTGCTCAAGCCGTTTATTCCTACCATGGCTGAAGTGCTGTACATGACTCGGCCCAGCACCATGACTTCTCGCCAGCTCTGGTACCTGAAGCATCAGTTCAGGAATGCCCGATTGAGGGACTATCTTAGTGACGCACTGGTGGCCTGAACCCAGTGGCACAGGCATGAATGCGCAGCGTGGCACGTTATCAATACGTCATCAGTCGCGCGGCTCGTTCGGCCAGCAAGGTGCCATCGAGCCGAATACCGGTAGACAGGGGAATGGTCTGTGCCTTGCCGTTCTTCCATCGTTCGGCCGTTGTGGCATTGAAGCTGTAGAGCGGATCAAGGTCGTCTCGCCGACTCATCGGCAGCATCATCAACGTCAGGTTATCCAGAATCAGGGGAGAGGGAAGAGTGCCATCCTGATAGCGCAATACCATGTGGTAGGTCGGGCTCCACTGGTCCTTTGCCGCCAGCAGCCTTAGATGGCGATCCTCTACGCCACTGCGCCGTAACAACTGGTATTTGGCCAGAGCAAAATCCTCGCAGTCCCCTTCACCAGCCTTGATCAACGCGTCAAGGCCGCGCCATTCATCCACCTTGTCCGGCATCTGACGTGCAGCCTGATTGACGACTCGATTGATCAGCATCAACCGAGCCTTGATGGGCAGGGCACGAGCCCGGGCAATCAGCGCGGCATCCGTGGTGGTTACAGCCTCGTGGGTCACGTTATCCCAGTAGGTCAGCCTGATATCGGCATGGAGTACCGGGCTTGCAAGCAACAGGACACCGACCAGCCAGCCTGAGGACCGTTTCATGAGCACATCTCCTGTGAAGGCAGATATCAAAGTGTACCCGGCTGGTTAAATTATGATGATCTGATAACCGCAGAAATTCAGCCGTTTATACCATTGCTGGTTGAAACACTGTCCTGGCAGCACCATATTTATCAGGCGGTAGTACTTACGATCTTTTGCAATCAGTAACAGCCATGGCTGGAACTCATCGCCTATTCTGTCGTCCTAGTACTACATCAATGACAGCGATTGGAGAATTTATGAAACGTACCACGGCATTTTTGACCGCGACTCTGCTGGCTTCCGGCGCGGTAGCTGCTCCGGCATTCGCTGCTGATTCCACTTCCGGTTCCGACGCGCAGGCCTCTACTGCTGCAAAGCACGCTGACTTTACGGATCAGCAGCTTGAGAACTTTGCCTCTGCTTCCAAGCAGATTGCCGGTATTTCACAGAAATATACGCAACAGCTGCAGGACGCCAAGGGGCAGGATGCTCAGCAGCAGGTTCGTCAGAAGGCCAATACCGAAATGGTTCAGGCCGTTAAAAGCAATGACCTGAAAGTTGAGCAGTTCAACCAGATCGGTCAGGCCGTTCAGAATGATCCGCAATTGATGCAGAAAGTGCAGAAAATGGCGCAGTAATCTGAAATATCCTGATGTAAAAAAACCGCCTTCGGGCGGTTTTTTTGGTTCTGGTGATGTCGCCTTTACATCCGGTGCATGAAAAAGCCCAGTAAAAGCGGCATATAGATAAAGGACAGCAGGGTTGAGCACAGTACCAGACTTGCCACAAATTCCGGCGAGCGCCCTGACTTTTGAGCAAACAGATAGTTATAAACGGCCACCGGCATGCACATCATGGCAATCAGGATATAGCGTGCGACCATCGGCAAATCGAGCATGTAGCCTACGCCGGCCGCCAGGCTGCCCGCGATGATTACCCGTGCAATTGAAAAAAGCATGGCGTTTTTCAGGTTGCTGGCTCGAATGCTGGCCAGTGATACGCCAAGGGTTATCAGCATCATTGGAATGGTAAAACCGGCCAGCAGGTCGATGCTGTTCCTGAGCCACAGTGGCAGGGTGATCTCAAAGGCCATCAGCAGCAGGGCGATGATGATGGCATAGATTGTCGGCATTCTGGCCAGGCTCTTCAGGGGATGCCGGCTGGCGGTAAATCCACCGACGATGAATTGTGCCAGCGATACAACCACGAAAATGGCAATGGCCAGCGGAAACCCGTTGGTATCCTTGAAGGCATACATCATGACCGGCAGCCCCATATTCCCGGTATTGGGAAACAGGGTCGGGGGCAGAATGACCTGCCAGGCGATCGAAAATACCCGACTGATGATCAACGCCACCACGGTGAGTGCGCCCAGCATGATGATCGTGGCACCGGCCATGCGATAAAAGGCGTCAGGATCGACATGTGTGGAGGCCAGCGAGCTGATGATCAGGCAGGGGGTGCCAACATTCAGCACGAGCTTGGTGATAAAGCCCGTGGGATAGGGCTGGCCGAGTCGGACCCAGAAAAAACCGACCCCTGCACCGGCAAAGACCGGCGCCATTACCGCAAGTAGCTGAGCAAACATGCTGTCATCCTGTCGCGACTTTAGAAACCGGCGTGATGTGGATGAACAGGCCGGTCGATATAGACTTTAGGGTGACACAAGCGAGGATGTTTTTCAGGCCTGATGCAGGTATTAATTCACCTTTTAGCGATGAACAATATCCCCGTGAAAGACTGCCAGCCTTGCAAGCAGGGTATTTTGAACCGTGAAGGGAATCCCCTCCCTGTCCATGGCCTTGATAAGGTCTTCCACCAGTGCGTTGAAGTCGGCATTACTGATGTGCTTTCCACGATGAACCCGCCGCATGCTGTCCCCGCTATAGTGACACGGGCCACCTGCAATGACGCATACCATTTCATTGAGCTTCTCTTCCAGC
The DNA here is from genome assembly GCF_026240105.1 of Larsenimonas rhizosphaerae. Lineage (NCBI taxonomy): Bacteria > Pseudomonadati > Pseudomonadota > Gammaproteobacteria > Oceanospirillales > Halomonadaceae > Larsenimonas > Larsenimonas rhizosphaerae. The sequence goes on from NZ_JAPIVE010000001.1 coordinate 301,857, forward strand.
CTGTCGATGGGCGCCTCGGCAAACTGGTCAACGATGCGCGGGTCATCGGCAATCACATAGAGGAACGATCGAATCAGTGACTGGATGCCCTCTCTCTGACCGAGCGCCCTGTAAAGCGTGTCATCCGCCGCGGGCGTGATCGCAAGGCCTGGTGCTGGCGGTTCGTGAGAGGTGCTGGCACACCCTGTAATCAGGGCAAGTATCAGCACCATAAGCAGGGGCGTCGTTCGCAGCATGGGCAGCCTCCGTCATCTCTGTCAGGTCAAAAGGCGAGTTGTAGTGCCGCATAGACGCCTTGCTGGCGATCAAGACCGGCAATGCGACCCATGTCGAGCCAGGCCAACGTGGCGGTAACATGTTTTTGAGGAAACCAGGCCACGAAAAGATCTTTGGCATCATCCTCTGGCAGACCATTGAGCTGATCCGGCTTCTGACGGTATTCCATGCCAAGGGCCAAGTGTGCATTTGGCATCAATGCCAACGCGCCTTCCCAAACGGCATGATATGCCTCGTTCTGTGGGCCGCCGAAGCCCAGTAGACCGAGTTGATTGGCGCGGGTGGCGCGAAGGGAGACACTACTCAACAGGTTATAACCGGCGGCAGCCCCCAGCCAGAGTTTCGAGTGGCTGAGGTAGGCATCAACGCCATGACCCTGCCGAGCGCCAAGCGCGAGGGGCAGTGCATCATCTTCCAGTGTCTTGTACTGTACGCCGGCGCTGAACTGGCCGGAACGACTGTATACCAGGTCCCCCCACAGCCGTGCCTTGAGGCCGAAAATATCGAGCTGCAGCGAGTCAAGGCCCAGCGTATCGAGCGAAAGGATTTGTCGCGCAACGCTCAGCTCCAGTCGGTTGTTGATCGTGACAGCGGCGCTCAGCGTATGAAGCTGATAATCATCCAGCCAGGCGTGGCTCATGCCGACACCCGCCCCCGTTTCGGTATCGCTGGCGGTGCCGGTCAGCACCGCCCAGGGAATCAATCCTCCCCCTGCACTGCCTTCGATGCTGCCTGCCCCCCCTGTGGCCGTCAGCCGGCTGCCGGCCTGAGCGGGGAGTGCTGCCAGCAGCAGCGCCAGCAACATCAAAACACATGAGTACTTCTCGCGTACGCTGCGCATCATGTTTCCCTGCGTTGGTAGGTGACCGGGATCGGCGGCGTGACTACCTCCTTGCGGCGCCGAATCTGCTCGTCTGAAAACGACTTGGATGAAAAGGCCTGGAACCAGAAAAGCAATTCCTGAGCCTTGAGGGGGCGAGCAAACAGAAACCCCTGGGCCACATCGCAATTCATGGCCTCAAGCATCGCAAGGCTCTGCAGGTTTTCGACCCCTTCTGCGGTTACCGACAGCCCCAGGTTGTGGCCCAGATCGATGATCGATCGCACGATCATGACGTCTTCGAACTGCGAGTCGAGCTTCAGGATGAAGGACTTGTCGATCTTGAGCTCATCTATCGGCATGTGCCTGAGCTGTGACAGGGAGGAGTAACCGGTGCCAAAGTCATCAATGGAAATGTGCAGTCCCTGTCGGCGCAATTCTTCCAGTATGCGGCGGGCCTCGACGGGGTCTTCCATCAAGGCGCTTTCGGTGATTTCGAGCACCAGTTGCCGAGACGACAGGGCGTGTTCGGCAAGGATGGCAGCGATGCGTGCGGGAAGCTGATGATCGGTCAAGTCCTGAGCGGATAGATTGACCGAGACGCAAAACACATGATGCTGCTCGTTCCAGCGAGCAATCTGTGCGGCGACCTGATGAAGCACCCAATCGGTCAGCATGGCGATATTGCCGGAATGTTCGGCCAGGGTAATGAACTCGTCCGGGGGGATAAAACCAAGGGTGTCATGCTCCCACCGCACCAGCGCTTCCAGATGCGTTGCCTTGCCACTGCGAAGATCTATCTTGGGCTGATACACCATATAAAGGCGATCATTGAGCAGGGCCGTTCGCAGGTCCTGAAGAATGGCCAGTCGTCGCAGGTGCTGCTCATCCATGCCGGTGCTATAGCTTTTAAGATGGCTGCCGCTGTGCTTGGCATCATTGAGCGCAATATCTGCCCGCCGTAGCAGTACCTCGGCATCCGGCCCGTGGGTCGGGTAGTGGACCTGGCCCATGGAAATACTGACGTTGATGGGGGAAATATCCTGCAGTACCGGCTGGCTGGCCAGAGCGTCATGCAAATGGCGCAGGTCGGTGGTGTCATGGTTATAGCCTGGATACAGCACCAGGTATTCATCGCCTCCGATCCGATAGGCAAACCCCTGATCGCCGACAGCCTGTCGCAGGCGGGTGCCGATTTCGATCAGAACCCGATCCCCGTTAACGTGGCCGAAGGTATCGTTGATGCGCTTGAATTCATTGATGCATAACCGGTTCAACGTAAAGGGCATGCCCTTTTCCGTCAGAGTGGCGAGGCGAGCCTCGGCGGATTGACGGTTGGGGAGGCCCGTCAACAGGTCCTGGCGTGACTGATGCAGCAGCTGGGCTTCTCGCATCGAGAGCTTGTCCTGCATCATGTGCAGGGTGCTGGCAAGCACCCCCAGGTCGCTCTTGTCATTGGCAGGTGGCCTGGCCTTGATGCGCTCCCCGTCTCCGATACGCCGGGCGACGTCTGTCAGCCGCTTGATGGGTTGGCCCACGGTATTGGCGGTCAGCAGTGACAGCATGGTGGCGCTGACAAGGGTGACGAAGAAGATCACGATCAAGCGCATGCGCATGGCGAGATAGGGTGCCATCAGTGAACTCGTCGGGTGGCTCAGAACGGCCGTCAGATGGCCATCAGGGCTATCTCCCAGGATGATCTGGCGGTTGACCGGCCGGGCATTGCCGATGCTGAACAGCGATACAAGGCTGGATGAGGGCGTGTGGTCGAGGTCCAGGCTTTTCTGCTGTTCGGGGGACAGCGTCGATACCAGTGGTGGCAGGGCTGCCGGTGTGCCTCCCAGCAGGGATATATCCAGTTCGGTAATGGTTTTGATGCGAGACAGCAGGGGAGTATCAAAGGCAAAGCCCATGCTGACCCAGCCGATGGTATCCGGGGCCTTGACCGGCAGTAAAATGATCACATACGGCATGCCGCCGATAATGGTGACGGTCGAGCCGCGATCGTCGTAGTGCGCCTTGCGCCATAGTGACGTGAACGGGAAAACGCCACGAGTCGTCAACTCAGGGCGGGTACTGACCAGAAGCCGGCCATCCAGGCCGTTCAGCGTCATCAGGTCTGCGCCGATCCGTGCGGCGTAGTTGTTCAGGGCGCTTTCAATCGTGGGGTTGTCCTGGCTTGCCACGGCAGAGCGGAACCCGTAATCCGAAATCAGCACCTCGGCACTATCAAGCATTTGTTGCCGATGCTGATTGATGGTCTGCTCCATGACGCGCACGGCAATATCCATGTGATCGCTGATCTGGCGCTGAATATCTCGATGACTGCCATTGAGTACAGCTGCCAGAATGGCCACCTGCGATACCATCAGCAGGACCAGAATGGTCAGCGTCAGCCGGCTGCGAAAGCTCACCTTGATTCGCCTGCCTGATCAAAGGCACGGTTGAACCGCTGCTGGAGCGCTGAAGGCTCGGGCAGGGCGGGCGCGGTGGATGCCAGTGTCAGGGCTATATCTTCATGCTGGCGGGCGCCTTGTACGACCATGGGCATCGACTGACTGGTCTGCTTGTTGGCAGCCAGTTGTTCATGCCAGAGCGTCAGGGTGTATTTCCCTTCGGGAAGGTCCGACAGGGTGATCCTTCCCTCCCTGTCGGTCATGGCAAACCAGGGGGCATCCGTTACAACAATGTAGCCTCGCATCTGATCATGGATGTTGCAGCCGACGGTCACCAGGCCTGTGTGTTCAAAGGTAACCGGCGGACGAGGTTCGTCCAGATACAGTTTCAATTCAAAGCTGTTGCCTCGGGCGAAGGAGTACACGTGGTGGCGAATAGTGTCACGATTGGGGAAGTTGACCTTGTCGCCACGTGCAATAACCAGCACCTGAGGCACGAACTGTTGCTGTTTCTGACTCATGACATAAGTAGTCGGAACGCCCTGCTGGCGGGCAACGGGAGACTCGGGCATCAGGGTCACCACCACCTCCTGCAGGGGGTGGCCGCTGGCACGGTCGGTAACGCGCAGTTCGAGCTCCGACGCATGGGCATTCACCGGCCGGAAAGCCATCAGGATCAGCAGGGCAGCGATCCAGTATCCAGTGAAGCGAACGGCCGGCGTCAATGTCATGAACATTCTCGAAACGGGCATTAAAAACATGGCACGCGCAGTAACGCAGCCAGAGCGGTAGCGTTTTAATCGGCGTCGAGAGGCGTTTCTTTATGTTCCTGCAGTCGGGGTGTGCCCGTGGTGTTACTGCCCGGCGGGTATTGCGGCAAAGGTAATAATCTGGTGGTGACAGGGCTGCCAGTGGCAGATGAGACGGCGGCCTGCCGGCCACTGTCGGGAGAGCGGTTTGAGCAGCTCAAGTGTCAGGGTACGTGCTTTCGCATCCTGTGAGACCAGTCGAGCATCCATGAAGTAAAAGGGGGTGCCCGTCAGGGGGTAAAGTGCCTTGTAAAGGCTTTCCTTGACGGAAAATACCAGGGTCAGGGCGTGGGCAAAGGCCTCGGCATCCAGCCCGGCAAGCAACGTCTGTTCCGAAGCGGTCAGAATGGCCGATTGCAGCCGCGCCGCACGGGGAGCGGGGATGATATGTTCGGCATCCATCCCCAGCGCCTGCCACTGATCAGCCGGTGCCAGCCAGGCACCGGCCAGATCAGGGCTGTGAGTCAGTGTGCCCACCACCCCTTGTGGCCACAAGGGCCGCCGGTCCTCTGCATTATCCAGCCGAAAGGGCGTGGCGGGTGAATGTCCCAGCGCCCTGAGGGCCTCGCGCACGCAACAGCGTCCAGCCAGGTATTCCGTCTGCCGCTTGGGGGCGGCGCGTTTCAAACGCTCGGGCAATGTAATACCGGCATCATCAAAGGAAGTTGCTTCCAGCCGAGACGGATCAAACCGGCACGTAACCCAGATGCCCTGACCCGAGAGAGCCGAAGGCAGCAATGAAGGCTCCGGTAGTGACAGGAGGGCATCAGGCAGGTGCATTCAGAACAGGATCCAGATAATGACACCACCAAACAGTGCCCATTTGACGATGTAATAGAGCGTCTTGTTGCGCTTTTTGAGTTTTTTGCCCTGTTCGCGCACCTTGTAGACGTACTTGAAGGCACGGTTGATGCCACCGGTGGCATCGGAGTCGTCGTTGGGCGCGGCCGCCGCGGCCATTACATGACGGCTGAACCAGCGGTTGACTGCTGCTGCCCAGCGGTACTTCATTGGCCGCTCGATGTCGCAGAACAGGATCAGGCGGTTCTGATCGCTTTTATTCTCGGCATGATGGATGAAGGTTTCATCAAACATCACGGCTTCACCATCGCGCCAGCTATAGGTTTGACCGTCGACATTGATCAGGCAGCGATCATCATTGGGTGTGCGAAGGCCCAGATGGTAGCGCAGTGATCCGGCATACGGATCGCGGTGTTTCATCAATTTACTGCCGGCAGGCAGCTCGGCAAACATGGCCGCCTTGACGCCCGGGATATTCGAGAGAATCTCGGTGGTGCGAGGGCATAGCTCTCTGGCCGATGCATGGCTCTCGCCGTACCACTTGAGATAAAACCGCTTCCAGCCCCGTCGGAAAAACGAATTGAAGCCGGCATCATCCTTTTGTGACGAGCCCTTGATGTGATGTTCGAGCTGCTCTGCTTCATCACGGATGACTTCCCACTCGGCGGTCAGCGCAGCCAGCTCGGGAAAGGTCTCAAGCTGATGGTAGGGCTGATCAGGCACCCGGGAAAACAGGTACATGAAGGCATTGATCGGCGCCATGAACGATGAATGATCCGATAACTGGCGAAATGGCTTGTGGCGAACCCGGCCACGAAAATGTACGTAAAGAATACTGGCGACGATGAGCGTCACGATCGTCCACTTGATCATGAAAATTCCTGAATTGGCCTCGGTTGAACAGGGTAATGACGCCGGATGGCAAGCGGATTGTCGCATGCCAGCCCCGGCCATTCCATGGATGACATGGTATGTTAGCAAACTAATGGCTTGAAATGTGGCGCAGGACGCCTAGGCTGTAGTGCACATGAATACGATCAAGGAGCTGATCACATGATTCCAGCCATTGGATTTGGCACGTTCCGCATGAAGGATGAAGATGCCTACAACGCCGTGCGTTCCGCACTCGAGGTAGGCTATCGGCATATCGACACGGCAGCCTTCTATGACAACGAAGCAGCCGTGGGTCGCGCCCTGAAGGATTCCGATATTCCGCGTGAAGAGCTGTTCGTGACCACCAAGGTATGGCACGACCGGTTGAGCGAAGGCGAAGTGACCGCATCGATCAAGGAAAGCCTTGAAAAGCTCGGGCTGGATTATCTTGATCTGGTGTTGATTCACTGGCCATCACCCAATGATGAGGTGCCGATGGAAAGCTACATTGGCGAGCTTGATCAGGCACGGGAAGATGGCCTGACACGCCATATCGGTGTATCCAATTTCACCGTGGCACATCTTGAGAAAATGTTGACCCTGCCCGGTGGCAGAAATGTCATTACCAATCAGATTGAAGTGCATCCGTTTCTTGCCAATAGAAAGGTTGCAGATTTCTGTGAGGAGAAGGGCATCAAGGTAACGGCTTACATGCCACTGGCAGTTGGCAAGGTCATGGATGATGACACCCTGAAGGATATTGCCGAGAAACATGATGCCACACCGGCTGACATTGCCCTGGCCTGGGTTTCCCAGCGCGATATCGCCGTGATTCCGTCATCGACCAATCCGAAGCACCAGAAGAGCAACCTGGACGCGATCAGGATCTCACTGACAGCTGATGACATGACCCGCATCGACGAGCTTGACCGCGCCGAGCGCATTGCCAGCCCGGATTTCGCCCCGGCCTGGGATGAGTGAACACCAGTAGCCTGATACAAAACGCCCCGGCCATTCTGCATGGCCGGGGCGTTTTTTCATGTCCTGCTACCGCAATGAGGCGCCAGGTTTATTGCTGAACCAGCGTCGCATCCAGTGACAGGGGAACGGTATCGCCCAGCTTGCGGTACCCCAGCAGGCTCACCACTGTCTGCGCATTTGGTTCCTGCATCACGGCCTGTGTATCGATTGGCACCGGCGAGGTGGTTTGAACATGAAACCGGTTGGCGTCCGTGCGAGTGATTGTCAGCGCCACATGATCAGTTTGGGTATAGCGCTGATCTTCCTGTGACAGGGCAATGGTGTGCTGTGCCGATTGACCGATGTTCAGCGAGTTCAGCCATGCGGTATCGACCTGAGTTGCCACCGTGGCAAGCCGCTTTTTACCAATATCGGAAAGCCAGGGCGGCAAGGTCCCCAGGTTCTGAACCACATCCAGTTGTTTAAGGGTAATGGGAATAACCAGCTCGCCACTGTCACTGATGCTGCCTTCAAGATTCGACAGACGATGTGTATGCACCTGGCTTCCCTGATCGGTGATATCCGTTATCCTTGCCGTTGCCTGGCTATCCTCGGGAACAAATTGCCACGCAGCCTGCGCCTGGCCCGCCAATAACAGCAGCAGACCACAACCCAATGATTTGATGTACATAAAAACTCCGGATATTGATGTTCCTGAAGGGTAGTCTCTCAGACAACGATTGGTTATGATACGCATCCTTTCTGAAGGGCCTATAGCTCAGTTGGTTAGAGCAGGGGACTCATAATCCCTTGGTCGCAGGTTCGAGTCCTGCTGGGCCCACCATTAAAATCAGTGCGTTAGCAATTCTCGCTGGTGAGTCCCATGTTCCAAGGGTACAGTTTCGGTACAGTGCCGATCCTTCAGCCCCCTGGAGATTTTCATGGCCACCATCGTCAAGAACCCCTCTGGTAGCTGGAAGGCCGTCATCCGCAAGACCGGCTGGCCCACTACCGCCAAGACCTTTCGTACCAAACGTGACGCTCAGGACTGGAGCCGCCGCACCGAAGATGAAATGGTGCGTGGCGTCTATATCCAGCGCAGTGCTTCCGAACGCATGACGCTTGAAGCGGCGCTCAAGCGCTACCTCTCCGACGTTACCCCTACCAAGAAGCCCAGCACCCAGAAGAGCGAACGCCACAAGGCGAACACGCTGATTGAGCACTTGGGCAAATACTCCCTCGCGGCCCTGACGCCGGAGTTAATTGCGAAATTCCGCGACACGCGGCTGAACAGCCTCGGGCACCGGGGGAAGCCCATCAGCCCCAATACCGTGCGCTTGGAGCTTGCCCTGCTTGGCCACCTCTACACCGTGGCCATCCAGGAATGGGGCCTGGGCCTGACCTACAACCCCGTCCAGAACATCCGTAAGCCCAGCCCAGGAGAAGGGCGCGACCGACGCCTGAGTCCCGACGAGGAGAAACGCCTATTCGCCGTGTTACGCCAGCACAGCAACCCCATGCTGGCCTGGATCGCCAGAATCGCCCTGGAGACGGGCATGCGCTCCTCGGAGATCCTGACCCTCACTCGCCCTCAAGTTGATGTAAAACGCCGCGTGGTGCGACTCACCGACACCAAGAACAACGAAGCCCGCCTGGTACCGCTGACCCAGGCCGCCACCGAAGTGTTCAAGCAGGCGCTGAGCAATCCAGTGCGGCCGCTCGACTGCGACCTAGTGTTCTTCGGTGAGCCTGGCAAAGACGGTAAGCGTGGTCCCTACGCCTTCACCAAACTCTGGAATCAGGCGAAAAAGAAGGCTGGGCTTGATGACTTCCGCTTTCACGATCTACGCCATGAAGCCGTCAGCCGGCTGGTAGAGGCCGGGCTGTCTGACCAAGAGGTTGCAGCGATCAGTGGGCACAAGTCGATGCAAATGCTACGGCGATATACGCATTTGAGAGCGGAGGATCTGGTCGCAAAGCTGGATAGAATTTGTAAAGTTTGATTTGGACATTTCCATAGAGGGGTAAAGTATGGCTGCTGTAAGTAATTCTGTTGTGCACTTGACGATGAGGTTTGGTAAGACGGAGCTTTCTATTGGTACAGGGTTGGTTTACCTGCATCAGGGGGAATACTTTATCGTCACCGCATGGCACAATTTATCTGGTCTTCACTCGGAAACACTGAGGCCGCTAAGTGATAACTTGGCAATCCCCGATAATGTTGTTGTGAATTTTGCTGTCAACGTGGCGGGCGGGATGACGGTTAGATACCCCATAGTTTTGCCATTGGTAGATGAAGAGAAATCTCTCTTTTTTGTGCGTAAGGATAATTGGCCTAGAGTTGATGTGGCAGCTATTCCATTTGATCCTGAGGAAAGTTATTTGGCTGAATTTCACCTTTCAACAGGAGAAGTGAGAGAGGTTTCTATGTCTCTCACTATGGGTGTTATGGGTGTTGGTAAGACCGAGGTTTGCCCTATACAAAAGTACCTTGTTCCTAGCCAGGAGGTTGAAAAAAAATGGTTGGAATCTGTAGAGGTTACTGAGGAGCTATTTATTCCAGGATATCCATATAATGTTCAGGATTTTTATGCTCAGCCCGTGTGGAAGCGAGCAACTATTGCATCTTCAGTTCAGCAAGGATGGAATCGAGAGCCTAAATTTTTAATAGACAGTGCCTCGAAAAGTGGTATGTCAGGGTCTCCGGTTTTATATTACAACCCGAATGGTGAGGTCAGGATAAATGGGGCGAGGTATCAATTTGATCAAGATGTTGCAATTTTGGTTGGTGTTTATGTTGGCAGAATAGGTGTAACAGGAAATGCTGATCCCCAAATTGGAACTGTATGGAATCAGTCTGTAATAAAAGAGATTGTTCAAGATAGGTGCTACGAAAAGCTGCCGCATGAAATTGAATTGTCAGATGATGAGTTGCATGAAAATATGCAGGAAGTATTAGCCGGTTGTTCAAGGAAAGGTTTAGAAAATATAAAAAACGAAGATGTGCCATCACGATTTTATGTTCGTCATCGGCTCATGGAAAAGATTAATGGAAGAGCATCGCTCGACAGGGCGCTTGTGGCAGTTTTAAAAGCGGCTAAAGACTATGACGGCCCTCTAGTTCCAGACGAGTAAAATTTACTTAATTAGAGGTTTTTAGTAGGCGTGGTCTGGAAGTCGGGTTCTTAAGGATTTATTGAAAACCAGGCCTCAAAAGGGTGTCCTAATGCTATTGGTGCCATAAGAATAATAATATTATTATTCTTATTATTGCCCGTCCCAGTTGCCTCAGTTCCGTTGCTGCGAAATTTGTTAAATTTTGTTAATTATTTAAGTTACTGAAATTACTTTATTTTTATGCGGACCAATCTTTCAAAATAATATACTTTGATAATCAATATCTAGTGCATTGATTGCTGTGCAAGAGGCACGCGCTTGAGCTTTGACTTTGCTTGGTTAGCATTGATTACGTCGATATGTGATTAATGGAGTGCTAGTCATGAAAGTCGAAGACTATCTTGTTGATCGGTTCGGCCTACTGATGAGCATATCAGACCTGGCGGATCTTCTTGGTCGTTCGCCCGATGGTGTGCGGGTTTCTCTTTATTCAGATACTGAGGTCTCTCGAAAGCTGAAGCCGACGATGGTGAAGGTGGGGCGCCGTGTCTATTTCCGGACGCTCCAAGTCAAAGACGCCCTTAATTTGGAGCCTTCTGAATATGGCGCGTATTAATCCATCGGTAGTGCAGGAAATTCTGGGTAGGGTGATTGCCTATTACACCGCATTCACACTTCTACCTGGTGTTTCGGTTCCTGGTGCAGTTTTTCTCAGCCAAGCATTTTACTGGAGTCGCAACTCAAAGACGAAAGCACGTAATGGATGGTTCTATAAAAATCAGCGAGGCGAAGATAGCTGGGAGTCAGAAACTGGTTTAACACCGAAACAGCAGGCCAATGCTAGAAAATCACTAGTGGAAATTGGCGTTCTTGAGGAAGAGAGGAGAGACGTTCCTGCAAAGATTTGGTATCGAGTGAACTGTGAGCGCCTGCTTGAGCTCTTGGCGGACCAACTCGACGAAGGCTCTTCTGGAAGTGGTTGTAATTCCCAGTTTTTCCCTTTGGTAGATTCTACTACCCCTTCTGGCCAATCTGGTGGTCAGGATGGTCGAGCCTTGATTCGACCAAAGGGCAAATCTATTACAGAGAATACAACACAGAGTACATCAAGAAATAAAAGCGAGGCGGCCAAGGCCAAGAGCCATTCTGGGCCCGAATCAAAATTAACGCGGGCGGAGATGGCTGAGTTATTGGGCCAGCAAAGAGCAGACCTCATAGCCAGAAACTACGGCAGCAACAAAGTTGGAGTTCCTGCAGTAGAAGAAATGCGCAGAACCCTTCGCACATGGAATTCAAGCGGCGCGGAACGGGGGTGATGGCCCCGACCGCGCCTAACCACGACTGCCTGCATAGGAGGCATCCATGGCTAGCAGACAGGGTATCACACCCGCCTTCGCCGACAGTGGCCTGTCACGGCTGTACCGATTACACGCGGTCGAACAGCACGCCATCCAGAGTGAGATTCGAACTCTGATTATCATTGCCGATTGCGCTTGCGATTTTCTTACCGAAGGCTTGGAAGTCCTTCCCGAAGACTTCTTCACCTGTATTGAGGAGATGAAAGAGGTAATGGAGTCCATCGACCTGAAAAGTCTGGATTTTGAAAAACGGTCGCTCACTCTCCAGAGGACAAAACGGCGTCTGGAGGCCAAGGCGACCCGCCAGAATCGTCAAAAGGAGGTCAGATCATGAGCAACAAAATTTCGTGCGCACGAAAAATCGCTGGTGTCGCTTTCGCGACCACCATCGGTCTATCGCAGCCAGCCATGGCGGGCGGGATTCCCGTTATCGACGTGTCGAGCCTGACCCAGCAGATTTTGCAGGTCCAGCACATGCTTAGCCAAATCGACCAACTGAAAAGCCAGCTCGAAACGGCCAACAAGGAGCTGGATAGCATGAGCGGCGTCCGGGGCCTAAGCAATGTCATCGACTCAGCCTATGACACTGCCGTGAACGTCGATCCTAACCAGGTGCTGAGTGACGCCGGCATCAGAGGCGCGAACGAACACGGCCTTTCCGGTGACGTGGCAGACCTGTATGACAGCGGCAACCAGAACACGGCGACTTGGCTTGGCCAGTCTCAAAAGTCCCTGGAACAAGCTCAGGAGCGTTTCAGCGAGCTGACCGGCTTGGTGGCTGAGGTCAACAACAGCCCGGACCAGAAAGACGTTCTGGACCTCCAGGCCCGTATCGGCGCCGAACAAGTCATGCTGCAAAACGAGATGGCCAAGCTGTCCATGCTTCGTTCGCAGGCCGAGGCCAACCAGGCCATGCACAACCAGCGCGTACAGCAGATGCGCGTCGCTTCATCAGGGGAACCGTTCGAGCTTGATTGGTAAGGAGGCCTTATGGATGTCAGGAAAATTTCGTGCGCACGAAATATTGCCATTGTGGTTCTGATCAGCGTTGCGCTGACTGGGTGTTTTGATGATACCCCGGATACTGGCCCGGTTCAGACAGTGGACTGGTACAAAGCGCATGACGATGAGCGCAAGGTGACCCTGGAGGCGTGCGGCAACAACCCTGGCGAACTCCAGGAGACGCCGAATTGCATCAATGCACTCCAGGCGGAGCGGGCACTGTCTAGCGGTGAACCCTTCGAGCTTGACCTGTCTAGCCTCAAGGGCGAGGAGGATTCATGAACCTGTTTGAAGGCATGTTCTCCGTCGTTGATCAGGCACTGGACCAGTACATCGTCAACACGGCTACTGACCTCATCGCTTACATCACTCCGATGTTCACCAGCATGTTGATCGTCTGGATCGCCATCTGGGGCTATTTGATGATGTTTGGCAAAGTCAGTGAGCCCTTGCAGGAGGGCGTTTTTCGCATCCTTCGCATCGGCTTCATCATGACGCTGGGGCTGACGGTCGGTACCTATATGGGAGTCGTGGTGGACGTGCTGGCTCACGGCCCGGAAAAGGTAGCAGCAGTCATCACGGGCTCCAATGGAGGCGCAGCGGCCATTTTGGACAGCCTATTCTCCCGCGTTCTCGCCGTAGCTGATCAGGCCTGGGATAAAGCGGGAGTCATGAGTGGTGATTTCGGCATGTATCTGGTGGCGATTCTGATCATGGTGTTTGGTGGTGGTGTTGCCATCGTAGTGGCGTTTCTCCTGCTGGCCAGCAAGGTGGCAACGACAGTGCTGCTGGCGATTGGTCCGCTCTTTATCATCGGCCTGCTGTTTAACAGCACCCAACGCTTTTTCGAGAGCTGGCTGGGCATGGCGATTAATTTCGGCATGCTGCTGGTTTTAGGTTCAGCCATTGGGCGCATGGTCGTCGATGTCAGCGAGGCGTTCATGAACATCGTGGAATCCTCGGCAGGCAGCATGGCCAGTATGACCACAAGCGCCTATTTAATTGCTTTCTTTGCCCTTGGCATTTTGGTGCTGAAGCAGGTGCCGGCCATTGCTTCTGCATTGGGCGGTGGTGTGGCACTGGCAACTCAGGGTGCTCTGGGTTCCGCTATGTCCGCGATGCGCCCCTCTGCGATCCGCCGCCAGTATCGCGGCGTTCAACGTGATGCACGCTTAGCAGGTAGCGCGGCAACCTCTCCTTACCGTGGCGCCAAGTCTGCCTATCGTGCCTACCAGAAGCGTTTCGGTGCTGGCAACACGATCACAGGAGGCTAAGTCATGAATATCAATATCAAGTGGTTAGGTACCTGGCGCGTCCTATGGACGCGGGTAAAGCGTGGAATGGGGCTGGTCATCTCGGGGCTGTTACTGGTGGTTGGTATCCTGTTGTCCGTGGCATTGCTCCCTGAACTGCCTGGTTTGATCAGTGCCGCCCTTGCTGGCGATGGCGAGGCTGCTCGTACCCTGTTTGTCTGTGTGGTCGGTATTGCCGTATGTGTTCTTCAGTGGCAATGGCGTGCAGCGATATATCCCGAGCCCCGGCGTGATCCATCTCAGAAGGAGACCTCATGAGCTACCGGCGTTTGACACCCGAGGAGATCGAGGAACTGCGAGCCGAGATGCGCGCCGCCGGGCAGTGGATGAAAGCTGAGATGACCAGGCGCCGGCGCGAGCGGGGAGAGGCTCTTGAAGATGAGACAAGTGCCTCCCCTATTACTAATGGCGAAGCCTCCGGATCAGCCCCAGGCGACGAGCATGTTTGAGACAGGTCCGTCCGTATTACTAATGGCGAAGCCCTGCGGATTGAGGACGGCAACGCAGCCGGAAGGGCATGCAGCTTTTCGTGCGCACGAAACCAAGTAGTTCTAACGAGGCAAGTCCGAGAAGCTTGAGACAAGTCCGTGCGTATTACTAAGGGAGTAGCCTAGCGCGTCCCTGAACCCATTTTCGTGCGTACGAAAAGTACCGGTGGTTTTGAAACTAGAGCAGGATTCGCGAGCTGCCAGCAAGTGGTACCACTACCCTATTCGGCGCACCGAGAAATGGACTGCCAGAGTCAAAATTTCGTGCGTACGAAATCCATGAGTGTTTTTTGAGCTAGAGCAGGATTCGCAAAGTGCTGGCAGTTGCCGGCAACATGGCGTCGTTCTCAAGTCACACCCTCTACAGTTTCGCGCCGGTCACCTGGATGTGAACGGGTGTATCGATGCTGGCCAATTTATCCTGCAGCCGCTGTGGCCGGCTACCGCTTGGTTCGGTCAGGACTGGAGATGCAGCTGTTGGTTTAAAAATCTGTACTGAAAACGGCTTTTAGCGGCGATCTTTTGTTTGAAAATAAACCAGCTGCTACACGGCAGTGGCTGGCTGAGGCGTGTGGGGCATAGCGCATACTGCCAAGCGGGAAACCTTTTACTAGGGAGAGCGCTGTTTACGCCCTGCAAACAAGCGACGATACGGGGCTGCCATCGCTTTGGCTGGGGCCCTGGAACAGCAGGGATTTGCCCACTATTTGCCCATGGGAAGCGCACAAGGCACCTCTATGGCAAGGGGGGCCGCTCGGCTGCCCAGATGATTGAGTGACACCGAGTGGGCAGGGCGAATGGTGCGCCAATCTGAAAAGAGCCTGCCAGTGCAGCTTCCCGGACTACGCGCCGGATGATAGGGCCTTCAGCTTGCAGGTATCGACTCCCGAGCGAGCGGTCCTGGAGTGGATCGCCGTGACGACGAATGTGCTGCTGTTCAGCAGTGAACTTGTGGATAAATTCAGTGGGCTCAATACGCTACGTCCGCGCCGGCTGCAGGCATTGCTGGAGGGATGCCGTTCTGTGAGAACCAAGCGGGCCTTCCTGGTGCTGGCTCGCTACGCCGGACATGCATGATACGGTCGTCTGGAACCTCTTCGATTGGACCTCGGCAAAGGCTAGCGACAGCTCTGCCAAGGCTGCAACCACTGACGATTGATGTATAGTTTCAGCGACTAAAATTCGCAGCAACAGGCCATCAATCCTGTGCTTAGAGAATTTTAGCCGCCCAAACTCCTGAATCACCCTAAAGCTTCGGAAACCGTCTTCTTCCAGTCCTGTTCCATTACCATCTTGAATCGAATCGGTTCGTCATGACCCTCAAGTGAAAGCTGGCCGACTTCGGCCGAAACATCGGCATGCCGAGTCAGCAGCTCAAATAGCTTGCGCTTGTACTCGGTATCATCATTGCCTTTTAGATGGTTGCCCTTGGTCTCCAGCACCGAGAAGCGGAACTTACCATCTTCGGAGCCATGCACGCAGGCCAGTAGGTCAGGGTAAACCTTATGCTTCTGCCAGCCTTGCAGGCCATAGGAGCGCTGGTTTACGGCGATACGGTGCCACCAATGCACACACTGGTGCTCATCCAGATACCAGGCCGTGTTCTTTTCTAGGTCATTGAACTCCTTCTGATAGACCTTCTCGAAAAGGTTCTTTTCCAGCGGCTCGCCATTCTTCCGGTATAGCAGTGGGTCAACATCGGAAACGTCGATTTCCAGTGTTTCGGCAATTTTCCAGTTCAAGGCAGGGTCATTGGACGACATTAGTCGCAAGGCAATCTCGCCGCTTTCCAGCTTGGCGCGGAACAGCGATTCCGCCATCGCGTTCACCTGCTCACGCAAATCCGCCTTCATGGACTGTACTAGGTCCAACCGATTGATATAAATCTGCTCATTGGTGACGCCCTTGGCACGCAAGGCATCCAGGGTTTCATCCAGCAAGCGCATGCCCTGCCAGGGATTAGGCACTATGTCCAGCAACTGACGTACCAGATAGGGCGCATCCAGCCCTTCCTCTGGCAAAACCTCAATCTCTTCCTGCTCCAAATCAAACACCGACTGCCCGGCGTCTTTTGCTTTCCGATCGAGGGTGACGCGGGCCACCGTGCGTTGCAGCTTGTCGCTATCCATAGCCGCCTTATCAGCAGCTAGAAACTGCAAGGCATCCCAATCCAGCTCGCCCAAGACATCCCGCTCATAATCCAGGGCGCGATACCCGTCAGAGGTGTTGCTATCCTGATGCAAAACACGCGGTAGAAAGATCGGTGGCAGCCCGGCAAACTTATCATTTCTGTTGATTATCTCCCGGCGCATATTTCGGGACTTTCCGCTGCCTGGGTCTACCGCTTTGACGCTAGAAACCAGGTCAGCCATGCCTTCATCTTCCAGCCCCTTGCGCACACCATTGACAGCTTCCGTCACATCCTGATCGAAGGTGAAGACGTAACACTCATCCAGTGCTTCCACACCGGTTGCCTGGGCATGAGGCTGACGCAATACGCGCCCGATCATCTGGGTCAGCGCCGTAGTAGCAGTGGTACGGGACAAGACAGCCAACACATAGGCGAAGGGGCAGTCCCAGCCCTCACGTAGCGCGTCCTTGGTGATGATAAAGCGCACCGGTGAGGTGGGTGAAAGCAGGTCTTCATCTGCCAGTTCATCATCGCTGGAGGTTTTAAGGCGAATATGCTCCTCTTTCACCCCGAGTTGGTCACGCAGATATTCACGAGCATCCTCGGCGTGCACAAATCCGGCGTCACGCTGCTCTTTGCCGGTGCGTTCCACACGAACCAGCACGATGGGGCGAATATAGCGGCCAGACTCATTCTGGAACGCCAGTCCCGCCTGTTCCAGTTCCTGCTGTTTGGTATGGGCCAGAGACAGAGTGTGTTTCCAGCCGCCTTTGCCCTCGTTGATCACATTGATCGGCAGCTTGATCATTTCCTCGTCTTTGAGGTCAGCTCCCGGTACATTCACTAGCACATTGGATTGATGCTTGCCGTTGGTATTAGGCGTTGCGGAGAGTTCCAGGATAAAGCGCGGGTTAAAGCCCGCCAGGGTATCGCGGGCAGTATCGGAATAGGCCTTGTGACCTTCGTCAATAACCACCACCGGGCGCACCAACCGCAAGACATTGCCCAGGCTTTGCTTGACCGAGACCGAACCCGGCACAATGCCGTCACCGTATCCCAGATCAGCCAGGTCATTCTGATCCAGGTTGGGCACCTGTTGCAGCAGGGCCTCGATAGCTTCATTGTCGTCTTCCAGCGGGAAGAAAGAGGTGAAGCGGCCGCCGTCGCGGAACAGCCGCAGCGTTTC
Source organism: Larsenimonas rhizosphaerae (assembly GCF_026240105.1). Lineage (NCBI taxonomy): Bacteria > Pseudomonadati > Pseudomonadota > Gammaproteobacteria > Oceanospirillales > Halomonadaceae > Larsenimonas > Larsenimonas rhizosphaerae. Next base: position 319,387 of record NZ_JAPIVE010000001.1, read on the forward strand.
CTTGGACTTGCGGGCTGCCGAGGGCAGCATCAGCAGCATGACGCACAATTGGCCCTCCACATCCCTGCGGGTAAAGGCGTCGCTCTTTTCCAGCAGCTTCACCCGTCCGCCAGAAGCGCGTTCCAGCATCTGCCGGTAAGGGTGTTCCCGGTTGGCCAGTTGCTTCCAGGTTTGCCGGTAAATCGCCTCCGATGGTACTACCCACAGCACCAGCCCAGTCTGGCGTTTGAAATAGTCGGTTTGCACCCGCTCCAGTGCCGCCGTGGCCAGCAGCGTCTTGCCACCGCCGGTGGGCACCTTCAGGCAGATATTGGGAATCGAGCCACCCAGCCCATCAAGACGCGACAGGTAGGGGGCCACCACCGGATTGCCATTCTGGTAGAGGTAGGGCAACAAGCGCTCGGTATTGAGTTGATCCCAAGCCTCCCGGCAGTAATCACCCAAAGTGGTTGCCTTGCCCTTGCTCTTCTGGAACTCAACGAAGTCTTCCGCCTCTTCGCGCTGCTCAGCCAGTACCGTCAGATAACGATCCAGCTTGCCGAGTACGCCTTGCTGGTATTCCTTCAGCTCCATGCTCAGTCTCCCAGAATCCGGTGGACGGCATAGGGCAACTGGCAGAACTCGATGCGCCGGGCAGTTAGTTCCTTCTGGCTCATAAACTTGGCCACGGCAAAGACGATGGCACGCTTTCCACCCTTATTGCCTTGCTCAATCGCCGCCACCCGTTCGGCATTCAGCGCGGCTTCGTTGGAGCGCAGCCACTCCTTATCGGGCTGGTAGAACAGGTGTACCCGGAACAGCTCGGTCTCGCCAATCAAGCCATCGGGCGCGGGTTTGCCGACTTTCTCCAGTGACTGCCCGGTGGCGGTGTAGAACACATAACGGGCCAGAGCCTCGAAACCAGGCATATCCTTGCCTGTCAGCAGGCTTTCGATGTCAATGGGCTCGCCCAGGGTGCAATAGGTAAAGCTTCCACCCAGCCCCGGCGCGGTTTTCTCCACCTTGCGCTCACCGGTCACGGTGAGCACGCCATCCTTGATCTGCTTTTTGATCTTGTCGTACTCGTGGCCGTGCAGGTTTTCGATAGATTCCACCTGATCCATCACTTTCTTGTGCTTTTTCGAGTTCCCGAAAGTACTCCAGGTGATATTTTCTCGGTGCAGCTCTTCGCGCTGGGTACCAGTGTAGGGGTAGCCATTGATCACACGGCGAACACGCTCGGCTGTAAGGGTGTCGGCATAATCCTCACATTCGACGAGGATAAAGCGGCGATTGCCGCCATCTTTCTTGTTTAGAGATATGATGGCCTCAGCCGTAGTCCCTGAACCCGAAAAGCTATCTAGGACCAAAGAGTCTTCGTGCGTAGCGATTCTAAGAATTCTTTCCAAAAGACGGACAGGCTTCGGCGTGGCGAAAGGCGTATCTAGGCCAAAAGCCGATAACTCTTTACTGGCCTCATCTGTATGTCCCGAACTATCATGTGGCCACCATGTAGTAGGGACTACGGTACCCGCATCCTTAAGGTACCGTTTGTATGATGGAGCGCCATCTCCATTCTTCCCAAAATAGGCTAGTCCCTTTTCGACAATTTCATTCCACTTTTCCTCCTCTCTTGCCCAGCACCTTCCTTTCGGAGGGTACTTAACTGAGCCCTTCAGAGTAGTAATCGGATAAGAAAGATTCTCTCTGATATTCGGAGCATCCCAAGGTATCGCCCTCCATGGCCCCTCTGGGTCATCATCTGGATTGGAATACTGTTTCTCCTGCTTCTCATCACGTGGGATTTCATTCCGAAGCTTCTTCCAAGTTTCAGGGGCCTTTGAATAAACCAGAATATAGTTATGAGAAGTGGACACAGAGGCATCATTTGAAACGGAATATCTTGCCTGCCACGCAATAGAAGCGACAAATGCTTCTTCACCAAAAATTTCGTCAAGAATTAACTTGGCGCGCTGAGCTTCGTTATCATCAAGTGTGACCCAGATGCTTCCATCTTCCGCAAGTAGTTCTTTAAGAAGATTCAGCCTCGGCCACATCATGCACAACCACTTGTCATGTCGCTCCAGATCTTCCTTGTCCACCGGATTGGCTGACTTCTTCAGCCATTCTTTCATCAGCGGCGAGCGCACATTGTCGTTGTAGCACCAGCCTTCGTTACCAGTATTGTAGGGTGGATCGATAAATATGCAGTCCACCTTGCCTGCATGGGTAGGCAATAGCGCCTTGAGTGCTTCCAGGTTATCACCATGAATAATCAGGTTGTCATCCAGCGAAGGCTTTTTGCCTTCGTCGGGCAGGGATTTGTCCTGCACCACCTGCAATTCACGAAATGGCACCCCATGGTGATGAGAATAAACAAACTGCTTACCCTTGAACTCAAGCGTGGGCATTAAAGACTCCTGATCCAATCGAAGCACGCTTTGAAAGCGGGCATCTGCTGCTCTATTTCTGCTGCGCTCATGGTGCGTAATTGCTGTTCCTGTTCAATAATGGCGTCTTCGCCTTTGTCGTCCGCGCCAGTCACCTGCTCGATGCAGCCTTGCGGCCAGGCCCAGATTCGAGAGGATTTCAGCGCTTCATGGCTGCCTTGGGCAATACCTTGACCTTCCTCGTCCGATGCAAAGTAGGCCCAAATATCTGCTGCGCTCCACTGGCTGCACTTTTGCGGTAGTCCATTGCCATTCAGGGTAAAACCATGCTCTGGTTGCAGCCGATTGAGGGCTGCCTTGGCGGCGGTTAAATCAGCCCCATCACGCTCCAGTAGGTCGCTTTGTCTGGCGTGGGTATAGGCAAAGTCCAGATCAGCTATGGCACAAGTGCGAATATCCATCGCACGCAGCACGAACAACGCCTTGGCAAAGCTGTTGCAACCACCAACGGAAACAAACGCAATGTGATCTAGGTCGGGTGGACGCTGGTAAAGCCGCTCGTAGGCCAGCGGCAACAGCCTTCGATCCGTTTTCCCTTCGCAGAGAACCACCCGGTCGGCAAAATAGATGTCCACTAGGTTTCCCAGCTCAAACAGGGTTTGTGACTGGCTCTCAGCGTCTTCAATGGCGTCCTGGACAGCTTGACTCAGTGGCTTGCGAGCGGTGACACCATCATCTACCGTATTGCCCACAATCACGGTATTGGGCGCATTGTCACGGCTCAACATAAGCGGGGAGTGGGTGGAAAACACCACCTGAAAACCTGCGCTTGAAAGCGTCTTCAAGGCTTCGCGCAGCCGCCGCACACCTTGAGGATGCAGATACAGTTCTGGCTCATCAATCAGCAACAGGCGACGGGAAAGCTGATCGTCTTCAGCGCGACGCACATCCGCCAGATAGCGGATCAAAGCCATCTGTATGGCACGCTGGGCGCCGGTACCCATCTGATCAAAACGGCGCCGGTCACCGCTGACAGTATCGGTGACGTGCAAGTCTCCCGCCTTGAAGAACTCCTTAATGTCTACCACCTGCAGATCCAGATCCAACGTCAGACCAGGGAAGAAATTCTCCAGCGCATCGGTGGCACTGGTGTCGAACTGCTGCAAATGGTCGGAGCGTTGCTCTCCACCCGTGGTCAGCACATTGCGAATGGTGTCGAGCGCAGTAGTAAGCTCATCATGGGCCGCCAACAAAGGCTTCATGATCTCATCCAGCAGCCCTTTGATCGTTGTTCCGGTTTTGGCCTTGCCTAGATCTTCACCAATATCATGCATGGCTAACACATGAAGCGGCTCAGGTAACAAGGCGGAGACGGCTTGAGGGAGTCCGGTAGGGTAGGCCTGCCAGTGCTCGGGAACGCCATCTTGTGGGCATTCATCCACACTCCAGACTTCCTGGTCCTTAGACCTAGTGTTGGCTGCGGTGACCCGAATCCAGAGCCTTCCATTCCTGCAGTAAGGCTCAATCGCCTGACGATGCCTGTCATGGGGAATCCTATCCAGTACTTCGGAATCAATACCATCAATACAGGCTGCAACGGAGATAGGTTTATCCTCGTTATAAAAATCGGAGGACTTTAGATTGCTTGGCTTCAACACCCAGCGAATGGCTTCCAGTATCGTGGACTTCCCAGCATTGTTCTGCCCTACCAGCGGGGTATAGCTGTCCAGCGGCAAGGTGACATTTCGGCAAGCTCTGAAATTCTCAATATGAATGCAGCTAACGCGATGCATTGACGGCTCCCTGTCGTTCCCATTCGTTGTTATAAGGAGAGCAACCCATGAGCCCAGCATGGTCTTCTGTTAGTTTTTATCCCAGAGAAGGCGGCCACTTGCGAGCTGTGTGCACCACACTCAGTACCCGCACCTGCATCCCCACAACGTCATAGACCAACATATAGCTGGGGTGAACAACCAGCTCTCGGGATCCAGGAGCACGGCCAGGCCGTCCACTGTCAGGGTGGCCTTTCAGCTGTGCCGCCTTCTCTGAAAACAGTTCATCCAACGTCAAGGCTGCCAGCGGATTCTCTGGTTCTATATACTCGTAAATGTCGTCACGATCCTGTATCGCCTCTGGCGTCCAGACCAGCTCCATCATTTAGACTTCGCCAGACGAGCACGGGTAGCCGAACGGCGGGCAGCAAACCTGGCTTCCACATCGGCGGCAGGTATCAAATTACCAGCTTCTGCCGAGGCCCGTGATTGCTCCACTTTGGCAATCAGCCAGGCATCATAATCCTGCGCTTCCTGCTGCTGCGCTACATAGTTGCGCATAAAGTCGCGTAGAAGCTGTGCCCCGGTACGATCGTGAGCCTTGGCTGCACTGGCAAATTCTGCTTTCAGGCCTTCATCGACCCGAAAGGTGAAGGTAGCATCGCTCATGACACCATCCTCATGTGTTACACGGTAATCACAGGATAGCACAGAAGGTATGCCATGCATCCACTCGCATCCGCCCTGAACAGGTACACTACCGGTACACACACCAGCTTCGTGTGCTATCCTCAACTTTCGCTAAGCTACTGATTCCAAAGAACTGTACCTTTCGCTTTATTACGGTTGCTTTTCCTTTTTTGTCAGTAACTTATTGTTTTAAAAGCGAACTCATAATCCCTTGGTCGTAGGTTCGAGTCCTACTGGGCCCACCATTTAAATCAGTGACTTAACACGCTTTCCGGCGAGCCCTGTTTTTGTAAGGGGGCTGTAAAGCAGATCTCAATGCTGTTGTTCCAGCTTCCTTAGCGCATCTTCTAACGTCGATTGTCTCCATCCGCGCACACCCGGTGAATATTCTGTCAGCGGTGGAAATGTCTTGTACTGTGACCACCGGTTGTAGAGTGTCTTTCTGCTTATGCCTAGACGCTTAGCTCCTTCGCCTACCCGTAAGATCGGGTTGTCGCTACATCGTTCCAACATTTCCTTTTCCTCACTCATGATTGCCTTGCTCTCTCGGCCGGTTGCGAATCTATGTGCTTTGCCGTTCCTGCTCCGCGTACACGGCCCCTTTTACATCCGGATAACCTCAAAGGACTTGCAGCCGCTTCATCGTTCGGTCGCGCAGGTGGAGTATTAACAAATGATCTAGGATCGCGAGCGCAACTTTCTGGTTGGTGGTAGAGCAGGCGGCCTGCCGCAGCCATCGAGGCCGAGGTCAATTATCGGTTATTTAATGGGGTAAACCGCATCGGGTACCCGGGTATTTCATCCATGACAACCCTGGGCATTGGGGAGTGTCGTATCAGCGGATCAGGCATGATGATGCCATATAGGCCGCTTACTTCGGACAAGGCGCTTTTAAGGCAGGCAGCTCGATCAAGAAGGCGTTGGGAGAACAAGTTCAGCGTCTATTTGGTGGATGTTCTCTGGCTACAGCATGAAAGAATTGAAAACAGGAAATACGAACAACAGAAACTGCTTTACTGAATTCGTTGTATTTATGAGCTTTAATCCTTGCTTTCATCCCTTCCCTTGCACCTTACCTTTTAAGAAGGTCTAACTAAATTAAGCAGAGCACAGGGTAGGAGCAGAATGGAAATCACACAAAAGATTGCTGGTTTGGCGAGCCGCGTTAGAGAACAAATGGATCACATCGTCAATGAGGAGGCAACAAAAAATGCAATGGTCATGCCATTCATTCAAAGCCTGGGATATGACGTATTTAACCCGACTGAAGTGATGCCGGAGTTCACAGCTGACGTCGGGCTAAAAAAAGGGGAGAAAGTAGATTACGCCATCAAAAACGGCGGTGAACTATCGATCCTTGTTGAATGTAAACCGCGGACAACCGATCTTGCCAGTGCTCAATTTAGCCAGCTGTATCGCTATTTCAACTGCACTGAAGCCAAATTCGCGATCTTGACCAACGGAATTGAATATCGCTTTTATTCCGACCTGGATGATACCAATCGCCTTGATAAACGCCCGTTTTTCATATTCAAGCTTACCGAATACAACGAACGTGACATCGATGAACTCAAGAAGTTTGCCAAACCTGTTTTTGATGTTGATGCCATTCTGAGTACGGCCAATCGTCTTAAATATACGAACCTTGCTAAAACCGCCTTTGCTGAGGTCGTAAAGGCACCACCGCGCGATTTTATCAAGCTCTTGGCCCAGAACTTTTATGAAGGGCGAATGACTCAGCAAATACTGGACGACTTCACACCGATCGTACGAGATGCCATGGCGCAATATATCAAGGAGCAGGTATCGCAACGCCTTAAGTCAGCGTTGGAAACTACTGCTGGGGAGGAATCGGTAGCGGGTGCAATAGGTGGCGGTGAGGCAATCGAAAAGCCAGATGCGGCCGATGAAAAGGACGACATCGTTACTACTCAAGAGGAAATAGACGGTTTCAATATCGTCCGTGCCATCTTGGCAAGTGAGGTTGACCCGGAGCGTATCCACATGCGAGACGCCAAGTCTTATTGTGCTGTTTTGTTGGATAATAACAACCGCAAGCCTCTGTGCCGGCTTCACTTCAACTCTAAAAGTGTATGGCGCGTGGGTTTCTTTTACGAGGGTAAAGAGACAAAACACGACATCCAGTCGATCTCCGATATATTTGCGCACCGGCAAGCTCTGATTGATACGATGAACTCCTATCAGGAATGATCAAAGGTACCGCCCTTGAAGCAGGTCTGTGGATAAGGTTGTTCAGTTAGGCACTGCTTATTGAGTTTTTTATCTTCATGTATCATCTATATACCGTGTAACCCCTGCGTTGCCTGGTAGCACGATGATGTTAAGCCCCGGTTTCTTTACTTGGCCCAGGCTTTATCTAGACCTTGAGGCTCGCCATTGGCGGGCCTTTTCATGTCCGAAACGCCAGGTTGCCGCTCTTGTGAGAATCGATTCCGGCCGTGTCACCGACTAGGTGGAGTAGTGGCGTTTCCTGCATATCTTCATAGGCCAAAGCGGCTTCTCTGGCACCCAGTATTAACGTGATGTCGTCCCCGATTGATGTGGTCCATCTGTTGAAAATGCCGCTGATGCAGCTCTACGGGATTAAGTCAGTGGTAAGTGACATCGTCAGCGGGCTTGTAGCCGTGTTTGCTTGGCATGCGTTCGCCGTCTTCACGTTCTTAACAACCGGCGCGGTCGCCGGAAGGGCGGTAGCGATGGGGTACATGAAGCGCCTCACGGCGGCGATCGGTTATGAAGCGCAGCGATGACAGTCCAATGCTTATCGAGCGTCATTGTCTGCGCTGCTTATATTCGACACACATTCACGCCGAGCCGAATAATAGAGTTCTATTGGATGAGTCAGTTTATCTTTCTCCGATTCTTTCTTGTTCTAGACCATCTGCATAACCCTGATTCTCTATCAGCGTTGCAACAAGTTCTGCGGTATGAATGTCCTCGATCCAGTAATCGATTAAAAATTCTCCACCATCATTTCTAACTTTAATTGTGTATCTGTAAATAGCGCCATCGTCGCTTCGATGTACTGGCAGGGGAATAGCTGAGGTTATATTTTCAAATTTATCCATGGTTATCACCCTGTGTCTTTGGTTCACCACTGATATTTTTAAATTATTTTTTTAAAGTATGCCATGTAGTATTCCGCGTCTATATTGTGTCCTTGATTACTCAGGAAAGACTATTGAGCGCCATGGCTACTGTACTAAGCATGCACACCTGACTATGGGCTGGCGCTAGCGCCGGAAAGGCCAGGCCGGGCGCCGCGGTCGGCCATGGCGACGATTGTGCGGATGTGGCTGCTATCCATGCGAGCCCTGCTTGGAGTCGGACCGAGCGACTCCCTCGGTCTAGGTAGACCACATCGTTTCACGCGCTGATGGTGGTATCGATACACCGAGCAGCCTCAAGGCAATCTGCACGATGGGCCATAAGACGAAGATGGCACGCGAGACGAGGCGTTATCGCACATAAGTGCGGGGCGGGTAAAATCTCTACAGGAACACCATCACCTCGAGTGTGACCGTGCTCGCACCGCGCTGAATTGTCAGCACATCCAGGATATTTGCGGTGTGAAGCTGCTGCCTCTTGACCAGGGTGGCATGTGGGGGAGTAGGGCTGGCCGAAGCCGGTACTCCGCTATGACCGTTGGAGCATGCGCGGCGCGAACTTTTGACGTGACCAGCCAAGCTGCCTGCGGATGAAGAGGTTTACTTTCTTTAGTCCTCCAGCCCGAAAACCCTGAGCGGGAGCTGCTGCCGCTTTTGGCGCGGCATTGTTCCGGGCCTTTGGTGCGCCTTGCGCGGGTCAGTGTTCCTGATGTGTTGAATATTCTCTGAGCAGATAGACCACCACCATGGAAAGTGCTGCAAGCAGCGCCGCCGCCGTCATCAGCAGGATGGAATGGCTGGATGAAAAGGCCGCCTTGCCTGCTTCGATCAGCGCCCTGGCCTGATGCTCGGCGAGGTCATGCGCGACCACATGGGTATCACCGATGGAGCGTGCGGCGTGTCTGGCCTGGGAGGGCGTCATGTCGAGCGCCAGGACAATGGTATGGCTGTACACGCTGGACAGAAACACACCGAACAGCGTGATGCCCAGACCGCTGCCGAGTTCGTAGGCCGTGGCTTCCATCGAGCCCGCCGCGCCGCCCTGGCTGGCGTCCACCGAACTCATGATGGCGATGGACGAGGCCGTCAGGCCGATGCTGAGTGTCAGTCCGAGAAGCGCCAGCAGCAGCGGCACCGTCAGCCCGGGGTGATGGAAATCGGACAGGGCCAGGCCTGCCAGCGCGGCGGCGGCAATCACCAGTGACAGGCTGGCGACCGGGCGCAGGCCGCACAGATGGGAGAGGTGGCCGGCGACCGGGCCGCCCAGCGCCGCCGCGGCCATGATCGGGATCATGAAAATACCGGCCTGCAGGGGCGTTTTGTCCATGACGTATTGCAGCTCCTGGGCCAGCGTCAGCTCGACGCCGGCCAGGGCGCCACTCGCAACCACGGCCATGATGATGCCGGCCAGTATGGCCGGGCGCGAAAAGAGGGAGAGATCGAGCAGGGGCTGCGGGGCGCGTAACTGCAAACGCACGAAGGCCAGCAGCAGGCCAAGGCCGGACAGCGCCACTGATATCGCCACGTACAGCGGCTGTGTCGCGCCAAAAGCCGCCTTGATGCCGTAGACCAGCGAGAGCATGCCGGCGATCAGCAGTACCGCCTGCCAGGGCGCCCATTGACCCGATGTCGTCTCCTCGGTGCGTGGCAGCAAAAGATAGACCAGCGGCATGACGATCAGCATGATCGGCACGTTGATCAGAAAGGCCGACCCCCACCAGAAATGCTCCAGCAGGGCACCGCCGATGAGCGGCCCCAGCGCGGCGCCGGCCGCCCCTGTCGCGCCCCAGAGCCCCAGCGCCATGGCGCGCTCCCTTTCGTCTTCGAAGGTGCGCCGAATGATGCCCAGCACGCACGGCATGATCATCGAGCCCCCCAGCGCGAGCAGCGCGCGGGCGGCGATCAGCAGGGCGGGGGTCGGTGCAAGGGCGGCCAGTAGCGACGCAGTCCCGAAGATGCCCAGCCCCGTCAGCAGAAGCCGCCGATGGCCGATGCGATCGGCGAGTGTTCCCATGGGGACCAGCAGCCCCGCCATCAACAGGGGGTAAATGTCGATGATCCACAGTACCTCGTTGGCGGAGGCACTCAGCGCCAGGGTCAGTGATGGCACGGCGATGTGCAGGATGGTCATGTCGATGACCACCGGCAAAAAGGCCAGCATAACGGCGAGTAGAATCAGCCAGCGACGTGGAATAACGAAAAACATGGACATCAGCTCCTGGCCGGTATCGGGGGGCACATGTTGCCGTGCCTAGGGTCGACGACGTTCATTGCGGCGAGCGCGCCATGCCACCAGGCGCTGCTTCACCCCGATCACGAAGACGAAGAAAGCCGGCACAAAGAATATCGCCAATAACGTACCGCTGATCATGCCGCCGAACACACCGGTGCCGATGGCGTGCTGGGTCTCGGCGCTGGCACCGGAGGCAAGCATCAATGGCACCACGCCGAGGGTGAAGGCCAGCGAGGTCATCAGGATCGGCCGCAGGCGCAGGCGCGCCGCGGTCACCGCCGCGTCGATCAGCGGCCGCCCTTCAGCGTGCAGCTGCCGGGCGAACTCGATGATCAGAATGGCGTTTTTCGCCGACAGGCCGATGAGGGTAATCATTCCTACCTTGAAAAACACGTCATTGGGCATGCCGCGCAGCATCACCGCGGCGACGGCGCCAAGCAGGCCAAGCGGCACCACCAGCATGACCGACAGCGGGATCGACCAGCTCTCGTAAAGCGCAGCCAGCACCAGAAATACCACCAGTGCCGAGAGCAGCATCAGCCGCGGCGCCTGCGCCGCTGACTGGCGCTCCTGCAGTGACTGTCCGGTCCAGGCCACGGCGAAACCCTGCGGCAGCTGCGCCGCGAGGTGCTCCATTTCGGCCATCGCCGCACCGCTGGAAATACCCGCCGCCGCCCCTCCGGTAATACGCACGGCGGAATAGCCCTGGAAACGCATCATCTGCTGCGGCGACTCGCCCCACACCGGCGTCACCACCTCGCGCAGCGCGACCATGCCGCCACTGGCATTGCGTACGCGCAGGCCGAGCACGTCGTCCAGTTGCATGCGCGCCGCGGCGTCGGCCTGCAGGATGACCTGCTGCATGCGCCCGGCATTGGGAAAGTCGTTGACGTACAGCGAGCCCATGGCCGCCGACAGGGTGTTGCTGACAACACCGAAGGAGAGACCCATGGCCTCGGCCTTCTGCCGGTCGATCTCCAGACGGATGCTCTCGCCGGGGGGCAGGCCATCGGGGTAGACATCGCTGACCACCTTGCTCTTTGATGCCAGTGCCAGCAGTTGTGCCTGGGCGGCCAGCAGTGCGTCCTCGCCCCGGTTGGCGCGATCCTGCAGGAACAGGGTGAAGCCGGATGAGGTGCCCAGCTCGTCGATGGCCGGCGGCATCAGGCTCATCACCGTGCCTTCGACATTGTCTGCCATGGCCTGCTGCGCCAGTGCCGCTTCTTCGGCGGCGGTGGCGCCGTGGCGCTGATCCCAGTCCTTGAGCATGGTGAAGGCGATGGCCGCGTTGGGGCCGGAACCGGCAAAGCTGAAGCCCAGCACCACCAGATTGGCGTCCAGCGCCGGGCGCGAGGCCACATGCGTCTCGAAGCGCTTGACCACGTCCAGCGTGCGTTCGCTGGTGGCGCCGGTGGGCAACTGGATGGAGGTCATGAAGTAGCCCTGGTCCTCCTCGGGCAGGAAGGAGGAGGGGAGCTGTCGGGCGCCGACGACCAATACTGCGCAGAGCACGGCAAACACCAGCATCATCCGCCCACTGCGCCCGACCAGGTGCATCACCCGCGCCCCATAACGTGCCGTGAGGCGCTCAAAGCCCCGGTTGAAGGCGCCGAAGACGCCGCGTTTTTCATGGTGATCCGCGCTCACCGGGCGCAGCAGCGTGGCGCACAGTGCCGGCGTCAGACTCAGCGCGAGGAAGGCCGAGAACAGGATCGACACCGCCATCGACAGGGTGAACTGCTGGTAGATCACCCCTACCGAGCCGCTGCCGAAGGCCATGGGAATGAACACGGCGGTCAGCACCAGGGTGATGCCGATGATCGCCCCGGTGATTTCCCGCATTGCCTGCAGGGTCGCGGCTTTCGGCGACAGCCCTTGCGTCACCATCAACCGCTCGACGTTTTCCACCACCACGATGGCATCATCGACGATGATGCCGATGGCCAGCACCATGCCGAACATGGTCAGTGTGTTGATCGAGAAGCCTGCCAGCAGCATCACCGCGAAGGTGCCGAGCAGGGCGATGGGCGCGACGATGGCGGGAATCAGCGTGTAGCGCAGGTTCTGCAGGAACAGCAGCATCACCAGAAACACCAGCGCCATGGCCTCGAACAGGGTGTAGATCACCTTCTCGATGGAGACCTTGACGAAGGGCGCGGTGTCGAACGGCACCGAGTAGGTCATGCCTGTCGGCAGGCTCGGCGCCAGCTCGGCCAGCCGCGCCCGTACGCTTGACGCGGTGCGCACTGCATTGGCTCCGGGAGAGAGCTGGATCGCGGCACTGGTGGCCGCCACGCCGTTCTCCCGATTGGAAAAGGCGTAGGACTGGGCGCCCAGCTCGATCCGCGCCACGTCGCCCAGCACCACCCTGGCGCCGTCGGTCTCGGCCCGTAGCACGATGGCGGCGAATTGCGCCGGCGTGCTCAGTTGTCCCTGCACGGTCAGCGGGATGGTCAGGCGCTGGCCCGGCACGGTGGGCTCGTCTCCGACCCGGCCGGGGGCGATCTGAGCGTTCTGCTGTTCGATGGCCTGGGCGAGGTCATTCATGGTCAGCCCATAGGCGGTCAGCTTGTTCGGATCGACCCAGACCCGCATGGCCTGTTCGGCACCGAACATCTGTATACGCCCGACACCCTCGATACGACGCAATTCCTGAACGATGTTACGAGCGAAATAGTCATTCAGCTCGATCTCATCAAACTGTCCGGTGGGGGAGGTCATGCCCACCATCATCAGAAAACCCGAGGCGGCAGACTCCACCTGCAGGCCGTTCTGCCGCACGGCCTGGGGCAGACGCGGCTCGACCGCCTTGATGCGGTTCTGCACGTCCACCTGGGCCAGTTCGGCATCGGTGCCCGGCTTGAAGGTGGCGGTGATCTGCGCGGTGCCCGAGGTATCCACCGAGGATTCGAAATACAGCAGGTTCTTCACCCCGGAAAGCTCGCGCTCGATCAGGCTTACCACCGAGTCATTGAGGGTCTGCGGGGTGGCCCCCGGATAGGTGGCGTAGAGGGTTACCGAGGGCGGCGCCACCGACGGATAGCGGGCGATGGGCAGCTTCGGAATGGCGATGACGCCGACCAGCACGATGAACAGTGCAATGACCCACGCAAAGACCGGGCGGTTGATGAAAAACTGCGGCATGAGATTGTCTCCGAACTCAGCGCGCGACGGCGCTGAGCGGTTCATCGCTGGCGGCGGGCTGCCACGGACGTGTGGCGACTCGGGCATCAGGGCTCAAACGCTCGATCCCTTCGATCACCACCTGTTGCCCGGCGCTGAGGCCGGATACCACCCGATAACGGCGCTCGACCAGTTCACCGAGTTCGACGGGCACCGGGTGTACCTTCTTCTGAGCATCCACCACCCACACGCTGGCCTGGCCCGCCGTGCGGGTCACCGCCTGCTGCGGTACGCTCAGCGCCGCGGGGTAGTGCGCCCGGGGAACCCGCGCCTGTACGTACAGGCCGGGCAGCAGACGATGCTGCGGATTGTCCACCAGCACACGCAGCAGCACGTCACCGGTACCGGTGTCGACCTGAATGCCGGAAAACAGCATGCGCCCGTGCATGTCCAGAGGCGTGCCGTTGCTGCCAAGGATCTCCACGTCGAGCGTCGGAGATGCCGAGCCGGCCTGCTGGCGTAGAGTGTCCAGCCGTGAGGCCGATTGGCGCACGTCGACGTATACCTGATCGATCTGCTGAATGCGGGCTAAAGGCGTGGCATCGGTGGGCGATACCAGCGCCCCCTCGTTGACCAGAGTCTGGTCGATGCGACCGCTAATGGGCGCCTCGACACTGGCGAACTGCAGGTCGAGCTTACGTCGCGCCAGCGTTGCTCTGGCCTGAGCTACATCGGCGGCGGCCTGGTCGCGCAGAGAGGCCGCATCGTCGTATGTCTGGCGGCTGACCGCGTCGGTACGCCTCAGCGCATCCATTCGGCCCGCCTTGACCTGCGTCTGGGCCAAGGTGGCTCTGGTTCGCTGTAACGCGGCAGCGGCAATATCAACCTCGGCCTTGAAGGTGGCGGGATTGATCTGGAACAGCGTCCTGCCTGCCTCGATATGGCTGCCTTCCTCGAACAGGCGCTGCTGCACGATACCGGTAACCTGAGCGCGCACCTCGGCAGTACGCACTGCCGATACTCGTCCGGGAAGGTCCTGGGTGACTGAAAGCCCGGTGGCCTCCAGTGTCATCACCGATACCGGAAAGGGGGATAACGTGTCGCTTCCGGTATTGTCTGGCGAAGAATCGCACCCTGCCAGCCACGGCACGGCAAGCCCTGCAAGCAGAATGCTCCACAGATGTTGTTTGATGCACATGCCACACTCATCTCACGTGAGGGGTCATCGCCTTGGGCGATAACCGAATGATCGCAGTGCAGTGTGGCGGGCGGACATTGCGAATGATTCGAGGCTTTATGGAGAAAGGATGGAGGGTGCGATAAAGTTGAACACCCCCTTTATCGAGCCTGCTCATGTCCGAACGCATCAGCCATGCGCCTCCTGCTTCGGCACTGATACTGATCGCCGAGGACGAAGAGGAAATCGCCGATATTCTCAGGGCCTATCTACAACGCAGCGGGCTGCGTACCCGGCACGCCGCCGATGGTGAGGCTGTGCTGGCCATGCACCAGTCGCTCAAGCCGGATCTGCTGCTGCTTGATGTACAGATGCCGCGTATTGATGGCTGGAAGGTGCTCAGTGAAATCCGTTCCCGCGGCGATACCCCCGTGATCATGCTGACTGCGCTCGATCAGGACATCGACAAGCTGATGGGGTTGCGGCTGGGCGCGGATGACTACGTGGTCAAGCCCTTCAATCCGGCCGAAGTGGTAGCGCGGGTTCAAGCCGTGCTGCGGCGTACCCTGATGAGCGATTCAACCGCCTCTCGAATACTGCGCGCCGGCCTGTTCCAGATTGATCTGGAAAGCCACGAGGCCAGTATTCGCGATGGTGACAGTCAGCGGATGCTGGACCTGACCCTGACGGAGTTCAGGTTGCTCGCCTGTCTGATGCGTGCCCCCAGGCGGGTGTTCAGTCGCGCAGAGCTGCTTGTGCAGTGCCTTCCCGAGGGGGATACGCAGGAGCGCACGGTGGACAGTCACGTCAGCAAACTGCGCAGGAAACTCGATGCCCTTGGCATTCATGGCATTCCGGCCAGCGTGTGGGGCGTGGGTTACCGTTTCGGCAGCGACTCATGAAGCGCGCGGCGGGGCTGCGTCGTCAGATCATCCAGTCCCTGGCTGTGATGGCGCTGGGCATCATATTCATCTCCGTGTTCGGCTCCTACGTGTTCTACGCCGTCGCCACAACCTATCTGCCGGGAAGTATTTCCAATAGCTGGATACCGTCCCGGGTCGAGCTGGCATGGATCGTCTGCACCGCGCTGGCGGCACTTGGCATGGCAGTATTCGTGGCTATCCGTTTATCGCGACGCCTGCTTACCCCGCTGAACTCGGTAGCATACAGCCTGCGTGAAGTGGCTCAGGGCAGGCTGACGGCTCGGGCTCACATGGACGAGCGCTCCATGGGCGAAACAGCGCAGCTGGTACGCGATTTCAATACCATGGCTGAACGGCTGCAGAGCATGACCCGGGAACGCGAGTTCTGGAATGCGGCCATCGCCCATGAGCTGCGCACGCCAGTCACCATCCTGCGTGGTCGCCTGCAGGGCCTGTCAGAAGGGGTATTTACACCCAGTACCGAGCTGTTCGATGGCCTGCTGCGACAAGTGGAGGGTCTCAATCGGCTGATCGAGGATCTGCGAGTATTGAGCCTCAATGACAGCGGTCACCTGGAGTTGCAACCGGTCGAAGTAGATCTGGCTCGGGAGATTGGCAGTGTTCTGCAGGCCTTCGCTGAGCCGCTGGCGGCAAGGGGATTTCATTTGCGCCGTGACTTCGAGGCGGGCCTGAAGGTGACGTGTGACCCGGTAAGGATGCGTCAGGCACTGATGGCATTACTGGAAAATACACTGCAGCATGCCGAGCCGGGCGAGCTACACGTGCGCCTCTATCGCTCGGGTGATCATTGCCATATGGCCGTCGAGGATGCCGGCCCCGGCATCGACATGACGCAGGTCCAGGATCTATTCGAGGCCTTTCGTCGTGGCGACCCCTCCCGTTCACGCAAGAGCGGGGGGAGTGGGCTGGGGCTTGCTGTAGTCAGGGCCATTGCAACGGCACATGGTGGTGAGGCGACCTGGCAGCCTTCTGCGAGAGGGGGCAGCGCGTTTGCCATTACCTTGCCGCTTGCCTCCTTCGACTCACAGGCATGAGTCAGCAGCGCTACCGATCGTTTCGTTTAACGAAAGGTGGAGGCGTGGGGTGCTCTGGCAAACGGCAGTCCCACCCTCCATGTGCCAATACCCTCAGCGCCCCCAGCCGGAAGCCATGGGATGACCGGCGACGGGCAGTTCGGCGCGCAGGATGGTGCCGGAATCCGATTCGGTGATGTATAACGTGCGGTTTTCCGGCCCGCCGAAGGCGCAGTTGGTGGTTCCCAGCCCCCTGGGTGACTTGACCACCGCGATGGGTACGCCAAGCGCGTCATGTACCCACACCAGCCCCATGCCGGTCTGGCAGACCACAACGCCGTTATCCTGTGTCAGTGCCAGACCATCCGGTCCGGCGCGGCCACCTGAAAACTGCAGGAAAAGTCCGGCTTTCACCACCCGCTGGCTGGGCGACAGCGGCAGCCGCCATACTGCATTGGCACGCGTTACCGCGACGTAGAGCGTATGGCCACTGGTATCGAGCACCAGCCCGTTGGGGCTCGGCACACGGTCGATCAAACACTCGAGCCGGCCATCGTCGGGTGTCCAGCGGTAGACACGGCCACTGGGGTCATGAAGCCCGGTCTGTCCCTGGTCGGTGAAATAGATCGCGCCGTCCGGGCCGATATGCAGGTCATTACAGCCCTTGAAGCCTTCCGAGTCGGCATCGACCAGCACCGTACTGATGCTGCCGGTTGCCGGATCGAGTTGCAGGATGCCGTTCTTGAAATCGGCGATGAAGATGCGGCCCTTCGCATCGATCTTGAGGCCGTTGGGCTGACCGTCGTATTCGGCGATCTGTTCAACGTCGCCTTGTGGTGAGGCGCGAAGTATCCGGCCGAAGGGAATGTCGACGAACCATAGATGCCCGTCCAGATCGAAGGAGGGGCCCTCGATGAAGCTGTCGACAGCCGCGCCTCGGCGGTTCTTGGTTGCCCAGTCAGAAGGTGTACCGGGGCGCCGCAGCGCCTCCGGCAGGGTCGTGAAGACCTCGGCCTCGATCAGGGTCGGATCTGGATGGGGAAAGGCCACGGGTCAACCTCCGGAAGTCAGTTGGGGAAGCCACAGTGCGATGTCGGGCATCGCAATGAGCAGCACGAGAAACGCCAGAATGATGGCGAAGAAGGGCAGCACGCCCATGACCACGTCTTCGACTCTGGTTTCCGCATCGGAGCTGGCCACCACGAACAGGATGACGCCGAGCGGCGGGGTCAGCTGGCCCAGCTCGACCAGGATGACCACGAACACGCCAAACCAGACCGGATCGACGCCCATTGCCATCAGGGTCGGGAAAATGACCGGGACGATGATCGCGATCATGCCAAGGCCTTCCATGAAGCAGCCAAGAATGGCAAACACCACCACGAGAATCAGAAGCAGCGAAAACTGCGACAGACCTGCCTCGGCAACGCGGTCGACCAGTGCTTCGCCGACGCCGGACAGCGCCGTGGCGTAGGCAAACAGCATCGAAATGAACACGATGAACAGCACGTTGCCGCTCATGGTCAGCGTGCGCGACAGTGCCGACTTGAGCATTGTGATATTGAGTCGGCGATACAGTGCCGAGATGGCCACGGCACCGACCACGCCCAGCGCACCCGCCTCGGTCGGGGTGGCGATGCCGGCGTAGATGCTGCCCAGAATGAACACGATCAGGATCGTAAAGGGCAGCACGTCCGCGGCGGCGCGCAGGTAATCGGTAAACGTGCGTTGCTGGGTATCTTTGGGAACCAGCGAAGGTTTCGCCAGCGCACGCGCGATGATGAAGAGGCTGTAGCAGGCACCGAGCAGAATACCGGGCACCAGACCGGCGGCGAACAGCTGGGCGATGGAGGTTTCGGTAAAGGTGGCGTAGATGATCATGGTGATCGACGGCGGGATCAAAATGCCCAGTGTGCCGCCGGCCGCCAGTGAGCCTGCCACGAATCGGCGGTCATAGCCGCGTGCCGACAGGGCCGGCAATGCCACGGTCGACATCGCCGCCGCGGTTGGCGCACTGCCGCCGGCGACGGCGGCAAATACGCCGCTACCCACGATGTTGGTATGCAGCAACCCGCCTGGCAGGCGGCGCATGAAGGGGGCGATACCGTTATAGAGTCGCGCACTGAGCCCGCTGGCCAGCAGGATCTCCGCCATCAGAATAAACAGCGGAATCGCAGCCAGCGTGAAGCTGTTGGCGGCTCCCCAGCTGACCAGCCCGAGAGCCTTCCAGCCAGCGACGCCCTTGATCAGCCACAGGTAGGCCAGCGCTGCCGCGCCGACGGCGAATTGAACCCACAGCCCGCCAACAATCAACACCAGTAATACGCCAAAGGCGATCAGGGCATCCATCAATCAGTTCCTCCATGACGCAGGGTGATGATCGCGCGCTCGATGATGAAGATCGCGGTAAAGGTCAGTCCCAGCGGAATCAGCAGCTGAGGCATCCATAACGGCGTCATCAAAAATGTCGGCGCGACATTGCCGCGTGACCAGGAGCTCAGAACCAGTTGCAGGGTGTACCAGATCAGCACGCCGCAGACGGCAAGCGACAGGGCCATATAAAGCAGGTTCAGGCTCTTTTTAAGAGCCTGAGGCAGGGCATCAAAGATGAAACCGACCTGAAACAGACTGTTTTTCCGAACGGCCAGGCTGGCGCCGAACAGGGTCAGGCCCACGACGAGGTACCCTGCCAGCTCTTCGACGACGCGCAGTGAATGGTTGAAGAAAAAGCGCGAGATGATTTCGGCGCTGACGATCAATACCAGTACCACCAGCGCCAGTCCCGCGATAAACCGCACGCCGGCGGCGATCATGTCGAACAGGGAGCCGGCAGATGCCGGCTCGTTGACCTGATGGGGGGATGTATCACTCATGAAGGGCTCCGGAATTACTTGCCAAGGGCGTTCAGAACCGCCTCAAGCGCTTTTTCATGCTCCGGTCCCGCCTGTTTGGCCCACTCGCGCCACCACGGCGCCATCTTTTCCTGGGCGCGTTTGATGTCGGCCGGGTCGGCATCGACAATCGTCATGCCGGCGTCTGCCTGTTTCTGTTCCTGTGTCTTCTCATCGACGAGGAAGTCCTGAGTGATCTGGGCTGTTTCCTCACTCACGATACGATTGAGTGTCTGGCGCGTGCTGTTCTTGAGGCCTTCATACGCAGAGGTATTGGCGATAATGGCACTGTTGGCGTAGTTGACCGGCAGACGGTAGTTGTAGGGCAGGAATTCGTGCCAGTTCTTGGCACCGCCCGCACTGGCTGTCAGTACGCCATCAATGACGCCACGTTCCAGCGCCGTCGGTACTTCCGAGCCTGAGAGCGTGATCGGTGAACCACCGAAGGCCTCGACGAATTCACCCTGTTCAGGCGAGGTGACGCGCACCTTGTGATCCTTGAGGTCGTCCAGTGAGTCCATTTTGAAGGTGGTAAAGATGACCTGCTGCGGGTAGCGATAGCTGCCCAGATAGGTCACGCCCTGATCCGCGAACCCTTTCTTGAGATACGGTTCCATCACCGCGTAGGCCTTGTTCCACTCTTCGTCGTTGTTGATCAAAAGGGGCAGGTTGAGAATGCGCGCGATGGGGACGTTGCCCGAAAAGAACAGGTCCGCGGCGAAGTCGACAATGCCATCGCCGGTGGCCTGGGTGATATCGCTGGAGGAGATTTGCAGTGTCTTGCCCAGGTGAAGCGTGATCGACAGGTCATCGTCCGTTTCCTTCTCGACCCGGTCGGCAATTCGTTTCATGCCCTGAACGGCAGCGGTCGTGGACACGGAGGAATAGGTATACCCCGTCCAGTTATCGGCCATGACATTACCGGCCATTGATGTGCTTAGAACAACCAATCCGGATAGCAGGGTATTCTTGATTTTTTTCATCGGGACGTCCTCTCTCAAGGGTGATGGCTCGTTTTTATTAAAATGATATTTGTGCCTTTTGAAACAGGGGAGTGATTTACATCACCCCTTGTCAAAAGGGGGCATTTATATTCATGGGTAAATCGTGAATAAACACCGCACGCTTTTGGGTGTTGAGTGAACATGAAAACGAGGAATTGCTAAAGCGTGTTTTTCTGCATTGAATATGCAGGAAAACTTTATGCCGGATCTTTGAAATAAATGTTTTGTCGATGAGACCTTGGTCGCCTTTAACGATAAATAATAAAAGAGGGCAATAATTAAATAATCGGAGTGATATACGTCAGTATGTATAAAATCTGAATCAGCGAACCCCGCAGAATGATCGACCTCATGGACAATGAGGTCGATCGTGATGGCTGGTCTGAAAGGCAGGGTCAGGGGGAGGGGTCAGAACCGATAAAGCCGTTCAGGATTGTCTCTCAGACAGGCCTGGCGCTGTGGCGAGGACAGGGCGCGCTCGAGAAACTCGATCATGTCGAGGGAGCCGGGGATCGGCGACGGCGTCATGACGTGGGGCCAGTCACTTCCCCAGAGGCAACACTCGCGGTAGCGCTCGGCCAGGTGCCGAGTCAGCTCGATGAGGTCGTCATAGCGCCCCGGTTGCTGGCTGACACGGGTGGGGGCAAGTTTGATCCAGACGCGCCCGGTGTCGAGCAGGCGGCAAAGGCGGGTCAGTTCATCGGAATGGCCGGGGGTCACGTGCCCGAAATGATCCAGGACGATTGTTTGCCCTTCCGGGAGAGTCGGTAACAGTGCCGCCAAAACGTCGTAGCGCTCGGGTTCCGTATTGAGTTCGACATGCCAGTCCAGTGCTGCGGCGCGAGCAGCAAGCTCCGGCAGGCGCGCCAGGTCGTGCTGGCCCAGCCGGGTGCGGTCCTGAATGCGGATGCCACGTACGCCAGCTTCGCGCATCGCCTCGAGCCCTGAGGTGTGCTCATCGATCATGACCACGCCACGCAACTCAAGCGGCGAGGTGGGGAGCCGCGCCTGACGAAGCGTCTCGAGCAGATAGTGGTTGTCGGTGCCATCGATGGAAGCCTGTATCAGCACGGCGCGCCGGATGTCCGAGACCGCGGCTTCCTCCATGAAGTGGCCGATGCTCTTGCGAGGGGGCTGGTAGGTCGCCTTGATGTACTCGCGGTCACGGTCGAAGACGTGGATATGGCAGTCACAGGCGGGCGACATTGAGGTGTGTGTCATGACGCATCTCCCTGGTGCGTATGGCGATAGCGCCTGATGGTGACACCCAGAACGCACAGCAGCGTGACGGCCAACAGTCCCATGGCGATCGGTGACTGCAGGAAGATATCAGCGCTTCCGGCACTGGTCAGCAGCGCCTGGCGCAGGCTCTGCTCAAGCGGTGGCCCGAGGATCAGCCCGATCAGCAGGGGCGGCAGCGGAAAACCGGCTCGCCGCAGCACGAAGCCAATCCCCCCGGCACCCAGCATCACGGCGACATCGAAAAGACTGTTGTTGACCGAATAGGCACCAAATATCGCCAGAATCGCAATGACCGGGAACAGATGGCGAGGGCGGATTTTAATGATGTGAACGGCGCCACGAAACATGGCCAGCCCGAACACCACACAGGGAATGGACAGCAGTATCAGTGCCTCGAAGATCGCATAGACCTCAACACCGTGCTGCTGGAAGAGGAACGGCCCCGGCGTCAGCCCCTGCAGCATGAACGCTCCCAGGATGACGGCGGTAACGGCGTCGCCGGGAATGCCGAGTGAGAGCATGGGCACCAGCGCGCCACCGGTTACCGCATTGTTGGCGGCCTCCGGGGCGGCCACGCCCTCCGGTTCTCCCTTGCCGAAGCGGGCCGGATCGCGTGAACGGGAGCGGGCCAGGTTGTAGCTGACGAAGGCGGGCACCGTTGAGCCGATCCCCGGCAGGATACCCACCAGGGTGCCGATGATGGAGGACACCATTAGCGTGGCGCGCATCTTCCACAGGGTCAGCCACCCGACCGGGCGATTCGAGGTGCCACTGCCCGAGACCGGGCCGATGTCCGTGTCCGGTGCCGTCTTCTGCTTGCCGGCAAAGGCCTGCAGCAGTACTTCGGACATCGCGAACAGGCCGATCAGCACCGGAATCAGCGCCAGGCCGTCTTCGGCCGCAAAGCTGCCAAAGGTGAAGCGCGGCAGCCCCTCGATGGGATCGAGTCCGATAATGCCGGCGGCGACGCCGATCAGTGCCATCAGGGCTGCATCAAGAATCGATCCCCCCCCGAACAGCACGATGATGATCAACGCAAACGTCATCAACGCCGCCATCTGTGCAGGGCCGAAATCGAGCGCCAGCGAGGCCAGCGGCTGGGCCAGCACGATCAGCACCAGACAGCTGAAAATGTTGCCGAACACACTGGCATAGAGCGCGATGCGCAGTGCTTCCCCGGCACGGCCCTGCCGTGCCATGGGATGGCCATCCAGCGCCGTGGCTGCCGAAGACGGCGTGCCGGGAACGTTGAGCAGGATGGCGGAAATCGATCCACCAAAGATCGCCCCCTGATACACCCCCAGAAGCAGGATAAGAGAGGGAATGGGGGACATGGTAAAGGTCACCGGGATCAGCAGGGCAATGGCCAGTGTCGGGCCCAGACCGGGAATTGCGCCGATGACAATGCCGACGGCCACCCCCACCAGGGCGGCAATCAGCACCCAGACATCGAGCAGGGCATGGAAGGCATCAAGAAGCATGTGAAGTATCTCCTGGGAAATCTCGGACGCGAAAACGCGGTGACAGGCTCAGGGCAGGGGCAGGTTGAGAAGATGTCGTCCAGCCCAGAAAATGGCGATGGTGACGATCAGCGGCAAGGCCACATTGAACAGCCAGTGACGCTCGCCCAGCAGCCAGGCCAGCACGATACCGATCGTGGCCACGGTAATGATGAAGCCCAGCATCGGCATGGTTGCCAGGGCCACGGCCATCAGCATCATGACGAAAAGCACGCGGATCCAGCCGACAGCCGGGCCGATGGCGGTCTCGGCCGTTCGGCGATGGCGCCACAGTCGAAGCACGGCTCCCAGGGCCAGTAGCCATAGCACCAGCCTGGGGAAGAAGCGTGCATCCGGGCCCGGGTCGCCAAAGTCAAACACCGTCACCTGATCCTGGAGGGTCAAAAGTCCGATGGCTGCGACGAGCAGGATGCCGAGGCAGGTGCAACCTTGCAGGCCAAATCGAGGCATGCGGCGGTGGGAGGATGTGTTCGTGTCGATGCTCATCGCTTCAGGGTCTCGGCCAGATGATGATACGCCACCAGGTTCTTGCCGATGACGGCCTCGACTTCGTCACATGGCAGTAGCCTCACGGGTTGGTTGAGTTTTTTCATGACGGCGGCAAATTCCGGTGAAGAGGCGGCCTGGCTGAATGCGGCTCGCAGTGTCTCGGCGCGCTTGGCGCTCACGCCATGGGGCACCATCAGGGCCACGATGGAGGGAAATTGAATGTCGTATCCTGACTGCTCAAGCGTGGGCACTTCCGGGAAATCCGGGTCAGGCTGGTCATCGAGCACGGCAAGCAGCCGTAGCTGGTCACTTTTAACCAGATCGCGGTAGGCAGGCACCAGCGCGATATCGACATGGTGGCCAAGCAGGGCCGCGGTTGCACCGGCGGCGCCGTCAAACGGAACGTGCTGAAGCCTTGCATCGGTGTCGCGTCCCAGCTGAGTAAACGCCAGGCGCGCACCACTCAGGGCGCCGGCCGTGGCATAGGTAAGACGGGAGCCATCGCGGGCAGCATCAAGCAGTTCCGTCAGGGTGTGATAGGGGCTATCGGCATTGACCAGAACACCATGCCAGGGCCCGGAATAATTCAGGATCGGCGTGAAATCCTTGAGCGTGTCATAGCCCGTATCACGCAGTGCCGGCGCGACAAAGGAGGGAGAGGAGGTGGTCGCAATCAGGGTATAACCGTCCGGCGCGGCGCGGGATACCGTGCGCATGGCGTTCACGCCACCACCACCAGGGCGGTTTTCGATGACGACCGGTTGGCCAAGCAGCGGCTCTGCCAGTCTGGCGAGCTGCCTGGCTGAAATGTCGGTGGTCCCTCCCGCACCATAGGGAACAATCAGGGTAATGGGACGAGCAGGATAGTCACTCGCCCATGCCGGAGAGGCCAGCATGATCAGCAGGGTGCTGAGTAAATAAAGCCAACGGTTTCGAGGTGAACGCATCGAAACTCTCCCGATGAAGATAAATAAAAAAAGAGATGCCGAATGGTGAATACATTGACGGAGTGATGATTAAAGCCTTGCCTCGACATGAGTCGTACTGATGTGCCATGACTTTTCATCGTCATGTCGGGCCGTTAATGCTACGCCGCTCGGGTGGTTTTAATTATTAAACCTTTGTCTACTTTTTGGTGTTTTTCTTCTTTATTATTAATGGCTTGGAGAATTTTTCCCTGAATTGAAGGCGCAAAAGGGACGCCGGGTAATTAAATATCCGGCGTCCCTTTCATAAATCCGGGGGTAGGGGATTTATTGTTTTACGTTCAGCTGTAAAACAGTGTGCCTAGTTCATTTCGCACCCTGTGGCCTTGAGTGCGGCGCTCACCCAGCTCCGATCGTTCTCACCGGCGTGAATTGCAGCCATTTGCTTCTCTTCAGCCGCCTGTTTGGCCTGAGCGGCCTCAAGCACGGTCTCTGCATCGTCATAGGGAACGCAAAGCATGCCGTCACTGTCACCGATGATCAGATCGCCCGGCTCGATGACCATGCCATTCAGGCTGATCGGGGTATTGATTTCGCCCGGACCATTCTTGTAGGGACCGCGATGGGTAACCCCGGCTGCAAAGGTAGGCAGGTTGGTTTCGCGAAAGCCATCAAGATCGCGTATCGCACCGTTGAGAACAAAGCCGACCACGCCCTTTTTGACCGCATAGGCGAGCATCAACTCGCCCATCAGGGCGTTGGTGGTGTCACCGCCCGCGTCGCAGACAATGACGTCACCGGGCTGGGCCATGTCGATGGCCTGGTGCAGCATCAGGTTGTCACCCGGGCGAGTACGCACGGTCAGGGCCACGCCTGCCATTGAGCCCTCGCGGTGCATGGGACGAAGGTCGCTGCCACCGGCAAAGACGCGGGACATGCTGTCACTGACCACTGCAACAGGAAGCGCAGCAAAGGCTTCGACGGTGGATGCGTTGACCTGGCGCTGGCGTTTGAGAACTCGGTTGCCGATGGGCATGGTATTACTCCATTGAGATGGCCTGAATCTCTGGCCGATATGTCATGAAAAACAGGATCAGGAACAGGTGGTTTCCGGCAGGGTATTGACCATGCGTGCCGGTGGCAGCGCTGTGCCGGCAATGAGGTCGACAATGCCACTGACCGCCAGAACACCCACGCGTGTACCTGCTTCTTCGGTCACCCCTGCGATGTGCGGTGTCAGGATGACCCGCTCGGAGCGAGCGAGCGGATTGATGCCTTCCGGCGGCTCGCACTCGAAGGTATCCAGTCCGGCACCGGCAATGTGGCCACTCTCGAGCGCAGCCAGCAGAGCCTGCTCGTCGATCAGTCCGCCGCGGGAGGTGTTGATGACGTAGCTGTCCTTCGGCATCAGGGCCAGTGTTCTGGCATCAAGCAGATGTGCGTTCGCTTCAGTCAGGGGGCAGTGCAGGCTGACGATGTCGGATCGGGCCAGCAGCGTATCGATGTCGTCGATGGGCTCGGCACCAAGGGAGCGAATGGCTTCCGGTGAGGCGTAAGGATCGTAGACGGCAACATCCAGCCCCAGCCCCTGGACGATTCTGACCACGGCGGCGGCGATGGCACCACCGCCGACCAGGCCCAGGCGCATGCCGGATAATTCCCGCCCGAGAAAGTCGGCCTTTTCCCAGTGGCCCTGTCGCATGCCGGCATCCAGCGGCAGCAGACGCTTGACCGTGGCAAACATCAATGCGACAGCGTGCTCTGCCACCGAGACCGCATTGCCACCGGCAGCGCGAATGACCTGAACGCCATGATGCGTGGCTGCATCAACATCAATGTTGTCCACGCCGGCGCCATGCTTGGAAATCACCTTGAGTGACCGGCCGGCTGCAACCGCTTCAGCTCCGAATCGCCCCATGCGTGACACGATGCCTACCGGGTCGTGACGGTTGATGTGTTCAACGAGCACCTCCGGCGAAGGGTAGGCCGGCGTGTGGTGTACGGCGTAGCCCGCGGCTTCGGCATATTGACGTGCTTCTTCAGCCAGGTGAGGGCCGGTTACAAGAATGGTGGGGCGGTTCTCCAAGGTCTCTCTCCATTGATTGTCAGTGGCAGCACACGTGGTGCCAGGTGTCGTTCCTGGGCGGTTGCCGATTAGAATACAGGTAGTTTTTCTTTATAAAAGCGACTAATATTTTACGTTAAGTGAAGAAAGTCTTAATGGGTAAAAGCATGGACACACGTCAGCTACGCACGCTAATTGCGATCTCCGAATACGGTACCTTTGCCCGTGCTGCCCGCGAGGTCTGCCTGACGCCTTCGGCCGTCAGTCAGCAGATGCTTGCGCTGGAGCAGGAACTGGAGGCCTCGCTGTTCAATCGGCAGACGCGTCCGCCAAGTCTCACTCTTCAGGGGCTGAAACTTCTTGAAACTGCCCGAAAGGTTCTGGGACTGGTCGAGGAAACCCGGATTTCCCTGAAGGGCAGCAACGTGTCAAGTTCGCTCAGCATTGGCTCGGTTCGCACCAGTACCATCGCTTTGCTGCCACGTGCGATCGTGGCGCTGCGCGAAATATTTCCAGAACTGCATGTGGATCTTCGTGTCGGGATGTCCTCGGCCCTTCTCAGTGATGTCAACGCCGGCCGCCTGGATCTGGCGGTCGTGGCCGAGCATGCCGGGGTCTCGCGAAACCTTTCCTGGTCCCCGTTCCTGCGTGAGCCGCTGGTCTTCATCGCACCTCCCGGCACACCGGTAAGACCGGTGCGGGAGTTGCTGGAAACCCTTCCTTTCGTGCACTTTGCAAGCGATGTCCCTCTGGCGGCGCTGATCAACAATGAGCTGACCCATCAGGAAGTCAGAACCAGGCACATTGCCGAGATCGACACCATCCCGGCGATCGTCGAGTGTGTCGCGGCGGGGCTGGGGGCATCGGTCGTGCCTGATATTGCAGTGCGTGAAAATGGTCGTGACATGCTCAAGCTGCCGTTCGGCCGCCCTCAGGTCTATCGTCAGATTGGAACGGTACGTCATGCCAACTCGGCCAAGTCCGAGCTTCTTATGGCCATGCACAACAAGCTGGCAGAGCTTTCCGGCGAATTCGGCGTGTTCATGTGATCCAGCGCTGACAGGCTGCTTTCTGCCCCTCATTTCCATGGATGGCTTTCCCACAGTTTTCTGGCGACGTCGGACTGGGCGTCGTTCAGCTGGCGATAGTCATCTCCGGTGATGATGTCCAGCGTATTGCCCTGAGCCGCCAGCTCATCGCGCAGCTTTTTGTTGTCGGCCAGCGCCTTGAAGGCCGTCACCAGTCGAGTTTTGACCTTCTCCGGGAGCCCGTGAGGCGCCACGAAGCCGCGATAGGAGCCCATTTCGACGTCATAGCCCTGTTCCTTCGCCGTAGGCACGTCAGGCGCGAAGGAGGAGCGCTTGTCATCAAGAACAGCCAGTACGCGCAGTTCGTCTTCAAAACCGATGGTCTGGCTCAGGGCCATGGTACCGGCGGCGACGTGGCCGCCGAGCAGGGCGGTGCGTGCCATCGAGGCGCCGCTGAAGGGGATCAGGTTGAATTCGGTATCTGCCGCTGCGGCCAGCAGCAGGGCACTGAAGTGGTCATTGCCCCCCAGTGATGCCAGGGCCATGCCCACGCTACCCGGTTTTTCCTTCGCCGCCTGAATCAGCTCTTTCAGACTGTGATAGGGAGAGGTCTGACTGACGACCAGGGTGTTGGGGTCGTGTACCACGTTGGCGAGATAGTCAAAGCTGTTGGCGTCGTAGGCCGCCTTGCGGTCGTAGGTCAGTGCCATGGCGGCCGGCAGATTGAAGGTGCCCAGGGTATAGCCATCTGCCTTGGCCCTGGCCACGCTCGTAAACCCGATCTGGCCGCCGGCACCGGGCTGGTTCTTGATCACCACACGGGCATCATTTCCCAGTTCCTGCTCCAGATATTTTCCCACCACACGGGCAAGCACGTCGGTGCCCCCGCCGGCGGAGTAGCCGACAATCACTTCGATGGGCTTGCTGTCGGGGTAGTCGGCGAAGGCGGGTGTGTTGAGTGCGGCCATTGCCTGCGCTGATACGGCAATGGCTGAAATGACCAGTGTTTTCCGAAGCGTTTTGAACATGTCCTGATCCCTCGTTGTTATTCGTATCGTGGTGTTATTCGCATTGAGGTCGTGCCACTGTCATGACGACGCCTGGGGTGTCACCCATCCGTCGAAGGCCACGCCATAGGTGCTGGCAGCCGTCTTCCAGAACAGCTGATCCCGGTCGTTCTGGCTCAGCGCGCGAGTCAGTCGCTTGTAGGCATTCCAGAGTGCGACATAGGAGAACATTCCCTTGTCCACGGGGAAGTTGCTCTCAAACATGCAGCGCGCCGGACCAAAGGCCTCGAGGCAGGTCTCGAACCAGGGTGCCCAGTCTCTTGCCAGACGTTCGGAGTCCGGGGGCGCGGGGTGGTGGTGGTAGTCATTGCCGAAAACGGCAAGCCCGAACCCGCCGATCTTGAGGCGCGTGTTGGGCAGGGCAGCGAGTTTCTCGAGGCCTGCGCGCCAGGCGGCAAAATCAGCCGGTGTTCGTTCACGAAATGGCCCGACGCCGAGTGGACCGCCGCAGTGATTGATGACCACCGTCAGCTCCGGCAGCAGGCGAGCGAGCGTTTCGACTTCATGCAGCTGTGTCTGGTAGGCCCAGATGTCCAGGGCCAGTCCGGCCCGGGCGACTTCAGCGGCGCCTTGGTGAAATTCCTTTGAGCGCAGCAGACCATCCGGGGCCGGCCTCGGGTTGGAGCGCACCGCCGGGTCGGGGTGATAGGCCGTGGTATTGCGAATGCCACATACGTGATTCGGGGCCAGATCCAGCAGGCCATCGAGGGTGTCGCGTACCGCGCTGCCCTGCATGAGGTCGGCAAAGGCAACGATGCCGACCGGATGATTCGGGGCCTGAGCGCTCCACTCGAGGATCGTTTCGACCTCGCCCAGCGGGTAGAGCGCCTCGGGCCCCGAGCGGCGATATCCGGTGCGACACTGCACGTAGATACTGGCGCGCACGTCATGGCCGCAGCTCACATCGGCGATGAAGTCCTCGGTGCGATAGCGGCTCTCTTCGCGATCCCACAGATGATGGTGCGCGTCCAGAATCGGCTGGGCCGGGTCCAGCACCGACTCATCAGTCAGTGCCAGCCATGCTTCCCGGATCGAGGCATGAGGTGTCATCACTCGGCGACTCGTTTGGCCTTGCGCGCACGCATCAGCCGTGAGAAGAGCGGTGACAGTATCACCAGCAGGATCATGCCGATCAGCACCTTGGCCGTCGGGCTGGAGGCCAGAATGTCCCAGTTACCGCCACCGATGCGCAGTGCAAGACGCAGGTTCTGTTCGGCAAACCCTCCCAGAATCAGCCCCAGTACAACCGGTGGCAGCGGGAATTTCAGCTTGTCCATGAAATAGCCGATCAGGCCAAAGCCGAGCATCAGATAGACATCGAACATACGGCCATTGATCGAGTACACGCCGATGAACACCAGGGAGATGATGATGGCGCCCAGCAGCGGTCGTGGCAGGCGCAGCACCTGCGCAAAGCTGTTGGTGGCCAGTGCTCCCCCGAGGAAGATCAGCAGGATGGCGGCAAACAGGAACTGCCACATGAAGCCAAAGACGATTTCAGGGTTGTCACGGAACAGCATGGGGCCAGGCTGCAGGCCGTGGATCAACAGTCCACCGAGCATGACGGCAGCAACCGCCGTGCCGGGAATGCCCAGCGTCAGCGCCGGGATCAGTGCGGCGGCAGTATCGGCATTGTTGGAGGTTTCCGAGGCAGCAACGCCTTCCGGTTCGCCCTTGCCCCAGTCATCCGGGTTTTTGGAGGCACGGCGGGCTTCGTTATAACTGAGAAACGCTGCCATGGAGCCGCCGGCGCCAGGCAGGATGCCGACAAACACGCCGATGATTGAAGAGCGTACCCAGGTCTTCCAGTACTTCAGCATGCC
Source organism: Larsenimonas rhizosphaerae (assembly GCF_026240105.1). NCBI lineage: Bacteria > Pseudomonadati > Pseudomonadota > Gammaproteobacteria > Oceanospirillales > Halomonadaceae > Larsenimonas > Larsenimonas rhizosphaerae. The sequence goes on from NZ_JAPIVE010000001.1 coordinate 349,891, forward strand.
GGGGATGGCCTTCCAGATGCTGGTGGTATTGAGTCGGCCGGTATTTTCGGTGTCGAAATCGCGGATTTCCTCAAGCAGGCCGATGGCCGGTGGCAGTGCATAGAGCCCGACCAGCAGCACGACGATATTGATGCCGTCGAGCAGCTCCAGGTGCCCAAAGGTGTAGCGCTCGGCGCCGGTAATGGTGTCGGCACCGACGAGGGAGACAAAGACACCAAAGGCTGCGCTGATCAGCCCCTTGATCACATCACCGCCGAGCAGGAAAACGATGGCCGACATGCCGAATACCGCCACCCAGAAAATCTCGGTCGGACCGAAAAGCAGCGTGACCTTGGCCAGCGGAGGAGCCAGCAGCATCAGGACCAGCGCCGAGACGATACCCCCCAGTGCAGAAGAGACCACGGCGACCTGAAGTGCATAGCCACCACGGCCCTGCTGAGCCATCGGGTAACCATCGAAGCTGGTGGCGACGGCGGCAGGCGTTCCGGGAATGCGCAGCAGCACAGCGGGGATTGAACCGCCGTACATGGCCCCGTTGTAGATACCGGCCATCATGCCAAGGGCGACCAGCGGATCCATGCCGAAGGTAAAGGGAATCAGCACCGAAATGGCCATGGTGGCGCTGAGGCCGGGCAGGGCGCCTACGCAGATACCGGCAACAACGCCGACAATGACCGCCAGGAGATTGCCCATGGACAATACGGACGGTAGTGCATCAATAAGATTGCCGTACATGAGATATCCTCGTTAGCGCAGGAAGAATTCGGTGGGCAGTTCCTGCCCCATCAGCAACACGAAGATGATCGCGATGCCGCCTGTAAAAATCAGATCGGCAAGCAGTACGCCCTTCAGGCTTCGGTACCCGAAGCACCAGGCCACCACCGGAATCATGACAGCCGTTGCGGTGTAAAAGCCCAGCAGGGCGACGGCGGCGACATAAATCGCAATGGATGCCACGATGCCGAAAAAGCGTTTGGCATCATCGAAGACCTTGATGGGCGCCACGGTCTGGCGCCGACGGCGCAGTACACAGCGTCCGATCAGCAGGACGCCAAGCAGGATAAGCGCCGAGAGCATGGTGACCGGCAGCAGTGCTGTCATGCCGGGCATATCCGAGGTGCGCGTCAGAAGTACGCCTGCGCCGAGCACGATGACCGTACCGGCGATCAAATCCGGATCGATGCCGCGAGAGGACTCGCTGGCCGTGTTAGTGGGTTCACTGGTCATGGGATATGTCTCATGAAGTCGCGTTGGAGCCAGTCACGACAGGCCGGCAATGACGAGTCGGTCATGCCGGTTGAACCACCACGCCGTCATTGGGAAATGGCGTGGTGGTTCCGTCGTGAAGGTCATGTGTCAGAAAAACCGGGATAACGAGCGCAGGCTTACTTCCAGGGAGTGGTTTCCCAGATGCGTTTTGCCAGTTCCAGCTGCTCGGCGTTGAGGGTCTTGAAGTCATCGCCCAGAGCCAGTTCTGTCGGGTTGCCGGACCGGCGCATGGCCTGCTGGAAATCAGGGTCGTCGTAGGTTTTCTGGAAGGCGTCGAGCAGTTTGGCCCTGACGTTTTCAGGCAGATTGGCCGGCGCCACGAAGCCGCGAAGCGCCCCGTTGACCAGATCGAATCCCTGCTCCTTGAAGGTAGGGATGTCTTCCGCCATGGAAGAGCGCTTCTCGGAGGCGATGCCCAGTACGTTCAGCTCATCGCGGAAGGCCACGACTTCGGAGATGTTGATGATGCCCATGGTGACGTGGCCGCCCATCAGCGCGCTGCGGGCCGGAGCTGAACCGGAGAAGGGCACGACGGTATAGTCGGCCTTGGTGACATCGGTGAGCTTTTGCAGGAAGAAATGGTCATCGCCGCCAAGGCTCGACATGGCGACCGTTACCGCACCGGGACGCTTTTTGGCCGCTTCGACCAGCTTGTCCATGGTGTCGATGTCACTGTTTTTGGGAGTAACGATGACATTGGGGTCGTTCACGACGTTGGCCAGGTAGGTAAAGCTGTCGGCATTGTAATCGGCATTGCGATCAAGCGTTCTGGCCATGGTGCCCGGCAGGTTATAGGTGCCGATCTTGTAGCCATCGGGTTTGGCTTCGGCGACCGCGGTAACGCCAATCTGACCACTGGCGCCCGGCATGTTCTTGACCACTACCGAGACATCATTACCCAGGTACTTCTCCAGAAAGGGAGCCGTGGTCCGGGCCATGACATCGGTGCCACCGCCGGCGGCAAAGCCGACAATCAGGTCGATGCGTTTTTCGGGATAGTCCGCCAGTGCAGCCGTGGACATGCCGCTCGACAGAACCAGCGCTGCGGCAATGGCAATTGATTTAAAACCCATGGTGGTGCCCCTTGAGACATGAAATGTTCTGCAAAGTTAAGGGCACAGTAAAACTGCATTACAGCGAATAATTTTTCTCGCCTTGACCAGTTTTTTTTCATTGGGCGCTTTAACGCCAATAATTTATACCTTGGTCTTAAAAAAAGTGGTTTTACTTAAACGATGAAAACAAGAGTGTCAATGAGACTAATGAATCCCGGTTCTGATATATCCGTAGTTACATTGGAAGCATGGCCGTATTTTAAAGAAATAGAGTCATGGACGACATGTCAGGGCGCGGAATAACACGGTTATTTATATGTTCTGACGTTCCACGTACACATTTAAAACAGGTATGTAAAAAAAGCGCCGAACGTGACGGCACATGATCGTGGCGGGACCTGTGTATCAGGGAGAGCTTGATTTACATCTAACCGATGAACCACCCCCGATCGGTGGATAGGCGCGTAATCTGTCACGGTGGGTCCTCGGCTACTGCCCGACAGGTGGCACATGTCGGGCAGGTATCGATCAGCGGTGCCGGGCCTGGTGTGCATGCCACTGACGTATGCCGAAGGTCCAGGGGGGGAGCCGGTCCGAGCGGTCCACGCGGTTGACCAGTGCGCCCAGGGCTGGGGTGGCGATGGTGACGAGGTCCCCCACGTGATGCGTAAAGCCTTGTCCCTCGCCATCACGATCCAGAATGGGAGAGAACATGGTGCCGAGAAACAGCATGAAACCATCCGGGTACTGGTGATGTGGGCCCACGGTCTGGCGGACAAGATCCAGTGGATCACGGCTGATCTGGCGCATGTCGCTTGAGCCATCAAGCACGAAACTGTCATCGGCGCCTTCGATACGCAGTGAAACCCGTGCCTTACGTACCGTATCGAGGGTGAAATGTTCATCGAAGAGACGAATGAAGGGGCCGATGGCACTGGAGGCGTTGTTGTCCTTGGCCTTGCCCAGCAGCAGGGCGCTGCGTCCCTCGATGTCACGCAGGTTGACGTCATTACCCAGCGTCGCGCCTCGTGGCTGACCGGTAGCATCGACGGCCAGTACGATCTCGGGTTCGGGGTTGTTCCATCGTGATGACGGGTGCAGGCCTACGCTACTGCCAAAGCCCACTGACGAGAAGGGTTGTGCCTTGGTGAAAACCTCGGCATCCGGCCCGATGCCGACTTCCATGTACTGAGACCAGACGCCCCGTTGCTGCAGTTCTGCCTTGAGCGCCAGCGCCTCATCGGAGCCTGGAACCATCTGCGACAGGTCGCTGCCGATTACGGTCTGCAGCTCCTGGCGCAACGCGGTGGCATGAGCAGCGTCACCGGCTGCCTGCTCCTCGATGACTCTTTCCATCAGGCTGACGGCAAAGGTTACGCCGCAGGCCTTGATGGCCTGTACATCGCAGGGAGCCAGCAGATAGGGCGCGTGCGGGGAGGATGACAGCGAGTTTTCCAGCAGTGATTCGATCGAGCCCAGTGACTCGCCCTCGGCCCGGGCAACCACGGCGGTGGCATCATCCCGATCCAGCAAATCGGCCATACAGGCGCAGGTGGACGTGATGTCGATGACCTCGCCGTTTCGAATCACCACGATGGCAGGCCCCGACTGGTCAGGCGTTTCGCGCCATACCCGCCCGGCCAGCAGTGCGCTTTCCAGGTCTTCGGGAAGAAAGGTTGTAGTATGCAAAAGGATTACCTCGACGGTTTGTCGCGCGAGATGCGTTGGTGTGTATCTGCGAGGCTGCCTGCGGTACCCCAGCGTACGCAGGCAGCCTCGAACAGGCCGGTTTTTCATAGTGAAAGACCGGGGAAGTAAGTTCAATCTGTTTACTTATTCGGCTGCGCCAACTTTAGTCTACGTGGCGCCTCGCAGGGTATCGGGCGTGATCATGCGGCTGCGCTGATCACGCCCGAGTTCAGGACGAACCGTGGGTGGCCTGTGGCAGGGCCTGATCATGGATGGCTCTGGCCAGCACCTGGGCAGCTGCGCCCCGGGCAGCCACGAAGGTACTGTCTTCAATGACGCGTAATGAAACGCGCTGTGCGGTTCCCAGCAGGCGGTGCTGATGGGCTTCAAAATAGGTGAGGGCGGGGTCAAGAAAGAGGGGCCCCAGCCGCGTCAATGAACCGCCCAGAACAATTTCAGCAGGGTTCTGGGTGTGATGCAGATTCAGAAGCAGCATGCCCAGTGCCTCTCCGGCGCGGCGAAGGGTGTGCACTACCATCGGTTCCTGCAGGCGAGGTGTCAGCCTGTTGATCAGGTCATCCTTCTCGTCAATGCCCAGGGTGGCACGGATCGACCAGCCGCTGACAAGGGTTTCTGCACACCCCCGGTTACCGCAATGACAATAAAGTCCGCCCGGCTGCAGAACGGTATGGCCGATTTCTCCGGCCAGCCCCTGAACGCCTCGCGTGAGCAGTGGCAGGTGCCTGCCCTCCGCCAGACCACTGCCGATCCCGGTGCCGGCGCTTACGTACAGCAGTGATTCCGGGATCGCGCCGGTTCGGAAATAAAGCTCGCCAAAGGCCGCGGCCTTGGCTTCATTGTCCATCAGCCAGACGCCTGTGGCCTCAGGCAGGTGCGGGCGCAGTAACTCCATGAAGCGCACGTCATGCCAGCCGAGGTTGGGCGCTCGCCGCAGCACGGCTTCATCGGTGGCAATGGTGCCTGGCAGGGCCACGCCGATTCCCAGACTGTCCCTGTGCTGCAGGGACGTGCGGTGCGTGAACTGCCGCAATAGCTCACCCAGCGACGCGGCTGTGGTGTCGGGTGTCGTACAGGGGAAGGGTTCATGCTGTGTTTCAAGCACCTGGCCGGAGGGGGCACAGGCCACGAGCCGCAACCCGTGTACGCCCACTTCGGCACCCAGCAGGTAGTAGTGGTCATCGTTCAGGTGCAGGGCGCGCCCCGGCCGGCCACCACTGCTTTTCTGCAGCTCTCCTTCCTTCAGCCATCCCTGGTTCAGCAACGACTGAACGGCTGTACCTACCGTGGCCTTGGTCAACTGTGCCTGGGTAGCAATATCGGCGCGCGTTACTCCCGGTGCGCGTCGTACTGTCTCGAGGATGGCGCTTAAGTTCAGCCGCTTGAGAAAGTTGAGATCGCCCGCCTTTTGATTCTGGTAACTGCCTGGCATGAATAAAGTGAACCCTCTACGGCCTGTTCCGGTGGCTGAACGTGAATCTTATACAGTTTCATGACGAAATTCCCTGCCTGGCGCCTGCACTGAAGAGGCGGTATTCGGCAGGTGTGTCGTGATGTATCACCTGTCTGATTACGTTAACCCTATGTCGTATGGTTGTCCTGACATCATGAATTGATAATCGCCACTTAGTAATAAGAATATACCAAGTGGCCCGTACCCGATGGTGGCGTTGAGCATCTCCCCATGGTGGAAGGGTTCCTGCATACCAGTGCTTTCTCTTTCATGGATGGTGGAGTGACTATGGGTACAGCAATCTATCCCGGTCTTGCAGATAAACGTGTCGTGATTACCGGCGGCGGTTCCGGCATTGGTGCCGGCCTGGTCGAAGCCTTCGTCGAGCAGCAGGCAGAGGTTCACTTTCTGGACATCTGTGAAGATGAGTCCCGAGCGTTGGTCGAACGGCTGGCGGGCCATGCGACCTTCCATTTGTGTGACCTTACTGACCTTCACGCCCTGGTGGAAACGTTCAGGCACATCGGTGCGGTTGATGTGCTGATCAATAATGCTGCAAACGATGACCGTCATACCCTGGGGGACATTACGCCGGATTACTGGGATGAGCGGGTCGCGGTGAATCTGCGTCATGTGATGTTTTCCATGCAGGCAGTGGCTCCAGGCATGAAAACACGCGGCGGCGGAGCCATCGTCAACCTGGGCTCGATCAGCTGGCATCTTGGCCAGGAGCATCTGGCCATCTATGAAACAGCCAAGGCAGGCATTGAGGGCATGACTCGTGCCATGGCCCGTGAGTTGGGCGAGGACGGCATTCGCGTGAACTGTGTCATCCCGGGCAACGTGAAAACGCCTCGCCAGTCCAGATGGTACAGCCCTGAAGATGAGCAGAAGATCATCGAGGAGCAGAAGCTCAAGGTCCGCATTCATCCCCACCATGTCGCCAGCATGGTGACCTTTCTGGCCTCCGACGCTGCGGCTGCCTGTACTGCCCACAATTACTGGGTCGACGCCGGCTGGCTTTGAATCATCTCACCGCATCACGCGTTCCATACGATAACGACACGTTTTCTGGAGCAATACCATGACAAGTGACATGACGCGCAAGCGTGGCCTGTACGTATTCGGTATTTCCTGTATTGCCGCCATTGGCGGGTTCCTGTTCGGGTTTGACAGTGGGGTTATCAACGGTACGGTCGATGGGCTTCAAAGTGCCTTCGGCTCCGACAGCGTCGGTACGGGCTTCAATGTTGCCTCGATGCTGCTGGGGTGCGCCGTGGGGGCCTTTTTTGCCGGTCGGATGGCGGATCGTCTTGGTCGCAGGACACTATTGATCATTGCGGCGGTCTTCTTTCTTGTCAGCGCCTGGGGGTCCGGCATTGCCGGTGGGTCACTGGCGTTTGTGATGTATCGCGTACTGGGCGGAATGGCTGTTGGCGCTGCCAGCGTGATTGCTCCTGCCTATATCAGTGAGGTGGCTCCCGCGGCTTACCGCGGGCGGCTGGCAACGATTCAACAGGTTGCGATCGTGCTGGGACTGTTCGTGGCCTTTCTGAGTAACTACACCCTGGCCAACATGGCCGGTTCATCGGTGGCTGCGCTGTGGTTCGGGTTTGCCACATGGCGCTGGATGTTCTGGATTGAAGTCTTTCCGGCGGCGGTGTTTCTGATCGCGCTGATGTTCATTCCGGAGAGCCCGCGTTACCTGATGAGTGCCGGCAAGATCGACAGGGCGCGCGGAGTGCTGGGCAAGCTGCTGTCGGATGAAGAGGTCAATACCAAGCTTTCCGAGATCGAGGGATCGCTGGCCAGCGATCATCAGCCGGGCCTGCGTGATGTCATCAATAAAGCGACGGGCAAGGTGCATGGCATCGTGTGGGTGGGGATCGGTCTGGCTGTCTTCCAGCAGCTGGTGGGCATCAACGTGGTGTTTTACTACGGAGCGGTCCTGTGGCAGTCCGTTGGGTTTTCCGAAAACGATGCGCTGCTGATCAATGTGATTTCAGGCGGGGTAAGCCTGGGCGCGCTGGTCATTGCCATTACCTCCATTGATCGTATTGGCCGCAAACCACTGCTGTGGATCGGCTCATCGGGCATGGCACTGACGCTGATGGCCATGGCCTACGCCTTTTCGACCGCGAGCATGGTCGATGGCTCCCTGCATCTGTCCGATGGGATGGGCATTGTTGCACTGCTGGCCGCCAACGCGTACGTGCTCTTTTTCAATGTGTCCTGGGGGCCGGTCATGTGGGTCATGCTGGGGGAGATGTTTCCAAATCAGATGCGTGGGTCGGGGCTTGCCATCTCCGGTCTGTTCCAGTGGCTTGCCAACTTTGCGATCACCATCAGTTTTCCGATCATGCTGGCAGCCATCGGGCTGGCGGGTGCCTATAGCATTTATGCCTTCTTCGCCGTGGTCTCGATCTTCTTTGTCGTAAGGTTTGTCAGGGAAACCCGTGGCAAGGAGCTCGAAGCCATGTCCTACGAATAGGGCTTGTACCGGCGCATCTGTCTTGAGGGACAGGTGCGACGTTTCCTGATTTCAGGCCAGTCCGGCAGACAGAACAGTCTTGCCGGAATCACCCGGGGCCTGTTGATACATCACACCATTCCCGATTTTTCCGCCAGGGGTTACATATGCGCAATTCAGAACACAGGATCACTCCGGACCAGCTGCGTTCACGGTGGTGGTTCGATAACCCCGAGCATCCGGGCACTACAGCGCTGTGTATCGAGCGGTACATGAACTATGGCATCACCCTGGAAGAACTGACCAGTGGCCGGCCCATCATCGGCATCTGCCAGTCGGGCTCGGATCTGACGCCATGCAATCGCCATCACATCGAGCTGGTGAAGCGGGTGAAGGAGGGGATCCGTGCTGCCGGTGGCGTGCCCTTCGAGTTTCCATTGCATCCGATTCATGAAAATGCCCGCCGTCCGACGGCAGCGCTCGATCGCAACCTGGCGTACCTGGGGCTGGTCGAAGTGCTTCATGGTTACCCGCTGGATGGGGTCGTGCTGACCACCGGATGTGACAAGACCACCCCTGCCAGCCTGATGGCCGCCGCGACGGTCAATATCCCGGCGATCGTGCTTTCCGGCGGGCCGATGCTCAATGGCTGGCATGGCAACGAACGGGTGGGGTCCGGTACGGTGGTGTGGGAAATGCGCAAGCGCCTCGCGGCCGGCGATATTGATTACGCCGAATTTCTGTCGCGGATTACCGATTCCGCCCCTTCGGTAGGCCACTGCAATACCATGGGTACTGCCTCCACCATGAACTCCATGGCCGAGGCGCTGGGCATGAGCCTGCCTGGTTCGGCCATGATCCCCGCACCTTACAAGGAGCGGGCGATGGTGGCTTATGACACCGGTACACGGATCGTTGACATGGTGTGGGAGGATCTGCGGCCCAGCGATATTCTCACCCGTAACGCCTTTGAAAATGCCATTTGCGTGTGTTCGGCGATCGGGGGGTCGAGCAATGCACCGATTCACATCAATGCCATTGCCCGGCATACGGGGGTCGCGCTGACCAATGATGACTGGCAGTCAGTCGGCCACGATATCCCCCTGCTGGCCAATATCATGCCTGCCGGGGCCTACCTCGGTGAAGAGTTTTACCGGGCCGGCGGGGTGCCTGCCATCCTGCATGAGTTGCTGGCTGCCGGTCGACTTCACGGTGAGTCTCTGACCGTCAATGGGAGGACGCTGGCAGCCAATATCCTTGGGCGTGAGACGCGGGATCCGGAAGTGATCCGTCGGTACGATAATCCCCTGGTGGACCGTGCCGGCTTCCTGAACCTCAAGGGCAATCTGTTTGATTCCGCCCTGATGAAAACCAGCGTGATTTCCGCGGGCTTTCGTCAGCGGTTTCTGAGCGACCCCGATGATCCGAATGCCTTTGAAGGCCCGGTGGCGGTCTTCGATGGCTCCGAGGATTATCATGCGCGCATTGATGATCCCCGGCTGGATATTGGTGATCGGACAATTCTTGTCATGCGCGGTGCCGGCCCGATAGGGCACCCCGGTGGCGCCGAGGTTGTGAACATGCAGCCCCCTGAAGCGTTGATCAGGCGCGGCATCGAAGCGCTGCCCTGTATTGGTGACGGGCGCCAGTCAGGGACGTCCGGCTCGCCATCGATTCTCAATGCCTCTCCGGAAGCCGCCGCAGGCGGCGGGCTGTCGTTGCTCGAAGATGGTGATCGGCTGCGCGTCGATCTCGATCGGGGAGAGGTCATGCTGCTTGTTGATGATGCGGAACTGGTGGCTCGGCGGGGGCGCCTTGAACAGCAGGGCGGGTATCGTTATCCGGCCCATCAGACGCCCTGGCAGGAAATTCAGCGCACTCTGGTCGAGCCCCTGGATCAGGGCATGACCCTGAAAGGCGCCACCGAGTATCAGGATGTCGCGCGCCAGAGTCCGCCCCGGGATAATCACTGATCACCGATGAGTCGGGCGGGTACTGCTGATGCCGGCCCGACGGCTCTTCTTCTGGTTCTGACGCCGGCGAGCTCGGCGGCCTCTACTATCTCTCTCAGGCGTCCCTGGCGTTCAAGTGACCGTTTCCACGGGCGCACATCGTCGAGCGGGCCGAGCATCATCGGTTCCATGTGGCCGTAGATGGTGGCTGATGGTGCTGTATCCGATTATATCAAGATGTTTTTTTATAGCCCGGCGCGCTGTCATGGGACGAGTGATGATCGATCAACCGTTGGTGCCTGGCGAGTGTTTGGAAGACTCGGGACGGTGCATGTCCTCCCCGGAGGCGCCTGCTTTCATGAATGCCTCACTGATGAAGCCCTTGGTATCAGGCTGGGCATGGCTAGCCGGATACAGTCGGCTCCCTGTGGTCTCTCGCCCAGCAGCAATTCGATAGCCTGGTGGGCGACATAATCCAGGGGGATGTGAACCGATGTCAGCGCCACAGGCAGACGACTCGCCAGTGGTATGTCGTTGTAACCGACCAGCGAGAGCGATGAGCCAATGCTGATGTCGAGGCGATGTGCGGCAGCCATGACCCCGATGGCCAGGTTGTCATTAACTGCAAAAAGTGCCGAGGGGCGCTGCTGCTGAGAGAGGATCTGGTATCCCGCCGTTTCGCCGGCCTCTATCCCGAAACCTGACTCCATGACCCAGTCTTCATGTACCGAAACGCCGGCTTCCTGCATGGCGCGACGATAGCCTTCCTGACGGTCCCTGGCACTGGAGGTAAAGCCTGGTCCTGCAACCAGCCCGATGTCGCGGTGGCCGAGATCGAGCAGGTGACGAGTGGCGAGATACCCCCCCTGGATGTCGTTACCCAATGAAGAGGGGCTGATGCCGTCGGTTCGCAACACCAGCGCGTGTGGCACCCCCTGGTCGCGCAAGCGTGAGGGTAATTGATCATCGAGCCGGCTGGTCGCCAGAATCAAGCCGTCCACGCGCCTGTTCAGGAGTGATTCGGCGGCCAGGCGTTCGCTTTCCGGGTCGTCGCCGCTGGTCGCCACGATGGCGAAGTAATGGCGCTCCATGGCGGCGCGTGCGATCGCTTCATAAATGAGTGCCATCACCGTGTCACTCAGTCTCGGCACCAGAACGCCGATGGTGCCGGTACCTCCACGCCGCAGGCTGGAGGCGAGTATGTCCCGTTTATAACCCAGCGCTTTGGCGGCCTCCCGGACCCGCTGTGCAGCGCGGCTTCTGGATGGCGGAAGGCGCTCGTCCAGTACTCGAGAGACGGTTGATGTACTCACGCCAGCCGCCCTGGCCACGTCATGCATGGTTATCGGTTTGTCATTCATTGATGTGGTGATCCATGACGGAAGGAATATCAAACATTCCTTGAAGTTGAAGTCTTTCGTGCCTGCGCGCTAACGGCACTCCATACGATTCTAGCGATTCACACGCCATCTTATAAGCGCGAGACCGGCAATTCGGTCATGGGGAGGCTATCGGCGCTGCCTGCAGCGTAATTGAATCCTGAGACCATTGTCGTATTTGAACGGTCGGGTATTGATGGAACGATGTGCAAACGTTCCCAGTAACGTTACCAAAACCCGAAAAGAAGAGGAATCACAATGTCACTCGATCTCAGAGGTCTTACGCCTGCACCGGTCACTCCCTTCACCCGCGATGGTGAAATCGACTATGACGGCATCAAGAAGGTTGGCGCCTGGCTGGGCGGTATCGATGGTGTCAAGGGGCTGGTCGTGTTGGGCCATGCCGGTGAAGGCACCTTCCTCACGTCCGACGAGCAGACACGTGTCATCGAGGCTTATGTCGAGGCGGTCAAGGGGGAGGTACCGATCATCGCGGGCATTACTGGCGAAGGCGATCATGTCGCTTCCGAGGAGACCAGGCGAGCGGTCAAGGCGGGGGCCTCGGCGGGACTTGTCTATCCCTCTCATGGGTGGCTGCGTTTCGGGTATCAGGACGGGGCACCGCAGGAGCGCTATCGACGCATCCATGAAGAGAGCGGCATGCCGCTGATCCTGTTCCAGTACCCGGACAACACCAAGGCAACCTACAACCTGCAGACTCAGCTCGATATTGCGGCCCAGCCGGGGGTCTTCGCGATGAAGAACGGCGTGCGCAACATGAAGCGCTGGGACACGGAAATTCCGGTGATCCGTGAGCAGAACCCCGATCTGCAGATCCTGACCTGCCACGATGAGTACCTGCTTCATACCATGTTCGATGTCGATGGGGCGCTGGTCGGCTACGGCGGTATTGCTCCCGAGCCGCTGATCGAGCTGATCAAGGCCGGTAAGGCAAAGGATTATGCCAGAGCGCGTGAGCTTCACGATCGCCTGATGCCGGTGACCAAAAGCGTCTATCACCGTGGTTCGCACATGGAAGGCACGGTGGCGCTGAAGTGGGCGCTGGTGGCACGCGGTGTGCTTGAGCACGCCACGGTGCGGACACCGCTGCGCCCGCTCGCCGAAGGGGCCGACAGGCAGATCGCCGATGCCATGCGTCAAGCGGGACTCGTTTAATCGTCTCTGGCCGGCCTCGCTTCGAGGCCGGCTGCCTCGGTGATGCCGTCAAATATCACCGTCTCGCCAGATTCATCCATTCCATCATTCCTACAACAAGAGCTATCAGGAGCGTGTGATGAACTCTCATACCGAGCGGGACCGCGACTCGCTGTCCTCATCGACCTCGGGCCGGCCCGGGTTGTCTCTATCCTTGCCGCAAATGCTGGCCCTCATGGGACCGGCCTTCGTGGCAGGTGCCTGGCGATTTGGCCCCGGCGCGCTGACATCTGCCGTCCAGGCCGGTAGCCAATATGGCTATGTACTGCTCTGGGTTATTCTCGTCTCGGCGATTCTCATGTTCGTCTTCAATGACATGGCGGTCCGTCTGGGACTGGCATCGGGCGACTCGGTCGTCGCAGTGACCAAGCAAAAGCTTGGACGTCCGGTCGGCGTGATGGCGGGGTTCGGTGTCTTTGCGATCACCTTGATGTTTGCCGTCGGCAACGCGGTCGGGTCGGGCCTTGCACTAAGTCTGCTGCTGGGTGGTTCGGTCGTCGGCTGGACACTGGCTTGTACTGTCGCCGTTGGGCTTCTTATTGCCATGCGCAATACGTATAAGGCAATGGAGCGGTTGCTGGTGGCACTGATCGGGCTGATGTCGGTCGGTTTCCTGGCATCGACGATCTTGAGTGACCCTGACTGGGCAGCAGCGGCCAAGGGGCTGATACCGCAGATGCCCGCTGAGGCTGGCGTGCTGTTGATTGCTCTCATTGGAACGAATTTCTCGATAAATTCGGCGTTCTATACAGGTTATGCCATTCACGAGCGGCAATTAAAGCGCGAGCAATATCGTGCCATTACGTTGATGGATACCTTGCCGGGCAATATGGCGACAGCTTTCATGGCCATGCTGATCATTATCGTGGCGTCGGCCGTGCTCAACTCCACTGGTACCGTGGTAACCACGTTTCCACAGTTGGCAAGCGTGCTTGAGCCGCTCGCGGGACGGCTGGGTTCCATCCTGTTCGGCCTGGGTTTTTTTGCGGCGGCTTTCTCGTCGATGGCGGCCAACGCGTCGGCCGGTGGAACACTGCTGGCGGATGCCCTAGGCTGGGACAGTAGCCTTTCGACCTGGCGCGTCAAACTCCTGGTCTACGGTGTTCTGGCCTGGGGCGCGGTGGTGACCGTGATCTCCGAGGGATCGCCCATCGAGTTGATCATCGTGGCCCAGGCGTTGACCGTTCTGGTCGCGCCCTTCCTCGGCATCATCCTTTTCCTGCTGACGCAACGTCGTGACGTGATGGGAGACCTCAAGAACGGCCCATGGCAGACCGGGTTTGCGATTCTGGGACTGATTGCCATCTTCGCCATCTCATTCCGGCTGATTTTCAGGCTTCTGGGCTGAGCAGAACGGCGATTCCAACTTCCAATTCCTCACTTTCCAATTCTAATAACAGTCATGGAGTTCCGAGATGCAACCACGCATTTCACGCCACCGCTCGTCCCTCATTCTGGGTGCCCTCATGCTGTCATCAAGCGTGCCGGCGCTCGCTATCGACTTCGATGTGCAGAACACCAAGGTGTCGGTCTACGGATATGCCAAGCTCGATATCATGTATGACATGGGCAATGTGAAGTCTGGCAACAGCGATGGGCTGGGCGACAGCGTCAATTTCGGCAAGATCGCGGTGGATGGCCAGCCGAGCACGGATGGACATTCGAACCTGAGCGCTGGTGAATCCAGGATCGGTGTCCGCACCACTACGCCCACCGCAAAAGGGGATCTGGTCACCAATATCGAAGGGGATTTCTTTTTCGGTGATTTCCGTTTGCGTCAGGCCTACGGTGCCTGGAATGGGCTCCTGGCCGGCCAGACCTGGAGTAATTTTCATACGTTCATCAGCACGACGCCAACATTGGACTTTACCGGGCCCGCCGGGCGCGATGCATTTCTACGCCAGGCCCAGCTGCGTTACTCGTTCGGGAACTTCCATATAGCGTTGGAGGACCCCGGTGGCGTCATGTCGGGTGACTCCTTCGATGGAGGGTATAGCGCCTCCAATGGTGCGAAATCCATTGCCGGTACCGACGTCGACCGCAAGGATGGCCTGCCTGACCTCACTCTGCGTTATGAGTCCAGCGCCGGTCCGGCGAAATGGTCCATGGCGGCCCTGCTACGCGAAGTGGCCTTCGATTCCGGAGGGGAGGAGGACTCTACGTTGGGTTGGGGGCTCTTCGTGGCGGGAAGCTACGCCATCACACCATCTACCACGATCCGTGGTCAGCTGACGGGTGGCAAGGGTATCGGTGCGTATATGAAGGTCAACCCTGCTCCGGCGGCCTACCGGGTAGGCAATCACCTTGAAACAATTACTGCCTGGGGAGGCTCGCTCGGCATCAGTCAGGACGTCGGGCCCGGCACCTTCAGCGTCTCCTATTCCCGTGTCGAAGCGGACTGGGATAAGGCAAGGCGCGATGGCGTGTCGTTGGTCGATACCGATAATGCCGGTGGATTCGTCGATGCCTACGATAAGGTGCATGAGCTGATCCACGTCAATTACCTTTGGAGCCCTATCGAGCGTGTTACCTACGGGATCGAGCTGGCGCATGCCATGCGTGAAACCGTGGACCAACGCGACGGACGTGTCGATCGAATTCAGGGAAGTGTCATTTATGAATTTTGATCACGCCTCATAAATCAACGTCTCTTTCTGACATATCTCGATCACGGTGGACCCGGCTGACTCGGCTGGGCTCACCGTCGTTTGTTACCTCTGCTTTTTATCGCCTGCTGCGTACAGGTCGAAAACCTGACCCTGATGAAGCCTTGTGCTCTCCGCTGTCCATGCTCGGATGAGGGACTGCGGGGCGTGCTGATGCCGGCCCGACTGCTCCTCTTCTGGTGTCGATGTGGCGGCGGGTGGCCATGTTCTTTCTTCAAGACCGTGCTGATGTTTTGTCATGGCCCTGTGTTGTGTCACCTGCAGCAGATTCGTCGGGCGACCTTAGACCTTTTCGTGCTCGAAAAATACGGTAAGTGGTGCTGGAATAGCCGAGCTGGGCGGCCATGAGCCAAACAGGGTGCTACAACAGTGACTGGGCTGTGCAGGCTGTGGGTAGTTCGATGCAACAATCATCCGAACGGATATTCCATGGTTAAAATGTTGGCTCAGGTCTGGGCGCTGCTGCTTGGTATCGTGCTTATCATGCTGGGCAACGGCATGCACTTTACGCTGATCGGGTTGCGGGGTGGCATTGAGGGGTTTTCGTCGGCGGAGCTGGCCGTTGTTACCTCGGGATATTTCATGGGGTTTCTGTCGGGGGCCCGGTTCACGCCACTGCTGATTCGGCGGGTAGGCCACGTCCGCGTATTCGCCGCGCTGGGCAGTTTCATGTCAGCAGGATTGATTTCATTTCCCCTTCTAACCGATCCCTGGGCCTGGATATTACTTCGCGTGCTGGTGGGGTTTTGCATGTCCGGTATTTACGTGGTGGCTGAAAGCTGGTTGAACGATGCATCAACCAACGATACCCGGGGCAAGGTGTTATCGGCTTACATGATTGCCCAGACGCTGGGCATCATTGGCGCACAGGGGCTGTTATCCCTGGGAGATGCGGCCACGTCCGTGCTGTTCATCGGGGCCTCTATTTTGGTGTCGGTTTCCTTTGCCCCCATTCTTCTGTCGGTGTCACCGGTGCCGGCTGTCAATGTTGCGCCGCCCATGCCGCTGAAAAGGCTGCTGGCGGGATCGCCCCTCGGAACGGTGGGCATCTTTCTTCTGGGCAGCATTTATGCCACCCAGGCGGGGATGGGGGCCGTGTTTGGCTCTCAGATCGGCCTGACGGCAGCCCAGATTGCGCTGTTTGTGGCGATGCTCTTTGCCGGGGCGCTGGTGCTTCAGTATCCCATCGGCTGGCTGTCCGATCGAATGGACCGGCGCAGGTTGATCTTTGGTGCTTCCGGGGTGGGAACCGTATCCTGCGTGCTGGCATGGCTCGTCGGTCATGACCTTTGGGCCTTGATGGCAGCGGCCTTCCTTGCCGGAGGTGTAACCACGCCACTTTATGCCCTGTTTCTGGCCTATACCAACGATGCGTTATCGCCCGAGGATATGCCGGCGGCGTCGGGTGGGCTGGTATTTACCTTTGGGCTGGGCGCCATTATCGGCCCACTGGTCACTGGGTGGGCGATGGAAGGGTATGGACCCTTTGCCTTCTGGCCGGTGCTGGGGGCGACCTTCCTGGTCGTTACCCTTTATGCACTGTACTGCATGACCCAGCGTGCGCCGGCATCTGCGCATGACCCGGAAAGCTACCTTGGGGTCGTGCCCACGGCGTCTCCCGTGGCGGTAGAAGCTGCCGGCCTCTGGGCTGTTGAACATGCCGAAGCGGAGCATGCCGAGGCAGCGTACGCACAGCAGGCCGGCTCCGATGACATCAAGCCGTAGTTATCGGTATATGACCTGGGAGTGTCTGAGCGGGTAGTAGCGTGACGCCTGTTATCACGTGGCGGTAATCCATATGCCACATCTGCCATGGAGAGTAGGTATGCACTTGTTCAGGGTTCAGGAGTTTTCCTCCGACTCCGCTTCTTCCAGACCGCTGCCCATTACACCGGACGCGCCGCCCCCCGATATACCCGACCCACCCCCGCCGGAGGTGGATCCAGGGTGGCCACCCGAGCATGAGCCGATAGCTCCACCTGAGGTGCCGCCCGATACGGTGCCGCGTCCTCGGCCTGACATATCCCCGGAGATCGAGCCGGACCAGCCACCTGAAGTTCAACCGGATGCGCCGGCCGAAATACCACCGGGCGCGCCTGCTGAGGTGCCTGATAATATACCGCCCGGGCGTTGATGATGCATGGCTCAGCCCAGCGCCGCCGGGTTTAACAGCCATACGGCTGCATTGAGCGCTGTTGCCAGGGTAACCCATGCCAGGTAGGGCAGTAACAGCAGGCTGGCCGGTTTATCGATACGCCAGAATGTTATCAGCGTGGCTAGAATCAATGCCCAGAGAAGACTGACATCTATCAGGGCCCACAGCCCCTTGAACCATGCAAAAAACAGCCAGCTCCACAGGCCGTTGACGGCCAGCTGAAGCAGATAAAGACTCAAGGGGCGCTTTTGTACCGAGAATCCTCCCTTGCGCCATACACGCCAGGCAGCAATGGCCATCAGGGTATAGAGCGTTGTCCACATGGGGCCGAACAGCCAGCCGGGGGGAGCCCAGGCTGGTTGCTGCAGTGTGGTGTATACGTCACGAGCATCAATCGATGCCCAGGCGCCAAGGCTGATGACCAGCACACTGAGTGCCAGCCATCCGATCAGGCCGACAACCTGTCGTGTGCGTGTAAAGGTACTGCGGGAGGAGGAAGAGGTCATGAAGGCTTCTCTTGAAAGGTCCATGGTGATGACTTGTCTCAAGCCATTCTAGCCGATAGGGCTTTTATTCCAGCGAATCTGGAAATATTGAAATCGATATGATGCCTACGTGAGAGGGGATGGCGATGACTGCGGTGGGTAGAGCCGTTCAATAGCCAACAGTGCACCGAGTATTCATGAAGAATACTGAAGGGATATACCCCGGCTTCTGTTTCGCCTGCTTGCGGGGTTTACCTGTCAGGGACATGAAAATGCCACCCCTGAAGAAGGTGGCATTCTGTAACGTCATTACGCTCAGGCGTAGGTATTGATCTGTGTGCCAAGGCTGCCGGAGGTGGCCAGTTCTGCAGTCGGTTTAACCGAATCCATCAACTGATTGACGCTGGCGGCCTGTGTATCCAGCACTTCATTTAACAGACCTGCCTGTGCTTCCTGCATGGCATTGGCCTGTTGAAGAGCGGACGACATGCTGACCATGGCATTTATGGATGCATCCATGAATTTACCTCACTGCGTTAACACGTGAATTAAGGTACTTCACCTCTTCTATCGGCCGGTTTGAAGGCATCTTGGGCGTGGTTTCATGATATGAACACATCATTTTGGTGTTTTCTGCAGTCTTGCAGAAGTTTGCCAGGGGATCGTGGGTATTGATAAAGCCAGACAATGGTGCCGATTGTTGCTTTTTGTGAGAGCAGCTGTTGTAGGCGAGAGCGGATGCGATTAAAGTTGTGTTCAGGTTACAAAAAGAATCAATTCATTACTAATGAATGCTAAAGTTTCAGGCGGTGCCTCCGAGGGGCTGGTTCCTGCAGCAAACACCCGGGAGTACATATATGAGCAGGATTTTTTTGTCCTTTACGATTTATGAAGCGCTGCTGATCGTTCCTTTTCTGATGCTGACCATGTGGCTGCTTTTATGGTTATTCAGAGGGCCTCTCGATATGACGATGTCCAATGCAGAGCATGATGAAGAGCTGGATACCTTTCAGCCTCGTCCCTGGATTCGATTGCCGCGCTTTCGTCGCGAAAAGGATGACAACAAGAACATGGGGCTCTGATGCCTGCGTGATTCAATCCGCAAGTGCGACTACTTGGCACGTTCTTATACGGCAGAAACAGGAAGCCCGGCTATATGCCGGGCTTCCTGTTTCTGCGTTGAAGGTCAGGGAAGGTCGTCAGGAGATATGCCAAGTGAATTGCACAGGGCTTTTTCAACAGCATGCTTGAACCGTGTCACAAGAAGATAAAGATGGCTCATCCGTTCGCCCCTGATGGCAATAGCGTTTCTTGACTCATCTTTATTACTGATGAGTGCAATTGATTAGTAGGGCTATTGTCTAATACCTGGGCGGGTTTCTAAACGATAATAACGCGGAATTAATTGCTTTTATTAGTTTTTTTGTATTAGTTCCTGAGGTCCATGTGGGAGTACGTTACATCGCCAAAATAAAGTTTGTACTGCGGGCTCTGTCGGGAAGCAGATAGGCACGAGTAAAAAAACCGCCGGCCATTTTACCGGTCGCGACGGTTTTTGATAAAACCGGTCCATCCTGCGGCAGATCAGGCATCCTCCCTGTTTCTTCTGGTGTTATGCCTTCCTGGCGGGTCCCCGCCCCGCCTGCCTTTATTGAGCCGGCAACTTCAATGTGGCACATGCTGGATATTTGAAAAGTGATAAGGCGGGTTCTGCGAATGTAAGCTGCGCTGGGACACTTGGGGGCCCCTGATCCCTTTGGATGATGAGGAAAATCTCATCTATACGAGTGCCAGAGCGTGAATGTTTCCAAAAGTTACAAAAAAGTGCCTGAAAAGCAGAATGAGATTTTGACGGTAGGGGGCGTGGGAACTATATCCACTATATAAGATTCTGTTTAAAACGATGCAGAGTCCTTTCCCTGAAGCAGGTAATCAGGTGTCGGTGGTGCAGGATGCACGCCGAGCAGGGACGTTTTGTGTCATGGCAAGGATGCCGGAGCACGCAATGAACGTCTAAAGCTGACATGCCGTCAAGGCAACGTATGTGTCCGCCTCCCTCCGTGGCCTGACTCGGCATGATATGCGGTACCATCGCCCTTAACGCGAGGTAAGCTCATGTCTAATCCAGCAGCCGTCGAGTCTTCCCGGCCGTCAGTCATTCCGCCCTTGCCCTCCGCTGCAATGCGAACACCCAGTGGGCTTTACTCCGTTCCGCTTGAACCTGGCAAACCCATTCTCTTTGTTACCTCCGAACTGGCTGATTTTGTCAAGGTTGGCGGGCTTGGTGATGTATCAGCCGCGCTGCCACGGGCATTGCTGCGCTATTACGACATGCGTGTCCTGATGCCGGCTTACAGGGAGGTTGTCGAAAGCCTGTGGCCCATCGAGATTGTTGCACACCTGCCGGGACTTGCCGAGATTCCGGCCTGCGACCTTGGTCGGGTTTATCTCCCGGAGGGCCTGATTGTCTATGTGCTGGTATGTCCGGAACTTTTTGAACGTCCCGGCAGCCCGTACCTGGACGAGCACGGACGGGAATGGCCGGATAATCATATCCGGTTTGCTCGCTTGTCCCTGGCTGCGGCACAAATGACGAGTCTTGAGGGTGATGATGTATTCAGTGACAACGGTTGGCACCCGGAGCTTTTGCATCTGAATGACTGGCAAACCGGTCTGACGCCTGCCTACCTGCGCTGGGAAGGTGATGAAACGCCGTGCGTCTATACCATTCACAATCTGGCCTATCAGGGCGTTTACGGTGTCGATCGTCTTGCATCACTGGGCATTCCCGAGCATGCCTTTACCGAGGAAGGGCTGTCCTTTTATAACCAGCTCTCCTTCATGAAGGCAGGGATCGTTTACAGTGACCACATCACGACAGTCAGTGAAACCTATGCTCGGGAGATAACGACTCCCGAATTTGGTTGTGGCCTGGAAGGGTTGCTGTCTTCCTGCGCCGAGCAGGGCCGATTGAGCGGGATAACCAATGGCATTGATGACAGCTGGGATCCAAAGACGGATGCCTATCTGGCCTGTGCCTTTGCGACCAACGACTGGGCCGGCAAGCGCGTCAATACCGAGCACGTTCGTCGAATGTTCCGTCTTGCGGTCAGCCATGGGCCGCTATTTGCGGTCGTGTCGCGGCTGGTACACCAGAAGGGGCTGGACATGACGATTGCTGCTGCCGAATCGATCGTGCGTGCCGGTGGTCAGCTGGTGGTCATTGGTTGTGGTGAACCGGCCATCGAGGAGGCCCTGCGTAATCTCGAGGCACGTTTCCCGGGCGCCATCGGAGTTTATATCGGTTTCAGCGAGCGTGAGGCCCGCTGCATCTTTGCCGGCAGCGACTTCCTGTTGATGCCGTCCCGGTTTGAGCCCTGCGGGTTATCGCAGATGTACGCCCAGCGCTTCGGCTCCCTGCCGGTAGCGCACCGTACCGGTGGACTGGCCGACACCATCGAGGATGGGGTAACCGGCTTTTTGTTCAATGAACTGCATCAATCGGATTTTCAGCATGCCATTGACCGGGCCTTCCGGGTGTATGGCTGTACTGAACTGTTCTATGCCATGCGGCGTGCGGCCATGGCGATCTACTATCAGTGGCGGTTGTCAGTGACACCTTATCGCCGTCTATATCATCAGTTAATGGACCTCGAGAGCGCCGGCAATGCTGGTTCGATACGGAGAGCTGCTCAATGACCACCATGTCCGTATCCTGTCCCACTCCGGACGAGATCGAAAGAAATGCATTGACGCGTTTGGGCACAGCCAGTCATGGACACCCATTCGACTGGCTGGGCCCGCACGTGAATGGTGATATCTGTATTGTTCGCGGTCTGTTTCCAGGTGCCGAACAGGTTGAGCTGATCGGGCCTGACGACGCATTGCTAGCCTTGGCAGAGCACCAGGTTGAAGGGGTCTTCCGGGCCTGTTTGCCGCTGAATACGTCCTATCGGTTCAGGGTGCGCTGGCCTGATGGGCGAGAGCTCGTGACTCAGGATGCCTATCGGTTTGATCCGATGCCGGGTGAGCTGGACCTTTACCTGTTCAGCGAAGGGCGCCATCGTGAGCTGGCACACGTCTTCGGTGCAACAGTTGTGAAAGTGGATGGCGTGGCAGGAGTGCGCTTTACGCTCTGGGCTCCGAACGCACAGCGTGTTTCCGTAATCGGTGCCTTCAATCAATGGGATGGCAGACGCCACCCCATGACGCCGCACGATGAAAGCGGTATCTGGGCCTTGTTTGTTCCCCACCTGGAAGAGGGTGAGTGCTACTGCTTCGAGATGCTGGATTATCATGGTGAGGCTCGCCGCAAGGCGGATCCACTGGCGCGCCAGAGCGCACTGGAAAATCAGGTGGCTTCGATTGTCACAGGCAATCGGTTGTACGACTGGCATGACAATGCCTGGCTTCAACGGCGCTCCACGACGGACATGCGTCGTGCCCCCCTGTCGATTTATGAGCTTCATGTACTGTCCTGGCAGCACGACCACGAGGGAAAAACCCTTGGATGGGATGATCTTGCCTCCCGTCTGATTCCATGGGTGGCCGATCTGGGTTTTACCCACATTGAACTGATGCCGGTCAGTGAACATCCCTTTGTGGGGTCATGGGGGTATCAGCCGATCGGCCTGTTTGCGCCGATGTCGCGTATGGGAACACCGGAATCCTTTGCCAGATTCGTGGATGCCTGCCATACCGCCGGGATCGGCATCATCATCGATTGGGTGCCGGCGCATTTTCCTTCCGACGAATTCGGGCTTGTCAATTTTGATGGCACCGCCCTGTACGAACATGCAGACCCGCGGGAAGGATTCCACCCTGACTGGAATACCCTGATTTATAACGTCGGGCGTCATGAAGTGCGTGGTTTTCTGATCGCCAGCGCACTGGAATGGTTTGAACGTTTTCATATCGATGGGCTGCGGGTCGATGCCGTGGCGTCGATGCTGTATCGCGATTACAGCCGCGAAAGTGATGCCTGGGTGCCCAATGTGCACGGTGGCCGGGAAAATCTTGAGGTGATCGAGTTTCTGCGTGAGCTCAACACTACCGTGGCGGATCGTTGCCCGGGCACCATGATGATTGCCGAGGAATCCACTGCCTGGCCAGGCGTAACGGCATCGGTGGAGATGGGGGGGCTGGGTTTTACCTTCAAATGGAACATGGGGTGGATGCACGACACCCTCAATTACATGGGGCGTGATCCGCTTTTCCGCCGTCACCATCATCACGAACTGACCTTCGGGCTGCACTATGCCTTTTCCGAGCACTTCATTCTGCCGCTGTCTCATGATGAGGTTGTACATGGAAAGGGCTCTATGCTGGGCAAGATGCCGGGGGATGAAGCGACGAGACTGGCCGGTCTGAGGGCTTATATTGCCTTCATGTGGGGGCACCCTGGCAAGAAACTGTTGTTCATGGGGGCAGAGATCGGCCAGTGGCGAGAGTGGGACCATGACCACGAGCTGGACTGGCAACGGCTGGATGAAGCGGGCCCACGCGGGCTTTCGCGCAGCATTGCCGATCTGAACCGTATTTATGTCAGCGATCCGGCGCTTCATGCGCGCGATACTGACCCGGGCGGGTTTTCCTGGGTGGTCAAGGATGATTACGAAAACAGTGTCTTTGCCTTTCTGCGCTATGCAGAGCAGGGCAAGGCCCCACTGCTGGTGGTATGTAACATGACACCCGTGGTGCGCCATGAGTATCACATCGGCGTACCGGTCATGAGTGCCTGGCGAGAAGTCTTCAACAGCGATAGTCGCTTTTACGGGGGCAGTAACATGGGCAATGGCAGTGCCGTACATGCACACCCGGAGCCCAGTCACGGGCAGCCGGCATCCCTGCGGTTGACGCTACCACCGATGAGCACGCTTTATCTGCGTCAGGGAGACTGGCCTACATGAGCAATTCAGCAACGGGTGATGGGCAGTTTCGGCATCGTAACCGCTTTGGTGCCGATATTGTCAGCCAGGGGCTGGTGCGGTTTTCCTTCTGGGCGCCGGGGGTCAGGCATGTGGTGCTTGAGTTGGCGCGCTCTGAAGGAGAGGAGTTCGAGCGGCTTGAAATGCACAATACCGGTGAAGGGCACTTTGTGCTTGAGACGGCCTGCCATGCGGGAGCCGTTTATCGATACCGTATCAGTGATGAACTGAGCGTACCCGATCCGGCCGCACGGGCCCAGAAGGGCGATGTCGATGGCCCTAGCCGCGTTGTTGATCCTTCCAGATACGTCTGGCGCCATACGCGCTGGTCGGGACGGCCCTGGCATGAGGCCGTCATTCTGGAAGTGCACGCGGGAGCGCTGGGCGGGTTTTCCGGGCTTCGCACGCGGCTTGAGGCCTGGGCTGCCCTGGGAATCACGGCCATTGAGCTCATGCCGGTCAATGCCTTCCCGGGCAAACGTAACTGGGGGTATGACGGCGTACTGCCTTATGCGGTTGATTCCACCTATGGCAGCCCGGACGAACTCAAGGGATTGATAGATGACGCCCATGGCCATGGTCTCATGGTGATGCTGGACGTGGTGTATAACCACTTTGGCCCTGACGGCAACTATCTGTCTCACTATGCGCCTTCGTTCTTTACCGGCAAGCACACGCCCTGGGGCGATGCGATCGACTTTGATCAGCCCGAGGTGAGTGATTATTTCATTGATAATGCGCTGATGTGGCTGATGGAGTATCGATTTGACGGGTTGCGACTGGATGCGGTGCATGCCATCGACAACGATGAGTTTCTACGTACCCTGCAAGCCTCTGTGCATGAGCATGTCGAGCCCGGCCGCCAGGTTCATCTCGTTCTGGAAAATGAACGCAATAGTGCCTCCCTGCTGGAAGATGGTTTCGATGCCCAGTGGAACGATGACTTTCACAATGTGCTTCATACGTTGTTGACCGGCGAGAAGGAAGGCTATTACGCCGACTATGCTGATGATGCGACGAACAAGCTGGCGGCCTCGCTTGCCGGGGGGTTTGTCTTTCAGGGGCAGGCAGACCGCCGGGGCCATGCGCGCGGCGAACCCAGCCGTCATTTGCCCACAACGTCCTTTATCACGTTTTTGCAAAATCACGACCAGGTCGGTAACCGGGCATTGGGCGAGCGACTGATTCACCTGGCCGAGCCGAGCCGACTGCGTGCCGCCACCACGTTGTTGTTGCTGTGCCCGATGATCCCGATGTTGTTCATGGGGGAAGAGCAGGGTGAAACAGCACCTTTTTTCTTCTTTACCGATCACAAGGCCGAGTTGGCAGATGCGGTACGAGAAGGGCGTCGCGGCGAGTTTGCCGAGTTTGAGGCCTTCAAGAATGAAGATGCCCGTAACGCCATCCCGGATCCGAATGCTGCTGCGACCTTTGATGACTCTTGCCCTGGCCTGGTCGGTGACAAGTCCTGGGCAGCGCTGTATTCGACGCTGCTTTCCCTGCGCCACCGTCATCTTGTACCCCGCTTGAGTGGCACCTGGCCCGAAGGGGCCACTGTCCTGGGAGAGGGTGCCGTGCAGGCGATCTGGCGGCTGAGCGATCACAGCGCATGGGTGATGGCCATCAACCTGGGGAGCGAGGCTGTCCATCTATCGGCATCCGCCGGCGATGTGGTTCATGACACGCACCCTGACGCCGACATGACGTCGCTGATGCCTGGACGCTGTATCGTCTGGCAGGATGGGTCTTCATGACGCCGCTCGAACAACTGGCGCGTGATGCGGGCCTTCAAGTGGTGTGGGAAGACAGTGACGGCCAGACACGGACACTGTCTCCCGATACGCAGCGCCAGGTGCTGAGGGCACTGGGCTACGCTGCGGATGATGAAGAGGATATCGCTGAAAGCCGAGTGCGACTGGCCCGCCTGACTGCTCCGGAAACGGTGGATCAGTGGCCGGCCATGATTACTGCGGTGGTGAATCAACCCATCGTGCTGCCTGGCATGTTGCCGCAGGGAACACCGTATACCGTTATCCCTGAAGAGGGAGATGGTCTACCGGAGGTGCTTGATGCCCGTGGATGCCTGAGACCAATCAGTCTTCCCGGCTACTATGTACTGGATCTTCTGGGACACGAACTTACGCTGGCGGTGGCACCGACGCGTTGTCCAGGCATTCAGGAACTGGCGCCTCGCCGTAAGGTCCCGCTGTCCGGGCTGGGCGTACAGCTTTACAGCCTGCGTCGGTTCGGCAACAACCGTGGAATGGGAGATATAGAAGCTCTGGCACTGCTGGCTGAAGCTGCCGCAGCGCAGGGCATTGATGCATTGGCCATCAGCCCGGTACATGCGCTGTTTCCAACACGGCCACATCAGTTCTCCCCGTATTCTCCTTCGAGTCGTCTGGCATTCAATCCGGGATATACAAGTCTTGGCGGGCCGGACGAGCCGGGCAGTAATACCGCGCTGATAGATTATCCCGCCGTATTGACGTCACGCTGGGCGACGTTGACAGAGGCCTTTTATGCCATGGACGCTGCCGAACGGGATGCGTTTGAGGCGTTCTGTCGCGAAGAAGGGCTTCGCCTTGAGCGTCATGCCTGCTTTGAGGCCATGCTGGAGTTGCTGGGACCCAGGGAAGACTGGCCAACGGCGTACAACCAGCCTGACAGTGAAGAGGTAAGACAGTTCGTGCAGGTGCACCGGGAGCATGTTGAACGCTATCAGTTCGCTCAGTGGTGTATCACCCGTGAGCTGGTTCAGGCTCAGCAGCGCGCGCGCAGGGCGGGCATGGCTGTCGGCCTGATTGCCGATATCGCTGTCGGGGTGGACCCTCAGGGAAGTCAGGCGTGGGCACATCCGGAAGATGTTCTCGATACGATCCATGTCGGCTCTCCTCCTGATGCCTTCAATGCCAACGGTCAGGATTGGGGGGTCGCCGGCTTTTCACCTCAGGGGCTGCTGCAGCATGGTTTCCGTGGCTTTATCGAGACGGTCAGGGCGGCCCTCAAGGGCGCTGGGGGGCTGCGTATTGATCACATCATGGGGTTGTCGCGCCTGTGGCTGATCCCTCAGGGAGCGGCACCCACCGAGGGTGCCTACGTTCGTTATCCGGAACAGGATCTGTTGCGTCTGGTGGCGCTGGAAGCCTGGCAGCATCAGGCACTGGTGATCGGTGAGGATCTCGGGACCGTTGAACTGGACTTCCGTACCCGGCTGGATCAGTCCGGCATTCTGGGAATGGGAGTGCTGTGGTTTGAGCGTGAGGCCGAAAGCTTTACTCGCGCTGCGGATTATCCTGCCCGCGCTGTATCCATGGCCAGTACACATGATCTGCCGACCGTGGCTGGCTGGCTGGCGGGTCGAGATATCCACTGGCGGCATCGGTTGGGCATGCTGGGTGATACCGCGCTTGACGAGGCCATGGCGGAGCGCGCCAGGGAGCGAACGTGGCTGGCCGAGGCGCTGAATATTGATGCTGATTCATCGGTAGACCGCTGGCTTGAAGCCGTGGCTTACCACATCGGCGCTACGCCTGCGCCCCTTGCGTTGCTGCCATTGGAGGATTTGCTGGGCCTTATGGAGCAGCCCAATCTGCCTGGTACGCTGGATGAACACCCCAACTGGCAGCGACGACTGCCGGTCAATGTTGAACGGCTGTTTGATAGTGAAACCGTTCGGATGCGGCTCAAGGCCTTGATCAAGGGACGACAGGAACACCACCATGGTTGATGAAAACACGGCCTATGCCGACAACGTCGTGCCAGGTTACCCATTGCGTGCCTGTTATCGCCTTCAGTTTCACGCAGACTTCACGCTTGATGATGCCTGTGCTCAGGTCGAGTATCTGGCAGCCCTGGGGGTCAGCCATATATATGCTTCTCCCCTGTGGGCTTCTCGTCAGGGGTCGACTCATGGCTATGATGGCATTGATCCGACTCGGCTGGATCCCGAGATCGGTGATGAAGAAGCTCTGGAAAGGCTGGTGGAGCGTCTGCGCTCGTTCGGCATGGGGTTGATCGTTGACTTTGTGCCCAATCACCTGGCCGTGGGCGGAAGCGAAAACCATTACTGGCAGGATGTGCTGCGCTGGGGGCAGCAAAGCCGGTTTGCTCCGATGTTTGACATCGAGTGGATCGGACATGGTCTCCCGGAGCTTGAAGGAAAGCTGCTTGTCCCGTTCCTTGGCCGCCCCTACGGTGAAGTCCTTGCCGAAGGTGAACTCAGGCTGGCGCTCGACGAGGACACGGGCCTTTTTCACATCGCCTACTTTGAGCACTGCTTCCCGATTGATCCTCGTACCTGCTCGATGATCTTCAAGGAAGCCGGGCTTGATGCGGTGGCACACGCCTGCGAGCAGATACCTCACATGGTGTCGCTGGAGGCCGGGGCCGCCAGAGCCGGTAGCGCCGTCATGGAGGCCAGACACACGGAGCAGGGCCACCAGGCCATCGACGCGCTTCTGGCGAGCTATCAGGGGCAGGAGGCTGATGCGCACGCGCGATTGCACCTGCTGCTGGAGCAGCAGAATTACCGGCTGGCCTATTGGCGAACCGCCAATGACCAGCTCAACTGGCGTCGGTTTTTCGATATTACCGAGCTGGGGGCTGTCTGTGTTGATAACCCCACCGTCTTTACCCTTACCCATACCTATTTGCTGGAGCTGGTGGCTCGTGGGCTGGTCGATGGCGTTCGACTGGACCATGTGGACGGCCTCGCCGATCCGGCAGGATACTGCCGACAGCTCCGGCAGCGACTGGATGAAGCAACAGCCCGGCGCCCCGCGCAGGCGATTCAGGGCCCGCTGCCGATTCTGATAGAAAAGATTCTTGAAGCCGATGAAACCCTGCCCACGGACTGGGGTATCTCGGGCACGACCGGCTATGAGTTCATGAATGCCATATCCCTTCTTCAGCATGATCCGGAAGGCGAAGCGGCGTTGACGGCCCTGTGGCAGGCCCATGCCAGCGATACCATGGAGTTTGATGATGAGGTGATAAAGGCTCGTCGTGAAATCATGGCAACCGCTCTGGTGACGGAGTTCCAGCGCGCCGTGAGAGCGCTGGTGGGCGTAGCACAATGTCAACCGGGTACTCGTGACATCACTATCCAGGCGCTTGGGCGCGCCACTCGGGCAGTGGCTGCTCATTTTCCGGTGTATCGCTCCTATGCCGATGACCAGGGGTGGCCTGCCGCGGAAGTCGTCATGTGGGAAGCCACCCTGGATGAGGCGCGGTCTGAGCTGGCTCCTCCTGATCATGCTGCTCTTGAATACATGGCGCAGTGGCTGGGCCGTCAGCCGCCATCAGATGCTCCACAAATAGAGTGTGACGCGCGGATGACGGCGATCATTCGATTTGCGCAGCTGACTTCTCCGTTGGCTGCCAAGGCCGTGGAGGATACGGCGGGCTATCGCCGGGCGGTTCTGATCTCTCGCAATGATGTCGGATTCAACGGCGCACGGATGAGTGCACCGGTGGCTGATTTTCATGCGTTCAATCAACACAATGCCCGTACCTTTCCTCATACCCTGGTAACAACTGCGACTCATGATCACAAGCGGGGGGAGGATGTCAGGGCCAGGCTGGCTGTATTGTCTGAAACAGGTCAGGGGTATCGCGATCTGGTGACTGGGTGGCTATCCATGTCCGGTGACCTGCAGGCGCAGGGCAGGAGGCTGGTCGAAGCCGACGAAATGATGCTGTATCAGATCATTGTCGGGGCCTGGCCCCTGTCACTGACACCTGATGATCAGCCCGGATTGAACGCGTTTGCCGAGCGCGTCGCGAACTGGCAGCAAAAGGCCTTGCGTGAAGCCAAGCAGCGTTCCCACTGGCTTTATCCTGACGAGGTCTATGAAGCTGCCTGTCGTGATTATGTGATGGCCCTGCTGACAACCCCTGCCGGGGCGGTGCTGCGTGGTGAGCTGGCATCACTGGTGACCGCCATCAGTACAGCCGGCGCGCTCAACGGGCTGGTGCAGACGCTGCTGAGACTCACGGTGCCTGGTGTACCTGACTGCTATCAGGGCACCGAGCGCTGGGATTTTTCACTGGTTGATCCCGACAATCGTCGCCCGGTGGATTATGGCCTTCGTCGTGCCCAGCAACATGACGCGCGCTCGGTGGTTGAACTGTTACCGGGGTGGCGTGATGGCCGGGTCAAGCAGGCGATGATCATGGATGTACTGGCACTTCGGCATCGCTTTTCCACGCTGTTTGCCGAGGGGCAGTATCTCCCGCTTGAGGTGACCGGCTCGAAGCGGCATCACGTGGTAGCGTTTGCGCGACAGCATCAGAACCAGATGATCATTGTCGTGACGGTTCGGCATATGGCGTCCATGCTGAAGGATGCGACCATGCCACAAGTGGCTCCCGATGCCTGGGGCGATACACGACTGGATCTCACCTCACCTGGAAGTGCGTGGTCCTCGTGGTTTACACGTAAGCGCGTGTCCTCCGGCGGGGCGCTGTCCGAACTTCTGGCTGAATTGCCCTTTTGTATACTGGTGCGTGAAGTGCGTCCTGACGCCCAGGGCGAGCAGGCTATGGCTGAAGAAGCCGTGTCTGACAGGGCGCTTGCTGATTTACCTGCTACGGATTCAATGCACTGACAGGCTTCCGGCGGATCATGGAAGCATTATTTTTCAATACGTCGAGGCATATCGTATGCCTCGCCAGGAGGATGTCGTCATGGCTGATGATCAATTGCGTATTCGTTTACTGGCTTACCGAATCTGGGAATCCGAAGGGTGCCCGGATGGGCAGTCCGAGCGCCACTGGCAGATGGCCAGCCGTCTGGTGGCAGCGGAACGAATTACTGATCTGCCCAAGGAAGTGCCGCAGCGTTTCGAGATGAACCCTTCCGGACCGAAGGAACATGCTGTCGCAGAAGACGGGGCCGCTGTTGCAGTGCCTGCCGGGGCAGAAGAGAAAACGCCGGCTGCGCCTGCCAGGGCCAAACGAACCACGACATCACGTCGAAGTGTTGATGCAGCTGCGGAGAAGGATGGCAACGTCAGTGTCGAGAAGCCTCCACGTCGTGCCACGGCCAAACGAGGCAGCAAGGGCGGAAAGGCGAGTACCCGAGCCAGACAGGCTCCCGGCGAATGATCGGTAGCCGATACAACATACTGATTTCAAGTACTCACAAGGGCCTTTCATGACCACATCAACGCATTCCGGGGAGTCGACGCCAGGGGTAACCACTCCGGCGCAGGCACCTCTCATGCATACAGAAGAAGGCAGTCGGGTTCAGGAAGGCCTGCCCTATCCTCTGGGCGCGACCTGGGACGGGCTGGGCATTAACTTCGCCATTTTTTCGGCCCATGCCACCAAGGTTGAGCTCTGTCTTTTCAGTGACGACGGTCAGACCGAAATCGAGCGAATTGAATTGCCCGAGTATACCGATGAGGTCTGGCACGGCTATCTTCTCGATGCTCGTCCTGGTCTGCTCTATGGGTATCGGGTTCATGGCCCCTACGCACCGGAAGAAGGGCATCGCTTCAATCCCAACAAGCTGTTGATTGATCCCTGTGCCTGCCAGCTGGTAGGTGAGCTGATATGGGATGATGCCCTTTACGGGTATACGATCGGGCATGAAGATGGTGATCTGAGTTTTGATGAGCGTGACAGCGCGCCGTTCATTCCCAAGTGTCGAGTGATCGACCCGGCATTTACCTGGGGCCGCTCGCAGGAAATTCATGTGCCCTGGGAGCGGACGGTATTTTATGAGGCGCATGTGCGGGGATTGACCATGCGTCATCCCGATGTCAGTGAGAACGTGCGCGGTACCTTTTCCGGGCTGAGTGAGCCGGCAGTACTTGATTACCTGCGAAGCCTTGGTATCAGCTCACTGGAATTGATGCCCATTCATGCCTTTGCCGATGACCGGCACCTGCAGGAGAAGGGACTGCATAATTACTGGGGCTACAATACCCTGGCCTTTTTTGCACCTCATCAGGCATACATGGCCACCAGCACCATCAGCGAATTCAAGCAGATGGTTGCCTGCTGTCATGCCGGTGGTATCGAGGTCATTCTGGATGTGGTGTACAACCATACCGCCGAGGGTAATGAACTTGGGCCAACGCTTTCCTGGAAGGGAATCGATAACGCCAGCTATTACCGTCTGATGCCGGATGACAGGCGCTATTACATCAATGATACCGGTACGGGAAATACCCTGAACCTGTCTCACCCCAGGGTGCTGCAACTAGTAACGGATTCACTGCGTTACTGGGCGCTGGAAATGAGAGTGGACGGTTTCCGTTTTGATCTGGCTACCATTCTTGGACGTGAGCCCCATGGGTTTGATGAAGGCGGGGGGTTTCTGGATTCCTGCCGACAGGACCCGGTGCTGTCGCGCTGCAAACTGATCGCGGAACCCTGGGACTGTGGCCCGGGTGGCTATCAGGTAGGCGGCTTTCCTCCGGGGTGGGCCGAGTGGAACGATCGGTATCGCGATACCATGCGTGCATTCTGGAAAGGTGACGACGGCACCCTGGCTGATTTCGCGACACGGTTGACCGGGTCTGCTGACCTGTTTGACCACCGTGGTCGCAAACCGTATGCCTCGGTCAATTTTGTCACGGCCCATGACGGTTTCACGTTGCGGGATCTGGTGACCTATAACGACAAGCATAACGAAGCGAACGGTGAAGATAATCGTGATGGCCATGACGATAATCATTCATGGAACCACGGGGTCGAAGGCTGGACCGATGATCCCGAGATAAGCGCGTTGCGCATGCGTCAGATGCGCAATCTGATCGCGACTCTGATGTTCTCGCAGGGTACGCCCATGCTGCTGGCCGGCGATGAATTTGCGCGAACCCAGGGAGGAAACAATAATGCGTACTGTCAGGACAGCGAGATTGGCTGGATAGACTGGGACCTGTCGGACGAAGGTCGCGAACTGCTGGAGTTCACACGACGAGTTATTCGATTGCGTCAGCATTACCCCATCCTGCACCGTGGTCGGTTCTTGACCGGCGAATTCAATGAGGAGCTGGGTATTCAGGACATCAGCTGGATGACTCCTGATGCCACGTTAATGGATGTACCCGATTGGAATGATGCCCATGCCCATGCCATTGGTGTCATCCTTGATGGTCGGGCGCAGCCTACAGGAATACGTCGCGCAGGATCAGACAGTACGCTTTTCATTATTTTCAATGCGCATCACGAAGCCATTGAATGGCGTCTGCCGGAGGTGGCTCATGGTCGGCTCTGGATGCGCTGTCTTGATACTGCACAGGCGTCTGATGCGCCGGTCAGTCGAGACGCCATGCTGGAGTTCGGGAGCATGTACAACGTGCAGCCCCGTTCTCTGGTCCTGATGGAGCTGATGCCGCTGTTTTGAAACGAAAATAGTGTCACCGGGCGGGCCATAGAGTGTCTGTTGAATGGGCGCTCTATGGCCTTTTTATGGTCGATTGCCTACTGTCCGCCTATTAAAAAGCCCCGCCACGAGGGCAGGGCCTTTGATATCAACAGCAGGGTTCAGAGTGATGAAGAAGCTCTTGCATCATGCCCGTGTGAAGCATGGTGCGACCTCGCCAGTCTCAGAGCCTGCTCCAGATCTTCTGCGGCACAGGTAACAGTATTACACCTGGCACACAACACATCATTTCCCTGATCGCGCTTTACAGGCACCATGAATTGATCATGGCTGCAGGAAGAGCACTTCAGATCAAGTGCAACTCGCATCATGATGCAAGTTGCGTAGCGTCTGATGAGGTGGTTGTGCGGTTCATCTGGAACGCCAGAATTCTAGACTGGTTCAGCGCCTGAAATGCCAGGCTGGGAGAATGAATGTCATTCCAGTGGCCTACGGTGTCCAGAAATTCACCACATTCATGGCAACTTATTTCAGCACAATCATCTTCATCGTTGCTGGAGATAATCTGTTTGCTTCCGCAACGATGGCAGCTCATTCCGTAATTCATGTTCGCATTCCTTGCGTTGGTCAAGTTGCCATCCTGGCAACACTATTCGTCGGTGCTTGATGCCGGGCATCCTTGCCGGCCGCCGGTTCCCTTTCTTGGCGCAGCACAAACAAGATCGCATATTGTAGTAGGTCTGTACAATATTTTTTTTAAAAAAATGTACAGTTAAGGGTTGGTGGTATCCAGTACATTTCATTGGCCGGAGTGGACAGGTTTAAGGTTATAACCTTATGTATTTATTATTTTTTTAAGGAATGGTCAGCTCGGTGCGGCTGGTGCTCGACACTGGGTGAGCAGGCACTGGGCAGGCAATGTGTCGGGGCGTTTTTATCGGCAGGTTATACCAAAGGGTTATCGCATTTGTATAATGTTTTAATGACCCCGTAAGTAATGATGCGTCGCCTGTCTGACAGGAACCTGGGGCACGCTGTGCTACTGACAGGATAAGCTCGGTGATCAGAAGGGCAGCGGAGCGGGTATGTATGGAAGGGAAGGGTCCGCGACATCAAGCGCGGTGGCCATTGCAATGCCTTATAAGAAGCGCCCGTCGGGACGGGCGCTTCTTACTCCTGAGTTACTTGCCATCTGTTTCCATGAACATGAGAGCAAATCCGCGGGACTCCGGGATTACGGCATTGCCTGTCTTGGCATCCTTGAAATAAAGCCGTACGCCCTTGCAGCGCTGATATGCACTCCATGAATGGCCATAAGCATTGATGGGCTCCCAGTGAGAGAAGCGAAGTCCTTCCTGGTTGACCGTGACCATGACGATGGGATCCCTGAAATGATAGTGGTCATTGATGAGCGACACATACTCGTCGTCGATCTCGACGGTATCAAACAGGGCCATCCCCTTGCCGGTATGTTCACCTGGCTTGTACGGCCCATCGTATTCCATCAGATAAGGCATGGCGGTAAGCGCTGATGCAATGACCTTTTTGCTGCTGTCAGCCGGTAAGGTGTTGATGACAGGTACACGCGCCTGAAAATGGCCTGACATGAACGGCGCCAGCGCGATATTTGCATCGGTCCCCGTGTCCGCCAGAATACGGCGTGGATAATAAAGCTCTACTTCGGAGTGTTCGTCCTCGCCTTCGCTGATATAAATCTTCTTTTTGCCGGCTTTCAGCGTGATGTTACCGGCAGAGTTCAGTTTGATGTCGGCGGCACCATTTCTGTTTCTGTTGGTCTCGATACTGAAGTCATTCAGCCGGGTCCAGTCATCCAGTTCCTGAGTAATTCCGTTGACCTTGAAGAAGCTGCCTGCTCCGGTTGCCGACGAAACTGATACCGTATTGTTATCGACATTAACGCCGCCGAACGCATTGGTATAACGGCCGGCCTCGGGTGAAAGCGTGTTTTTCCACCCACTGGCAAAGTGGAAACTATTGCCTGAGGCAAAACAGTCCGTGATTTGACCGCGGGCGGTAGCCTTGATGATGGGAATGGGTTTGTCCGAGTTGCCACCTCGTTCAATCCAGTTACCTTCAATACGGGTATTGAAAATGGTTTTGGTTCGAATCAGGGAGTTGTCACAGACTTCCCATACATTATCGATCAGTGCGCCCCCCCAGAACTCATTTCCACTGAGAATGCCGTAGGTAACATACTGGCACTGATTTCGGATGAAGCGCACCGTAGTGGCTATCAGCTTGTTGCCTATTTCCAGGCAGGCGTGGGTATCGGTGAACTGGCAGTCACGGATCGTGATATCGCAGGCCGTATCAGTATGTATGGCATCGAGGCGTTTCATGCGGAACGTACATTCGCTGACCTGATTGCAATAACCGTTGAGCTTTATGGCGTAGGCATTCGGGTTATCCCTGGCATTATTCGGTGCAAAGAAAGACAGCCCCTGAGCATGATAAACATTCGAGAAGATCGGGCCTTCCAGCTCATTCATGCTTTTTAACGAGGCGCGGTTGCTTGAGTTACCGAAGTGTCCCCACTGCTTGCCCACGACCTTCAGGCGGTTCGTCAGTTCTACCGTCCGATCAAAGCTGAATATGCCTCGAGTCGGCACTTCGATGGTGGTCACCAGCTGAGAGTCAGCCAGACGTTGAAAAGCGTCACTGCTGCTTGTTTTGCCTGTGGGATCTGCGCCCCACATCAGCGGGTTGCCGGTTTCCCCGGATGACCAGATACGTTGATAGCGTGCTCCGGAGCTTGTAACGATGGTATCGCCACCATCATCGTCATTTTTGCTTGAAGGGGCATGGCGATAGCGACCACTGCCATAGCCGGGAACCGTATGATGATCGACTTCAACGACCTCTTCCTGTTTGGCAGGAGTGCGCTGACGAAGTTCTTCGATATTATTGAGAAAAATAATAGTAGTCATGTTCCGCTCCCTGAGTATTTGCTTGCAGGTGTTGGCTTGCATGACCAGTGTCGCGATAGTGTTGATCAGGGTACAGGCGGGGCAGGTGTGGCGGGCAGGTGCGACACCTGTAGCGAAATCAGGCGCTCAAGTGATCGATCAGAATACTCAGACCAATGGCAATCAATATTACACCGCCCAGCATTTCGGCGCGGCGGCCAAAAAGCCCACCCAGGCGCTGTCCAAGCAGAGTGCCAATCATCACCATCAGGGCCGTGGAAAACCCGATAGCCAGACACGCATGGATGATATTGACGTCGGCAAAGGCAAGGCTTACTCCCACGACCAGTGCATCAATGCTGGTGGCAATGGCCGTCAGGACAAGCTGAATCAGCGAGGTGCTTGAAGGCGAGGTTGCTGCGTCTGTATCCGGATCGGGTCGAGTGACCTGACGAAGGCTGGTGTACACCATGCGCCCACCAAGAACAGCCAGAAGGGTGAAGGCAATCCAGTGATCCCACTGCATGACCCATTGGCTGGCAGTAATACCCAGACACCAGCCGATCAGCGGTGTCAGTGCTTCAATGATTCCAAACAGCAGTCCGGTACGTACTGCCCTTGCGATGCTGGGTCTGGTCAGTAACGCTCCCTTGCTGACGGAGGCGGCAAAGGCGTCGGTTGACATTGAGAAGGCAAGAAACGTCAGAGAATAAAATGTCATGACAGAAGGTTCATCGGCAACCGGACCATGGAATGTGGTGTATAGACGTCAATGATAAGGCTTTTTTTTAAAATCTCAATAAAAACAATAATTTACACTGGTTTTATTGTGTAGTTCAACGACATTGTTTCACCAGCGGTTGTGTTGTTTGCCGAATGGATAGGAAGATTTCCAGGGTGATGATGATTAACTCAGGTTGAATTGGTTTTTCTTTTATCATTCCCGATACCGCTGTTTCCCTTCCTGGACTTAAGGTGATTAATCCTTGGTGTGATTGTTATTCGAACGCCTTTAGCGAATTATTATTTGTATGATGTATTACCTAGTTGCTCTGGAATCCCCCATGATCGGCAGCTCCGCTGGATTGTCGTCACTATTACAATAATCGAGGAATATCCCATGCTTCTGATGGCTCACCGTCCCCCCCGCTGTGCACTGGTGCTGGCATTAACCGCCACGCTGGGCATGATGTCGATGCCAGCCGCTGCCGACAACTGGCGTGGGTGGAACATTCATCCGGCAGGCTATCCCAATAGCGTCGCCATGAAGCAGTTTGCCGACCAGGTTACCGCGGGAACACATGGAGATATCAGGGCAAAGGTCTATGACAATGCCATCCTCGGGGATCAATCCGATGCCATCGAGCAGGTCCGTAACGGGGCACTGAATTTTGCCAATTTCAACATGGGGCCGATGGGGCCTATTGTGCCGGCTACCAATGTGCTCTCGCTGCCCTTTCTGTTTGAGGACATCGAGGCCATGCACACGGTCATGGATGGCCCGATTGGTGTGAAGTTCGCCGATGCCCTGGCGGACAAGGGGCTGGTTGTACTGGCGTGGTTTGATTCCGGGGCCCGCAGCCTTTACAACACCAAACGTCCCATTTCCACGCCTGATGACCTCAAGGGGCTCAAGATTCGTGTCATGAACAATGACCTTTATGTCGACATGATTGACGCCCTTGGAGGGAATGCGACCCCCATGTCCTACGGCGAGGTTTACCAGTCCCTCAAGACCGGGGTGCTGGATGGCGCTGAAAACAACTTTCCGTCCTATGAATCCAGTAACCACTACGAAATTGCGCCGTATTTCTCCACCACAGATCATCTGATATTGCCGGAGTGTCTGTGCGTTGCCAAAACCACTTGGGACGCGATGTCTCCAGAAGATCAGAACGTGGTCCAGCAGGCGGCCACTGATGCCGGCGCGTTGCAGAGAAAGCTGTGGGCCGAGCGGTCCGAAACAAGTCGTGAGAAAGTCATTGCCGCTGGCTCCAAAGTCAATGAGATCAAGGACAAGGCAGCCTTTCAGAACCGGATGGCACCGATCTATACCGAGTTCACTGAAAGGTATCCGCAGTTTGCATCGTTGATCGAAGAGATCAAAACCGCGCAGTCTCCGCAGTCTCCGCAGTAATAGCAGGGATGTCTACTTTTCCTGATCAAGGCAGGGGGGCTTTATGTCTGCCAGTGTTCATCTGACGCAGTCCCGACGCGTGGCGGGCAGGGCCCGTCTGTCCCTGGGGCATGAGCGATGCATGAACGGCGCTGCCTGGTTGTGCATGGCCGTGTCCGGTGTGTTGATGGTGTATCTGATCGGCAGCTTCGGCTGGCTGGTTTTCGGTCGCTACGTGCTTAATGACACGCCGACCTGGGTTGAGCAGTCCGCGCTGGTGTGTGTGGTGTATATCACCACCCTGGGAGCTGCGGCCGGTGTCCATCACCGGGTCCACCTGAGCATCGATTTTCTGAAGGATCGCTTGAGCGGTTGGCCTCAGTGTGTGAACAGCGTTGTGGCGAATGCCTTTGTCATTGTGTTCGGTCTTCTGATGGCCTGGCAGGGCGGTGTCATGTTCATGGGAAACCTTGATCGGCCCATCCCGATGGTCGGGTTATCGGAAAGCTGGCGCGCGGCGCCGCTGGTGGCGAGTGGGGTGCTGATGGCCTGGTTCGCACTGGCTCAGTGTGTGGATGCCGTGATCCATCGTACCCGGGAGGGGCAGTGACATGGGGCTTATCATTCTGTTTGGCATCTTTATTCTCGGACTGGTCGTTGGTGCGCCGGTTGCCTTTGCCGTCGGACTGGCGGCAGTCAGCGCCTTCATCTACGAAGGTATTCCTCTGTTTGTTGCCTTTCAGCGGATGCTGTCCGGCATGTCGGTCTTTTCACTGTTGGCCATTCCCTTTTTCATCTTTGCCGGCGAACTGATGCTGCACGGCGGAATCTCCGACCGCCTGGTGCGATTTGCGTCTGCTGCCGTAGGGCGCGTGCGAGGCGGCCTGGGGCTGGTCAATGTCAGTTCGTCCATGCTGTTTGGCGGTATTTCCGGATCAGCGGTGGCGGATACCTCGGCGCTGGGCTCCATTTTGATTCCTGTGATGAAAGAGAAGGGCTATGACGCGGATTACGCTGTCAACGTAACGGTCACGTCTTCGGTTGCAGGTGTGGTTATTCCACCCAGCCACAACATGATCCTCTATGTCGTGGCGGCGGGTGGCGGTATTTCGGTAACACAGCTTTTTATTGCCGGTCTGGTGCCTGGGATCCTGATGTGCGTTGTGCTTGGCTTTGCAGCCTGGCTTGTCGCGGTCAGGCGGGGGTATGCCGGTGAGCCCTTTCCCGGCATAAGGGCTCTGGCGATAAGCCTTGTCGCCGCACTGCCCGGGCTGCTTACTGCCGTCATCATCGTGGGGGGCGTGCTCTCCGGTATTTTGACCGTGACTGAATCAGGCGCTTTCGGTGCGATCTATGCGCTGCTGGTAACGATTCTGATCTACCGGCAGATGACCTGGGCCGGCTTCAAGGCTGCGGTGTTTCAATCGGTGCGCACCACCTCGATGGTCATGATACTGGTGGCCTGTGCCTCGGCCTTCTCGTGGCTTCTGGCGCTTTACGATGTGCCGACGCTGATGAGCGAAGCACTTTTAAGTATTTCAGATCGTCCCTGGGTCGTGTTTCTGCTGCTGAATATGCTGCTGCTGGCTTTGGGCATGGTGATGGACATGGCCGCTCTGATTCTGATCTGTACTCCCATCTTCCTGCCGGTCGCGACTCAGTTTGGAATGGATCCCATTCAGTTCGGCATTATCCTGATGATCAATCTGGGGCTGGGATTGTGCACGCCACCGGTCGGCTCATGTCTGTTTGTCGGTAGTGTGATCGGCAAGATCAGGATCGAGCAGGCCGTCAGGACCATCTGGCCCTTTTATCTGGCCCTGTTTGCGGTACTGATGCTGGTGACCTACATACCGGCGGTGTCGCTGACGCTTCCTGCATTGATCAAGTAAACCGGTCCGGGAGATAACATGCGTATCAAATCGGTAGTGGCTCATGTTCTGGATGCCCCCCTTGAGCGGGCTTTTGAGAGCGCCAGTATGAGGTTCGAGCGCCGTCAGGCCTGTCTGGTAGAAATTACCTGTGATGATGGGACCATCGGGTGGGGTGAGTGTCTTGGTCCTGCCCGTGCCAATGCCGCCATCGTGACCATTTATGGCCGGATGCTTGAAGGCATGAACCCACTGGACACGACCTGTTGCTGGTCCGAGCTCTACAATCTGCTGCGTGACCAGGGGCAGCGAGGGCTTGCCGTGACGGCCCTTAGTGGGATCGATATTGCCCTTTGGGATATCAAGGGGCGTCATCTGGGTGTATCGGTCGCGACGCTCCTCGGTGGCCGCTTTCGTGAGTCCGTGCCGGCCTACGCCACGGGAGGATTTCGGACGGACGGTCTTGATCGCATTGCCTCCATCAGCGCCGACATGGGGCGTTATGCCCGTGAGGGGTTTTCCGGTGTCAAGATCAAGATCGGATTTGATGTCGAGGAAGACCTTCGACTGATTCGCGCGGTGCGTGAGGCCATCGGCCCCTCCGTCCGGCTGATGATCGATGCCAACCATGGCTATGATGCTCTTGAAGCCATCGAGCTGGGCCAGCGTGCGGCGATATTTTCCATCGACTGGTTCGAGGAGCCGGTAGTGCCGGAACAATTGTCGGCCTATCAGGCAGTTCGCGCCGGTCAGCCGATTCCTGTGGCAGGCGGGGAAACCTGGCAGGGCGCCTTTGCCATGCAGGAGGCCTTGAAGGCCGGTGCCGTGGATATTCTGCAGCCGGATGTCTGTGCGGCAGGCGGGCTGACGGAAGCGCTGCGGATCGTGGCGCTTGCGGATCTGCATGGTATTCGTCTGGTGCCCCATGTATTTGGCACCTCGATCGGCATGGCGGCAGCGCTTCAGTTTCTGGCGGCTCTTCCCCCGTCTCCACGCAGGCGCGAGCCTCGCCCCCTGTGGTTTGAATTCGACTGTACCCCCAATCCCTTGCGTCAGGCGATGGTCACATCGCCTCTGCTGCCTGATGCCGGCTGGATGAATATTCCTGACGGCCCGGGCCTTGGTATCGATATTGATCGAGCAGGTTTGAATCGCTTTCTTCAAGGAGCCTCGGCATGACCTCTGTTCCTGATAATTTCAGGCCGCTCGACGGTCGTGCTCCGCGGTTGATCACCCCGCCAGGCGCGACTGACTGCCACATTCACCTGTATCCGAGGGGGCATGAGGCAGAACCTGATGGTCTGGCCATTCCGGCCTGGGCCGAGCCGGAAGATTACCGGGCCTATCAACGATGGCTTGGTCTGGAGCGCGTTGTGCTGACGCAGCCCAATGCGTATCAGGCCAACAATGCCGCCTTGCTCAAGGGGCTTGAGTCCCTGGGCCCGGAGGTGGCGAGAGGGGTGGCAGTGGTCAGGCCGGATACTCCCGAAAAAGAGCTGTTGGCGCTGCATCATGCCGGCGTGCGTGGGGCTCGAATCATGCAGCTGCCCGGCGGTGCTGTCGGCATTGATCAGGCGCGCGCCGTGGAGGCACGTGTTCGTGATTACGGCTGGCATTTGATGA
Organism: Larsenimonas rhizosphaerae; assembly: GCF_026240105.1. NCBI lineage: Bacteria > Pseudomonadati > Pseudomonadota > Gammaproteobacteria > Oceanospirillales > Halomonadaceae > Larsenimonas > Larsenimonas rhizosphaerae. The sequence continues at coordinate 391,501 of NZ_JAPIVE010000001.1, forward strand.
TTCAGTTCAACGGGCAGTCTCTCATGACCTACCTGCCGGTACTGGAACAGCTCAAGGGCCCGTTCATCATTGATCATCTGGGCAAGTTCATGGACCCGGTAGCTGCAGATGATGCCCGGGTTGACGCCCTCGCCAGATTGATGGATCGCGGTGATGTCTGGTTTAAACTGTGTGCCCCTTATGAAAGCAGCCTGACCGGTGGGCCAGACTTCGAGGATGTCGGCGCGGTTGCCAGAAGAATGATTCACCATGCGCCCGAGCGGGTGATATGGGGCAGTAACTGGCCTCATGTCGGGGTGCCTCGTACGCATTACCCGGATGACGTCGACCTGCTGGATGTCTTGATGCGCTGGGCCTCTCCGGCGGAGCAACAGAGAATTCTGGTGGATAATCCTGCCGAGCTTTACGGCTTTGCGACCCCCTGAAACAGACCACAAGGAGGAGTGCCTCATGCTCGAGCGTTTATTGGTCACCGGAGCCGCCGGTGGTGTAGGAAAAGCGATTCGGTCACAGTTGTCGGACCTTGCGCGTCAGGTGCGATTGTCCGATCTGTCGGATATTGATGAGCTGGCTGCCCATGAAGAAAGCAGGCCCTGTGACCTGGCGGATATGCAGGCCGTTCGTTCGCTGGTTGCTGGCTGTGACGGCATTCTTCACCTGGGAGGAGTCTCGGTTGAAAAGCCGTGGCAGGGTATCCTGCAGTCCAACATCGTTGGCACCTACAACCTCTATGAAGCCGCTCGGCAGGAAGGGAGGCCGCGTATTGTTTTTGCCAGTTCCAATCACACCATCGGGTTTTATACGCGCCACGAGCGGATTGATACTCGTGTTCCGCATCGGCCGGATTCACTGTATGGCCTGTCAAAGTGTTTCGGTGAGGACCTCGCCAGCCTGTACTGGGACAAGTTCGGAGTGCAGACCCTGTCGGTACGCATTGGCTCCTGTTTTCCGCAGCCCAGGGATCAGCGCATGCTGGCAACCTGGATGAGTGTGGCGGATTTCATGCGCTTGCTGGTGCAGGCCTTTGATGCGCCTTTTCTGGCTCATACGGTCATTTATGGCGTGTCCGACAACGATGAGTGCTGGTGGGACAACCGGCATGCCTCGTTTCTGGGATGGCGTCCGGAAGACAGTTCGGCCCCCTGGCGTGCCCAGGCACTGGATGCCACACCGGTGCTGCCGGTGGATGCTCCCGAGCTGCGCTATCAGGGGGGCGGGTTTGCTGCACAGGGCCATCCGGACGATACCGACGACTGAGAATGTTCGCGTAACCGGGCGATCATATGCTGCTATGCTTTTCTGACCCTACCAACAACAATCATGTCAGGAGAAGACAATATGGTCTCGGTCAGTCTTGCACGTTACGTCGGAGTCATCGGGTGTGCCACGGTGCTGGGTCTTGGGGCAGGTGCGGCCATGGCCCAAAAGCAGGACCCCGTCGCCGCGCAGCTTTGTGAACCGATGGCCTACCGTATGGGGCTGCACTATCAGCAGTCTGCTGAAGTGGCTGCCCTGCAGCGTCAGAGCTATGTACTGGCTTCCCTGCGGCTGGATCAGGCACTCGCCGCCCATCCTGATACAGACAATCTGGCTATCATCACTGACCTTGACGAGACCGTACTTGATAATTCGGCTCTGCTGGTACGTGACATGGAACGCTGTCACGATTATACCACGTGGGATACCTGGCACGACTGGGAAAAAGAGGGCGTGCCGACATTGATTCCTGGCGCTCTGGCGTTTCTTGAGAAGGCTGACAGGGCCGGTGTGTCCATTTATTACATTTCCGACCGCTCGGACGAAAACAAGTCCGATACGATAGCTACGCTTGACCGGCTTGGCCTGCCTCAGACCAGTGAGGATCATGTCCTGCTTCTGGGGCCGCCGAAGGCAGAGCGCCGCGCCAGCGTGTTGAAGGATCACACTGTCATCATGCAGCTGGGTGATACCCTGCATGACTTTTCGGACCGCTTTGCCGGTACCACGCCAGCTCAGGATCATCAGCAGGTTCAGCGCAGCGCCGACCATTTCGGCCATGACTGGATCATGCTGCCCAATGCGGCCTATGGGCACTGGAGCGATTCAGACCTCAAGACATGGCAGGAAAAAAGCCACCAGTGACCCCGGCCGAAGGCCACGTGCTCAAGGTGGTCTTCCCCTTTGCGACAATGTCGTGAAATATGCTCGAACGATGATTTCAGGCATATATCATTTGCACTGCTTTCGCATTTGTCTGCAGTTGATTAAGCTTGGTCAAATTTTTCTATCCTTAACGCGCCTGGCGATTAGTCTATGACGTCTGAATCTGTTCTCACGCCTGACCTTAGTGTGGTCGTACCCGTCTATAACGCCATCGGCTCGCTACCGACCCTGTTTGAGCACCTTCAGGCCTTGCCGGCTGATCGGGTTCAAATTCTGCTGGTCAATGATGGTTCCAAGGACGACAGTCTTGCCACATGTCGTGGCTTTGAAAAAGAGTGTGATAACGTCACGGTCATGGACCAGCCGAACGGCGGGGTGTCGGCTGCCCGCAATGCGGGCCTTCGCGCTGCGCGTGGTCGCTATGTCGCCTTTTGTGATTCGGATGATTACCTTGAAGCGGCGCCATTGCTTCAGGTGCTCGACAAGGCCATGGACGCCGATGCAGACGTTGCGGTGTTCAATTACGCAACCATGGATGAATCGACAGGCCAGATACTCAGGCGCTCCGAGCTGGAGGAGCACGGGTTTGATTTTGATCGTGACTTTCCCATGCTTTATGAGGCAGGTCTGTTCAACCCGGTCTTCAACAAGTTGTTCAGGGCCGACCTTTTGCATCGGCACGCCATCGAGTTCGAAGAAGGTGTGGCGCTGGGAGAAGACTTCCGCTTCAACCTGGACATCTTTGTGCACGTTCAGCAGGGGGTCATCTGCAACGATGATGTCTATCGCTACATGGTGGGTCAGTCTGAATCCCTGACCACCAGTTATAATCCCAGACAGTTCACCTATTTTGAATACGGACTGGGCCGAGTGGAGAAGCTGCTGCGCGAACGGGGCATTTACAGCGATGCCTTCATGGCAAGGCACTGGACGCGTGCACTGGTCAACAGCGCACAAAACATTGCCAAGCGGGGTGGCCCCGCATTGTCAGCTGCCTTTCATGAGTTTCGTGACAATGCCCGTACTGCACGTCGCCAGGCCGATCTGGGCCAGGCTACCCCCTGGCAGGCAGGGCGTCAGACGGCACTCATGACACGCCTTGTCCGTCACAGGCAGGATACCCTGCTGTTTTTTATCGTGTTTTTCGGCACCAAATACAAGCAGCGCAAGGTGGGTGTTCGCTGAACCTGCCAGCGGCATGTTTTTACAGGGCGCCCTTCCGGCCGCCCTGTGTGTATCATGGTGTCAGTTGACAGGACGTTATCCGGCGCTGAACAGATCACTGTAGGCGCTCAATGCCGGTACGCCGCCCAGATGGACATACAGGATATTTGAGCCTTCCGGGAATTCACCGTTTCGGACCATGTCGATCATGCCATGCATCGACTTGCCTTCATATACCGGGTCGGTCAGCATGCCCTCCAGTCGAGCACACAGCCGTATGGCCTCCAGTGTACCTTCGTTGGGCAGGCCGTATTCCGGATGGCCGTAGCGGGTATCAAGCACCACATCGTCGTCGGTGATCGGACGACCCAGCGCCACCAGTTCAGCTGTCTTTTGAGCAATGCGCAGTACCTGGGCGCGTGTTTTCTCCGGCGCGGCAGAGGCATCGATGCCGATGACCCGGTCGGCGCGGCCATCGGCAGCAAAGCCCGCAATCATGCCAGCCTGCGTACTGCCGGTAACAGCGCACACCACGATATAGTCAAAGGTCAGGCCAAGCGCCTGTTCCTGCTGACGCACCTCTTCGGCAAAGCCTGCAAATCCCAGCCCGCCCAGCGGGTGTTCTGAACAACCGGCCGGTATGGGAAACGGTTTTCCCCCGCGCGCTTCGACTTCTTCCATAGCCTTTTGCCAGCTGGGCCGAATGCCGATATCAAAGCCGGCATCATCGAGCCGCACATCAGCGCCAAGTATGCGGGACATTTCGATGTTGCCGACCTTGTCGTAAATCTCGCTGTCATGGTTGACCCAGTTTTCCTGTACCAGCACGCACTTCATGCCCAGGTGTGCTGCGACGGCGGCGACCTGACGGGTCTGATTGGACTGAATGCCCCCGATTGATACCAGGGTGTCGTAGCCGCCCCTGATTGCCTCCGGGATCAGGTATTCAAGCTTGCGTGTCTTGTTACCTCCGAAGGCCAGGCCGCTGTTGCAGTCTTCCCGCTTGGCGTACAGCGCCACCTTGCCGCCCAGGTGTTCGCTGAGTCGCTTCAGCGGATGAATCGGGCTGGGGCCAAACGTCAGTGGGTACTTGTCGAAATCCTCAAGAGACATGGCATGATTCCTTGTTGTTGGCGTATCGGAGCGCTGGCATGAATAAGGGCTGCATCGATTACCAGTGTAACGATCTCGGATATGCAAGAGGTTGCGTTATCAGGATCAATTGATGCGTAATGTTTTAATCAAACCGTGCCTGGCGATGCATGAGTAAATAAAAGACATCATCTGCGCAATAAAAAAAGGCCTGCTCATGAGTGACGAGATAACGCTGGACCGTATTGACCAGCAGGTGCTGCGCCTGCTTCAGGCCGATGCCTCCCTGTCCAATGTGGCGCTGGCAGAGCGCGTCAATCTCAGCGCGCCCGCCTGCCTGCGGCGGGTAGAGCGATTGAAGCGGGCCGGTCTGATTCGTTCGGTGGTGGCTTTGCTTGACGAGGAGAAGCTGGGGGCCGGTATGGTCGTCATCGTCGGTGTCGTGCTGGATCATTCCACCACCGCCTCGTTTGCCGAATTCGAGCAGGCTGTCGGGAAGGTCACCGGGTGCATGGAATGTCATGTGGTGACCGGCGAATTCGACTACTTTTTATTGTTGCGCACCCGGGATTACAAAAGCTTCAATCGGCTGCATGCCGAGCAGTTGCTTCACCTGCCGCATGTACGGCAGATTCGCTCCTTCATGGGGTTGAGGCGCGTGCTGTCATCGACGCAGATTCCGATGTAGGTAGAGGATTGCCGGGCGACGTGCGCCCTGCGTACATGGGAAGTGTGCAGGATTGTAGACACTTCATTAGCCGTTTGGCGCCTTCGAAAGGGCTCATGAAAGATCAGTTGCAGGCATTCGGTGAGTGATTTTTCCCCAAGCCATGCGCGTGAAAGGCAGGAATGATATACTCCCGGGGTTCATCGGTCGGCATGTTTTACGCGTCGGCCGGGCAAGTGCATTGTTGACAGGCTGCCGATCGCTGTTACCTCGGCGGCCTGTAGGTTTGAATATCCAGACTCACGTCAATTGCTGTGACAAAAGAGGTCAACGCCAATATGTCCGATACGCCAAAGATCATTTATACGCTGACAGATGAAGCGCCCGCACTGGCGACGTTTTCGCTGTTGCCGATCATCGATGCCTTTACCGACCCGGCAGGCATTGAAGTCGAAACGCGGGATATCTCTCTGGCCGGCCGCATTATCTGTCTGTTTCCGGAGCGTCTGACCAGCGATCAGCAGTTGGGCGATCATCTGGCCGAGCTGGGTGAGCTGGCCAAGCGGCCTGAAGCCAATATCATCAAGCTGCCCAACATCAGTGCTTCCATGCCGCAGCTTAAAACCGCGATCAAGGAGCTGCAGGGTCAGGGCTTTGATCTGCCTGATTATCCGGATGACCCGTCCTCCGATGAAGAGAAGGACATCAAGGCGCGCTACGATCGGGTCAAGGGCAGTGCGGTCAACCCGGTACTGCGTGAAGGCAATTCCGACCGTCGTGCTCCGACCTCGGTCAAGAACTACGTTCGCAAGTACCCGCACCGCATGGGCACGTGGAGCAGCGATTCGAAGTCGCATGTCGCCCACATGAGCGAAGGTGACTTCTACGGCAGTGAGCAGTCTGCCACGATGGACAGGGATGATGCCCTGCGCATCGAACTTGTTGGCAAAAACGGCGAGACCCGGGTTCTCAAGGATTCCGTCAAGGTTCTTGATGGTGAAGTGGTTGATGCCTCTGCCATGAGTTCTGCAAGTCTGCGTGCGTTCGTGGCTGATGAAATCGAAGATGCAAAACAGAAGGGCGTACTGTTCTCGTTGCACCTGAAAGCCACCATGATGAAGGTGTCCGACCCGATCATGTTTGGGCTGGTGGTGCAGGAGTTCTATCAGCAGGTACTCGAGAAGTACGCTGATGACCTTGACAAGGCAGGCTTCAACCCGAACAACGGCATTGGTGACCTTTATTCTTCCATCGAGTCGCTGCCGGAAGATCGTCAGAATGCCATCAAGGCCGATATCGACGCGCTGTATCAGGAGCGTCCGTCGCTGGCCATGGTCAATTCCCACAAGGGGATTACCAACCTGCACGTGCCCAGTGATGTGATCATTGATGCCTCCATGCCGGCGATGATTCGTGATTCCGGCAAGATGTGGGGCACCGATGACGAGCTGCATGATGCCAAGGCCGTCATCCCGGACCGCTGCTATGCCACGATCTATCAGACCGTGATCGAGGACTGCATCAAGCATGGTGCCTTTGATCCGACCACCATGGGCAGCGTACCCAATGTGGGGCTGATGGCACAAAAGGCAGAAGAGTACGGCTCTCACGACAAGACCTTCCAGATTCCGATGGCGGGCACGGTCAAGGTCACCAACGGTGCCGGTGACGTCGTGTTCGAACACGCTGTCGAGGAAGGCGATATCTGGCGCATGTGCCAGGCCAAGGATGCTCCGATTCAGGATTGGGTCAAACTGGCCGTTACGCGGGCACGTGACAGCGACACGCCGGCCATCTTCTGGCTGGATGCCAACCGCGCTCACGATGCGCAGGTGATCAGCAAGGTAGAACGCTATCTGAAGGATCACGATACCAGCGGTCTGGACATCCGTATTCTGGAGCCGGTCGAGGCCATGAAGTTCTCGCTGGAGCGGATTCGCAAGGGCGAAGACACCATTTCCGTGACCGGTAACGTACTGCGTGATTATCTGACGGATCTGTTCCCGATCATGGAGCTTGGCACCAGCGCCAAGATGCTGTCGATCGTTCCGCTGATGAACGGTGGCGGGCTGTTTGAAACCGGTGCCGGTGGTTCTGCACCCAAGCATGTTCAACAGCTGGTGGAAGAAAATCACCTGCGCTGGGATTCCCTCGGTGAGTTTCTGGCACTGGCGGCCTCGCTTGAGCATCTGGGCAAGACCTTTGACAACAAGCGGGCCAGCATCCTGGCCGCAGCGCTGGACCAGGCCAACAGCGATTTTCTCGATAACGACAAGTCGCCCAAGCGCAAGACCGGTGAACTGGACAACCGGGGTAGCCACTTCTATCTGGCCATGTACTGGGCCAGGGCGTTGGCCGAGCAGAATGATGACAGCGAGCTGAAAGCGCTGTTTTCCGATCTGGCCGACACCCTTGAAGCCGAAGAGCAGACCATTGTCGGTGAGCTCAATGGTGCCCAGGGCAAGGCTGTAGACCTCAAGGGCTATTACCATCTGGACAAGAAGCTGGCCAGTGAAGCCATGCGTCCGAGCGAGACGCTGAACAAGGCGCTGGAGAAGGTATCCAACTGACAGGATGCCAGGACGTATCACCATGGAACAGGCCCTTCGGGGCCTGTTTTTTTGAAGGGTGCTCCCGGTAATGAAAGCCATTATCAAGCACTTTCAGGATATAATAGCGCAACGGGATTCATTCATCTGGAGGTGGCATGGCCCACTTTGCACGACAGGACGCCTTTATCTGGCACGGGGCCGGTGTTCCCATCACCGTCGACATGACCACTCAGGGACGAGGACCGCTGGCACTGCTTCTGCCGGCGATTTCCACTGTCTCCACCCGGCATGAGCTGGCCCCGCTACAGGCCCGGCTGGCCGAACATTACCGCACCGTATCGGTAGACTGGCCAGGCTTCGGCGATCGGGCACGCCCGTTTCATGAGGGGAATGCAGCGTTGATGGTGCGCTTTCTCGATGATCTGCTGACGCATCTGAGCGAGCGACCGGCGCTAGTGGTCGCTGCCGGTCACGGTGCCGGGCTTGCATTGCTGTACCTGAAGCGCCACCCCGACGCCTGCGATGCGCTGGCGCTGGTCGCGCCGACCTGGCGCGGGCCATTGCCGACCATGACCCGTGGCGTCAACAAGCCCTGGTTCAAGCAGCTTCGGCAGGTGTTTGATTCTCCGGTAGGCAAGGGGCTTTACTGGCTGAACATACGGCCCTGGTGTATTCGCAAGATGGTTAACGAGCACGTGTTCGAGCAGCAGGACTGGCTGAACAGGGCACGTATGGCCGGCAAGCGTCAGGTACCGAAAAGTGCCGGCGCACGCCACGGCTCCATCCGGTTCGTGACAGGCTGTTATGACGCCTTTATCCACGCCGAGGATGCACGCGCAGCAGTGGAAGGCCTGAACGTGCCGGTGCTGATGCTCAGTACTCCGCACATGCCGGCCCGCTCCGGGGAAAACATGCAGGCACTGGGTGAGGCCGGGAACGTTGACGCGGTAACCCTGCCGCATGGACGGCTGTTGATGCACGAGGAGTGCCCCGAGGCAGTGTATCGCGCCATTCATGACTTCATGGAACAGCGTGCTGCCGCCGCCCAGGGCTGACGGTCACGCAGTCGAATCGACTGCGGTGCGTGTCAAGAAAGCCGGGCATCCGCCCGGCTTTCTTGATGGTACTTTTTCGGTCCGGAGTTAAAGGCTCACCCTGCCGGTCAGGGTGATTTCCAGCGGGTCACCGACAACAACACGTGTGCTGCCACCGCTGGAGGGGTAATAGGTGCTATCGAACAGGTTTTTCACGTTGAGCTGCAGATGTGTGGATTGCCCCCACAGCCGTGAGTCCCAGCCGATGAATGCATCCGCCACGGTATAGTCATCCAGTGAAAAGCTGTTGTCGCTGTCGCCCTCACGTGCGCCAACGTAGCGTACACCGCCCCCGACGCGCCATTGGCCGAGATGCGGTGCGAGGGCGAGATCATGGGCCATATAGACAGTGGCCGTATGGCGGGCGGCATTCGGCAGGCGGTTGCCCTTGTTGCCTTCAGTATCCCTGATGACCTCGGTATCGGTATAGGCATAGTTGGCCAGGACTGACCAGCGCGGCAGAAATTCGCCGTTCAGGCCCAGCTCGATGCCCTGAGCACTGGCTTGACCGACGGTGCGAGTGACGCCGTTATCGGATACGGCCACATTATCCTTGCGAATGCGGTACACCGCGACCGTGCCGGCCAGCTGATCCGTCCAGAGATGCTTGAGGCCGATTTCGTAGCCTCTGCTGTGTTCCGGCTCGAGCAACTGGCCGGTATCGCTGTCGGCCCCATTGGGTACAAAGGCCTCGCTGTAGCTTGCATAGGCTGAAGTACGGTCACTGAGTCGGTAAAGCAGGCTGGCCGAGGGCAGAAAAATATCATCCTGCGTATCGGTGCTGACGACGAAGGGGCGGCCTCGGCCACCGTACTGCTCATAGTGGCTGAAGCGGCCGCCCAGGGCCAGAATCCACTGATCATCCAGATGCCACCGATCATTGACGTAGACCCCGGTTGTATTGATTTCGTCAAGGCGGTGGCTGCGACCGGCATTATAGTCATCGGTATCAAGCGTCAGCGTACGGTTGCCGGCGTTGTAAACCGTGCTGTCCGTCACGGCGCTGCCCCGGTAGACATCCGCCAGGTAGTCGCGCTGGCGCTCATGGTCGGCGCCCAGCACTATCTCATGGCGCTGATTGGCCAGCCACAGGTCTCCGGTCACGTCCAGTGACGTATAAATGACCCGGCGATCAAACCCCTTGTTGGCATCGGCGCGGCGGGTCAGTGCTCCCGTCGTATCGTCCACGCCTAGAACGCGCGGCTGACCATCGCTGTACTGCCGTCTGTTCCAGCCATAGGTCAGGCGCATCTTCCAGTCGTCCACCAGATCCTGTTCCCACCAGCCGGTGATGGCCTGATCATGGCCATAGACACGAGACCATGATTCATCAAATCGGCGTTTGCGCGGGACGCCGGCAGGGGTACCTTTGGTGATGACCGTGCCGCGATCCAGGGTCAGGTCATAATCCCGGTACTCATAGGAAAGTTGCGCCCGATTGTGCTCCCCCTCCCAGCGGAGAGAAGGCGCTACGGTTGTTCGCCGGCGGGTACCAAAACTGCGCCAGTCATTTTCATCCCTGTGATCCACGATAAAACGAAAGGCGAGCCCGGTATCCTGAATCGGGCCGGTGACATCGATGCTGGCATTGCCACCGCCGAAAGAGGAAAGATCGCCACTGATACTGCGCTGCCAGGTGTATTCAGGCCGTTTGGTGACCAGATTGATCACGCCTCCGGGATCCTGCTGGCCATGAAACAGGGCACCCGGGCCCTTGAGTACTTCCACATGATCGACGGTGGCCATTGAAAAGGTGCCACGGGGCTGGCGGATGCCGTCAATCAGGATGGAGCCATCGCTGTTGCTGCCAAAGCCTCGTTTGATAAAGCCGTCTTCGGTACCGCCCATGGTGTTGCCCTGGGTGACACCGGCAGAGAAGGTCATGGCGTCGGTCAGGGTAGTGGCGTTGCTGTCCTGAAGCAGCTGAGGCGTAATGGTTTCGACGGTGCGTGCTTCGTCCAGGAAACTCATCGGGCGTTTTGAGGCAATGGTGCTGGTGCGGGCTCGGTAGCTTTCCGGTGCGATGGAAGACAGGCGGTGTGACTCGACCACTACGGTATGGGAATCAGCGTGCGCCGGCAGGTGGGCTGCCAGCAGGGAAAGGGATGAAAAACCGACAAAAACAAGGCGTGTTGCAGGGCGGGCCATGGGAATCTCGTGTGATGGATAAACGCGCGTTCAGGGAGTGGGCACAGACGTACCCTGAAACGTGGCAGGCTCGGGCAGGTCAAGCCCTGCCAGGGCCAGCAATTGCCTGAAGGTATCCCGTGGATCAATACCGCGGGTGACCTCCGGGTGCAGCCAGACAGCCAGTTGCTCAAGGGCCACCATGGCAAATGGACCCTGGTGGAAGCCGTGCCACAGGGCGTGAAGGTGGCCCCGGTGGACGGCGCTCAGCGTTTTCCAGCCGGGCAACTCTTCCAGCTGGCCGAGTCCCTTGAGCAGGGTGGCCCTGTCGACGCCGATGCCGGCACGTACCGTGCTGCCGTCCGGCCATTGTCCGGCAGTGGCGACAATGTGATCTGGCGGATGGGACAGTACCCATTCATTGTTGATGACCGGGCTGCCCTCACGCGCCATGGACACGGCATTGTGTCCTCCTGCCCGGGTCAGAAGAAGATCCAGCCCGGTGCCGATATTGGTTCGGCAGCAGGCCACCTTGAGTCCGGGCGCAATCGCCAGCAGTACGGAAGGCCGGGTGCGCGCAGTCGCGAGCGCTTCATCAAGGCGTTTCTGGTGCTGATCAATCAGGGCCACGGCCCGCGAGGCCGCCTCGGTACGGTTCAGTGCCTGGCCGAGCAGCTTCAGCGAGCGTGGGGTGTTCTTCAGCGGATGGGTGTGAAAATCAAGGTACAGCACCGATATCCCAAGTCGTTTGAGGGTGCTCAGGGCCTGGGTAGTAGCCAGATCGGCCTGCTGCGACAAGGGGAGAATGACCAGATCCGGGCGCAGTGCCAGCAGGCGCTCGACATTCAGCGGGGCCGAGGAGCTGCGGGCAAGATGGGGTATGTGATCAAGCATCGGCCAGGTCGCGGTCAGCCATCGGGCCATGCCTGGGTCGTAATGGGCCAGGGGCGCGCCAAACCCTGCGAGATGCCGAGTCGGCTGGTCGGAGACAAGCATCAGTGCGTAGAACTGGCGGGGTTGAAGCAGGAAGATGCGTTGGGGCCTTGCATCAATCGTGACGTGCCGGCCGGCCAGATCGGTCAGATGGCGGGGATACCCTGACGCCGCCTGAGCGGCCAGCGATGACAATAAAAGGCCTGTCAGAAGACAGGCCATCAGAAGACAGTACCGAGCACGGTGCATGAGGCTTACACATGATGTTGATGATAATTACTATTGTTCATCATTTATTATTGTTTGTAAAAATATTTCATTAATGTGCGTCATGTCTAAAAAAGCAATGCCAACTGGGTCAGGGCATGAATGGCTACCCCGACCAGCCCGCCGACCAGTGTGCCATTGATGCGAATGTACTGCAGGTCATTGCCCACGTTGTGCTCGATCTGTTCTACCACATCCCTGGCGCTCAATTGATCGATGTAGTGGCGAATATAGGCATCGATGCGTGCTGAATTGCTGGCCACCAGAGGCGGTATGAGGGTAATGGCCTGGGTATTGATCCAGTCTCGTGCTGCCGGGTTCTGGTCAAGCACCTGGACGTAGTGATCGATGAAATCAAGCAGGCTGGCTTTGGTGTGTGATGTGGAGGAGTCAAGGTCGGCTTCCCAGCGCAGCAGTACATTGCCCCACAGGCGCTGGATATAACGCTGCATGGGGGCATTGCTCAAGAGTTCATCACGAATGCGGTCGAGCCTTGCGATCATGACCGGGTCGTTGCGGGTGCGCTCGATGAAGTGGTCCAGCGTCTGATCGAGTTGTCGGCGTACCGGGTGGTCCGGGTCCTGGCTTACCTCGGTAAGCAGGCGTGAAAAACGTTCGATCAGCCGTTCGTTGGCAATCCACCCGGCAAATCGGTTGAGGCTGATCTCGCGGCCGAAAAACCGGGGGTTGATCAGGCGGAAGATGACCTGAGTCAGCTGGCGCTTGAGCCAGCGTTGATGGACGGGGCTTTCAAGCCAGTGCGCCAGCCGTGTCAGGGTGTCATCGAGCAGGGCCTGGTGTTGTCCATCCTCCTTGAGGGCTGCGAGCACGCGGCCGATCAGCGTGGCCGGGGCCAGCCGGGATGCGTAGCGCAGCAGGGTGGCCTCGATGAAGCGCCGAGCGCTGTCATCCTGTCCGGCGCGCAGGGCATAGCGTATGGCGCGGCACAGGCCATCAGCCAGTTTCTCCCGATGTGCCGGCGCCTGCAGCCATTGCAGCCATTTGCCGGCCAGGTCCGCGCGCTCGACGCTGGCATGTACATAGGCGCCGGAAAGAAAGTTGTTGCGGATGAAACGCGACAGGCTGTGCCCAATGCGACTCTTGTTGCGGGCAATGATCGACGTGTGAGGAATGGGAATGCCCAACGGGTGGCGGAAGAGGGCTGTCACGGCAAACCAGTCGGCAATACCACCGATCATGGCGGCTTCGGCGAAGGCATTCAGGTACGCCATGGCCGGAGAGAGGCCGGCCCATTTAATGCTCACAATATACAGGCAGGCGGCAATAACCAGGCAGGCGCCGGCCAGACGTTTACGATTTTTCATAGGGTTCGCGCTGTCGTGGCAAGGTGATTCGTGGCGTCAGGATACGTCATCCTGCGGGCGCCGTAGAGAGGGTGAAACAGATCATCCTTTGTTAGACTTGCGTGTTTGGGCCTCGCAGGACGCGAGGCTTTAACGCATGAAAGGAAGTATGCAATGTATCTCTGGTATTCCCTGTGGGACTGGATTCAGGCCAATGCAACGGTGTTCAGCGCGCTCACCAGCGTGGGAATGCTGATTATCTGGGGGGTGTACCTGCAGCTTTTATTGCATAACTTCCGGATGCAGCGACGGCCTCAGATCATCATCAACCGCGGCCATGGTCGAGATCTTGATTCGCGCTGTCTGGTCAGCAACATGAGCCAGTCCTCGGTCTTTGTGGAGACGGTGATAGCCTGTCTGATCACCAATAAAAACAGCTATTGCCGGGATATTACCGATGAGGTCAATGAGGCCGGAAACGAGGACGAGCGCCTTCGTGAACTGTCCCAGGCCGAGCGGCAGTCCGGGCGGTGGACGCGTCAGGGGCCGCTCGATACTGCCGAATACATGGAGGGGGGCAGCTTTCGCTCCTTTATCGAGTGCATTTGCCTGCAACATGACCTGGCGACCAACGATAACGGGCTGCCTTCTCTCGAGGAGGAAACGCTGGAAGCCATCGAAATTCGCGTTATCGGTTTTTTTGGCCCGGATCCAAAGCCCATCGGGGCCTCGCGGCGTTTCAACATTTCGGTGGATGATGACAGCGGGTTGATACGCCTGATCCCGGCGACCAACTATACACCGCAGTCCAGCAAGCGCCGGCATCGTCGAATGCTGCGCCGCTGGGTCAACGAAATCGAGTGATGCCCGCCGTGCTGACCTGCTTTGACCCGGTACGTGTGACAGGCCATCATGTCGCTGGCCTGTCGGTCGACCTTTTCCTTGTAAACGGATATTCGAGATGATCAAGAACTTCCCCGGGGCCCTGCTGGGCATTCCTGTTGGTGGCATTGCCTGGCTTGCAACCAATAACATGCTGATAGGTGTCGGCGTGGGGATTGCCGTGGGTATCGGCTGGGATGTGTGGCGTCAGCGTGGCGACGACGACAAGGATGAGTCGTCGCGTTAAGCCTTTCTCTTGCCGCTCAGACCAGACGGACGGTCGCCAGCTCTTCCCAGCGTGTCGTGCAGCGCTTCGAGCGATACCGGCATCGTAGCTGCCAGGCATCGTTCTGGCGCACGTAGCCAACGGTGATGGTGTGTTGTCCGAAGCGTTGATTGGCCTCGTCCAGTGTGGTCATCAATGCCTCATCCCGCTCTGCCTCCCGGGTAGTGTCATCCGGAAAGTGCAGCTGCCTGTTCTGACATGGCTGCAGATCCATCAGCATGACACCGCATTTCTGATATCGGTGCCCACGGCGATACAGTCGCGCCAGCCCGTCAAGGGCTGCCTTTACCAGTAGTCGCGTACTGTCGGTGGGGTAGCCGAGTTCCATGATCAGTCGGCCCTGATGAGTGGGGGCCGTCTGCCGCGCATGACGCGCGGTCGATAGCGTTACCATGACGGCACGTGCCAGGCTTTTCTGCTCTCGCAGTTTTTCGGCACCCCTGTTGGTGTGCTGGCGCAGGGCCTGTTCCAGCGAAGGGTAATGCCCGGTTGCCTGCCCCAGGCTGCGGGACGTCATCAAGTGGTGTTTTTCCCCTTCGGGTCCGGTGGTGGTGTCGAGGCAGGCACGTCCACCCAGTTCTCTGGCGGTGCGCTCAAGCACTACGCTGAAATGTCGGCGAATGTGCTGAGGCGGGCTGCAGGCCAGATCCAGCGCACTGTGAATACCCATCAGCGTTAGCCTGGCCGCCAGGCGGGCACCAATGCCCCAGATGTTCTCGATGGGGGTCGTGGCCAGGACCTGACGAGTGCTGGGGTCCGTCATGTCTCCCAGTTGATGCACGTGATCACCCCGGTGCTTGGCCAGCCGACTGGCCAGTTTGGCGAGCGTAAACGTGGGTGCGACACCGATGGACACCGGAATGCCGGTATAACGGTGAATCCGGTGGCGAAGGCGGTGAGCATCCGGTATCAGGTCGTCGGCCGGCAGACCACTCAAGTCAAGCCATGCCTCATCAATCGAGTAGGGGATGACCCGTGCCCGGCTCTGATACAGCACGTCCATGACCCGTGCGCTCATGTCACCATAAAGCTCATAGTTGGATGACCGCAGCACTACTCGTCGTGCGAGGGCCGGGTCTATCAGGTGGGCAGGCATGCCCATCGGCACCCCCAGCTGCTTGAGCTCTTCGGAGCGAGCAATGATGCAGCCATCGTTGTTTGACAATACGCCGATGGGGCGGCCGTACAGGGCTGGATCAAAGACGCGCTCGCAGCTGGCGTAGAAATTGTTGCAATCCACTAAAGCGAAAGGGCCTGCCATGGTCAGCCGGCCCGGTGAATCACAAAGGTGACCACGCCCCAGATCTGGATATCACGGTCGGCCAGTGGAATGGGGGCATAAGCCGGGTTCGCGCTGTAAAGCCCAGGGCGCTTCCCCTGATGCTTCAGGGTCTTGACCATCATTTCGCCATCCACCACGGCCACGACCATTTGTCCGTGTCGAGGGGACAGGGCGCGGTCAATGATCAGCAGATCGCCTGGTTGAACCCGGGCATCGGTCATGGAATCGCCTTCTACCGTGACCAGAAAGGTCGATGAGGGGTGCTGCACCAGATAGTCGTTCAGGTCCAGCCGTTCGGTGACGTAATCCTGAGCGGGGCTGGGAAAGCCGGAGATACCGGCACGGACGTGAAAGGTCACTTTCGGACAGGTCAGGGAAGGCGGGACAGGAGTGAGGGCGGCGCAACGTTGCATGACAGGAAACCATGGTGGGTTAACGAAACGGATACTGTTTTTTTATACAGTTATTTTTGCATCCTGACTACCTGGGTCGACCATAGTACGAGGCCATCCATACTCGCCAATGGCGTCACGCTGGGCTCAGGCATATGGTTTTAAGTGCTATTCTTATATCCTTGATGCTTAAGCGCGATGTGGGAGCATGAAATGAGAATTGATGGACAGGCGATCCGCCAATGGGGGCGCCAGCTGTTTCCCATTGCCAGCTGGCTGCCTCGCTACCGTGTCCATACCCTGGGGCACGATACACTGGCGGCGTTGATCGTGACGCTGATGCTGATTCCTCAGGCGCTGGCCTACGCACTGCTGGCTGGCGTGCCTGCCGTCATCGGGTTGTATGCCTCGCTGCTGCCATTGGTGGTGTATACCCTGTTCGGGTCCAGTACAACGCTTTCCGTTGGCCCGATGGCGGTGGTATCTCTCATGACGGCAACGGCGGCCGCACAGGTAGCCGGGCCGGGCAGTAATGCGTACCTGCCTGTGGTGATCAGCCTGGCGGCGCTGTCCGGTATTATCCTGACGGTCATGGGGCTGTGCCGGCTTGGGTTTCTGGCCAACTTCTTGAGCCATCCGGTCATTGCCGGCTTCATTTCCGCATCTGCCTTGATCATCGCTTCCAGCCAGTTGCCTTCGCTGCTGGGATTGCCGGACGCCGACGGGTCGCTTGCCCGGCGCCTCATGGCGCTGATCAGTCATCCCGATACGGTCAACCTGCCGACGCTTGTGCTGGGTATCAGTGCGGCACTGGTCATGTGGCTGGGCAAGCACTATCTGGCCCATGGCCTGTCACGTCTTGGATGCTCACCGGGGCTGGCCCGTTTTGTAGTGCGGATGGTGCCCATCATGACGATTGCCGTTGTGACCGCCATTACCTGGGGAGGCGGGCTGGCGTCTGATGGGGTTCAGGTCGTGGGCAGTGTGACATCCGGCCTGCCATCGCTGGTCTGGCCGGACATGTCGTCCGGGCGCTGGCAGCAGTTGGGCGTGTCTGCCCTGCTGATCAGTGTGGTGGGATTTGTCGAATCGATGTCAGTGGCCCAGGCACTGGCCACCAGACGACGTGAGCGGCTTGATCCAAACCAGGAGCTGGTCGGGCTGGGTATGGCCAATATGGGGGCAGCGGTGTGCGGAAGCTTTCCGGTGGCGGGCAGTCTGTCGCGCTCGGCCGTCAATCATGATGCCGGGGCGGCGACACCGGCTGCCGGCTTGTTTGCCGCCGGAGGCGTGGCGCTGGCGTCCGTGACACTGACACCGGTGATAGCACATTTGCCGACGACCGTACTGGCGGCGGTCATTATTGTCTCGGTCATGTCACTGCTGGACTGGGCTACCCTGGTGCGGGCATGGCGATATTCCCGCGGGGATGCGGCAGCGATGCTGGCTACCTTTTTCATGACCCTGTGGCAGGGGGTAGAGACAGGTCTGATAACCGGTGCAGCCCTGTCATTGATGTTGTATCTGTATCGCACCAGCCGTCCGCACTGCGCCATCCTGGGGCGTGTTCCTGGCACGGAACACTTTCGAAACATCGACCGCTTTGATGAGGTCGAAACGGATCAGGAGGTGTTGATCCTGCGCATCGATGAAAGCCTCTATTTTGCCAATGCCCGGTTTCTGGAAGAAACGATCGATACATTGTGTGTTCGTTTTCCGGGGCTTCGGCATCTGGTACTGGCCTGTCAGGCCATCAATCTGATTGATGCCTCGGCGCTGGACAGCCTGGAGGAAATCAACGCACGCCTCAAGGACGCCGGTATTGCCTTTCATCTGGCCGAGGTAAAGGGCCCGGTCATGGACCGGCTACGTGATACGCAGCTTTTGAGTGCGCTTGGAGGGCAGGTGCACTTGAGTGTCTATCATGCCTGGGATGAGTTGCATGGTGCCGGCCGTGAGCCGCGAGACTCACTGGTGTCGGTGCATGCACAGACAGGCTGGTAACTTGATGGCAGGATAGGTGCCGGGGCCATGATGACCTGTGGAGAGAGCCGGCGTGCAAGTGCAGAAAAAGAGCAGTATTCGTGAACGCAATATAGAGCAGATACTTCTGGCCGCAGAGCAGGTATTTGCCGACCGTGGCTATGCCGGGGCCCGCATGAGCGACATTGCTCAGGCGGCAGCGTTGCCCAGGTCCAACGTGCACTATTACTTTTCCACCAAGCAGCAGCTTTACCGTGAGGTACTGTTCGGTCTTCTTGAACTGTGGAAGCAGGATGCCCTGTGTTTCGAGTTGTACGATGATCCACGAGTCGTGCTGACGACCTATATTCGTGCCAAGATGAATCGCTCACGTACCCGGCCGGCAGGCTCTCGCGTGTGGGCCAGCGAGATCATGCATCGTGCGCCGGTACTCGGAGACGCGCTCGAAGAGCATCTGGTCGGCTGGGCCCGCATGAAGGAAGCCCGGATAGCCAGCTGGGTAGCGGAGGGGCGCATCAGTCCGGTAGCGCCTGCGCATCTGTTGTTCATGGTGTGGTCGGCCACCCAGCATTATGCCGACTTCGATTATCAGATCGAGCTGATTAATAACGATACGCCCTTGTCGGACCATCAGTTCGAGCTGGCAGTGCATACGGTCACACAGGTTATTTTACGCGGCGTCGGGTTAAGCACCTGAGGCAGATTCGGTGTTTATACTGTATGTAGCCATTGCCTCATTCCCCTTATTGACTGCCGCAGGATTATTGCATGCACGATGCGTCTGAATCTCCCCATCACTCATCTGCCCGCCGCTGGTGGATTGGCGGGCTCGTGCTGGCAGGTGTGGTGGGCCTTGGTACTCTGGGCTATATCGGGGGGACGAGGCTGGCAGCAGATCGTCTGGTGGAAACGCTTGAGCAGCGTACCGGTCGCAAGGTCAGTCTGGCCTCTCTGGACATCAATCCGTTGACGGCCACGCTGACCCTGAAAGGATTTTCCATGGCCGGGGCTACGGCTGATGCCTTGCCGGTCATGGCTGCCAGGCGAATCACCATCAATGGGGCCTGGTCGTCGCTTTGGAAAAATCGCTGGATCCTTCAGCAGGTGACCTTGATATCGCCTGGCCTTGAGCTGATCAGTACTTCCGATGGCCTCAATGTGGCTCGTCTGTTCTCCGATAGCTCCAGCGGGGGAGGCAAGGGGCTGGAAGTGCAGGACTTCAGGGTTGAGCAGGGCACACTGGGCTGGACGACGCCGACCGCCAAAGGGAGTAGCCGAACCGCGTTGACCCATATGCAGCTTGATGCACATGGACTTGATACCACGACGCGTCACCCCTTCTCCCTGCGTGGGAAGGCTGACTGGAAGAGTGGCGTCTTCAAGGGGCACGGCAAAATGGGATTTTTGCCCTGGCAAACCTCACTGTGGCTTGAAGCCGATAGTGTGCCCGTCACCGTATTACGTGGATGGGCCAGTGCGGTCATGGGCGTGCTTCCCTCGTCAGGGGTCTTTTCATCTACCGTGCACTTCGAGGATGGGGCGCGGACCGGCGACAGTAATGCAGGAGGCATCGTGCTCAGTGGTCGTGCTGATGTGAGTGATCTGGCACTGACACCACCGTCACGGGAGACGCCACTGATTCGCGTCGGCAGCATGAAGATGGACAGGTTACGTTATCAGCAAAAGGCCGGGCAGCTCGCCATCGGCAGCATTGTTGTCGATGACCCCTGGTTGATGATGACTATCGCCGAGGATGGCACCACGACGCTGAGCGAGCTGACACCTTCTTCGTCATCTCCAGAAGAGCAGGATGCCTCCGGGCCCTCTACTGCCTCAGGAGCGTCATCTACCGGTGAATCTTCATCCGGCATGCATATTACCGTCAGCAAGGTAGGGTGGAATCAGGGGACCGTGGCATTGCGGGACCACCACCTCAAGGAAACCTTCAGTGCTGACCTGGTCAATCTTGAGGGGCAGATCACGGATGTTGATAGCCAGGAGGAGGCGCCGCTGACCTTTTCCATGACGGGGCAGGTCAATAGCCGGGCGCCTTTGCGCCTGGATGGGCAGGTAGCTCTTTTCGATACTCCGATGTCCGGCAACATGAACCTGCACATTGCCAGAATGCCGATATCAATCTTCGCGCCCTATATCAAGGCCTTTGGGGGCTACGCGGTCAAGCGGGGGCAGGTCAGTGCCGACATGCACTACCAGTTGAACGGCAAGACCATTCGTTCGGACAACACGATTCTGTTGCGGAAGCTCGAGCTGGGCGAGCCGGTCGGCAAGCCTCCTTCGTTCCCGATCAAGACAGCAATCGCGCTGCTGGAAGGTGACGATGGTGTTGTGTCACTGAATGTGCCCTTTACCCTGACACCCGACAAGGCCGCCGTGGATGTGAGTGCCGTTATCTGGCAGGCCATCCGGAAAGGGTTGTCTCAGGTACTGACGTCTCCATTTGATGCGCTGGCCGCGTTGGGAGGGGACAGTGACCAGGCTGATTCACCATCAACCGCTTCTCGGAGAGCGCGTACAGGCGAGGGGCCGGCATCTATCTATGCAGCGATCGGGCATGCTCAGGAGGCGTCGTTATCCCGTAATGGCACCAAACTTTCCATCCGGTTTGGCCATGATGAGGCCACATTGAATGATGCAAAGGCCAGGCGGCTGGCGGGATGGGCCGAGGGGCTGTCGAGGCGATCACGGTTGTCGGTCGTCATCAGGCCGGGGCTTGCCGGAAATGAGTCTGGCGGTGAGGCTTTGCTTGATCAGCGTGCCGAGATGCTTGAAGCGCTTCTGACGCGCCATGGTGTCAAGCCGGAGCAGATTCAGGTAAGAAAAGCCGGCTCACCGCCATCCACTACTACTCTGACCCTTGAAGCACTCTGACCCTTGAAGCAGCAGGCCATTGAGGCGCATCGCCTGGGCCCTTGCCAATCAGGAGGTGCCGGTTTTACGCCATTCACTGACGTGATCGGCATAGGCCTTGTGCTCTTCCTGAGCCTTTCTTTCAAGCCGCAGTGCGGCGGAGTGATTGAACCTTTCACTGTAGCCTTTGATCCTTTCGATACGGCGTTCCTTCCAGAGTTGAATGCTGTACAGCAGGATGGGAGCAAGGATTAACAGCATTCCTGCCGAAATCATGAAGTAGAGGGCTGGCCTGACCATGTATGAATCCTTTTAAGCATAGTTTTCAATACTTTTTTATTATAATTTCTGAATTTAAGGATGAGTATTATAGTCTTCTGTGCGCCTTGCGGGCATTGAATCCATGCCGCTTTAAGCATCATTTTTTAGCTTTTAAGCATTTTTTAGTATTTTAAATGTTTGAAAGGCATGGGAATTGTAATTCAGGTAGCGAAAGCCAAAGCAAAATGAAGCCATCAGGAAATGGGGTATATCAGCTTACTGGCCCGTTGAGGGAAGCCGTGACAGGTCACGCAATGGTTAAAACGCACTATGCTGATAGGCAACCCGGAATGACGTGACTTTCACGTCATTCTCTCTCTTCTGCTGCCCGCGTTGGCCACCAAGCGAGGGATGTTCATGACACGCAGTAAACGAGAACAGTTGATAGAAACCGCCTTTGACCAGTTTTATCCCTACGGAATACATGCTGTCGGAATCAATCAGATTCTCAGTGCCTCCGGTATTGCCAAGAAAACCCTGTATACCCACTTTCAGAGCAAGGAGCAGTTGATCGTGGATGTGGTCGACTACTGGGATAACCGGTTTGTCGAGTGGTTGGCTACCCGGCTGGCAGTGGCTGATACGCCGCTGGCGCTGGCCAATGGCCTGTTCGATGCGCTTGAGGACTGGCAGCAGGGCAATGAACAGCAATTGCCGGTATACCGAGGCTGTTTTTTCGTGAATACGGCTGGTGAGTTCAGCAATCCAGCGCATCAGGTGCATCAACGCTGCGCGCAGCACAAGCGGCGGGTTCGGGCCTTGCTTGATTATTACCTGTCTGACATGGGCATTGCCGAGGCCCAGCGCAGTACCTGGTGCGATACACTGTGTTTGCTGAAGGAAGGTGTCATGTCGAACATGCACGTTGAGCAGGACAACCAGGCGCCGGAGACGGCGCGCCGAATCGTGGCTGAATTGATGCGTTAGGTCGGGGCGGCCGGTCGCGCTGCCTCTTTATTACCGCAGCTTCTGTGCCAGCAGGCGCATCGAGCTGTTGGCTCTTCGTCATGAAGGACTGCCCCGGTGCATAGCCCGGGGCATGGCCATTTTCCGGAACTGGTGACCCATGCTGGAGATGTTGCGCGGAGAAGCTGTATGTTCGGCAGCAGTGACCTGCTCACGGCACAGCGGTGAAATGGAACAGATCCGTCTCGGGATCATTGGTGCTGCGTCCCAGAAAATGGCCTTCGGCACTTTCGCGTTGCGTATCGGTGGCGCGTGCTGAACAGGTCAGTTCCCGTGTGCTGTTCGGCTGCACCTGCCCGGACTTGATGGTCTGGCTCAGTAATGAGTAGCAAAGGCCATCCGTGTAGCCTGCAATTTCTTCATTGGAGTAGCGGTAGTGGCCGTCATACCAGACGGTAACCGCAAGCTGTGTTTCGGTCAGGGTGTCCAGCCGGTAACGCATTGCCGGATCGTTGCTGTCCACGAAACGGCTCAGACGCTGATCTGCGGCCTGGGGGGATAGAAGAGGGGCAGCCTGCACCGTGGCTGGTATCAGCATGGCGGCTGCCAGCATCAGATAACGCATCACATCATCTCTGGGAAATGGAAAATGCCATCCTGACACGACGCTTGCCGGCTGTCTTGTACGATACCGCTTTGTGGCTTTGGCAATTGGGGTCTATGGTAATAGTGCAAGTCCACGAAAAGGAGATTCGGGTATGTTACGCAAGCAATTGGCAGGTATTACGGGTGCAATGGGTATTGCACTGCTCGCAGGCTGTGCAAGTGGCGGTCTGGAAGAGAATTCACCCTACGATCAGGTTCAGGGGAACTACGCTGGCGTACTGCCTTGTGCTGACTGCTCAGGGATCGATACCAGGCTGATGATTGAAAACCAGAATGATGTATCTGGTACCTTCACCATGAAGAGCAAGTATCTTGGCAAGGGCGATGCCAAGAAAAATGACCCGATGGTTACCGAAGGTCAGGTCATGGTCATGAAGGATGTAGGCCCTAATCAGTATCCGATCGTGTATCAGCTTACCGGTGGCGACGGCACTGCGGTATATAACCTGTTGCCGCTGAGCAATGGCAACCTGCAGATTCTGAGCCGTGATTACACCAAGATTCCTTCCAATACTGATCTGACCCTCAAGCGCCTCAAATAATCGTTTCAACCTGTATGGCGCATGTCTGCAAACCGTGGCGGTCGTCGACCGCCACGGTTTTGCGTTAGACTGCGTATAATTGCAGATACGATACACTGATCCAGGAGGTCACCATGAGCGATCTTTCAGAAGAAATGCGGATGCCAACACCCTGTCCGGACTGTGGCAGCCATCGCGTACGTCTGTCACAGATACATAATCCTGAAGACAAGGTGTTCTGTTCTTCCTGCAACAGCCTGAGAGGCACGTACAGTGACCTCAAGAAAGAGTTGATCGAAGAGCCCAAAAGCCAGAAGGAAGCATTGATCGAGGAAGTTGCCAATCGAAAACCGTGATGGCGGTGCATATGCGCCGGTATTGCTGAAAGCCCACCTGTCGGTGGGCTTTTTTGTGTCCTGGCTCGTTTTTCTGACAACACCTGCACCAGGGTACGGCACCATGTAGAGCGAGAGCCACACATGGCTCAAGCCTTTCATGTGAATACCTAGCATGCTTTGTATTGGCGTGTGATGCAGGGAATCCGCTATGATGGCTCCCTACGAACAAGCCGTGATCTGGAGAGAGAACAAGGTGATCAATGCGTTTTACCACAAGCAGGGTTCTGCCTGCGCAGGCCCCTGGGCGATCATGGCTCTGTCCATGGCATTACTTTCCGGTTGTGCCGGATATGCCGGAATAGAGCCCCAGGGCAGTATCACCTCTCCCGACACGGTCAAGGCTGAAAAAACCTTTTCCAGCGTACCCTTGTCGCCAGCGGCCTGGCCGGACAGGCAGTGGTGGAAACGCTTTGACGACCCGACGCTGGATGCCCTGATCAAGCAGGCGCTGGATAACAGCCCCGACCTTGAGGTGGCGCGTGCTCGTCTGCGCAAGGCCAATGCTCAGGCAGGAATTGCCGAAGCAGCACGTTATCCTACACTTGATGCCTCGGCCAGCATGTCACGAAGCCGTGTTTCCGAGGTGGATGACCCGATGGGGCAGGGCGGATTTTACAGCACAAACCGCAGCGTGATGCTGAACTTCAGTTATGACGTGGACCTCTGGGGAGGCAATCGAGCAGCCTGGGAGGCAGCACTGGGGCAGGCTCGTGCCGAGAACATCGATTACCGTGCCCGATTACTGTCGTTATCCACCAGCGTGGCGCAGGCTTATATCAAGCTCAATGATGCCTATACGCGCCAGGATCTTGCCCGTCGAAATCTGGAGCGAACACGTCGAATTGCGCGAATCAATCAGGAGCTTTCCCAGGGTGGATTACAGAACGAGGCCCCACGCCTGCAGGCCAGTTCCAGCGTTTCAAGTGCCGAGCAATCACTGGCAGGAGCGGAACAGCAGCTGCAAAGCGCCAGACTGTCGCTGGCCGAGTTGATTGGCAAGGGGCCTGATGCTGCAATGGATTTGCCAAAACCCTCACCACTGATCGAGTTGCCGGTAGCACTGCCTTCCTCACTGCCGGCTGAACTTCTCGGGCGCCGTCCGGATATCGTGGCGGCCCGCTGGCGTGTTGAAGCGGCCTCCAAAAACGTCAAGGCGACCAAGACGCGTTTTTATCCCAATATCAACCTGTCTGCGATGATTGGCTTCAAGTCCTATCTGGGTAATTACATGTTCAGTGAGGGTGCGGAGGCCGGGAGTGTCAGCCCGGCCATTTCCCTGCCGGTGTTCGAGGGCGGCAAGTTGCGCGCCAATCTGGAAAGTACCGAAGCCGACTATGACATGGCGGTCGGCAAGTATAATCAGACCCTGTTGGCGGCACTCAATCAGGTGGCAGATACCCTCAATGCCCTCTCGGGGTATGCCATTCAGGTCAAGGCAGCCCGTGACGCTGAATCCTCGGCGCGGCAGGGCTATCACCTGGCTTCCGAGCGATACCATGCCGGGCTTACCAGCTATCTGCAGGTGCTGAGCACTCAGCAGCAGCTGTTGAATGCCGAGCAGACGCTGGCCGATATTCGTGCACAGCAGCAACAGACGGCCGTGAAGCTGATTCAGGCGCTGGGAGGTGGGTTCAAGGGAGACAGCATGCACCTGGATCATGAAGAGGGTTTGATTTCAGGGCCTGCCGTGCCTGATGTTCTGACTCCTGCTGTTGGTGCTGGTAGTACGTCACCGTAATCGGGAGTGCTGCAAGCGAACGGCCATGCAAAAAAAAGCCCTCCATGCTGGAGGGCTTTTTGCATTTCAGAAGATCAGCTTTCGCTGTCATCCGAGCCTGACCGCGTTCTGGCAACGGCGCGAGAGTTATCTGCATTATCCAGCTTGGCCAGCAGTGAGTTGGTACGTTTCTTGAACGCTGCCAGTTCCTGCCCCTTCAGATTGACTCCCCCCGGCAGCTTGAAGCGCATCGGGTTCACACGATGATTATTGACGATGACTTCATAGTGAAGGTGGGGGCCCGTTGTGCGACCGCTGTTACCGGACAGGGCTATTTTCTGGTCCAGCTTCACCCGTTGGCCGACCTTGACCAGCGTGCGGGACAAGTGGAGGTACCGGGTCTTGTAGCCATTGTCATGAGTAATCACGACGTACAACCCGGCCAGCGGGTGCCGTACAACGCGAGTGACACGGCCCGCCCCGGTAGAACGTACCGGCGTGCCAACCTTCATGGCGAAATCGGTACCGTAATGCGGGCTGATGCGTCCGGTGACCGGATGGTGACGGCGCAGATTGAAGGGCGAACTCATGCGCTGATGACCGCTGAATGGATAGCGTTCAAACGAGGGATCAAGGCTTTTGCCGTCCGGCGTATAGAAGGCTTCATCATGGCGGACAATCGATAGATCCGTCTTCTTGCCCTCGTAGTGGGCTGCCAGAATGCGAGATGCCAGCGGCCGCCCATCGATCATGTCTGACTCGACCAGTACCTGAAAGCGATCTCCCTGGCGGGTATCACGACGAAAATCAACCTTCTTGCCCAGTGCCTGAGACAGCTCCGCGACTTCACCGCTGCTCAGGCCTGTAGAAAGGGCCGAAGCACCGAAGCTGCCTTCCACGGTGCCGGCAAACAGGCGCTGTGTGGATTGCGTGGCCTGCTTGATATTCGAGATTTCAAACGACTGATCGGCATCGTGACGCTCCAGCAGGTAACCTTTCCGTGCGTCCGTCATGACCTTGAGGGCAATCAGGTCACCCTCCTGGTCCAGCTTGTAGTAGAGATCGTGGCCCACCTGAAGGCGTGTCAGTACCTTCTTGTCCGGCAATACGCTGAGCAGTTTGAGTACGTCGCTGTACCCAAGGCCCAGACTGCGCTCGGCCATGACGGCAAAACTGTCACCGGGCTGAATGGTATAGCTTTGCCACTCGGGAACATACTGCTCGTTTGCGACCAGTTCGCTGTCCAGAAGCGTGCTGTCATTACCGTCATCTGCCAGATCCACGGGCTCTGAATAGCTGCTTTCTGCGATCTGTGGGCTGTCCTGAGCCAGAGGCTGTGACAGAAGTCGTGCCAGTTCCAGAGCGTTAGTATCAATTGCCGGTTCGGTCGGCGGCGTGGCCGGAATCGAAAGGGCCAGTTCAGCACGAACCTGGGGGGTGGCATTAACAGCGTTAAACGGCCGTCCGGTATCGGCTTCAACCAGTGTGATTGGCTGAACATCTGAAATAATTGTTTTGTTCGGTGAATCGGGATTACTTAATACTGTATGTGCGCCCAGCACTGTTACCACGGTAATCGCCGGTAAAAGTAATAGTTTGTGTGTGCGGGGCAGCGAATTAATGATTCGCAGCATGGAAACAAGGGCCTGTATATAAGGTGAACGAAGATATAAATAAAAAGGCAGGGCTACTTTATCCCAGCAGCCAGCGGGTGAAAAGCCGGATTAGAAGGCGGGATTGCAGCCTTGAAGGGCTACCAAAGGGAATAAACACCTGTAATCCGGGGTTTGTAACATTATGGTAAAGATGTTGTATATATTTGGTTTAATAACGGTGTGATGCAGCACTGTTGCGTAATTTAATCGGGGTTATAAGTGCACATAAAATGATGTTGGAGTAAAACATCACGATAAATATATTTTGTTTTTAATTGTTAATTGTTGTTGCTTTGTTGTTTCGTTTTAATTGTGTCATGGTATTTCTTCTCGTTCGCTTACCATCACTTCTGGAACCGTGCAGAAGCAGGCCGAAATTCGATGTCAAAAATCACCTTGTCACAGTGGCAGATGCTGGCAGCCGTTGCCGACCATGGCGGGTTCGCTCGGGCTGCTGATGTAATTCACAAGAGCCCTTCCACGATCAATCATGCCGTTCACAAGCTTGAAGATCAGCTGGGCGTAAAGCTGCTGGTGGTCGATGGACGGCAGGTACGCCTGAGTGAGGCCGGGGGGCTGCTTTTAAGGCGTGCGCGTCAATTGCTGGAAGGCGCTGAAGCCCTTGAGAACGTGGCCGGCAGCCTGGCCGAGGGGCTTGAGCCCGAGATATCCATCGCGGTAGACCAGATCTTTCCAACGGATGCGCTGTCAAAGGCTCTGGACGGCTTTTCAGTACGGTATCCCCATACGCGCATCCAGTTGCACGAAACCGTCCTGAAAGGTGGTGTCGAAATGCTGCAGGCCGGTGAGGTGGATCTGTTGATCAGCGGCGTGGAACCCTCGGGCTTTCTGGGCGAGTTGCTGGTGACTGTCCGATTTATTGCGGTTGCACACTCAGCGCATGCGCTCCATCAGCTTGATCGAGCGCTTGATCTGCGAGACCTCCACCAGCACCGCCAGATCGTGGTGCGTGATTCTGCTCGTCAGAATGCGATGGATTCCGGATGGTTGAAAGCGGAGCAGCGCTGGACGGTCAGTCATGTCAGTACGGCGCTGGATATGTTGTCTCGGGGGCTGGGATTCTGCTGGGTATCCGAGACGCGGCTGAATGACGATCGCTCTCCTGCGGATATCCTGCCATTACCGCTGAAGGCAGGTGGTATCCGTGAGGTGCCCGTACGACTTTATTATCTGGATATGGACAGTGCCGGGCCAGCCACCCGAGCTCTGGCTGAAGAGTTGCAAAAGGCTCTGGCCGGCTGCAACGATTGCCAGGACAGCAATGAAAACGAGTCATGATGCCAGGGAGGCACACGATGGGATTACTTGTAGAAGGGCAGTGGAAGGACCAGTGGTACGACACCGATGGCAACAAGGGTGAGTTCATTCGGGAACAGGCCCGGCTGCGACAGTGGGTGGGCGCACAGGGTAGCGATGCAGACAGGCTGGCTGAAGCCGAACGCTATCACCTGTATGTATCACTGGCCTGTCCGTGGGCACATCGCGTGTTGATACTGCGCGCGCTGAAGGGGCTGGAGGCTCTGATAGGCGTGTCGGTAACCAGTCCGATCATGGGGAGTAATGGCTGGACCTACCATCAGGAGGAGGGCAGCAGCGGTGATGCACTCAACGGCGTCACATTTCATCACCAGCTCTATACCCTGACGGACCCACGCTATACCGGCCGGGTGACAGTGCCGGTGCTATGGGACAGTCAGGCGCACGACATCGTCAACAATGAGTCCGCCGAGCTCCTGCGCATGCTCAACAGCGCCTTTGATGAGCTGACCGGCAATACGCTGGACTTTTATCCCGAGGTGCTCCGCGCCGAGATCGATGCCGTCAACGAACGTGTGTATCACGCGATCAATAACGGCGTTTACAAGGCGGGCTTTGCGACTGAACAGTCAGTGTATGAAGAGCACGTGACGACCCTGTTTGAAGCACTCGACGAGATGAACGACCGTCTTGGTCAGCAGCGTTACCTGACAGGCGAATACCTGACCGAAGCCGACATCCGCCTGTTTACCACGCTGATTCGCTTTGACGCGGTGTATCACGGCCACTTCAAGTGCAACATTCGGCGTATCGAGGACTACCCGCACCTGTCCGGTTATTTGCGTGAGCTTTACCAGTGGCCAGGCATCAGGGAAACCGTCTGCATGGATCATATTCAGCGCCACTATTACATGAGCCACCCGACCATCAATCCCAATCGCATCGTCCCCAGAGGGCCTGATCTGGCACTGGACCGTCCTCATGGCCGTGAGCACCTGACCGGTCGAGGCATCATGTCGAAAGCACGCTAGCGTCGCCGAGTCAGCGCGCGATCAAAGGCGTTGGCAAATTCACGCACGTCCTGGGCATTTTGCCGGGACGGGCCGCCGGTCATTTCGCCACTGCCTCGCATGGTCTCCATGAAGTCACGAATATTGAGGCGAGCACGAATATTGTCGCTGGTGAGGGATTCCCCCCGGGCAGTCAATACTTCAACGTCCTTTTCGATCAGTTCAAGCGCCATCGGAAGATCGGATGTAATGGCCAGATCGCCTGCCTCGGCGCGCTCGATGATCAGCTGATCGGCCGCATCGGCACCGCCAGGCACGGTAATCATCCTGATCAGTGCCAGACGCGGCAGGGGAAGGGCATGGTTGGCCACAAAGGTGGCAGTAATGCCGCTGCGCTCTGCGCCGCGAATGATGATATCCCGCATGGCCCGCGGGCAGGCGTCGGCATCGACCCAAATGACGCTCATGAGTTTCTCCATGGTGAAAGCGGGCATAATGCCCCAGTGCTGCCTGCAACGCACCTGGCCAGACTTGTCAATGAACAAAAGGTAGTCAACTAACAGCTCCTGTGGTAAGGTACGCCCTCCTCGCATGTGTAGTAAGACCCTACCATCATTGTTGATTCGCCCCCATCCGATACTGTTTGCGCTCGGGGACGTTTCTCCGACGGCAAATGCGCTCTTGCGCTATCCCGCATAGATGGAAATGCGTTCGGCAGGTTGCCAGCGCTGTTGGTCGCGACACGTTGCGTGTAACGCAAGGTACCCCCTTGCTGCATTCGTGCGACCCGGGTTCTTCTGGGCATAATCTGCCCGGCTGAGCCACTATAAAATTCTTGCCGACTGCCGCGTCGGCTCAAAAGGTGTGAAATGACCTCGACTTCCAATGCCTCGCTGACTTTCAGCGACATGGCGTTATTGCCTGCCGTTCTTGAATCGCTCGAAAAACTTGGTTACGAGCAGCCTTCTCCCATTCAGTCACAGACGATTCCTTCCGTACTTGAAGGTCGTGACGTACTGGGCCAGGCACAGACCGGTACTGGCAAAACGGCAGCATTCGCGCTGCCGCTGTTGACTCGACTGGATATCAATCGGCGTGAGCCGCAGGTGCTGGTACTGGCACCTACCCGTGAACTTGCTCAGCAGGTAGCGGCCAATTTTACCCTGTATGGTCAGAGCATCGACGGCCTTAATGTACAGGCACTGTGTGGTGGTCAGGATTATCGTGATCAGTTGCGCGGTCTGCGTAATGGCGCCCAGGTCATCGTGGGCACGCCGGGCCGTGTCATCGATCACCTTGATCGTGGCTCCCTGAGCCTGACCGGCCTGTCTGCGCTGGTACTTGATGAAGCCGACGAAATGCTGCGCATGGGCTTTATCGACGACGTAGAGCGCGTTGTGCGTGATACACCGAAGGAAGCTCAGCGCGTGTTCTTCTCCGCCACGCTTCCGTACGAAATCGAAAAGATCGTCAACCGATATCTGGTTGACCCGGTCAAGGTACAGATTGAAGCCAAGGCGGCGACAACCACGATCGAGCAGCGTCTTTGCCGCATCGATGGTCCGGCCAAGCTTGAAGCGCTGTCGCGCATTCTTGAAGTCGAGCCGGTGGATGCCGCCATCGTGTTTGTTCGTACTCGTGCGGCCTGTACCACACTGGTAGAGCAGCTGCTGGCTCGCGGCGTGTCTGCTGCTGCCCTGTCCGGTGATCTGGATCAGAGCCTGCGTGAGCGTACCGTACTGCGCCTGAAGCGTGGCAAGGTAGACGTTCTGGTAGCAACCGATGTAGCCGCTCGTGGTCTCGACGTGCCGCGTATTACGCACGTCTTCAACTACGATCTGCCCCATGACACCGAATCCTACATCCACCGGATCGGCCGCACCGGCCGTGCAGGGCGTACAGGTACAGCCATCAGCTTTGCCGGTAACCGTGAAGCACGCAAGGTCCAGGTGCTCGAGCGTGCTACCGGTCAAAGCATCGCGATCATGGAGCTGCCGAATGAGTCCACGATCCGTGCCCATCGCGATGAGCGGTTCAAGCTGCGTGCCGAAGCCATTCTCGACAAGGGCGCCGATCACCAGCGTGCTTTGATCGAAGCGCTGGTCGAGCAGGGATATGATCCGGTCGAACTGGCATGTGCCATGGCATCACTGGCCCGTGCCGATGAGCCGCGCATTCAGTCTCTGCCAAAACCGTCCGCACGTCCGGCGCGCTCCGAGCGCAACAGCCGCGATTCCGGCCGTGATGGCAAGCCCGCACGTCGTCGTGACGGTGGCGGTGCACAGCGCTCCAGTGAAGGCATGACGCGTTATCGCGTATCGGTCGGTCACAAGGACGGTATCAAGCCAGGTCAGCTGGTTGGTGCACTGGCCAATGAAGGTGGTATTGAAGGTGCCCGTATCGGCCGTATCGATATTCGCCAGTCTCACAGTGTTGTCGAGCTGCCTCAGGGCTTGCCGGCATCCATCCTGACCAAGATGGCCCGCGCGCGGGTTGGCGGCCGTCCTCTGGAAATCAGCGAAGACAATGGCGGCGGCGGTGATCGCGCCGAGCGTCGTCGTCCTCGTGACAACGACCGTCAGGCCGCTTCCTGATCCAGCGTCCGGCGTGATCGATGTATCAAGGCTCCACCTTCGGGTGGGGCCTTTTTTATGCGCGGCAGGTTCCCTTGCAGGGGCAGGCATTTACGTTATGCTCTAGGGATATTGTCCCTCGAAACGGTAGCCTGCGCCGTTCATGATTCACATTTCAATGGTTCTGGACCAAGGCCATGCCACACGCATTTGCTACCCGCGACCAGCCGCTTCACGGCTGGGATCTTGCCCCCTCGGAAGCCGTAGCCTGTCAGCGCCGGCTGGCAGACAGCGTTTGCCTCAAGGACGAGTTCACCTCCATCCAGACCATTGCCGGCATTGATGCCGGCTTTGAGCAGCAGGGTGAAATAACCCGAGCAGCTGTCGTGCTGATGGAGTACCCGTCGCTGCGTATTCTTGAACATCATGTTGTGCGCTGTCCGACACGTATGCCCTATATTCCGGGGTTGCTGTCGTTTCGGGAACTGCCGGCCATGCTGGAAGCCCTTGACTGCCTGTCCGGTCGCCCGGATTTGATCATGGTGGATGGCATGGGTATTGCGCATCCCAGACGGCTGGGTATCGCGACACATCTGGGGGTATGGCTTGACTGGCCGACCATCGGAGTTGGTAAATCCCGGCTGTGCGGCGTTCATGATGAGGTGCCGTCTGCCAGAGGTGAGTGGGTACCGCTCACGCATCATCAGGAAACGATCGGTGCCGTGCTTAGAACACGGGAAAACGTCAAACCACTTTATATCTCACCTGGCCACCGCATTTGCCTTGAGAGTGCCGTGGAATGGGTCATGAAGTGTCTGACTCGCTATAAACTGCCGGAACCCACACGTCAGGCCGACAAGCTGGCATCACGGCGCTGATGGAATGACAATTCGGGAAGATCATATGTCTACACATGTATTGCTGGCAGGTACCTATACCAGCCGAGGAAGCCGCGGCATCTACTGTTATACCGCTCTGGCCGATGCCGGACAGCCGGCTGAGCCGGTCGTGATCGAGGCTGATGACCCATCCTTCATGGTGCTGGATCACGCGGCCCGCTTTCTTTACTGCGTGAATGAAACCCCTGGCCGAATCGGTCAGGTATCTGCGTTCTCGTTTTCACCGGCCTCCCGTGAGGCCACCCTGTTGTCCAGGGTCAGTGCTGGCGGTGAAGACCCCTGTCATATCACCCTGACACCCGATGAGCGCTTTGTGCTGGTGTCCTGCTACAGCAGTGGGTCTCTGGCCGTGTTTCCACGGCTTGACGACGGGTCTCTGGGTGAGGCCGTGCAGCAGATAGCCTTTGATGGCGGGTCACGTGTTCACGCTACGCGCCAGGAAAAGGCTCATCTTCACTCCTGCACGTGCAGCCCGGACGGCCAGTTTGTGTTTGCCTGTGATCTGGGCAATGACCGCATTTATCAATTTGCGTTGACAGGTGACGACAATGAGCCGCTGGGAGAGCGTCAGGACATTATCGCGCCTCCCGGAAGCGGCCCACGTCATTTGAAGTTTCATCCCGAGGGCCACTGGGCCTATCTGGTCGGAGAGCTGGATGGCAGCATCGTGGGCTATCGTCATGACGGAACAACGCTGGTGCAGTATCAGGTGGCGTCGCTGACCTCGACCAATGATGATCGAGAACATGGAGCAGGGGAGCTGCAGTTTGGCCATGATGGTCGAAGCCTTTATGTGACCAATCGCGGTCAGTTTGATGAGCTGGTGTCACTGGATATCGATCAGGAGGGGATTCTGACCTGGCGTGGCTCCACGTCCACCGGCGGCCAGCTTCCGCGTCACTTTACCGTTACTCCCGATGGGGGGCATGTTCTGATCGGCAATCAGCAAAGTGGGGATGTGACCCGCATGGCGCTACTGCCCGATGGCGGGTTCGGAGAGGTTGAGACCCTGTTGAACCTTGATGACGTGGCCTTTCTTCATCTGGTGGCGGCAGGTAGCACTTCATGAGTACGTCAGGCATCCCCGCACAGCTTCAAACCCCTTATCTGAGTCATCTGGGGGCGACGGTTGTTCGCTTTGATGAAACAGGGTGTGAGATACGTCTGAAGGTGGCCGCGCATCATTGCAACCTGCAGGGTTTTGGCCATGGTGGCATGCTTGCATCTTTGCTGGATGCCGTCAGTGGCTATGCCGGGTTGTTCGGTTCCGGGGGAATCCGGCCGGCATCGGTGACACTGTCACTGAACATCCAGTACCATGCTCCGGCGCAGCAGGGGGAAACGCTGCTCGCCCGGGGCCGGGTCAGTGGAGGCGGTCAGCGTGTCTTTTTCACTCAGGCCGATATTATCGATTCACAGGGCGACACCATCGCTGTCGCCAGCGGCGTATTTCGCCGTCCCTCATCCGCTGGTGCGGGTGATCACGACAAGGGCAGACCATGATGACAAAACGCAGTTTGGGTGAAGTAATCTTTACAGTATTTCTGTGGATCGTGATCGGTGCACTGGTTCAGTGGCTGATGCAGTCGCATCTACCGTTGCCGGACCCGTCCGGGCATGCCGATGGAGCGCAACCACCGCTGGCGACCTACTGGAATGCCATGGGGCTGGTGGCCTTGTTCTTCGGTATTCTGGCCTTCTGGGCGCGGGATTTCATGAAGGATAATCCGCTGACCAAATCCCTCCGCGTCATTGCTTCCCGTCTATTGGGTACAACCTTTGACGTCGGACTGTTCTCTCTGGGTGGGGCCCTGTTTGCCAGTTACGGTCCGCATGCTGCTGCGGGTATGCCTGCCTGGCAGTCGGTTTTCATCGGCGTCAATTTCAGCCTGTTCATTGTCATGCTGGTTGTACTGGGCGTGATCTGGTTTCTGATCAAGCACACGCGTCTGGCTCTGGTGAATATTTCGCCACTGGAATTCAAGCCTCTGCCGCGGGTGGGCCTCTATGTGCTGCTGCTGGTACTGTTGGGGCTGACAGCCTGGTGGAGCCTGTAGGCGCGACCCTGTTTTGATGCATTGACGAAAAAAGCGCCTTCGGGCGCTTTTTTCATGCCGCATCGAAGCGTCATCCTTTTACAGGGGGGCACCCTGAACGCTGATGCCCAGGGTACTGATGCCGCCGCCCTGTGGTGTCAGTCGAACCTGTACCGGAATGCGCTCTATCATATCCCGCACATGAGAAATTACCCCGACCTGGCGCCCCTGCGCCTGAAGCGCATCCAGGGCATCCATGGCCATGTGCAGGGACTGGGCATCCAGACTGCCAAATCCTTCATCGATGAACAGGGTATCAATAGCCAGCTGATCCGAGGCCATCGAGGCAAGCCCAAGTGCCAGGGCCAGCGAGATCAGAAATCCTTCACCCCCTGACAGTGAGTGCACCGAGCGCTGTTCATCCCCCATGTCCTGGTCGATGACCAGAAGACCCAACGGGCTGCCGCCTCGTATCAGGCGATAGCGCCGGGCCAGCTGATGAAGATGGAGGTTGGCCTGCTCGACCAGACGATCAAGATTATAGCCCTGGGCAATGCGTCGAAATGCCTTGCCATCGGCGGACCCGATCAGCTGACTGATCTGTCCCCAGCGCTGATGCTCGGCACGGGCAGCATGAATGCGTTCTGCAAGGTCGCGCCAGGTCTGGCGCCGCTGATCGTCCTCGCGCCGCTGTGCCATGGCATCATCGCGGGCGTCAAGTGCCAGTGACAGCTCAGGCGTCAGTGCCG
Source organism: Larsenimonas rhizosphaerae (assembly GCF_026240105.1). Lineage (NCBI taxonomy): Bacteria > Pseudomonadati > Pseudomonadota > Gammaproteobacteria > Oceanospirillales > Halomonadaceae > Larsenimonas > Larsenimonas rhizosphaerae. The sequence goes on from NZ_JAPIVE010000001.1 coordinate 427,265, forward strand.
CAAGCGTCTCGTCAAGCTGCGCTTCCTGAGCGTCAAGGGTGGTAGTCAGCGCGTGATCGTCATTGACGGGAAGTGAGGCAGTGTCCGCCAGAGGGGACGTATCAAGGTGCCGGTCACGGTGATGCGTGGCCGCAGCAGACGCCGCCTCGGCCCGGGTCAGGGCTTCCCATGCCTGTTGAAGGTTTTCCTCGAGCGTGGCGAGTTCCTCGCTGGAGGTCGTCATCAGCTGCTGAAGCGTCTGGCCGGACAGCTGCGGATGGGCTGCCTGCCACGCCTGTTGCGACTGTTCGAGCTGATGGATACGTTCGTGTATTCGGCGCAGGGTGGCGAGGGCATGCCACGCCTGTTCAGTGGCCTGAATGCCAGCCTGCTCATGATGACGCAAGGCCTCTGCAGACTCTGTTTCCCTTTGGGCCGCCTGGTGAAACGCCTGATCAAGCTGCTGCTGCCACGCGTCCACGTCAGTGAAGGGGGCCAGCAGCTCGCGCAGGCGGGCCTTCTGCCGGGCCAGGTCGGCCTCAAGCGTTGTCTGTTCGTTCTGCTGGTGGGCCAGCTCCTGCCGCAGCGTCTCATGCTGGTTATCCAGAACGGCCAGTTCGCTGGCAAGGTCCGCCTTGCGCTCGCGTAGTGGGACGAGCGCTTCCTCATCCGCCAGAAAGGTGGACAGGGCCTGTTCCGCGTCAGCATGGCATCGGCTCAGTCGCGTGCACTCGGCTTCCAGTTCGGTGCAGCGAATATCAGGGGCGTCGGACACCTCGATCCCTTCGGTGTCCAGGCGCGCCCTGGCCTCATTGAGGGCCTGTCCTGTCTGGTCCCGGGTGGCCACCAGGCCGGTGTACTGACGCTCAAGCACCTCCCGCCGGACCCTCGCCTCGTGAGCGGTAGCAGTGGCGGCCTGCCAGTTCTGGTGAAACTCTTGCTCCTGCCGCTGCTCTTCGGCTTCCATGGCCGCCAGCTGGGCGGCTTCCGGGGAAACAGGAGGTGAAACGAGATAAGGGTGTTCTTCACTGCCGCAGACCGGGCAGGGCGTGTGCGGCGTGAGTTGGCGACGCAGGGTCAGTACCGCATCCAGTCGCACCTGTCGCTGACGGGTAATACGTTCAAGCCCACTGGTGCGTGCCTGCTCGGCAGTGGCCAGTGCCTCTTCTGCCGCTCGGTAATCGGCCTCGGCCGCATTACTTGTCTGCCGGTGATCCTCGAGTGCCTGCCGGCTGCTCTCGTGATCTCGTTTGGCCTGCCGGTAATATGCAAGATGCGACAGCATTGCCTGGTGGAACTGGAGCTGTTGCCATGTGGTCTGGCGAGTCTCCTGAAGCGCCCGGCGCCAGTGGCTGGGGTCCGTAATGTCGGCCCGCCGAGCCATGACGGCGTCGATCTGCTCAGCGGTGGCCTGGCAGGTTTGACCAACCCTGTCCCGACGGCTCTGCAGGGCTTCAAGGCACGTACTGCCTTCACGATGCTGCTCGGCCAGTGTGGCCATGCGGCGCAGGTCGTGGCGAATGGCTTCCGATAGCGTCCGTGCCTGATCAAGGTGGGGGCGTGCGGCATCGCGCTGTTCTGCGGCCTCCTGTTGTTGCCGCCGTGCCTGCTGGTGAAGAATGCCCGCCTGGCGTCGCGTGTGTCGAGCGGCCTGGCGTTTGCGGCGGGCATCAGCCAGTTCCCGTGCAGCACGCTGGCAGGCCTGGTGTTCGCGGGTCAGTGCTCGCGCATTTTCCCGCAAGGGGGCTGCTGCCTTCAGTTGATCACGCCACTGGCGCTGTGGTTCCAGTGCCTTGTAGGTGTCCATTGCTCCCTGGTAATGCGCGCTGGCTGCCTGGTGCGCTGTCTGGAGCTGGTTCATGTGCTCCAGCCAGTGGCGCTGTGTTGTCAGGTGTTGTTGGCGCGCATTCAGGGTCTGCCACTGGTGGTGCGTGTCCTGTTCCTGTTGTTCCAGCACCTCGCGGGTTTCGTCATCGGCCGGCGGGGCATGAGCCTGGCTTTGTGTCAGTGCGTCCAGAGCGTCGCGCGCCGTTTTTTCCCGCTGATAGGCCTCCCGTGACAGCCGGCTGTAAATATCGGTATCCGTCAGCTTTTCCAGCAGTTCACTGCGGGCGTTGTCATCGGCATTCAAAAAGGCACTGAACTCCGACTGGGCCAGTAGTACCGAGCGAGTGAACTGTTCGAACCCAAGGCCCAGTCTGGCCGCAATTTCAGCCTGAAATTCCCGCTTGTGCCGGTTCAGTACGGTGTTATCGCTGACCCGTACCAGTTGCTGATCACTGGCCTGAAGGCGCCCGCCGGCCTTGTCCCTGGCGCGCCGTACGCTCCAGCGGGCGGTATAGGCAGCATTATCGATACCGATGAAGGTGACTTCGGCAAACCCCTGACTGGCACCACGTCGCAGCAGGGTGCGCGGGTCATTCATGGCCAGACTATCACCCTCGACATCCGGCGTTTTGGCGCTTTGCTGGGTGGCGTGCCGCAGCCGGGGGGTAGTGCCGTACAGGGCCAGACACAGCGCGTCCAGCAGGGTGCTCTTGCCGGCACCGGTCGGACCGGTGATGGCAAACAGGCCACAGCTCGCCAGCGGACCGGCATCAAAGTCGATCGTGTGAGGGCCGGCCAGGGAAGCCAGATTATGAATCACAAGGCGCTGAATCCTCATGCGGGGTCCTCGCTGTCGTGAACGGCCTGAGCCAGTGCGTGGAAGTCGGCAAGCACGGTGGCATCGGGGGCGCTGCCATAATGGTGGGTCCAGGTCGCTTCAAACAGCGCGGCCGGGGTGGTGTCTTCCAGACGTGGCGAGGGGGGCGCCTGCTTGTCGGAGCGCGGGTAATGTACCTGAATCGCGACCAGTCGCCAGGGTTTGCCGGTGAGCCGGGCATCGATATCTGCTCGCAGGGACAGACAGGGGCCTTCAAGCATGACCTGCACGTCCAGCCAGCCCGGTGAGGCAGCGGTATCCTGCTCCAGCGCATCAAGTTCGGCCAGTACCTCCGGCAGGGAGGCCGGTCCGATCCGGCGCATGGGCGTATGATCGGGAATGGCTATGCTGCGTTGATGTACGAGGTGACCCTGATCCAGTTTGCCGATGCATACCTGGCGCGCGTAGTGGCGTTCGGATAGATCCAGAGGAATGGGCGAGCCGCTGTAGCGGATGCGATCCTGGTGGTCGACGCGCTGGGGCTTGTGCAGATGGCCCATGGCTACGTAGGCAATATCTTCAGGGAACAGACTGGCCGGCAGGGACTCCTCGCCGCCGATTACGATGGGGCGCTCGGAGTGCTCTGAAATACTGCCCCCCTTGAGGTGAGCATGGCCCATGGCGATCAGTGCCTCATCGGGTGCGCGGCGGGCAAGGGCGCGAGCGAAGATGTCATCATGTACGGCACGAGCCCCTGCCTGATAATCGGAGTAGCCGCGGCCGGATACATCCGACGGGCGCAGAAAGGGAATGGCCACGCACCAGGCTGCCTGTCGGCCGGCGGCATCCGTCAGCGGCACGCACAGCCTGTCGGTATCAATGGCGCCATCGAGATAGTGCAGCTGGCCGATGGCATGTGTATTAAGCCGCTCCAGCAGCGGGCCGGGCAGCTCGATACGGGCTCCGCTGTCGTGGTTGCCGGCGATCATCACGATATCCATGGCCGGCCGGGCCGTATGTGCCTTGAGGATGAAGTCATACAGCAGGCGCTGGGCGGCCAGCGACGGATTGACCACATCAAAGATATCACCGGCAATCAGCAGGGCGTCGATGGCTTCGCGATTCAGGGTATCAAGCAGCCAGTCGAGAAAGGCGCGATGTTCAGCATGGCGGTCATGGCCGTGAAAATTCTGGCCGAGGTGCCAGTCGGCAGTATGAAGAAACGTCAGCATGGCGGCGGTATGGCCCGGTAGGTCGACAATGGCCCGGCAAGTGATCAACGGGGCGGGCTCCGTATGGTACCCGCCTTTTAAAGGGCCTGCATGGTCAGGAAATCAGATGCACGCCGCCATCCACATACAGGGCATCACCGGTCAGCATGCGGGCGGCATCAGTTGCCAGATACGCCATGGTCATGCCGACATCATCCACGTCCGGCAGTGAACTTGAGGGACTGCGTTCCTGGGCCTTCTGAAGTAGATCGTCGAAGCGCGACAGGCCGGAGGCTGCGCGGGTTTTCATGGGGCCGGGCGAGAGGGCATGAACACGGATGCCCTTCGGTCCGAGTTCGGCCGCCATGTAGCGTGTTGCCGCTTCAAGGGCCGCCTTGACCGGCCCCATGACGTGATAGCCTTCCACCACCTTCTGGCTGCCGTGGTACGTCATGGTGAACAGCGTACCGCCCTCGGTCATCAACGGTTCGGCGAGCCGGCACAGGGCCAGAAACGAATGACATGACACCGTCATGGCGTCATTGAACCCCTCGCGGGAGCAGTCAACCAGCCGGCCCTTGAGGTCTTCGGCCGGGGCGTAGGCAATCGAGTGCAGGACAAAATCGAGCCGTCCCCAGCGGTCGGTGAGTGTCTCGAACAGGGTTTCCATCTGGTGCTCATCACGCACATTCAGCGGCATCAGCAGCTCGCAGCCAACCTGATCCGCCAGAGGGGCAACATGGGGCAGCGCATGGTCATCGAGGTAGGTAATGGCCAGCTCCGCGCCCAGCTGATGGCAGGCACGGGCACATCCCCAGGCAATGGAGCGGTCATTGGCGATGCCGATGATCAGACCGCGCTTGCCCTCAAGGGAGAGCGAGGCAGGCAGGGGGCGTGGGTCAGTGGTCATGGCGCGTTCCTTTTAATGGGGCGTGGACAGGAAGGTGCGAACGTGTTCTGCAATCATGCGCGCCTCATCCGTGGGGATAACATGAACGGGGCGTTCGCTGTGCAGTGCTGAAATGCAGGAGGCGTGGCGCTGATTGGCTGTGTCATCCAGGGCAATGCCCAACCAGCCAAGCCAGGTGCAGGTGAGGCGGCGCAGTCTGGCACTGTGTTCACCAATACCGGCGGTAAATACGATGCCATCCAGCCCGCCCAGGGCCGTAGCCAGCTCGCTGATTCCCATCGCTACGCGGCGAGCCAGATAGGCCAGCGCGAAATCGGCGCGGGCATCGGATTTGGCGGACAGCACCTGTACATCACTGCTGATGCCGGAAAGGGCCTGGAGGCCGCACTCATGATAGAGCAGCTGTTCCATGGCCTCCGGGCCCAGGCGTTTTTGCTGCATCAGGTAAAGCAGGACGCCGGCATCGAGTCGGCCGGGGCGGCTTCCCATTGGCAGACCATCAAGCGCCGTAAAGCCCATGGAGGAATCAATGCTCCTGCCCTTGTGCAGGGCGCACAGCGAGCAGCCATTGCCTAAATGGGCCACCACCACACGGCCCTGTGCGATCTCCGGGGCGACGGTCGGGAGCTGACCGGCAATGTATTCGTAGGACAGACCATGAAACCCGTAGCGTCGCACGCCTTCCTCGTGCAGCGCTTCCGGAATGGGCAGCCGCTCTACCATGGGCTCATGATCATGATGAAAGGCGGTGTCGAAACAGCCTATCTGGGGCAGGTCGGGTCGCCGGCGCAGGATCGAGCGAACCGGGGCAAGATTGGCCGGCTGATGCAGGGGGGCCAGCGGAGTGAGAGCGGCAAGCTGTTCGAGTACATGGGTATCCAGTATGACCGGCCTGTCAAACGAGGGCCCCCCGTGAACAATGCGGTGCCCGACCGCCACTACCCGGCCGGGCAGGAGCGGTGTCAGTTGATCGGCCAGCAGCGTCTGGGCCTGGTCTGCGTCCAGGCTCTGGTGGGCCATGGGCAACACATCAATCAGGGTGTTGTCGTCACCATCACTGATGACCAGGTGCGGGTGAACGGTACCAATCCCGGAAAAGGTGCCTCGTATGCAGGTCGACAGCGCCGAATCATTGGCATCAAATCCCTCGACCTTGAGACTGGATGATCCGGCATTGATGACCAGCAGAAGATCACGCTCTGCCATGTCAGCTCCTTATCGGCTGTGTCTGCCGCAGGTGGTGTGCATACAGGCTGGCGGTGGCGCAGGAGGCCAGCCGTGTCTTGTGACTGTCGGCGCGACTGGTCAGGATGATCGGCACTCTGGCGCCCAGCACTATACCGGCGGCATCGGCACCTGACAGAAAGGTCAGGTTCTTGGCCAGCATATTGCCGGCTTCCAGCGTCGGGACGACCAGAATCTGTGCCTGCCCGGCGACCTGGGAGACGATTCCCTTGATGCGCGCCGCTGCCGGGCTGATGGCGTTGTCCAGCGCGAGCGGGCCATCCAGCATGCCCCCGGTAATCTGCCCTCTGTCTGCCATCTTGCACAGGGCCGCCGCTTCAATGGTGCCCGGGATTTTGGGGGTAATGGTTTCAAGCGCTGATAAAATAGCGACGCGCGGTGTGCCCAGTCCCAGGCCCAGGTGCAGATCAATGGCATTTTGAATGATGTCCGCGCGCGTCAGCAGATCGGGTTCGATATTGATGGCCGCGTCAGTAATGAACAGTGGTCTGGGATAGCGAGGAACATCCATGATGAAGACGTGGCTGATGCGCCGTTCGCTGCGTAGACCGGTCTCCCTGTCGATCACCGCGTGCATCAGTTCATCGGTATGCAGGCTGCCCTTCATCAACAGCTCTGCCTCGCCGGCACGAACAAGGGCTACGGCTTCTTGAGCGGCCGCGTGGCTGTGAGGCACATCGATGATCTGAAGCCCATCGGTTGAGCGGCCCAGTGTCTGAGCGGCGGCATTAATGCGTGCCCGGGGCCCAACCAGTATCGGGTGAATGAGCTGTTGCTCGAAGGCATCCAGCGCCCCCGACAGGGAGGCTGCGTCGCAGGGATGGGCCACGGCGCAGCGTAACGGCACATGACGGCCCGCTGCCGTAATCAGTTGTTCATAGTGGTACTGAGGGTCGCTGCGTGGCGCATCGTTCAGGCCGTCAATCATGAGATGACTCCGTGGTGGCGGAATGGTCGTCAGTGCGAGAGGGGGCGGTAAAAAGTCGCCTGATGCGCTCAAGGCGGTGACTTTCCTGCTTATCAAGAGGCGTGCCGGCGGTCAGGATGGTCGTCAGGTGGGCCAGATCCTTTTTGCGCTGCGCCGCTGACAGCCGAACCAGCGGCCTGGCCAGCGCCGTAATGGCTTCATCCGGCACGACGGTCAGCAGGTGTGCCTGACATCGTATTCGCTGTTTCAGGTCGGCCAGGGAGGCACCACCGGATGGGTGAGCGGCATTCAGCGCCTTGAGTGCGTTGAAATGGCGCTCATCGATGGCCGGGGCGGCCGAGAAGACGTACAGCATGGCGCGCACGACCAGATCAAGATGATCAACGTGATATAGCCGCTGCGTAATTTCTCCGGCGTGCAGCGGGACAAACTCATCCGGCGGCGGTTCACAGGCCGGCAGGGGGCGAACCGGTGACGCGTCGGGATCCACTCCTACCAGTCGTTGCAGCCAATGCTGGCCGTAGAGGGCCATGAACATTGCTTCGCGCAGCCTGTCACGCTGGTCTCGCCACTGATTGAGGGCCGTGACGATATGTGCTGCGGTGGCGGTTTCCATGGCGAGAAAGAGGTTGTCGGAAGACACTGGATGCCGGTCAGTGCGCACATGATCCGCGGCGCTCTTGATCAGTGGCGCAGCAGGGTGATGATCCGAGCAGGCGGTAAAGCCCAGCCTCAGCGGGTGGCATTGACGAAGGGCATCAGTCACGGGTGGGGTAACCATGGCGCGCCAGTAGGGCTGGGCCCAGACCGTATAGGCCTGATGAGTCAGTCGTGACAGGCCGTCGACCGTCGCAAAGCGGCGATCATCCTCCTCCCTGTGATCAATACGGGCGCTCAGTTCATCGAAGGTTCTCGGAGCCGTGGTGAACAGGGTGGTTCCTTCCACCCATTGAGGGTTGGCCGTGTCGGGGGCGCTGTCCTGCACGCTGGCTTCATACAGCCCGGGGGGCAGAACATCGATGAAGTCCACGTTGCTGGTGAATTCGGTATGCTGGCGACGTGACACGTCGCCGGAGACGAAGATGCCCAAATGCCCGGTGTGATCATGTACGCAGTACAGTACTGTCTGATCATTGTCCCGCAGGGCATCCTCATCACTGTACAGGTCCGTCAGCCAGCCCAGTGCCTGCGGGGGTGGGGTGATATCGTCTCCCTCGGAGCAGAAGACGATGACCGGGGAGCGCACATGTCTCAGATCCACGGTGCGCCCGTCCCGAAAGGTGATGCGGTTATCGGTCAGACGGTTGCCCATGAAAAGGTTGTCAACGATGTATTCCATCTCTTCTCGGGTACTGAAGACATGGCCACCCCACCAGCGCTCGAAATTCAGATATCGGGGCACTTCCGTATCCACCCGGGCGTAAAGGGCATACTGCTTTTGCCACCATGTATTGGCCGGGTTAAGGCTTTCGAAATTGGAGACCAGCCAGGCGCCATCAAACAATCCGCCTCCGAGGTCGCCCAGCCAGGTAGTGATCCAGCTGCCACCGGTCAGACCGGCGGTATACCGCATCGGCGAGCCGCCTCGGTGTCCGGCCCAGTAGGACAGGGGAGTACCGGCAATCAGTATCGGGCCGACATCCTCCGGAGCGAGAGCCGCGGCCATCATCAGCTGCCAGCCAGCCTGGCAGTTACCGATGACCATGGGGCGGCTGTCTGCCTCTGGGTGGCTGGCACGGACATGGCTGATGAACTGACTCAGTGCATCGACAACGTCCTCGATGGTCTGTCCATGCTCGGGGTAACGTAGAAAACTTACAAAGTAGCAGGGGTGGCCTGCGCTCATGGCCACGCCCAGTTCACTGTCGGCCTTGAATCCGCCGATGCCCGGCCCGTGGCCGGCTCGAGGATCAATGATGATAAAGGGGCGTTTTGCATCATCAATCCGAACGCCCTCGGGGGGATGTACCCGCATCAATCGGTAGTTGACCGGTCGAGGAAGCGTACGCCCATCGAGCAGCAGGTCGGTGGCGTAAATCAGTAAATTGGGCGCGGGGTCATGGGTATGCGCCAGATACTGGTTGCTGCGCTGGCGCTGGGCATCAAGATATAGCCAGGAGCGCTCGACAGCGTCCAGGCTGTAGGCCATGCCTTGCTGAAAGGCATCAATCGGGGCTGTCCAGAGGCGAAAGCCAGCGGTCAGGGCAGGGAATAGCGCGGAAAACATGGCGGTTGTCCCATAAAGGCGGTCGGAGCGATATGGCATCCTGCATGATAGATAAAGCTTTTATCATGTTGCATTGCAGTATAAATAAAGTATAGGCCATTGCGGCCATGTGCCAGTTAAAACAACGTTAATGCCCTTTGACGCGATTGATGGTTTCATAACAGGGATCAACAAATTATTACCCGAAAGCCCGCCTCGGCCGGGAACACGGTCTGTTGATCCCGGTCAGTGTCAGACAGTAGTGGTTTTTGTGTGCCGACGGGCCTTCACGGGTTCACTATTGATTATCAGTTCAGGGAGTAAAAAGGGTTCATGGAAAGACGTTCATTATTAAAGGCCTCAATGGCACTGGCGGCACTGGGCCTCCCCCCGTTACCGGCCTTTGCCGCCAAAAACGAAGGCGCGACCAGTACCGACGCCAGCAGTAGCCATTTTGATTTCAAATGGCTTCGACAGCACGCCAAATCCATGTCAGGCCAGGCATTCAAGCCGACGACGGAAACCCTGCCGGAAAGCCTGACGCTGGAAAAGCTGCGCCCGCTGGATTATCAGAAAATTACCTACAAGCCCTCTCATGCGCTGTGGGCCGATGATCCCAAGGCCGATATACGCCTGCAGTTTTTCCATGTAGGCATGCAGTTCAATCAACCGGTACGCATGTATTCCGTTGATCGGGATACAGGCCAGTCACATGAGATCCACTTCAGCCCGGAACTCTACGACTATTCAAAAGTCGGTATCGATCCGAAGACGCTTGAAGGCAATGACCTGGGGTTTGCAGGTTTTCGAGTCACCAAGAAGCCGCGCTGGGCGGATAATCAGGACATCGTATCCTTTCTGGGGGCAAGCTATTTCCGGGCGATTGACAAGAACAACCAGTACGGTCTGTCGGCGCGTGGTCTGGCCATCAATACGGCCGCCGATGGCGGGGCACCGGAGGAATTTCCATCCTTCACCCATTTCTGGTTTATCCATCCGGAACCCAATACCACCCGCTTTGTAGCCTATGCGCTGCTGGATTCGCCGAGTACGACCGGGGCGTTTCGATTTGATATCGATTGTCAGGACGAGCAGGTCGTGATGGGCGTGCAGAGCTATATCTATCCGCGCAAGCCCATTGCTCGCATGGGTATCGCGCCGATGACCAGCATGTACCTGACCGGAACCAGTCAGAAAAAGGCCCGCGATACCATTCATCCCCAGATTCATGATTCAGACCGCCTAAGCATGTGGCGTGGGAATGGGGAATGGGTCTGCCGCCCGTTGTATAACCCCAAGACGGTTCAGTACAACGCCTATCCTGACGAGAACCCGCGAGGATTCGGGCTGCTTCAGACCGATCATGACTTCGAAAACTACATGGACAACCAGGCCTGGTACAGTCGCCGGCCCAGCCTGTGGATCGAGCCGACCAGCCAGTGGGGCAAGGGGGCCATCAATCTGATCGAACTGCCCACGGTCGGTGAAACCGTCGACAACATCGTGGCCTTCTGGGTGCCGGAAGAGAAGGTGCAGCCGGGGGAAACGATGTCGTTCTCCTATACCCTGTACTGGAGTCCGCTGCCGCCGGTATCACCGTCTCTGGCCCATGTCGACAAGACATGGACCGGAATGGGGAACGTGCTGGAAGGCTGGATCCCCGGTGACAAGTCGCCCGAGCATTATGCGCGTCGCTTTGCGGTGGACTTCAAGGGCGGGAATATCATGGACCTGCCGAAGGATGCCGACATCGAGGTGGTGGTCTCAGCCTCACGTGGTGCACTGAGCCATCAGCAGGTCCTGCGTTTTGATGACGTCAAGGCCTACCGGGCGATCTTTGACTGGACGCCGGAGAGTGAGGATACCAGCGCGGTAACCTTCCGGATGTACCTGCGTCACAAGGACAAGCCACTGAGCGAGACCTGGCTTTATCAGTGGGTACCGCCAAAGCCGGAAGAACGCTTTTATTAAAGGAACAACAGGGCGGCCTGCGGGCCGCTTTTTTGTGATTACATTTTTTAACATTGTTTCAGAAGATCGGCTCGCGCGCCGATAGTTCAGGAGACTGAAGTACGCTACACTCGCCGCGCCCTGTAGGGCTCGATCCATTATCCAGTAACTTCCGGGTGCGCCCAGCATGAGCCTTTTACCACGACCCTTTGTCTTTGTGCGTCACGGTGAGACGTTTTATAACCGTGCCCGGATCATCGCCGGCCGCTTTGATGTTCCCTTGACGCCGGATGGCGAACAACAGGCCATCAATGCGCGGGACTGGCTGGATGAGGACTGGTCCTATATTGCCGTCAGTGACATGTTTCGTGCTCGCAAGACGGCGATGCTGGCAGTACCAAACGGCAGGTTCCACTACTTTCATGGATTGCGCGAGCGCAACTGGGGAACGCTGGAAGGGCAGGCATATCGTCATCCAATGCCCTATGTCGATACGCCCGAAGGGGGCGAGTCATGGGATGGCTTTCGTCATCGCGTGCTTGATGTGATCAACACCGTACTGGATCAGTACGAGCGTCCCCTGTTCGTGGCGCACTCAGGAGTCTTCCGCGTGATTCGCGATGCGGCCATCGGCACCCATGAAGGGCCGCGAGTCAACAATGTAAGCCCCGTGGAATGTGTGCCCCCAGGCAGAGGTCAAACACGCTGGGAACTCCGTCCTCTGGCCGAGAATGCCTTTGCCGACATGACTGAATGACCGGCCTGTATCATGGCTGGCCATATTGATTATTACCGGGCAGCCCCTGTATCTGCCCGCCTTGTTCAGGATACCCATGCACGACGCAGCCCATGATACCCCAGCGATCGCTGATACCGCCCGCTGGCTTGAACAGGTCGTGATCGGCCATAACCTTTGCCCTTTCGCGCAGCGTGAGTGGGTTCGCAAGTCAGTGCGTCTGATCAGTGCCGAGGCTTCGCCGCCGGAATCGCTGATCATGCATATGCTGGATGAATGTGCCTGGCTTGATGAACATCCCGATACCGAAACCACGCTGATGGTGCTGGAACAGGGCGCCGAGGACTTCGAAAGCTACCTGTTTCTGGTTGAAGCCGCCGAGCATACCCTGGCTGCCCGGGGGTACGAAGGAATCTATCAGGTGGCCAGTTTTCATCCGGAATACTGTTTTGCCGGAGAGCCACCGGGTGATGCGTCCAACTATACCAACCGCTCACCGTGGCCATTACTGCATTTATTGCGAGAGGACAGCCTGGAGCGTGCGCTGGCACAGTGGGAATCACCGGACGACATCTACCAGCGCAATATTGCCTACACCCGTGAGAAGGGAGCCGCCTTCTGGCAGGCGCTCATGGCTGGCTGCCGTAGCCGCTAGCGGCGGCCCGGACGAATGATGTTGATGGCCGGCGCGTAGCCGTGACGTTGATAGTAGGCCTGACGCTGGCGCCACTCTTCGAGCCGTCTTTTACGCATGATGTCGTAAAAGCCGCTGAAGCGATCAGTCTGGTTGTAGTCATGATCGTTATAGGCATCGCCGGAGGAAGGCTCGGTGATGGGCATGAGGCTGTTGCTGGATAAGCGTGTCATAACGTATTCCCTGTCTTGAAGTGGACCGTATGCCTCTGGCGGGCGATGTGCTCGGTCCGGCCGGTCAGTGGTGCATAGCGTGCCTCCTCTTCACGCCTGATGCTGTGCGGTAACGCGTTGACACGCTACCGATGCGCACTGCGGCAAAGTGTTACGTTTCTTCAAGTGCTGACGGCCTGAAAGGACCGGTCCTGATAACAGGACGGCGGGCCTATATCAGATCCAGTGGCACTTTCTGTTTTGGCGCCGGAAAGGCTTCATCCAGCAGGGCAAGCTCGTGGTCGGTCAGCACCATCGTCATCGCGTCGGCATTGTCATCGATATGTTCGATACTGGTGGCCTTGGGGATGGCCAGCGTTGTGTGGTGCCCCTGATACGGGCGAATGACCCAGGCCAGCAGGATCTGTTCGACCGATGCATTGCGGTGTGCAGCAATGTCTGTCAGTACCGAATCACGGTGCAGAGACTGATGGCTTTTTCCCATGTGTTGCGCCAGCGGGCTGTACGCCATCAACGGCATCTCCCAGCGGGCCATGGAAGGCCTGAGTGAGAACTCGATACCGCGTGAGGCCAGGTGGTACAGCACCTGATTGGTCACGCACTCGCGACCGAGTTGAGTACCGCGCAGCTCCTTCATGTCGCCGATGTCCAGATTGGACACTCCAAAATAGCGGATCTTTCCCTCGTCACGCAGATGGCCAAAGCTTTCCATGACGGCTTCAAGCGGATAGGCGCCCCGCCAGTGAAGCAGATACAGGTCAATGACGTCGGTCTGCAGCCGTCTGAGGCTGCGCTCACAGGCACTGACAATGTTGTTGTGACCGGTATTGCCGGGAAGCATCTTGGTCACTAGAAAGGCATCGTCGCGGCGCTGCTTCAGCGCTTCGCCCACTACTTCCTCCGATCCGCCATTACCGTACATTTCGGCTGTATCAATCACCTTCAGTCCGCGGTCGAGCCCGTGAATCAGTGCATCGACTTCATCGCGGCGTGCCTTTCGGCCTTCACCCAGATGCCAGGTACCCTGGCCGATGGCGGGAAGCAACGTGCCGTCCGGGAGACGAACGTGGGGAATGTCCATGGGCGATCCTGAGGTTGTTGAATAAAACAGGGCTCGTGATAACGAGTGCTGAACGCACTATCGGCATCTCGAGGACTAAATGCAATTCATGATGCCCTGGGCAGGAAGGGCTGATGGCCGGGAGTACATGTCGCAGCCGGCCGGCGCTGTGCTACAGTTTCCGCCCCTGTCGGTGCCAGCATCGGCAGGGGCGGACACGCATACCAACACCAAACAAGAAGTGCTCATGACTACACACCTTCCTCAAAAGGGCTATTCGCCGGGGACGAACGATGATAGCCGCCGCCTGTCTCGAGGCGATGCAAGAACCCTGTCCCTTTCTGCTCTGGGGGGCGCCCTCGAGTTTTATGACTTCGTCATTTTTGTCTTTTTTTCCACGGTCGTCGGAACACTGTTCTTCCCGTCCGAGATGCCCGAGTGGTTGCGGCAGGTACAGACCTTCGGCATTTTTGCCGCCGGATATCTTGCCCGTCCGCTGGGTGGCGTGATCATGGCGCATTTTGGCGATCTGCTGGGTCGCAAGAAGATGTTCATGTTCAGTATCTGTCTGATGGCCGTGCCGACACTGATCATGGGATTGTTGCCGACGTACGACACCATCGGTATTGCTGCTCCGCTTCTCCTTTTGCTGATGCGGGTTCTGCAGGGTGCTGCCATTGGCGGAGAGGCGCCGGGGGCCTGGGTCTTCGTGACAGAGCACGTGCCCTCTCGGCATACCCATTTTGCCTGCGGAACACTTTCGGCAGGACTGGTAGGCGGCATTCTACTGGGATCGATCGTGGCGACGGTCATCAATGCCGCGTTCAGTCAGGCTCAGATCAGCGAGTTTGCATGGCGTTTCCCCTTCATTCTGGGGGGGGTGCTGGGGTTTGTAACCATGTACCTGCGGCGATGGCTGCATGAAACACCGGTCTTTGCCGAAATGCAGGCACGCAAGACCCTGGCGCAGGAACTGCCGGTCAAGACCATCCTGACCCGCCATGGCCGGTCGGTGATCCTGTCGATGGGCGTGACCTGGATTCTGACTGCCGCCGTCGTGGTGACCGTTCTCATGGCGCCGCCGCTGCTTAAATCCGTTACCGGTATCGACCCGCAGACCATGCAGCTGGCCAATAGTGTGTCGATTCTGGCTGTGCTGGTGGGGTGTGTCTTCGCCGGCTGGCTGGCGGACCGCTTGGGACCTGGGCCGGTGCTGGCTTTTTTCAGTCTCGGGCTGGCCCTGTGCTTCGGGCTTTTTTACTCGACCATGCTGACATCGACCGAGCATGTTTTTTCACTCTATGCCTTGTCCGGGTTCTTTGTCGGGCTGGTGGGTGTCATTCCGGGCATTGCCGTCAACTCGTTTCCTGCGGCAGTGCGTTTCACCGGATTATCGTTTTCCTATAACGTGGCGTACGCCATCTTCGGTGGGTTGACGCCCATGGGGGTGTCATTTTTCATGGCGCTGGACCCGATGGCACCGGTGTATTACATCGCCTTTATTGGCGCGCTGGGCATGATGATCGGGGCGCTGGTCATGCGCCAGACGCGTCGCGTGGCTACAACGGCCACTGTCTGACGGTCCCACCGGGCCACTTTTGATAAAAAAACCCGCCTTGGCGGGTTTTTTTATGGGGTTGCTGGCGTTCAGCGACGTCTGGTCGGTTTTCCGGCCGGCTTCGCCGGTCCTTTTCGGCTGCCTTTGGCAGAAGGTCTGGCACCTCCCGCCGATTTGGTGCCGGTTCCAGCCGGTTTGCTGCCTTTCCGGGCAGGTTTGCCATTCGCGGAGGCCGGCTTGCCGCGAGACGATGGTTTCCCCCCTGCGGACGTGGCGGCTTTTCTGGAGGAGGGCTTGCGTCCGGTAGACGTTGCACCACGCGCCTCCCTGTGACGCGCCTTGCCGGAGGCAGCATTCTTGGCCTTGCCCGCGGAATGCCCGGATGACTTCCTGCGTCCGGGCGGGGCCTGGGAGGAGGAATCCTCAACGGCTGCCAGGAGCTGCTCAAGCTCTTTTTGAGTAAAGTCCCGCCATTCGCCTACCGGCAGCCCTTTCAGAGTCATGTGCATGATACGCACGCGCTCAAGCTTTTGAACCTCGTAGCCAAAGTACTCGCACATGCGTCGGATCTGGCGGTTCAGGCCCTGAATCAGCGTGATGCGAAACACGGTGGGCGCTTCCTTCGAGACCGGGCACTTTTTGGTACGCGTGCCGAGAATCGGTACGCCCTCGCTCATGCCCCGGATGAAGTCATCGGTTATCGGCTTGTTGACGGTAACCAGATACTCCTTCTCATGGTCATTGCCCGCTCGCAGCACCTTGTTGACCAGATCCCCGTTACTGGTCAGAAAGATCAGTCCCTGGGACTCCTTGTCCAGCCTGCCGATGGGAAAGATGCGAGCGCCATGCTGTACGAAGTCGACAATATTATGGCGCTCCGAGCTCTCCGTGGTACTGACGATACCGACCGGCTTGTTCAGGGCTATCAGAACAAAATCTTCCGGGTCCGGGGGATCAATCAGCTGACCATTCACCTTCACCGTATCGCCTGGCGCTACCTGATCGCCAATGCCGGCACGCTTGCCGTTGATATAGACATTGCCCTGTTCGATGAAGCGGTCGGCATCCCGGCGAGAGCAGATACCGCTTTCCCGGATGTACTTGTTCAGACGGGTCGTGGAAGGGTTCACCATGAATAACCGTATTGATAAGTGCTGAAAGAAAATGCCCCGCGCCCGGCCTCGAAAGGCGGTGTGCCAGTCTGACAGGCTTGCAGGAAGGCCATTGTAGAGGAAAGACATTGGGGCGCGTCGAGAAAAAATCACCCGTGAAGCCAGGATGTGGCGCACAGGGTGATATTCAGGCATTAAAAAACCCCGCCGTAGCGGGGTCAGGATCGTGTAATCAGTATCTGGATCACTTCACCGGAGTGACTACCTTCGAGCCCTTGAAGCCGTAGAAGGCGATGAAGAGGTAGCACAGCAGTGGCAGTAAAAAGGCAACCTGCAGGCCAAGGCTGTCTGCCAGGGTTCCCTGAATGACCGGCAGCAGCGCTCCACCCACAATCGCCATGATCAGCAGGCTGGAGGCCTTGCCGGTCAGCGGCCCGAGCCTGGCAATACCCAGAGTGAAGATGGTCGGGAACATGATCGAGTTGAACAGACCAATGGCCACAATGGCGTACATGGCAACATGGCCGGTAGTGGCCACTGTCGTGCCCAGCAGTGCGGCAGCAATCAGCGCAGCCAGGCCCAGCATCAGCTCCGGCCGGATGGAGCGCATCAATACCGAACCAATGAAACGTCCGATCATCGCGCCACCCCAGTAGAAAGTGACCATATGCGCGGCGCTGGCTTCCGTCATGTTGCCGATGCTCGGCATCGCCAGGTAATTGACCATGAAGCTGCCGATGGATACTTCGGCACCGACATACAGAAACAGCGCGATAACGCCCAGTTTCACGTGGCGATGACGCAGGGCGTCCTTGAAGGTATAGCTGCCGGTATCGCTTTCACCGGAGGCCTGATCCTTGAAGTGAGGCAGCTTCCAGAAAAAGATGATCGCTGAAAGTACGACCAGTACCGCGGCCAGTACGATATAAGGTACCTGAACGCTCTGGGCCTGACTGATCTTGTAGGCAGTTGCCTGTGCATCGGTCATCTGGGCAATCTGTTCGGCACCCAGCACGGCGCCGGACAGGATGACGGCGCCACCAATCAGCGGAGCAACCGTCGTGCCCAGAGAGTTGAAGGCCTGTGCCAGATTCAGCCGGCTGGAAGAGGAGTGCTCCGGGCCCAGCAGCGTGACATACGGGTTGGCTGAAACCTGCAGCATGGTCACGCCGGTTGCCAGTACAAACAGTGCCAGTAGGAACAGGGCGTAGGACGGGGCCATGGCTGCCGGTACGAACATGATTGCCCCCAGACCGGCGATCAGCAGGCCAAGGCTGATGCTGTTTTTATAGCCGATGCGGGTCAGGATCTTGGCGGCCGGCATCGACATGATGAAATAGGCACCAAAGAAGGTGAACTGAATCAGCATCGACTGGGTATAGTTCAGCGAGAAGACGGCCTTCAGGTGCGGGATCAGAATGTCATTCAGACAGGTGATGAATCCCCACATGAAAAAGACCGTGGTAACGACCGCCAACGGCCCGTTCTGGGTACGGGTAGCAGCATTCCCGGAAGGGGCTGCCTGAGAGCTTGCATGGGTTGCCATTGAATTCTATCTCTGGAGCCGACGCGTACGATGGACCGTCATGGCCACTGCGTCAGGTGTAACGAGTGTTGAAAATGACGTGTTCAGACGGGAAAAGGGGCCGCTGACACGATTTAGCGACGGCGACCTTACCATGTGCATGTCCGACATAGGATGTGCTGAAGGTGATATTTAGACTATCGTCGAATAGATCAGTAGGCGTTGATTTATGTAGGCCGGTGCAGCGGTACCTTCGCCCGGTGTTTGATGGCAGGATATCGGTTCACTGGAAAGGGGACCTGCATGTTTACGGTGGTACACGCCAATCACGTTGAAGACCTCAGGGACCTTGCGCTGTCGCTGGTCGCCAGGCAGCCTCTGCCGCCGCTGGACGACGAAACCTTTATCGTTCAGTCCAACGGCATGGCCCAATGGCTGAAGCTGGGACTGGCCGACGCACTGGGCGTGGCTGCCTCGACGGATTTTCCCATGCCGTCCTCCTTTGCCTGGCGGGCCTACCGCGCCGTTCTGGGTGATGATATCCCCGACCAGTCTCCCTTTGACAAGCCGGCGCTGACCTGGCGGATCATGCGGCTGTTGCCTGCGTATCTTGAGGTTCCGGCCTTTGCTCCCCTGCGCCATTACCTGAAGGGAGAGCGCTATCCCCACCGGGATGTCATGGCCCGCAAGCAGTATCAGCTGGCGGCTCAGCTGGCCGACCTGTTTGACCAGTATCTGGTGTATCGTCCCGGGTGGATGGCCGCCTGGGCGGCCAACGAGACCCTCCCGGCAGACATGACCGAGGAGGAGCAGTGGCAACCGGCACTGTGGCGTGCGCTGATGGAGGATGCGCCGGAGGCGCTTCGCGACCAGCACCGTGCCGCACTTCATACCCGGTTCATTGCCCGGGCCGCTACCCTTGAGCGGATACCGGATGGCCTGCCGGCGAGGGTGTTTGTCTTTGGGGTGTCTTCGCTGCCGCGTCAGGTGCTGGAGGTACTTCATGCACTCTCGGGCGTGATGGAGGTGGTGCTGTTGATGACCAATCCCTGTCGCTTTTACTGGGGCGACGTGATTGCCGATCGGGACGTGTTGCGGCGCGAGTTCAAGGCGCGCCGTCACCAGGACAAGCCAGGCCTTGCCGACCTGGCACCTGAAGCACTTCATCTGCATGCCAACCCGCTACTGGCCAGCTGGGGGACCCAGGGACGTGACTTTCTGGTATCGCTGTATGACTTTGAAACCCACAACCCCTTTTCGATCGAAGAGGATGTGTTCCGTGACCGGATCGAGGCAGGGTCTTTAGCACACGCGCCACTGCTTCATCAGCTTCAGCAGGATGTTCTGGACCTCGTCCACCCGAGTGAGCATGTACAGGCCGGGCAGAAGCGCACGGTAGCGCAGGATGATGACTCCATCAGTCTGATCGTTACACACTCCCCGCTTCGGGAGGTGGAAGTGTTGCGAGACCGGCTGCTGGCGGCCTTCGAAGCGCAGCCGGACCTGATGCCGCGGGATATTATCGTCATGGTGCCGGACATCAACGCCTATGCACCCTTTATCAAGGCCGTGTTTGGGCAGATCAGCCCTGATCAGCGCGATTATATTCCCTATACCATTGCCGACCAGCAGGCCAGTCAGGCTGATCCACTGCTGATGCTGGTATTATCGCTGTTGCAGTTGCCGGATCAGCGCCTTGGGGTGTCCAGATTGCTGGACTGGCTGGATGTACCTGCCTTCAGGCGCCGGGTGCGTATCGAAGAAAGCGAGTTGCCGCTGCTGCGACGCTGGCTGGAGCAAAGCGGCGTGCGGTGGGGGCTTAATGGCGCACATCGCGAACGGCTGGGGCTGCCGGGACTTGCAGAAAACACCTGGGCGTTTGGATTGAAGCGCATGCTGCTGGGGTATGCCAGTGGTGAAGGCGAGGCCTTCAACGGTATCGAGCCCTACGCAGACGTTGCCGGCATCGATGCTGCGCTGGCCGGCCGGCTGGCGATGCTGCTGGACCGGCTTGACGCTCTGGCCACGCGACTAATGACATCTCGTGCGCCTGCCGACTGGCAGCGCGTGCTGGATGACGTACTGGCCACGCTGCTGGCTCCGGAAACACCGGGGGAGTGGATGATTGTCGAACGGGTGCAGCAGGCCGTCACGCGCTGGTGCGACGAATGCCGATGCGCCGGGTTTGACGACCCCCTGCCGGCAGTGGTGGTGCATGATGCTCTGGCAGGCAGCCTGGATGAAGGCGGGCTGGCCCAGCGGTTTCTCGCGGGGAAGGTCAACTTCGCCACCCTGATGCCGATGCGGGCGATCCCGTTTCGGGAAGTGGTACTGCTGGGCATGAATGATGGTGACTACCCGCGTTCCCGGCTGCCTCAGGACTTTGACATGATGGCGCGGCGGCCGCTGGCCGGTGACCGCTCAAGGCGTGACGATGACCGCTACCTGTTTCTTGAAGCGCTGCTGTCGGCCCGAGAGCGCCTGACCCTGTCCTGGGTGGGGCACGATCAGCGCGACAACAGCGAGCGCACGCCGTCGGTACTGATCAACGAATTGATGGATACGCTGCGTATCGGCTGGTGCGCCTGGCAGGGCGGGGCAGTGGTGGATCAGTTAACCACCTGTCACCCGCTGCAGCCCTTTTCAAGGCGCTATTTTGATCCTGCCGACCCGCTCTGGACCTACGATCAGCAGTGGGCGCGGATACATCGCCCCCACGCCCCCGCTTCGTCAGGGGGGCTTGCAGCCGGCATGCCGGAGGCCCGGTTGCGGATGGAGGATCTGGAGCGGCTGATGCGTCAGCCCATGGGCGTCTGCGTACAGCAGCGTCTGGGGATCGGCTTTCAGGCACCCTCGGTGCCGGAGGAGGACCGCGAGCCCTTTGGCCTGAATGGCCTTGACGTACATCAGATCAAGCAGTCGCTGCTTGACAGTGCCGAGCAGGGCGAGGCCCTGGCAACCAGCATGGCCCGATGGGTACGCCGTGGCGAATTGCCGGCGGAAGGATTCGGAGACCGGTGGGCACAGACGCTGCTGGCCCCGGTGGAGCAGCAGTGGGCGCACTGGTGTGGGATGATGGAGTCGCTGACGCTCACCGGCGACGTGGTGCTCAACGAGTGCCTGACCGTGGGCGGCATCGCCCTGACCCTGCGGGACCGACGGGATGATATCCGACAGGACCCTGACGGACGACGTTGGTTGTGGCTGCTGGCAGCCGGTCATTACAGCCATTTCCGTCACCACCGGGATGGCCGTCTGGACCGGTACGGCAAGGCGCATCGACTGTATTCCGGCTGGCTTTGGCAGCAGTGGCTGGCTGCCAGCGGCGAATCGGTGCATCTGGGGGTTCTGTTTGAAGACCGGGCCCTGACGCTGTCCCCGCCGACACTGGCCGTCGCCCGTGAGCGCTGCCAGACGCTGATGACCCAGTGGCTGGCGGCATGGCAGTCGCCTCTGCCCACGGCCAGCGAGCTGGCGCTGCTTTGGTGGTCACGTCAGCCTGTCGGCGATGATGCTTCATCAAGTGATGAGGCGCGCTGGGCACTGCATGAGCAGCTGACTACCCTTTACGAGGAGGGGGTCTTCAATGGCCTGCCCGGGCTGCGTCAGCGTCAGCCCGCCATGGGAGAGCTCTGGCCTTCCATGAACCACCTGCTTGAGGCAGGTTTCGAGCACGCAACACGGGCACTTTATGGTGATTTCTGGGCGGACCTGTCAACACGGGTCGAACAGTCACCGCTTGACCCTTCTTCATAATCCGGCTGTCGCGTTCAGTGCGGCAGATCAGGGAGAGCTGCATGAGTAGTACATCACGTCCGACGCGCTTGATTGTCGGTATTTCCGGCGCCTCAGGCGCTATTTATGGCGTACGTCTGCTTGAACTTTTACGCCCGACGCCCATTGAAACCCATCTGGTCATGACGCCGTCGGCAGAGGTTACCCTGGCTCATGAAACCGATTATCGGGCACAGGAAGTCAGGGCGCTGGCAGATGTCTGTTATTCGAGCAAGGACATCGGGGCGTCCATTTCCAGCGGGTCCTTCAGGACACTGGGAATGGTGGTTGCCCCGTGTTCGGTGCGGTCCATGTCGGATATGGCCACCGGGTCCACCTCGACGCTGTTGACCCGGGCCGCGGATGTGGTGATGAAGGAGCAGCGTCGTCTGGTGCTGATGGTGCGCGAGACACCACTGCATCGAAATCACCTGCGTAACATGACTTCGCTGGCCGAAATGGGCGTCATCATTGCCCCACCGGTGCCGGCGTTTTATGCCCGTCCCGACAGTCTGATGGCCATGGTGGACCACAGTCTGGGACGGGTGCTGGATCTGTTTGATATTGATCTTGGCGTTGTGTCGCGCTGGAAGGATGACTTGGCGCCATGACGGCCGCCGAGAACTTGATTTTCCCTTTTGACAGTAATGAGGTTCAGCATGCATCACATGGATGTGCAGGTGCTGGAAAAGGCACTTGAATGGGCGCGCGAGGGTGAAACCCTGTGGTTTTGTACGGTGCTTTCTACATGGGGCTCATCGCCTCGTCCGCCGGGGTCGTTGCTGGTTGCCTGTGCGCGCGGTGAATATGTCGGGTCGCTGTCAGGCGGATGCGTAGAAGAGGCGTTTATCACGGCCCTCGTGGATGGCCTGCTCGACAAGCCGGTTCAATGCGTTGATTACGGGGCCAGTCAGGAAGAAGGTCAGCGACTTCATCTGCCGTGCGGTGGCGTATTGAGGGTGATGATCGAGCGCCGGCCCGCCGACGCCGAATGGCTGACGCACCTGGAAGTGCTGCATGCCACCTTGCTGGGCCAGCGGCGGCTGGTACGCCTTGTCACTCCGGCGTCCGGGCGTTACCGCGTCGAACTGGACGAGCAGGCCAGTGGTCCGGTGGTTGAAGAGGACGCCACCCGGATTCGTGTCAGGGTAGGCCCTGCGCTTCGGCTGGTACTCGCGGGCATTTCGCCGGTAGCCACCTTCTGCGCGCAATTTGCGCACCTGGCCGGCTTTGAAGTGATTGTCTGTGATCCCCGCGAAGCGGAGCGGCGCGCCTTTGATGTGCCAGGTGTGGAGGTGCAGAACGTGCTGCCGGCACTGTTTATTGCCTCCGGCGCCACCCATGGGGCAACGGCGATCGTGGCCCTGACCCATGACCCGCGTCTGGACGATCCATCCATGATCGAGGCGGTCAGGACGGATGCCTTTTATATCGGTGTGATGGGGTCCCTGCGTACCTCCAGGGCAAGGGCCGAGCGACTCAAGCGGTCGGGGGGGCTTGATGACGAGGATATCGCCCGTATTCACATGCCGGTCGGGCTGGATATCGGCAGCAAGGCGCCGGCAGAGATTGCTCTGGCCGTCGTGGCAGACATCGTGCGGGCATTTCGCGCGCTGGCCGCGGATGAAACGCGCCCCGATGACGTGCTTTCCGCGTGATGTTGCCGGTTGTGGTGTTGGCAGCGGGGCGAAGTCACCGGTTCGGCGCGGACAAGCGCCAGGCGATACTGCCTGATGGACAGGGTATCCTCGCCACGACGCTTGCCACATTCAGGCATGCTCCGGCACGGTTTGTGGCGCTGAGGCACAGCGACCGATGCACTGACTGGTGCGAGGACCTGCTCGCCGCACACCCGGGCTGGGTGCCGATCTTTTGTCATCGAGCCGAACAGGGCATGGGCGCGAGCCTGTCCGAGACGATGGCGGCCGTCTCTTCGTGCCTTTCCTCCCGGGCTGTCATGATCGCCCTCGGAGACATGCCCTGGATTCAGCCGGCTACCCTTCACCTGCTGGCGGCTCGGGCCAGTGAAATGCGGGTCGTTCGGCCCCGGTACGAGGAAGGCGGAGCAGGGGGGCATGTTCCGGGCCATCCGGTCGTCTGGGGGCGACGCTTCTGGCCCGCCCTTCAGGCGCTGGACCGGGACGAAGCCGGTCGGGCGGTGCTGGCTCAATACCCTGAGGCGCTTGATGAGGTGCCTATCAATGACCCGGGCGTGATTCGTGATATTGACCGGCCTCGTGACCTGGATCTGTCTCAGGACGAGAAGGCGAAATGAAGGCGCTCCGGCCGTGCCGAGGGCTTGCCGAAGCTGTATTCGGCCCGGCGCTCGGTCAGGTTCATGACCAGCGTGAACAGGGTCTCCATTTGTTCGCTGTCCGGCACCCTGGTATCACGATGACGGCAAATGCTCCAGGGGGCATTGTCTTCGTCACTGAGCCGTTCATACAGTGACTCGACGGACGGCGTGGTTTCCCTGCTGATGGCACGCAGGCGCGCCAGACGTGTCATGGAGTCGTCATGCGGCATGTCCTCAAGGCCCGGCGGCAGGTGAGGTGCAATCAGGTGGTTGGTGTGAAAGAGATTGCCCTCGCGCGGTTTCATGGCGGCATCGCCCATCGGTGAAACCTCCATGGATGCGGCATTGCCATCGCCGTCACCGATCAGAAAATGGGCTGGTGAGGCGGTGCCTACATCATCAATCATGTCCAGTGCATGTTCGACACTGTCACTTTCAAGTACGCGTCGCAGCATGATATGAACCGGCAGCTTGGGTTCGCAGATTTGTGAACGCAGCGCGTTGAGACATACGCCTACGCCCTGATCATTCAGACCTACCTTGCCGATGATGCCACCTTCGGTAATCATGTGGATGGCCGGTTTGTTGTCCGGATAAAGTGTCAGGGTGATCAGGGCATCAGCCTGATCGGGAATCCAGTCCCAGTTCTGAGCCAGCCACTGGCTGCCATCGGCCGGGTGGCGTTGTGCCAGTGCGGAGCACCCATCGCTCTGAACGGGCCGGCTGGCATGGGTCAGCACGATTTCACTGCGTGCATTGAGCACTAGAATGTCCAGTGGCTCGACGCTCGCGCCCTCGGCAATTCCGTTCATTTCCTCCATCAGCTCCGGACATGCCTGCTCGATGGCCGGAATGAAGGACTCTGCCGTTCGGCGAGCTTCATTCCAGTCGATGCCGGCTACTTCCTCGAACATGCGCCGATAATTGGCCAGACCCAGCCTGATTTCCTCGGCAGCCAGGCGACCATGCGTTTCGCCCAGCGCCCAATGGCTGCCGCGTGCTTCTATCTGTGTCACCATGGATTGATATCCTCACTCTCGATAACAGCGTCCATTACGCCTGTAGTAAAGCCTGGTTCGCCATGGCCGTAACGTCGAGGGCCGTCCGGCTTTTTCAGGGATGTTTTTCGCCGTGATAACTGATTCCACTTCGTCTGCACCGTCAGTGACAAACCTCGATATTGCTGCCTTTCCACTGTTTGGCCGCCGATTGATCGAAGCCAGCGCCGGCACCGGCAAGACCTTTACGCTGGCAGCACTGTATGTCCGGCTGGTACTTGGGCATGGCGGTGACAACGCCTTTGCCCGATCGTTGATGCCGCCGGAAATTCTGGTGGTAACGTTTACCGAAGCGGCTACTCAGGAGTTGCGTGACCGTATTCGTCGTCGGCTGACCGAAGCGCGGGATGCGCTGCTGTCCAGTGACCCCATCACTGACAAGGTGCTGGCTCTACTGCTCGAGCCCTATACCCCGGAGGAGTGTCGCCACGCTGCTGCTCGGCTCGATCAGGCCGCTCGAATGATGGATGATGCCGCCATTTTCACCATCCATGGGTTTTGCCAGCGGATGCTGAAGCGCCATGCCTTTGACAGTGGCAGCCTGTTTGCCTCTACGCTGGTGCAGGATATTGCGCCACTGTATCAACAGGTGGTGGATGATTACTGGCGCCAGCAGTTCTACGGGCTAACGGTGGAGGCACAGGCGGTGATCGGCAGGCTCTGGAGCGGGCCGGACGCGCTGGGGCAGGCTGTGCGCCCTCTGGTGATGGACGGGCGACCGATGCCGCTTTACTGGGACAACGTCCTGATCGAAAGCCCTGAATCGGTGGAGCAGGCGCTGTCTGCCGTGCTGGCCTTTGACGCTGCACTGGCCGCTCAAAAGACTGCGTTGCAACAATTGTGGTCGCGCGAACAGGTAGCGATTACCCATTGCCTGTCGGAGGCCGTCGAGCAGAAGCGGCTTAATGCGCGCAGCTTCAGTCTGGAGGACCTTCAGGAGAAGTGGTCGCTGCTTGAACAGTGGCTGAGCTCGCCATCCCTGACATTTCCGAGTGCCCTGCGCGACAGCAAAAAACAGCCGTTTTGCGGCCGTACTCGTATCCGCGATGCGGTGAAAAAAGGCCACGACGCCCCGGAGCATGCCTTCTTCGCGCAGCTGGAAGACTGGGTCGATCTGGGGGACCATCCGGAAGACCCGACGCCGGGGCTGATGGCTCACGCCCGGGACCATATCTGTCAGGCGCTCCTGCGTGAAAAGCGTCGCCAGGCCCAGTGGACCTTCGACGACCTTCTCAATGAGCTGGATGACGCGCTGGCCGGCCCTGCGGGGTCACGGCTGGCCGGGCGTATCCGTGATGAGCTTCCCGTGGCCCTGATCGATGAGTTTCAGGATACCGACCCGGTACAGTATCGAATTTTTTCAACAATCTATCCGGTTACGCGGCTGGACCAGGCGCTTTTGCTGATAGGGGATCCCAAGCAGGCCATCTACAGCTTCCGTGGTGCCGATATTGAAACCTATCTGGCGGCACGGCGTTCGGCCGATTCTCACCACACGCTTGAGCGGAATTTTCGCTCTACGTCGGCCATGGTCGACGCGGTCAACCGGCTGTTCAAGGCGCGGGTTAATCCGTTCAGCAGCGAAGAAATCCCGTTTCAGGCGGTGACAGCGAACGGGCTGGATACGCGGCTGGAAGCGCAGGGCGTTACCCTGCCGGCCATGGGGTTCTGGTGGCCGGAGACCAGCCATTCCGTCTCCGTCAGTGACTACACCCGCCTGATGAGCCAGGCGCTGGTCAATGATATCCGCTGCCTGCTTGATTCCGGGCGCGCCGGTCTCGCCGGGTTTCGGCGCGACGAGCATACACCGCTGACGCCGATCAGGCCGGCAGATATTGCCATCCTGGTCCGTACCGGTCGAGAAGCGGATCTGGTGCGACAGGCGCTGGATGCGCAGGGGATCAAGAGTGTCTATCTGAGTCAGAAACGCTCGGTGTTCGAGTCGGCAACTGCCTTTCAGGTGTTGCAGGTGCTGGAGGCAGCGTCCAACCCACGGGACGATCGCCGGCTGCGTGCTGCCCTGGCGACGCGGCTTTTATCGGATGACCTGTCGGTTGTGGCCTCGCTGAGCGAGGACGAGATGGCCTGGGAGACCATGATCGAGCGCTTTGATGGCTATCACCGGCGCTGGCAGCGTGATGGGGTGCTGCCAATGCTGCGTACCGTGATGCAGGATTTCGATATCGGGGGGCGGTGTCTTTCCTGGCCGGATGGAGAGCGTCAGTTGACCGATCTGCTGCATCTGGGTGAACTGGCGCAAATGGCCAGCCAGTTTCTGGAAGGGGAGCAGGCCCTGATGCGCTGGTTGCACCGGTCCCTGTCAGGGCATGTCGAGCAGGGCATGAGTTCGGATGCACTGGTGCAGCGGCTTGAAAGCGATGAGGCACTGGTGCGTGTGATTACCCTGCACAAGGCCAAGGGGCTACAGTATCCGGTCGTCTATCTGCCCTTTATTGCCAATTATCGAGAGATCAAGGACACCGCCGGACCAGTGGTACTGTCGGATCCCGAGCTGGGTCGCTTCCAGGCCTGGCATTTGAGCCCGGAGCAGCGCACTTCTGCAGATCGACAGCGGCTCGAGGAGGACATGCGGCTACTGTATGTAGGGCTGACCCGTGCACAGTACGCCTGCCGTCTGGGACTGGCTCCCGTGTTCAAGGGGCGAAAGGGCAGGCAGCACCCCGAGGATGCCACCTCGCTTGACAGGTCTGCCATTGGCTGGCTGCTGGAGGAACGGGGAGATATCACCCGTGGTACGGCAGTGCTTTCAGCATTACGCGGACTGGATGCGCCGGACATCAGTGCCTGTCTGGCACTGCCCGAGCCGATTCAGTCGGCGCCAGTGGCCAGCGGACCTGCCACGGAAACGGGGGCGGCACGGTTGTTCACGGGCCGGGTAGATCGGCGATATGCCGTCAGCTCCTATTCACAGTTGATGCGGCGTACCCAGGCGGCATCGACGGATGACGAGGCGCCGATGCAGGGCGTGGACGTGGAAGTGGTTGATGAGCGGACCCCCTTGCCGCTGCCTCCGGGGGATACCCTGCTTGATTTTCCTCGCGGGCCGGGGCCGGGAACCTTCCTTCATGCGTTACTTGATCAGGTGGACTGGCCTCGGCTGGGGGAGGAAGAACATGACTCCTCCCTTCGGGTCTGGCTTGAGCATCGACTGCTTCAGGGAGGGATGGAAGCGCGCTGGGGACCTGTACTCATTGATGCGGCACGCCGCCTGGCATCTCGTCGTCTGGCGGCGCCGGAGGTGACGCTGGCCGGCCTTGATCGCTGGAAGGTGGAGGTTGAGTTCTGGGTGCCGGTCCACGGGGTTAATGTTGCATCACTGGACCAGGCCATTCGCCAGATGGACCCGATAGCTACCCGTCGACCGGCTCTGGGAGCATGGCAGCTTAGTGGTATGGTCAAGGGCTTCATTGATCTGCTGGCCGAGAAGGATGACTGCTGGTACATCATTGACTGGAAATCCAATCATCTGGGAGACCGGCTGGAAGATTATCGCGCCGAGGCCATGGAGGCCGCGGTTGCCGAGCATCGCTACGACGTGCAGTACTGGCTGTATGCGCTGGCGGTGCATCGACTGCTGCGTTCTCGTGTGCCGGACTATGATCCGGCGCGTCATTTTGGGGGGGTGCGTTATCTCTTCCTCCGTGGTTTTGCCGGGGAGGTCGCCGATGAGGCGCTGGGTATCTGGGCCCGCACTCCCACCGCTGAACAATTGAACCGGCTTGATGCGCTGTTTGAACAGCCGATATCCGACATCGACCGCAGTGAGGTGGCGCATGGTGCATGAACAGGGCGAGCTGGGACTGGAAGCGCCGGCAGCGCTTCCCGCTGTCGACCAGGTGCTGACGTTACTCGAGCAGTGGAGCGAGCGAGACTGGATTCGGCCCATTGATCTGCACTTTGCTCGTTTCATTGCCGAGCAGGGGGAGCAGGATAGCCTCGTTGTATTGCTTGCCATGCTGGTCAGTCATCAGTCGGGTCGCGGCCATATCTGTCTGGTGTTGAAGCGTTTCCAGGCCTCGCCGTGTGCCTATGTACAGTTGCCTCCGGAAGTGGATGAGGGCGGCGACCTGACATGCCTGCTGTCAGTGCTGGCCCAGGAGCCTCTATCGGAGCGGCTGCTCGGCTCATCAATGGTCTCGGCCGGCGACGGTAGTGCACCTATGGTGCTGGATCGGGAGCGCCTTTATCTACGCCGCTTCTGGCGCAGCGAATGCCGGGTGGCCTCGAAAATACGGGCGCGGATGGGCCCGTTGTTACCCGCTGACCAGAAGACGGTCGCGCGGCTTGATGTTCTGTTTCCTGCCGGCCCGGAGCAGCCGGACTGGCAGCGTCTGGCATGTGCGCTGGCACTGCGACAGCGATTCTGCGTTATTTCCGGCGGACCCGGGACGGGCAAGACCACTACGGTGGCCAGGTTGCTGGCGTTGCTGCAGGAGCAGGCGCTGGAAAATGACGGGGTACCGCTGGTGATCGAAATGGCCGCGCCGACCGGCAAGGCGGCGGCACGACTGACCGAATCGATCAGTGGCGCACTGGCCCATCTGCCCGTAAGTGAGTCAGTGAAGGCTGCACTTCCACGGGAGGCTGTGACCCTGCATCGGTTGCTGGGCGCGCGCCCGGATACACGACGCTTTCGCTTCGGTGAACGGATGCCCCTGCCACTGGATGTTCTGCTGGTGGATGAGGCTTCCATGATCGACCTGGAGCTGATGGCCGGTTTGATGGAGGCCCTGCCGGCTCGTGCGCGCCTGATTCTGCTGGGAGATCGCGATCAGCTGGCCTCGGTGGAGGCGGGCGCTATTCTCGGGGATGTCTGCGAAGGTGCCTGGCCCCCGGCGTTCAGTACCGATGTGGCTGACTGGCTGACTCAGGCCTCGTCATATCCGCTTGCCCCTTCTACCACGGAACGCTGTATTGCCGATCACGTCGTGGTGCTGCAAAAGAGCTACCGATTTGATGCCGGCAGCGGCATCGGCGCTCTATCGAGGATGATCAATCAACGTGATCCGGCGGGGGCAAGGCAGGTGCTGGAAGCCGGTTATACCGATATTGCACTCGAGCCCCTGGGCGAGATTCGTGCTCGCTGGCATATCAGCCGTGCCGTTGAGGGGTATCGTGCCTGCCTTGAACAGGTACATCAGCAGGCCGCGCCGGAAGACGTACTCGGGGCCTTTCAGCAATTTCGGGTATTGTGCGCGCTGCGCAGGGGCGAATGGGGCGTCGATGCCCTGAACCAGGCGATTGCTACGGCGCTTTTCAACCGTGGGCTGATCAGTGATGATCATGGCTGGTACGCCGGTCGCCCGGTCATGGTGACAAGCAATGACCGCCAGTTGAATCTTTATAATGGCGATATCGGGATAGCGCTGCCGGACGCCGCTGCCGGAGGGCGACTGAGGGTGTTTTTTGATCAGGGAGAGCGCGTTCGGGCGGTTCTGCCCGGCCGACTGACCAGTGTTGAAACGGCTTATGCCATGACGGTTCATAAATCCCAGGGGTCGGAGTTTTCATCAGTGTTGTTTATCGTGCCGGATCGTCACTCCCCATTGCTTACCCGTGAGCTTTTATATACGGCGGTCACGCGTGCAAAGACGCGCTGCGATATCGCAGCGCGTCGTCCCGAGGTTTTTTTTGAAGCCATGCGGCACCGTGTTGAACGATCTTCCGGTTTACAGTGCCGCCTTGACGTCAAGGATGGGTCA
This sequence comes from Larsenimonas rhizosphaerae, assembly GCF_026240105.1. Lineage (NCBI taxonomy): Bacteria > Pseudomonadati > Pseudomonadota > Gammaproteobacteria > Oceanospirillales > Halomonadaceae > Larsenimonas > Larsenimonas rhizosphaerae. The sequence continues at coordinate 458,047 of NZ_JAPIVE010000001.1, forward strand.
GGCTCCGCGTCCGATATGGGTGGGCTAACCAGCACGGGGCCGGGTCAGAATGGAGGACATCAGTGAATGAGGCCGTTGTCCCATTGAGGCCATGCGCTCTACACTGACCTGGCGGATATTGACGCCAAGCACTGCACCCATGGACACGATCAGCATGACGATACCGTCCATGACCTCGGCCAGTTGCGAAGGATCAAGAATGATCGCAACACCGAGCATGACGCTGATCCACCCGAAGGACAGGGCCATGGTCCAGCCAATGGCCGAGCGCCAGCGGCTTTTGAACCCGTCTGTACTGGACAGTTCAGACTGCATGGTGGTGTTGATGCTCTTCAGCTGGTCAGTCCGTGCGCCATGCTCTATTTCCTGGCGTCGTGTGTCGTGCTCCAGCGTGGATTGCTTGAGTTGGGTTTCAAGTTCAGCCAGCTTGACGGCTGCTGCCGGATCGGTCTTCAGGGCTTCATGAATGGCATCCGGGGTGTTTTCTACTCCCAGGATTCGTGAAACAGCCTGACCTACCAGGTGGCCGGCAGGCCCTGCAAGTGCCTGTCCCACGGTTGGGGCCATGCTTGCAACAGTGTTGGCAATATTGGTCCAGTTCATGGGGTGGTCTCCTTGGTCAGGGTGGATTGCATGGACATCAAATCCATCAAAAGTTGTCGATATTGACGCTCTTCTCGCTCTGTTGCGGTCATCCAGGCATGTTGGGATACGGCGCCGGAATGCGGGGGGGTTGCATTTCCTTGCAGGCTCAGTCGCTCGTCGTGTCGAATCACCATGTCGTGGGTCTCCATCAGCGTCTGTCCAGCCCAACCGATAACTCCTGTCATCAGTACTGCCAAAGCGGAGGAGATTTGTGGGTAGCCAAATGAGGCGGTTCCAGTAGTCATCTCAGTGATCTCCGTTGGTGGACGCAACCATCATCACAAATTGTTTCTGTAAGTTACATTAGATGGGCGTGTAAGAAGGCCTGAGACGCGGGCAGCAGGAATCAAGCAGTAAAATACTTTAATATTCAATGATTAAGTAATTTTTAATTTAAAGGATTGCTTTTCCCGATTGTACAAAAGTACACAGTACGTTGATCAGCCATGGAGCCGGCATGACACAACAGATAATTGACGGGGATGCCTGGCAGGTAATCCTTGCAGTACGTGATCGTGACAATACGGCCTGTCAGCGCTCGGAAATCCGGTTTGATGAGGGGGTCATCAGACTGCAGAGAGACGGCGCATGGAGCAGTGATACACTGCTTCCGGCGCAGACAGTGCGTCTGTTTGATCTGTATCTGCCCCTGGCGATGGCGGGGCCGATGGTCATCGGACAGCTGGGACAGAGCCTGGATGGGCGTATTGCCACGGTTACAGGCGCCTCACGCTATGTGACCGGGCAGGAAGGGCTGGTTCATCTTCATCGACTGCGCGCGTTGGTGGATGCGGTCATCGTTGGTGCTGGCACGGCCTCGGCCGATGACCCCCGATTGACGGTTCGGCTGGTGGCCGGTCGTCATCCGTGCCGTGTGGTACTGGACCCGCGTCACCGGGTTGACTCGAATCTGGCGCTGTTCACGGATAATGCGGCCCCTACGTTGCATCTGGTGAATGAACCTGCATCAGAACCACCTTCGCCTCATGTTGACTATCTGGATATTTCACAATGTCAGGCGTCAGATGGCAGTCGACCGGAACAGATCCTTGCGTTGCTGGCCGCCAGAGGACTGTCACGGGTACTGGTCGAGGGCGGAGGGCTTACCGTGTCACGATTTCTGGAGGCAGGCTGCCTTGATCGTCTGCATGTCATGGTGGCACCCATGTTGATCGGTTCCGGACGACCGGCATTTACCCTGCCTGATATCGAGGAGCTGGATCAGGCACTGAGGCCGGAATGCCGTACATGGACGATGGGATCAGATGTCCTGTTCGACTGCCGCTTCCCCGGCTCTGTGTGAAGAGGTCTGCTGGTGTGGTGGCGTGTTCTGCCGTCCCATCAGCATCACAATGGCACCAGGCAGGCTTGAAACCAGCACGGTGGCACCATAGGCGACTGAAATTGCTACGCCTTCGCTGGAGGAGAGGCCGGCCGAGGCCCATATCAGCGCCGCCGCTCCTTCCCGAACTCCCCACCCCCCGATCGACAAGGGCAGTGCCATCGCCATCAGCACCGGTGGAATCAGTGCCAGCAGGGTCAGACTGTCGAGCGTGCTGCCCAGAGCACGTGCGCAGCAGGCATAAGCACCAATATAGGTCGCTACGATTACCAGCGAGCCGCTCAACTGTTTAATCCAGAGGTGGCTGCCGCACAGGCTTAAGGCGATGTGATGGCCGAAGCGCGCCAGCGCCTTTCTTGTCGATGTGCGAAAAAGAAGCAGGCTTCCGATACCTGCCAGCCCTGCCAGAAGAATCTGACCGGTGGTGCCTGACGGTTCACTGCGATGAAATGAAGTCAGCACGACAGGATGGGTGGCCAGCATGATGCCGGCAATCAGCAGCAGGGCCAGTTGGCCTGATGCTCGTTCGATCATGACGGCATGGAAGGCGCGGGTTCGCGAGGCCTGTCGGTGACCGTGTCGCCAGGCGCGCGCCACGTCGCCACCCACTCCACCGGGTAACAGCTGATTGAGAAAGGTGGCGATGTAATATTCGCTGACGGCCCGACGCAGCGATAGTGACAGTCCGAGGGCATGGGTCGTCAGCTGCCAGCGCCAGGCCGACAGAAAGACCTGCGGCAGGGTCAGCAGCAGAGCCAGTAACAGCCAGGCTGGAGAGGGGGCCGACAGGGACTGACGTATATGTGATATATCCAGCGTATACGCCATGATGCCAAGACACAGGGCCATGAACGCAAGACGCAGCCCCGTGTGCATTACAGGGCCTGATGCCACTGGTCTGGCACCGCCAATACATCCTGATGCCCGACATTGATGGTGATTTTTCCCTGATTAACCCCTTCAAGCCGTGCCGCGAGCCATGCTTGAAGTGCATCGTGCTGCGAAGCAGGCACCACCTCAAGCGCGGCATCAACCCGCTCACTCAGCAGACGCTCGGCCAGGGCGAGGTCGCCAGTGCCCGAGGCGCGAGACAACTGCCAGTCAGCGGGAGCGCAATGTACCTGATACCCTGCATCGGCCAGCAATTCAGCCGCAATACGCCAGCCCTCGCTGCCACAGGCTGTACCCAGCCCGCGTTCCTGTTGCTGGTGATGGTTGATGGCCTCTTCCATCAACATATCGAGCCGCTTCAGTGCCGGATTTCCGTCAGGGTCCTCGATAAAAAAGCGCCCATCAACGCTCATGGTCATCATGACTACCATGCAGTGACTTGAGCAGTGCGCTACAAGTGCCTCAAGCCAGGGGCGGGATACCAGGTCCAGTAGCGCTGAGGCGGTCACCAGTGTGGTGGAGGGCGGAACAAGTTCTGCCGGGTGGGCAATGCTGCTCAAGTGGCTGGAAAGCTCAAGCTGCCCTGATGACAGGGTGGGAGCACTGACCATGGCTTCATCAAGCAGAATCGGGTCATGATCAATCAGCTGCCAGTGCTGATCAAACGGCAGGCGAGGTGCCAGATAGCGGCAGTTGCTGCCTCGACCACACCCCAGATCGACAACAGCCAGGCGCTTGTGCGCCTGGCTGTTCAGTGCATCAATCAACGGTGCGAGCAATGACGGATGGCGCGACCGGTGGTCGACAGGTTCCCTCAGCGTCAGCCAGTCCGATGCGAACTGGCTGCCCGGTGCCGGTGAAGCGGCCGCTGTCATGCTGGCTGCTCATGGCGTACCGCCTTCATGAAGCGATACCCGGTATCCGTCCAGAGTCTCAGGCTTGAACGGGCTTCCAGCGCCCCCTGGGCGAGCTGCTGGCGGGCCTTGTTGTCCTGCAGCAGATGCCTGAGGGTGTTCGACAGGGCGTTGGTATCACCGGGAGGCAGAGTAATGCCTGCATTACGGGGCAGGGTTTCCATCAGTGCGCCACCGTTCATGGTTACAACCGGCACGCCGTAGGCGATGGCTTCGCTGATGACCATGCCGTAGCTCTCGAAGTAAGAGGGCAGTACGAACAGGCTGGCGCGCTGATACATGGATTGCAGCTGCTCGCCCTGATACTCGCCATGCAGTTCAATGCGTTCTTCCAGTCCGTGGGCCTTGATGCGGGCGCGCACGTCATCGACGTATTCCGGATCTCGTTCCAGATCACCGACGATATCGCATTTCCAGCCAAGATCAGACAGCTCAGCGAGCGCATCGACCAGCAATGCCTGCCCCTTGCGCGGGATGACCGTGGCCACGCACAGCAGCCGACGTGGATGGAGATCCGGTTGCGAGGCCGCTACCTTGTCGACGCCGGGCTCAACGACACGAATGGTATCGGGTTCAATGCCATAGTCCGCCAGGCGCCGTGCCATGAAACGACTGGTAACAATGATGTCATCCATGGCCGCTAAAGTACGCTTTTCCTGTGCCATGTACTGCTGGCGTGTCTGATCGGGCAGACCGGTCTCGTCAGCAATCGGAAGGTGGACCACGGCGGTCAGGTGCAGCCGGTGCTGATGGGCCTCGACAATATCGGGCAGGTTGGCGATGGCCAGCCCGTCACAAATGACCCGGGACTGGTCGGGTAGAGCGCTCAACGCATGGTCAAGTGCCCTGCGTGCCGTGTCATCACCCTGTGGAAACACGCCTTCCAGTTCAATGACGTTGACATCGATATCATGACGACGAAGGGTGTTGATCACGCGCGCATTGTAGATATAGCCACCGGTCAATTGATTGAGCCGGCCGGCGGAAACGAAATTGAATGTATCCATGCTTAGTGATTCTCCTTCAGTTCGCCTTCGTAGCTTGCCCAGGCGATGTGCGATTCGTGCAGTGTGACTGCCATGGCAGTCAGTGCCTTGCCGGTGTCTCCCAGCTTCCCTTCATTGATAGCATGAGCGAGGCGGTCAAAGACAGCCCGCGCCATGAATTCAGTGGTGGTATTTCGTCCCTTGAACGCCTTGAGGTCATCAAGGTTTTCGAAATTGAAGGCGCTCAGTACGTCAGACAGCGCCTGGCTGGCCAGGCCGATGTCCACGATCAGGTCCTCATCGTCCAGCTCGGGGCGCTTGAATGTCACGTCAACGATATAGGTTGCACCGTGCATCTTCTGGGCCGGGCCAAAGGTATCACCGTTGAAACTGTGGGCGATCATGATGTGGTCGCGAACGGTCAGGCTATACATGGTGTTATCCTGAAAAGTGAAAAGGGTGTAACGCGAGTGTTGTCAGCAGTACGACACGCGATGACACAGTGTATCCGGGTTCTTCACGATGTCGGCGTAGTGTTCAGGCAGGTGCTCGAACGGACTTTCTCCGTTGATCAGGGTGTCGAAGCGCTCATCGCACAGTAACGCCATTGCCTTTTCCAGGCGGCGTCGATAGTTCCAGCGCGGTTGCTGATCAGGAGCAATGGTTCCGACCTGACTTGAGCGAAGTGTCAGGCGCCGGGAATGAAACGTCTGGCCAAGCATCAGCGGCACTGCGGTAGAGCCGTACCAGCTCATTTCAATGATGCGGCCTTCCTGGCCTGCCAGTGTCAGCGCCGTTTCAAGCCCTTTCGGGTGTCCACTGGCGTGAATGATGACATCGCGCTCCCTCGATGCCTCTTCGGCGGACAGGCGATGATCAAGCCCCAGGTGGGAGAGTGTCGTTGTTCTCGAGGCGGCCGGGTCGATGACTTCGACGTCGGTGCCGACAATGCCCTTGCAGAGCGAGGCGACCAGCAGGCCAACCACGCCGGCACCGATGATCGTTATTCGATCGCCTATGCGTGGTGCTGCGTCCCAGACACCGTTCAGAGCCGTTTCCATGTTCGCTGCAAGCACGGCACGTGCCGGGGGGAGGCCCGCCGGAAGTGGCGTTATTGCATCTTCCGGTACCAGAAAGCAGTCCTGATGGGGGTGAAGGCAAAATACCATCTGTCCGGCGAGCGGCCCGGTTTCGGCCCTGCCCACGGCGCTGTAGCCATACTTTACCGGCCATGGAAATTCGCCGGCCTGAAAGGGAGCGCGCATGCGTTCCCTTTCGCTCTCCGGAATGCGCCCTTCAAAAACCAGTCGCTCGGTCCCCCGGCTGATGCCGCTGTAATGGGTCGTGATCAGTACCGACTGATCAGTGGCAGCGTGGAGGGGCGTGTTACGCAACTCGCCACGCTGGCAGTCAGTAATCCAGAATGCTCGGGAAGTACGGCGCACTATGCCTGCTCCTTGTACGTTCACATGGCCATAGCGCCAATACGCTACAAATATTGTACTGCTGGCTGCTCAGTTAAGCTGATTTAGCCTTGATGTCAATGGTGTGTGCCACCGTATGGCCGTACCACAAGGTCTGACAAGTCGATGTAAGCTATAGTCAAATGAGTCGAAGCCTGTTTGCGAAAGTGGCTTGAGTACGCCTTTGAAGTTATAAAATAGTTATACAGATGTGGGTCAGGGAGTGCCTCGATGGAACAGCCGCTTTGGTGGAATGACATGAAGGCTCGTGCACCTGGCGGGGAATGGGTGCTGCTGGAGCTTTTTGTCGGACTCTGGGGGTTACAGTGGCTGGCAAGTCACAATCCCGGGTTGAGCCACTCAGTGCCGGGCGTGGGTCAGACCGCGTTTGCAAGCTACTGCATTTGCGGTTTTCTGGTCTGGACAGCCTTGCGCCGATATGGGCAGCGCCATCTGGGATGGGCCAATGCCGTCACACTGCTTCGTTGTGTCATTGTCTGCTATCTGGCAGGCATGGTGATGTATGCCGAACATATTCGCTCGGATATGCTGGCCTTTCTGCTTCTGGCACTGGTGGCGCTATCGCTTGATGGCGTTGATGGCTGGACCGCACGACGCTTTCAGTGTGATTCATCGGTAGGCGCGCGCTTTGATATGGAACTGGATGCCGGGTTCATTCTGCTTCTGAGCATTGCGGTATGGCAACTGGAGCAGGTGGGGGCATGGATCATGCTGACAGGCCTTATGCGGTATCTGTTTATTGTGGCTGGTGCATGCTGGCCTGCCTTGAAGGCGCCCCTGTTTCCCTCTCGCCGACGCAAGGTGGTATGTGTGGTGCAGGTGGTGGCATTGATGATGTGTCTGCTGCCGTGGGTAGGGCCCTTGGCTGCTTCTATCATTGGCGCAGTGGCACTGGTGGCGCTGATCCATTCCTTTGGAGTAGATACGCTGTGGCTCTACAATACTGCCCGTCATCGCGATGTACTGTCCTGAACAGGGCGTGAAAATACCGGGCTAAAGGTGCGCCAGAAAGTCGGCTGTGCGACACTTCGCGCCCTTGTGATATTCCATTCCCTTTTGCGCTCATGTGATCGCGTCTGTCAGGCGCCATGGTAGATGATAATGCTGGATAATCCCCTTTCTCGTGTGGAAGATGCACGCCGTTTTTCCATAGCCCCCATGATGGAGTGGACCACGCGGGACTTTCGCGTTCTGGCCCGGTGCATGACCCGTCGTACCCTTTTGTATACCGAGATGGTAACCACTGGTGCCTTGCTTCATGGCAGCCCACGTACGCGTTTCATCGGTCATGACGATATCGAACACCCCCTGGCACTGCAGCTTGGTGGCAGCGACCCTGTTGCCCTTGCTGAGTGCGCGGCGATTGCAGAGCAATGGGGGTTCAGTGAGGTCAATCTGAATGTGGGTTGCCCGAGCGACCGGGTTCAGAATAATCTGATCGGTGCCTGCCTGATGGCTCATCCCGAGCTGGTAGGGCGTTGTGTCAGGGCCATGCAGGAAGTGGTCTCTATACCCGTGACGGTCAAGTGCCGCATTGGCATAGATGATCAGGATGCCGAGGCCGACCTGGCCCGGTTTATTCAGATTGTTTCCGATCACGGCGCACGCATCTTTACCGTGCATGCGCGCAAGGCCTGGCTTCAGGGGTTGTCGCCCAAGGAAAATCGGGATGTGCCTCCACTGGATTATGACCGGGTGCATCGCCTCAAGGCCGCTCGTCCTGAGCTGCACATTGGGATCAATGGGGGGCTCAAGACACTTGAGCAGTGTCAGGCACAGCTTGCCCATGTGGATAGTGTGATGGTGGGGCGCGAAGCCTATCAGAACCCGTATCTGCTGGCCGAGGTAGATGAGCGCCTGTGGGGAGGTGTGCCGGTTGTTTCCAGCCGTGCCGACGTGCTCAGGGCGTATCGACCCTACGTCGAGCGAAGGCTGGAAGAGGGCGCACGGCTCAATCATCTGACACGTCATATGCTGGGTCTTTTTCATGGCTGTCATGGCGGACGAGCGTTCAGGCGGCACCTGTCGGAGCAGGCCCATCGTCCCGGTGCGGGAATACAGGTGTTCGATGATGCTGCGGCTCTTGTGGTGTGATGTGATCCGGTCGCATGAGACCAATGGCTAAAGAATCGGGAAAAAATTAAGCTTGGAAAAAGATTGGGACATGAAACAATAGTGCCTCCTTCAGGTAATCAATGAATAACGATAAGGAGCAGTAATCATGTCTCGGCAGGTAGCGGGTCTTTTAGTGTGTCTGGGCGGTACCATGCTGATGGCATCGCAGGCTCAGGCCTATTCCGTTCTGGATAGTGATTCTCCATGGATGCTGGGTGACTGGGGGGGGGAGCGAACGGCACTGGAAGAGAAGGGCATTTCGTTTACCCTGGGGTACGTCTCCGAGTCCGCATGGAACGCGGCTGGCGGGTATAACCATGATCGCACTGCTCGCTACAGTGACCAGTGGACATTGGGTACGACCCTGGACCTTGATCGTCTGTTTTCCATTCCCAATGCCACCTTCCAGTTCAGCCTGACGGATCGCAACGGTCGGGACATTACCCGTGACCGCGTGGTCGACCCGCGCAGCGGAGCCCTGTCATCGACTCAGGAAGTCTGGGGGCGTGGACAAACCACGCGCATTACCCAACTGTGGTATCAGCAGAGTTATTTTGATGACACCCTGGATATCAAGCTGGGGCGTATCCCGGTCGGCGGTGACTTCGCCAGCATCGACAGTCAGTTCCAGAATCTGGCACTGGGCAGCGGTCAGCCAGGAAACTGGGCCGGCGGTATCTGGTACAACTGGCCGGTAAGTCAGTGGGCCGGGCGGGTGCGTTTGAACATGACCCCCGAGTGGTACGCTCAGGTCGGGGTGTTCAACCAGAACCCCTCAAACCTCGAGGTCAGCAATGCGCTGGATCTCAAGCACAGTGGTACCACGGGAACACTGGTACCAGTGGAGCTTGGCTGGACGCCTCGCCTTGGCACGCAGCAACTGCCGGGGAAATATGCCATCGGTGGGTACTACAGCTCGGCGCCTGCCGATGCTGTCTATCTTGAAAACGGCAATGGTGATCCTCGCCAGGAAAGCCGCCGCTATGGCGCCTATTTTGTGGCTCAGCAGCAGGTCACCGCCCGTGACGGGGATGTCCATCGGGGCATGACGTTGACGTTCCAGGGCATCTACAACGACCATCAGACGGCCAATGTTGACCGATATCTTTCTGCGGCGATGAGTTATGTCGGACCGTTTGACGCGCGTCCGAAGGATGACATGGGCGTGGGGCTTGCATGGGTACACGTCAATGATGATGTCACTCGAAGCCAGCGCCGTAACAACAATGGTCAGGCATTTGGAAGTGTCCTTTATTCACCGGTTCAGGGCAGTGAATATGATATGGAGGTCTATTACGGTTTCCATATGAGCCCCTGGCTTACCCTGCGGCCGAATATTCAGTACATGGTGCATCCTGGCGGAGTGACGGATGTTGATAATGCACTGGTAGGCGGGTTGAAGGTGCAGGCTACGCTTTAGAACGGGGATGCCCCGCAGGGGGCATTCTTCTTGCTGGTGTGTGGTCGCGGATCACTCTAGTACAGTGTGATCGGTTGCCATACACCCAGCACGCGTGCTCTTGGCAGAGCGCTGACGGCCAGTGCCTTGCGTTCCCCCCGGCTGTTTTCAGCCCAGCAGCCTGAAGGCTCCTTGACCAGCCGCTGAATGATCAGCTGCCCCTTTTCCTCCATGACATACAGCCCGGGCGTTGTAAATCGAAGCGCCGGTGCTGCAAACATCCAGTCACCTTCGTGGCAAAAATCAAAGTGTGACCGGTCATCCGGCCTGAGCAGGTATCCGTCCTGCTCCTGCCATGCCTCCGGCAGGAGACTGGCCGGTATGCTCCCCAGGGCCTGGCTGCCACCATTCAGGCAGGCAGGTTCTCGTGTCAGCGAGAAAATACAGACCCCGTGCTGTGAGGCATTACAGGCATCGAACGAGTCCTGCGTGCCGTGTTTCGTATCACCCAGCAGATAGCCCACGCTGCAGTTGAGCGCGCGTGACAATGGCCCCAGTCGTGAATGCCCGACCCGTTGTATGGCGCCGCTTTCCCAATAGGAGATTGTTACATCCGAGACACCTACCCGTCGGGCAAGGGCAGCTTTACTGAGGCCAGCCTTCTCTCGCAGGCTGCGAATTCGCTCGCCAAGCTTGTTCATCAATAGCTCTCATTCTCGGTGTTGATTCGACAGTATAAAAGCATGATTCCTAAGTGTGCTTCTCTTTTGATGCTAATACTTATTAATTAGTTTAATTGCTTGAACAATCTACATGATAAACAAACATGAGAATTGTTTACGTTAAAAAATGTCTTTGTGATAGTAAGTTAAAGTGATCTTTCATTAAGAGTTAAACATGGGGAGTGGTAATTTAGTATTAGTTTTATCTTGATCCGTCCTGTGGTGGCGGCCTTGGTGCCGGTTGTTGAGCGGGAAGGACCGGCGTAGTCTTCCCTGGGTACATTTCACGTTAATGGAGGGCCAGACATGGGCAGGCAGGTGCAGATACGTCGACACGGTGGGAGTGATGTGCTTGAAGTCGTCGAACAACATCCGGAGCAGCCAGGCGCAGGGTGTGTCAGGGTTGCCAATCAGGCTATCGGCATGAACTTCATTGACGTGTATGGCCGGGAAGGACTGTATCCGATTCCCTCGTTTCCCTCCGGCCTGGGTACTGAAGGGGCTGGCATTGTCGAGGCAGTAGGTGACGGGGTCACCGCCTTTTCACCGGGCGATCGAGTTGCCTATGCACAGGGGCCGCTGGGGGCTTATGGCAGTTGGCACTGCCTTCCTGAAAAACATCTGGTGGCACTTCCGGACGATATTTCCTTCGAGACGGCCGCAGCTGCGATGCTCAAGGGCATGACCGTGCAATATCTGCTGCGCCAGACTCACTGCGTTGAAGCGGGAGATACCGTATTGTTTCATGCGGCTGCCGGCGGTGTGGGGTCGCTGGCCTGTCAATGGGCCAATGCCTTGGGAGTTAGACTGATCGGTACCGTATCGACCCCTGAAAAGGCGGCACGAGCACGCGAGCTTGGTGCATGGGCAACCATTGATTATACCCGTGAGGATGTGGTGGCGCGGGTCAGGGAGCTGACCGATGGCCGAATGTGCGATGTGGTATATGATTCCGTGGGCAAGGATACCTGGGAAATGTCACTGGACTGCCTGGCGCCACGGGGGCTGATGGTCAGCTTCGGAAATGCCTCGGGTCCGGTCGAGGGGGTCAATCTGGCCATCCTGAACAAGAAGGGCTCTCTTTTTGTAACGCGTCCCAGTCTGGCCGGATACGCCACCACGCCCGAGCGGACAAGAAGCATGGCAGCCGAGCTGTTTGAGGTCATCCGCAGTGGTCAGGTCGTGGTGCCTGTCGGGCAACGGTTTTCGCTGGATCGTGTCGGCGAAGCTCATGATGCCCTGACAGAGCGTCGTACGACCGGCTCGACCATTCTGATCCCCTGAGTATCACCAGTCGACAGGCATATCGTTCCAGTCCCTGAAGCTTCCACTGTCTTCAGGGGTTCGACGCGACATGACGCCCAGCAGGCAGCGGGCAGCGTAGTCGGGAGTGAAAAGTTTCTCCGCTGGCACATTATGCTGGAATGGGGCTGAGAGCTCGGTGTCGGTAGTGCCTGGATGAAGGCTCAGCAGGATGGCCTGGGGATTGCGACGCTTCATCTCGATTGCGGCCGTCTTGATCAACATGTTCAGGGCTGCCTTGCTGGCGCGATAGCCATACCAGCCGCCCAGGCGGTTGTCGGAAATCGAGCCGATCCGTGCGGACAGTGCCGCCACAATGCAGGGGCCTTGAGACAGGGAGGGCGTCAAGTGGCCAAGCAGCCCGCCAAAGCTGCCCGCATTGATGCGAAACAGCGCCGACAGTTGATCGGTATCAAGCGCTTCGAGGCGTTTTTCGGGACGGATACTGTCTGAATGCAGCGCCCCGACGGTATGAATCCATAAATGAATCGGGTGGCCGTCCGTTTCATCTGCCAGTACCTGCTGGCCTTCTGCAGTTGTTGCGTCCAGCTGCAGCACGCGAGCACGTTCGTCATCAAGTTCAAGCTCGCGCCGTGTGGTCAGCCATAGTCTCTTCACATCACGATATGTCAGTAATTCAGTGGCAAAGGCCTGGCCCAGGCCGCCACCGCCGGTTACGAGTGCGTTGAAGGGGGTTGGCAGGTGAGAAAACATGGCATCTCCTGAAGGGGGCATTGTCCGGTGATATCCCAGTATAGATAACACCGGCAATGCCCGAAGGTGCTATAGCACGACACGGCCCTGCAATGTGTGAAACCGTGAGGAGGTATCAGCCATGAGCGCAGAGGGTGTGCCTTCTTCCAGGAGACTGCCGGCCTGCATGATGGCGATCCGGTCCATCTGATCAAGGCCTGTCATGCGATGGGTGATCAGCAGAAGCGTACGCCCCTGGGTATGCCGGTAAATGGTCGCCATGACCTGGCGCTCGCTTTCCACATCAAGCCCTTCGGTCGGCTCGTCCAGAATGACAATGGGCGCCGGTGACAACAGGGCCCGGGCCACGCCGAATCGCCGTAATTGTCCGCCCGACAGTGAGCTGCCCCCTTCATCCGGCCAGCTGTCCAGGCCTTCGGGCTGCTCACTGAGCCAGCTGCCCAGTCCCAGTTCTTCCAGAAGGCTGATGAAGGTGTGGTCGTCGGCGGCCGGGGCGCCAATACGAAGGTTTTCTCGATAACTGGTCATGAACAGGTGCACGTCCTGTGGGGCGACGGCCATACTGTTGCGCAGATCCTTTTCGCTGAGTGTCTCAAGCGCTACGTTACCCAGCCGAATGTGACCGCTTTCTGGAATGACAAACCGTGTCAGGGCATTGACAAGAGTGGTCTTGCCGCTGCCGGAAGGGCCCAGAAGCGCCAGATGAACACCGGCTTCAAGTGTCAGTGACAGGGCATTCAACGTACGAATGCCCGGGGTCAGAGTGATACTCAATTCATTGATATCCAGTCGGGAGTCTACTGGCTGTGTACCGGTGGTCTCGGGGAAGTGAATGGGGTCGGCCGTATGGCGTATTTCGTCAATCCTGGCTGCGGCGCGGCGCATTTTGCCCAGCTCCTGCCAGGCTCGTGGCAGCAGTGCAATGGCTTCGAAACCGGCCAGAATCGTCAGGCCCATCAGGGCGATCAATGTCGGGTCCAGCTCATGATACCGGGCGTACCAGGCTGCTGCTGCGAGTACGCCGGTGATGGTGAGGCCCAGCAGGCACTGATTCAGCAGCTGAGAGGCCCCCCAGAGTCTTGCCAGCGTCATTTCCCGCTGGTCACGCTGTCGGGCATGACTCAGCAGGGTTTCCCTTTCCCTTGACCACTGTCCATAGAGTAGTAGTTCAGGCAGGCCGGCCAGTCTTTCCAGTAGATACACACGTCCTTCCGTATCAAGGCGTTGCCATTCACGTGACGGTGTGGCGCCCTTTTTCATGGCAATCCAGGGGCCTGCCAGGCCACTGGCCAGCATGGCGATGGCTGCGGCCATGCCAATCGCGGGCGCAAAGATGCCGATGACCACACCGCAACCGATAATGGCCAGCAAGGCGACCAGCGACGGGGTGATGACTCGGATATACAGACCGTCCAGGGCATCAATATCATTGGATAGACGCGTCAGCAGGTCGCTGCTGCCATAGCGTTGCAGTTGCGTCGGTGACAGGGGTTCGATGGTGTTGAACAGGCTGCGTCGCAGGCGTGACAGCAGCCTGAAGGTACCTTCGTGAGTCGTGATTCGCTCCCCGTATCGGCCCGCGGTTCGAGTGATGGCAAAAAATCGCACACCGGCAGAGGGCAGGAAGAAATTGAAGCTGTGCGCGGTAGCGGCGGTTACGCCTGCCAGAGCACTGGCGCTTAAAAACCAGCCCGACAACGAAATCAGGCCAATGGTGGATGCTACGGCAACCAGGTTGAGAAGTACCCCCAGCCCCAGCAGCAGGGCATGTGACTTCATCTGTCTCAGGTAAGGGCGCAGGGACGCATGGCGGTGGTTCATGCAGTACCTCCATGAGTGTCGGGGCCAAAACCTGGCGTGCCTGCCAGGTTGTTCGGCGTATCCAGGGCGCGCATGTGCCCGTTGTCCAGCACCAGGACCTGGTCTGCCAGCTGCAGAAGATCAAGCCGATGAGTCAGAATGATCAGCGTATGAGAAGCCTTGAGGCGAGAAAGGGCTGCCATGACGTGACGTTCGCTGTCCTGATCAAGGCTTGCAGTGGGCTCATCGAGCAGGATCAGAGGGGCCTGGCGGACAAAGGCGCGAGCCAGCGCAATGCGTCTGGCCTGGCCGCCGGATACCGGCTGCCCCTGTTCGCCCAGTCGGGTCGACAGGCCCTGAGGAAGGCTGCTTGCCCATTCAAGCAGGCCCACCTCGTTCAGCGCCGCTTCAAGTGTCTGGTCGCTGGCATCAACGTTGGCCAGTCTCAGGTTGTCGGCCAGGCTTGCCGACAGAAGCGAAGTGCTCTGACCCACCCAGCCCAGGGCTGCCTGCCAGTCACCGGGATACATTCGGGCAACATCCTCGCCATCACTGGTGCTCAGCGTGCCCTGGGCCGGAGACAGGGCGCCTGTCAGTACATTGAGAAGGGTGGACTTGCCTGCGCCACTGGGGCCGACAACGGCCAGGCAGGCGCCCGGCGCCAGTGTCAGTGTCAACCCTTCGATGGCGTAACGGGTCTGCCCATCATAGCGGGCGTGAATATTATCGAGTACCAGTCCGAGGCTGTTTGGTACCTGCCAGCGAGCCGATAGCATATTGGCTTCCGGCGGTGTTGCCCTGGCCTCGAGAATGGGGATCAGGTCTTCCGCGGCGGCCTCGGCTTCCGCCTTGGCATGGTAATGCGCGCCCAGGTCTCTCAGTGGCTGGTAGAACTCGGGCGCCAGAATCAGGATGAACAGGCCGGTAAAAAGATCAAGGCCATGCCCCCAGTCACCAAAATGAAACTGGCCCAGGTATGTAAAGCCTATATAGATCGCCATCAGCGCAATCGATACCGAGCTGAAGAATTCAAGCACCGTGGATGACAGGAAGGCCAGTCTCAGTACACGCATGGTCTTGCGGCGAAAGTTTTCGGATACCCGGTAAATGATCTGACCCTGCTGTCGGCTTTGACCGAACAGTTTAAGGGTGGTCAGTCCGCGCAGGGTGTCCAGGAAGTGTCGACTCATTCGGGTCATTTCCTGAAACTGCTCCTCCTGCCGCTGCTTGGCCCCCATTCCTACCATGGCCATATTCATGGGGATCAGTGGCCCCGTGAGCAGCAGAATCAGTCCGGCAGCCCAGTTAAGCGGGAACACCACACACAGGATCATGAGCGGGACGAGTCCGCTGAGCAGTATCTGGGGGCGGAAGTCAGCGTAATAGCCCTGCAGGGCATCTACCTGATCCCATACACGGTTTCCAAGGGTGGCACTGTGCTGACGGCGTGCCCATAACGAGCCACGTTCTCCCAGGTGCTCAAGCAGTTCACGGCGAATGGACTGGCGCACCAGAATACCTGTACGAGTGCCGGCTTCCGTCTTGAGCCAGCTCAGAGCGCCTCGGCCGACAAAGGCCAGTGGCAGGGCAACAAGATAGGGCGTCAGTGTTGAGAGATCAGCATCATCCAGTATCATTTTCTGAACGATGCT
The DNA here is from genome assembly GCF_026240105.1 of Larsenimonas rhizosphaerae. Taxonomy (NCBI): domain Bacteria; kingdom Pseudomonadati; phylum Pseudomonadota; class Gammaproteobacteria; order Oceanospirillales; family Halomonadaceae; genus Larsenimonas; species Larsenimonas rhizosphaerae. The sequence continues at coordinate 474,013 of NZ_JAPIVE010000001.1, forward strand.
GGCGATGGCCCAGGCCAGCAAAAACAGCAGCAGGGTAGAAGCGCCGCCGGCGGCAACGCTTATCAAGGGCCAGAATGACGCGCGCCTGGCATTTCGGGATAGCCACTGACGTGCAGTAGGGCGTTCTGGCATAACGGCTCCGAATACGGCAAAGCCGTATTGTATAGCACTGGGGGGTGTGATGAAGCGACCTGGTGTCGCACGTCGAACAACAGGGCCTCTTCCCGTATAATTGCCCTGAACCTCCCTGCTACCAATGGTTGGACATTATGACGGTAAGAACACGCGTTGCGCCTTCACCCACCGGCGATCCTCACGTTGGTACGGCGTATATCGCCCTGTTTAATCTTTGTTTTGCGCGCCAGCATGGTGGGCAATTCATTCTTCGTATCGAAGACACTGACCAGACGCGTTCGACTGCGGAATCCGAGCAGATGATCCTGGACAGCCTGCGCTGGCTGGGCCTTGAGTGGGATGAAGGCCCCGATGTTGGCGGGCCTCATGGCCCCTACCGTCAAAGCGAGCGTGGCGACATTTATGGCAGGTATGCCGATCAGTTGCTGGAGCAGGGCGATGCCTTCAAATGCTATCGCACCAGTGACGAGCTCAATACGTTGCGTGACGAGCGCAAGGCCAACGGGCAGTTTGCTGCGCTGAAGTTTGAGGATCTGGCACTGCCTGAAGAGGAAGTGATGCGGCGTGCGGCGGAGGGGTGGCCTCATGTGGTGCGGATGAAGGTGCCTTCCGAAGGTGTCTGTGTCATCAATGATCTGCTGCGAGGCGACATCGAGGTGGACTGGGCGCAGGTGGATGCCCAGATTCTGCTCAAGTCGGATGGCATGCCCACCTATCACCTGGCCAACATCGTGGATGATCACCTGATGGGGATTACGCACGTATTGCGAGGCGAGGAGTGGATCAATTCGGCGCCCAAGCACAAGTTGCTGTACAAGTATTTCGGCTGGGATATGCCGGTACTGTGTCATATGCCTCTTCTGCGTAATCCGGACAAGTCCAAGTTGTCCAAGCGCAAGAACCCGACCTCGATCAATTACTATCGCAGGATGGGCTTTCTGCCCCAGGCGGTCATGAATTACCTGGGGCGCATGGGGTGGTCCATGCCGGATGAGAAGGAGAAGTTCACGCTCGACGAGATGATGGCTGCGTTTGATATTCAGCGGGTATCGCTGGGTGGTCCGGTATTCGATCTTGAAAAGCTGACATGGCTCAACGGGGTGTATATTCGCGAGGATCTGAGCAATGAGGCACTGTTGCGTCACATGATGCAGTGGGCCTTCAATGAGGAGTATATCGAGCAGATCCTGCCTCAGGTACGCCCGCGGATTCAGACACTGTCAGATGTCATGCCGCTGGCCGGTCATTTCTTCGGTGGGCTGCCATCTGTCACGCCAGCAGATTTCGAGGACGTCAAACTCGATGCCGAGACAGTGGTTGATTTGCTTCAGTTGCTGGTATGGCGGCTGGAAGTGGTACGGCACTGGGACAAGGAGCACCTCATGGCGGAGGTCAAGCTACTGGCAACAGACTTTGATCTCAAGATGAAGCAGTTTCTGGCGCCGGTCTTTGTGGCCGTTACCGGAAGTACATCATCAACATCGGTAATGGATGCCATGGCCATTCTGGGATCCGATGTCACGCGTGCGCGGCTCCGCCATGCGATCACCGTACTGGGTGCGCCATCGAAGAAGCGAACCAAGGTGCTGGAAAAACGTTTCAAGGCGCTCGACAGTTTCTGATGCTGTTTGTGTCATGAAGGCTTGACGGGAGGGCGGTGGTCGCATAAGATGCGCACCGTCTTTTCGGGAATGTCCCGCAGGACACCCTCCGTGCAATTGCACTTGTGGGGCCTTAGCTCAGCTGGGAGAGCGCAACGCTGGCAGCGTTGAGGTCATCGGTTCGATCCCGATAGGCTCCACCATTTACGTCCCATTCGTCTAGTGGTCCAGGACACCGCCCTTTCACGGCGGTAACAGGGGTTCGAACCCCCTATGGGACGCCATTTTATTCTCTCCTGTTCTTGACAATATCATTTTTGTCCACTGCGACTTCCTCTCGTGCATGCCGGTCGAGCGGCACTGTCATTCTGTCGCCATGAATCAATATTTTAGATAATATTCAATAAAATCATTGGGTTATGTCTGGTCAAAAAATGTTCAATCTGTCTGTAACCCGCCTGTCATGGCTCTCTTGAACGCTATTCCGAATGTTTTCAACAGGGTTATCCACAGAAAGTGTGGAAAACATCCAAGGAGTTGCTCATAAAAAAGCTGCTTCGAAAAGCAGCTTTTATCTTGCCGTGTTGGCGGGAGGTCAGGCGGGGTAGTCGCGCTTGTCATATCCCTTGTACAGCTGGCGTGGCCGGCCAATGCGTACGCCGTTCTTGATCATCTCGTTCCAGTGAGAGATCCAGCCGATCGTGCGTGACATGGCAAAAATGACCGTGAACATGTTGGTCGGGATGCCCAGTGCCTCCAGGATGATACCTGAGTAGAAGTCGACGTTGGGGTAGAGTTTGCGCTCGATGAAGTATTCATCTTCAAGTGCGATCTGCTCCAGCCGCTTGGCGATCTTGAGTTTGGCGTTGTTGCCTGTGCCGAGTTCGGCCAGTACCTCGTCACAGGTTTCCTTCATGACCTTGGCGCGTGGGTCGAAGTTGCGATAGACACGGTGGCCAAAGCCCATCAGGCGGAACGGGTCATCCTTGTCCTTGGCGCGATCGACATAGCGCTGAATGTTTTCTTCGGATTCGTCGCCGATTTCCTCAAGCATGGTGAGCACGGCTTCATTGGCGCCACCATGGGCGGGGCCCCACAGTGCCGCGATGCCTGCGCTGATGCATGCGAACGGGTTTGCACCGGTGGAGCCGGCCAGACGTACGGTTGACGTCGAGGCGTTCTGCTCATGGTCTGCATGAAGCATGAAGATGCGATCCATGGCCTTGGCTGCCACGGGGTTGACCTCAAACGGTTCGCACGGGTTGCCAAACATCATGTAAAGGAAGTTTTCCGCGTAGGACAGGTCATTTCGCGGATACATGAAGGGCTGCCCAATATTGTACTTGTAGCACATGGACGCCAGGGTCGGCATCTTGGCCAGCAGGCGGATCGCTGATACTTCACGGTTTTCCGGATCATCGATGTCCAGGTTGTCGTGATAAAACGCTGACAGCGCCCCGGCAACGCCGCACATGACGGCCATTGGATGTGCGTCACGACGAAAGCCCTTGAAGAAGTTGGCGATCTGTTCGTGAACCATGGTGTGGTTGCGAACATGATAATCAAATTCACGGTATTGTTCTTCGGTCGGAAGCTCGCCGTTGAGCAGCAGGTAGCCCATCTCGATATAATTCGAATGTTCAGCAAGCTGATCGATCGGGTAGCCACGATGCAAAAGTACGCCATTGGCGCCATCGATGTACGTTATTTCTGATTCACAGGAGGCGGTCGATACGAAGCCGGGATCGAATGTGAAGTACCCTGAATCGATGAGGCTTCTTACATCAATGACATCAGGGCCGAGAGTTCCACTATAGATGGGCAGGTCGATAGGGGTATCATGCCCTTCGATAATCAGCTGCGCCTTTTTTTCAGCCATCATGGCCTCCTGTAATTATATAGTACGGTACGCGTAAGTTATTGATTGCATGCCTTGCCCGGTCATCTTTGACCTGCCCACTATAGAATCACGGTAGACATTGTCAATTTGTTTGACGATGGGCTGAATGCGAACGATGGCTTTCATGATGATGGGTTATGCTGCAGAGCACAAAGTTTTTATGCGCTCTGCCGATAAACGCATCAGGCCTTCCCGGGTGTTGGCCCGCCATGCCGGGATATTGTTGCGTGGCAATTTGTCATACGTTCTGCAACAGCCTATACTTTTGCACCGCGCAATGAGGCTTTGGCTGTCCTGAGCGTGCTCTGGCCTTCTTTCCGTGACACATCCAAAACGATCTCCTGGTAACGGCTTCCAAGCGTGGCTTTGCTGATGGAGAAAGAGAGAGTGAACGCGCCGTGAATAGCAGAAAAAATCCGTCGCCGAAAAAGCGACCCGTTAACCTCGATTTATCGAGTATGCAGTTTCCCCTCCCGTCCCTTGTCTCCATTTCACACCGCGTAACAGGCATTATTCTGTTTGTGGGGCTGATCTTCCTGCTGTGGGCATTTGATACCTCGCTGTCATCGCCGCATGGTTTTGAAGCGGTGCAGGATGTTCTGTCAGGCAATGCACTCGCCAAGCTGGTGTGCTGGGGGCTGTTGTCTGCCCTCGGGTATCACCTTGTTGCGGGTGTCAGGCATCTGTTGATGGATGCCGGCTATGGCGAGACTCTTGAAGGTGGCAAGCGCGGCGCGCAGATTGCCGTTGTCTGTGGCGCAGTTATCGTGATTCTGGCCGGAGTGTGGGTATGGTAACCAATATTACAAATCTGGGTCGTTCCGGCGTGTCCGACTGGCTGATTCAGCGTGTCTCCGCCGTACTGATGACTCTTTTTACGGTCTTCATGGTGGCATTTCTGCTGTTTCATCCGCACCTTGATTATGCTGCCTGGAGCGGATTGTTCGAGCGCACCTGGATGCGCATATTTACGTTGTTGACGTTGCTCTCCATTGCTGCTCACGCCTGGGTCGGCCTTTGGATCGTATCGACGGATTACATCAAGAAGTCCTGTGTTCGTCTCGGGGTGCAGACTGCTGTCGTTGTGGCATTGTTTGCTTTTGTGGTTTGGGGCGTTCAGGTACTTTGGGGAGCTTAAGTAATGGCACAGATGCGTAGCATGAGTTTTGACGCCATCATTATTGGTGGTGGTGGTTCCGGCTTGCGTGCAGGTCTTGAGCTTGCAAAATCCGGCAAAAAGACAGCAGTTCTTTCCAAGGTGTTTCCTACCCGTTCACATACGGTGTCTGCACAGGGCGGTATCACCTGCGCCATCGGCAGTGCTGACCCCAATGATGACTGGCGCTGGCATATGTACGATACCGTCAAGGGGTCGGACTATATTGGTGACCAGGACGCGATCGAGTACATGTGTCAGGAGGGCCCCAAGGCTGTCTTCGAGCTTGAACACATGGGGCTGCCGTTCTCGCGTTTTGATAATGGTCGGATCTACCAGCGTCCGTTTGGCGGTCAGTCCAAGGATTTCGGCAAGGGCGGCCAGGCAGCACGTACATGCGCGGCTGCAGACCGTACCGGTCACGCACTGCTGCACACTCTCTACCAGAACAACCTGAAGAACGGGACCGTGTTTCTGGATGAGTGGTATGCCGTTGACCTGATCCGCAATGCCTCCAACGATGTGGTGGGCGTTATTGCCATCTGCATCGAAACCGGTGAAACCGTTCAGATCAACTCCAAGGCCACGGTTCTGGCTACTGGCGGTGCCGGGCGTATCTACGCTTCGACAACCAATGCCCTGATCAACACCGGTGATGGTGTTGGCATGGCCTTGCGCGCCGGCTTCCCGGTACAGGACATCGAAATGTGGCAGTTCCACCCGACCGGTATCTATGGTGCGGGCTGTCTGGTAACGGAAGGTTGCCGGGGTGAGGGTGGTTATCTCATCAACAAGGATGGCGAGCGATTCATGGAGCGTTATGCGCCCAATGCCAAGGATCTCGCCTCCCGTGATGTGGTAGCACGCTCCATGGTTCAGGAGATGCTTGAAGGTCGTGGCTGTGGTGAAAACAGCGACCACGTCATGCTCAAGCTCGACCACCTGGGTGAAGAAACGCTGATGAAGCGCCTTCCGGGTATCGTTGATCTGGCCAAGACGTTTGCACACGTGGATCCGACCAAGGAGCCGATTCCGGTCGTACCAACCTGCCACTACATGATGGGCGGTATACCGACCAACGTGCATGGTCAGGCCATCAATATCGATCAGAATGGCAACGATACGGTGATCAACGGGCTTTACGCCTGTGGCGAAGTCGCGTGTGTTTCCGTTCACGGTGGCAACCGCCTGGGTGGTAACTCACTGCTTGATCTGGTGGTGTTCGGGCGCGCAGCCGGTATCTTCATCGAGAAGGCGCTGAACGAAGGCGTGGACTACATGGAGCCGAGTGAGACCGACGTCGAGAATGCCTTGTCGCGTCTGGATCGCTGGAACAATTCCGACAGCTCAGGTGAAGAAATTCACGTGCTTCGCAAGGAGCTGCAGGAAGTCATGCAGAACAACTTTGGTGTATTCCGCAAGGAAGAATACATGAAGGATGGTGTGTCGAAGCTGGCTGACCTGCGCGAGCGTATCGGCAAGGCTTATCTGCCGGACAAGTCGGATGTGTTCAATACCGCACGCGTCGAAGCGCTTGAGCTCGATAACCTGCTTGAAGTGGCCGAGTCTACGGCAATTGCTGCGCTTGAGCGTCGTGAAAGCCGGGGGGCGCACTCTCGCGAGGATTATCCCAAGCGTGATGACGAAAACTGGCTCAAGCACTCGGTTTATTTTCCGAAAGAGAAAACGCTGGGTAAACGTGATGTCAACTTCTCGCCAGTCAGCGTTGACACCTTCGAGCCGAAAGAACGGACCTATTGATGAGGTGATGTGAAAATGTCCACATTGCAAGTCTCGATGTATCGCTATAATCCTGAAACCGACGATGCACCCTATATGCAGGAGTTTCAGGTCGATACACAGGGCCGTGATCTAATGGTCCTGAATGTTATACAGATGCTTAAAGAGCAGGACAGTACGCTTGCTTACCGTCGGAGTTGCCGTGAAGGTGTCTGCGGTTCAGATGGCATGAACATGAATGGCAAGAATGGTCTGTCCTGCGTGACAGCGCTTTCGGAAGTGGTCAAGGATAATCGGCTTGTGCTTCGGCCGTTGCCTGGTCTGCCGGTAGTGCGGGATCTTGTCGTGGATATGGGAGTGTTCTACAAGCAGTACGAGCGCATTCAGCCCTATCTGCAAAATGATCAGTCCACGCCGTCGATCGAGCGGCTGCAGTCGCCGGAAGAGCGCGACAAGCTGGATGGGCTTTATGAGTGCATCCTGTGTGCGTGCTGCTCTACGTCCTGTCCTTCCTTCTGGTGGAACCCGGACAAGTTTGTTGGTCCCGCGGGCCTTCTGCAGGCTTATCGCTTCCTGGCGGATTCCCGTGATACGGCAACCACCGAGCGGCTGTCCGGCCTGGATGACCCGTTCAGTGTCTTCCGCTGCCGCGGCATCATGAATTGTGTCAACGTCTGTCCGAAGGGGCTTAACCCGACGCGGGCCATTGGCAAGATTCGTGACATGTTATTGTCCAATGCGACTTAATATGCGTCGCAGGGCTTGGTATCATACCCGTCACAAGCTCGCGCGCGGCGGGTAATGCTATTGATGAACAAAGGCCGGCGCCCCGGGGCGTCGGCCTTTGTCGATTATTCGATGCAGTGCGGACCCACGGGCCGCGTTTTCAATGTCATGACGCCGACGCGGTCTGGCCGTGCCAGGCGCCGACACCACCCCAAAAGCATAGGGTGATCGAAAGATGCAAGAAGGTATCATGGAGTTAATGCGACAGACTTCGCACATGAGCGGAGGCAATGTCCATTACGTCGAAGATCTGTACGAGCAGTACCTCAACGAGCCTACTTCAATACCGGATGAATGGCGGGGATACTTTGACCAGCTGCCTGCGTATGAAGGCGCTCCGTCTCACGATATTCCGCTCGCTCCCGTTCGGGAAGAGTTCTACAACATTGGCCAGCAGCGCCGCACGCTCGGTGGTGGCTCATCCTCCGAAGGTGCCGAGAACAAGAAGCAGGTTCGTGTTCTTCAGCTGATCAATGCCTATCGTTTTCGTGGTCACCAGCAGGCTGATATAGATCCGCTTGGTCTTCGTTCCAGTCAGCGTGTACCTGATCTGGACCTGTCATTCCATCAGCTGTCCAAAAGCGATATGGATACCGAGTTCCAGACCGGCTCTATGTTCATGGGCAAGGATTCCGCACCGCTCAAGGAAATCGTTGACGCTCTGCAGCAGACGTACTGCCGCTCGATTGGCTGCGAATTCATGCATATCGTCAACACGGAAGAGAAGCGCTGGCTTCAGCAGCGATTCGAGTCTGTCAGATCCAGGCCGAAGTACAGCAACGAAGTTCGTCGGCACATCTTTGAACGCCTGACGGCAGCTGAAGGTCTGGAAAACTATCTGGCCAGCAAGTATCCGGGCACCAAGCGTTTCGGCCTTGAGGGCGGCGAGTCCTTTATTCCGCTGGTTGACGAGATGATTCAGCGTGCCGGCAACTATGGCACACGCGAAGTTGTCATTGGTATGGCGCACCGTGGTCGCCTCAATCTGCTGGTCAATATCCTTGGCAAGAGCCCGTCAGAGCTGATCGACGAGTTCGATGGCAAGAAAATGCTGGAGCGGGGCTCCGGTGATGTTAAATATCACCAAGGGTTCAGTTCCAATGTGATGACTCCGGGTGGTGAAGTGCATCTGGCGTTGGCGTTCAACCCGTCTCACCTTGAAATTGTTTCTCCCGTGGTAGAGGGGTCGGTTCGTGCTCGTCAGGATCGTCGCAAGGACGCTGAAGGTGATCAGGTTCTGCCTCTGGTTGTTCATGGTGATGCTGCCTTTGCCGGTCAGGGCGTGGTCATGGAAACCTTCCAGATGTCCCAGACGCGTGCCTACAAGACAGGCGGTACGATACACCTGATCATCAATAACCAGGTTGGTTTTACAACCTCTCGCCCGGATGATGCGCGTTCGACCGAGTACTGCACCGACATCGCCAAGATGGTTCAGGCGCCGATCCTGCACGTCAATGGCGATGACCCCGAAGCGGTCATCCATGTCACGCAGGTTGCCATCGACTACCGTCAGCAGTTCAAGCGTGACGTTGTCATTGATCTTGTGTGCTATCGCCGCCGCGGTCATAACGAAGCTGATGAGCCTTCGGCAACCCAGCCGCTGATGTATCAGAAGATCAAGTCGCACAAGACCAGCCGGGCGCTCTACGCCGAGCAGCTGGTGAGGGACGGTGTGATTGGTGAGGATGAAGCCAAGACCTTCGTTGACGAGTATCGTGATTCCCTCGACAAGGGCAATCATGTTGCCAATGCCCTGGTCAAACAGCCGAACCAGTCACTGTTTGTCGACTGGACTCCGTACCTGGGGCATGAGTGGACCGGTGTGGCCGACACTACCTTCAACATGAAGCGCCTGCAGGAACTGGCGACCGTCATGTGTGAAGTGCCCGAGGACTATGAAGTTCAGCGGCAGGTCGCGAAGGTCTATGAAGATCGGCGCAAGATGGCTGCCGGCTCGCTGGCTCTTAACTGGGGTTTTGCCGAGACACTGTCCTACGCCACCATCCTTGATGAAGGCTTTGGCGTGCGTATTACCGGGCAGGATGCTGGCCGAGGCACGTTCTCCCACCGTCATGCAGTCCTTCATAATCAGAAAAACGGTGATACGTGGACGCCGCTTCAGCATATGAAGGAAAGCCAGCCGGACTTCCTGATTCGCGATTCTTACCTCTCGGAAGAGGCGGTGCTGGCATTCGAATATGGTTACTCAACCACACGGCCGGACTCACTGGTCATCTGGGAAGCGCAGTTTGGTGATTTTGCCAACGGCGCCCAGGTGGTTATAGATCAGTTCATTTCCTCGGGCGAGACGAAATGGGCGCGGCTTTGCGGCCTGACGCTGTTATTGCCTCATGGCTATGAGGGTCAGGGGCCCGAGCATTCCTCGGCGCGACTAGAGCGATTCCTGCAGCTGTGCGCCGAGCACAACATGCAGGTCTGCATGCCGACCACGCCTGCACAGATATTCCACCTGCTGCGCCGTCAGAGTGTGCGTCCGATCCGCAAGCCGTTGATCATCATGTCGCCCAAGAGTCTGTTGCGTCACAAGGACGCGACGTCCACGCTTGAAGAACTGGCAGAGGGTACGTTCAACATGATTCTGCCGGATCAGGCAGAGCTTGCAGCAGAAGACGTCAAACGTCTTATCCTCTGTTCCGGCAAGGTGTATTACGACCTTGCCAACTATCGTAATGAAAACGAGCGTCGTGATACGGCCATCCTGCGTGTCGAGCAACTCTATCCGTTCCCGGAAGAACTGCTTCAGAGCATGTTTGAGCAGTATCCGAATCTTGAAAAAGTCGTCTGGTGTCAGGAAGAACCCCAGAACCAGGGGGCCTGGTATCAGAGTCAGCACCACATGCGCAAGACGGCGGATGCGGTGAAGGCGGGACTGGGTCGAGATCTGTCGTTTGCCGGCCGCGCTGCATCTGCAGCACCTGCAGCCGGTTACATGGCCGTTCACGTAGAGCAACAGCGTCAGCTGGTCGATGATGCCTTCAATCAGTGAAGGCTCAGCCGGGTATCGAGAGAAGATGAACTAAGGAATCCAAATGGCAACGGATATCAAAGCGCCAAGTTTTCCGGAATCGGTCGCCGAAGGCACTGTGGCTACATGGCACAAGAAGCCGGGCGATTCTGTATCCCGTGATGAACTGATCGTTGAAATAGAGACAGACAAGGTAGTGCTGGAAGTCGTCGCACCTGAAGACGGCACGATTGAAGAAATCAGTGTCGAGGAAGGTGATACCTGCCAGTCGGAACAAGTGCTGGGTCGGCTTGGCGCTGCCGGTGCGTCTTCGGGTGACAGCAAGGAAAAGGGCGAGGAAAAGCCTGCTGAAAAAGACAATGACAAGGCTGAGCAATCTGCCGGGTCTTCTTCGGCGAGCGGCAAGTCGCATGATGTCAAGGCACCTTCCTTCCCCGAGTCCGTTCAGGAAGGCACCATCGGCACCTGGCACAAGAAGCCGGGTGAGCAGGTCAAGCGCGACGAAGTGCTTGCCGACATCGAAACCGACAAGGTGGTTCTTGAAGTAGTGGCACCTGCCGACGGCAGCCTGAAGGAAATCAAGGCTGAAGAAGGCGATGTCATTGAGTCCGAGCAGTTGCTGGCTGTTTTTGTTGAAGGTGAGGCTGGCGGTGCTGGTTCTGCGGCCTCGTCTTCCAGCGACAAGAGTGGCGGTAGCGACGAGAACGACGACGGCGATGAAAAGGTCGGCGACAAGATTCTGGCACCTTCTGCCCGTCGTCTGGCGGCTGAAAACGACCTGGACGTGTCAAAACTCGAAGGCACTGGCAAGGGTGGTCGTGTACTGAAGGAAGATGTACAGAAAGCCATCAAGTCAGGCAGTGCTGCGAAGTCCAAACCTGCTGCGTCCGGCGGTCAGTCCAGGGCCTCCGCACCGGCGGCATCTGCTCCGGCAGAAGGTGATCGTCCCGAGAAGCGCGTGCCGATGAGTCGCCTTCGTCAGACGATTGCCAAACGGCTTGTGCAGGCGCAGCAAACGGCGGCCATGCTGACAACCTATAACGAAGTGGATATGACTGAAGTCATGTCGCTGCGTTCGCAGTACAAGGATGCCTTCCTCAAGGCGCATGACGTCAAGCTTGGCTTCATGGGCTTCTTCGTCAAGGCCGTGACTGAAGCGCTGAAACGCTTCCCGGATGTCAATGCGTCCATCGATGGCACCGAGATTGTCTACCACGGTTACCAGGACATCGGCGTTGCCGTATCCACGCCACGTGGTCTGGTTGTGCCGGTACTGCGCGATACCGACAGCATGAAACTGGCTGATGTCGAGAAGGGCATTGGTGATTTCGGCAAGCGCGGTCGCGATGGCAAGCTGGGCATCGAGGACATGCAGGGCGGCACCTTTACCATCACCAACGGTGGTATCTTCGGCTCGCTGATGTCCACACCGATCCTGAATCCGCCGCAGACGGCTATCCTGGGCATGCACAAGATCCAGGAGCGCCCAATGGCAGTCAACGGCAAGGTCGAGATACGTCCAATGATGTATCTCGCGCTGTCCTATGACCACCGCATGATCGATGGAAAGGACGCGGTTCAGTTCCTGGTCGTGGTCAAGGAATTGCTGGAAGACCCGGCACGGTTCCTGCTGGACGTATAATCGGATAGTACGCCGACAGGCCATCTCGGGATGGCCTGTCGGTCGCCTTTTATCTTTTGAAATAACGGGAAGATCTCATGGCCGATAAATTTGACGTGATCGTGATTGGCGCGGGCCCAGGCGGGTATGTTGCTGCCATTCACGCCGCGCAGCTGGGTCTCAAGACGGCCTGTGTCGAGAAATGGGTCAACAAGGAAGGCAAGACCGTACATGGCGGTACCTGCCTTAACGTCGGTTGTATCCCTTCCAAGGCGCTGCTTGAAACCTCTCACAAGTTTGTTGAAGCCCAGCACGATTATGACGAGCTGGGTATAGAGGTCGGCGATATCAGTGTCGACGTCAAGAAAATGATGGCGCGCAAGGAAAAGACCGTAGCCAATCTGACCGGCGGCATCAGCTCGCTGTTCAAGGCCAATGGCGTGACTGCGCTTGAAGGTACCGGCAAGTTGCTGAGCGGCAAGAAGGTCGAAGTCACCGGCAAGGATGGCGAGACGGCTACTTATGAGGCTGACAATGTCATCATCGCTTCCGGGTCCGTACCGGTCAATATTCCGCCGGCGCCCATCGACAATGAATTGATTGTTGATTCCGCGGGGGCACTCGAGTTCCAGGAAGCGCCCAAGCGTCTGGGTGTGATCGGCGCTGGTGTCATCGGTCTGGAGCTTGGCAGTGTATGGAGCCGTCTGGGCAGCGACGTCACGGTTATCGAAGCCATGTCCGATTTCCTGCCAACGGTAGATAATGCCATCGCCAAGGAAACCAGGAAGCTGCTGAGCAAGCAGGGCCTTGATATCAAGCTGGGTGCCAAGGTAACCGGCAGTGAGGTCAAGGATGGTGAAGTGGTTGTCAGCTACACCGATTCCGAAGGCGAGCAGACTCAGACCTTTGACAAGCTGATTGTCTGTGTCGGTCGCAAGCCTTATACCGAAAGCCTTCTGGACGATGGTGCCGGTATCGAGCTGGACGACCGCGGGTTCATCAAGGTCGACGGCACCTGTCGTACCAGCGTGGATGGCGTGTTTGCCATCGGTGACGTGGTTCGTGGCCCGATGCTGGCCCACAAGGCCTCGGAAGAGGGCGTGATGGTGGCCGACATCGTCGCCGGTCACAAGGCAGAAATGAACTATGATGCCATCCCCAGCGTTATCTACACCGCTCCGGAAGTAGCCTGGGTCGGCATCAATGAGCAGGAAGCCAAGGAACAGGGTATCGATATCAAGGTCGGTACGTTCCCGTTTGCTGCCAGTGGCCGTGCCATGGCCAATAATGCGACAGAAGGCATGGCCAAGGTCATTGCTCATGCCGATACGGACCGCATCCTGGGTGTTCATATCATCGGCCAGCATGCCGGTGAGCTTATCGCCCAGGGCGTTATTGCCATGGAATTCGGTTCAAGTGCCGAAGACCTGGCCATGACCTGCTTTGCACACCCAACCCTGTCTGAAGCAGTACACGAGGCCGCGCTTGCCGTCGATGGTCACGCTATTCACATGGCGAATCGTAAAAAGCGCAAATAAGCGTCACTGACGCGGCTGGCAGGTGAAGACCTGCCGGCTTTTCGTGGTTCCGGCTGAAGGATGGCCGGGATCGTGGGAGTCCAATGCAACCAATGGCATGAGACGATGAATCTTCACGAGTATCAGTCAAAACAGCTGTTTGCCGATTACGGCTTACCGGTATCCAAGGGCTTTGCCGTTGATACACCCGAAGAAGCCGCCGAGGCATGCAGGAAAATCGGTGGTGACAAGTGGGTGGTCAAGGCGCAGGTACATGCCGGTGGCCGCGGCAAGGCCGGTGGTGTCAAGCTGGTCGAGACCCCCGAAGCTGCACATGCCTTTGCCGAACAATGGCTGGGCAAGAATCTCGTCACCTTCCAGACTGACGAAAAGGGCCAGCCGGTTACCAAGATTCTGGTCGAGACCTGCACCGATATCGCCAACGAGCTTTATCTGGGCGCTGTCGTGGATCGCAGCACGCGCCGTATCGTGTTCATGGCATCCACTGAAGGTGGTGTCGAGATCGAGACGGTTGCCGATGAAACGCCGGAGAAGATTCTCAAGGCTACCATCGATCCGCTGACAGGCGCGCAGCCCTACCAGGCGCGTGATCTGGCTTTCCAGCTGGGCCTGAACAAGGATCAGGTGAAGCAGTTCACCAAGATCTTCCTGGGACTGGCCAAGCTGTTCCAGGACAAGGATCTGGCGCTGCTGGAAATCAACCCGCTTGTCATCACGGATGAAGGCAATCTGCACTGCCTGGATGCCAAGATCGGTCTGGACAGCAATGCCCTTTATCGTCACCCGGATCTGCAGGAAATGCGTGATCCGTCCCAGGAAGATGAGCGTGAAGCCCATGCTCAGCAGTGGGAGCTCAACTATGTAGCACTTGATGGCAACATCGGCTGCATGGTCAACGGTGCCGGTCTTGCCATGGGTACCATGGACATCATCAAGCTCAACGGCGGCCAGCCGGCGAACTTCCTTGATGTTGGCGGCGGTGCCACGGAAGAGCGTGTTGCCGAAGCCTTCAAGATTATTCTGTCCGATACGTCCGTCAAGGCAGTACTGGTCAATATCTTCGGCGGAATCGTGCGTTGTGACATGATCGCCGAAGGCATCATCGGTGCTGTTGAGCAGGTCGGCGTCAACGTTCCTGTGGTTGTTCGCCTTGAGGGCAACAACGCTGAACTGGGTGCACAGAAACTGGCTGAAAGCGGCTTGAACATCATTGCCGCCACGAGCCTGACTGATGCTGCGCAGCAGGTAGTTAAAGCAGCGGAGGGCAAATAATGAGTATTTTGATCGACAAGAACACCAAGGTGATCTGCCAGGGCTTTACCGGTGGGCAGGGTACATTCCACTCCGAGCAGGCTGTCGAGTATGGCACGAACATGGTCGGTGGTGTCACGCCGGGCAAGGGTGGTCAGACTCATCTGGGCCTGCCTGTGTTCAATACAGTGGCTGAAGCTGTCGAAAAGACCGGCGCTGAAGCATCTGTCATTTATGTACCGGCAGCATTTTGCAAGGATTCCATCCTTGAAGCGGCCAATGCAGGTATCAAGCTGATCGTCTGCATTACCGAAGGTATTGCCACTCTCGACATGCTTGAAGTCAAGGTCAAGTGTGACGAGCTGGGCGTGCGTCTGATTGGTCCTAACTGCCCGGGTGTTATCACTCCGGGGGAATCCAAGATCGGCATCATGCCGGGCCATATTCACAAGCCGGGCAAGGTTGGCATCGTGTCTCGTTCCGGTACATTGACCTACGAAGCCGTCAAGCAGACGACTGATCACGGTTTCGGTCAATCTACCTGTGTAGGTATCGGCGGCGACCCGATCCCGGGTTCCACTTTCATCGACATTCTCGAGATGTTCGAGAAGGACCCACAGACCGAAGCCATCGTCATGATCGGCGAAATCGGTGGTAACGCCGAAGAGGAAGCGGCCGCCTATATCAAGGAGCACGTCTCCAAGCCGGTAGTGTCCTACATTGCCGGTGTTACTGCGCCTCCGGGCAAGCGCATGGGCCATGCCGGTGCAATCATTGCCGGTGGCAAGGGTACTGCAGACGAGAAGTTTGCAGCGCTTGAGTCAGCGGGTGTCAAGACAGTGCGTTCCCTGGCGGAAATCGGTGATGCATTGAAAGAAGCCACTGG
The DNA here is from genome assembly GCF_026240105.1 of Larsenimonas rhizosphaerae. Lineage (NCBI taxonomy): Bacteria > Pseudomonadati > Pseudomonadota > Gammaproteobacteria > Oceanospirillales > Halomonadaceae > Larsenimonas > Larsenimonas rhizosphaerae. The sequence goes on from NZ_JAPIVE010000001.1 coordinate 489,616, forward strand.
CTGGTAAGTACTGCTGGTGTATAAAAACCCCCTGCCCTGGCAGGGGGTTTTTTTATGGCTGTTCCTCAGCATCCGGCTTCAGTGATCAGCTCGTCAGCCTGAAGCCAGGTAGTCTGCCATACGGTACGGGGCGGTGATGCCTGTTCGACAAGAGACCTTTCGGCGGGATCAATGAAAATCAGATAATCCGCGTCCAGTCGCTGCGTCAGTGACAGGATTTCTCCGGGATAATACAGGGTAATACCATTCAGCTGCGTTCCATGCTGCCATGGGTCTGTCGTGACCATGCCCTGAACATTGATAGTGTGTTCAATGCGCTTGAATATTCGATAATGCTCACTGCTGCATCCACATAAAACAGCAATAGGCTTGTTTGAGTGTTGGCTGGTCATCAGCCTCAGCCATTGTCTGATCGGTGTCAGCATTCGTTATCCGGTCAAATGTCACTTTTGGTAAAGTTCGTTGCATTGAATGTCTTTAAGCTTGGGGACTTCTCGGGAGGTCTTCATGTCAACAGCAACCTATTACCCAGAACCTGCATTTGAAGGTGATCATGTCGAAGGTGCCGTGCTGCTTGCAGAGTTGATTCAAGCGCGTGGCCATCGTCGTGTATGGCTTGACGATCAGTGTTCTGGCGCGATCACCCAGGCTTTTGGTGAAACCGGCCATCATCTCCTGCCCGCGCGTCAGGCGCTCGAAGCCGCACTGGCAGATAATGATGCGGTCACTCTTGTGCTTGCAGCTGACAGCCTTCCAGCGTTGTTGCCTCGCCTTCAGCAGATTGCAACAGGGTGCTCGATGTCACTGCTGATTATAGTCACCGGTTCAGCTCAGGGTCATGGTTTACCCGAGGATTGCTTTCATCGGCATATACTGGCCGGTGATGGCTGGTTAAGCAGTATGGACCACGCTCTTGATCTGATGCAGGTTCATGCCGGCATGCATCTGGTGATTACGGCCTCGGAGGTGCTGCAGGGCCTATGGCCGCGTAACCTGATGGCATCAGTCAGTACTGCGCTGCACTTTCCGGAAACAGCAGCCAATTCAACACTGATCATGCCATCACCCGCAGAGCGCACGGTGGCACTGATTGGTGCCTTGCCGCCTGCCTGGGAGGAAGCGGTCCATCGTTGGGCTGATCGGGAGGCCGTCCTTTGTCTGTCACTATATGCAACCATTCCGGTCTCAGGGCAGTATCGCTACCCGTTGGCCTCTTCATGTGAAGGGAAGGATGTGCTCGGGCGTGCCACTCAGGTAATCGTGCTGGGGGAAGAGGAGGGCGATATTCACGCGGTCATTCCCGAGGACGTAACGGCGGTGGCACTTTCCCTGTCGAGTTATACGCCCTTTTCCTTTCAGCATGGACTGGATGTTCAGGGGGATGAGGAATTCTATCTTGATGGCCGAGCCAGGCTGGCTGTTACGCAGTGTATTTTACAGCAGGCCGAGAAAGTAGCCATCAAGCAGGTGGCTGCACTTGATGTGCTCACGCGACGTATGGACCATTTCCTTGTAGATGATCGGATGGCGGCCGAGCGCGTCTGGTTCAGTGACGAACAGCGTGCTCGCACCCGTGCTGTTCACTTTGATGATCAGGACATCCTTATGGCACAGGCCCTGGTCTACAGTTCATCACGCGCTGGCAGACTGTGGGTCATCATGCCGCCAGGCATGCAGGCAGACTGGGAGGAGTGGAAGGTATTCTGGAGCCGGTGTGGAGAAGGGCGCTCCCTGTGTCTGTTGCAATGGCACGATGAGGCGCCGTTGCCTGATCCTCAGGGTGTATCCGTGGAGCGTTCTACGCCTGGCGCCATTGATGCTGTTCGCTCTCTGCTGCATGAGCAGACGCTGTGTCGGATAAGTTTGAAACGCTACTTGATGCGTTGACCTTCTTTTCCGGGATCATTAAAAAAGCGCCGGCAGATGCCGGCGCTTTTTCGTTACTGCCAGGGGGCGTTTGCGATCAGAACTGAACGCCGATGGAGCCCATGGCGGTATCAAGCTTGTAGTTGCTGTCGAGCTGGTAACGATCGTACTCGGCGCGAACGAACACAGGCATCTGTTCGAACTGGTATTTTGCACCTACACCGTAGACGGGCGCGCCACCGTATTCGTTGTCGATGTCGTTACCTGCACCGTAGCTGCCGTGGCCATTGGTCTTGAAGTAGGCGTAGCCTACACGGCCGTAGGCGCTCAGACCGCCGTAAATCGGCAGTTCGCCGATGGCACTCAGGCCATAGGCCTTGGTGCTAAGCTTGCCGTCTGTGCCATTGCCGCTGACGTCAACATCACCGAAATCGGTGAAGAAGGCTTCAGAGGAGAAATAAGGGTTGTACTTGTAACCAACAAAGGCGTTCTGGGCAGTGTCATCATCGCTGCTGATGGTAGAACCGCTGTCATTGTTGGAGAAGGCGTGCAGATCTGCGTCATGAACGCGGCTCTGGCCTACGCCGACGCCGGAATACAGGCCGGAATCAGTGTTGTTGTCAGCCAGCGCGGCGCCTGAAACAGTCAGCAGGAAGGCGCTTGCTACCACAGGTGCGGTCATTTTGGACATGTATTTCATATCTTGCTCCTTGAGGAAAAAACAGGGGGCGTCCTGCGTGCCTGTCCGGCGGTGGTATTGTCATTATGGCCAGTGCTTGCACTGGCAAAGACAGGTGCTGTATCGAACACCGTTTTATAATGGCACCACATGCCTGGTTACGCAAGGAAATAAATACGACCTTGTGTCATGGATATAAAAAAACCGCCGATCAGGGATCGGCGGTAGTGTACACAGTGCGAATGACGCGATGTGTGCGTCAGGCTTCCTCGACCAGCGGGATTACATTGGATGCCGCCTTCTGAAATTCCTCGATCTCATGGAAATTCATGTAGCGGTAGATCTCACCGGCCATGGCATCAAACTCGCTCATGATTTCCCGGTATTTTTCAACGCTGGGCAGCTCACCGTAAACGGCTGCCACGGCGGCCAGCTCTGCCGATGCCAGATACACATTGGCACCATCACCAAGCCGGTTGGGGAAGTTGCGCGTGGAGGTGGATACCACCGTGGACTTCGCCGCTACGCGCGCCTGGTTACCCATGCACAATGAGCAGCCGGGCATTTCCATCCGTGCCCCGGCGCGACCATAGATGGCGTAGTAACCTTCTTCGGTCAGCTGGTGCTGATCCATCTTGGTTGGTGGAGCGAGCCACAGGCGCGTTTTCAGGGAGCTGGGTGGCTGCTTCTCAAGCAGTTTACCGGCTGCTCGGAAGTGGCCAATGTTGGTCATGCAGGAGCCGATGAACACTTCATCAATATGCTCGCCAGCCACGTCTGACAGCCAGCGTGCGTCATCCGGGTCATTCGGTGCGCACAGGATCGGCTGGGTGATCTCGGACAAGTCGATTTCGATGATTTCAGCGTATTCGGCGTCCTTGTCGGCGCGCATCAGGCTCGGATTGGCCAGCCACTCTTCCATGGCCTTGATGCGACGACCGATGGTGCGAGCATCACCATAACCACTATCGATCATCCATTTCAGCAGCGTGATGTTGGAGGTCAGGTACTCCGCCACGCTTTCATCACTCAGGGTAATGGTACAGCCGGCTGCGCTGCGCTCGGCAGAGGCATCGGACAGCTCGAATGCCTGTTCAGCCGTCAGGTCTTCCAGACCTTCGATTTCAAGAATCCGGCCGGAGAAGGCATTTTTCTTGCCAGACTTGGCTACGGTCAGAAGCCCCTGCTTGATGCCGTAAAGCGGAATGGCGTGTACCAGATCGCGCAAGGTGATGCCGGGCTGACGTTCGCCCTTGAAGCGCACCAGGATGGATTCCGGCATGTCGAGCGGCATGACGCCGGTCGCTGCAGCGAAAGCCACCAGGCCTGAGCCTGCAGGGAAGGAGATGCCCATCGGGAATCGAGTGTGCGAGTCGCCACCGGTACCGACTGTATCCGGCAGCAGCATGCGGTTCAGCCAGGAGTGGATGATGCCGTCACCCGGACGCAGGGAGACACCACCCCGGTTCATGATGAAATCAGGCAGCGTATGCTGCATCTCGACATCGATGGGTTTCGGGTAGGCGGCGGTGTGGCAGAAGGACTGCATGACCAGATCGGCCTGGAAGCCAAGGCAGGCCAGATCCTTCAATTCATCCCGGGTCATGGGGCCTGTCGTGTCCTGTGAGCCGACCGTAGTCATGCGTGGCTCGCAGTACATGCCCGGCCGAACCCCTTCCATGCCGCAGGCCTTGCCAACCATCTTCTGGGCAAGCGTGAAGCCCTTGCCGGTATCAACAGGCTGTTCGGGAGTGCGGAAGTCCTCGGCCGGGCCAAGGTTCAGATAGTCACGGGCCTTTTGCGTCAGGCCGCGGCCAATGATCAGCGGAATACGCCCGCCAGCCCGAACCTCATCCAGCAGAACGCGTGTTTTCAGTTCAAAGGTGCTGACAACGTCGTCCGTACCATGTCTGCAGACCTTGCCCTCAAAGGGGTAGACGTCAATGACGTCGCCCATTTCGAGGTGTTCAACATCCATTTCGATCGGCAGGGCACCAGCATCTTCCATGGTATTGAAGAAAATGGGAGCGATCTTGCCACCGAAGCAGAAACCACCGGCCCGCTTGTTGGGCACGTTGGGAATATCGTCACCGAAGAACCACAGTACGGAATTGGTAGCTGACTTGCGCGAGGAGCCTGTGCCGACCACGTCGCCGACGTAAGCAACCGGAAATCCCTTGGCCTTGACAGCTTCGATCTGCTCAAGCGGACCTTTGCTACCGGGCGTTACCGGCTCGATACCGTCCCGGGGATTCTTGAGCATGGCGTTGGCATGAAGAGGGATGTCCGGCCGTGACCAGGCATCCGGTGCCGGGGAGAGGTCATCGGTATTGGTTTCGCCGGGTACCTTGAAGACGGTAACAGTGGCTTTTTCCGGAACCTGGGGCTTGGCCTGGAACCACTCGGCGTTGGCCCATGATTCAATCACGCCCTGTGCATGCGAGTTGCCTGCCTTGGCACGGTCGGCCACATCATGGAAGGCGTCGAACATCAACAGGGTGTGCTTCAGCTGTTCGGCAGTTTCTGACGCCAGTGTCTCGTCATCAAGCAGCTCAACCAGTGTGGCGATGTTGTAGCCACCCTGCATGGTACCGAGCAGCTTGACGGCATGTACCTTGTCGATCAGAGGCGAGGTTGCTTCACCGCGTGCAATCGCGGAAAGGAAGCCGGCCTTGACGTAGGCAGCCTCATCTACACCTGGAGGAACGCGGTCCGTGATCAGTTCCAGCAGAAATGCTTCTTCGCCGGCTGGCGGGTTCTTGAGCAGCTCGACCAGTTCAACGGTCATCTCGGCAGTTAATGGCTGGGGCGGTACGCCATCAGCGGCACGCTCCTCGACATGGTGACGATAGGCTTCGAGCACGGTGTGGTCCTTCGTTGGTTATTGGTGTCAAAGTACGACAAAACGGGTATCGGGCAAGACACTGGATTCTGCCGCACTTCGATGGCCGCCAGTTTACGGTAAAGTGTTGACAATGTTAAGCGGCACAGCCGCACTCCGGGCTCGATAAAAAGTCGACGTCAGCCTGCTGAATAACGACAATGGCCCCTGTTATGGCTCTGCCGATCAAGTAGATAGCGCAAGGACAATGATGACAGACATGATCCCCCAGGCGTTGCTGGACTTTCTGCCCTGTAGAACCCCTCAGGCATGGATTGATGCGGCCGCTGAAAACAACGAAATCCTACTGATTGACCATGCCCAGTGCGAAAAGAAAGCGGCCTCGACGGCCATGCATCTGCTGTTCAAGTACGTTGACCGGCCAGAGCTTCTGACCAAGATGTCGCAACTGGCGCGAGAAGAGTTGCTGCATTTCGAACAGGTCGTGACGTTGATGCAGGAGCGGGGAATCGATTATTCCCGGCTGAGTGCTTCTCGGTATGCAGAGGGCCTGCGCCAGCACGTGCGGGGTAATGAGCCCGGGCGACTTGTCGATATTCTCGTTGTAGGAGCATTTATCGAGGCGCGCTCCTGTGAGCGGTTTGCCAGTCTGATTCCGTTTCTGGATGAGGGGCTGGCGCGCTATTACCGCACCCTGCTGAAATCGGAAGCTCGTCATTTCGAGGATTATCTGACCCTGGCGCGTAGTTATGCCGAGGAGGATATTGCGCCACGCATTCAGTTCTTTGGCGAGAAGGAGCGGCTGTTGATCGAGTCCCCCGACCCGGAATTCCGGTTTCACAGCGGCGTGCTGGTCACGTCCGGCGCCTGACCGCCGATAGCTACTCCATTCGTTTCAAGACCAAGAGGTCGACATGGCATCAAGTGAGCCGGTTCAGCTATCCGTGACGGGGAGCTTCTCCCTGAACCGACAGGGTGAGCTCATTACCCAGTTCAGTTACGACAAGGTCAAGGCCCTGTTCATATTGATGCTGCTCAGCGACAAGGCGGTCCCACGCCACCAGCTGGCGCAGTGGCTCTGGCCTGATCAGGAGATAGCATCCTCGCGTACCAATTTGCGTCATGCCCTGCACAGCCTGCGCCAGACTCTGGGGGGAGCAGAAGAGGCCCTGGTCATCTCTCGTCAAAGCCTGGCGCTGTTTCCCCCGGACCACTGGAAGTATGACCTGCGGGATCTGGCTGCCTGCCTTGAACAGCCCCCCAGTGTCGACAATCTTGCTGCAGTATTGAACGCATATGGGGGAGAGCTTGTCAGCGAGCTGGCCCTGCCGCAGTGCGCCGACTTTCAGCGCTGGCTGCTCGAGCAGCGTGAACACTGGCGCCGTCGGGTACTTCAGTACCTGGAGCAGGGTATCGAGGCCCATGCCTCACTGCCCATGGATATACTCAATCAGGCTACGAGGGCCTTTCCTCATTACGATGCCTTTCAACGCCGAACCATTGCCAGCCTGGTGGACGAAGGCCGGATGGCGGCTGCCCGAGACCGTTACAATGCCTATCTTGAACAGTTGGCAGTTGCCGGACGTCAGCCTTCTGCCGAATTGCTGAAGCTGGCCCGGTTCTGGTCCGGTGAAGAGGATGGGGATGGCCTGTCATCGGAGCGCGGGAATCGCGCCCGAGCTACCACTCCATCGGATGAGCCCCCGGTATTGACGCTGACGCTGGATGATATTGATTACCGTCAGATTTCAGTGATGGTCATGCGTATCAATCTGCCGGTGAAAAAGGACCCGAGCCGGCAATGGACGCTTCATTGCCTTGATGCCCAGCGTCAGATGATGCGGTGGCTGGAGCAACAGTGTCGGCATCTGGGTGGCTTCTGGCTGCCCGGTACGGCGGGCGGGCTGGGCATGGCCTGCTTCGGAACGCACGGCCCCGCACATCAGCTTGCCGAGCTGGTGGCGCTTTATGAGCACTGTCGGCGCGATTTGAATGATCAGCTTGCCGTGTGCTGGCAGGGCGGTGAGGTCAAACCACACTTTGAACTATCGGCCGGGCTTCACAGCGGGCGGGCCATATTCATACCGGAGCGTCGGATGGTGGACCCTCTGGGCACCGTCACTCAACCGGCGCTGGAGCTTGTCTGCGCTGCACGTGACAGCGAGCTCGTCATTTCGCTGGAGGCCAGCCATCAGATGCCGCCGGCGCTGGACCTTCAGCCTCGACTCTTCATGCGACTATGGGCCGCCAATGGTGAGGTCCGTAACAGAATGCTGGTACTCAGCGATGATCACAGTGCCGAGCCATTGCCACCTCATCTGTTTGGGCGGGAGGAGCCCGTCAGGCAGCTGGAGGCTGCGTTGTCTCGTGCCAGCATCGGGCTGCGCCAGAGCGTCCTGATTCGCGGTGAGAGCGGGATGGGAAAAAGTGCACTGATGGTAAATTTCCGTCAGATGCAACAAAGCAATGACATGGATATCTGCTGGGTCTCGAATACCCGGGTATCTTATCAGGAGCCGTTCGGATTGCTTCGTACCCTGTTTCGCTGGAGGCTGGGGGGCGTGCTGACCAGAAGCAGCCTTGAGCAGGTTCGTAAGGCGCACCCCAGGGCCTCCTTGTGGAGCGAGGAAGATACACAGCTGTTTTATAACCTGTTGGGCGTGTGCCCCGAGTGTGATCCCGGGATGGTACGCCAGCGTCGCGCCATGGAGCTGGCCACCATGGCATTGCAGATGATGATCGAGCGTCGCTGTGAATCTCATTCCTTCATTCTGATGCTTGACGACATACAGTGGATTGATGAGGCCTCGCTGAAGATTCTGGCTGACGTCCAGGCGCGCATGGCCATTCATCATCCATTGCTGGTGGTGGCCAGTCTGCCGTTGAACAGCCCTCTTGCCAGCCAGTTGCAGTGGGATCGCGATATTGTTCTGGGGCGGCTGGAGCCGGCGCAGACGACCAGGCTGCTGGACTACCTGCTGCGTCGATATCGGCTGAGCCTGGGGTCAAGCGCCCGACAGCAGTTGCTGGACAGATGTGATGGCGTGCCACTGTATCTGCAGGAAATCTGCCGTCGACTGTATTCGGATCGTCGTGAGGGGCATCCGGTTCAGATCGAGCGGCTTCCCTCGGGACTGGTCGGTCTCTTGTCCAGTCGCATTGATCAGCTGGATGAATTTCGCTCCGAGGCACATGTCGCTTCGGTTATCGGTCGGCAGTTCAGCGTGGACCTGTTGCAGAAGATCCTTCGTCTCACCGACCGGCGTCTGAAGCAGGCGCTTGAGCGGATGCGACGAATGGAGGTCATCGAGCGATGTGTCAATAATGATGAATTCGATTACCAGTTCTCGCATCAGCTGCTTCATGAAGCTGCTTACCAGGGCTGTCATCCGGATGTGCGACAGCATACGCATGCCTTTCTGGTGGACTTGATCGAGCGGGAGCGACCTTACTGGCTGAGCCGTTATCCTGGGTATTTTGCTCATCATCTTTATCATTGTGGCCATCATGCGCGTGCCGCACGTTATTTCGAGCTGGCGGCGCGGGACGCCCTGCGTGCCGGAGCCAGGAAAACGGCGATGGCGATGGCCTGCGACGGGCTTGAATGTCTTGATCACGTGCAGGGCGGTGAAGAACGTCATATCAGCCTGCTCATGGTGAAGGGGCATGCGGGCCTCGAGCTGGAGGGCTGCATGTCGCCGTCGGCCGAACGAAGCTTTGCTCAGGCTCGGGTGCTTCAGGAGGCACTGGAAACAGACCCGGCCGAGGAGGATGGCCAGGATGATCAATATTTCATCGTCCTGTGGGGCCAGATGATCGTCATGAACGAGCGCCTGCAGCTCGGTACGGCGCTGGCTCAGGGGGAGCTGCTGCTCGCGGCCGCTGCCGGTCTTAAGGATGTGCACTATGGGAAGCTGGCACGGATGGCCTGGGCCTGTACCCGTTTTTTCATGGGGGATATCGCAACGTCGAACCGTGCACTGGTAGACCTGTTGCCTCTGGACCAGGAGCTCAGTCTATCGTGGTTGCCCTTTGCCTATCATCCGGTGGTGCAGTGCAATACGTTACTGGCATGTGGGGTGTCCTACCATGCTGATTATCAACGCGCCGAATTTCACATGGATGCCGTTGTCGATGCCTCTCGCCAGTTGAGACACCCTCCATCGGAAGTCATGGCTCTGATCGGCAGTGCCTGTCTGTATCGCCGTCACGGGCATGTGCGTCTGGTTGAAGAAAGGGCTAACGCGTCACTGGCATTGATCGCCTCATCCGACCTTAACCCCTGGCGGTGGTCCGCAGAATGCCTGTGTGGCTGGGTTGATGCAGTTCAGGGCAAGCATGAGGGTGTCATCTTGATGGAGTCGGCCCTTGAATCGCTGTCGGAAGGCGATTTCGGCAATATCTACTGTCTGGCGCTGGTCTGGTACGTCGAGGCCTGTCAGGCGCTGGGATACCACGCCCGGGCGGCCAGGGTGATCGAGCAGAATGTGGCCGAATTCCGGGCTGCGGGGGTGGTGTATCTTCCCGAGCTGCTGGTGAATTCGGCCCGAAACGAGGTGGCTCGGCAGGGTGATGTCAACCAGGTGAAGGCATTACTGGCCGAGGCGATCAATATTTCTCGCTTGCATGGCAACCTGCATTACGAGCTACTGGCACTGGATGCCTGGCTGGAGCTGGTGGATCGAGGCAATAAAATGGTTCTGAAGCGCTTTGAGGGGTATCTTCTGGCCCTGCCCGCCAGCGATGCCCCCTTGATGATGCGCTTTCATCAGCGACTGCATCAACTGCAATCCCTGTCCGTGATCGGATAGCCGGTTTCGGGCAGGCAGGGGCAGGGTGACATACGCCCTGTTCCTGATGTTCAGTGCGGTAGGTCGGACAGGGAGAAGCTTTCAAGTATCAGGTCAGTATCGTCATGGCGCAGCTCCCAGCCAGTGTTGTCCTTCCAGTCGCCCAGCACGAGGCGTCTGCCTGTCTTGCCATCCAGGGAGACGTCATGCTCGTCAGGGCGGTGAGTGTGGCCATGTATCAGGGTTTGAACCTGGTGTTGTGCCATGATTTGTTCCACTTCCTCGGGGGTGACATCCATGATGTCCTCGGCCTTGTTGGAATTGGCTTCACCAGATTGCTGCCGCAGTTGCCTGGCCAGCGCCAGCCGCTCTTCAACGGATTTTTCCAGAATGCCTGCCTGCCATTGAGGATTTCGTGCCATGGCTCGAAAGCGCATGTAATCCTCATCGCGGGTGCACAGGCTGTCACCGTGCATCAACAGCACCGGCTGACCGCTCAGGTGGATCACTTGCGGATCATCGATCAGGGTTGCTCCAGCCATTCGAGCAAAGTCCTGACCAAGCAGAAAGTCGCGATTGCCGTGCATGACGAAAATGCGTGTGCCTTGATTGCTCAGCGTGCGCAGGGCGTCGATCATCCGGTTTTCAAACGGCCCACATGCGTCATCGCCTATCCAGCCTTCAAACAGATCGCCCAGAATATAAAGGGTATGTGCCTTTGAGGCGCGATAGTTCAGGTAATCCAGAAATCCCTGGGCAATGTCCGGTTCATCTGCCTGCAGGTGAAGATCCGAAATAAACAGTGTTGTTGTCATGTCACCTCTCGAGTGCCCTGAGGACGGGCTTGAAAAGGAAAGAGGAGCGCGGTGCGAAGGGGCTCGCACCGCGAAATAAGAATCAGGCGTCCAGAATGCTGGCCTTGTTCAGTACGACGTCCTCGGCAGGCACGTCAGCATGCGGGCCGCGGCGTGTAGTGGCAACACTCTTGATTTTATTGACCACGTCCATGCCATCGGTAACCTCACCGAATACGCAGTATCCCCAGCCCTGAGGTGTTGGAGCGGTGTGGTTCAGGAAGGCATTGTCTGAAACGTTGATGAAAAACTGGGCCGTTGCGGAATGTGGATCCATGGTGCGGGCCATGGCAAGGCGACCTGTGGTATTTTCCAGACCGTTGTCGGCTTCATTTTTGATCTGTTCGCCGGTAGGCTTTTGTTCGAAATCAAGGGAGAAGCCGCCACCCTGAACCATGAAGCCATCAATGACGCGGTGAAATAACGTGTTATCGTAAAACCCGTCCTTTACATATTGTTCGAAGTTCGCGGTGGTTACCGGAGCTTCGTCCTTGAACAGCTTGATCGTGATGTTGCCGTAGTTTGTTTCGAGAAGAATCATGCCAATGTCCTGGAAAAGATCAATAGAGCGCACCCTTGGTATGGCGCGCTGACGTCACGCTATAATAACGGCTTTATCGATATGCGGGAAACCGCACAGAAAATAGAATTCATCCAGAGGTTTACCGACGCCCCATGAGTCAAGACAGCGCTAGTGCTCCGAATTTCATTCGTAACCAGATCCGGGAAGACCTTGATGCCGGTCATTCCGCCTCGGTGGTTACACGCTTTCCGCCTGAACCCAACGGCTTTTTGCACATCGGGCATGCCAAGTCCATCTGCCTGAATTTTGGTCTGGCAGAGCAGTTCGGCGGGGCGTGTCATCTGCGCTTTGACGACACCAACCCGGAAAAGGAAGAGCAGGTCTATATCGATGCCATCAAGCAGGATATCGAGTGGCTGGGCTTTGACTGGGCGGGCGAGGTACGTTTTGCTTCCGATTACTTTGACCAGCTGTACGCCTGGGCTCAGCATCTGGTGCGCAATGACAAGGCCTATGTCGACGATCTGAATGCCGAGCAGATGCGCGAATACCGTGGCACTCTGACGGAAGCCGGTAGGCCAAGCCCCTGCCGTGATCGCAGTGTCGAGGAAAACCTTGACCTGCTCGAGCGGATGCGTACCGGTGAGTTTGCCGAAGGTGAGAAGTCGCTGCGAGCCAAGATCGACATGGCTGCACCAAACATCAATCTGCGTGATCCGGTGCTGTACCGTATTCGTCATGCAACGCATCACCAGACCGGGGATACATGGAAAATCTACCCTTCCTATGACTTCACTCACGGTCAGTCCGATGCAATCGAGGGTGTGACCCACTCGGTCTGCACGCTTGAGTTTGAAGACCATCGCCCCTTGTATGAGTGGTTTCTGGCTAATCTGCCAGTGCCGACCACGCCTCGCCAGATCGAGTTTGCCCGGCTTAACCTGAACTACACTGTCACGTCCAAGCGCAAGCTGAAGCTGCTGGTCGATCAGGGGGTAGTGGATGGCTGGGATGATCCCCGCATGCCGACGATTGCCGGTATGCGTCGTCGTGGATACACCCCGGCCTCGCTTCGAAAGTTCTGCGACATGATCGGGGTGGCACGAGCGGCCAGCACAGTCGATATCCATATGCTGTATCACGCCATTCGAAGCGACCTTGAAGATAATGCGCCTCGTGCCATGTGCGTCATGAAGCCGCTCAAGGTGGTACTGACCAACTGGGACGCCGAGCGCGAAGAGGTATTCGAAGTGCCGGGGCACCCGGCGCGTGACGACATGGGTGTTCGCCGGTTGCCGCTGACTCGCACGCTCTGGATTGACCAGGATGATTTCATGGAACATCCGCCGAAAAAGTTTTTCCGTCTGTCACCGGGCGGCGAAGTTCGACTGCGCAATGCCTATATCATTCGCTGCGATGAGATCGTGAAGGATGAGGCCGGCAATGTGGTCGAGCTTCAGTGCAGCGTTGATCTCGACACGCTGGGTAAAAATCCCGAAGGCCGCAAGGTGAAGGGGGTTATTCATTGGGTCAGCGAGCAGTACGGGGTGCCGGTCGAGGTTCGTAATTACGACAATCTGTTCCAGGTGGAAGCCCCGGACAAGGATCGTGATGTCGACTTCCTTGAGCACCTCAATGCCGATTCCCTTGAAGTCCTGAATGCCATCGGAGAGCCCGCGCTGGCCGAAGCAGGCGCTGAGGATCGCTTTCAGTTCGAGCGTGTTGGGTACTTCTGTGCCGACCGTCATGCCCTTGAAGACGGCTCTCTGGTCTTCAATCGTACCGTCAGCCTGAAGGACGGCTGGTCCAAAGCGCAGAAAAAAGCCTGAGTGGGGACGTTTCATGCAGATATACAACACACTCACGCGTCGCAAGGAACTGCTGACCCCGATCGAGCCCGGCAAGGTGCGCATGTATGTCTGCGGCATGACCGTGTACGACTATTGCCATCTGGGCCATGCCCGGGTGATGGTGGCGTTTGATGTCATTACCCGCTATTTGCGCTCTCGCGGGTACGAGGTCACCTATGTCCGCAATATCACTGATATCGACGACAAGATCCTCACTCGTGCCGCGGAGAATGATGAGCCGATCGATGCGTTGACCGAGCGCATGATCGAGGCCATGCACCAGGATGAGCAGCGACTGGGCGTGCTGCCTCCCGATCAGGAGCCGCGTGCGACAGCACATATCGAGGATATCGTGCGTATGGTGCAGACCCTGATTGAGAAGGAGTACGCCTACGCTGCCTCCAACGGGGATGTCTACTATCGGGTACGGCGCTTTGAAGGGTATGGGAAGCTCAACAATCGCGATCTGGATGACATGCGCTCCGGGGCGCGAGTTGAAGTGGCCTCAGCCAAGGAGGACCCACTTGATTTCGTGCTCTGGAAGGCCGCCAAGCCGGGTGAGGTCAGCTGGTCTTCTCCCTGGGGGGATGGTCGACCCGGCTGGCATATCGAGTGCTCGGCCATGTCGACCTGCTGCCTGGGTAACACCTTTGATATCCATGGTGGGGGACCTGACCTGACGTTTCCTCACCATGAGAACGAAATTGCGCAGAGTGAAGCTGCTACAGGTCAGACCTACGCGCATACCTGGATGCATGCGGGAGCGCTTCGGGTGGATAATGAAAAGATGTCCAAGTCACTGGGCAACTTCTTCACCATTCGGGATGTGCTGACCGCACACGACCCTGAAGTCGTGCGTTACCTGTTGGTATCCAGCCACTATCGCAGCCCGATCAACTATGCACCGGAGGCGCTGGATGATGCGCGCCGTTCACTGGAGCGCTTTTATAATGCGCTGAACGACGTCGAGCCATGTGAAGGGGCAGTGGATGAGCAATATTCTACTCGCTTCCTTGCGGCCATGGACGATGACTTCAATACCTCCGAGGCGATGGCTGTGCTGTTTGACATGGCCCGGGAGCTCAATCGCCTGAAGGCAGAAGGACGACCAGAGGCTGGTGCCCTGGCTGCCGAGCTCAAGCGGCTGGCCGACTCACTGGGGTTGCTGGGGCGTGCGCCGGATGATTTCCTGAAAGGCGATGGGGTGGAGCTTCCATTGGAAGAAGCCGAGATCGAAGCGCAGATTCAGGCTCGCAACGACGCGCGCAAATCGGGCGACTTTGCTGAGGCTGACCGTATTCGTGATGCGTTGGCGGACAAGGGGATTCTGCTCAAGGACAGCCGTGAGGGAACTGGCTGGACGCTTGATCGATAGCAGGGCGGCTTTACCAGTGAATGTAAAAAGCCCCGCATAAGCGGGGCTTTTCTTTTGGTATCTGTGTCGGACTTAGTGGTCAAGCGTGGTCAGGCCATCGTGCACGTCAGCGGCCAGCAGCGTATTTTCAAGCAGGGAGGCAACGGTCATTGGGCCAACGCCCCCGGGAACCGGTGTGATGCAGGCGGCGCGTTCGGCGGCGCGTTCGAATTCCACATCGCCGACCAGTTTTCCATCAGCCGTCCGGTTGATGCCGACGTCGATGACGATGGCGCCTTCCTTGACCCAGTCACCCTTGACAAGCCCTGGCTTGCCTACCGCAACCACCAGAAGATCGGCCCGGCGAACGTGCTCTTCCAGATTGCGCGTGAACCGGTGGCATACCGTGGTGGTGCAGCCTGCAAGCATCAACTCCAGGGCCAGTGGTCGACCGACGATGTTCGATGCGCCGACAATGGTGGCATCGAGTCCCTGAACCTTGAGCCCGCTTTGCTCAAGCAGTGTCATTATGCCCTTGGGCGTGCACGGACGAAGCAGGGGCATGCGCTGCGCCAGCCGGCCAAGGTTGTAGGGGTGAAAGCCGTCAACGTCCTTGTCCGGGCGTATACGCTCCAGAAGGGGGTTGGCGTTCAGGTGGGGAGGCAGGGGCAGTTGCAGCAGGATTCCGTCTACCTGTTCATCATCATTCAGTTTGTCTATCAGGGTTTCAAGCTCGTGGAGGCTGGCATCTTCCGGCAGCTCATGGCGGAACGAGGCGATGCCTGCCGCTTCACAGGCCTGATGCTTCTTGCCAACATAGACATGAGAGGCAGGGTCGCTGCCTACAAGAATAACCGCGAGCCCGGGCGCGCGATGGCCAGTATTACGTCGCTGGCTAACCTGTTCGGTGACCTGGTCGCGCACCTGGGCTGCGATGGCCTTGCCGTCAATTATTCGGGCCGTCATTAAACGTGTGTCCTCATGGCGCTGGATAATTCTGTGAAGGGGTAATTCTCGCACGCCCCTTCCTACAGTCAATCTACAAGTGAAAGAGTCTGCAAAATAAACACTTGACGCACTGTGGTAATCGGGTAGAATGCGCCTCGCATCACGGCGAAGCCAAGTAGGCGAACCGGTTTCGGGATATAGCGCAGTCTGGTAGCGCGCCTGCTTTGGGAGCAGGATGTCGGGGGTTCGAATCCCTCTATCCCGACCAAATTTTTGATTTTAAAGGTTTAAATCAAAAATCAGGGTTGACCGGGCATTTTCTGAACTATAGAATGCGCCCATAGCTCAACCGGATAGAGCAACGGCCTTCTAAGCCGTAGGTTGCAGGTTCGAGTCCTGCTGGGCGTGCCAGATGCATGTTTAGCGCGGAACTGAAGTAATGGTGGGTGTAGCTCAGTGGTAGAGCCCCGGATTGTGGCTCCGGTGGTCGTGGGTTCGATCCCCATCATCCACCCCATTTCTTCAAAAAATGACCCCAGGAAAGCATTCGTGTTTTCCTGGGGTTTTTCTTTGTATGGTGTTTAAATATCGTCCTGTGGCGATATTCTGCCAAAAAAAGCATCTTTTTTGCCGAGCAGACCTTGAAAATGGCGTTTTTGACTACAAATAGACGCCTTGTGGTGCTTGCCAGCGGCTGACGGGGTTCTTAGAATTCCGGCCTTTATACATTTACAGACCAACGCCATTCGTGTGGTTAGAGGATCTTTCATGCAAGTTTCTGTCGAAACGACTTCCCCGATCGAGCGTCGGGTTACCGTACAGGTGCCGGCCAACCAGGTAGACCAGGCGGTTGAGGAAAAACTTAAGCAGACTGCCAAGACGGTCAAGCTTAATGGCTTCCGTCCGGGCAGCGTGCCGATGTCGGTGGTTCGTCAACGCTTCGGCAAGGACGTGCGTAATGAAGTAGTCAGTGAACTGATTCGCCAGCACTACGTCAGCGCCATCAGCGAAAAGGAACTCAATCCGGCAGGGTACCCCTCCATTGAGCCAACGGTTGATGAAGCCGGCAAGGATCTCGAGTTCGTGGCTACACTTGAAATCTTCCCGCAGATCGAGCTTCAGAGCATCGACGGTGCAGAAGTTGAGCGTCCGCAGGCTGACATTACCGACGCTGACGTCGAGGAAATGATTGAAACCCTGCGCAAGCAGCATGCCGACTGGTCTGAAGTCGAGCGTGAAGCAGCAGATGGTGATCAGGTTCGTATCGATTTCCAGGGATTCATTGACGGCGAAGCCTTTGAAGGCGGTAGCGCAGAAGGCCACGAGCTGGTTCTGGGCTCCAATAGCTTCATTCCGGGTTTCGAGCCGCAGCTTGAAGGCGCTGGCGCCGGTGATGAGCGTGAAATCACGGTTAACTTCCCTGATGACTACCAGGCTGAACATCTGGCTGGCAAGGAAGCAGTATTCAAGGTCAAGCTACACGCTGTCTCAGAGCAGCAGTTGCCTGAAATCGATGCCGAGTTCACCAAAAACTTTGGCGTTGAAAGCGGTGATCTGGAAGAGCTGAAAACCGAAGTTCGCGCCAATATGGAACGTGAACTCAAGACGGCCATCGACAACAGTGTCAAGCAGCAGGTCATGGCGGCACTCAAGAAGGCCAACGACATTACCGTACCCAAAAGCCTGATTGCTCAGGAGTGCCAGACCGTCAAGCGTCAGGCAGCCCAGCAATTCGGCCTTGGTGAGGATTTCGATGTCTCCCAGCTGCCGGATGAGTTGTTTGAAGATCAGGCCCGTGATCGTGTATCCGTTGGTTTGCTGCTGGCTGAAGTTGTCAGCGCCAACGAGCTTGATGCTACCGATGATGAGATTCGTGCATACATCGAAGAGTTTTCCGGCCAGTACCAGGAGCCGCAGGAACTCGTTGAGCATTACATGAACGACGAGCAGTTGAAAAATCAGGTGAAATCAGCTGTTCTTGAACAGAAAGCGGTTGACCATCTTCTTGCCCAGGCTACGGTCAAGGATGTCGAGATGAGTTACCAGGACGCACTTCAGGCTGCTCGCCAGCAACCCGCCGACGAAGAAGGCGAGGAAGAAGTGGCCGAACAGAATGGCGAAACGGCTTGATTTGAGCCATTTGCTTCTGACTCGTCGATGTAACATTAAACCCGGCCTTCATGCCGGGTTTCTAATCACTGGACAAGGAAGAACCTAATGGGAAACGAGTTCGACATCAGTAACGCTGGTGGTCTGGTCCCGATGGTGGTTGAGCAGAGTGCTCGTGGCGAGCGCTCCTACGATATATATTCTCGTTTGCTCAAGGAACGGGTCATCTTTTTGGTTGGGCCTGTAGAGGATTACATGGCCAATCTGGTGGTAGCTCAGCTGCTGTTTCTCGAGTCGGAAAATCCTGACAAGGATATTCACCTTTATATCAATTCCCCGGGTGGCTCGGTGACATCAGGCATGGCCATCTACGACACAATGCAGTTCATCAAGCCGGATGTATCAACGGTGTGCATTGGTCAGGCGGCCAGCATGGGGGCATTGCTGCTGGCGGGCGGTGCGGCAGAAAAACGTTTTTGCCTGCCGAATTCCCGTATGATGATTCACCAGCCGCTGGGCGGATATCAGGGGCAGGCTACGGATATCGAAATTCATGCTCGTGAAATTCTGACCATCAAGGAACGCCTGAACCGTATTCTGGCGGACCATACCGGCCAGGATTATGAAACCATTGCACGTGATACGGATCGTGATAACTTCATGAATGGCGAAAGGGCTGTCGAGTATGGCCTGGTCGATGCTGTTCTGGAGAAGCGTCCGACATCCTGATAGCGTGGAAACGTCACTAATTGTCATGTCCGGCGCCCTGGTTTTAATCAGTGGCGCCGGCCCTAAGAGGTACGCGAATGGCCGACGGCAAAGGTAAAGACGAGAACGGCAAGCTGCTTTATTGCTCGTTCTGCGGTAAAAACCAGAATGAGGTGCGCAAGCTGATCGCGGGTCCTTCCGTCTATATCTGCGATGAGTGTGTGGATCTCTGTAACGACATCATTCGCGAGGAAGTGCTGGAAGCGGATACCGAGCAGAGCGAGGATCGTCTGCCGGCGCCACGCGAAATTCGCAATACGTTGGATGATTACGTCATTGGCCAGGATCGGGCCAAGATGGTGCTGTCGGTAGCGGTATACAACCACTACAAGCGCCTGAAAAAGGCACCCAAGGGCAGTGAAGATGTTGAGCTTGGCAAAAGCAACATTCTACTGATCGGTCCTACCGGTAGCGGCAAGACCCTGCTGGCTGAAACGCTGGCCAGGCTTTTAAACGTGCCGTTTACCATTGCAGACGCCACCACGCTGACCGAAGCAGGTTACGTGGGCGAAGATGTCGAAAACATTATTCAAAAGCTTCTGCAAAAGTGCGATTACGATGTCGACAAGGCGCAGCGCGGTATTGTCTATATTGACGAAATCGACAAGATTTCACGTAAATCGGACAATCCGTCCATTACCCGCGATGTGTCCGGGGAAGGCGTGCAGCAGGCATTGCTGAAGTTGATTGAAGGGACGACAGCGTCCGTTCCGCCTCAGGGTGGTCGCAAGCATCCTCAGCAGGAATTTCTGCAGGTGGATACCGGCAACATCCTGTTTATCGTGGGCGGTGCCTTTGCCGGTCTTGAGAAGGTAATTCAGGAGCGTGCCGAGAAGAGCGGCATCGGGTTCAATGCCAACGTCAAGAGCAAGGACACCAGCAAGGGTGTCGGTGATGTACTGGCAACGGTAGAACCGGAAGATCTGGTCAAGTTCGGTTTGATCCCGGAGTTCGTGGGCCGCTTGCCTGTGATCGCCACTCTCACCGAACTGGATGAGGATGCTCTTATTCAGATTCTGACCGAGCCAAGGAATTCCCTGGTACGGCAGTACGTCAAGCTGTTCGAAATGGAAGGAGTCGAACTCGACTTCCGTGAAGATGCCTTGAAGGCAGTGGCTCACAAGGCCCTGGAGCGCCGTACCGGTGCGCGTGGTCTTCGTTCCATTCTTGAAGGTGTACTGCTGGATACCATGTACGAGATTCCGTCGGCAGAAAACGTTTCCAAGGTCGTGATCGAGGCATCCGTCATCTCTGGCGAGAGCAAGCCGCTTTTGATCTACTCCAATGACGGCGATGAAAAGCGTCAGGCCGGTCAGAAAGGCTGAACGCCTTCTTTCAGGTGAGCAAAAGGGGCCTTTCGGCCCCTTTTGTCGTTTGCAAGGCGTTGAATCCTGCGGGGATGCCCCCACATATCCGATAACAAAGCTGTTAACGCGGCCCATCCATATAATATCGAGGTACGTCTGCCATGACGCAGAATACGGAGCAAACGCTAACACTACCTCTTTTGCCGCTACGTGATGTGGTGGTCTATCCACAGATGGTTATTCCGCTTTTTGTGGGACGCGAGAAATCTATTCGGGCTCTTGAGCATGCCATGGAGTCCGACAAGCGGGTTGTGCTGGTGGCACAGAAGGAAGCCGGTCAGGATGATCCTGATACCGGTGATCTGTTTTCTGTCGGTACGATTGCCGACATCATGCAACTGCTGAAGCTGCCTGATGGTACTGTCAAGGTGCTTATCGAAGGTAGCGAGCGAGTTGATCTGACTGATGTCAATGACAGTGAAGATATCGGCTGCAGCATGGCTACGGTTCAGGCACGTGAAAGCATCGAGCTGACCGAGCGCGAACAGGAGTCTCTGGTTCGTGTACTGCTTAACCAGTTCGAGCAGTACGTCAAACTGTCAAGAAAGGTGCCCAATGAAGTATTGAGTTCTCTGCAGGGCATGGAAGACCCCAGTCGTCTGGTGGATACCATCAGTGCCCATCTGTCGCTTGGCATCAGCGACAAGCAGGCACTGCTTGAAATTGACCGTATTCGAGAGCGCGTCGAACATCTGATGACGCTCATTGAAGCAGAAATCGATTTATTGCAGGTTGAGAAGCGTATCCGCTCCCGGGTCAAGGAGCAGATGGAGAAGTCTCAGCGCGAGTACTATCTGAATGAGCAGATGAAAGCCATTCAGAAGGAAATGGGCGAGTTGGACAATATGCCCAACGAAGCCGAGCAGTACGAAGAGAAGATTGCTGACGCCGGCATGCCGAAGGACGCCGAGGACAAGGCGCGTCAGGAACTTGGCAAACTCAAGATGATGGCGCCCACTTCGGCTGAGGCGACCGTGGTTCGTTCCTACCTGGACTGGGTGCTTTCCGTGCCATGGAAGAAGCGGACGCGTGTCCGGCATGACATCGCGCACGCACAGCAGGTGCTGGATGAGGACCATTACGGGCTCGATGAGGTCAAGGAGCGCATCCTTGAATATCTTGCCGTTCAGCGTCGGGTCAAAAAGCTCAAGGGGCCGGTACTGTGTCTGGTCGGGCCGCCCGGAGTGGGGAAAACCTCACTGGGACAGTCCATTGCCCGTGCCACCAACCGCAAGTACACGCGGCTGGCCCTGGGCGGGATACGCGATGAATCCGAGATTCGTGGCCACCGTCGTACCTATATCGGCTCGCTTCCGGGCAAGCTCGTTCAGCGCATGAGCAAGGTGGGCGTGCGTAATCCGCTGTTTCTGCTTGATGAAATCGACAAGATCGGTATGGATCATCGCGGCGATCCGTCCTCTGCTCTGCTTGAAGTGCTGGATCCGGAGCAAAATGACAAGTTCAGCGATCATTACCTTGAGCTTGATTATGACCTGTCGGATGTCATGTTCATCTGTACGGCCAACTCGATGAATATCCCCGGACCGCTGTTGGATCGGATGGAAATCATCCGTATCCCCGGTTATACCGAGGACGAAAAGCTGGCCATTGCCCGCCGTTATCTCGTGCCGAAGCAGCTCAAGGCCAATGGGCTCAAGGCGGATGAGCTTGCCTTTGAAGACGATGCCATCCTTGAGCTGATCCGTTATTACTCTCGGGAAGCCGGTGTGCGCGAGCTTGAGCGTCAGATCGCCAAGGTGTCACGCAAGGTGCTTCGCAAGCGGATCGAGCAGGAGCAAAGCGAGACGGCCGAGCCCATGCAGACGCTCTGTGGTGAGGATATCGAAGAGTTCGCCGGTGTTCGCCGTTACAGTTACGGGCTGGCCGACAAGAAGGATCAGGTGGGCCGGGTTACCGGGCTTGCATGGACCTCGGTCGGCGGTGAAATACTGACCATCGAGTCTGTCCTGACGCCCGGGAAGGGGCGTATTCACAAGACCGGCTCGCTAGGGGATGTCATGAAGGAGTCGGTGAGTGCAGCTCAGACCGTCGTGCGGTCACGGGCGAAGGCTCTGGGTATCGATGCGGACCGCTTCGAGAAGGAAGATCTGCATATTCACGTGCCGGAAGGCGCTACGCCCAAGGATGGCCCCAGTGCCGGTGTGGGCATGGTAACGGCCATGGTGTCTGCCTATACCGGTTTTCCGGTCCGCTGCGATGTAGCCATGACCGGTGAAGTCAATCTGCGTGGTGAAGTGATGGCGATTGGCGGGCTGAAGGAAAAGCTTCTGGCGGCACGCCGTGGCGGCATCAAGACGGTACTGATTCCGCAGGAAAACTGGCGCGATCTCAAGGAAGTACCGGACATCATCAAGGATGCACTGGATATTCGGCCCATGCGCTGGGTGGATGAAGTGCTGGATATTGCGCTGGCCAAGAGCGCCGCCGGCGCCGACGATGAGGTGTTTGTCGAGAGCACCGAGGGCGAACGTCCTCAGGCAAATACTCATTGATAGACGTATTTCGGGCTGCAAGGCCCGTAGTTGCGCGGCTCAAGCCGTAATGGCCGCTTGACGCTTCTACATGGCATTGCTATAAACTGCGGTTCATTATGATGGCGTTGGTCATCCATGTTGCTCGCGCTAATAAGTAGTTAATATATTGAAAGTCAAGGGGTGAAGAGTGAACAAATCTGAATTGATCGAAGCTATTGCTGTATCGGCAGATATTCCGAAGGCAGCGGCTACCCGTGCCCTGGATGCGATGATTGACTCGGTTACCGATACACTCAAAAAGGGTGATTCCGTAGCGCTGGTAGGTTTTGGTACCTTTGCCGTGAAAGAGCGCGCTGCGCGCACCGGCCGTAACCCGCAGACAGGTCAGCCGATCGACATCAAGGCTGCCAAGGTCCCGGGTTTCAAGGCAGGCAAGGCACTGAAAGACGCTGTCAACTAAGTCGTCTTTCCGACTCGTTATCAACGGGTCTGTTATCGAGGCGCACCCGACAGGGTGCGCTTTTTTTATGTCATTGTGTCGGTTCATTATCGGCCAGCGCTGGGCGCATGAGTATCTGACCGGTACAATCGCCTGCTACGAACCCAGTTGCCACTTTCGAGGCCTGCATGCTGCAACATATTCGAGACCGTGCCCAGGGCTGGATCGCCAAGGTGATCGTTGCCCTGATCGCTATTACCTTTACCTTTTTCGGGGTGGAGTCGATCGTCAGCGTTTTTACTCAGGACAGTAACGACGCTGCAACGGTCAATGGAGAGTCCATTTCAAAGCAGGCCGTCAATCTCCAGCTCCAGCGCGGCATTCGTTCAGGGCAGATCCCCCCTGACCAGGAGGGGCAGGCGCGCTCACAGATTCTTGACCAGCTGATTACACGCTCCCTGTTGCGGCAGTATGCCGAAGAGCATGGTCTGGTCTTTACCCGTGCTCAGGCAGATCAGCTGATCGTGCAGTTGCCCGAGTTCCAGGACCAGAACAATCATTTTTCCAAGGAGCGTTTTGTTCAATCGCTCAACAATGCCGGTTTTTCTCCCGGTTCATTCAGGCGTCAGCTTGAAGATGACATGCTGATTACGCAGCTGCAGCAGGGACTGGCTGGTAGTAGCTTCGTTCTGCCCTCTGAGGTCAAGGCGGTGAGTGACCTGCAGAATCAGACCCGGACATTCCGCTATGCGCTGCTGGGGCCTGATGATCTGAATGCTCCGGTCAGCGTCAGTGACGAAGACATTACGGCCTACTACAAGGCACATCAGGATCAGTTCATGCGCCCGCAACAGGTCAGGCTCAATTACCTTCTGCTGGACCGGGATGCACTGGCCTCGCGTCAGGACGTCAGTGATGACGCCCTTGAAAAGGCGTATCAGGCCCAGCGAAGCAAGGCTCCAAAACGTGTATCCGATATCGTGATCAGTATCAATGACGAGCGTACCGCCGAGCAGGCCCACGCCCTGGCTGATGACATTGAGAAAAAGCTCGCCGATGGCGGTGACTTTGCCGCGCTGGCGCGACAGTACTCCTCTGACAAGAGCAGTGCAGACAAGGGCGGTGATCTTGGCGTGATTACCGAAGGTATCTTCGGCGATACCTTTGACCGGACCGTGTCGTCTCTTTCGGAAGGTGACGTATCGGCACCGGTGAAGCTGGATAATGCCTACCATATCCTCAGGGTCACACACGTTGATATCGAGGATTTCGATAGCATGAAGGCGGCGCTGCGCAAGCAGGTGCAAAAGGATGAGGCTTCCTCTCGGTTCGATGAGCTGGCGCAGAAGCTCAAGGATGAAAGTTATTCTGCGCCTGACCTGAAAAGCGTGGCTGAGGCGCTGAACCTGCCGCTGAAGCACAGTGAATGGCTGGGTCGAAACAACGATGATGCATTACTGGGCAATCAGGATGTCATGGAGGCTGCCTTCAGTCAGGATGTGCTGAACACGTCTGATATCAGCCAGGGATACAACAGCGATGTAATCGAACTTGATGATGATCATCGTCTTGTCATTCGTGTTGCCGACTGGCGGCCGGAGGAAACCCTGCCGCAGTCTGATGTGGCCGGGCGTATTCGGACCATTCTGACACGGCAGCGTCAACAGGCCGCGTTGAAGGATGAGGCTTCTCGCGTGACAGCGTCTCTCAAGGCCGGCAAGCCTGTATCGTCAATCAACTGGCAGCAGGCAGACAGCGTCGGGCGTCAGAGCGATCAGGTGGATGATGGCGTGCTGAAGGCCGCCTTCACGCTACCTCACCCGGACAGCAACAGCACGGTGTATGCCCACCGGCCTGTTGGACAGAGCCAGGTCATCATTGGTCTGTCAAAGGTAGGCTCCACGTCAGGCAGCGACAACAGCAATGATTTTACGCGTTCGATGGCCGAGCGTGTCATGACCCAGTCCATTGTGTCCGGATTGACAGCATCACTTCGAGATAAGGCTGACATCACGAAATAAACGCGCTACGCTTGTTAGCACGCTAATGACGGCGCCTTCGGGCGCCGTTATCAGTCGTGTCTTATGAATAAGGAGTGTTCAGTATGACAGTCAGCCGTTATTTCACGATTACCTCACGCCCTGAAGGCCTGCCTTCTCCGGATGTCTTTTCTCTTGAAGAAATGGAATTGCCGGCACTCGGGGATGGCGAACTGCATGTTCGAAATCTCTGGTTGTCGGTAGACCCGTACATGCGTAATCGCATGGATGGTGTCAAGACCTATATCGAGCCGTTCGATCTGAATGCGCCGTTGGAAGGGGCCGCGCTGGGCGAGGTAGTTGAATCCCGCGATGAGCGGTTCAAGCCCGGTGACAAGGTTCGTCACATGGCTGGCTGGCGTGATGAGGCCCATGTCAGTGCCGACAGCGTAGAGCGCCTGCCTGACCTGGATGTACCGTTGCAGACCTATCTGGGGGTTTTAGGCATGCCGGGCATGACGGCATGGACCGGCTTGAATACCATTGCCGGCCTTGGCAGTGATGATACGGTGCTGGTATCTGCTGCAAGCGGTGCAGTAGGCTCTCTGGCCGTGCAGCTGGCACATCAGAAGGGATGTCGGGTGGTTGGTACGGCAGGCTCGGATGAAAAGTGTGACTGGCTGAAATCCCTTGGGGTTTCACCGGTCAATCATCATCAGTCCGCCGAGGCGCTGACAAAGGCCATCAAGGCCGCGGCCCCACAGGGTATCGACGTCTATTTTGAAAACGTGGGCGGCCCGATGCTGGATGCCGGTCTGGCTTCCATGAACGATTATGGCCGTATCGCGGTATGCGGCATGATCTCTCGTTACAACAGTGCCAGTGCTGAAGGCCCGGCCAATATTGCAATGGTATTGACCAAGCGCATGCGGATGCAGGGCTTTATCGTGCTGGAGCACTGGGCCGACTATCAGAAGTTCATCGAAGAAGCCGGGCCGCTGGTTGCTGCCGGCAAGGTCGAGTATCAGGAAAGTGTCTTCGATGGGCTTGAAGCTACCCCGGAAGCCTTTCTGTCCCTGTTTGAAAGTGGCACCTATGCCGGCAAGCGGCTGGTAAGGCTCTAGGCTGAAAATGACCTGGTATCGCCCTCCGGCGGTATCAGGTCATGTCTTCGAGTTCAGTGATCAGAAACATCGCATCTTCCCGATTCTTTCCGCATACCTCAACATCAAAGTCGAAACGGTGGCAGACATCCGGACGCTCGGGGTCGCCAAACAGACGACATAGATTGCTCTCATCAAGTTGAACGCATCGTACGCCCGCTGGCTTGCCTCGGGGCATTCCCGGAATGGGGCTTGAGATGGAAGGCGCGATACAGCAGGCGCCGCATCCGGCTCGGCAGGTCATGGCACACTCGATCTATGAAAGGGCGCTATTCTCCCTGTGATGCAGGGGCGGTTGCAACTGTGTGATCATGCAGAAACGAGCCTGCAGCAGAACGGGGTGTTGTCGCCTGTCCAATACGCACCCGTGGCAGGGCCTCGGGATAGTGTGTAGCAATGTACTTGATCAGTCCCTCGCGCATTTCACAACGAAGATCAAAGGTGTCAGGCCCGCCACGGGCACTGACAAGAACACGTAGCTGCATGTTGTGCTCGGTCATTTCCAGCAGTTGCACCTTGCAGACCTTGCCGCTCCAGCGGGGTGATGCCTGAGCAATTCGGTCGGCCTCCGCTTGGAGTTCATCCAGTGGCAGACAAAAGTCCGCATAAAGAATCACCGACCCGATCAGGTCATTACTGGTGCGTGTCCAGTTTTCGAAGGGGTGATCAATGAAATAGTTGATCGGCAGCACCAGACGTCGCCAGTCCCACAACCGAATGACCACATATGTCAGCGTGAGCTCCTCGACCCATCCCCATTCGCCTTCAACAATAACGGCATCATCAATCTTGATGGGCTGCGTCAATGCGATCTGTATGCCGGCAAACAGATTGCCGAATACTTTCTGGGCCGCAAAACCCAGCACCACGCCGAGAATCCCGGCAGAAGCCAGTATGCTGGCACCAAGCTGGCGAACCTTGTCAAAGACCATCAGCATCGATGCAATCGCCAGCATGATGATGAGGAAGTTGACCAGTTTACGCAGCACCATGATTTGAGTGTGAACCCGCCGGGCCACCAGATTATTGGCCACATCCATGCGGTACCGTTCGCTGAGTACTCGCTCTGTCATGTTGACACCATGCACCATGATGCCGGCGATACTAGTAATCAGCAGCAGGCTGGCAATGTTGTGCAGTACGCTGTCTATTCTGGCCGAGCTGATGAACAGCGGAAACAATGAAAACAGTAACAACACTGGTGCCAGAGCACTCAGGCTACGTACTATCAGCGGCAGCAGGTAGCGCTCAAGGTGATTGTCACGCTGGTCGGCCCAGCGGTCCATGACCCGGATGATGCGGCGAGTCACTCGAAAGAGTAGCCACACTGCAATGAGTGCTGCCCCCATGTGGGCGATCAACAGGATGGAGGCCTGCCAGGCCAGCTGGGTGGGGACGGCAAAGTGAAGGGCACTCAGCAGGCCATACCACCAGACAAGGGTTATCAGCGGGGGGTGAACGGCCGCGATTGCAACGCCTGGCAATCGCGTACGCTCATCAAACAGTCGACGCAGGAGGGCTCTGATCATCCCAAGCATCACCTGGAGTGCCAGAGCCAGAGCCAGTGCTGCCAGAGACAGCGTCCATCGGGGCAGGGTGTTGATCCACATCCATAACTGGTCGAGCATGACATTGCCTCTGTCGGAGAACACTGGTCATCAGCATAGGCAATATATCGACCTTCGTCGGGTGCGGGTCGTTAGAGGGTATGCTCCGCTTCAGCCACGGCGCCCTTGCCGATGCCTTCAAAGGCCTGAACACGAATGTGTCCTCCATGCAGCGCAGCGATGCGGTCAGCCAGCCATCGGGCAATATTTTCAACGGTACTGGTCATGGGCATGATCATGACCCGTTCACGGGGGAGCTTGATCCGAAAATGTCCTTGAGCCGAGGTATAGGCGACACGGCAAAAATCGTCTTCAGGCTGAATGACATCTGCCTGGTCGGCCAGATAGATATCCTGTAGTCCATGTGCCCATTGCAGGGACAGTTCATTATCCAGCTCACCATCCCGCCAGACATAAAAGCGCGAGCGATGACCATGGGCAATGCGCTGACAGTTTCCCGCGTGCTGTTTGAGGCCGTGGGTGTAGGTATAGTGAGCGCTGTCGATCTGCTCTTCCGCCAGATGAATATCAATGGCGGTGACCCGTGCCGGTGGCCGTTTCATCAGCTGCTCGGAAATATACTCGCCCAGCCTGGCAGTGGTAATGGCGGGCCAGGGCAGTAGAGTGAAGGCCTGGCGGGGTGCCCGAACCTCCATGGGCCAGGGGTGGGTTGTCTGCACGCAAAGACCTTCTGCACATTCACTCACGACCACACCCGGTGCCAGTGTCGGGACCAGCAACGTGTGGTCGGATTCTCCGTCAATGTGGCGCTTTACCCATGGTTTGACTTCACCGAAGTCAAACAGCATGCCGTCATCGCCAAGCTCGCCATCCAGGGTGACATCCACGTGCCAGCTTGCGCCCACCAGCCCCCGTTCATTGTCCCAGAAGGAAGCGTCAAGCTGGGTCAGTGCGTTGACAAAAAGAGTCATCAATCAATTCCTGTAATCTTGTGCGTCTGCAGTGACAGGCTCCACCGGGGGTGAGCCATGCAATAGGCCAGTGTCTGCTGTACCGTCGAGCCGTCGTGGCCGGCGGGAGACAAGTCCATGGGCTGCAGATAGTAATGTTCGAAATCGGTATCAATGAACCGTTCCGGGGGCGCGTCGCTCTGCGGGTAGACCAACTTGAGCTCCTGGCCCGAACGCTGCTTGAGAGGCGCACGTCCCTTGGGGCTGACGCACAGCCAATCGATGCCGTCAGGGGCTTCAATCGTGCCATTGGTTTCCACGGCAATCATGAATCCTCTCGCATGCATGGCATCGATCAATGGCGTATCCAGTTGCAGCAGGGGTTCGCCACCGGTA
This sequence comes from Larsenimonas rhizosphaerae, assembly GCF_026240105.1. Taxonomy (NCBI): domain Bacteria; kingdom Pseudomonadati; phylum Pseudomonadota; class Gammaproteobacteria; order Oceanospirillales; family Halomonadaceae; genus Larsenimonas; species Larsenimonas rhizosphaerae. The sequence continues at coordinate 518,556 of NZ_JAPIVE010000001.1, forward strand.
AACACCACCAGAGGCTTGCCCTCCGGACCGGGCCAGAAGGCGGCCACGTGAGCAGCCAGAGCGTCTGCCGTTTTGAACCTGCCGCCGTTCTGACCATCCGTGCCGATGAAATCGGTATCACAGAAGGTACAAATGCTGGTGGATCGATCCTGCTCCCGGCCTGACCACAGATTGCAGCCGGTAAAACGGCAGAACACAGCCGGCCTGCCTGCCTGGCCACCTTCGCCCTGCAGGGTATAAAAGGCTTCCTTTACGCTATACATCTTCAGACCTCCGGCCGTGCCTTGTAGGACAGCGGGTCGGTCATGCCATGTGCGGCAAAGGCGGCAAGGCGTTCACGGCAGCTGCCACACTCGCCACAGGCCAGGTCCTGGCCGAGGTAGCAGGTCCAGCTGTTGATGTAGTCAAGCCCCATGGACAGCCCTTCCGCCAGAATGTCGGTCTTGGAGGCATGCAGATAAGGGGCCCGGATATCAACAGGTGTGTAATTGGCGATGGCGGCCACATCATTCATGCGCTGGACAAACTCGGGGCGGCAGTCGGGGTAGATCGCGTGATCTCCACCGTGGGCGCCGTAAAAGCACACCGATGCCTCGATGTTGACGGCATGACCGATCGCCAGAGACAACAGAATCATGTTGCGGTTGGGTACCACCGTGGCCTTCATGTTGTCTTCTGCGTAATCGGCACGTGGCATCGCCTGACGTTCATCCGTCAGTGCGCTGGCGCCAATCAGCCCATGGATGGCGCGAATGTCCACGACCTGATGCGGCAGGTCCAGATGGCGGCATACGTTGGCGGCAACATCCAGCTCTTTGGCATGGCGCTGACCGTAGTGAAAGGACAGGGCGTGTACGTCGTAGCCCGCATTGAGGGCGCGATGCAATACGGTATAGGAATCCATTCCACCGGAATAGATAACAACGGCTTTTTCAGACATGACGGAGAATTTCTTTATCCGATAAGTGATCGGCATCCGGGATCCGGTCCGGAAGCATGGTGACTGGTGTCGAAATCACGAACTATTTCGAGCCGGCAAGTGTAAAGGCTGTCGTGCCAAAGCGCCAGTAGTGCGGTCGCCTAGAGCGTGGCTGCGGCGCGTGCTGCCTGGTCATAAAGTCCGGACAGGGTGCGCAGCAGCCCGGCTGCGCGATGGATTTCCTCTCGGTCAAGGCCCAGCTGTTCAAAGGATTCAATCAGACAGGCTTCACGAATCCGACCGTATTGGCGGCAGGCATCCCGTCCTCGCTCTGTCGACAGGTAGAAACTTTCCTTGCCGCGCTTTTCGACGGCCACCAGATTGAACCCGACAAGCTTTTTCAGGGCATAGGTAACGGTGTGACTGTCCTCGATGTTGAGCACAAGGCACAGGTCATTGGCGCGCTTGGCCCGTTGACGGTGATTGACGCTGTTGAGCACCAGTACTTCCAGTGTGCTCAGCTCTCCAAAGCCGGTGGCATTCATGCAACGGACGACCCATCGATTGAAGGCATTGCTTGAGACCATCAGGCCATACTCAAATTCCGAGAGCTCACTGGCCTTGTGAGAGAGATGATCAGACGACACGATCGAGCTGGATGATGCAGTCTCGGGTTCACTCATCAGGTATTTCCCATCATGGAGGGCAGAAGGGTTGCGATGCCTGGAAAAAGGGACAGCAGAACAATCCCGACCAGCATCAGGAGGAAAAAGGGCAAGGTTGCCCTGGCAATATCGAGCAGGTCTCGTCCGGTCATGCCCTGAATGACAAACAGATTGAACCCTACCGGCGGTGTAATCTGCGACATCTCGACCACGATGACCAGATAGATACCAAACCAGATCAGGTCAAATCCGGCAGCCTCTACCATGGGCATGACGATGGAAGTGGTTAATACCACCACTGAAATGCCATCAAGAAAACACCCGAGGGCAACAAAGAACAGTGTCAGAACCACCAGAAGGATGGCCGGTGGCAGATTCATTGCAGCAATCCACTGCGCCAGCTGGCCTGGCAGTTGCGTAAAGCCCATGGCGGTAGTCAGGAAGGAAGCGCCTGCCAGGATCAGGGCGATCATGCTGGATGTCTGAATCGCTCCGAAAAGTGATTCCCTGAAGGCGGTCATGTCAAGCCCGGCATTGAGCCTGGCGATGATCAATGACAGTACGACACCAATGGTTGCGGCTTCCGTTGGCGAGGCCAGACCACCGTAGATCGAGCCGATAACGCCTGTGATCAGCAAAAGCAGGGGGAGAATACGGCCGGTTTCACGTAGCCGCTGCCTTAGCGGCAACGGTGCATCAGCCTCCGGCATGCGCGTTGGGTGACGCCATGACCACAGCATTAGATAGCCAACAAACAGCGCCATCAGCATCAACCCCGGCAAGATACCGGCCATGAACAGGCGAGCAATGGATTGCTCGGTCGCAATGCCGTACACGATCAGGATGATGGACGGGGGGATCAGCAGGCCCAGCGTGGCCGAGCTGGCCAGCGTGCCGATCGCAAGCCGGGTGTCATAGCCACGTCGTTCAAGCTCGGGCAATGTCATGCGGCCTACCGTTGCACAGGTAGCTGCGGATGAGCCGGATACGGCCGCAAAGAGGCCGCTGCCGAAGATGTTGGTATGCAGTAGGCGCCCCGGCAGTTTGTCCAGCCAGGGCGCGAGCGCCTTGAACAGGTCATCAGCCAGCCCGGAACGGAACAGGATTTCTCCCATCCAGATGAACATCGGCAGTGCGGTAAGCTCCCATCCGTAACTGGCGCTCCAGATATCAGAGCCGAAAATCGGGCCTGGCGGCAGGCCGGTGAACCCATCAATGGCGATATAGCCCAGCGCCATCAGGGAGAAGGCGACCCATAACCCGCCGCCCAGCAACAGGACCAGGGCAATGGTCAGCGTGATGGCCAGAGTAAGCATGGCAAACCTCGGAAGTCAGTCGCCGTGGCGAGGTGAGGGATCAGTAGCAGGAAACAGCCGGGATGGATTGGATATGGCCAGCACAAGCGTGGATATCCAGGCTTCCAGCAACGCCAGTGTCAGCAGGGCAATGCCTGTCAGCAACACGGCCTGTGGGTACATCAGCGGAACTGCGGCCATGCCATAGGACACTTCATCATAAGCGTGACTATCCAGGACCAGCGCAGCCAGCTGCCACCCCAGAACGAGTGTCAACGCCAGGGCGATGGTCAGCATGATGACTTCCAGAAGGGCACGAGGCCGGACGGGAATGCGGTCGGTCAGCAGGGTGACGCGGATATGGCCCCCTTTGGTGAAGGTGTAGGCCGTGCCCAGGAATGTCGCGCCAACCAGCAGAAAGCCGGCTATTTCAGACATGCCACTGATCGATAGCCCGAGGGCGTCGTACCCGAACAGAACCAGTATCCTGTCCAGTACACGCCCCAGTACCTGCAGCATGATCAGTAGCGTGATGGCCATCATGGCAAGGCCGGCAAGCCAGGCCCCGCCACGGTACAGTGGCATCAGGTAAAAGCGCATAACCCGTCTCCCTTCAGGGCTTAATGGGACTGATCCGTCAGGTTTCGATAGGTTTCAAGGATGTGTTTGCCTTCCGGACCAGCACGGTTGCTCCATTGCTCAAGCAGGGTATTACCGGCCTGTTGCAGGGCGCTTTCCAGCTCGGGTGTCGGGGTGTTGACCTGAATGCCATGGTCTTCGATTGTTTTCAGGTTGGTTCGGCTTTCCTCTTCACTGGCTGCCCAGCCGCGTTTTTCGGCGGCCGCGGCAGCATTCATGACCGCCTTCTGCTCGCCTTCGCTCAGACGGTCGAAGGCCTTCTGGCTGACAAATACGATGTTTCTGGGCAGCCACAGGTTGGCATTATTGAAATGTGACACATAGTCCCAGGCCGCTGTGTTGGCGCCAGTCGATACGGACGTCACCATGGCGTTAACGCGCCCGGTGCTGAAGGCCGTCGGGATGTCGGATGCCTCGGTCTGAGTCGGAATCGCCCCCAGAAGCTCTGCCAGGCGCTCGGTCGATGTGTTGTTTGAGCGAAGCCTCAGTCCCTGCAGTTGTGATGGTGAGGTCAGCTCCATCTGGGTATAGATCCCCTGAGACGGCCACGGAACACTGTAGAGCACCTTCAGCCCCTGCTTGGCCAGCAGGGCAGAAATCTCGGGCCGGGAGGCTTCCCACAGTGCATGGGCCGAAGGGTAGTCGTGCACCAGGGTGGGCAGGGCATCAATTTCATACACGGGATTTTCATTGGCCAGCCGTGACAGGAAGATTTCACCGATGGGCACGATGCCACGACGCACGGCGTTCTTTATTTCAGGGTGAGGAATCAGGGCACCATTGGCATGGACGGTGATATCGAGCCCGCCGTGGGTTGCTTCGCTGACATCCTTTGCAAAGGCGCGGGCATTCTGGGTATGAAGATTGGCGTCGCCATAGGGTTCTGCAAAATTCCACTGAACGGCCATTGCCGAGGTGGAAAGGCCCAGCCCGGCCAAGAGTGTCAGCGTGGTTGTGACCCGACGAGCGTGCATGGTGAAAGGCATGGTGGTGTCCTGTAATGGCATTGTTGTTGTGATTGCTCCGTTGCAGTGATTACATTTCATCGATGATTTATCGATAAAATGTCTGCAATAGTTGACAACATTAATCAGTAAATTTTATATCTGTCAAGGCATACAACTGCTCGATACGATAACAACAGGAGCTCACGCAATGGCGGCATTACTGCTCAATTGTGATATGGGGGAGAGCCTTGGCCCCTGGCCGATGGGCGAGGATGAGCGCGTCATGCCCTTGATTGATTGCGCAAACGTGGCATGCGGTTTTCATGCCTCGGACCCGGTAACCATGCGACGTACCGTAGCCATGGCTTTTCAGCACGATGTTCAGGTCGGGGCACACCCGGGGTACCCCGACCTGGTAGGCTTTGGACGCCGGTCCATGGCGTGCTCACCGGATGAGATCGAGCAAATGATGGTGTATCAGATCGGTGCCCTGGCAGGCATCTGTCAGGCCGAGGGCGGCCGGCTTTCCTACGTAAAGCCTCATGGTGCGCTCAACCATGACATGGTACATCGCCCGGAGGTGATGGCTGCGATCATGCAGGCAGTCGCATCCTTTGATGCCTCATTGCCACTGATGGTGACTGCCACGGCAGATATCACGGCGACACAGGCCATGGCCATACAGTATGGGCTGACGGTCTGGAATGAGGTATTTGCCGATCGTACCTATGATGCGCAGGGATTTTTGACATCGCGCACGCTGCCGGATGCGGTGCATCATGATATCGACACGATTGTTGCTCAGGCGAAGGCCTTTGCACATCATGAGCCGATTCTGGCCAATGACGGTATCACGCCGCTGCGGCTGGCGGCAGATACCCTGTGTGTTCATGGTGATAACGCGGAATCGATGTCAGCCGTCAGGGCCATCCGTGCCGCCCTGTCGGGAGTGGCATCATGACGCCTGTAATCGAGCGAGCAGGCCTTGATAGCGTCATGATTCGGCTGTTTGACACGATCGATGTCAGCAACATGGATATGTTGCTGTCGGTAGTGGATACATTGAAGGCCGAGCTGGGCGAGGCATTGATCGATGTGACGCCATCCTATACCACTGTGCTGCTGCATTATGATGTGTACCGGATGGACGAGGCTGCTGTTCGCGGCGTGATACAACAGGTGTTGAGGCAACCTGTATACGGCCTGTCTGGTAACGAAGCAAGAACTCATGTTCTGCCGGTGTGGTATGACTCATCGGTCGGGCCCGAGCTTGACCTGCTGGCACACCGGTTTGATGGAGACTTCCAGGAAGTGATCACGCGCCATCAGCAAATGGCGTACCGCGTGTTCGCGCTTGGATTTGCGCCAGGTTTCGGCTTCATGGGCGTCGTGGATGAGCAGCTTGAAATACCGCGGTTGGCAACGCCTCGCAAGAGGGTGCCAAAAGGCAGCATCGGGATTGCCGGTCGGCAGACGGCGGCTTATCCCGCGGATCTGCCCGGCGGCTGGAACATCATCGGGCGAACACCGGTGGCCCTGTTCGACAGGACAAGGGAAGGGTATACCCTGTATCGAACCGGGGACGTGGTACGTTTTGAAGCCGTCAGCCGTCAGACATTTCTTGATCTGGGGGGCGACGCGACCCCTTTTGCCGGAGGTGATGCATGAGCCCGTCTGCAAAAGCGCACTGTCATATTGAGCAGGCTGGAGGTGGCTGTCGCCTTCAGGACGCCGGTCGGTTTGGCGTTCGCCATCTTGGTCTGGGTCAGGGCGGCGCCTTCGACAGTGTATCGATGCGTCAGGCCAATCAATTGCTGGGCAATGTGCCGGATGCCGTGGTGATGGAGATCACGCTGGGACAGGTGTGTTTATCCTTCAGCCATCACACGACCATCGCGCTTGCCGGCGCAGATTTGAAAACGCGTCTTGATGATCAGCCAGTAGCGCCGGGTCGAACGATCGAACTCAAGGCTGGGCAGCGCCTTTTCTTTCAGGCACCCCAAGATGGTGCCAGGACCTATCTGGCGGTACCAGACGGGTTTGATGTGACTGCCGAGCTGGGCAGTATCACTGCCATTGCGCGCGAGCCGCTGGGAGGACTCCATCAGGATGGGCGGCCACTGGTCAAGGGGGATTCGGTTCCCTTCAAGGCATCAGGACGGCCTGCTCGATACATGGAAATGAATGAGCCGTGGCGGTGTACTGACAGCGTCATGACCCTGGATGTATTGCCTGGCATGCAGGCGGGCACCCTGCGAGGTGAAAGTCTCTACCGTGCCTATCAGCAGCGCTGGCGGGTTGATGAGCGGGCAGACAGCATGGGCGTGCGGCTGACGGGCGAGCCGATCCACAGCCTCGAGCCACAGATGATTTCGGAAGGTATTGTTGCCGGGGCCATTCAGGTACCCCCGGATGGCCAACCCATTATCCTGGCCAACGATCGCCAGACAATCGGAGGGTATCCCAAGATAGGGGCCTTGACACCGCTGGCTCTGGCGCGGCTGGGACAGTGCCTGCCCGGAAGATGCGTTCGGCTAAAGCCCGTGAGTCGTGCGGGGGCGCTTGCGGCCTGGCGCGATGCTCTGGCAGGTATTGCTTCGGCCATTCATGCTTCATGACCGATGAGCCTGCCCTTCAGGGGCGGGCTCATCGTGACAGGTGCCTTGAATTTACAGGTCGTGTCCCAGTACGACCGAGCAAATGGCAGAAAAGCTGTGGGCTTCCGGGGGGTGGTCCAGGTCGATGCCCAGTGCATGGCTGACATCGGCCGCGGATATAACGCCTCGGATTCGGCAGCCATCTTCCGAGCAGTCATCCTTGATCAGGATATGGCGATCACCGGATTGGTGCAGGGTTTTGACCAGATCACCAAGTGTGGCCTTTTCCAGTTGGTTCAGTGCCAGTGCATGAAGCTCTTCACGGCGGACCTTGACCATATCAACGGTCACTTCATCCCGCTCGATGGCATGCTTGTTCATCGCCACAGTGATATCCCGTCCGCCAAACAGCTGGCGAGCACTGACAAGTCCGGTAAACCGGCCGTCAGCATCCAGCACCAGCAGCATATGCACCTGGTTGTTCTTCATGATGGCCAGTGCCTGATTGGCCCGTGCACTGGCGGGTACGGTCTGAGCGCGTGACTGGGTGAAATCGGTCAGGAGAGTCAGTGCCGAGCTGTCCATATCCAGAGCAGACTCGGACGTTCTGGCTTTCGGACGTGCGATGGCGTGAACATCGCTGATGTCTGACAGGTGCAGTGCGCTGTAATTTGCTGATTCCGTAGCCATGGTGTTCTCCTTGATGCTGTTCACACAAAAGTAATATGTCGCGAATACGCTGGCATATTATCTCCCTGCCTGCGGCACCTTGCCGCATATGTCCTTAAGACTAAAGCAAGCCAGGAAAGTTCGCCTCCCGGTGGCGCACTATTTTTTACAGATAAGGCTTGAGATCGCCACGCACCATGTCCAGAAAGGTAACGAACTGGGAGTCGTACTTGTCATCAGTACGATCAACGCGACAGCTCATGCTGATACTGCCAGCTGTATTGATCTCATCGAAGATTTCGAGCGTGATTCCCTCGCCCTGATCCCTGGCAAATTCGATGGCACCATCATCCAGGGTGAAGGACTTCAACAGGGTGGCTCTTACTCGTGTGGCGCCGCCTTCCGCCTGTACCCGGCGTATGAAAAGCCAGCCTTCACGCGTCAGCGCCTGACCATCGTCCGTTTCGTGGCGATAAATGGTGCGATAACAGGCGCCTTGTGATGCGCCTTTTTCGGCCATGCTTTTAAATGCATCAACCATTTTCCGGGCCATGGCACCGGAGGCGATCACTTTCTTCATCGCCGCCCGGTGTTCGCGGTCCAGTCGGTCCTGTTGATTGAAACGTTGCCATTGCTGGTATTGGTCAAACAGTGCGGACATCGATGTATTCCAGATGGTGAGTGAGCCGCCTATCTTCGCTTATTTGATCAGGTAGAGGCCACCCTGGGGTGCAGACGTATCAGGACAACGTGGCAATAATCCACGAAACATCGGAGAGAAGGCAGGATGGACCCAGGATAAGGCGGTGGGGATGGCACCGCCTTGCCTGCCTGGACAGGTCCTGCGGATGAAGGGATGGCACCCGGCAAGAGAGGGTATTACACCGCATACGCACTGCCGCCGCTGTGCTGTGTAGAGCGCGGGAACACGCTGCACTGGCATTTCACATGCTAAAGTGTCCAGACACTTTTTCCACAAGGAATGAATCCGTGATGACTGTTGCAAGAACCACAGGGTGTGCAGCGGCGCTACTGCTATTGGCCGGTTGCGCCGCGTCGGATCACATCATTACCCCGGAGCTGACCGCCACACCGAATACGGTGATAACCCGCACCGGCGAGGGTGTCTTTGTCAGTGGTTACTGGTTCAGGGCGCCATATCGTTTCGAGAGCAAGACGGATGCACTGGATTGCCTCAGCCGGCAGGTGAAGGCGCAGGGCGGAGAGGTCAGTGATATTGATGCTGGAGACAATGAGCTTCAAATGGGCATAGTGTTGCCGGTATCGGAGATGTTGCTGGCTACACGTCTGCATTTCCAGCACTCCAATACCGAAGGTAATTACTACTACTTCGAGAAGCCGCGGCTAGGTAGCAATCACGATGAGCGTGTCAGTGCTTCAGGCAATCATCCTGCGATCGACCTGCGCGATGGCTTGAAAGCCTTGACCGATAACATTCAGGCCTGTCTTCCCTCGGCTTGAACGCAGTAAGGGGCCGTGTCGCGAGTGCGGCATCAGCCATGAGGCGTGAGCGTCCAGCCCCGGGCGCTCATGCAGTTGTCGACTCGGTATTCGGCGGGTTCGGTATAAAAGGAAGTGCTGAAGCCTGACAGCGTGGAAAAATGCAGCCCCACTCCATAATCGTTTTCCAGCCGGCCGTTGTTGGTCAGGGCATCCTTCTGGCCCCGACAATCCTGACTATCCATGACGAGATCCTGGTGGTCGGCCTGCGGCTTTGACCAGCTCATGGTGGAGCACCCGGAGAGTAGCAGGGTGGTCGTCATGAATACGACAGCAAACCCCTGATAACGCCTGCGCTCGGTTAAGGTTGACATGCCTGACTGTCCTCTCGCTCCATGGTTCTGCCGCCGGCGCAGTACACTAGCTTCTGCACACACCTCGTCATGATGACTGCCATTAGAACATAGCCTGCACAAGGGGGGGCTGCGAATGAATCATCTTCAATCGTCTGTTCAGTGGTTAACGACCGTGGTATTGACAAATGAAGTCACGAGGCCATGGTGAGTTGTAGCTGACCGGCATGCGCTGCGCTATGGTGATGGCTATAACAACTCCAACGATGGCGACAATCATGAGCGCAGATTATAAAACGGTTATCGGGCAACACACCTATCGTTTTTCAGGGCTTCGGGACGTGATGGCGAAGGCCTCGCCCCGTCGGTCCGGTGATGAGCTGGCGGGCGTGGCCGCCCGTTCTGCCGAAGAGCGGGTAGCCGCGCAGATGGTGCTGGCCGATACTCCACTGAAGGCTTTCCTGAATGATCCGCTGATCCCTTATGAGGACGATGAAGTAACGCGCCTGATTATCGATGGTCACGACAAATCGGCTTTTTCACCGGTGTCTTCCATGACCGTCGGGGACTTTCGTAACTGGCTGCTCTCCGAGGCCGCCGATGCTTCGGTGTTGAAGCGCCTTTCCCGTGGCCTGATGCCTGAAATGGCAGCAGCAGTTTCCAAGATCATGCGATTGCAGGATCTGGTGCTGGTGGGCAGCAGAATGCGTGTCGAGACGGCATTTCGAAATACCATTGGCTTGCCCGGCCGACTATCGACTCGACTGCAACCCAATCACCCGACCGATAATCCGGCAGGCATCGCGGCCAGTATTCTTGATGGACTACTTTACGGCAGTGGTGATGCCGTGATCGGTATCAATCCGGCAACGGATAACACCGGCAATGTCGTGACGCTGATCAAGATGCTTGACGAGATCATTCAGCGTTACAACATTCCTACGCAAAGCTGTGTGCTGACGCATGTCACTACCTCGATCGAAGCCATCGAGCGCGGTGCGCCGGTAGATCTGGTATTTCAATCCATCGCGGGAACCCAGGCAGCAAATGAAGGCTTCGGCATCTCGTTGTCCCTGTTGAAGGAGGGGTTCGAGGCAGCGCAGTCCCTGAAGCGGGGCAGCGTAGGGCAAGACGCCATGTATTTTGAAACCGGCCAGGGCAGTGCGCTATCGGCCAATGGCCATCATGATGTTGACCAGCAGACGCTGGAGGCGCGTGCCTATGCGGTAGCGCGGGAGTTTTCTCCCCTGCTGGTCAATACGGTGGTCGGGTTTATCGGCCCCGAGTACCTGTTCGATGGCAAGCAGATTATTCGGGCCGGACTCGAAGACCATTTTTGCGGCAAGCTTCTGGGCGTGCCGATGGGATGCGACGTCTGCTATACCAATCATGCGGAAGCCGACCAGGATGACATGGATGTGCTGCTGACCCTGCTGGGCACGGCAGGATGCAATTTCATCATGGGGATTCCCGGATCAGACGACATCATGCTGAATTATCAGACGACTTCCTTCCACGATGCTCAATATGCCCGGCAGTTGCTGGGGCTGGCCCCTGCTCCTGAATTCGATCAGTGGCTGCAGGATATGGCCATCAGTGATGCCGGGCACCGACTTCTTGTGGGTGAAAAATTACCTGCGCCCTTCCAGCATGCCCTTGAACAGTCCTGAGGTTCGCCATGAAACAGATAGCTTCCGACGCTACCGAGCAGGCCAGTGTGATCGACAATCCATGGGCGTCCCTTCGTCAGTATACGGATGCCAGGATCGGGCTTGGTCGGGCGGGTAGCAGCCAGCCGACTCAGCCCCACCTGGCATTCCAGCTTGCGCATGCTCAGGCGCGTGACGCCGTGCATCTGGCGCTTGATACCGAGAAGATGACGCAGGAGCTGGCGGAGTTTGGCGATGTGATTCACGTCTCCAGCCAGGCGACCGATCGAGCTACCTACCTGTGCCGGCCGGATCTTGGTCGCCGGCTGGATGCCGAAAGCACCGAGCGCCTCGAGCAGTGGGCCGCCTCGGGGGCGCCGCCCTGCCTTTCTCTGGTTGTTGCCGACGGCCTGTCGGCACGGGCCATTCATGAAAATGTTCGGGCATTTCTGAATATCTTTGTCCCGATGGCCCGGGATGAAGGGTGGTCATTGGGGCCGATTGTACTGGCTGAACAGGCGAGAGTGGCGCTGGGTGACCCGGTAGGGGAGCTTCTGGGCGCCGAAGTGGAAGTCATGCTGATCGGTGAGCGGCCTGGGCTCAGTTCGCCGGATAGCCTGGGCATTTATTTCACCTATCATCCTCATTCCGGTTGCCGCGACAGCGAACGCAACTGCATTTCAAATGTGCGTCGCGCCGGGCAGGGCTATGAAGAGGCCGCACGGCTTCTGCATTATCTCATCCGTGAAGCGAAGGCGCTCGGCGCCTCCGGTGTCGCGCTCAAGGATAATTCCGATACGTCCTCCGAGCTCGGCAATGGCCGGGACGGTAATTTTCTTCTCTCCTGATGTCTTGCCGTCGCACTCATGCGCGACGGCACCCGCCGCCATCTGGTTCAAGGTTTTATCCCTGCCGCCGTAGTAGAAACGTAGATAACTACTTGGTAGGGGAAAGCCGTGCTCATCGTCATTGGTTACATTGCCATCATCGCGTGTGTGTTTGGTGGTTATCTCATGGTTGGCGGCCACCTTGGTGCGTTATGGCAGCCAGCGGAGATCATCATCATTGTCGGTGCCGGGATTGGTGCCTTCGTGGCGTCCAACAGTGGCCACGGCATCAAGGCGACCATTCGCATTTTGCCGAAACTCATGAAAAGCAGTCACTACAACAAGGAAATGTTTCTGGACCTGATGGCCCTGCTCTATCTGGTGCTGGCCAAGGGGCGGCAAGAGGGAATGATGGCGCTGGAGAAGGACATCGACGCGCCGGAAGAGAGTCAGATTTTTGCCCAGTACCCAAAACTTGTAGCAGACCCATTGCTGATGGAGTTTCTGACCGATTACCTGCGCCTCATGATCAGCGGAAATATGGATCCGTTTGAAATCGAATCGCTGATGGATCACGAAATCGAGACCTTTCAGCATGAGGCCGAGTTGCCGGCCCACAGCATTTCTGCTGTCGGTGACGGGTTGCCTGCCTTTGGTATCGTCGCTGCGGTCATGGGGGTTGTGCATACCCTGGGCGTGCAAGGGCTGGCGCCTGAACAGATCGGGCCACTGATTGCAAATGCGATGGTTGGTACCTTTCTGGGTATTTTGCTGGCTTATGGCTTTGTGACGCCGCTTGCCAACAAGGTCAAGCATCACGTTGATGAGATGGTGAAGATGCTTCAGTGCATCAAGGTGACACTGCTGGCCAACCTTAACGGGTACGCACCGCCTCTGGCTGTCGAATTCGGGCGCAAGGCACTGTTTGCTTCAGAGCGGCCGTCATTCAACGAGCTCGAGGAGCATGTTCGTACCGTCAAGTCGAAGCCGGCAGGCTAAGGGGACGCCATGAACCACAACGCGCGGCGGCCCATTGTCATAAGACGCAAGAAAAAGTCTGATCACGGTGCTCATGGCAGCTGGAAGATAGCCTATGCCGACTTCATGACCGCCATGATGGCTTTCTTTCTGGTCATGTGGTTGCTCTCCGGTTCGAGCGAGGCTGAACTTGAGGCTATTAGTGAATACTTCAATACGCCCCTGAAGGTGGCCATGTTCGGCGGGGACAAGAACTCCGCCAGCAACAGCGCCATACCCGGGGGAGGTGATGACGTGACTCATCAGGAAGGTGAGGTCAAGAAAGTCGTCATCACGCCGCATGCCTACAAGCTCGATGATGCCCAGTTGCGCCAGCTGAAAATGCGCCTGGACAGCCTGATTCAGCAGGACCCGGCACTTCGCGCGCTGCAGGAGCAGCTCAGGATCGAAATGACGCCGGAAGGGCTGCGCATTCAGATCATCGATGACAAGCAGCGCCCCATGTTCCGAATCGGCAGTGCCGCCATTGTGCCTCAGATGCGTACCGTACTGCGCACGATCGCGCCGGTGCTCAATGAACTACCGAATCACCTCACGATTTCAGGCCATACGGATGACCTGCCGTATTCCGCCGGCGATGCATCCTACGGAAACTGGGAGCTTTCCAGTGACAGGGCCAATGCGGCACGTCGGGAGCTGGTCATTGGCGGGCTGGATAATGAAAAACTGCTTCGCGTCATCGGCCTTGCCGCCACCATGAGTCTGGACCCTGATGTGCCCGATGCGCCCATCAATCGCCGCATCAGCATCCTGGTACTCAACCAGGAAGCCAACCGCCGAATGATGGAAGAGCGTGATGAGGCAATGGGTATTCCTGTTTATGAAAGTCCATTGATTTCTCCTAAAGAAGACAGCGTCATTGAACGTTAATAACAGTAATACGGTGATGAAGCGGATTGGTTCTCCGTCCATCCTTATCCATGGTTTCAATGAAAAGTACACGCTATGAACTCGATACTTCTGGCAGACGATTCAACACTCATTCGCAAGATCATGGTGGCTGCGCTCGAGGGTGAAGGGTGGCATGTAGTCAGCGCTGTAGATGGGCAGGACGCGCTTGAAAAGGCAAAGGCAGGTGAGTGCTTTGATCTGGTCATTACGGATTGGCACATGCCCCGTATGGACGGAGACAAGCTGATTGCCGAACTGCGCGCCATGCCCGAGTTTGATGCCACGCCCATTCTGGTGTTGACCTCGGAGTCTCAGGACCATTTCAAGCAGGTTGCTCGTGATGTCGGTGCCAATGGCTGGCTGTCAAAGCCATTTGATCCGGACAGTCTGGTCGAGCTTGCTGCTCAATTGATGAGCTGATGGTTGCAGGCCTGCAGCCCCTTTACTCTCAGGTGCCGAGAATACACTTATGAGCATGGACATCACCGAGTTTTATCAAACCTTCTTCGAAGAAGCTGAAGAGCTTCTCAACGAGATGGAGCACCTGTTGCTTGAGCTTGATCTGGATGATCCGGATAACGAGCAGCTGAATGCCATTTTTCGCGCAGCGCACTCCATCAAGGGAGGAGCAGGAACCTTCGGTTTTATCGTGTTGCAGGAAACCACACATATTTTCGAAAACCTGCTTGATCGTGCCCGCCATCATGAGCTGATCCTTGATCGCGAAATCATCGATATCTTCTTGGAAACAAAAGATATGCTTACCGACCAGTTAAATGCCTACCGCAATCAGGAAGAGCCCGACCCGGAAGCCTTTGAGCGTATTTGTACCACTCTCAAGCGCATTGCCGAGGAAAAGACCGATGCTGGAAGCCCTGCACCGGTAGCAGCTGCACCTGTCGAGGCACCTGTGGCAGCGGGAGCGGGCATACGGCTTCTCGAGATCGTGCTGTCCAAGCTCGACGAGGATGAGTGTGCCACCCTGACCGAAGAAATTGCCTTGTTTGGTACGGTCAAACACAGTGAATATGCTGACAACACCCTGAAGATCAGTCTCGAGTCCAGTGAACCTGCTGACGATATCGAAGCGGTACTGTGCTTTGTGCTTGACGCCTCCCAGATCGCTATTCAGGAAGCCTCTGGTGGGGCGGAGGCTCCGGTAGCGGCTGCGGCTGCGGCTGCGGAAAGCATGAAAGCCGAAACACAAGCCGTGGCGGAAGAAGCACCTGCCGCCGAGCCAAAGGGTGCGGACAGCAAGGCGAGTCAGGCACCGGCTTCCAAGGCACCAGCCAAGAAGCCGGGCAAGGCGCAAAGCAGTGATGCATCCCTGCGTGTTTCAACGGAGAAGGTCGACCAGATCATCAACCTGGTGGGCGAGCTCGTGATTACCCAGTCCATGCTGGAGCAGACAACCCAGGGGCTTGATCCTGTCGTCAACGGTCAGCTTCTTACCGGCATGAGTCAGCTTCAGCGCAACGCACGTGATTTGCAGGAAGCGGTCATGTCCATTCGCATGATGCAAATGGATTACGTCTTCAACCGCTTCCCCAGGCTGGTTCGTGACCTGGCCAGCAAGCTGGGCAAGGAGATCGAACTTGTTACCGTCGGCAAGTCGACCGAACTCGACAAGGGGCTGATCGAGCGAATCATTGACCCTTTGACGCACCTGGTGCGAAACAGTATTGACCACGGAATCGAGCTGCCCGAAAAGCGTGAGGCGGCCGGCAAGAACCGGCTGGGCAAGCTGACGCTGTCTGCCCAGCATCAGGGGGGCAATATACTTATTGAAGTATCAGATGATGGTGCGGGACTGAATCGAGATCGTATCCTGGCCAAGGCCAAATCTTCCGGCATCCCCATCTCGGATAACATCAGTGATGATGAGGTGTGGCAGCTTATCTTTGCTCCGGGCTTCTCGACTGCCGAGCAGGTAACGGATGTTTCCGGTCGTGGGGTCGGCATGGATGTGGTCAAGCGTAACATTCAGCAGATGGGCGGCTATGTCGAGATTCTTTCCCAGTATGGCAAGGGCTCTACAACGCGCATTGTGCTGCCGCTGACGCTGGCCATTCTGGATGGCATGTCCGTCAAGGTCGGTGAGGAAGTGTTCATTCTACCGCTGGGCGCCATCATGGAGTCCATTCAGATCAAGCACGAAGATATCAATCGTGTTGCCGGTCAGGAACAGGTGATTCATGTGCGAGGTGAATACCTCTCACTGGTGGAGCTGCACAAGGTGTTCAACGTGCCTGATGCCCAGACGGACGTGACGCAGGGCATCGTAATGATCGTGCAGAGCGATGGCCGACACTTTGCGCTGCTGGTGGATCAGCTGATCGGTCAGCACCAGGTCGTGGTCAAGAACCTGGAAACCAATTACCGGAAAATACCGGGGGTATCTGCGGCCACCATTATGGGGGATGGCAGTGTGGCATTGATTCTGGATGTTCCTGCACTTCAGCGTGTCAGCAGGGATCGCCGGGGCAGCGAACCAGCGCGGGCACAGGCGGCGGTTCACTAAGTTCAACGGGGAAGGCTCATGGAAAAAATCATGTCTGATCAACATCATGAAGTAAAGGGCAACGAGTTTCTGGTATTTCGCATCGGTGATGAGGAGTACGGGATAGACATCCTTAAAGTGCAGGAAATTCGCGGGTACGACGGTGTTACCCGGATCGCCAACGCACCTGAGTTCATCAAGGGCGTTACCAACCTGCGTGGCGTTATTGTTCCCATACTGGACTTGCGCATCAAGTTTTCGGTAGGAGAGGTGCTGTACAACCAGCAAACGGTTGTCATCGTATTGAATATCGCCGACCGCGTCGTGGGTGTGGTCGTTGATGGCGTGTCGGATGTACTTACATTGTCTCCTGAACAGATCAGGGATGCCCCGGATTTCGGCACGGCACTGTCTTCCGAGTACATCATGGGGCTGGGCAGCATTGAAGAGCGCATGCTGATCCTGATGGATATCGAAAAAATGATGAGTAGTTCGGAGATGGCGTTGATGGATGAAGTCGCCGCCTGAATCTGGACCCGTTACGTGCTTTTAGAGGCCGCCATGTGCGGCCTTTTTTTATATCAAGAAAATCGCAGCTTCGTCGTTAAACAGTGCAGTCTTTATATATAAAAAAAATAATTCAATCAAACATGTATGAGTAATTAAAATGGATGATGATCGAGCTGCGGCGGGGCAGGAATATACTCTGGAATCCGATGACTATCTGATTTCCAAGACGGATGCGCAGGGCAATATTACCTTTGCCAACCCTGCGTTCATACGCGTCAGTGGGTTTACCAAGGAAGAGTTGCTGGGAGCGCCACATAATCTGGTTCGGCACCCTGACATGCCAAAGGCGGCCTTCGCCAATCTATGGAGCACCCTCAAGGAGGGACGTACCTGGCGAGGTTTTGTCAAGAACAGGCGCAAGGATGGCCGCTATTACTGGGTCAATGCCACTGTCTCGCCGATCCTGATCGAAGGGCGCCTGGCAGGCTATGCCTCGGTGCGTGTCAGGATCAGCGACAGTGACAAGGCCCTTGCGATCAGCACCTACGCTGCTCTCAAACAGGGCAAGGTGCGTGGCATCTATCTGAAGGATGGTGAAATACGCAGACGTGGGATGTCACGGATCATCCAGCGCTTTACAAGGCCATCCATTGCCATGCGGCTGGGGCAGGTTGTCGCCGTGTCACTGCTCGCGACCACCAGTGTCGGGCTGATTGGCTATCAGAGTATTTCAGAGCTGAACCATTCCAATCAGATGCTGTATGACGAAGGGGCATCCGGGATTGCTGAACTTCAGCAGCTGGATCAGATGGTATCCAGTCAAATGCTTGAACTTTCGTCTGCCGCCAAGGCACTGGGGAGCGCAGATCCTGAAAGGGTGGCTGACAGGGCGGAAGAAAAAAACGCTGCCATTCAGCAGGCATGGGAGCGGTTCAAGGCAGACCATGATGGTGAAAAAGTGTCACAGGTGACGCAATCGCTTGAGGCATTAATGGCGCAGGGGCTTGTGCCGCTGGCTGCAGCCTTTCGAGATAATGACATAGTCGAGGCGTATGAGCTGACTAAAAACGACGCATTGAACCGCTTCGACGTACCCTTCCACAAAAGCGTCAACGAATTGATAGGACGTCAGGTAGAAGCCGCGTCGCAACTGAATCAACTCGCGCGTGAGCACTTCCAGCAGGCGATCTGGCTGATCGGGTTCTCCATCGTGATCAGCGGCATGGTCATCATCGGGGCTGTCTGGTGGTTGCGGCGCTGGCTGCTTACACCGCTCAATGAAGCGCTTGCCCTGACAGAGCAGATTGGACTGGGCAACCTGACAGTCGATATGGATGCGACAGGGCGTGATGAACTCAGTCAGCTCAAGCAGGCGCTCGGCCGCATGCGCAAGGGGCTGGTAGGTATTCTTCATGATGTGCATCACAGCAGTGACGTCATTGCCCCGGTAGCGCGTGAAATTTCCGAAGCCAATCATGACTTTTCTGCGCGTACCGAACAGCAGGCGGCTTCACTTGAAGAGACATCTTCCGGTATGGAGGAGATGATGGCGACCGTTCAGCAGAATACCGAAAATGCCGACCATGCCAGCAAGCTTGCCGAGACGTCCAGTGTGCTGGTGGACCAGGGAGCAAGCGAAGTCGGTGACGTGGTGCGAACCATGGAGGACATCAACGAGAGCTCCCAGAGGATCGCCGATATCATCGGGATCATCGACTCCATTGCCTTTCAAACCAATCTGCTGGCACTCAACGCCTCGGTGGAGGCCGCACGGGCCGGTGAGCAGGGGCGCGGGTTTGCTGTGGTGGCCGGCGAGGTGCGTAATCTCGCCAGCCGTAGTGCCAGTGCCGCTCAGGATATCAAGGCGCTGATAGAAACCTCTGATGATCGCGTTAAAACCGGTACGGCGCTGGTGAAGAAGGCCGGTCACACCATGGAAGGCATTACGTCCTCCATTCGGCAGGTGACGCAACTGATTCATGAAATTTCCGACGCCTCCAAAGAGCAGCGTGATGGCATAGACCAGATCCGTCAGGCTGTGGTCTCGCTTGACCATACCACGCAGCAGAATGCGGCCATGGCCGAAGAAACACTGGCGTCCTCCGTGTCGATGACAGGCCAGGTCGACGAACTTAATTACGCCATGTCCATTTTCCATATCAAAGGTTTTCAATCTACGCCGATAACTACCTCACAAAAGGGCAATTCCCGTTCATTTAATGCCGGAACGTCGAAAGTGCCCGTTGCGAAATACGGAGAAGCTACCGTATCGCACTAAAACAAGTCCGTGATCACGCCTGGATCTCTTTTTGATTCAAGGTATGGCATCGAATAGGGGTGAGGCTATCGTGCAAGCAATCAAGGAAAGCAGGGATCTGGTGTTGACTGACGCCGATTTCGAGCGCGTCAGAAAGCTTATCTACGCACGCGCCGGCATTGCGCTGGCCGAGCACAAGCGAGAAATGGTGTACAGCCGTCTCGCCAAACGGTTGCGGTCCTATGGCATGCAGCGGTTTGTCGATTATCTGGCGATGCTCGAAGCCGATGAAAACAATGATGAGTGGGAGCACTTTACCAATGCGCTTACCACCAACCTGACCTCCTTTTTTCGAGAGTCGCATCACTTTCCGTTGCTGGCCGAGCATGCACGAAAAGCCAACGGCGGCAAATTCAAGGTCTGGTGCAGCGCAGCCTCGACCGGTGAAGAGCCTTACTCCATTGCGATGACGCTGAGAGAGGCCATGGGCAGCGGCAATGCGGCCAGCCTGCTGGCTACGGATATCGATACCAGTGCTCTGGCAAAGGCTCGAGCCGGCGTTTATGCCGACAACCAGGTCAGCAAGATATCTGATGAACAGCTCAAGCGTTTTTTCCAGAAAGGCAAGGGCGCTCGAGCCGGGATGGTGCGGGCGCAGGATAACCTTCGCAGCATGATTACGTTTGAGCAGCTCAATCTTCTGGCGCCGCGCTGGGATATTGAAGGGCCTTTCGATGTGATTTTCTGTCGTAATGTCATGATTTATTTCGACAAGCCAACGCAAGCCAGGATTCTTGAACGCTTTGCAACGTACTTGAAACCGGATGGACTGCTGTTTGCCGGCCATTCGGAAAACTTCAGCTATATCACCAAGGTGTTCAAGCTGCGAGGGCATACCGTTTACGAACTGGCTCAACAGGGCAGGGCATCGGCATGACGCAATCCAGTCGCGAACGCAGCAGCCAGGCATCGGATATAGAGTGTCTGGCGACGCATCACTATTTTGATCGTGAATTCAACGTCAAGGCAATCAAGCTGTTGCCCAATGAGTATTACGTCAGTAACGAGGATATGTTGCTGACCACGGTACTTGGATCCTGTATTGCAGCCTGTATCCGTGATCCGGTAGTCGGGGTGGGGGGCATGAACCACTTCATGCTGCCTGATGAAAGTGGCCCCTCGGTGCAGACCGGCTCTGCCTCCATGCGATACGGCGCATATGCCATGGAAGTTTTGATTAATGCCCTGCTGATGGCAGGGGCCAAACGCGAGCGACTGGAAGCCAAGGTATTTGGTGGCGCAACCGTACTGGCGGACATGAGCGTATCCCGGATCGGTGAACGAAACTCTGAATTCATTCTTCGTTATCTGGAGCTTGAACGGATTCGCGTGCTGGCTCAGGACCTCAAGGACAAGTTTCCACGACGTGTCAATTACCTTCCGCACAGTGGCCAGGTCATGGTGAGACGTCTGAAATCGAGTGATTCCAAATTGCAGAGTCGCGAGAGTTCTCTGGCCAGGAACCTGGCAAAATCCGGGAAGGAAAAGGCACCAGCCATCGAGCTTTTTGACAGCTTGAGTCAAATCAGAAGCAACAGAGCAAAAGGGGTACGGTCTTGAACACTAAAATCAAGGTTCTGTGTGTGGACGATTCGGCGTTGATACGCAGTTTGATCACCGAAATCATCAATAGTCAGCCGGACATGGAGATGGTGGCAGCTGCGCCTGATCCTATCGTTGCCCGTGAGCTGATAAAAAAACATAACCCGGATGTCTTGACGCTTGATGTTGAAATGCCCCGCATGGATGGACTGGATTTTCTCGAGAAGCTGATGCGGCTTCGCCCCATGCCGGTGGTGATGGTGTCCTCGCTGACCGCACGCGGCTCCGAGGTGACCATGCGGGCGCTGGAGCTGGGGGCAGTGGACTTTGTCACGAAGCCGCAGCTGGGGATTCGTGATGGAATGCTTGAATATACAGCGGCCATTTCCGACAAGATACGCGCAGCATCACGTGCCAAGTTGAAACGTCTTGTGCCGCAGTGCAAACAGGGGGCGCCTGTACGGCCGTCGGTGCGTACTCCTTTTCTGTCCAGTGAAAAGCTCTTTATTGTGGGTTCTTCAACCGGGGGGACCGAGGCCATACGCGAATTCCTGATGCCACTGCCGTCCGACAGCCCTGCGGTGGTCATTACCCAGCACATGCCGGCAGGGTTTACGCGCTCCTTTGCTGAACGAATGGACTCCCTGTGTGCCATTACGGTCAAGGAGGCCGAGCACGGCGAGCGTGTGCTGCCGGGCCATGCCTATATAGCTCCTGGCGGTGATGCGCATCTGAAGCTTTCAAGAAGTGGTGCCAACTACGTGGTCGAGCTTGAATACAGCGATCCTGTAAACCGTCATCGTCCTTCCTGTGATGTTTTATTTGATTCAGCTGCTAAAAATGCGGGCAAAAATGCCGTTGGTATCATCCTGACGGGGATGGGAAAGGATGGTGCTGCCGGTCTTCTTAGAATGAAGCAGGCTGGTGCACACACCCTGGCCCAGGATGAAGCAACCTGCGTGGTCTTCGGGATGCCGCGCGAAGCGATTGCTCTGGGGGCTGCCGATGAAATCGTACCTATTACGTCAATGTGCGAACGGGCGATGGCCTGTCTGAACGGGGCCAATCGGCAGAATCTGCGCGTTTAAGGCGCTGATATTGAATTAACCGGTAATTAATCAGGATGACGACATGAGCAATAAAAACATCAAGATTCTGGTAGTGGATGACTTTCCGACCATGCGTCGTATTGTTCGCAACCTTTTGAAGGAACTTGGCTATACCAATGTTGAAGAAGCAGAAGATGGCCAACAGGGGCTTGAAAAGCTCAAGGCCGGTAGTTTCGAATTTGTTGTATCCGACTGGAACATGCCCAACCTTGACGGGCTTGAAATGCTCAAGTGCATCCGGGCTGATGGTGCGCTGTCTCATCTTCCCGTGCTGATGGTTACTGCAGAGGCGAAGAAGGAAAATATCATTGCGGCAGCCCAGGCCGGTGCCAATGGCTATGTCGTTAAACCTTTCACCGCTGCCACGCTCGAAGAAAAGTTGAACAAGATCTTCGAGAAGCTGGGCAAGTAACTGATCAACGCTGAAAGGGGGGATGGGTGATGACAGGTGATACTCAGCGGGCCGCCACACACGAAGATGATGTAATTTCGCAGATAGGTAAACTGACGCGAGTACTGCATGAAAGCATGCGGGATCTGGGGCTCGATCGTGAAGTCGAGAAGGCCGCACAGGCAATCCCCGATGCGCGTGACAGGCTCAACTACATTGCAACGATGACCGAGCAGGCTGCTGAACGCTCGCTTAATGCCATCGATGTCGCGCAGCCGTTGCAGGACAGGATCGAAGAAATAGCGCTTGAGCTCGATGCGCGGTGGGTAAGCTGGTTTGATTCACCCATCGAGCTGGACGATGCCAAGGAGCTGGTCAATGACACGCGTGCCTATCTTCGATGGGTACCCGAGCAGACCAAGGCCACCAACGCGCAGCTGCTTGATATCATGATGGCACAGGATTTTCAGGATCTGACCGGTCAGGTCATCAAGCGAATGGTCGATGTGATCCGTGAAATAGAACAGCAGCTGGTGCAGGTACTGCTGAATAATATCCCCGAGGATACTCGTGCCAAGCTGACGGCCGAAAACGAGGAAAAGACCAGGAACTCGTTGCTCAACGGACCACAGGTTGATACAACCAAGGCCGATGTCGTGGCGGATCAATCTCAGGTCGATGATCTGCTGGATAGTCTGGGGTTCTAGCCACAACCACCCGTCATGCCCTTTCTCCCGCGCGAATTGCAAAACAGCTTGGCGATTCGCGCGTTATTTCATCAATCGTTATTCCCCCCTCTCGTCACAATACATTCCAGCAGGGCTACCGGTTAACACCAACCGAGGTCAGGGAATGGCTGACGACAGCGATCAGGAAAAGACAGAAGAACCCACACCACGAAAACTCGAGAAGGCACGAGAGGATGGTCAGGTAGCACGCTCGCGTGAACTCTCGACCTTCATGATGCTGCTCATTGGTGTGGGTACCTTCTGGATCATGGCCGGCTGGTTTGGTGAGCAGATGACCTCGGTCATGGGCCAGGGCTTCCGGTTTGGTCGTGAAGAAGCCTTTGATACGTCTCGCTTGTTCATTCATATGGTCAATCTGCTCGAAGCAGCAGCGCTGGGCATTGCTCCCATGATGCTGGTGTTGACCATTACTGCTCTGATCGCACCCGCCATGCTGGGCGGATGGCTTTTTTCGACCAAATCCCTGACGCCTGACCTCAAGAAGCTCGATCCCATCAAGGGGCTCAAGCGGGTGTTCTCGACCCAGGCACTTGCAGAGCTCGCCAAGGGGATCGCCAAGGCAGTACTGGTTGGTGCGATTACATCCGGCTTCATTTATTTCTTTCTTGGGCAGCTTCTCGGGCTCGCCAATGAAAGCGGCTTCAGTGGCATTGCCCATTCAATGAAGTTGATTCTGTTGTGCTGCACCCTGATCGTCATGGGGTTTTTGATTGTCGTGGGCATTGATGTGCCTTACCAGATCTGGTCTCACAACAAGAAACTGCGCATGAGCCTGGATGACATCAAAAAAGAGCACAAGGAATCCGAAGGTGACCCGCAGATCAAGGCGCGTATACGCCAGCAGCAGCAGGCCATGGCGCGTAACCGGATGATGAGCAAGGTGCCTACGGCTGACGTCATCGTGACCAACCCGACCCATTATGCGGTGGCTCTAGCCTACAGCGACGACATGGGCGCCCCCACGGTTGTTGCAAAGGGAACCGATCACATTGCAGAGAAGATCAAGGAGCTTGGTCGTGAGAACCGGGTGCCTGTCCTTGAGGCACCACCGCTGGCACGTGCGTTGCACTATCACGTGGACCTTGATCGTGAAATCCCGGGGCAGCTTTATGCTGCCGTAGCCGAGGTGCTGGCCTGGGTTTATCAGTTGAAACGTTACAAATCCGAAGGAGGCGACCGCCCCGGCCAACCCACCAATCTGCCGGTGCCAGTTGATATGGATATTCCTTCGATTACCAAAGGTGATGACGCACCATGAATTCCCTGACCTCGCTTCTGGGCCGCGCCGGCCTGCAGAATTCCAGCCAGTTGAAGTTTTTGGCGGGGCCGATTCTGATCATCATGATTCTGTCGATGATGATCCTTCCGCTGCCGCCGTTCATTCTTGATGTGCTTTTTACCTTTAATATTGCGCTGGCCATCATGGTGCTGCTGGTCAGCATGTTCACGACCAAGCCGCTCGAATTTGCTGCCTTTCCCGCCGTTCTGCTGTTTTCAACGCTGTTACGCCTGTCGCTGAACGTGGCATCGACCCGTGTCGTACTGATGAACGGTCACGAGGGAGGAGATGCTGCCGGTGCCGTCATCCAGGCCTTCGGCGAATTCCTGATTGGTGGCAACTTTGCCGTAGGCCTGGTGGTATTCATTATCCTGGTAGTCATCAACTTCATGGTTATTACCAAGGGGGCCGGACGTATTGCGGAAGTAGGTGCTCGTTTTACCCTCGATGCGATGCCCGGTAAGCAGATGGCCATCGATGCTGACCTTAATGCAGGTCTGATTGACGAATCGACGGCCAAGCAGCGTCGCTCGGAAATTTCCCAGGAAGCAGATTTCTTCGGTTCCATGGATGGTGCGAGCAAGTTTGTTCGGGGAGACGCCGTAGCCGGCATCCTGATCATGGTGATCAACATCATTGGCGGGCTGATCGTAGGGGTGGCGCAGCATGGCCTGGACATGGGCACGGCAGCGCGCACCTACACGCTACTGACCATTGGTGATGGCCTGGTAGCCCAGATTCCCGCACTGGTCATTTCAACCGCTGCGGGTGTGACCGTTTCGCGCGTCAATACCGAGCAGGATGTCGGGCAACAGCTGATCGGTCAGCTTTTTACCAATCCACGAGTCATGTTTCTCAGTGCAGCAGTGATGGGGCTTCTCGGGCTGGTGCCGGGCATGCCCAATTTTGTCTTTCTGATGTTTACCGCCGTGCTGGGTGGGATTGGCTGGTATCTGACCAAACAGAATTCGGCGGCCATCGTTCAGGAGGCTGCTGCCCAGCGCAAGACACAGGCGGCTGCCGCATCTGATCCTGAGGCGGGTGAAGCCAGCTGGGATGATGTGCAGATGGTGGATCCGCTCGGTCTTGAAGTAGGGCACCGTCTGATCTCACTGGTCGATGCCCAGCAAAGCGGTGAGCTGCTGAAACGTATCAAGAGTGTTCGCAAGAAGTATGCCCAGGAGATCGGCTTTCTGCCGCCGGTGGTGCATATCCGGGATAACCTCAAGTTTCAGCCTCAGGCTTATCGAATTACCATGAAAGGGGTCGAAATAGGACGAGGAGAATCCTGGCCGGGCCAGTGGCTTGCCATTGACCCCGGTGAGGCCAGCGGCAAGCTGGAAGGTCGCAAGACCACTGATCCGGCCTTTGGGCTGCCGGCGACCTGGATCAATGACAGTCAGCGCGATCAGGCGCAGATGCTCGGCTATACCGTGGTGGATGCCAGCACGGTGGTGGCTACCCACCTCAATCATCTGATGAGTGAGCATGCCAGTGAAATGCTGGGCCGTCAGGAGGTCCAGAAGCTGCTGGACCGCCTCAGCAAGGAAGATGCCTCGCTGGTTGAAGATGTCGTACCGAAATCGCTCAGCCTCAGTGTGTTGCAGCGGATATTGCAAAATCTGCTGGATGAGGGTGTATCCATTCGGGACATGCGCACGATTCTGGATACGCTGGCCGAGCACACCGTCAATACCAAGGATCCTTCTGAGCTGGTGGCCGCCATCCGCGTTGCGCTTGGTCGCTCGATTACACAGCATTATTTTGCCAATGAAGACCCCATTCGCGTCATGGGGCTTGATGGCCAGCTTGAGCAGATGATGGGCCAGGCCATGAACAATGGTGGCGGGCTTGAACCAGGCCTGGCCGATACGCTGATGCAACAGGTGGCTGAAGCGACGGCCCGGATGGAAGCTCAGGGCCTTCCTGCCGTGATGGTTGTCCAGCATCACCTGCGTACCCTGATGTCCCGCTTTCTACGCCGTCAGATCCGGCAGCTTGTCGTGTTGTCACAGGCTGAAATTCCTGATGATCGCACCGTGCGTATCGAGATCATGATTGGAGGTCGTTCATGAATACCCGACAGTTTTTTGCGCCGACTCACCGTGAAGCCATGCGTCGCCTTCGGGCCGAGCTGGGAAATGAAGCCATGATACTTTCCAGTCGCAACATTGATGGCGGCGTGGAGGTCATTGCGCTGCTTGATTATGACGAGACGGCGTCAACACCACCGGCGGTAACCACGGGTGATACTCCCTCTGATGTAATGGCGCAGCCTGACTCATCTATGGTGGCAGTGGAGGGGGATGCTCAAAAGATGATGGCATCGCTGCTCAGTGAAATGCAGTCCATGAAAGCCGTGCTGACCGATAAAGGGATGGCTGGAAAGCGTCAAACCATGGTCAGCCCCGAGGACGCCTTTGTACGCTCAGGGCTTGGGCACGGACTGAGTGAGGCGCTGTGCCGAACGTTATGGACACAGACTGTCGACAAGGCACACTTGAGTTGCGATGAGCGCATGAAGGCAGGCCTGACGGACGTATTGTCAGTCAACCCGCATGATGAATGGCTGACTCGCGGGGGGATCTTCGCATTGGTAGGGCCGACCGGGGTAGGCAAGACGACCACCGTGGCCAAGCTGACGGCTCGTTTTTCATTACGGGGCAGCAAGGACAGTATTGCCTTGATAACAACCGACACTCACCGGGTCGGTGGACGGGAGCAGCTACTGACCTATGGTCGTCTGTTCGGTGTTGAGGCACATGCAGCGAGGTCGCAGGAAGAGCTGGCTGCACTGGTGGAAAGCCTGTCTCACAAGCGACTTATCCTGATTGATACCGTCGGTGTCGGGCAGCGGGATCAGCGAGTGAGCGAGCAGCTTGCCATGCTGCCACTCCAGAATCCGAGGCTCAGGCCCATCCTTGTACTCGACAGCACCCGTCATGGCGATACGCTGGACGATGTTGCCCGTGTCTACCATGAGGCGCTTTCGGCGTTGCCGGGCGGGCGGGTTGCGGACTGCATCCTTTCAAAGACGGATGAGGCCCTGCATATCAGTAGTGCCGTGGATGTTGCCGCACGGCGCCATCTCAACATCCTGTGCCTGACCAACGGCCAGAACATTACCGAGCATTTGAGCTGGTATCGCTCTGACGCGCTGGTGCAATACGTGTTTGCTCCCCGCGAAGAAACTGCGTTCAGTCTGCCTGAAGCCTCACTGGCTTATGGTGGGGGAACGCCTGTATCCGTGCCTGCGCAGTGGGCCGGTCAGTTACTGCGTGAAGGAAAGCGCCTCAACGCCTGTGTTCATTATCTGCGAGATCAGGTCGGCGGTTTCCGAACACTTGAAACCCTGTGGCGCAATGAGCGTGATGCTCAGGCGCTGACCGAACCTGCTGTCCAGCTTCAGGAGTTGACGCAGTCGCCCGCCGCCAGCGGGAGGCTGGACGTGTTCTGGCAGCGCAAGAGCAATAACGTAACCCGGCCGGCGTTCATTTTTGCCGAGGCGAATGAATTGCCCTGCGTGACCTTCCTGCCGCGCAAGGGATTGCCGGTCTCGATGGCCGGCCGCTCGATATGGCTGGGTGATCAGTTGCCGGAGGCGCGCATTCGCCATCACTTTTCTCAGCTGCCGGATGCGACTACCCGGCAGGCACTGGAGCAGTTCGGTGTAGGCTGGCGCGCACTGGTGCGAGGCAATATGAAAATCGAGCATCGTGGTGAGCGCATGACGATGCAGCAGCTGAGTGATGAAATGACCTTCGAGCGGGCAGGGCAGTTCAAGTACAAGGATCAGGAAACCGAGCTTGAGCTGGGCTGGCTGGACGCTTCGGTTGACGGTGCCGGCCCCGCGCAGCGGGTTCATCTGATCATTGCACGTATTGTCGACCCGGTAACGCGAGAGCTGCTGACAAGTCGATATGGTCTTGATCAGGGCGTTCTGTCATCGGCCGAGTACAGTCAGGATCTGGCCTTGTGGATTCAGCGTGTGCTGGCGGTTGAAGCGCAGGCGCCGCTGATGCGAAAGGCGGAAAACGAGCTGGGGCAGGAAACCTTTGCTTCCGACTCGCTGATTCGTTCATTTGCAGCGGCTCAGGCCTCACTGGTGGCCTGGCGACTCAAGAACGATGGCAGTGATGAGGGGCGCATCATGCGCGACCAGGTATTGAAGATTACTCGATCTGGCCGGCAAGCCAGTGCTCAGGGCATGTTGAAGGCAACGCTCAAGCTGTGTGCGATGGTGGATGCGCTGGGGCAGTGTGCGCTGGCAGAGGCATGCTGATCGATGCGGCCCGATAAGTTTCTGATGCGTCGTCTTTCGGGATGCTTCAGCGCCGTCGTGCTTTCGCTGGCTTTCGTTCAGCCTGCCTCGGGCGCCTCGGGCGCATGGGTTGCAGACAGTGCTTCACTGACCATGACCCAGAAGCACTGGTTTTACTACTCCGAGCCGCTTATGGCGCCTGATGACTCCGGAAATCGGATGATTACATCCGTAGGATGGCGATTCGAGGCATCACCTCATCCGGCCTTGCAGGCTGAGCTGTGCAGCACATCACGCACGCGCTGCATTAATCTGGGGAAGGAGCGCGGTCAGACACGAGCCTTCAGGGGATTGCCTGCTTCTGAAGTCATGCAGTTGCGTTTTTCCATGCCGGGGAAAGGGCGGCTACGTAAGGATGTGAATATTAAAAATATACAGGTCATCGTCAATTACCATGAACGATGACCTTGTTCTGGCTGATCAGGCCTGGCCATAGAGGTTTGATCCGCCTCGTGCATGGGTCTGCCCATTACGACCATACAGCGACATGCCCGCAGCGTTATGCAGAAAGCGCAGCGCGCGCTGGTTATAGTCGGCACGTATGCCAAGCTTCAGTCCGTTGGACTGATTGAGCTGACTTGCCTGCACTACCTTGCGTTTAAAATCACTCCACTGACGCCCCAGACCATTGTTATTCATCAGGGTGGTCATTGCCTGTGCATGACGCTTGCCACCTGTGGCCTGGTCCACGATCGTCAGGCGCTTCTGGCTCAGGGATTCAAGCAATTCAGCCTGCGCCGTCTTTTCTTCGGTCAGACGCGTAAACTGCTCGATGTCGGTTGCCTCCACATTATCCAGCACTCGCTGTTCCTGTTGCAGAAGCACGATGAAGTGGTTAAGTGCCTTGTACTCTGCGACAAGCGCCTCAAGCAGCGGTTGGCGCAGAGGATGGCTGTGTGACGATGCAGTGGCGGTCATGGTTTATTTTTCCGAGACAAGTTCCTGAGCACTGGCGATAAGGCCATCCGCAATCTTGCCGGCATCAACTTCAAAACGCCCTTCACGAATGGCCTGCTTGATTTCATCAACACGTGCCGTATTGATGTCCTGCGATGTATCAGCCGCATTGGACGGCGTGAACCTGGCTGAGGCCGGCTGGCTGACAGCCTGAGTCTGTTCGCTTTCCTTTTTGGCAACGCCACGTGCTTCTGTGGACGGGATGCTGGCAGGAACAACGTTT
Organism: Larsenimonas rhizosphaerae; assembly: GCF_026240105.1. Classification (NCBI taxonomy): domain Bacteria; kingdom Pseudomonadati; phylum Pseudomonadota; class Gammaproteobacteria; order Oceanospirillales; family Halomonadaceae; genus Larsenimonas; species Larsenimonas rhizosphaerae. The sequence continues at coordinate 548,404 of NZ_JAPIVE010000001.1, forward strand.
GAATTGATTTTCATCGTAAATAGCCCTTTGGAGATAATGTCGTGAGTCAGTATGTCTTTGATGTAGGCATTATCGACGTAGACAGGGCCGACTTTATTGGGTTGAGGTGTATTTTCGTATCAAAGTGTTACGATTAACAGCCCTCATGCAACCAGCGAATGAGTAAAGTACCAGCTAGAAATTCACCTGAACCTGATCAGGACCGGAAGCGATGCCTCTCAGGATGGTGCCGCGCGATGTCTTGATGCGAACGGATTCACCACGTGCGGCACCATTCAATGCAATGCCTGCGCTGGTTAAATGAAACCCCTGGCCCCTGGCAATGACGCGTACGTCATGTCCTCGCTTGATCACCTGAGGTGATTTCACCATGGAGGTCAGGATGGGCGTATTCTGGCCAATGCGCCGTGTAGTGATCTGCCCTGTCAAAGTGTCTGCCGAGGTAGCCAGCCGGTTGGACAACGTGGTGAGGTCGCCGCTGACTGCCACAAGATCCCCTGAAGTAATGCGGTGTCCCGCATTCAAGGGGCTCCGGGCCACATAATACGTGCCCTGTACGCTTACATCGGCCTGGAAGTAGCGGGTTTCGGGTGGCGAGCCTGGGCACTTTACACCCACCGTGATTCGCCCCCATGGGCGTCCGGCTGTCGGCATGAATGGTGCCGCTACAGGGCAGGGGCCCAGCGCGCCATGAGGCATGTGAACCGTTACATTTGCCTGTTCGGTACCCTGCAGGGCCCCCTGTTCCAGCACAAATGTCTTCAACTGCTCTTCAAGCACTGTATCCGGTGATGTCGATGAACCTGCCTGAGCCGTATTCACCACAGACAGGCATAGCCATACAAGGGCTGCTACGGAGAGGCGTGCCCATTCTGTCGTTATTTTGACCTGGCGCATGCCCGCAATCTTCATGGCTGGCCCTCGGTAGACGTGCGTATCGAAAAGTTACGCCATCCTATAAAAATTACCATTGGTTACAAATGGTGAAATAAAGCGCTATTAATGGCCTGTTCATCCGATGGCTATTTAAAAGGCTGAGATATTCTGCATCCTGGAAATCAAACTTTCGAATGACTCAATGGGTACGTCGTGATGCTCGACAAACTTAATGATTCGCTCAACTACTTTCAACAGGCGCTTAACCTTCGGGCTCAGCGTCAGGAAGTGTTATCGGCCAATATCGCTAATGCCGACACCCCCGGGTTTCAGGCGCGCGATTTCGATTTCAGCAAGGCACTTGAAAAGGCGGTAACCGAGAGTAGCCCCGCTGGTGGTGGTGGCCTTGCGATGGCAAGAACCTCCTCCGCGCATATCCCTGGACAGGGGGCGGGTGCCATGAGTAATCAGACGCTGGCTTACCGGATTCCGGCTCAGCCAAGTCTTGACGGCAATACCGTCGATATGGACATGGAGCGGGTCAACTTTGCCGAGAACGCCGTGCATTACCAGTCCGATCTTCAGATCCTCTCGAGCAAGATCAAGGGTTTAAAAGCTGCCATGCAGCCGGAGCGCTGATAAATGAGCATGTTCAATGTATTCAACATCGCCGGTTCAGCGCTGACTGCCCAGTCCCAGCGCATGAACACCACCGCCAGTAACCTGGCCAATGCCGACAGCGTGGCCGGGCCGGATGGTGAGCCTTACCGGGCCAAGCATGTCCGGTTCGAGCTGGATGCTGCCCCCGGGCAGGCCACTGGAGGCGTGCGCGTTACAGAAGTGCTGGAGGATCAATCGCCGTTTCGACTGGAGTTTGACCCCAAAAGCCCGATGGCTGATGACCAGGGATACGTTCGCAAGCCGAACGTCGACCCGGCAGCCGAGATGGTCAACATGATTTCGGCATCCAAGTCTTACCAGGCCAATGTCGAGGTGCTCAACACCAACAAGTCGCTCATGCTCAAAACGTTGACGCTGGGCGAATAACAGGGAGTCTGTCATGGCTATCAGTGCATCGGCGCTCAGCGCCATTAACGGTACCGCCAACGCTTCCAGCAGCTCGACGAAGGCGGTGTCTTCCGACGCAGCAGAGATGAAGGATCAGTTTCTGACGCTGCTGATTACACAGATGCAGAATCAGGATCCGCTGAATCCGATGGAAAACTCGGAAATGACGTCTCAGCTGGCTCAGATCAATACCGTCAGTGGTATTTCCGAGCTTAATGAAACGCTGGCGGCCATCACCAAACAGATCAATACCACCCAGCAGCTGCAGGCTACTGCCCTGGTTGACAAGGGAGTAATGGTGTCCGGTAACGACATTCTGGTGGGTGAAGATGGGGTGATTACTCCATTCGGCATCTCTCTGGATGATCCGGCCAGCAATGTCACCGTGTCAATTCGGGACGCCGTAGGTAATACGGTGCGCACCTATGACATGGGTGCCATCGATGCCGGCACACAATCCTTCTACTGGGACGGCTCAATGGATGATGGGGGGGTTGCCGAGGCAGGCGCCGGTTACAAGTTCTCCATAGAGGCCAGTAACAGTGCAGGCAAGGTGCCTTCCACGGCGCTCGATTACGGCTTTGTTCGGGGGGTGAACACCATCAATGGTGAAACATCACTGGATATCGGCACCAGAGCCATTTCACTGGGTGATGTGTACCAGGTGCTTTAAGGCGTGCTTTTCAGGGGTTGTGCCCATGAGCGCGATCCTTCTATTCAAATGCATCACGAGGAATTGATCACATGTCATTTTCACAAGGCGTAAGCGGGCTTAATGCAGCCAACAGCAACCTGGACGTCATTGGTAACAACATCGCCAACTCGGCGACCGTTGGCTACAAGTCCAGCCGTGCCGAATTTGCCGACATCTATGCTGGTGCCAAGGCGGGGCTGGGCGTCAAGGTCGCTGCAGTAACACAGAGCTTTGGCTCCGGGTCAATTGAAACAACCGGTCGCGATCTGGATCTGGCAATCAACGGAGAGGGGTTCTTCCGGTTCAATGACGGCTCCCAAACCACCTATTCCCGTAATGGTCAGCTGACCATGACGTCTACCGGATTTCTGGCCAACGCATCCGGGTCATTCCTGACCGGTTATGCCGCGGGTCAGGGCACCGGGGGCGAGCCTGTTGCGTTACAGGTGCCGACGGATGCTCTCGCCGCGAAGGCAACGACGCAGGCAGAAGCGGTATTGAACCTGGATGCCAGTAGTGCCGGTCTGGCCGCGGCCAACTTTGAATCGGATGATGACCGGACCTATAGCTACTCCAATACCATGACGTCCTACGACTCCCAGGGCACGGCGCATGATATTGCCCTTTATTTTGCGAAGGATGATACAGCCGATAATACCTGGAATGTTTTTGCATCCATCGATGGTGCTGATGTCGATGCAACAACCGGGCAACAACAGACCCTGACGTTCAATAATAGTGGCGTGCTTACCACCAACACTCCACTGGCGTTCAGCTTTGATCTGGGAACTGCAGTAAACAACCTCGACTTTGAACTCGATTTTGATGGTACCACCCAGTTCGGCAGTGACTTCAACCTCACCACGCTGGACCAGGATGGTTATACCTCCGGTGCGCTGGTCGGCATCTCCATTGAGGAGAATGGCACCTTGACCGCGAGCTACTCCAATGACCAGACCCAGGCACTGGGGCAATTGGCGCTGGCCAACTTCCGTAACATGCAGGGTCTTGAATCCGTTGGTGATAATGGCTGGGTTGAAACCACGGCCTCCGGTCAGCCGCTGCTGGGTACTGCCGGGAGTGGACAGCTGGGCAGCCTGATTGCCGGTGCCACTGAAGGTTCCAACGTGGATCTGTCTGCGCAGCTGGTCAACATGATCGTGGCACAGCGTAATTATCAGGCCAACGCCCAGACCATCAAGACTCAGGATCAGATCCTGCAGACTCTGGTCACGCTGCGCTAATTATCACTAAACCGGGAGGACAGACATGGATCGGATGATTTATACCGCGCTCTCCGGCGCGCAACAAACCCTCGAGCGGCAGGCTGTTGTCGCCAACAACCTGTCCAATGTCTCAACGACCGGTTTCAAATCGCAATTGTCTGCCTTTCGGGCCGTTCCCATTCAGGGGGACGGCCTGGCAACGCGCTCTGTGGTGGCAGACACCACGCCGGGCGCTGACTATTCCGAAGGCATGATCGAGGAAACCGGCCGTTCTCTTGATGTGGCCATCGATGGGGACGGGTGGCTGGCGGTAGACGATGGTAATGGGCGTGAAGCCTATACCCGTGATGGCCGGTTGCGAGTGGATGCCACCGGGCTTTTGATGTCCGGCGGAAAGCCGGTCATGGGCGAAGGCGGACCTGTAGTACTTCCTCTTAATGCCTCCTTCTCCGTAGCTTCCGATGGCACGATTTCAGCCCTGGGTCTTGGGGATCAACCCAATACATTGGCCGAAGTAGGGCGTTTGAAGCTCGTTAATCCCGGCAACGAAATGATGAAAAGAGGCGATGATGGCCTCTTCAGGATGCAGGCTGATGCCAACGGCAATCCTGCACCGCCCAGACTGCCGGGAGACGATGGCGTCTCTCTTGTTTCAGGCGCACTGGAGAGCAGTAACGTCAATGCTACTGAAGCCATGGTAGCCATGATCGATAACGCCCGTCGCTTCGAAATGAATATGCGCATGGTTGATACCGCTGACGAAAACGAACAGCGTGCCAACCAGTTGTTGTCACTGACTTGATGAGGTAACACGATGATTCGTTCTCTCTGGATCGCCAAGACCGGGCTGGATGCTCAGCAGACCAAGCTTGATGTGGTATCCAATAACCTGGCCAACGTCAGTACGACCGGTTTCAAGCGCTCCCGTGCTGCATTTGAAGATCTGCTTTATCAAAATGCCCGTCAGCCAGGGGCAATGACGTCTGTTCAGACCAATCTGCCTTCCGGTCTTCAGATTGGTACCGGCGTACAGCAGGTGGCTACAGAGCGCCTCCATACCCAGGGCAATCTGGAAGAAACCGGTAATGCCAAGGATATGGCCATCAATGGTGGTGGCTTTTTCACAGTACAGATGCCGGATGGCACCCTGGCTTACACCCGTGATGGCTCATTCGAACTTGACCAGAATGGCCAGCTGGTAACTTCCAGTGGCTTTCCAATTCAGCCGGCTATCGTCGTGCCGGCAAATGCCCTGTCAATCTCGGTCAGTCAGGATGGCATCGTGTCCGTGACTCAGCCTGGCGATTCACAGAGCAATCAGATTGGTCAGATTCAGCTGACCACCTTCATCAATAATTCAGGCCTGCAAAGCATGGGGAATAACCTGTATGCCGAAACCACGGCATCAGGCGCTCCGACTGACAGTATCCCGGGCAATAACGGGGCTGGTCTGATCGAGCAGAACTACCTCGAAACGTCCAACGTCAACGTGGTCGAGGAAATGGTCAACATGATTGCCACCCAGCGGGCCTACGAAATCAATTCCAAGGCCGTATCCACGTCTGACCAGATGCTTCAGCGTCTGACTCAGCTCTGATAACGGTAGTGCCGGCATGATGACACAGGGCAGGCAGGGGCGAGATATCTTCAAGACGGTCGTTGTGGTGTGCATGGCGCTTTCCATGACGGCCTGCGCCTATATTCCTCGTCAGAATATTGTTCAGGGGCCAACCACCTCACCGCCTCAGCCCGCTCCGGTAGCGGTAGCCAATGGCTCCATTTACCAGGCCAATTATGTTCGTCCTCTGTTTGAAGATCGTCGGCCCCGTGGCATTGGTGACATCCTGACGATTGAATTGAATGAAGATGTCAGTGCGACCAAGAGCTCGGCAGCCAATGCCAGTCGGAATGGATCCGCCACGCTGGGTATCACTACCGTTCCGCGAATTACCGGCGGGCTGGTGACTCCGGATCAGAATATGGACATGAGTGGCGGGTCTGATTTCAACGGCTCGGGTGGAGCCAGCGCAGCCAATACCTTTGTCGGCACCATTACCGTGACTGTCATGGATGTACTGCCCAACGGCAATCTGCGAGTGGCCGGCGAGAAGCAGATCGGCATCAATCAGGGCGCTGAATACATTCGCTTTTCCGGGGTGGTCAATCCGGCATTTATTACCACTGCCAATACGATTGAATCCACTCAGGTCGCGGATGCCCGTCTTGAGTACTACGGCGATGGATACATTGATGAAGCACAGCGGATGGGTTGGCTGCAGCGCTTCTTTCTTAATATCTCACCCTTTTAGTCAAACGCGGGTATCACATGATGATGACCACATTGAATCGATGGCTGTCTGTACTGATGAGTGCCTTGCTGCTCACATGTTCCGGCGCGGCGAGCGCGGCACCACTCAAGGATATTGCCACCATCGCTGGTGTTCGTGAAAACCCTATCATTGGTTACGGGCTGGTCGTCGGTCTCGATAATTCCGGTGATCAGACAACACAGGCACCCTTTACCGGTCAGGCGCTGCGCAACATGCTGTCGCAGCTCGGCATCACGGTACCCACAGGCAGCAACATGCAGCTTAAAAACGTGGCGGCGGTCATGGTAACGGCCAAGCTGCCACCCTTTGCAAGCCCGGGCCAGGCTGTTGATGTCGTGGTGTCCTCAGTGGGTAATGCCAAGAGCCTGCGCGGCGGTACGTTGTTGATGACCCCCCTCAAGGGAGCTGATGGACAGGTGTATGCGCTTGCCCAGGGGAACGTACTGATCGGCGGGGCCGGCGCTTCAGCAGGTGGCTCCAGTATTGCGGTCAATCAGTTGTCTGCAGGACGTGTCGTCGATGGCGCGATCATCGAACGGAGCGTGCCTCTGGATCTGGCTACGGATGGGCGGATGACGCTTGAACTCAAGGATGCCGATTTCAATACGGCGCTTGATACCATGAATTCGATCAATCGAAGCTTTGGCAGGCCGATTGCACGGGCACTTAACTCACGTACGATCGAGCTGAGGGCACCGATTGAAAAATCAGCGCAGGTCGCCTTTCTGGCCCAGATTCAGCGGGTGGATGTGGGCACGGGGGCGCCGTCACCCAAGGTGGTCATCAATCAGCGTACCGGATCGGTCGTCATGAATGGCACCGTGACGCTTAGTCAGGCGGCAGTAGCCCACGGCAACCTGTCCGTAGTGATCGATAACAATCCGATTGTGTCCCAGCCCAATGCGCTGGCCGGTGGCAATACGGCCGTGGTGCCGAATGCCGATGTCTCCCTGCAGGAAGGGGATGGCTCGCTGCAGGTGATCAACGCCAGTGCCCGTCTGTCGGATGTGGTCAATGCACTTAATGCTCTGGGGGCGACACCGACGGATCTAATGTCGATCCTTCAGGCACTGAAAACGTCTGGTGCCCTTCATGCTGAACTGGATGTGATATAGGAGGCCTTATGGATTTATCCTCTAAATTTGCACTTGATGTTCAGGGGGTATCCCGGCTCAAGTTCACGGCTCGACAGGATCAGCAGGAAGGTCTGAAGCAGACTGCCAGACAATTTGAAGCCATGTTGATGCAGATGATGCTGAAAGGCATGCGTGACACGGTGCCTGAAAGCGGTCTTCTGGGTAGCAATCAAACCAAAATGTATCAGTCCATGATGGATCAACAATGGGCGCAGACCATGTCCGGCCAGGGCATCGGCATTGCGGACATGCTGATCAAGCAGCTGGGCGGCAAGGATGTGCCTGCGGTCAATGATGCGAGTCCTGAGGCGCTGCATGCCAGCCAGCCCCTGGTGGCGGGCATCCCGGTAGGTACACCTGGCGAGCTCAAGCAGGAATGGATACGTGATAACCGGCAGGCACGGGATACCACGTCATCCGGTGACTGGTTCAAGGCGCAGGTACTTGTGGCCGAGCAGGCGGAGACGCGCGTTGCTACTCCTGCGCGCTCTGCTGACGCCTCATCACTTCCCACGCATGTTCAGGCCTTCATTGACAAGGTTGGCGCTGCAGCCGAGCGCATCAGTGCGGTAGCCGGTGTCTCGAGCCGTCTGATCGTGGCGCAGGCAGCCCTTGAAACCGGCTGGGGGCGGCATGAAATTGCCGCGGCCGATGGCAGCAAAAGCCATAACCTGTTCAATATCAAGGCGACCTCGGGCTGGCAGGGAGAGCGAGCCGATGTAATGACGACCGAATATGCCGGGAAGGAAGCCTACCGGATGAAAGATGGATTCAGGGTCTATCATTCCTATGAGCAATCCTTTCAGGATTACGCACGTCTTCTGACGGAAAACAGCCGTTACGATGGCGTGGTGGCTGCTGAAAGTGATGAAGCTGCTGCATGGCAGCTTCAAAACAGTGGCTACGCTACGGATCCGCAGTATGCACGTAAGCTCATTTCCATCATGTCGCAGCTTCCAGAGCACCTGGGGAAGGCTGTCGCATCATCAGGGAGTGTCAGTGAGCCTTCCGCCAGCGGTCGCCTGACGGGCGCCTCATCGGATGATCGCCTTGCTCGCTATACCCTTGATCAAACTCCCTCCCGCATTTTCTGATCATGTGAAGCCCATTCGGGCTTCACTTTATGGCAAGGCCGCCGTTAACAAGTTTCAGAGTAATTACTGACGCCCACCGGGCTATTCGGGGAAAACTATGGCAAATCTGATCAATATCGGTCTGTCGGGTCTCAGGGCCTCTCAGGCCGCACTGAATACCACCAGCAACAACATCAGTAATTCCGACACCGAAGGCTATAACCGTCAGATTGTCAACCTGAAGCAGTTGCCGGGATCCTCCAGCGCAGAAGGTTACTTTGGCAATGGTGTCAACGTTCAGGGAATTGCCCGCCAGTATGAAGGGTACATTTCGACGCAGCTCAATGAGGCCAAAAGTGAGCAGGGAGCGTATAACACCCAGCTGACGCAGATGTCGCAGATCGATAATGTACTGGCCAATGATGAATCAGGCCTGTCGACCATGATGGCCAATTTCTTTTCGAGCTTGCAGAGTTTGTCCAATACGCCGACAGACCCTGCTGTACGCGAGACCCTGCTGGGTAATGCCCAGAGCATGGTGGCGCAGTTCAATTCGGTGTCCAATTATCTTGGCGATATGGAAACCGGTGTCGAAAGCCAGCTTGATGATGCGGTCAGTCAGATCAACAGTTATACCGATCAGATTTCCAACCTTAACAAGCAAATCACACTGACCACTGCACGTACGGGTGAGGCTCCCAACGATCTGCTGGATCAGCGAGACCTGTTCGTTTCAAAGCTCAGTGAGCTGACGTCAGTGGATGTCATCGAACAAAACGGCAAATACAATGTGTCGTTGCCTACCGGTCAGTCACTGGTGCTGGGCGAAAAGAGCTTCAAGATGGCCGTTGAGGATTCAGACGAGGATCCGACCAGAAAAACGCTGGCCCTGGTCAACAGCAGTGGCAACAGCGTTGAACTGAATGAAAAGCGTCTTGATGGTGGTGTCATCGGGGGGCTTCTGGGGTTCAGAAATGAAGGTCTGACTGATGCACAGGGCCGGCTTGGCCAGATTGCGGTAGCGCTTGGTGGGGCTCTCAACGAGCAGCACGAAGCTGGTTTTGACCTCAACGGTGATGCCGGAAAGGCCCTGTTTACGTTTGATGAGCCCTCTTCCTATTCCAATGCCAACAATGACGGTACAGCTACGCTATCGACCACTTTCAGCGGCGATTACAGTGAAGTGAAAGCCAGCAATTACACCGTGACCTATGACGGTGGCGATTACATGGTGACGCGCGACAGCGACAATAGCACTACCACCTTTTCAGCGGCATCATTACCGAATAATGCCGATGGTGACCCAGTGATGACCCTGGATGGCCTGAACATTGCCGTCAGTGGTACGCCCCAGGATGGGGATTCCTTTGTGGTCAAGCCAACGGAAAATGCCGGACGATCGCTCGCGCTGGCACTGAGCGATGCCGCCGAGCTGGCAGCGGCCGGTTCCAGCGGCAGCCTGGGTGACAATACCAATGCGCAGGCGATGGCAGACTTGCAGGGCGGTCTTACAGTAGGTGGTACCACCTCCTTCAGTGGGGCCTATGCGCAGCTGGTCAGTAACGCAGGTACTGAAACGGCGGCGTTGAAGGTCAAAAGCAGTGCTCAGGACAGCGTGGTCAATCAGATCAGTACCGCTCAGCAATCCGTATCCGGGGTTAACCTGGAGGAAGAAGCGGCCAATCTGCTCAAGTATCAGCAGCTCTACACTGCCAATGCCAAGGTTATCGGTACAGCCCAGAACCTGTTCAACACTCTTATCGGTATCATGGGGTAATTATCATGCGTCTTAGTACGGCTTCCATGTTCAGTACCAGTTTGTCGGCCATGCTGAATCAGCAGTCCAAGCTGACAGATGTGAGTCTTCAAATGTCGACCGGCAGGCGTGTGGTAACCGCGTCGGATGATCCCAGCGCTGCATCACAGGCACTGATTACCCGGCAGTCGCTGTCGGAAACAAAACAGTATGCTGATGCCCGCACCACCATGACGCAGAACATGGCACTGGAGGAAACCATCCTCAATAGTGTGACCTCAGCGATTCAGTCGGCTCAGGACAAACTGGTTCAGGCCGGTAATGGAACGCTGTCCGATTCCGACCGACTATCGCTGGCGACGGCCATGGACAGCATTTATCAGGAACTGGTCGGACTTGCCAACTCGACCGATGGTAATGGCAACTACCTCTTTTCCGGCTCCCAGACAGGTACCGTTCCCTTTGGTACCAATGCCGACGGCACTGTCAGTTATCAGGGTGATAACAACCAGCAGTTCATGAAAGTCGATGCCTCACGCAGCATGGAGTCATTCGATAGTGGCCTGGATGTGTTTTCTTCGATTACGGCGGGTGCGAAATTCGTGGCACGTGCTGAGGATTCCAATGCAGGTACTGCGACCTTTACCGGCCCATCAGTAAGTAATTCGGCGGATGCCGAGTACGGCAATGATTTCTCTATCGCCTTTCAAAATGATGGGGCCGGCAATATTACCTATTCTGTTGAAAATCTGACGGCCGGCACTACCACATCGCCTCAGCCGTATACGCCCGGCTCGCAAATTACCTTTGGCGGACTTTCACTGGCGGTCGATGGCACTCCGGAAGATGGTGACAGTTTCAGCGTGGCTCGTGGGCGTGAGCAGGACAATAACTTCATTAATACTCTGAAGGGTGTCGTGGATGCGCTGAGCACGGAACAGAATACGGATGTGGCCAGGGCCCGGTTGTCCAACACGCTATCCTCGGCGTCGCGTCAAATGAGTAACGGGCTAGATAATGTCCTGACCGTCCGTTCGTCCGTAGGCGCGCGCATGAACGAGGTGGACGTGCTGGACACTATTGGCGGCGACCGAAAACTTGCTTATACAGATCGGCTTTCCTCGCTGGTGGATCTGGATTATGCCGAGGCCATTTCTGAATACACGCTCAAGCAGACGTCGCTTGAAGCGGCGCAAAAAACCTTTAGTCAGGTGCAGCGCATGTCGCTGTTTGATCTGATCTGACCGTCGGTAGCACAAAAAAAGCCTCGCTTGTCGCGGGGCTTTTTTACATCCGGATATCGCTTTTCATGATGGTGCAGGTGGTTGGCCCAACTGAGTGGAAAGCTCTGACATCATGTCGAGTCCCTGCTTGAACAGCCCTTCAAAGATGCCTCCCATTTCAGGGAGAAGAAAGGTCAGCAAGACGACACCGAATAACAGCGTCATTGGGAAACCGATGGAGAAGATGGTCAGCTGTGGGGCGGCCCTGTTCAGAATGCCCATTGCCATGTTCACGATCAGCAGGGAAGTAACCAGTGGAAGAGCGAGTAATAGCCCCGCGCTGAAGATCATGCTGCCCCAGAGTGCTACTGTCTGCCATGCATTGGCATTCAGAGACGTTGCACCGATCGGAAGCAGGATGAAGGTATCGCGCAATACTTCCAGCATGTACAGATGCCCGTTAAGAGCCAGAAACAGCATCATGGCAATCAAGTCAAAGAAACGGGCCAGGACCATGGTGGTGCCCCCGGAATCGGGTGTGAATACCGATGCAAACGATAGGCCCATCTGAAAGCCGATGATGTTGGCACTCATTTGAATGGCAGCAAACACGAGCCGAACCACAAAGCCCAGTGCGACTCCGATCAGAACCTGTTGAATGATCAGCCAGCCGCCGGCCCAGGAAATAACGGGTATGGCCGGCATGGGGGGCAGGTCAGGTACCATGGTAAAGCTCAGCATGGCAGCTACACCGATCTGAATCATGCGAGGCATACTGGAATGGCGGAAAATCGGTGCGGCTGCCACAAAGGCCAGAACACGCACGAAGGGCCATAGAAATTCGATGATCCACTGATTCATCTGGGCCGATGTCAGCTCAATCATGCTGACCTACCCACTGATCAGCTGAGGAATGCTGTAAAAAAGCGTTCGGGTGAAATCTACAATATTGCCGATCATCCATGAGCCACCGACGACCAGCGTCAGAAATACGGCCAGAATCTTGGGAATGAATGACAGCGTCATTTCGTTGATCTGTGTGGCAGCCTGGAACAGGCTGACCAGCAGGCCGACCATCAAAGCTACCAGCAACAGCGGTGCGGCCAGCAGCAGCATGAGTTTCATGGCTTGATAGGCCAGATTCATTACGGTTTCAGGGGTCATCCGTGTCTCCCGACTGCGCTAGCCCATGTAGAAGCTTTGGGCCAGTGAGCCCATCAGCAGTTGCCAGCCATCGACAAGCACAAACAGCATCAGCTTGAAGGGCAGTGAAATCGTTGCGGGCGGCACCATCATCATCCCGAGTGCCATCAGTACACTGGCCACCACCAGATCAATGATCAGAAAGGGAATGAAGATAGTGAAGCCGATCTGAAAGGCCGTTTTCAATTCGCTGGTGACGTAAGCCGGCAGCAGCAGTCGCATGGGAACATCGTCCGGCCCTTGCATGGCCGGTGCATCGGCAAGTCGTGCAAACAGGGCCAGGTCTGATTCGCGAGTCTGATTCATCATGAATGTGCGAAGCGGTCCGGCGCCGGTTGTGATGGCCTGCTCCATCGTAATCTCATTATTGGACAGGGGCACATAGGCTTCATCATAGATCTGGGTAAAAACCGGTGACATGACAAAAAAGGTCAGAAACAGCGCCAGGCCGACCAGAATCTGATTGGATGGCGCTGACTGGGTACCCATGGCCGTTCTCAACAGGCTGAAAACGATGATGATTCGGGTGAACCCGGTCATCATCAAAAGAGCGGCCGGCAGGAACGCCATGGATGTCAGCAGCACCAGCATCTGAATATTCAGGGACCATTCCTGACTGCCGTCGGCGGTGGACTGGGCGATGAATCCCGGAGCTGCAGCCCAGCTCTGTCCTGCCATACCGATCATAAGGATGGTCAGTGTCAGGAAAAAGCGAATCATGAGCGGTCCTGCCCTGATGTTGTTGAGCGCTTGAATGAATGTTTCAACTGATGGGCCAGTGCCTGCTTGAAGGTGGGCCGCGTGGCCGGGCCGTTGTGTTCGGCATCGACCAGACTGGCGTCTCGTGGTGATGGGGGCAGGGTATGCAGTACTGAAATGGCATGTGGGGTAACACCCAGTACCAGCCGCGCATCCTCGGTTTCCACCATGACGATACGCTCTCTCTGCCCAAGTTGCTGAGCGCTGATGACGCGCAACTGGCTGTCACCACGGAGATGGCGCAGGGCGCCCATGCGTTTGATCATCGCGCTGCAGGCAAAAATCAGCGCAATGACTACAAGCAGCCCCAGCGCCATTTTACCCATGCTGGCCATGCCGGCCCATTCACCAGACGTTCCTAGCGTGGTATAGGCGCCAGCTGATGAGGCCTGCCCGATACTGACGGCCGTATCCATGGCTGTCTGGTCGAGCTGGGCCATCAGCGGTTGATCCTCTGGATGCGCTCGGTCGGGTTGACAATGTCAGTGACGCGGATGCCGTACTTGTCATCGACCACAACGACTTCACCCTGAGCGATCAGGTACCCGTTGACCAGAATGTCCATCGGCTCACCGGCCAGCCCTTCAAGCTCAACGACCGAGCCCTTGGCCAGGTCCAGTAACTGACGAATTGTCAGCCGGGTGCGGCCCAGTTCGACGGACATGGTGACCGGAATCTCCATGATGACGTCGAGTTCGCGCGGCAAATGATTTTGTCCGGCCGCCGGGCCATCCAGTGACTTGAAAATGTCATCGGCGCTTGCAGCGGTGGCATTTGTCGCAGTGCTCTGGGCCTGCTCGACCTCTTCCTGTTCGGCGAAGGCGTCGCCCCAGATATCCTCGGCACTGGCTTCTTCCTGACCTTCGGCGTCGGCCTGTTCGGCGAAGGCATCGCCCCAGATATCCTCGGCACTCGGCTCCGTGCTATCGCTTTCGCTGGCAGGGAGGTCGGTGTCGTTGTCTTTTTGATCTTCAGGCTTGTTTGGATCAGACATTTTTCAAATCCCGGTAAGTGTCCTGTACGACATGGTCAATCACGCGTTTGACGCGCAGCCCTTTTTGCCCGTTGGTCGAGCCATAGTTGCATTCCAGTACCGGCACGCCATCGATGCGTGCAATCACGTCCTTTGGCAGGTCAAAGGGAAATACATCCCCAACCTTCATTTTCGAGATGCGGGCCAGATGTGTGTGTATTTCCCCGAAGGTGGCCACCAGATCCACACTCGAGTCCTTGACCTCACCTGCCAGCTTGCGGCGGCGGAACTGCTCTTCATCCTTGTCCATGTTCTGCTGCGTGCCCGACATCTCTTCCTTGATCGGCTCGACCATGGCGTAGGGCATGCAGATATGGAAATCACTGCCAAAGGCACCGACTTCAAGATGAAATGTGGTGTTGATCACCAGCTCATTGGGTGTGTTCACGATATTGGTGAACTTCACCTGCATTTCCGAGCGTTGGTACTCAAGCTCTACCGGGAAAATGCTTTGCCAGCCTTCGCCATAGCTTTCCAGTGCCAGGTTCAGCAGACGTCGAATCAGGCGCTGTTCGGTATGGGTAAACTCGCGGCCTTCCGACTTGGTCAAAAAGCGCCCATCGCCGCCAAACAGGTTGTCTACCACCAGAAAAACCACGTTGGGTGGGAAGACGATCAGCGCATTGCCCCGAAGAGGCTTGATGGCGATCATGTTGATATTGGCAGGCACCGGCAGGTTACGAGTAAAATCAATGTATCGCTGATATTTAACAGGCCCTACCGTGATGTCGGCCGTGCGGCGAATCAGGTTGAACAGCGCCATGCGGAAGCGCCGCGCGAACCGTTCATTGATGATATCCAGACCA
This sequence comes from Larsenimonas rhizosphaerae, assembly GCF_026240105.1. NCBI lineage: Bacteria > Pseudomonadati > Pseudomonadota > Gammaproteobacteria > Oceanospirillales > Halomonadaceae > Larsenimonas > Larsenimonas rhizosphaerae. The sequence continues at coordinate 563,587 of NZ_JAPIVE010000001.1, forward strand.
TGCAGGCGGCGTCGGATCATGCGCTGCTGGGTAGCCGGGTCATAGGGACGAATCTTCTTGCCCGACGAGGTGTCCTGCGCGGCGGAGGCACCTTCGTCCTCATCCCCGCTTACACCTTTCAGCAGGGCATCGATCTCATCCTGCGAAAGCATGTCATCAGCCATGGCTGTGTCCTTGTCAGGTTACTGAATAATGAAATCGGTGAAGAGCACATCCGATACGGTGACCGGTGCCTGAGTCCCTTCGAAGGGCTGTGAAAAGGCTGTGCGAATATCGTCAGCCAATGTCTTTTTGCCATCGAGTGTGGTCAGTTCATCCGTTTTCTTGCTGGTAAGTACCATCAGAATACGGTTACGTGCTTCTGGCATATGCTCGACCAGCTGCAGCTTGTCATTGTCGGTACCGGCACGCAGGGAGATCCCGACATAGAGCATGCGTCCACTGTTGTCACCCAGGTTGACGGTAAACGGCTTGAGCTCGACAAAGACTGGAGCCGGTGGGGGGGGCGGGGGTGTTACTTCTGCGACCTGTTCTTCACCCGGACCCTTGTCAGCCAGCAGAAAATAATACGCACCCGCCGCAGCACCTGCCGTCAGCAACACGGCCAGCAAAACGATCAGCCATGTCTTGGATTTCTTCTTTTCTTCAGGAGCGGTGGTTTTTACGTTTGCTTTTGCCATGAATGTGCCTTTCTGTGCCGGGCTGTTGATAGTGTTGATAGTACGCAGGCTGGCGCCGAACGAAGGACTAAAAAGACGTGATCGAGAGGGTTACCTTTTGCTTTTAGAACCGGGGCTTAAAGGCAGGTTATGCGGGGAGGGCGTAGACAGGATTCAGTGAGTGTCATCATTGAAAAAGGGGCCTTTCGGCCCCTTTTTGATAGCGCTTTCCTGCTCAGGCGAAAAGATCAACGCCCCCGGGTCGTGATGCTGGTGTGCTCCGCTGCATGATGTCATCAGCGGTTGTTACCACGTCTGCTTCACCAATACCGGCATCGCCACCGGACGTGCGGCCATTGCCCTGCTGGTCGGAGGACTGATTGAAGCTGAACTGCTGTGATGGCTGGCCTTGCTGGTCATTGACACTGGTTTGCCCCAGGGAAATACCGTTGTCAGCCATGGCTTCCTTCAGTTGGGGAAGTGCAGACTCTACGGCGGCACGAACATGAGCATTGGCTGAAAAGAAATGGGCCTGTGCTCCCTGGTCATCCATCTTGAGGCTGATGGACAGTGGTCCAAGATCTCTGGGGTTAAGGTGCAGCTCGGCCTGCCCCATTCCCTGATGGCTCATGCGGATGACATGCTGCCCCATCGATTGATTCCAGCCCTGAGTTCCCAGGGATTCATTCACCACGCCGCTATATGTCGCCGCCTGAGCCGCTACGCTTCCGGGCGCAGCCATCTGCTGGGAAGTACCGCTGGATTGCTGCAGCAGGCTGGAAAAAACCTGGGCAGAGGAGGAACTCTCCTGGCTGCCGTGCTGTGAATACATGCCAGCCACGGAAAGGGCGGTATCGCCACGCCGATCATTTCCACCCTTGCCCTGTTGCCGGTCATCGGCTTCTGCAATGTTTTGTGCAGCCAGACGTTGACGCTGATCAGTTGCCTGTTCGCCCTGGAACGCTTCCTTGTGGAGTGCGGCGGGGCGTGATGTACCCTGAGATACATTATTTGATGCCGCTCCAGCGCTGCGGGGTGCCTGAGAGGTTGCCTGCTGCGCCAGTGAGGCTGCGCCGGCACCCAGGGTGGCAGCAGCGTCCTTGACATCCTGGTTTTCCGCGCTACTGGCCAGATCGCGAAGGCCCTGTTTTGACGCAGCGCCTTTATCAATCCTTTCTGAAGCTGTTGAAACTGCAGTCGCAAGCGCCGTTTTTTCACCTCCTGCCCTGACAGCCCTTCCTGTATCCGAACCTTGTTCAGCAGTGGTGGCTCCTGCACTCATGCGTGCAGAAAGCGCCTTGAAGGCAGAGAGTTGATCAATCAGCCCCTTGGGGCCTGACGGCTTGTTTGCCAGTGCGTCAGACATTTCTGCTGGCATTTTAGGCGCATTCCCTGAGGTCAATGCACCGGATGACCAGGCTTCCGAGTCAATGGCCCTGTTTTTGGCAACAGAGTGACCTGTCTCCGTATCGGCAGTGGTGCTGTCAGCCTCATCCCCCCTGGCAGCTGTGGCCTCATCAGGTGATGAGGTCGATGAGCCTTGCTGATCCGAGCCTTGAGGCCTGCCTTCGGCGGGCCCTTCCGGGCGCGCCTGCTGACGTGACACCGAGTCGCTGAACATGCTGTTGAAGGTTTGATCGCTGCCTTCGCTGGCGGTACTGCCTTTTCCGGGGCTGCTGGCGGGAGCAGCCGAGGGAGATAACATCGTCACTGAAGAGGTCATGGTGATATTTCCTGAAGGCTCAGCCAAATTGTGAGACGGCGCGACTGGCAAATTCGTCAGACTGGTGTTGTTCCTGCTTGCGGGCGCTCTCATCAGCTTCTTCACGCCGACGAGTGGCCAGTACATCATAGGAATTCAGCCGCTGCTGATGGTGCTGCCAGTCACGAACACCCTGAGATACATGGCTATCACAGGAGTTCAGCGAGTGACGCTGCTGTTCGATGGCCTGGTCGAGGCTGACGATGAAGCTTTGATAGTTCTGCAGCTCATTCATGCTGATGCCGTTTTTCATGGCGTCGTCGAGTCTCTGGCGGTATTCGCTGCGATACTCGAGCAACATATCTAGCTGTTTTTGACTTTGCTGGCGCGTCTGGCGAAGCTTGCCCAGTTGCTGTGCAGCGTTATCACGTTCACTGGTTTCAAGATCGATCAGTGTATCCAGTGCAGAAGAATGGCTTGCCATCGTTTACTCCTTGAACCTTGCCATCAAAAGAGATGGTTGAGCTTCATCACAGCCTCACCGTAGGTCGTGCTTTCGGACATGCGCTGCTGGAGAAACTCTTCAAGCTTCGGATAGAGCTTTATGGCCTGGTCCAGTAGCGGGTCACTGCCGGGCGCATAGGCGCCAACACTGATCAAGTCCCGGTTTCGCTGGTAGCGTGACATCATTTGTTTAAAGTACTTGATTCGGTCGAAATGTGTTTCGTCGATAAGTGCGGTCATCGCACGACTTATCGATGCTTCAATGTCAATGGCGGGGTAGTGTCCCGCTTCGGCCAGCCGCCGTGACAGCACGATATGTCCATCGAGAATGGCGCGTGCGGCATCGGCAATTGGATCCTGCTGGTCGTCGCCTTCTGTCAGTACCGTGTAGAAAGCGGTAATTGATCCCTTGTCCGGCGCATCATTGCCCGCTCGCTCGACCAGCGCCGGTAGCCGGGCAAATACCGAGGGTGGATATCCCTTGGTGGCAGGAGGTTCACCAATCGCCAGTGCAATTTCTCGCTGAGCCATGGCATATCGGGTGAGGGAGTCCATGATCAACAGGACATTCAGGCCCTTGTCCCTGAAATCCTCGGCCAGACGGGTAGCATAAGCCGCTCCCTGAAGCCGCAGCAGTGGTGAATTGTCTGCTGGTGCTGCTACCACCACCGAGCGCTTTATTCCTTCATCGCCCAGAATGTTCTCGATGAAATCCTTGACCTCGCGGCCGCGCTCACCGATCAAACCTACAACGATGACATCGGCTCGGGTATAACGTGCCATCATGCCCAGCAGTACACTTTTACCTACGCCGGACCCGGCAAACAGGCCCAGCCGCTGCCCGCGGCCAATGGTCAACAGGGCATTGATACTGCGAACGCCCACATCCAGTACTTCCTTTATCGGCTCGCGTTGCAATGGGTTGAGGATTGGTGCGTTCAGGGAAACGTATTCGGCATCTTCCGGCGCCGGCCTGCCGTCCAGAGGACGGCCCCGTGCATCAACGATCCGGCCCAGCAGGGCATGACCGACAGGAAAGCGCTTGCCTTGCTGGTGGCCGGTATCGATGGCTCGAACCCGTGCGCCGGGTACCAGTCCGGCAGTTTCGACGTAAGGCATCAGGAACAGCCGGTCACCGGTAAATCCGACAACTTCGGCTTCGGCCGTGCCGCTATGGTCATCCAGTTCGATCAGACAGCTTGAACCCAGTGGCAGTTTGAGGCCGGTGGCTTCAAGTACCAGGCCGGCGGCCCGGGTCAGTCGACCGAACTCCTGGGTTTGTCTAACGCGGTTGACCTGTCCGGTGGCCTGAGTGAGGCGTTGGTGCCAGTGCGCTGTAAACGGCGACGAGAGGGAGGTCATCAATGTTCACCATGGCCCACGGCCTGGCGGATGCGATCCCACCGTCCGGCACGCGTGGCATCAATTTCACGGAAGTCGGTTTCAATGCGGCAATCACCGCGCTGCATGTCATGGTCGGCCAGCAGCTGCCAGCCGGCCTGGGTGAGTGCTTCGGAAAGCTGGTTTTTTACCAGATCAAGATCGTCGGGATTGACAAATAAACGAGGTTGACCTGTCAGCGTGGGCTCGTTGGCCAGCAGATCCTCAACATCATCCAGAATATGTTCCGGTGACAGATCCAGTGCTCGATTGGCCAGCTGGCGACCTGTTTCAAGGGCTAGATCGACCAGCTGCCGCCCAAGATCTTCATTGAGATGCGCCATGCTGTGTGAAAACTGCTCTACCAGTACGCTGATCGGTGAAATGGTATTATCCAGCCGCACGGCCAGCATGTTGGCATACTCGTCGTGGGCCTGTTGCTCTCCATCCTTGCGGCCTTCGTTGAAGCCTTCTTCATATCCCTGTTGACGCCCGGCTTCCATGCCTTCCCTGCGGGCCTGCTCGTATATGGCACGACGTCTGGCATCCTCCTCACGCCGCTGCTGGCGAGGATCGGGGCCTTTGGCGGCGGCAGGGCGGGCGCCGGCACGCCGCTCCAGTGACCCCATTTCCCATCGTTGCCAATGCTCGGGTGCATCAGACATATGCCTCATCACCTCCGCTGATTTGAATTTCACCGGAATCGGCCAGCCTTCGGATCAGCAGCAGAATGTTTTTCTGTTCTGCTTCAACGACGGATACACGAAGCGGCCCGCGCATCTGCATGTCTTCTCGCATCATCTCGGCAGCACGGTTGGACATGTTGGACAGGAAGCGGTTGAGCATTTCTTCCGGTGCACCCTTGAGTGCCACAACCAGCGAGTTGGTATCGATATCCTGCATGATGCGCTGGATCGTACGGTCGTCGAGGTCGGCAATGTTCTCGAACACGAACATCTCGTCGATGATCTGCTGGGCGAGCGAATCGCTGTAATTGCGGACGGTCTCGATAACGCTCTCTTCCTGAGTAGTATTCATCAGGTTGAGAATTTCGGCCGCGGTTCTTACGCCGCCCATCTTGCTGCGCTTGAGGTTCTGGCCATCGAGCAGGCCGCCCAGTACTTCGGTGAGTTCCTGCAGGGCGGCAGGCTGTACACCACTGAACGTGGCAATACGCAGGACGATGTCGTTGCGCAGGGCATCATCGAACAAGGCAAGAATATCTGCTGCCTGATGGCGCTCGAGGTGAACAATTACCGTGGCTATGATCTGCGGGTGTTCGTCGCGAATCATTTCGGCAACCACCGTCGGCTCCATCAGGTTAAGGGCATCAATGCCGGAGCCATGGTTTGCCTCGAAGATATCTTCCAGCATGCTGGCAGCACGGTCTTCTCCAAGCGCCTTCACCAGCACCGTGCGGATATGTTCGCTGGAGTTGATATCGATCGCGCTCAGTTGATCCAGCTCACTGTGGAAAAGGTTCAAGACTTCCGCAATACGCTCCCTGGATACCTGACGCAGGCCTGCCATCGCCATCCCCAGCTGTTGTACATCTCTGGGGGACAGGAACTTGAAGACCTCGGCGGCAGTATCCTCATCCAGTGTCATCATCAGGATGGCGCTGCGCTCCAGACCTTCTTCGTTAACAGCTGAATTATTTGCCATGTTCGCTCATCCACCCCTTGATAATCACGGCAACCAGCTTGGGATCTTCCTGCGCGAGGTTGCGAGTCTTGTCCAGTTTACGGTTGTAGTCATCACGTTTTTTCTGGCGTTTCTGTTCTTCTGCCTTGGTCAGCGCTGTATTTTCTTCAGCGTCATCCTCATCTTCGTCCTCGTCGTCATCTCCTACTGTGGCAGAGAAGCCTTCAGGTGTGCTGGCGACAGGTGCAGGCAGATAGCGGCCGGCATAGGGCTTGACCAGTTTCTTCCAGAGAATCAGTGCCACCAGAGCGATCAGCAGGTACTTGCCAATGGTCATGGCCAGTGCAATCAGCTGTGGATTTTCCCACCAGGCGGGTTCAGGCAATGGCTGCGTCTTGGTAAAGCGTGAGTTGACCACTTCAAGAGAGTCACCCCGTGTCGCGCTGAAGCCCATGGCTTCACGTACCAGCCGGTTGATGCGATCAAGCTCATCGGCATCCAGCGCCACCATGGTGATATTGCCTTCTTCATCCACCGTGGGTCGATAATCCACAACGACGGCCACTGACAGACGGCTGACGGTGCCGGTATCTTCCTTGACGTGGCGGATGGTGCGATCCACTTCATAGTTAGTCGTGACGTTTTTCTGGGATGATTTTGGGGCGGTTACTTCTGTATTGGCGTTTTCACCCGTGTTGGGGTTGTTGATCGGTGAAGCTGCCGTGCCTGGTGGCTGGTTGCTCAGTGCGCCGGGCACGCCACCTACGGTGCCTTCACCGATCTGGCTTGACTCGCTGGATTGCTGGCTGCGCACTGCCGCTTCATTTGGCGGTTGATTTGGGCCGTATTGTTCCTGGGTATGTTCGCCCACCGAGAAATCGATATCGGCGTTGACCATGGCCTTGACGTTTTCCTGACCAACCAGCGGCGCAATAATGGCTTCAATACGCTGACGAATATTGTCTTCGATTTTCGAGGTATACGTCAGTTGGGTTTCATTCATGCTGCCCATGGCGTCATTGGCCTTGCTGGACAACAACTTGCCCGATTCATCAACGACGGTGACCTGACTTGCCGGCAAATCGGTAACGCTGCTCGATACAAGGTGAGCAATGGCATTGACCTGACCCGGATCAAGTACCCGGCCACCGTAAAGTGACAGCACCACGGACGCCCGCGGCGTTTTCTTGTCACGTACAAAGACGCTGGGCTTTGGAATGGCCAGATGAACCCGGGCGGTACGCACGCTACCCAGAGATTCGATGGAGCGTGCCAGTTCGCCTTCCAGTGACCGCTGATAATTAATATGCTCTGCGAATTGACTGATCCCGAAGGACTGGGTATCCATCAATTCAAACCCCACATTGCCGCCATGAGGCAGGCCCTGAGTTGCCATCGCCAGCCGCGTTTGTGCGACCTTGTCGGCGGGAATGGAAATGGTTTCTCCGTTGGGAGTGAGTTTGTACGGGATCTGCATCTGTTCAAGCTGCGTGACGATTTCTCCACCGTCACGGCCGCTCAGGTTGGAAAACAGGACGCGGTAATCCGGCGTTCGAGCCCATAAAAGCAGGGTCACGATAATAGCCAGCGCTGCTGCTCCTGCCACAATGGCGGGGATCAGCGGGTTGGCCTTGATCTGCTCTATCAACGACGGCTTCTGCTTGTCTTCCACCGTGGTTGAGGTAGCTCCGTTAGTCATATGTGCGCCTCGTCACGCCAACTCTGCCAAGAGATAAAAGCGGTGACCTCAGTACTTGCCGGTATGACAGATGAGGTTGAACACCTCGCGGCCTGGGTCGAGAGTATTATTACCAACCGGGAAAAGTTTCATGGATGGAAAAGGTACGCTTTTAATCGTTAATTATTGTAATCGGCCAGGGCAGGGGGCTGTTAGGCTTCCTTACATCCAAAAATGGACGTTCACTATTGATCCCGGAGATCGTCAATGGCCATTAATACAACAGGTTCCATGCAGGCAGTCCTGCAACAACTACAGGCAACTGCAACACAGGCATCCCAGCAACCGTTATCTGGTGGGGCGAGTGCCTTGTCAGATGGTGACAGTAACAATCACGTAAGCTTCGCCGGTATGCTCAAGTCCTCCATTGATCGTATTGATGGCATGAGACAGGCTGCCAACGTGAAGGCAGAACAATTTGAGCGAGGTGTGCCGGGTATCGGTATCAATGATGTAATGGTGGATATGCAGAAATCGAGCGTCGCCATGGAAATGGGTATTCAGGTGAGGAACCGGCTGATGAGTGCCTACAAGGAAATCATGAGTATGCAGGTATAATTCAGCGTGATCTGAAGAAAAGAAGCCCACATCATGTGGGCTTCTTCTGTATTCAGGCTTCGGTATTGATCATTTGAAGCGTTCCCTCCTTCATGCGCTGAATAATGTTAACCATCTCCTCGGAAGGAATCTGCCTCACTACCTCACCATTGGTCTTGTCGACCAGTTTCACGACCATACGATCAATGTCATCGTTGATTTCAAACTGGACGCTATAGCCTTCCAATAGCGCATTGAGTTCATCGAGTGTTTCGGGAGTAACGTTCGATGTATCGTGTTTTTCATCTTCGGAAAGGAGTAAGGATGAACGATCCGGAGGAGCAGCTGGATCCGGTTTATGTGTGGCCTGTTGAGGCAGTAGCGCACTTGTAGCAATGGGGGGAGAAGCCGGTGGTATGTAGGCTGAAGTCATGTCGGGCACCGCGTGTCGTTAGTGGGGGGACAACGTACGGGTGGGTGATTTTGTCGCTTTTTCTTTTTTATATCGGCGCGATGAAGTGGCACTTTAGGTTCTGTCTTAAAAGTCATGGTTGCCACGCTGTTCCTGTTTCTCGAACGGGAGCGAGTCATTACATGCCGTTACGAGAGTTGGATCCATGATCAAAGACACCGTTTCTCTACCTCAGGCCATGGGGGCCGTCGTCAGAATTCCTCGGCAGATGCCAAACGGCATTATCTACCTTGGTGCGCAGATGCCGTCATCTATTATAGGGATACGTTGATGTAATGATTTTTGTCAGTGCTTTGGGCAATGTCGTGGTGACGATATCTTTGTCCGCGAGAAGGCGAGACGAATTTTGATACCTTTAGGGTGGACTCAAAACCTATCAGATCCAAGTAGTAGAATGAAATTTTGAAGTAAAAATATTGGCTAAATACCCGATATGGCAAACTGGCCAATAGCTTCAGAATCACGATGATGCTGCCCCATATCACTCGCTTCATGATAGCCGACCTTCCAGATAGAGCTTGGAAATTAACGGGCTGCCTCTAATTTTGAGGCAGCTTGGCTCGCAAAATAATTATCTATTTTTTCTGAAGATATAAAAGTCGGCAAAAGAAGTTTCATTAGGATTCGAACCAGGTTTCATCGGATATTTATTAGGGATATATTCAATAAGATTCCATCCGGAGGCATGTTTTTCAATCCAGTCAGTGAATTTTCTTTTTCTTACATGCGCGTCACGTGTGACTTCCTCAATGTTGGCCGCGTAAATAATACAAAGCTTTCTGGAGGATAAGAAAAGATTCTGCATATATTGATGATAAAGCTGATCATCGATAAGGTGATAAATGACATCCAGTGACATCGTTGCATCAGCTTGTTCAGGAGATTTTAAAAATTCTTCATGAGTAGAGAATTTTTTGTTGCTATGGCTCCTAAATTTTTCACGACAAATAGACACTGATTTTTCTGATATATCGATGCCATGGTAATAAAAGCTGTTTTGAAAAAGCGATAGCTGATGACCATCCCCACATCCAAACTCGATAAGGCTGGTAATGTCGTATTGATCAACGATCCGATTGATTGTTTCAGCCTTGAATGTTGCTAACCGCCCGTATGAACCGGCGCCAGAATTGCCACCATGCTTATATCTTTCATTCCAGTATGCTTGAACATCAAAGCTTTTTTTTGCAGGCTTGGCCTTGGAAGCGAAACTCATTTTTTGCTGAGAGCTATTGTTAGATTCAGCTATATCCTTGGTTTTATCCATGATATTTTTCATGCCGTAGCGCTTGCTTAGCTGCTTTAGCTGCAAGTCATTGCCACCTTTGAAGTTGGCTTCAAACAAGGTTTGCTTCTGGCTGTCAGGCCAGGTCATAAAACCCTGACGCCCAGTATGTTTAAAGCTATAACCATTCAGGCGTGCCATGGCATAAAGCCAGATGTCATCGGCATCCGGGCAAATGTCTGTGAAAATGGAGGCGTCTTTAACGTCTGCATGGAAGCAGTTCGGCGGATATAGAATGCCAGCGCCACTAGTTGGGAAGTTGAGAGTATCTGCCTTGAGAGCGTGAGATGAATTCCACTCCCATTCCTTGTAAGGAAGAACTTCTGATTGATCGCTCAGGCGAATTTTATGAATTCGATGTGCGGCAATTTCTTTTTTACCTGGCTGGGTAGCATCGACCAGTTCTTCAAGCCAGGTTGGTGGATAATAGATGTCATCGTCAGCCGTAGCAATGTAGGCCTCGGGCCATTTTTCAAGAGTTGGCACAATTTTTTTGTAGGATCGAATGTCTTCACAGTAGTGAACTTCAAGACCGCTACTAGTCACTAGTGACAAAACATTTTCAGGCAGCTTTTCCCTATCGTCCTGTGCAATCCATAGAATAACCCGGTCAGGCGCTACCGTTTGGGTCAGTAAACTTTGTAATGTTGCCCATAGTGTCGAAAAGCGCCCTGGATAAGAGGTGAGGGATACGACCAAATCGCTTGGCAAACCATGAGAGCGTGGTTTGATGGGTCGGTTAGCCAGCATCATTGCTTGTACCATGGGCTGCCACTGAGTGTCTGCCGACATCAGAGCGCTACCTGCCTCTTCTTCTACGGTGTCCAGATATTGCTGCTGTTCAGCAGGGCTAGCCAGTAAAGAACAGGCTGCGTCTTGAAGGCCGTAAACAGTGTGGAGGAGGAAGGAAAGCTTGGTTGCCTGTCGGTGGTCAAGTGCTTCCATTCTTTCGTGATCGGGCAGGAGTAGTGCCTGCGCGGAAAGCAATTCAGAAGATGGTTGCCTATCATCGATCAAGCCTGCCGGCATAAGGCTGCGATGCTTGAGATCATGTAGCCGATAGAACCGGAATCCATTGTTGTTGGCCCAGCATTGCACTTCGCCCAAGCTGGTCTGGCGTTCATGTGTTGGCTGAAAGGCCACATTGACTTGAATAAGCAGGCTGGACTTCAATGCTTTTTTGCCGTGCTCAAGTATGGTTACACTATCGCTCAACTCATCTATTACCAGCCAATCCAGACTGGGCAGGCCATCAATATTATCCAGCGCCACTGTATTGAAGGGGAGTCGTGCTAGTACACGCCGACCGTCTGTTTCCGTGCTTGCGGCCAATGGTTCAAGCAGGCTGCTCATGTCAGGGTCTAGCGTAGCCTTTAAAGTTGTTGAGTGACCATCGCCAAGACTATTGTTGGCATAGTAATGAATGCCCGCTCTGGTCGACGCCGGATTCTTTGCTTCTAGACTGGCTGGATCAAAGATTACAAGCTCAAGGGCCTCCTTGTTTAGAATCTCTCCAATAATAGGGTTGCCCAGTAGGCGAGCGCCATTATCGACCGCAATAATCTTGCCTTGTAATTTCCAACTGAAATCACTCTGAGTAATGGTTTCAGGCGTGGACCTGAAAATTTCAACTACACTATCACTGCTTTCGAAGAAAGCGTTACCTTGCTGATCCAGTATTAACGCTGCGGCGCTGTTTCCTTCACAATGCCGCTGCCAGATGGCATTTATGGCAGTTGAAAAATGTTTGCCAAATCGCTCGGCGTCACATACTGGCGACTGCATCAGGAATTGACGCAAACAAGCGCGAATAACGCTCAGGTTTGGAAGGTCTGATGCAAGCTCGATGACCCGTTGACGATACTCTTCCCAACTGTTTACAACCAGCTCTGGCATCCCCGCATTAATAAGATGTGTTGCAGAGTGGCGTCCTGCAAATGTAGGTCCTGGCATTGTTACTACCGGCACCCCCATCATAAAAGCCTCACAAGTAGTTATGCCGCCTGAGTAAGGCCATGTATCAAGGGCTATATCAATCTCATTGTAGGTGGCCAGTAGTTCCTTGTGTTTTGATTGACCTTGAAAAATTATTCTATCTGGTGTTATCCCACAGGAGGCCAGTTTTGACTGGATCTTGCTGGTATAGTCCTTGCTTTCATACTGACCGCTTTTCAGAAAAAGTTTACTGTTGGGAACTTCGCTCATTAAAAGCGCCCACTGTTCAAGTAAAAAATCATTTATCTTGGCGGCATTGTTAAAGCAGCCGAAAGTTATGTATTGGTTCCTTATTGCTGGGAGTATGGTGATCTGAGGTACATATTCTGGAGCGGTATAACATATATAATCATCCGGCATTCTAATTATTTTTTCAGAATAATAATGGTCAACACCTGGTGGTGTCTCAATGTTGTCTGATATTAGATAGTCATATTGCGGAAGTCCCATTGTATTTATAAGGCCACCCACCCACTTTATGATTATGGGGGCGGGTTTCATTGCCATGGCTTCCATGCGGCTTCCATCACCGTAGCCTGCCATGTCAATAATGATGTCAATGTTGTCTTCTTTTATTTTGTGCGCAAGTTGTTTTTCATCAAGATGACGTGCTGGAATCCAATCCTTTACAGATTTTTTTATTCTTGATGTTATTATATCAGAAGGATCGTTTGAGCTATAGGCTATAAAATCAAAGAAGTCAGAAGTTTTTTCAATGACAGATGTTATCATTTGGCCTACAGGGTGAAGTCTTAGGCCTGGCGATACCAAAGCTATTCTGATTTTTTCTGATTTTTTTTTCTGAATATTATGCAATTTAAATTCGGGTATGTGTTCGAATTTTTTTGCATGTGAAAAAATCATTTGGGTTATATCATTTGCTTTGGCTTCGGGGTCATAGTGGTTTAGTATTATCCTGTTACGTAGTGCCATCTTGAAAGACGGGTCGATATCAAGCGCTTTTTTAAAATAGGGAGTGGCTTGCTTGATCAGGCCTAAGTCCTTATAGTAATTTCCGAAATCATTGAGAATATGTGGGTTTTTCGGGTCATTTTTTAAAAGTTCTTCAAGCGTTTCTTTTAAGCCATTAAAGTCACGTGCCTTGCTTTGAAGATGGCCTTTTACCACAAGACATGGAATGCGCTTGTAACCAAGGTGTTGAGCTTTTTCAATATGCTCCAGTGCGTTGCCTCCATAACTGGTTTCGGCAAGAATCTGGGCAAGGATGAAATGTCCTTGGCCCAGCTCAGGATCGATACGGATGCTTTCCTGAGCCCACTTGAGGGCTTCGTCTGTTTTGCCTAATTTAAAATTGACTTTGGCAAGTAGGCTGAATGTTATGGCATCACTGCCGTCCAGTTCATGTGCCCTGGTTAGTAATTCAAGAGCCTTTTCATTATTTCCTTTTATTTCATGGCAGCTAGCTAGACTTTTCCAGCCAAAAGCATCGTTTGCCTGAGTTGTAACCAGTTTCTCGGAAACGCTGATGGCCTTATCGATTTGTCCCTGCTGATAAGCCACCAGGAAGCTTTTCTTATCTTTTTGTTTTAGTTGAATATTTTTTTTTATTACCTGGCTTTTTTGCTTCATCATGTGCCTCTTTGTGCTTTGACGATAGTTTTGGATTTTATGTAAGTGTATCGGGTGTCAAATGCGCTAAATCGATAAGTAGAAGGATATGATGGGGGTATTTAGTCTCTTGATGATAAAAAGGACACGCATAAAAAAGGCCGGCATAAGCCGGCCTCTTGATTCACCAGGCGATCAGCGCAGCAGGGAGAGCACACCCTGGGTGGTCTGGTTGGCCTGAGCCAGCACCGAGGTACCGGCCTGTTGCAGGATCTGCGCCTTGGACATGTTCGACACTTCGGTCGCGTAGTCGGCATCCTCGATCCGTGAACGGGCCGAACTCAGGTTGGTGGCAGTCGTGCTGATGTTGTCGATGGCGGACTCGAAGCGGTTCTGTACGGCACCCAGGTCGCTGCGTGAGTCATCCACGGACTTCAGCTTGGCATCCAGAATGGCCAGGCCTTCGGAGTTGAGCACGTCAAAGCCCTGACTGTCGACGGTCCGGTCGGCAGCTGCGATGTTGCCACCGCTGATGCCGCCTGTGCCGCTTGACGTGTACATGTTCCAGCCATCGGCGACGGTAGTGGCGGTGGTGTCAGACTGCTCGATGTTGATATCGATGGTCTCGCCATCATCGGCGCCGACCTGAATGCTGAATGACGAGGTGGCGGAGGCAGAGAACAGGGCGGTGCCGTTGAACT
>NZ_JAPIVE010000001.1:577872-1410308 GCF_026240105.1 Larsenimonas rhizosphaerae
ATGGCGGTGTTCAGGTTGGACTGGGACTTGTTCAGGTTCTGCTGAGTCTGGAGAGACAGGGTATTGGTGTTGATGACCATTGCCATGATGTCGATTCCTTAACGCTGTGTTATGGAAATGGCGGTGGTTCGCCATTTTTGGTGCGGCTGTTCTCGCCGCTGGTGAAGTTATCGACGCAGGTAATATTTGCTTTAGTCCAAGAATAAAAAATGTTTGTATCTAAATGTATCATTGTGCTACGCGTGTGTAGCGCAAAAAGGGAAAGAGCGGGCTCAAGGTGGGGCTTATCAGCGAATCAGGTTTCATGGATGGACGTAAGATAGCCTGCATGGGGAGTGCTGAACTTTGGTTTTCAGTGGCATCAGCACTTCAGGACCAATCGGGCAGGCTTGCAGAGTACCTCATTATGTATACCGCCGAAGGCAAATTGAGTCAGTCGAATGTGGTCGAACAGTATATGCCTCTGGTTCGACGGCAGGCACTTCAACTTCAGGTGAGACTTCCTTCAAGCGTTGAGCTGGACGATTTGATACAGGCGGGCATGGTGGGTCTGCTGGATGCTTATAATCGATTCGATTCCGGGCAGGGCGCTACCTTTTCCACGTATGCATCTCAACGTATTCGTGGTTCGATGATTGATGAGCTTCGAAGTCGTGACTGGTTGCCCCGGAGCGTTCGTCGTACCAGTCGTGATATTGATCGAACCATCCATCAACTCGAACAACAGAACGGAAGGGCTGCAACGGAGCGTGAAATAGCAACCGCACTGGATATGTCCCTGGAGGACTATCGCAAGGTGCTGACAGATACCAATAACGGCTATCTATTGCCGTTTGAAGATACCAGCACGGATGAAAGCGAGGCTTCTCATGTTTCCCGGGATGTGGCTTTCATGGATACACCTCAGGATGCCTGTTTTGCCAATGCTGATCGCCAGCAGCTGACAGAAGCAATTGATCTACTGCCCGAGAGGGAAAAGCTGTTGCTGAGTCTCTATTATCAGGAGGAGTTGAACCTCAAGGAGATAGGCGCGGTGTTGGGCGTGAGTGAATCTCGCGTTTGTCAGCTTCACAGCCAGGCGGTCGCCAGGCTGCGTGTGAGTATGGTGGAGCAGTTTGCCTGACTCTATTAAGTGGCGTTTGAAAAAACACCCGCTCAGGCGGGTTTTTTTATGCCTCCATATCCTGCCCTTCATATCATTGCCAGGTAATGGTGACTGGATACATGGCTAGTAAATATCGCCATTAAGGTTGTTGTTTATATCCAGAAAGTAACATTGAATATATTTTTGTTTTAAAAATGGAATTTTATGTTTTTAAAGTAAAATTGTTATGTTTTTGTATTTAAAGGTTTTTTTATTTATATCGTATAAATAAAATTAGACGTCTAGTACTTTTTATTTACCTTTCCTTGGTTCTTTGTTGGCGAATAGACTTATCATTAGTCCATTAAACAACCCCTCAAAGCGCCATTTTTATAAGCATACCAGGATTCATTCTTCCTTTGTCTCATAGGCAACGATAGGCTTTGCACAAGTTCGGGATTGGTGACCACTGCTGACGCCCTGCAAGGGATAACGGGCGGCTTCAGTGAGAGGGCAAGGATGGCTTCGCGTCCCCAATCAAATGACCACGATCCGAACCATAAAAAATATCGCCTAAGGGATGGGAAACGATATGAACTGCAAAGAATTCGATGTTGCTGCAACAGAAGTCATTCTTCACGAACATACCAGCGAATTGCTACCGATGACGGTTGTGGCAAAACAGGTCGGGCTATCTACTTCCCACCTGCGCCGCAAGTTCAAGCAATCGTTCGGCGTGACGCCTACTGACTATCATGCCACGATCCGTCTTGATCGCGCTGCACTGCTTCTTGTTTATACACGCAAGAGCATCATGGAAGTGGCGCTGGAGTGTGGTTATCAGGATCACGCGGCGTTCAGCCGGGTTTTCCGCCGCCACTTTGAAATGTCTCCGCGGGCCTACCGCGACACGGTGCGCATGACACTGGGTGCTGGCGCCTCTGCACAGAAGTCCGTGCGTCCGGTGAGTGTTGTAGAAAGTACGGAAGAGTCCTTCTTTCTTGTCATGCGCTCCTTTGGTAACGAGCAGGGCAGTGATGAAAGCATTCGTCGCCATCTGCTGGATCTGTGCCCGCATGGTACGCGTGAAAGTATTCTGGAGCCTGTCTGTTTTGTCTATGATGATCCGCGCATTACGCCGGAGCATCGTACTCGCAAGGACGTCGGTTACCGGATGTCTCGCCGTGAAACGTGGAATCCGCCTCTGCCGCTTCGCTGGCTGCGTGTAGAAGCCGGTCGTGAAATGCATACTACCCTGACGCATTGGGATCAGCTGGAATCAACATTTCAGCATATGGCGCTGGACTGGGCCCTGACCCATGGCGAGCAGATCAAGGTGGACCATTCACGCATTACCTTTCACGACGGCCAGAAAGACGCCAACGGTGAAAGCGCCATGACATTGACTATCCCGCTGGAATAAATGGCGGCGACTCCAGATACTAAAAGGCAGCCTTCAAGGCTGCCTTTTTTATATCAATGCGCTCTGCGACTTATTCAGCCTTCAATACAGTGAACAGCATATTCAGCATGCTGGCACCTTCAGCCTTCAGATCAAAGGCGGTGGGTTCTCTCAGCCAGTCATAAATGATGCCCTGAAGTGCAACATGTATCAGGCGCGCTGCGCAGTGAGGTGATATGCAGGATTTAAGCCGGCCTTCACTGGCAGCCTGTTCCATCATCTTGAGCATATGATCAAAGCTTTCACGCACGATACTGGTGTGCGTCTTGAGGGGATCGATGTCATCGGTCTGCTCGCACCGGTAAAGAAGAATCGTGTAAGTGCGGCGATAGCGTGGCTGGACTATTCGTTGAAATGCAACGTTGATGGCCCGCTCAAGGTCAATCAGGGGATGGCCTGCATGTTCGGATTCCTCGAGGTCCTGGATCAACTGATTCAATGGCAGTTTGACGCGGTCCAGCAGGGCATTGAACAGGTCGGCCTTGTTCTTGAAATGCCAATACACAGCGCCGCGCGTCATGTTGGCACGCTGAGCGATCTGCTCCAGAGACGTACGTGAAACCCCCTTTTCATAGAACAGGTTTTCCGCAGCATCCAGCAATACCTGACGAGTCTCTTCCGCCTCGATTTTTGTTCGTCGCGCCATTAACGATAAATCTCCATGAATAAGCGGCTATAGTATAAGGCAGAATAGTCAGTTTACATACATACATGAATGCATCTAAACTGGCTGTTATCCTTTATGATCGGAGTGTAAGCCAACATGAGCTTGGGAAAAGTACGTGCCTGGCCAGGGCGGCCTGTATGGGTGCTATGCGTAATCGGCCTGCTGATGGCGGGCTGTGGTGACGGCGAGAAATCCTCGCAGAAGAACCAGGCCAGCGCAGCGTCTGCAAAGCCGGCTCAGGTGGAAACGGTTGCGCCGATGGATTTAACGCTTGAGCGTGAGTATCCGGCCAAGATTCGTAGTGATCTTTCAGCAGATATCGTGGCCAGGGTCAGTGGCGTGCTCGAAAAGCAGCTTTACACTCCCGGAGATACGGTAGAGAAGGGGCAGACCCTCTTTATTATCGAGCAGGCTCAGTACAAGGCGGCTGTTGAACAGGCTCGAGCGGATGTTGAAAGTGCCAGGGCCACGCTTGAAAACAATCGCAGGGATTACGAGCGCTACAATGAGCTTTACAAGCAGCGTTCTGTCAGCCAGCAGCAGCGGGATTCAGCGCTGAGTGCCTACCGTACGGCCAGGGCTTCGGTTGCTCAGGCTCAGGCCGCCCTTGATGATGCTCAGATCAGTCTGGACTATACGACGGTCAAGGCACCGGTCAGTGGCCGGGTGGGGCTGAATGAGGTCAATGTCGGCAATTATGTAGCAGTTCAGACTGAATTGACGACGGTCACTCCTCTTGATCCTCTTGAAGTGCGGTTTGCGTTACCTCAGTCCGACGCCTTCGCCCTGAGACGACAGCGCACTAATGACCCTGAGTCCATTAAGGCCAGCCTCGAGTTTCCCTATGCCGACCAGAGTGGCAGCACCGATACCAGTCTCAAGGGAACCTTGAACTTCCTTGGGTCGCGGGTTGACGATACAACCAGCACAGTGCAGGCGCGGGCGGTATTCAAAAACCCGGGCGACCTGTTCCTTCCCGGGCTGTTCGTCCGTGTCAAATTGCTTGGTGTGAAGCATTACAGTGCGCTGGCTGTACCGGAAGTTGCTGTTACCGAGGGGCTCAAGGGGCCTCAGCTTTATATCCTCAATGACAAGGACGTAATCGAAAATCGCTTTGTATCACTCGGCGAGCAGGCCGGCGGATGGGTGGTGATCAGTGATGGTCTTGCAAAGGGTGACAGGGTCGTTGTGTCAGCCATAGGCAGTGTATCGCCGGGTGACAAGATCAAACCTCAGGCATTTGATGGTCAGCCTACCACCACTCCAACGGATCCGTCCGGCAAGAATGGTGCGTCGACGCATCAGGCGATGCAGGGGACCAGTATCAGTGGCCAGGACACTCAAAAAGATGCGCCATCACAGCAACAGGATCAGTAAGCGGGTTAATCGATGAATATATCCAGCTTCTTTATAAACCGGCCTATCTTTGCGACGGTGGTGTCTATCATCATCACGCTGGTAGGCTTGATGGCGATGCGGACGCTGCCCATTGAGCAGTATCCGCAGGTAGTACCCATCACCGTCTCCGTTCAGGCCACGTTTCCCGGAGCAGATGCAGAGACGGTGTCTGAGACTGTGGCCTCACCTCTGGCCGAGCAGGTCAATGGTGTGCAGGACATGATCTACCTGACCTCGGCAAGTGCAGATAACGGGGTCATGAACATGAAGGTGTACTTCAGGATTGGTACCGACCCTGATATAGCCACCATCAATGTTAACAACCGAGTCCAGCGAGCGCTGTCACAGCTGCCATCATCCGTTCAAAGTCAGGGTGTTACGGTTGAGCTTCAATCCAGCAGTATCCTGTTGTTTGCGGCCCTGTTGTCGCCGAACAATCAGTATGACTCTCTTTATCTGAATAACTACGCCAACATTAATGTTGTCGATGAGCTTAATCAGCTCAACGGTGTGGGCAAGGCAGAAGTTCTGGGTAATCAGAGCTTTGCCATGAGGATCTGGCTCAACCCTGACAAGATGGCCCAGTACGATATCACTCCCGCTGAAGTATCAGCGGCCATTCAGGCCCAGAATACCGTGGTGTCGGCGGGCAAGCTGGGTGGAGAGCCTCAGCGTACGCCGGTGGTCAATACTTATACCATTACCACTCAGGGTCGTCTCAAGAGCGTTGGTCAGTTTGAAAATATTCTATTAACCACGAAGTCGGACGGTTCCTCGCTTTATCTGAAGGATGTTGCCCGCGTCGAGCTGGGGTCGACCCAGTATGGTATCCAGGCGCGTACCAACAATAATCCGATTGCACCGATCGCGGTCTATCTGCAACCCGGCGCCAATGCGCTTCAGGTGGCCAGGGAAGTCAAGTCCACCATGAAGGAGCTGAAAACGCGCTTCCCGGCGGGCCTCGACTATGTCATTCCCTATGACACTACGCTGTTTATCAATGCCTCGATCGAGTCGGTTGTCCATACCTTTGTCGAAGCCCTGATTCTGGTGGCGCTGATTGTCTTTATCTTCCTGCAGAACTGGCGCTCGACCCTGGTGGCAATGTCGGTAGTGCCCATCTCGGTGGTAGGTACCTTTGCCGGCATGTATATGCTCGACTTCTCGATCAACCTGTTGTCGCTGTTCGGGATGATTCTTGCTATCGGGATCGTGGTGGATGACGCCATCGTGGTCATCGAGAACGTTGAACGTATTCTCGAGCATAATCCGGATGTCAGCCCCATGGAGGCGGCGTTCGAGGCCATGAGGGAGGTAACCGGTCCGGTACTGGCGACGGCATTCATCATGGCTGCCGTATTTGTGCCGGTTGGGTTCCTGACTGGACTGACCGGGAAAATGTACCAGCAGTTTGCCATTACCATTGCAATCTCGGTCAGTATCTCGGCGCTGGTAGCCCTGTCCTTTACGCCGGCCATGTCAGCGATCTTCATCAAGCGCAAGGATGATCTCAAGCAGTCGCGTCTTGCAAAAGTGCTTCACAAGCCGTTCGAGTGGTTCAACCGTGGCTTTGACAAGCTGACCAACGCCTTCATGGTGGTAGTCGGCTTTTTGATCCGCCATGTCATCGTGTCACTGGCTCTTCTGGTGGGATGTTGTGTTCTGTCAGCCTGGGTATATATGCGACTGCCCGGCGGGCTTATTCCGGCGGAGGATCAGGGGGTGCTGGTAGCTTCCGTTTCCCTGCCGGCCGGCTCGTCGGTGGCGCGTACCGATGAGTATGTGCAGAAGCTCAATGCCGAGATACAGAAAAACCCGGCGGTGGAATATACGACGTCAATTACCGGGTTCGATATTCTGACCAGCGCGTCGAATACCGCCAAGGCCAGTGTGTTTGTGTTGCTGAAACCATGGGGTGGGCGCGATATAGATATCACTCAGATGATTGGCAATGTCATGCAGGCTGGTGCCAGTATTCCCGGGGGCAAGACCATTGCGTTCAACCTTCCGCCAATTCAGGGGCTGTCCACCACCGGTGGTTTTACCGGTTATCTTGAATCCCTGGGAGGGGACTCTCCACAGCAGCTTTATCAGGCATCACTCAAGGTCATGCAGGCGGCTGGTAAACGGCCGGAACTGGCGCAGGTTTTCACAACGCTTAATGTCAGCATTCCCAATTATCGGGCGCATGTGGATGAAAACAAGGCCAAGAGCCTTGGCGTCGACCTCAATGACCTGAATACAACGCTGTCGAGCACGTTCGGCAGCAGCTTTGTCAATTACTTTACGCGCAATAGTCGTAACTTCCAGGTTTACCTGCAGTCCGAGGATCAGTTCCGCCGGTCGCCGGATGATCTGAGCAAGGTCTTTGTTCGTGGCGGCGATGGCAGCCGTATTCCGCTGTCCACTCTGGTAACCCTTGAGCGCACACATGCACCGACCGTTGTGGACCGGTTCAATGTGTATCCTGCCGCTCAGTTCCAGGGGCAGCCTGCACCAGGCTATAGTTCGGGTCAGGCAGTTCAG
The DNA here is from genome assembly GCF_026240105.1 of Larsenimonas rhizosphaerae. Taxonomy (NCBI): domain Bacteria; kingdom Pseudomonadati; phylum Pseudomonadota; class Gammaproteobacteria; order Oceanospirillales; family Halomonadaceae; genus Larsenimonas; species Larsenimonas rhizosphaerae. Next base: position 585,010 of record NZ_JAPIVE010000001.1, read on the forward strand.
GCCATGAAACAGGTGGTAAACGAGACGCTGGGCAGCCAGTACAAGATGGGCTGGACCGGTGAAGCCTATCAGCAGGAGAACGCTGGCGACGCATCAACACTGGCCATTGTCTTTGGTCTGATCATGGTCTTTTTGATTCTGGCTGCTCAGTATGAGCGTTGGACGCTGCCGATCGCCGTAGTATCTGCCGTGCCCTTTGCCTTTGTCGGTTCGGTTCTGGCGGTATGGATGCGGGGGCTTGAAACCAGTGTTTATCTGCAGATCGGCCTGCTGGTTGTGGTGGGGCTGGCGGCGAAAAACGCGATTTTGATCGTGGAATTTGCCCAGCAGCAACGTGACGAAGGCAAAAGCATTGTCGATGCTGCGACAACGGCGGCCCGCATGCGTTTTCGTCCTATCGTCATGACCTCACTGGCCTTCATTGGCGGTACTCTGCCACTGGCGCTGGCTTCAGGCGCGAGTGCTGCCAGCCGCCACCACATCGGCACCCCGGTGGTTGGGGGCATGCTGACGATTACCATTCTGGCCAGTGTGTTTGTTCCGGCGTCCTATGTCTTCATCATGACGGCACAGGAGAAAATGGCCAAACGGTTCGGTCGTGGCAATAAAGCGCAGGATCAAGCCTGACATGGCAGGCAGGTGGAGTTGCCACCTGCCTTTTCTGTTCTATTCCCACTAAAAAGCCGCCTCGAAAGGCGGCTTTTTAGTGGGAGCGTGATTTTTACAAATCCTCGTCCGACACATCTTCCGGAGCAAGGCGCAGCCCTGAGGCCGGAAGCGGATGACCATCAAGCGTTGGTCCCTTGTCAGCCAGTTGAAGGCGGCCGTCGAGAAACCAGCGCACTGTCATCGGATAGATCAGGTGTTCACGCGTCAAGACGCGCTCTGCCAGAGTTGATTCATCGTCATCGGCCTCCACCGGTACGGCAGCCTGTACCACAATCGGGCCGCCATCCAGTTCCTCGGTGACGAAGTGCACACTGGCGCCATGCAGTGTGGCGCCTTCTTCCAGCGCCCGTTGATGTGTATGCAGCCCGCGGTACTCTGGTAAAAGTGATGGATGAATGTTCAGCAGGCGACCGTGATAGCGAAGCACGAAGGCCTTTGACAGGATGCGCATGAAACCGGCCAGCACGACAAGATCAGGCTGGTGATGGTCAATGATACGAATCAGTTCGGCATCGTAAAGGTCGCGGTCACGCTCGTCATGAAAATGACGAAACCGGGCCGGGTCGACGACTTCTGCGATGACGCCAGCCTCGCGTGCGCGCTCCAGACCGTAGGCATCGGCCTTGTTGCTGATCACGGCAATGATGTCACCGCCGAGTTCATCATGTTCCTGGGCATCAAGCAGGGCCTGCAGGTTACTGCCACTGCCTGAAATCAGCACCACGACCCGGCGAGGGTCGGCTGTTTCTGCTTCAAAACTCATGCCTTCACAGACCCCAGCTGAACCTGTTCCTCATCACTCTGACGCTCGGTAATGCAGCCAAGTGTATAAACCGTTTCGCCGCAGGATTCGAGGTGGGCACGGGCCTTGTCCGCATCTTCGGCCGGGACCACTACCACCATGCCGATACCGCAGTTGAGTACACGGTACATTTCACGCTCTTCAACCTTGCCCCGATCCTGCAGCCAGTCAAAGACGGCAGGACGTGCCCATGCGCTGGTATCGACCTGCAATGTGGCATGTGCCGGAAGCACCCGCGGCAGGTTTTCAAGCAGGCCGCCGCCGGTAATGTGGGAGAGGGCATGTACCCGGGCATCGCTGTCCCTGAGCAGCGACAGCAAAGACTTGACGTAGATGCGCGTGGGCGCCATCAGTGCATCACCAAGGGTGGTGCCATCAAGATCCTGCTCCAGTGATTCGCCGCTGCGCTCGATGATCTTGCGGATCAGGGAGTAACCATTGGAATGCGGGCCACTGGAGGCCAGGCCCAGGGCCACATCGCCGGTGGATACCTTGCTGCCATCCAGGATATCGGCCTTTTCAACAACACCGACACAAAAGCCGGCCAGGTCGTAATCGCTGCCTTCATACATGCCAGGCATTTCAGCGGTTTCGCCACCGACCAGTGCACAGCCCGCTTGCAGACATCCTTCACCGATCCCGGTCACTACATCCGCGGCGATATCGATGTCCAGACGCCCCGTGGCGTAATAATCCAGAAATTGAAGTGGTTCGGCCCCGGCAACCACCAGGTCGTTGACACACATGGCGACCAGATCAATGCCGATGGTGTCATGACGGCCAAGCTCCATGGCCAGACGAAGTTTGGTGCCGACGCCATCGGTGCCGGTGACCAGTACCGGCTGCCGGTAACCGGCCGGCAGCTCACAAAGAGCCCCGAAGCCACCCAGACCGCCCATGACTTCAGGGCGATGGGTGCGTTTGGCGACGCCCTTGATGCGCTCAACCAGTGCGTTGCCGGCATCAATATCGACACCGGCGTCTTTGTAGCTGAGGGGAGCATCGGAAGAGTGCGAAGTCATGTGCGTTCCTGTACTAAGCGATGGCCGTGGTCTGAGCGACCTGGAAAGAAAGCGGGAGTATATCACTGCCTCTTGTGGCTCGCATGGGGTCACCATGCAAATGGAGGGATGGCAGCTGCAGAGAAAGTCCCTAGAATGCAGGGCAGGCTTTATTCATCGTTTTCAGGAAAACCCGTATGTCGAAGCGTTTCTGGTGGGGAATCGTCAGTTCACTGGCGGCGCTGTGGTTGTTTGTTACCTTGACACCTATTTTGATGCCCTTTTTTGTGGGCATGATTCTGGCGTACCTGGGGGATCCGCTCGCAGACAGACTTGAAGCGCGAGGCCTTTCACGGCGCCTCGCGGTGTCGGTCGTGTTTGTGCTGCTGTCGGTAGTGGTGATCGGGTTGACCATCATTGTCATTCCGGTGATGTGGCGACAGCTGGTGCAACTGGCTGACGCTGTTCCAATGATGATCAACTGGACGCAGCAAACGGTGTTGCCCCGGATTCAGGAATGGACCGGTTCCGACTTTACCGCCGATCTTAATCAGGTGCGTGATATGGTTACCGGCCATTGGAAGGAAACCGGCTCCGTGGCCGCGCAGCTTCTCGCACAACTGTCTCGTTCCGGTCTGGCGCTGGCCTTCTGGCTGGGCAATCTGGCCATTATTCCCGTGGTAACCTTTTATCTGCTGCTGGACTGGGATCGGATGAAGGCACGGATACGTGACGCTATCCCGCGCGACTGGGTGGGTACCGTTACCGGGCTGGCCCACGAGTGTGATGAGGTATTGAGCGCGTTCATGCGAGGGCAGTTACTGGTTATGCTGGGTCTTGGGGTTGTTTACGCGACCGGCCTGACGCTGCTGGGGGTCAAGTTCGGCTTTTTGATCGGTGTATTGGCAGGACTTGCCAGTATCGTGCCTTATCTTGGTGTCATCTTTGGCGTGGTGCTGGCGGAGCTGGTGGCATTTTTCCAGTTTCAGGCACTTTGGCCACTGGCCGCCGTAGGGGGCGTATTTGTGCTCGGTCAGATTCTGGAGAGCACCGTGTTCCAGCCATTGCTGCTGGGAGATCGAATCGGTCTGCACCCGGTAATAGTGATTTTTTCCGTTATGGCGGGAGGCCAGCTGTTCGGCTTTGTGGGGGTGTTGCTGGCACTGCCGGTGGCCGCCATGCTCATGGTAGTATTGCGCTATCTCTTTACACAGTACAAGGCGAGCCGCATGTATACGTCCAACACTTCCGTTTATATCGATCAGGACTGATAGCGACATGATTTCAGGGCCTGCACAGTTACCTCTGGGCGTCGGGCTTCGCGATGATGCGACCTTTGCCAATTTCATGGGCGAGGGCAATCTTCCGCTGGTCAATCAGCTCGAGTGCCAGCTGACTCCCGCCGGGGAACCCTTTCTCTATGTGTGGGGTGCGTCGGAATCCGGCAAAAGCCACCTGCTGCAGGCCGCCTGTCACGCTGCCAGTATCAATGGCGTGTCTACCCTGTATCTGCCGCTCGCTGATATCGGCCACTTCCCGCCGTTGATGCTTGAGGATCTGGAAAACCTCGAACTGATTGCCATTGATGATCTGGATGTGGTGATAGGGCGCAAGCGGTGGGAGGAGGGGCTGTTTCATTGCTTCAATCGCCTGCGGGATGCGGGGCGTCGATTGATCATTGCGTCGGAAAGACCGCCTCGCCAGTTACCGGTCAAATTGCCGGATCTGGCATCTCGTCTGACCTGGGGAGCCACGTTTCACCTTCACCCGCTGGATGACGAACAGCGGCTGGGTGCGTTGAGACTCCGCGCCAGAGAGCGCGGCATGTTTCTGCCCGACGAAGTGGGGCGGTATTTGATTCACCGTGGCCCGAGACGGCTGTCATCGTTGTTTGAAACGCTGGCTCGGCTGGATGATGCGTCACTTTCTGCGCAACGCAAGCTGACTATCCCGTTTGTCAAACAGGCGCTTGAGTGGTAGGTCTCTACTGTTTTCTGCGCCGCTTTTCTCTTTCTTTCATGGTATATCGGCCCCGCCCGGGGTGGCAGTCCTGCTGTAATATCAACTGCCTGCATCGAATAACCTCCTTTTTCCCTGCTGCTGATAGAACTTTCGCGTAAGTCGAAAGCAACTTTAGTCATAGCCCGGAATTTCCTTCCTGCGCCCCTGTACGCACCGAGTATGGTCTTGCACTTCATTGATATCAGAAATGATATGGGTAGCAGGCCTAAACGCTATTAGTCGGTTATCACTTTGCAGATTAATGTCGTGACATGAACTTTCTGTATTTTCCTGCCAATAACAACTGAGCCTCTCTGGGCCGGAGATTGCCAATGATTCGCTTTATTACCACTTCCTTTTTGACGCTGGGTATCAGTCTGGGCGCAGGCTTGAGTGCCGCCCAGGCGCAGGATGATGTGAAAATCGGGTTTATCGTTAAAAAACCCGAGCAGGCCTGGTTCATCAATGAGCAGAAGGCGGCCAGTCAGCTGGGCGAGGAAAAGGGCTTTTCAGTCGTACGGCTTGCCGGTGAGGATGGTCAGCAGGTATTGAGCGCCATTGATAATCTGCATTCTCAGGGGGCGCAGGGGTTTGTCATTTGCCCGCCGGACGTTCGTCTTGGGCCGGCCATCGTCAACCGGGCTGAACGGTATGGCATGAAGGTGGTTACGGTCGATGATCGTTTTGTCGGTTCGGATGGCGAGCCCATTGCCTCCGTGCCGCATCTTGGCATGTCCGGGTACAAGATCGGGCAGCAGGTCGGTGAGGCGATTGCAGCAGAAATGAAGGCGCGCGGATGGGATCCTGAGACCGTCGCGGCGCTGCGTATCAGCAATTATGAGCTGCCTACTGCCAAGGAGCGCACTGATGGCGCGACCCAGGCCTTGCTGGCGTCCGGATTTGTCGAAGGCAATATCTATGATGCCCCTCAGCAGAATACGGATACCAGCAGCGCCTTTGCCGCCGCATCCCCCATTTTTTCCAAGCATGGTGATTTCGATCACTGGGTGATCTATGCGCTGAATGAAGAAAGCGTATTGGGTGGCGTACGTGCCAGCGAACAGTATGGTCTGTCGCCTGATCAGGTGATCGGAGTGGGTATCAATGGCTCCGGTGCGGCCTTTGCCGAATTTTCTCGCCAGAAACCTACCGGCTTCTACGGCACGATGGCTGTCAGCTCAACCATGCATGGCCGTCAGACTGCCGACAATCTGTACACCTGGATCAAGGAGGGAGAAAAGCCCCGGGACAATACTGAAACCACCGGTACGCTGATGACCCGTGATAACTGGGAACAGGTGCGTGCTGACCTCGGGCTGTGATACGGGGCCTGGTCTGCCACCGGGCATTACATGAAGTGGGAGTAGGTTCATGACGGATGCATATCTGCGTGTTGAAAACGTCACGGTAGAGTTTCCCGGTGTAAAGGCTCTTGATGGTGTCAGCTTCTCTGCTCATGAGGGGCAGGTGCATGCCCTGATGGGGGAAAATGGGGCCGGAAAGTCAACGCTGCTCAAGGTGTTGAGTGGCGTAAACCGATTGTCCGAAGGCTGTCTTTATATAGGGGGCGAGTCGTACGCGTTCAGCAATGCCCGCGAAGCCCTCAAGAGCGGTATTGCCATCATCTATCAGGAGTTGACGCTGGCGCCGAATCTGTCGGTGGCAGAAAACCTGTTGATGGGTCAGCTGCCTGCCCATCACGGGTTTGTGGATCGGCGGCGTTTGCGTGACAAGGCGCTGGCCATTCTGGAGGAGCTCGGGGAGGGCAAGCTTCACCCGTCCACCAGGGTGCGAGAGCTGTCTGTTGGTCAGCAGCAAATGATTGAAATCGGTCGGGCACTGCTGCGCAATGCCCGCATCATCGCCTTTGACGAGCCCACCAGTTCACTGTCCGTTCAGGAAACGCGTCATCTCAAGCGGATTGTGGCCCGCCTTCGTGACGAGGGGAAGGTGGTGCTTTATGTCACCCACCGAATGGAAGAAGTCTTTGAGATGTGCGATGCCGTCACGGTATTTCGTGATGGTCGCCATATTCGCACCCACGACACGCTGGAAGGCCTCGATCACGATGCGCTGGTCAGCGAGATGGTAGGGCGTGACATCAATGATGTGTATGGCTATCGCCCCCGTGAACAGGGAGATGTACTGCTTCGTCTGGACGGTATCAAGGGGCGCGGCGTTACCGCGCCTGCCAGTCTGGATATCCGCCGCGGTGAAGTGCTGGGGCTGTTCGGGCTGGTCGGGGCGGGGCGCAGTGAGCTGATGCGACTGGTCTGTGGGGCTGAGCATGCCAGTGAAGGGGCCGTGGTATTCAAGGGGGCGGCCTGCCGCTTTGAATCGGCTCAGGCGGCGATTCGGGCCGGTATTGCCATGTGCCCGGAAGATCGCAAGACACAGGGTATTTTTCCGGTAGCCAGTGTATCCGACAATCTCAATATCAGCTGTCGTCGCTTCTTCAAGCGCCTTGGCCTGTTTCGTCACCCGCGTCGGGAAACGGAGAACACACTGAAATACATCCAGGAGCTCAGTATCAAGACGCCCGGGCCTCGAACGCCTATTGCGAACCTCTCCGGAGGCAACCAGCAAAAGGTAATTCTGGCTCGCTGGCTGTCCGAAGATATTGATCTTTTTGTCATGGATGAGCCAACCCGCGGCATCGATGTCGGGGCGCGACGAGACATCTATTCGTTGCTCTATGATCTGGCGGAGCAGGGCAAAAGTGTTCTGGTGATTTCAAGCGATCTGGCCGAGGTAAGTTCGATTTGCGACCGAATTGGGGTCATGAGAGGCGGGGAGTTGCTGGAGATCATCCCTCGTGAGCAGGCCACACCAGAGCGGCTTCTGGGGCTGGCACTGCCCGCCTGATTCAGCTCATACAACCAGTCAAGAGCCTTATTCTAACAAAGGGATAACCCATGTCTCAGGACAAGATAGCCTCCATGGCGCCAGTAGAACCTGCCCGAAGTGGTTTGCCCAAGCCACTTCGTACCCTGCTGGATACTTCCGGGCTTATTGCAGTATTTGTATTGCTGTTTGCAGGGCTGGCCATATTCGTGCCGGACTTCCTGACCGGCCGTAACATTGTAGGTCTGTTGCTTTCGGTCACGCTGATTGGCTCCATTGCCACCACCATGATGATGGTTCTGGCCCTGGGGGAGGTAGATCTATCGGTAGCCTCTATAGTGGCTTTGGCAGGGGTGGTCGCTGCGGTCGTAACCTCGGCCAGTGGCAGTGTCACGATCGGGGTCATGGGTGGGATTGCCGCTGGTGCGGCCGTCGGTGCCTTCAATGGTTTTGTGGTAGCCCGGTTTGGAATCAATTCGCTGATTGCCACTCTGGCAGCCATGGAGTTCGTGCGCGGTCTGGCTTACATCACGTCAGGTGGTGATGCGGTCATGATTACCGTGCCGGAATTCTTTGATCTTGGCAGTGCAGCATTTCTTGGGTTGACGTTACCGGTGTGGACGATGATTGCCTGTTTCATCGTCTTCGGGGTTATCCTCAACATGACAAGCTTCGGCCGCAATACGCTGGCTACCGGTGGCAACGCCGAGGCAGCGAGTCTGGCCGGGGTGAACGTACGCAAGTTGAAGATTACGGTATTTGCCCTGCAGGGGCTGATCGCTGGTATCGCAGGTGTGCTATTGACGTCCCGCATGGGGCTGGGTGATCCCAATACTTCACAGGGGCTTGAGCTTGCAGTGATTTCAGCCTGCGTGCTGGGGGGAGTTTCCCTCTCGGGCGGTGTGGCCTCGATCACCGGTGTGCTGGTGGGTGTATTGATCATGGGCTGTGTGCAAAATGCCATGGGGCTTTTGAATGTTCCCACGTTTTATCAGTATCTCGTACGAGGAGCGATCCTGTTGCTGGCGGTCATGTTTGACCGGTGGAAGCAAACGCGTCGGGCAGGTGGTTAGCGCGTTGGCTTCTTCAGTACTACACCACTGGGCCGTCCGTAGGGACGGCCCAGTGGTGTGTACGCGTTGTGCTGGCTCATTCACCGTTAAGCGTCAGCATCAGCCTCCTTGACCCGCCGTGGTCGCGGTGTTCTCCCAGCCAGATTCCCTGCCAGGTACCGGTTGCCAGTCCACCGTTTCGTACCGCCAGTGTCAGTTCCGTTCCAAGGAAACTGGCCTTGATATGGGCTGGCATATCGTCGTCGCCTTCCAGTGTGTGGCGAAAGTAGGGCAGGTTGCCGGGAATTCGATCATTGATGAATGCCTCCATGTCATGACGCACGTCCGGGTCTGCATTCTCGTTCAGGGTCAATGAGGCAGAGGTATGCAGCAGCTGCAGATGAAGCAGGCCCACCTTCAGCTTGCGTAGCTCCGGCAGGAAATCGATCACCTCTGATGTAATGAGATGAAAGCCACGTTTTCTGGGCCGCAGCTCAAGCGTGTCCTGTTTCCACATAATGACTCCATTTGCAAATGAGACGAATTATACTTTTCGGCATGCTTCCCGTATTCGGTCTATCCTAGGGCCGACACGCGATGTACCTTCATTGTACGGGAGAATAGATCATGGCCAATACACGCACCGAGCGTGACAGCATGGGGGAACTTGAGGTTCCTGAATCCGCACTGTATGGCGCGCAGACCCAGCGTGCGATCAATAATTTCCCGGTGAGCGGACAGCCACTGCCCTTTGCCTTCATTCAGGCCGTAGCCCGCGTAAAACGGGCTGCTGCCCAGGCTAATCTGGATCTTGAGCTACTTGATGATGCTCGTGCCAATGCCATCATCAAGGCGGCTGATACGTTGCTTGCCGGCAAGCACACGGATCAGTTTCCCGTCGATGTCTTTCAGACCGGCTCCGGCACATCGACCAACATGAATGTAAATGAAGTGCTGTCTCATCTGGCCTCTACCGATGCGTTGAGTGTCAATCCAAATGATCACGTCAACATGGGGCAAAGCAGTAATGACACCATTCCGACAGCGCTGCATGTGTCTGCTTCACTTGCGCTTCACCAATCCCTGTTGCCGGCACTGGCGCATTTGAAGTCGGTCATTGATGACAAGGCGGCTTCACTGGATGACGTTGTCAAGACCGGCCGTACGCATTTGATGGATGCCATGCCGGTACGCATGAGTCAGGAGCTGGGCGCCTGGTCCGCTCAGGTCCAGCAGTCGGTGGAGCGTCTGAAAGATGTTCAGAAACGCCTGTTGCGTATTGCCCAGGGCGGTACGGCGGTTGGAACAGGGATAAATGCCCATCCAGAGTTTGCAGGCCGTGTGGCCGCCGAATTGAGCGAGCAGACCGGACTTGAGTATTCACCCGCGGATAGCTTCTTTGCCGGGCTGGGGTCTCAGGACGCCACGGTAGAGCTTTCCGGCCATTTGAAGGCTTTTGCCTGTGCTCTGATGAAAATCAGTAATGATCTGCGCTGGATGAACTCCGGCCCTCTGGCCGGACTGGGCGAAATCGAGCTGGAGGCATTGCAGCCGGGAAGCTCCATCATGCCGGGCAAGGTGAACCCGGTTATCCCCGAGTCCGCGGCTCAGGTAGCTGCTCAGGTAATAGGAAATGATGCTGCCATCACCGTTGCCGGGCAGTCCGGAAATTTCCAGCTTAATGTGATGTTGCCGTTGATGGCGCACAATGTACTTTCATCCATGACGTTGTTGAGTAATGTTTCGCGCCTGCTGGCGGACAAGGCCATTGCGACCTTTAATGTGCGCCGAGACAACATTGAATCGCCGTTATCAAAAAATCCGGTTCTGGTGACGGCGCTCAATCCGGTCATTGGTTACGATGCTGCGGCAAAGGTTGCCAAAAAAGCCTATCAAAATGGCCGTCCCATCATTGACGTGGCAGAAGAAGAGACAGAGCTGTCACGAGAAGAGCTTGAGCGTTATCTGGACCCGGCACGTCTGACCGATGGCGGTCTTCAGTAACTGCCCTGTACCCGGCATGAAAAAAGCCCCTTTCGGGGCTTTTTTCATGCTGCATGAGTCTCAGGACGTTGTGCTTTCAGCGGACGCAGTGCTGTTTCTGTAATCGGCGCAACGGGCATCGATATAACTTTCGAGCACTTTCTTTTCCGCTGCGTTCAAACGCAGATCCATTTTGGTTCGGCGCCAGATGACATCTTCAAGCTCTCTGGCCCACTCATGGTCCATCAGGTAGTCCACTTCGCAGGCCGTCATGCCGGCACCAAAATCCTGCCCCATCTCATCCTGACTTTTAACCTTCTCAAGGAAGATCTCGCACAGGCGGCCGTAGCTTGACGCGTAGCGAGATGCCTGTTCCTCCGTCAGGAACGGGTACTGGCTCTTGAGTGTTCGTGCATACGCTGCACGACTTTCGATGTTCCCGCCAGGCATGACAGCCTCTGCCGTCCAGCTTTCCTTCATCTTCGGGAAGTAGGGTGATAGTTCCTTCATGGTGGCTTCAGACAGCTTGCGGAACGTCGTGATCTTGCCACCGAAGATTGACAGCAGCGGTGCGTTTTCAGTGTCCAGATGCAGTGTGTAATCCCGAGTCATGGCTGAGGGATCGTCAGATTCGTCATCACACAGCGGGCGCACGCCGGAATAGCTGGTGACCACATCATCTTCAGTGATCTCGGCACGGAAGTGACTGTTCAATACCTTCAGGAGGTAGCTGGTTTCTTCCTCGCTGATAACCACCTTGGAAGGATCGCCTTCATAAGCAACGTCCGTGGTGCCGATCAGGCTGTAATCGTTCTGGTAGGGCAGGACAAAAACAATCCGATTATCTTCATTTTGAAGAATATAGGCCCGGTCATCTGTATTGATGCGTTTGGTGACCAGGTGACTTCCCTTGATCATCTTTATGCCGTAACGCGGCTTGCGGCTGGTTCCCTTCTTGATAAAGGACTCCACCCACGGCCCGGCTGCGTTAACCAGAGCCTTCGCGCGACGTGTTATCGTCTCGCCGCTCAGGGTATTTTTCAGGGTCAGCTCCCAGTGGCCATCGCTGTTGACCGTGGCGGCTTCACACCGGGTGCGTACCAGAATTTCAGCGCCCTTTTCCTGAGCCTGAAGTGCGTTCAGTACGACCATGCGCGCATCATCAACCCAACAGTCCGAATATTCGAATCCCGTGGTGATGGCCGGGATCAGCGGTGTATCCGGGCCAAACTTGATTTTCTTGGCGCTGGGCAGGCTGTCGCGGTGGCTCAGATGGTCATAAAGGAACAGACCTGCACGCAGCATCCATGCGGGGCGCAGATGGGGCTGGTGGGGCAGGATGAAACGCATCGGCCATACAATGTGCGGGGCTTTTTTAAGCAGCACTTCACGCTCGTGCAATGCTTCACGCACCAGCCTGAATTCGTAATGTTCCAGGTAGCGCAGGCCGCCGTGAATCAATTTGCTGGATGCGGAGGACGTCGCGCTGGCCAGGTCTGCCTGTTCACACAGGCCTACAGTCATGCCGCGTCCTGCTGCATCGCATGCGATGCCCGTGCCGTTGATCCCTCCGCCGATGACATAGAGGTCCAATAAGGGCGTTGCCTGATCTGACATGACGTTCTCCGCCGAAAAATAGGTGTACATGGACGCGCGTTGGAGCGGCTGTCCACGAATGTTCGGAATAGAACATAATTGATGTTCGTTCGAACATCAATAGGTCTTTGGCCTATATTGCCGGTGTGGCTATGGTCAGGCGGACATCATGCTGCTCCATGATCCTGCACAGGGATTCAGGGGGGTGCTGGTCGGTAAAAAGCGCTGTGATCTGGCTGATATGGGCCTGGCGTACTACGGCATTGCGCATGAACTTCGAGTGATCTGCCGTGAGAAACACATTGCGGGAGTTATTGATAATGGCCTGGGCAACTCGTACTTCCTGATAGTCGAATTCAAGCAGATCGCCATCCTGATCTATGCCGCTGATACCAATGATGCCAAAGTCGACCTTGAACTGATTGATGAAGTCGATGGCTGCCTCTCCGATGATGCCGCCGTCTCGTGATCTGACGACGCCACCCGCGACGATTACGTTGAAGTCCTCCTTCTTGTGCAGCATGGCGGCGACGTTGAGGTTGTTGGTGATTATCTCCAGTCCCTGATGATTCAATAGCGCTTCAGCCACAAGCTCGGTGCTGGTGCCGATATTGATGAACAGTGAGCTGCGATCGGGGATGCAGGCTGCCAGCGCTTCCGCGATCGCCTTCTTTTCATTGTAGTGCTGGGTCTTGCGCGTCGTGTAGGCAGTATTCACCGTGCTTGATTCAACGGCACCGGCACCGCCGTGTACGCGGCGAATCAGGCCGCGCTCGGCCAGCGCATTGAGATCTCGTCGCAGTGTCTGCGGGGTGACATCAAAGCGGGCTGTCAGCTGTTCGATGCTGACGTACTTCTGCTGTTCGATCAGATTGACCATCTCGGTCTGACGTTTCAACTGTGCCATTTCACGCGCTTCCTTACCTGATTGTGCTGATCTGCGTGTTCCGGGGATTACATACCTGTTGTAGTAAGGCGTGTCTTGACGATACCAATGTCTAACGACAATGAGACATATTTTGTTTGTTATTCAGCGAGGCGAGCCAGTACTGTAGCCAATGTTCGGAATCGAAAATAAGTGAACATGTCTTTGTCGCTATCAAGGATCCCCGTATGACTTCATTAATACTAGCTATAGATCAGGGCACTACCAGTTCTCGCGCTATTCTGTTCGACAAGGGAGGGAATATTGTTTCCCTTGCGCAGGAAGAATTTCCGCAGCATTTTCCCAATAGTGGCTGGGTAGAGCATCATCCCGATGATATATGGGGATCCACACTCAGGACCGTCAAGCAGGCCATTACCAACAGTGGCAAGACGGTTCATTCCGTGGCTGGTATCGGTATTACCAATCAGCGCGAAACAACGCTGATCTGGGACAAGAATACCGGTGAAGCCGTTTATAACGCCATCGTCTGGCAGGATCGCCGTACCGGTGATTATTGCCGATCCCTTCGTGATGCGGGCCATACGGATATGATTCAGGCCAAGACCGGTCTGTTGATCGATCCGTATTTCTCGGCCACGAAGGTGCGGTGGATTCTTGATAATGTGGACGGCGCTCGCGAGCGGGCTGAAAAGGGCGATCTGCTTTTCGGCACCGTCGATTGTTACCTGATCTGGAAACTGACAGGCGGGGCGGTTCATCGTACCGATGCCACCAATGCGTCACGCACCTGTCTGTTCAACATTCATGATCAGACCTGGGACAAGGAGCTGCTTGATCTGTTTGGTGTGCCCGAGTCGATGCTGCCAGAGGTCATGGATTGCAGCGATGACTTTGGACGCAGCGAAGCACAGTTGCTGGGCGCGAGTCTTCCCATTGCCGGGGTGGCTGGTGATCAGCAGGCAGCACTGATCGGCCAGACATGCTTTGAACCTGGTATGGTCAAGAGTACGTACGGTACCGGCTGCTTCATGATCATGAACACCGGTGAGCACTCCGAAACGTCTCATAACAAGTTGTTGAGCACGGTAGGCTATCGTATCGATGGCAAGGTTACTTATGCGATGGAGGGCAGTATTTTCATGGCTGGTGCCACCATTCAGTGGCTCCGTGACGGCCTGAAGCTGTTTTCCAATGCTTCCGAGACCGAGAAGCTGGCCCGTGCAACCAGTGAAGATCATGGTGTTTATCTGGTGCCTGCCTTTACCGGGTTGGGTGCGCCTCACTGGGATCCCAATGCACGCGGGGCCATTTTCGGTCTGAACCGCAATTCAGGTATTCCTGAATTGGTGGCGGCCGGCCTGCAGTCCGTGTGCTATCAGACGCGTGACCTGCAGGAATGCATGAACCGTGACGTCAAGGCCTCCACTGACACGTTGCGTGTAGACGGTGGCATGGTAAGCAACAACTGGGTCATGCAGTTTTTATCCGACATCTTGGGGGTTCAGGTTGATCGTCCCACTGTACTTGAAACCACTGCACTGGGCGTGGCCTATCTGGCCGGTCTCAGGCTGGGCTGGTACGACTCGCTCGAAGAGATCGCCACCCTGTGGCACAAGGATCGGTCATTTACACCTCGTCTGCCCGAAGACCGCCGTGAAAAGCTCTATGACGGTTGGCTTGATGCGGTGGCTCGCGTCAAATCAGACCATAACGACTGAGCAACCTTCCAATTTGGTTCGGCACGCCGACCCAGGCGTGCCAGCGGCCTTATAATTAAAAAAAGGGGCGAGCTTCATGCATGCGTTTATAGGTGAGTTTTTTGGGTCCATGACATTGATTCTCTTCGGCGATGGGGTAGTAGCGAACGTGCTGCTGCAGCGCTCGAAAGGAAAGGATGGAGGATGGATGGTGATTGCCACGGGCTGGGGGCTGGCGGTCATGGTGGCGGTCTTTGTGGCCAATGCGATGGGATCGCCGGGCGCTGATATCAATCCGGCGGTAACCGTAGCGAAGTGGGTCATGGGCATGTATACGGATCCGGCCGTTGTGGGTGGTTTCATTCTGGCCCAGATAGCCGGGTGTTTTGCCGGTGGTGTGCTGGTCTGGCTGATGTATCTGCCTCACTGGAAGGTAACCGATGATCCCGGACTCAAGCAGGCCGTTTTCTGTACGGCACCGGCGATCAACCATCCGGTCGGCAATATCATCAGTGAAGTCATCGGCACGATTGCACTGATCGTGGGGATCGGGGCGATTGTAAGTGCCGGTGATATCGCTGGCGGTATGCTGCCGTTTCTTGTGGGCGGGCTTGTATGGGCAATCGGTCTGTCGCTGGGTGGCCCTACCGGTTATGCGATCAATCCTGCACGTGATCTCGGGCCGCGACTTGCCCATGCCATACTTCCCATTGCAGGCAAGGGCGCATCCGGATGGGGCTATGCCTGGGTGCCAATTGTGGGTCCTGTACTCGGTGCGTGCATTGGTGCCTACATGTGGATGCAACTGATGTGATTATTTTGCGCTAAACGGTTGCATGAAAAGAAAAAATCCGTAGAATAGCGCATCGTTACTTGGGCATGACCCGGCAGCAGGACCGTAGCTCAGTTGGTTAGAGCGCCACGTTGACATCGTGGAGGTCAGCGGTTCAAATCCGCTCGGTCCTACCATGCTGGAAGTAATGACAAGTGAAGGACCGTAGCTCAGTTGGTTAGAGCGCCACGTTGACATCGTGGAGGTCAGCGGTTCAAATCCGCTCGGTCCTACCAGAATATTAAAAGCCCGATCCTTATGGATCGGGCTTTTTTTGTTTTTAACCCCTTCCACAAGTTGCAGACCGCTATTAATCGCGGTGCGGGGTGTAAGCCTCTCGGAAACCCGCAGTATTAAAGGCAGAAAAGTGCTGGTTTGTTAAAACTATGGATTTAAGCATCGATTCATTCTTTTGCATTTTCCTGTTTCAAGTAATTACCTGAGGGGCGCTCGTGACTGATCAGACTGCATTCGACACGATTGTTACGATCGAGCACATCGAGGCGCTGCGCGCCTATGAACCGTTGTTGGACGGTCAGGTGGTGCAAGTGCTTTATCACACCTACTTCTGCCACGGTGGTGGGCGATTTGTGGCTTCCGATGACACATCCAGCGGGGATGACAATGGTCTTGTGATTGTCTCTCGCAAGGGATGCCGCTGGAAGCGCCTTTTAGAGCACCATGAACGGGGGAATATTCTGAATTGGGGGGCAGATCCATCAGGCGAGAAGGATAGTGCTCCTGCCTTCATAGCAGCAGTGGCCGACGAGGAAGCTCGCACTGTGGTTGTTCCTCATGAGGGCTTTTACAGGATAGGGCAAAGCGTGGATCTTGTTGGCCATGTCAGCCTTTTAGGTGGGGCGTGTGATGAGTTTGGTCAGCGGTCTGCCTATTCAAATGTGGTAGCAGGTATAGGCCTTGATGGCCCGATGTTCATTAATGTGGGCGGGAGCGTACAGGGTATTGCCTTCGATGGCTGTAATCAAAAGGGAGGCGGGCTGCATTTACTGGGTTACGGCAATGTCATCAAGGATTGTACCTTCAACTCCTTCAAGGAAGCTGTTGTCATGCCGGATGGGGGTGAAGTCAGTCTTGTTGATAACATCTTTACTCGTACGGGCATGGCTATCCGCATTACTGGCGCTGTCACTTGTATGGCAGGTCGCTTTATCCGTAACAGGTTCCAGTGTGTGCATGACTGTATTGTGGCTGAAGGTGAGCTTGTTGGTTGGAATTTTGTAGACAACAGCTTTGAACATGTTTCCGGCAAGGGCATTCATGGGCGGGCGGTGCATGACTGCTACTTTCAGGGTAACTGGTGGGAATGCCGTAATGGTGCCGAAGATGGTAGTTGTATCAGCGCGGATAATTATCAGCAGTTTTTCAATAATACGGCCTGTGCCAATTACTGTATTCATGGATGGGTCAGTATTTTCTCGGATGAAAGATGCGATAACCGCATTGGTGGCGTCATGACAGGATCCGGGCAGGTGATAGCTCGTTTACCTGTTGAACACGCCATCCAGAACGGCAGTAGTAGTGCGTGCGGGAATGACGGGGTTATCAGCTCATCTGAAGGTGAAATGTAGAGCTGGGAAGGCAGGCTGCAATGCATTGCCGGTGACGATGGCAAAAAACCGGTGGAAGCGCATGATTTGATGTCATGCCGATTGGCTTGTCCGATTGGCGAAGCTGGCGTGCCGTGTGATGAAAATGCCCGCACTGCAACATTTGTGACTCTTTGGCAGGTGATGTGGGACTCTGGTCATTTTACGGGAGGATCCTGTTTCTCATCCATTGATGCCTGCCAGCTTGCGCCGTGAGTACTCTCAAAAGGAAAGGGCGCTTGAGGGCGCCCTTTTTTCTGCTCAGGAAATAAAGGCTGTCTGCTGTATAAATACGCGGCACAGGGCTTCGATGCCGGCAGCATCTTCTTCAGAAAAACGGTCAGGTTCAGGGCTGTCAATGTCCAGTACTCCCCAAAGCCCGCTTTCGAGTGTGATGGGGATCACCAGCTCCGAGCGTGATGCGGCATCACATGCAATATGGCCAGGGAAGTCATGCACATCGGCAACGCGTTGCGTTGTCAGGGTGCGAGCAGCCTTCCCGCATACGCCCTGATCGAACGGTATTGGGTTGCAGGCCGGTTTGCCCTGAAAGGGACCCAGCCTCAAAATGCGGGGCTCTCGTTGAATATAAAAGCCAACCCAGTTTACGTCTTTGAGCTCCTGAAACAGGAAAGCGCTCATTTGGGCAGCATTGGTAGTAACGTCAGTGGTATCAAGCAGCGCGGCAAGTTGCTTTTCCATCATGGCATAAGACATGACTCTTTCCCTTTACAATAAAAAATGACCAGGCAGGCCTGGTCATTTTTTCGAATTTAAAGGCTTACTTCCAGCCGGCAACCGCGCCGCCCTGGAAGAGTTCCTTCGCTTTCTCGACAACAGTATCTGTCTGATAGGCTTCTACCAGATGCTTGATCTTTTCACTGTTCTCATCGCCCTTGCGAACAACGATCAGGTTGACGTAGGGCGAGTCTGCGCCTTCACGAATCAGTGCGCTGCTAAGTGGCAGGCCAGCAGGTTGTGAATAGGTGCTGTTGATGAAGGCCATGTCCACGTCATCCAGGGTGCGTGGCAGCTGAGCAGCGTCTATTTCGCGGAACTGGTAGTCATGCGGATTCTTTTCGATATCCATCGGCGTGGCGTTGAGGTTCGTGTTGTCCTTCAGCGTCAGCAGGCCTTCCTTGTCCATCAGGATCAGGGTGCGCCCTTCGTTGGATGGATCATTGGGCAGAGCTACCGTGGCACCCTCCGGGATATCATTGATATCGGAATATTTCTTGGAATAGGCTCCGATAGGATACACAAAGGTGTTACCGGCAATGGCGAAGTCATAACCACGGTCGTTGACCATGTTTTCAAGGTAGGGCTTGTGCTGATAGGCATTGGCATCAAGGCTGCCATCAGCCAGCGCCGCATTGGGCGAGTTGTAGTCCGTGAATTCAACAATCTGAACATCGAGATCGTACTTTTCCTTGGCTACCTTTTTGGCCGCTTCCATGACACTGGTTTCGGGGCCGGCCATGGTGCCGACCTTGACAACATTGTCATCGCTGGCGGTATCGCCGCCACAGCCTGCAAGGGTCATGGTGCCAAGCGTAACGGCAGCCAGTGCCATGGAACGAAGTGGAAAACGCATAGTAAGTACTCTCCCTGCGAGTAAAAAGGTGAAGGCTTGCCGCCTTCTACTTATGACTGGCCTTTTTGACCAGTTGATCACCCAGTGTCTGGATGCCCTGGACCATGATCACCAGAATGGCCACGGTGATAAGCATGATGACGGGTTCGAAGCGATTGTAGCCGTATCGAATGCCGACATCGCCCAGGCCGCCGCCACCCACTGCACCTGCCATGGCGGAATAGCTGATCAGCGTCACTGCAGTAATGGTGAAGCTGGTAATGATGCCACCCTTTGCCTCGGGAATCAGAACCTTGGTCATTATCTGCCAGGGGGATGCCCCCATTGCCTGGGCTGCCTCGATCAATCCGGAGGGGATCTCGTTGAGCGCACCCTCGATCAGGCGAGCAACAAAGGGAATGGCAGCGATTGTCAGGGGAACCATTGCCGCATTGGTACCGATGGAGGTGCCGGCGATCAGTCGCGTAAAGGGAACGATGGCAACCATGAGAATGATGAAGGGAATGGAGCGCCCGATATTAACGATGGCACTGATGATTAAAAAGGCCGGTGGGCATGCCAGGAAGCGGCCCGGACGAGTGGTATAAAGAGCCAGCCCCAGCGCCAGTCCCAGTACGCCGGAAATCAGCCCGCTGATCAGTACCATGTAAAGGGTCTGCAGTGTTGCCTGGCCAATCAATGTCATCATGCTACTCGACATATCCCAGTACCTCCGTGGTCAGTTGCATGGATTCAAGGTGGGCGAGTGCTGTTTGAATCTGGTCAGGACTGCCTCTGAATTCGGCGATCATCAGCCCCAGAGTGTGGCCCTGAATGTCTTCGATTCTTGCCTGCAGGATGCTGATGTCGAGTTCGAATTCTCGTGCCAGCTGCGAGATCAGCGGTGAAGAGACATTCTCGTCGTTGAAGACCAGCCTGACGATGGGGTGAGGTTTATCCGGCGCGCTGCTTTCCAGGCGTTCGCGCAGGGAGCGTGGCGGCTCGATACGCAGAAAGTCTTCCAGAAAGGCGCGCCCCAGCTCGGTACCCGGCCGCGTAAAGAAGGGGCCGACACGAGAGGTTTCCACCAGACGCCCATCACTGATCAGTGCCACGCTGTCGCAGATCGATTTAACGACTTCCATCTCATGTGTAATCAGCAGGATTGTCAGCCCCAGTTCCTGGTTGATCTCACGCAATAATTCAAGAATCGAAGTTGTTGTCTGAGGGTCAAGCGCTGATGTTGCTTCATCGCACAGCAGTACCTTGGGTCGACTCGCCAGCGCTCGTGCAATGGCTACACGCTGTTTCTGCCCACCGGAAAGCGCTGATGGATAGTTGTCACGCTTGTCGGTCAGGCCGGTCAGCTCAAGCAGGGGCGTAATGCGCTGCTGGATTGCCGCCTTGTTGAGTCCCATGAGTTCCAGAGGAAAGGCGATATTGCGGTAGACCGTACGGGAATCCAGCAAATTGAAATGCTGAAATATCATTCCAATATCGTGGCGTGCCTTTCTAAGGCCCTGTTCATCGAGGCAGGTCAGATCCTGACCGTCAACCCATACCTTGCCGCTGGTGGGGCGTTCAAGAAGATTGACGCAGCGGATCAGGGTGCTTTTGCCCGCTCCGGATACTCCAATGACGCCTGTAATACTTCCTTCGGGGACGTGAAGCTCCACATCCTGCAGGGCAGCAACCGCTGATTGGCCGGAGCCATAGAATTTACTGAGATGTTCAAGTCGTATCATGGTGCCTGAGGGAAACCCTGTTCTTGAATGGGTGTTTGAGCATAAAAAAAGCCACCCGTGAAGGGTGGCTCAACGCTGGACACACCCTTTTAGCAGTATTTGATAATGCGCCCCGCAATCCAGGTACAAATCGGCGCTAAAATTGGAGCGCAATCTTAGGAGGCTCGTCTCGCCCTGTCAACGCGTGGCAGAATGGCAAGTATACACGGTTGTAGTGGGCTAAAGGGCGGTCACTGGCCGGATACGTGGATAGGCCTTATTCAAAAACATGCGGGGAAGAGTGCGATGTTTACAGGAATCGTTCAAGGATGTGCCGAGGTAGTGAGCGTTGAGTTGCTGCCCGGACTTTCCCGGCTTGGCCTGCGCCTGCCGGAGCATATGCTGGAGGGTCTGGAGCTCGGGGCATCGGTGTCGGTTGATGGATGCTGCCTCAGCGTGACATCGATGAATGGGGCGATAGTCACATTTGATCTGATGCGGGCAACGCTGCACCTGACGACACTTGAAAAGTGCGAGCCTGGTCATCTTCTCAATGTCGAACGCGCGGCTCGATTCGGTGAGGATATCGGAGGGCATTTGATGTCCGGACATATTTCATGTCGTGCCACCATCACCGAGCTGGATGTGGCGCCCAATAACCTCCGTATCTGGTTTAGTGTGCCGGACGGATTTCAGAGCTTTATTCTGGACAAGGGATATATTGGTATTGATGGCATCAGCCTGACCGTGGGAGCGCTGCGTGAAGGCGCCTTTTGCGTCAATTTGATTCCGGAAACGATGGCGCGTACCACGCTGGCTGACAAGGAAATGGGGGATGAGGTCAATATTGAAATTGATCCTCAGACTCAGGCGATCGTGGAAACCGTTGAGCGAGTGCTCAAGACACGCAGTATGGTTTGATCGGCTCGATTAAAACGCCCGTTTTGGGTAGTATGCTCGGTTTTTCATCCGGTATGGATCGATATAGGGAAGGTGCTCGACGAATGAGTATTTACGGTGACTACATCAAGTCGGTGATTCGTACCGTGCCTGACTGGCCGCAGGAAGGTGTCAATTTCCGCGATATTACGCCGCTTTTGCAGAACAGTTCGGCCTTCAGGAAACTGATTGACAGTTTTGTACATCGCTATCAGGAGCTTGATCTGGATGCGATTGCTGCGATCGATGCGCGTGGCTTCATTATCGGCGCGCCACTGGCATATGAGCTGGGCTGCAGCTTTGTACCGGTACGAAAGAAAGGCAAGTTGCCGTTCAAGACCATCAGTGAAACCTACTCGCTGGAGTATGGCCATTCATCGGTTGAACTGCACTCTGATGCCTTTCAGAAAGGGGATCGAATCCTTGTGATGGACGATTTGATCGCCACCGGCGGCACCATGCTGGCAGCGGCCAAACTGATACAGCGCAGTGGTGGACAGGTGGTGGAAACCGCCACGATTGTCGATCTTCCCGAGCTGGGTGGGTCCCGCAGGATTCGTGAAGAAGGCCACAACGTCTTTGCGGTATGCAGTTTTCTGGAAAGTGAGTAAAAGTAATTGTCATGACAGATACATTGGCGCGGAGTGTCCATGAGTACTGAACGTTATCAAGCACACCTGACTATTTCATGGGATCGCCTGCATCGTGATGTACGCGCTCTTTGCCATGGATTGCTGGCCCGGCAAACCTCTTTCAAGGGGATTATTGCCATTACGCGGGGCGGGTTGATACCGGCAGCTCTGGTTGCGCGCGAACTTGATGTCCGGTTGATCGATACCATATGCATCAAAAGCTATGACCATATGGATCAGGGCGGCCTTCAGGTACTGAAAGGCATCGACCATGATGGTGACGGCTGGCTGCTGATCGATGACCTTGTGGACACCGGCAAGACCGCTCGCGCGGTACGTGACATGCTGCCCCGTGCCTTTTTTGCCACCATTTATGCCAAGCCCGAAGGCAAGCCGCTGGTGGATTATTGCCTTGAAGACGTGGGGCAGGATACCTGGATTCAGTTTCCCTGGGATATGGGGCTTTCCTATATCGAGCCGCTGGTGTCTCGCCAGCATGGTGAGCCGGAGTCCTGAGTCATGCCCAACCCGCTGCCGCCGAGCTGGAAGCGCCATCTTGGAGATGAGCTGGAAAAGCCTTACATGCAAGCGCTTCGCCATTTTCTGGCCGAAGAGAAAGAGGCTCGCAAGGTGATCTATCCGCATTCCGCTCACTGGTTTGATGCCTTTCACCTTACGCCGCTTGATCAGGTCAAGGTTGTTATCCTCGGACAGGATCCTTATCACGGCCCGGGTCAGGCACATGGATTATGCTTTTCCGTGCGGCCAGGTGTCCGGGTGCCACCGTCGCTGGTCAATATCTATAAGGAATTGCAGGCGGATGCGGTTGATTTCGAGCCGGTCAATCATGGCTTTCTGGAAGCCTGGGCCCGGCAGGGGGTGCTGATGCTCAATAGTGTGCTGACTGTAGAGCAGGGGCAGGCTGCTTCGCATCGAAATCAGGGGTGGGAAACCTTTACCGATCAGGCGATCGACACTGTCAACCAAATGTGTGATCACGTGGTGTTCATACTGTGGGGCAGCTATGCCCAGAAAAAGGCTGCCTTTGTTGATCAGGAGAAACACCTCGTGCTTCATGCACCGCACCCCTCACCGTTGTCGGCCCATCGCGGCTTTCTTGGGTGCCGGCATTTTTCAAAAGCCAATCAGTTTCTGACTGAGCATGGTATTGCGCCAGTGGACTGGCGGTTGCCGACAGTGCCCGATACGGCCACTACAGCATGAACGGCACGGACATGATCTCGTTTATGCATGATACTAACGTCAAATATATCTAAAGAGGACGCCGCATGAGCGTACATGAAATCGATCACCCACTGATCAAGCACAAGCTTGGCTTGATGCGTACAGCTCGTGTCAGTACCAAGAACTTTCGCGAGCTGGCCTCCGAAGTCGCAGAACTGCTGACCTATGAGGCTACCAAGGGGTTTGAAGTCGAGAAAACCATGGTGGATGGCTGGAGCGGCCAGCAGATCGAAGTCGAACACATCAAGGGCAAGAAGGTCACGATTGTCCCGATACTTCGTGCCGGCCTGGGCATGATGGACGGTGTCATGGCATTGCTCCCCAGTGCACGTATCAGTGTCGTGGGACTGTACCGTAACGAAGACACGCTTGAGCCAGTTCCTTATTTCGAGAAATTCGTCAGTGATCTTGATGAGCGTCTGGCAATTGTCATTGATCCAATGCTTGCCACCGGCGGGTCAATGGTTGCCACCATTGATATGCTCAAGGCCAAGGGGTGTACGCAGATCAAGGTGATTGTACTTGTAGCAGCCCCGGAAGGAATAGAGCGGGTAGAGAAGGCCCATCCTGATGTCGAAATCTACACCGCTTCGGTAGATGAGCGGTTGGATGAAGCCGGCTACATCGTACCTGGTCTTGGCGATGCGGGTGACAAGATTTTTGGAACGCGCTGATTTCGGCGTGTTGTGAATGTCAAGAAGCGCTCATGCCTGTCATGAGCGCTTTTTTTTGTCAGGTCGACTCACTGCCATGATGGCGGAGGCCTTCTGAAAAGGAGGGCGGGGTATTGGCGCTGACAATGATGCAGGTGACGTTACTGGTATTGCGAAACCGGTGTGGCAGGGTAGAGTCGAAGTAATAGCCATCTCCCTTTGACAGGTGCCGGCTTTCGCCGTCCACGGTCAGTTCTATTTCGCCTTCTACGATGACGCCGCCTTCCTCGCCTTCATGAGCAAGCATATCGTCACCGGTGTCTGCTCCTGGCGGATAGTGCTCGTGAAGGATGGTCATTTTGCGGTTGCGCCTCGAGGCTCCAATCAGTCTGAATGACAAATGACCATCACCAAGCTCGGCAAGTTCATCGGCATGGTAGAAGAAGCGGTGGTGTTCTGCGGGTTCATCGGTAAAGAAATCGTTGAGAGATACCGGAATGGCGTCCAGTATCTTGCGCAGTGAGCTGACGGAGGGGCTGACATTATTGAGCTCTATCAGCGAGACGGTGCTGTTGGTCACGCCGGCACGCTTGGCCAGTTCCCGCTGTGAGAGATTGTGATGTTGTCGCAGCTGCTTCAGACGTTTGCCAACGTCCATCACCGGAGGCTTTTCTTGCATGAGTAGAGAAATGTCCTGTAGGGGTGGCTATGTTAAAGCGTTTTTCTTTTCGAACAGGATAACGCGTTGATTTAAGGTGATGTAGCCCATGAGCGAGAGATTTGATCCGGCGGCGCATTCTATCAGTGGGCTGATCCTGGCAGGTGGGCAGGCGCGTCGACTCGGTCATGTAGACAAGGGGCTTGTCAGGATCGGGTCGCGCGAGATGGTGCGCCATGTTGCAGCCGCGCTTGTGCCCCTGGTAAACAATGTTCTTGTCAGTGCCAATCGCTCCATCGATGTCTATCACACGCTGGGGCTGGATGTTGTCGAGGACTGTGTCGGCGAGTCTGCCGGCCCATTGGCGGGTATGCATGCCGGACTCAGTGCCAGTGAGTGTGCGTGGGTACTGGTCGTTCCCTGTGACGTGCCGCTGATCACAACGCTTGTTCTCGAACAGCTTTGCCGCGCAGCAATCGAGTCGCATGTCGATATTGCCTATGCCTGTGACAGTGAGCGTAGCCACCCTGCCGTGGCCATGGTGCGTTCCTGCCTGGTGGAAGACCTTGAAAAATTCCTGAATGCGGGGGGGCGCCGCATTCTGGCCTGGTATGAACGTCATGCCGTGATTGAGGTGAATGTTTCGGCTACTCATGAATTCATGAACGTAAATACGCCAGCGGATGTCGAGCTGGTCGCCAGATACTTGAGTTGAAAAGTCAGGTATCTGCTACAATGGTTAGCATGCTTTCAATATTGCCGGGGTGTCGTCTTGCCACATGACAGTAGTCCAGCGCCGGTAGTCACCCTGGGTATTTCGGGATTCAGCAACAGCGGAAAAACCACGTTGATCGAAGCAATGGTCTCACGCATGGCGGGGCCATCCTGCATCGTCGTTGTTATCAAGCATTCGCATCATCATGTGGTTCCCTTTCAGCCTGGTTCCGACAGTGAACGCTTTCGCTCTGCAGGGGCCAGCGATGTGCTTTTGAGTGCTGCCAACGGGCTTGAGCAGCAGGGGCAATGGTGCCCCGGCGTTTTGCCAACGCTGAAGGAACTTTTGAACTATGCTGGCAAATCTGCTCCTGATCTTGTACTGCTCGAAGGGTTCAAGGACGTGGCGGGTTTGCCACGGCTGTGGCTGCACCGGGGAAATCATCTGCCTTCCGAGCAGGAAGAAGCGTACTTGGCCAGGTCGCTGGCGGTAGTCACCGATTATCCCGCATTGTTTCCTGCGTTGACACGATTACCCCTCGACAACCCTGACGAAGTGGCGCGCTGGGTTCAGCTCTGGCGGGCAGGTTTTACATCAACGAATGAGTAGGTAAATGTCCCTGACACATATCAATCACCGCGGTGAGGCTCACATGGTCGATGTGGGCGACAAGTCGGTTACTTCACGTTCCGCTACGGCAACAGGCTTTATAACCATGCAGCCGAATACGTTACAGCTGCTGGTTGATGGGGCGCTTCCCAAGGGCGATGTGTTGGCAACGGCACGAATTGCCGGCATTCAGGCCGCCAAAAGAACGTCTGACTTGATTCCATTGTGTCATCCATTGCCCTTGACGCATGTCAGTATCGACATGGATATCGATATGACCAAAGGGGGTATTCATGTGATGGCGACATGCCGTACTGATGGCAAGACGGGTGTTGAGATGGAGGCATTGACGGCAGTCAGTGCTACATGTCTTACCCTGTTCGACATGTGCAAGGCTGTAGATCGTCGTATGGTGATTGGTGACATTCGTGTAAATGAAAAGACCGGCGGCAAGAGCGGTAGCTGGAGCAGGGAGGATACTGTCGCACCAGGGAATGCGGTACCCGAGGAAAAGGAGGATGCTGCTGGCAGCAGTATGTCGACAGCGCTGCTGTGTGTTCGGTTCTTTGGTGAGGCGCGTGATCATGCTCGGGCCGGCATGCTGGATATCAATATTGAAGCCGTCGAGCCATTGACCGTTGCAGGGCTGAAAGCCTGCCTGATCGCTCGGGGGGACTTTGATCCCTCTCGCCTCCAGGCAGGGCGTCTGATGGTCGCTGTCAATCAAAAAATGACCAGTGAAGACCATCTCCTTTCCCCGGGTGATGAAGTTGCCTTTTTCCCACCTGTAACCGGGGGCTGAATGATCCGTATCCAGCAGGAACCCTTTGATGTATCTCATGAGTATGACGTACTGGTGGGCGAAACAGGCAGTATTGGCGCGGTAGTCAGTTTCGTGGGTCGTGTCAGGGACCTGGCCGATGAACAGGTCTGTGGGCTTACGCTTGAACATTATCCGGGCATGACGGAAAGCGTGCTGGCTGACCTTGTTGACGATGCCATGATCCGGTGGTCACTTGAGGGCGTCAGTGTTATTCATCGCACAGGCTACCTGGGGCGCGGGGAAGATATTGTTCTCGTCATGACCGCATCCGCGCATCGCCACGCAGCGTTCGAAAGCTGCGACTACATCATGGATCATCTGAAGACCAGGGCGCCTTTCTGGAAAAAAGAGCACACGCAGGAAGAGGTCTGCTGGGTTGCTGCAAAAGAGCTGGATGACAAGGCCGTGTCCAGATGGAGAGATAAATGAGTAGCTTGATTGACGGCTTTGATCGCAGGATCCGTTATGTTCGCATTTCGATTACTGACCGCTGTGATTTTCGCTGTGTGTACTGCATGAGCGAAGAGATGGAGTTTCTTCCTCGAAGCCAGGTGTTGTCCATTGATGAGCTGGCTTTTGTGGCGGAGGCATTTGCATCACTGGGTGTGGAAAAGATTCGTTTGACCGGGGGAGAGCCACTGGTCAGGCGCGGTGTCAGTGATCTTGTCAGCCGCATCGGCAAGTTGCCGGGTGTGCGCGATCTTGCGATGACGACCAACGGGTCAATGCTGGACCGATACGCCGAGGAACTTCGGCAGGGCGGGCTGGACCGGCTCAACATCAGTCTCGACTCGCTCAGGCCCGATCGCTTCAAGGCACTCACGCGTACGGGTGATCTGAACAAGGTATTGGCGGGGATGAGAGCGGCCAAAAAGGCCGGGTTTGAACACATCAAGCTTAATGCCGTTATCCTCAAAAATCGCAATGATGATGAAATCCTTGATCTTGTGCAGTTTGCCTGTAACGAAGGGATTGATATTTCCTTTATCGAGGAGATGCCTCTGGGAGACGTGTCAGACCATCGTCGTGATGAGACATTCATGTCCAACGATGAAGTTCGCGCCCGTATCGAGGAAAGGTATGACTTGCTTCCCCTGGCTGAAACAACGCTGGGGCCTTCGCGATACTATCGACTGGTCGGCGAGGGCAGCAAGATTGGCTTCATATCACCGCACTCGCATAATTTCTGCGCCGACTGCAATCGGGTACGGGTAACTGTCGAGGGTAGATTGTTACTATGCCTGGGTAATGAGCATTCGGTTGACCTGAAGCAGGTGATCAGGGAGTATCCAGGCAACCTTGAATACCTGAAGCAGACAATAGTCGATGCCATGTCGCTCAAGCCCGAGCGCCACCATTTCACGACAGATGGTGATGTCCAGGTTGTTCGAATGATGAACATGACCGGGGGGTAGGTAGTGATGGGGACGTGCAGCCTGCCGGTACAAAGCGGCAGCTTCAGGTACAGACCTGTTTTATTGGTGGCTTGATTTGGTGCACCTGTCTTGAATTCTTCTGCTTTTGAACAATATCTGAGTACTGCCGTCCCGATAGGCAAGGGGAATGATCGCGTGGTATATCGATTACCAGCCTGTCCTGAGCGGTGTATAAAACTGCCTCGCTACCCTTTGCGAGGCAGTGAACAAAGTCGACGTGAAAAAAAATACTTCGAACGACTTGAAGCTCGCGGCATCCCTTACTGGGAATATATCCCGCGATATCATGGTGCAATGGTAGTAGAAAATCATGGTGAAGGGCTCATCTATGACCTCATTCTCGATAAGGAGGGTGGCGTCGCCAGAACCATACGCCATTACCGATCCAATCAATTTGACGTTTTCCAGGGCGATGCCTTTTGCAGGGCTTTTGAAGCATTATGTGTTTTCCTGATGAACTACTGGATTGTTCCTTCCGACATAAATGACCGAAATATTGTATGTGTTTTTACTGATCAAGAAGGGTGCCGTCTTTACTTGATTGATGGTGTATCCAATCCTGCGCTATTTCCCATAGCAAATTATTCTTCCTGGTTTGCCAGAAGAAGGATAAGGAAAAGATTAATAAAGTTGGCCGGGAAATTTAAAAACTATGGGTTGATCAACAATAAACAATGCAATATTATTATTGAAAAATTAACCCTGTAAGCTTTGAGAGTAAAATCATGTCTCTTTTGAATCAATATATGGAAAAAGAGCAGCTTTTGAAAAAGCTGCAGGATGAGCTCAGTTCGCTTGAGCAGGATCAGCGGCTCAAGAAGGAGCTTGAGTTCAAGTCCCGGCTTGAATCCCTGATGGATGAATATGACAAGCGCTCCGAGCATGTTATCGAGCTGCTCAGCCCGGGTGGCGCAGGCGCCAGTGCCAAGTCTGCACCGGCCAGCACTACCCAGCGTAAAAAAAGAAAACTGAAAGTATATAAAAATCCTCATACGGGTGAAGTTGTTGAAACTCGTGGGGGGAATCAAAAAACCCTGAAAGTATGGAAAGAAGAGTTTGGCCCCGAAACGGTAGAGTCCTGGCTTCAGGATTGAATGTTCAAAAAGGCGCCGCAGGCGCCTTTTTTTGATGTGATCGAAACGGCATATGCCTTGCCACCCCTTTCTGATATCGTACCCTCAAATTTAATCCCCATGCGCCGTTATGATCTCCATGTGAATATCCGCAGTTTCGGGGTGTGTGTTGAATGGCTTTTCAAAGGATAGTGAGCTGACCCAATGAAAAAAATATACGGTTGTGCGGTACTGAGTTCAGCGCTTCTGCTGGGTGGCTGTGTGATGGCTCCTGGTGGCGATATTGATTACAGCGCCGATCAGGGGCCGTCCATGGACGAGCATGTCGAAGTAAAAGGGATTACCTTTGACCTGATCCGGCAGCAGGAAGCCGAGCGCAAGAAAGTCGAGTCTCAGCAAACCGACAACAAGACCGTCTCACTGGACTTTGCCAATAAGCTGAGTTCATACGAGTATGAGATTGGTCGCGGTGATATTCTTAATATTATCGTATATGATCACCCGGAACTGACTATCCCGGCAGGTGCAGAGCGTAGCTCGAGCGACTCCGGTTATGTGGTACAGCGTGATGGCACCATTTTCTATCCCTATGTTGGTCGCATTCGTGTAGAGGGCAAGAGCGTTACTCAGGTGCGCAGCATTATCTCATCTGCACTGCAGGACTACGTGGCCGACCCGCAGGTGAATGTCAATATTGCCAGTTATCGTGCCAAGAAGGCGTATGTTACCGGCCGAGTACAAAATCCGGGGCCGCAGCCAATTACCAACATACCGCTGACGCTGGTTGATGCGGTAACCCAAGCCGGTGGTGTTACCAACGAAGCCGACTGGCACCATATTGTCCTGACGCGTCATGGCAAGCGCCAGGTTATTTCCCTTTACGATCTGCTCGAAGACGGTTATCAGGGCATCAACGGACTTATTCAGGACGGGGATATTATTCACGTACCTGATGTAGGCAGCCAGAAAGTATATGTAATGGGTGAGGTCAATCGTCCCCAAGCATTGCCGATGGGTGGCTATAACCTCAGCTTGACTGACGCCATCGCCCAGTCTGGCGGTATCGATGAGCTTCAGGCGCAGCCTTCCGGAATCTTTGTCATTCGTCGTAATGCTGATTCCGATACATCCGGCAAGGAAGCAACGGTTTATCAGCTGGATATTTCCAACTCGGCTGCCTTTGTTCTGGGTACGGAATTCGAACTTCAGCCGAAGGATATTGTCTACGTGACGGCAGCGCCTCTGGCGCGCTGGAACAAGGTTATCAGCCTGCTGCTGCCCAGCACCAATATCACGCGTCAGGGAACCAGTATCAACAACGACTTCTAACGTGACGATAATAAGGCGCCCGCTGCATTTCGCAGCGAGCGCTTTTTTTAATTTTCCCAGGTGTGCATAAATGGCTTCATACGAAAAAAGCGAGAACGCCGCGGGCGGTGAAGATCTGGATATCGGCCGGATATTAGGCCTTTTATTCGATCGGAAATGGCTGATTGTTGCGGTTACTTTGCTCTTTGCAGTAATCGGTATTGTATATGCGTTTGTTTCGACTCCCATTTATCAGGCTAACTCGCTGATAGAAATCGAGTCTCGTCCCAATGCCAGCAATGCTGCTGGTGACATGGGAAATATCTTTGGTAACACTGGCCCTAAATCAGTGGCAGAGATGCAAATCCTTCAGTCGCGGAAGGTACTTGGTACTGCAGCGGATCGCGTTAATCTGCAAACGGTTGTTCGTCCGAAGAAAATGCCGCTCATCGGTGAGTTGCTTATCCGCAAGGGTGTCAAGCGCCCCGGATTTGCTGATGGCTGGTCATATGTGTTCGGTGGTGAGGGCATCAACGTAACTCGACTGGTGCTTCCTTCTCGTTTGGTAGGTCGCCCACTTACCTTGCGTGTAACAGGAAAGACAAAGTACGAGCTGTTGTCCAATGGGCAGCGTGTACTGAGCGGTGAGGTCGGTAAGCTTGCACAGTCGTCTGATGGCACGGTCGAGTTGCGAGTGATGAATATCGATGCTCCGGCCGGTGCTGAATTCATAATGTACAAGCGTTCTGAATTGTCTGCGGTTGGAAGCCTTAAAAGCAGATTTAGTGTAGAGGAAACCGGTCGCTCCGGAACAGGTATTCTGCAGCTGACGCTTCTGGGACCGGATCCGGCCCTGACGGAAGCCAGTCTTCAGGCGATCAATGAAGTTTACCTCGAGCAGAATATCAACCGTCAGTCTGCAGAAGCGCAAAACAGTATCGACTTTCTTAAAAAGCAGATACCGGAAGTGCGTGCAAACCTGGCTGATGCAGAAAACAAGCTGAACGATTATCGTGTCCGTCAGGATTCCGTTGATCTTACTCAGGAAACTCAGTCGACCTTGAATCAGCTGGTTAACGTTGAATCACAGCTTAATCAGCTCAAATTCGATGAGGCAGATCTATCGCAGCGTTTCACCAAGAATCATCCGTCCTATCAGTCACTGCTCGAGAAGAAGAAGCAGCTTGAAAATGAAAAGGCGAATCTGCAGAAACGCATTGGTAATCTGCCTGAAACACAGCAGGAAATTCTGCGCCTTCAACGTAATGTATCAGTGACGCAGGATATTTATGTTCAGCTGCTTAACAAGTTGCAGGAACTCAATATCGCCAAGGCCGGCGCTGTAGGTAGTGTACGTGTGATTGACGATGCGGTTGTAAGGCCCGGTCCGGTAGCTCCGCGCTCAACCCTTATTGTCTTTATCTTTACCGTACTGGGCTTTGTGCTGAGTGTGCTGTACGTATTCATCAAGTCCGCCCTCAGCAAGGGGATCGAAGATCCAGATGATATTGAAAAGGCTGGTCTGCCGGTTTATGCCACTATTCCTCTGGCAGAAAAACAGCAGCAACTGACCAAAAAGGTCAAGAAGTCCAAGGTTTCCAAGGGAATCACGGTCGATACCGGTCTGCTCGCATTCCACGATTCCACGGACATGTCCATTGAAGCCATTCGCTCTCTGCGCACCAGCTTGCAGTTTGCAATGATGGAAGCACCCAACTCCATTTTGATGATCACTGGTGCAAGCCCTGATATCGGCAAGAGCTTCCTGACCTCGAACCTGGCGGCTGTCTGTGCTCAAGCCGGTCAAAAGGTGTTACTGGTGGATGCAGATATGCGAAAGGGCCATGTCCATCACGCTTTCCGCACCAAGTCTGAAAATGGCCTGAGTGATGTGCTTAGCGGTGCAGCCATGCCTGCAAGCGTTATCAAGGAAACATCGCATGAAAATCTTCACTTTGTTTCCAAGGGCAAAACGCCGCCTAATCCGTCAGAGCTTCTGGCCAATGAACGATTTGCTGAGTTTTCAGCCTGGGCAAACAAGAACTATGATCTCGTGATCATTGATACTCCGCCGGTTCTGGCTGTCACTGATGCAGCTGTCATTGGCAAGCATTCAGGTACCACCATGATGGTTGTCAAGTATGAGGGCAACTCTCTCAAGGAAGTGAATACCTCTCGTCGTCGCCTTGAGCAGAATGGCATCGATGTGAAAGGGTGCATTTTCAACGCTGTTGAAAAGAATATGCGCAATCAGTACAGCTATTATAATTACTCTTATAAGTAAGCATCAGGGCCGGCTCATTGGGCCGGCCTTTTTAAATTGTAAAGGGATATGACATGCAATCGTTCAAGGACAACCCTGGCAGGAATCGGCGCCACTCCCTCTGGTACGAAAGAATTTTATTCAGCCGCAGCGTGAATCTTCTTCTTGGCGTCGTGTTATGCGTCATTCTGCCGTTCTGGTTTTTCAGGGATTCATTTGCCACTAGTCCGCAATCTGCTACGTTCATAACGTTGTTTTTGTGTGCTGCTGCATTATTGGCCACTGTAAGTGTTGTTCGACAAATAGCTTCATATCCCGGTGCGCGCTCGTACTTTTATATTCTTCCCGTGGCTCTGGTGTCATTTGGTCTGGCGTATCTGGTTGCTTATGTCGTCAATCTGCCAGTGCTGGAGTCTGTTGTTATCGTTTCTCTGGTCTGCTCGATCATCTACTGCTTCGCGGGTAGTTATGTTGGAATAAAATATCAGTCCAGAAAGCTGGCTGTTGTTCCCTTTGGACGCATTAGTGAGTTTTGTGTCAGTAGTGATATTGACTGGCGCTTCCTTGAAACTCCTGATCTGCATTCCATGCGAGTGGATGGGGTCGTGGCGGATCTCCGTGCTGAAATCCCGGACGAGTGGCAAAAATTTCTGGCTGAATGCGCCATACACAGAATTCCCGTGTACAACGCCCGCCAGATCCATGAGTCCGTGACCGGCCGTGTACATCTTGATCATATGTACGAAAACAAATTCGGCAGCCTGCTGCCGCGCGAAGATTACGAGTTGCTTAAACGTGTCTTTGACGTTATTGCCGTGCTGCTGGTGTTACCTGCCGTAATCCCGGTCATGCTGGTTACTGCGTGGCTTATTCGTCGCGATGATCCGGGCCCTGTCTTTTTCAACCAGATCCGTATGGGGTTCAAATGTAAACCCTTCAAGGTTTACAAGTTTCGCAGTATGTACGTCAATCCAGGTACTACCTTTACTGCTGAAGGTGAAGATCCACGTATTACACGTATCGGCAAGGTTATTCGAAAATACCGTATCGATGAGCTTCCGCAGCTTTTTAACGTATTGCAGGGCAATATGAGCCTGATTGGGCCGAGACCCGAGTCACTCAGCCTGGCGGAATGGTACGAAAAGGATGTTCCTTTCTTTCATTATCGTCACGTAGTGCGCCCCGGCATTTCCGGATGGGCACAGGTTGAGCAGGGGTATGCCGCCGAAGTTGAAGGTATGACCAAGAAACTTGAATACGACTTTTATTACATCAAGCATTTTTCATTCTGGCTGGATATTTTGATTGTTGCGCGCACAATTAAAACCATGTTGACCGGCTTCGGTGCACGATAAAAAATACGGTACTTTGATGAAAATTGCTTTTTTTGTTACTGGCTTTCCCAAGCTTTCAGAAACTTTTATTCTTAACCAGATCGTAGGTTTGCTGGATAAGGGACATGATGTGCGTATCCTTTCCTTTGAAAAGGAGTACGGCATTTCACATGATACGATCGCAGAATACGGTCTGGTTGAAAAAACGACGTATTTACTACCTGAAAGTGAAAGCAGGTATATGAAAGTACTGAAACTGGCTTTTTGGTCACTTTCAGGAATGTTGAAAAAGGGTGTAGCACGCAAGGGCTCCCTTCGGGAAACCGTGAATCATTATGCCGCCCTGGGTAAGCATTCCCGGGTGGGGAATTATGATGTGGTGATAGCTCATTTCGGGCCTGTTGGCGTGCAGGCGTTGAATCTCAGGCTGGATGATTTCTTTACGGGTAAACTGGCTACCGTCTTTCATGGCTATGATATTTCACGATATCAGGTACTTGAAACGTACACGGAGCGGTACAGGAAATTATTCAGAGAAGGTGAGTTGTTTTTACCTATCAGCCAGCTTTGGTCTGACAGGTTGCAGTCACTGGGCTGCCCGCCTGACAAAATCATGCTTCATCGCATGGGCGTTGATCCCGAAAACTTTGCCTGGATTGATCGTTGCAAGCATGAATCGGGGGAAGCTCTTCGCTTTCTGAGTGTTGCCAGGCTGGCTCCTAAAAAGGGAATTGATGACGCTATCAAAGCTCTTGCCGAGCTAAAGGTGCGTGGGTACACATTTGAATATGAAGTGATTGGTGGTGGCGACCAGCTGGATCGCTACAAGACACTTGCAGCCTCTTTGAATGTGTCTGAAGAAGTATCCTTTCTTGGTGAGCGGACTCAAACGGTTATTCGGGAAAAAATGGCGAAGGCACATTTTTTCCTGTTGCCCAGCAAGGTTGCATTTGATGGTGATATGGAAGGTATTCCTGTGGCCTTGATGGAAGCCATGTGCTTGGGTTTGCCTGTGATCTCTTCTACACATAGCGGTATACCTGAACTGATTGAGCATGGTGTTACCGGGTTCCTTGCCATCGAAAACGATAGTGCTTCTCTAGCCAATGTTGTTCAGGAAGCTGTAGATACACCTCCGGACAGGATTGAAATCATTCGTGATGCAGCGCGGGAGAAAGTCAATAAGGAGTTTAACAAGGTGCATCTTATTGACGAGCTTGAGGAGATCTTGAGCAGGGTGGCTGCATCATGAAAGCAGGCGGGCTGGCAGGAAATGTCTCATGGACTTTTCTTGCTACAATAGTCAATTCCATCGTTCAAATTGTTCAGTTGGGGATTGTCGGGCACTATGTGGCTGTCTCCGACATGGGCCTGCTGTCGGTCGTTGTTGCTATTGTAAATATCGGTATTATTTTCCAGGACGTGGGGTTTTCATCTTTTCTTATTTATAAGCAGGATATAAAAGATCGTCAACGCCATCTCCTTTTTAGCCTGAATATTTTGCTTGGTATATTACTCTTTGGTCTGAGTATTGCTTCTTCCGGATTTATTGAGGATTTGATTAATAAGCCAGGATTTGCAGCACTGTTTTGTGTTGGAGCACTGAATTTTCTGGCATTGGGGTTGGGTAGCCAGGCTCAGGCCTTGATGATAAAGAGCAAGGCCCTTAACACGATGGCCCAGTTTGATATGTCGGCCAAATTTCTGGGACTTGGTGTTACCGTAGCACTGCTATTTGTCGGCTATGGTATCTATTCCCAGCTGCTGGGAATGATTGCTGCAAATCTGTTCATGAGTCTTCTGTGCTTTTTCAAGGTGAACAAAAGTTATCCGATACGGTTTTATTTTGGCCGTGACTGTTTGACGGATCTCAAGGAGCCTCTGGCGTTCGGTAGCTATCATCTTGGCAGTGTGCTTATTGGTGAGTTCCGTAAACAGTTTGATGTGTTTCTGGCGGCTCGCTTCTTGCCTGCTCACACACTCGGGCTTTATACAGTGGGTAAGGAGCTGGCACTGCGTTCCATGATGATTATTCGGCCTGTTATTCAGAAAGTGGTAATGCCTATTTTTGCGGAACAGCAGAGTACCCCTGATAAGCTTAGGAAGTCATATCTCACTACACTCTATGGTATTACGGCAGCATTCGGTATTCCTGCTGCCATAGGGATGATATTTTCAGGTTTCTTCCTAAGTGTTATTTATGGTGATAAGTATATTGAAGCCGATCAGTTCTTTTCAATATTTATTCTTATTGCCTATCTGCGTTGTCTTGGGCTGCCTACTGGCGTACTTGCTCAGGCCATGGGTAAAACAAATATCGAATTTTACTGGAATATTATTTCCACGATCGTTCTTTGTGCAGTGCTGGTGCTAACCGTATTTGTCGGTGTTGGCTATTTCGCCTTTGCCATTCTTGCCGTTCAGGTAGTGCTGACCATAATGCAGCGTCGACTTTTTCTGAATCGACTGATTAATGTGGGTCTATTCCAATATACGATCAGTTGGTTGGCTGGCTTTATTGCTTTGTCGTTGGTTTACTTTTTCTGGGTGGGTTTCTGATATGGACGTCAGTGTTGTTATTCCAACATATAATAGTTCGGAATTTATATACAAAGCGATCGATAGTGTCATCGTTGCGGCTGAAGGGCTTCAGTTTGAGGTCATTCTTGTCGATGATTTTTCCAACGATATCGATAAACTCAAGGAAGTGGTTCAAGGGTATGCCAGCGCTCGATTGATCCTGAAAGAGAGCAAGTCGAATGCTGCTGTATCACGAAATACCGGAATCATGAATGCTACTGGTAAACATATCTTTCTGCTTGACTCGGACGATGCGTTTGCACCGGATCATATTCGGAACCGCATAAGCCTGCACGCCGACACCGGTGCAGATTTTATTTTTGGCGCCTTCACAGAGCGGGGCAGCAGGGATCGTCATTTCATTGACAGGCACAAGGACTGTTCTGCGCGTGATTACCTGTTCGTACATGATGGCGACATAAGGACATCTACCATATCCCTGGCCAGTAATGCCCTATTGATGAATGGTTCTCTTGACAAGCATCAGGACTGGGGCTTTTTTCTGGATGTAGACGATGCCCAGGTCAAATGGGTATATGATGATCGTCCTACGGTCATTCTGTATGTCGACCGAACAACCAATATGAGTAGTTCGGCCAATACGAAAGCCAGCCAGTTTTTCATCGATGCCTATTTGCGTCAGAATGCTCATATTACAGGGTTTTGTAAAAGGCAATTTTTGAGCGCCATTGTCAGCAACGATGAGCAAAGCTACCGTTTCTTTACTCAACGCATGACGTTGTCCTGTCTTTCGACGCAGCTCAAGGCGATCAAGATTTTGGGCGATGCAAGCCTTAAACTTGGCCTTTTTTCGTCGTTTTCAGGCTTGCTGCGCCAACTACGATCCAATCGCTAGGAACTGCTATGACATTTGAACTGGCAGGCTATCTGTTGATCTGTGCTCTGACAATATTTGCAACACTATCAACGCGCAATGTTTTGTCAATTCTGTTTATCTATCTGTCAGTTATTGGTTATATGATAGCTGTACGATTTGCTGGATATGACTATGACATGTACTTGTATGCAAGGATGCTGGATGCAGGCCTTGATTTCAGTGCTGACAATGTATATTACGTCCGGGAATTTGTTTTCTGGTTTGGGCTTCCGAAGATTTTTGATCTGGTTCAGGATCAGAAGTGGACATTTATTGTTGTAGACATTATTTGGGTGTCATTGCTGTTTTATGCGTTGCTGAACAAGAAGAACAGCTCAAGAATCCCATTGTTTTGTGCTCCTTTCATGATAGTGTTTTTTCCTCTATTGATGGGGTATCAAAATATTTATCGGCAGTTCCTGGCCTCTATCTTCGTTCTTTTTGCCTTTTATGGCTTCAGAAACAAATATGTTGTTTACCTGCTGAGCATGGTTGCTTTCTTTATCCATAACTCTGCCATAATTTACCTGCCACTTTTGTACTTGTATGCAGCTAGAAAGGCATCGCCGACAGGCAAGCTCAATATCCTGCAGAAGGGGATGTTTGCCCTTTCATATGTGGTCATGGTGGGCGGTATATACTATTCCTCTCTTAGTGATACAGATCTGTCGAAGTCTTCCGACAGTACCGGCATTTCTCTGGGGCCGGCTTATGCAGCCCTCTTTGCAGCATTTTTTATAGCATCCATCTTCATGGCTCGCTTCAAGGTCAAGGAGCTGTTCTCTCAGTATGCGTATATCGTCTACTCATTCTTCTCGTTTTTGTTGATATGGCCAGTCCTGGGTGGTGCTCAAGGGGAGCGCGTTGGCATGATGCTTTTGATCATTATAGTGCCTATGTTTGTTACCCAGCTTGATGGTATTTTCAGGCAACCAACATTACGTATAACCGTTCGACTTTTATTTGTCTTGTTGGGTATTGCACCATCATTCTTATTTTCATCGGCGTTTAACTTCCTTTTGACTGGTAGCTGAAATGAAAACCCGTATTCTATACATCGTTACTACGATGAAACGCTCTGGGCCTATAAATCAGCTTTTTCAGCTGATTTCAAATCTTGATCCGGAGCGTTATGAATTACATATGATCTCTCTTTCAGAGGAGGGTGATAATTCCATAAAGGATAGATTTGAACCTTTCATGTTGACAATGTCCTGCCTGGGCTTGTCCAGATATTCATCCTTTTTCGTGGCAAGAAATTCCCTCAGGAGTGCGGTAGAAAGAGTTGAGCCTGATCTTGTTCATACTCAGGATCTGAGAAGCGATTTTTACTCGCTTTTTTTGAACGGGATTCCTTGTGTCAGTACAGTGCATAATTATCCCTATGGCGATTACCCTTACTCCTTTGGCAAGGTCAAGGGAAGGGGGCTCGCATGGTTACATTTACGTATCTTCAGCAGGAAGCAGCGTTGTATCACTGTTTCAAGAAGTATTCTGAAATTTCTGAACAAGCTTGATGATCCCAGATTTACATTTATACGTAATGGGGTTGATGACACGTACTTCATGCCTTCCACCCATGATGTTAAAATCCGGTTCAGACGTGACAAGGGGTTACCGGAAGATGCGACAGTTTATATCGTCAGCGCGCATCTAACCGAACTCAAGGATCCTGAAACAGCAGCTCGCGCCATTACTGAATCCAGTGGCAATAATATTTTAGTCTGCCTGGGTGATGGGCCACTCAGAGAGTCATTGGAACAGCGTTATGGTGGTGAGAAGGTAAGGTTTGTTGGTTATCAGTCCAATGTCATTGAATGGCTTCATGCCGCTGATGCCTACCTTTCTGCTTCGTTTACGGAGGGGCTGCCCATGGGAGTTATCGAATCCCTGGCCTGCGGTTTGCCAGCAGTTCTTTCTGATATACCTGCACATCGTGAGCTTCATGAGCTTAATAACGACGCGGTGGCGCTCTTTGAAACCGGAAATGTCGCGTCTCTTGTCCAGACGCTGAACAAGGGCCTGTTTTCTGATGCAGAACAGGTCGATTATCGTTCCCGGTGTGCACTTTCCATTGTTCGGGATCATTTAAGTGCCCGCGTCATGGCCGGTCATTATCAGACGGTCTATGACGAGGCCATCAAGAAGTATGCAGGAGCCTGAAACAATGCCGTTTTCCGTTTTAATGTCCATTTATGTCAAGGAAAAGCCGGATTATCTCCGACTGTGCCTTGAAAGTCTTGATGCTCAAACCCTGAAGGCCGATGAGGTTGTCATTGTTGAAGATGGCCCGATTGGTGACGATCTTCGGCGTATCATTGATGAATATCGTGAACGAATTTCCATCGTTTCCGTGCCACTTCAAACCAATGTGGGTCTTGGCGCTGCCCTGAATGCCGGTCTGGCGCAGTGTCATCATGAACTGGTGGCGCGTATGGATACAGACGATCTGTGTCGGCCCGACAGATTTGAAAAGCAGGTGCGTTATTTTGAGCAGTATCCTGATACAGATGTGCTGGGTGGGGCCATCTCCGAATTCAATGTGACGCCTCAACAGCCTCATGCGATTCGTGAGTTGCCGGTAGGTCGGGACAAGGTACGTGAATTTGCCAAGGCACGTTGCCCGGTCAATCACATGACCGTCATGTTCCGGAAATCGGCCATTGATGCGGCCGGGGGCTACCAGCCGTTTCTGGGGATGGAGGATTATTATCTGTGGGCAAGACTACTGGTCGCAGGTCAGGTCATGGATAACATGGCTGACATCCTGGTTGATGCACGTGTAGGTAATGGAATGCTTACGCGTCGGCGTGGCTGGCACTATTTCAAGCAGGATGTCATCTTGCAGAACAAGTTTCGCAAAATGGGGTTCATCAGTACGGGTGAGTGTGTTCTGAATGCTGCCAAACGGGCGCCTCTTCGTTTGGCACCCGAGTGGTTACTGGCGCTGGTGTATCAGCGGTTCCTGCGTAAAAGCGTGTCCTGAGCAATATTTTCGAATACGTTTATAGCTGAAGGCCATGCCTGTTCCAGGGCATGGCTGATCCTGTCAATCTGAGCTTCGCGCTCCTTTTCATAATCGTATTGTTCTCTCTGCCTTAGACCTGCCCATGCAAGTAATGAATCCAGTGCGTCGGGCGTATCAAAAATGCCATGAAGATAAGTGCCGGCAATCTGGTTATCTGCTGATAGCATGCCGTCTTCATGGCCATCGTCGCATCTGATCAATCGCCTGATGGTCTCGGTTGCCCTGCTTTGGCCAACATGAATTTCATACCCTTCACATCGCGTCTGGTCGTGGATGAATGCACCCTTTACTCGCGCCAGTGCCTTCCTGCTGCTCAGGGTCGTATGCAGGGGAAGCCATCCCAGCCCTGTACTGCTGCCGGCGGTACCTTCAACGCCATCAGGGTCATCAATGGCAAGCCCCAGCATTTGAAACCCACCACAGATTCCAATGACCTTTCCTCTATAGCGTAAATGACGTGCAATGTGTTCTTCCCACCCATGGCTTTTGAGCCACGCAAGGTCAGCGCGAGTATTCTTGCTACCGGGTAGAATAATCAGATCCGCTTCTCCGGCCTCATTGGGCGAAGTACAGAAACGTACGGCCACTTCAGGGTGGCGACGAAGCGGGTCAAGGTCAGTATGATTCGATATCCTGGGCACCAGAGGCACCACGACCTGCAGGGCACGTGTACTGTCGCCGGTATTGCCACCCCGGGATAGCCCATCCTCGGCTTCAAGATGAAATTCTTCAAGAAATGGAAGCACGGCCAGTACCGGTTTACCGGTGCGTTCTTCAAGCCATTTAAGGCCTGGTTCAAGCAGGGTGATATCCCCGCGGAAGCGATTGATGATAAAGCCGATAATGCGTTTCTGCTCAGTGGCAGACAGTACGTCAACGGTGCCGGTGAGGTGGGCAAACACCCCACCGCGATCAATATCTGCCATGAGAATTACCGGGCAATCCACGGCTTCGGCAAACCCCATGTTGGCGATGTCATGTTCTCGCAGGTTAACCTCACCGGCACTTCCGGCACCTTCAACAAATACCCGGTCATACTGATGTACCAGACGGTCGTGTGCTTCAACGACCTTCGTAAGCAGTTCGGGTTTAAAGTAGTGATAACGCTTTGCGTTCATATTGCCAACGGCCTGGCCATGTACAATGACCTGAGCACCTGTATCGGAATTGGGCTTGAGCAAGACCGGGTTCATGTCGGTGGTTGGCGCAATGCACGCCGCCATTGCCTGTACTGCCTGGGCCCGCCCGATTTCGCCACCATCAATCGCTACTGCACTGTTAAGCGCCATGTTCTGCGGCTTGAAAGGCGCAATGCGGTAACCCTGACGGGCAAAGAGCCGACACAATGCAGTGACCAGCGCACTTTTACCGGCATCAGAGGTCGTTCCCTGAATCATCAGCGTGGTGGGGGAGCGAAAGCGGGTCTTCGATACATCTGAAGTCATTGAGCCTGTTCCTGGCGTTGATCGAGGGTAAGCAGTAGGTGTTCTAGTTGTTCCTCCCGGATCCCCGGGGTCTGCCAAAGGCCTCGCTGGCAGGCTTCCAGCAGCCGCTCGCCCATTTCCTGAAGGGCCTGTGGGTTATGCGCTTCCAGAAAGTGGCGATTGTCAGTATCAAACAGCAGAGCCTGGGTAACCGCTTCGTACTGATAATCGGCGATCAGCATCGTGGTGGCATCGTAGGCAAACAGGTAGTCAACCGTGGCAGCCATTTCAAAGGCGCCCTTGTAACCGTGTTCACGCATGGCGCTGTGCCATTTTGGATTGAGTGCGCGGCTCCTGAGCACCCGGTCAAGCTCTTCCTTGAGCGTTCGGATCCTGGGATGGGCCGGCTGGCTGTGATCACCATGATAGACAGCCGGGGCATGCCCCTTCAGCGTGGTAACGGCGTTGGTCATACCGCCCTGAAATTGATAGTAATCATCGGAATCAAGCAGATCGTGCTCGCGGTTGTCCTGATTCTGTACGACGGCGTCCAACTGACTCAGCTGATAGGCCAGTGCCTGACGTGCCGGAGTTCCAAAGGCATGCTCGCCGTAGGCATAGCCCCCCCAGTTCAGGTATGCCTCGGTCAGGTCGCTGCGATCCGACCAGCAACGTTCGTCGATGAGTCCCTGCAGGCCGGCACCATAGGTTCCGGGTCGTGAACCGAAAACACGATGGCGTGCCGTTTCCCGAGCCTGATCAGCAGGGAGTGTAGCCTTCAATGCCGCTTCTCGAGCCGTGACATGCCGCCGAATCGTATTGAGCTCCGGTGGCTCCTCAAACTCGGCCAGTTGATGTATGGCCGCGTCCATTAAATGCATCAGATTGGGAAAGGCATCCCGAAACAGTCCGGAGACACGAAGGGTAACGTCTACACGGGGCCTTCCCAGCAGAAACCCGGGGATGATTTCAAAACCGGTAACGCGCTGAGAGCCTGCGGCCCAGCGGGGCTTGACGCCCAGCAGTGCCAGTGCCTGGGCAATGTCGTCGCCGCCGGTGCGCATGGTCGAGGTGCCCCATACGGAGATACCAATGTGTTCCGGATAGTCACCGTGTTCCTGCAAATGTCGTTCAATCAACAGCTCGGCAGACTGCTGGCCGAGTGTCCATGCCATTTTGCTGGGCACGGCGCGGCTGTCGACCGAAAAGAAATTACGCCCGGTTGGCAGGGTATCCAGCCGTCCGCGCGTCGGGGCTCCACTGGGGCCTGGTGGCACGAATCTTCCACTCAGCGCATGTCTGATGGCGTAAAGCTCGTTTTCTGCACTACGCTCCAGCGCGGGCATCAGCTGTTTTTCCAGCAGGTGGATTACATGGGTCATTGCCGGCCCCTGCAGGGGTGTTTCAACTGATAGCAGGTCAGTGTCAAGCCAGGCCTCGATCGCCTGAATGGCCAGTTGCTCAAGCCGTTCCCGAGTATCGAATTCGGTGCGCCAGGCTGCACCGCTGACGTCACTCAGCCGTTGCGGTCGAGGGCCTGCCCAGGTAGCGGCTGTCGCTGTCAATGGGTCAAAGTCGGGGGGAAGCAGCAGGTCCGAAGCGAGTGCATGCAGGATTCCCTGATCTTCATTGCCATCGCCTCTGGGTAATCTGAGCAGGGCAACCAGTGTCTCGATCAACTTGTCACGCTCCGGCAGAGTGCCGAGACGGTGCAGGCCATGCCGAATCTGCGATTCCTTGATGTCGCACAACCAGGTATCCAGTGCTGCCAGCGTATCGTCTTCTTCAGTGGACGGTGATAACTCTTCCAGTACGTGAGATTCCCGGGCCTTGTCCAGCAGAGCATTTTTCAGGTGTTCGGCTCGGCGGTCGTCCATGCCCAGCGCCTGGTAATATTCATCTGCAAGCTCTTCGAGTTCCGAAAGGGGGCCATAGAGCTCTGCTCTGGCCATGGGAGGCATCAGGTGGTCGATGATAACGGCCTGGGTTCGTCGCTTGGCCTGAGCGCCTTCACCCGGGTCGTTGACGATGAAAGGGTATAGATGGGGCAGGGGAGCGAACGCGGCTTCCGGCCAGCATTCGGATGACAGGGCCGTTCCCTTGCCGGGCAGCCACTCCAGGTTGCCGTGCTTGCCTACATGAACCACGGCGTTTGCCCCCCAGGTCTCCGTCAGCCAGAAATAAAAGGCCAGATAGGCATGGGGGGGCACCAGATCCGGGTCGTGATAATTGGCATCAAGGTCAATATCAAATCCTCTGGCCGGTTGAATGCCGATAAACACATGGCCAAAAAGGCGGCCGGCAATCATCAGGCAGCCGGCACGATATTTAGGGTCCTGTTCCGGTGTGCCCCAGCGCTCGTTCACGGCCTGCTGGAGCGTAGCCGGCAGTCGCTTGAAACGCATGTGATAGGCATCAAGGGTCATGCTTTGAAAGCAGGGGCGCTGGTCGAGTGTATCGAGGTCATTGGTGATGCCCTCGCATAGCCGCTGGATCAGCGCATCCCCGTCATCAGGAAGGTGGCCTGTCCTGTAGCCTGCATGGGACAGCATTTTCATGATGGCCAGAGTCGATGCCGGCGTATCAAGGCCTACGCCATTGCCGATGCGCCCTTCCCGGGTAGGGTAGTTGGCCATGACAAGCCCGATGCGCTTGTCTTCATTGGGAAGTGTGGATAATGCAGCCCATCGGGCGGCCAGAGTCAGTACGTGACGGGC
Source organism: Larsenimonas rhizosphaerae (assembly GCF_026240105.1). NCBI lineage: Bacteria > Pseudomonadati > Pseudomonadota > Gammaproteobacteria > Oceanospirillales > Halomonadaceae > Larsenimonas > Larsenimonas rhizosphaerae. Next base: position 629,594 of record NZ_JAPIVE010000001.1, read on the forward strand.
GCGATCGGGCTGAAGGCGAAAGCGAATGACCGGGCTTTGTGTCCGTGTGCTATAACGTTCAACGTGCTTGAAGGCCATGGCACGACTGATGATCCGGCCATCCATTTCCGGCAGGGCGACCTGCATTGCCAGATCCCGGTTGCGTAATCCGCGGGTCTGACTTTGCCAGTCTTCCTCGGTGGTACTGGCAAGAATCGCCTGGATAACAGGAATATCGGCCTTGAAGACGCGCTGGTCCTCTCGAGGCAATGAAGACATGGCAGCATTACCGTGCTGGGCGAGGGAAAATCCGGTGGTATTGATAATAACCTGCACGTTGGCGCGCTCGGCAATATCGGTGATCAGTGCCATGCAGTCATCGCGCTTGAGCGAGGTAACTGCCACCGGCAAGACAGTCAGCAACTGTTGCCGAGCTTCCTCGAGTAGTGCATCGAACAGCCCGGTGTCCAGAGCCTGCAGATGGCTTCGATAAAAAATCAGTAATGCTGTTGCCTGATTCTTCTCTCGGTGCTGCTGCCATTCACTGAAGGTGGCTCCCATGGCGTGATCGGGATGATAAATCAGTGCCGGGGGCAAGGCACGAGGCGGTGGCGGTAGTGGCAGGCTGTTATCCTGGCAATGACACAGATACCCGATGGCCTGATTCAGGTTCCAGGCACCCCCTTCCCGAAAGTACCGCCATAAGGTGTGCGCCATTTCCATGGGTACCGATCCATCGGCCCAGAGCTCGGGATCATCCTGGTCATCACCGGGTACGAGTATCAGCTGGCGTTCCGGTTGAGCATGCTGCCATGACTGGAGCTGCTCCAGACCGTACGGCCAGTAGTTTTTGCCGCCCAGCAGGGAAACGACCACGATCCGTGCCTGAGTCAGCACATTATCAGCATAAAGATCGAATGAGGCCGGTTTGGAGAGGTTAAGCCAGTTGGCCAGCCGAATGCTCGGCAAGGGGCGATCATATTGATCAATGCAGTCGGCCAGGCCGGCAAGAAGGCTGTCGGCCGCGGCCAGAATGATGATTTCGGCGCTTTCCTGAGCCAGATCGATAATGCCGTCGTCGTCGCCAAAACCGCCGGGTTGGGCAGCAAAAAGATGCATGGGAAGTAGTGCTCTCAGCGTCGCGGGGGAAGGCCACCAAAACGTTGAGCATACCATACCGAAACGGCCCCTCAGAGGGGGCCGTCAATGCGATATCTGGTAATTATATGCTTTGTGACAGGTACGCCTTCTGCGCCTTGCCCTGCTGCTGCTGTCGTGTGGACTCTCTGGTCAGATGGTCCTTGTTCTGATTCAGAAGCACTGCGATCTGCTCGTTTTTGGCGATCAGAAACGCCAGAACACGTGCCTTGTCCGGAAATTCAGCATCCGTACCGGCCGCCTCGTCGGCAGCTTTTACTGCCTGGATGGCATCATCATGCTGTGTTCGAAGGGCCGCCAGTCGCTCCATATCTTCATTATCAGCAGCATCCAGCACACTATTGGTAATCCTGACCAGCGCCTGGTAGCTTTTTTCCACGTCGTTCATGAGTACACCGCGCCATCGACGGTCTGGCCTATTTCCTTCCAGGCGCCACTGATATCGCTCAACAGGGCGCTGACCCTGCGGATCGCGTCAGCATCATTACGAACATTGGCTTTTGTAAGCTCTCGGGACATGTAATCGTAAAGGCTGTCGAGCTGCTCTGCCAATGGGCCACCCTGTTCCTTGTCGAGGCTGGCGCGCAATCCTTCTTCGATAATGCGAATGGCCTTGGACAGTGATGTTCCCTTGAGCGCGATATCCTTGTTGTCGATGGCCCAGGTGGCTTTCATCAATGCCGCCTGGGCGCCATCAAACAGCATGACAATCAGTTGATGTGGCGTAGCGCTCATGACACCGGTTTCAAGGCCGATATCGGCGTATGCACTGGCTCGAGTACGTGCAAGCATGTTGCAACTCTCCCTTAATTTTGAGGCGTATTCAGTGCTGAAAGCTGCTGACTTAGATAGCTACTGGTGGAGTTGATATTCGACAGGAGCAAATCCAGGTCATTGAACTGCTTCCTGTAACGATCCACGGTAGAGTCAATGCTTCTCTGAATGGTTTCCTTGCGATCCTTCAACGATTCCAGTCGGCTATCAATACTGCCTGTGACCGTATCAAGTACCCCTCCGTCATCCAGCATGCTGCCCAGTGTAGTGCTCAATACTGACGTTACTCCGGATTCTCCATCTGCTCCGATCATCAGGGTAGAAAGGCTGGAGACATCCGCCATGGCCTTGTCAAAACGAGTATTGTCAATTTCCAGTTTGCCGTCCTTGTTCAGGGATATGCCGGCCTGTGTGAGATAGTTGAGACTATCGCCACTGACACTGGTATTGAAGGCACCCCGAATCTGGTTCTGGATGGAGCGAACCGTGGACTCCCCCAAAAGTGAGCCGTTACTGCTTTTGCTTTCGGCATCATAGGTGGTCTGAATATCGATCAGGTCCTGCATGGAGTTATAGCTGCTGACCAGCGTCTCGAATGCTTCACGTATCGTGCCATCATCCTGAGCCACCACCATGTTTTCAGCTGTGTCATTGACCGAATTCAACGTAAGTGTCACACCCTGAATGGCTTCTTCAACGGTATTGGTATCGCTGGTAATCGCCAGGCCGTTGATCTCAAGATTGGCGTTTTTGGCCTCACTGGTTTCCGTCAGATTACCGCTATTATCGGCACTGTTGTAATTGAGAAGATCCTGAAGTGACGTGTCTGTATTCAGGATATCGTCATTGGTGACCGACATGTTGATCTGAGAGGATTCACCTGTCTTGTCAGATGTCATGACCAACCGATAGGGCGTGCCGCTGCCATCATTGATAATCGAGGCCGTCACGCCTGCATCAGCAGTATTGATGGCATCCCGGATACCTTCGAGGGAACTGTTGGTGCTGTCCAGCGCAATATCTGTCGTACTGGAAACATTGCCAGCGCCATCAGTGATCGACAGCGTCAGTGTGCTGTTGCCGCCAGTACCAATGGTGTCCGTGCGGCTGGCCTGACCTGTAGTGGCCAGCGACTGCGCAGACGCCAGGTTCAGAACCTTGATGCTGTAATTGCCTTCCTGGGCATCTGTGCCGCTGGTAGCGGAAAAGGCGGTACTGGTGGTGGTAATACTCTTGCTTTCATAAAGCGCCGGGTCGGCCAGTGCATCGACAGCTCCCTGAAAACCTTCCAGGGCACTGGAGAGGCGGTTGTAGCCGTCCAGCTTGTTGGTGTAGCTTTTTTCCTGAATCTTGATGGGCTCCAGACGAGAACTCTCTGACCTTTCAAGTCCCTTGAGAAGGGTGGTCAGGTCCAGCCCTGAGCCAACGCCGAGCGATGTAATTGAAGGCATGATGTCCCCTGCAGCACATGAAGAACTGATTGGCTGTATTATCTTCGCGCGACATGAGCGAAGTTCCATGGTGCAGTTAACGGCATAACGTGTAGCGGCTTTAGACTTTCATTCGGAAAATTCACTGCCTGTTTTCACAGGCAGTGAGCCGGGTGATTCAGCACTCGGCCTGTCTTAGTGCTTCCTCGAGGATCGAGGCATCAAGTCCCTTGCCAATCAGTACCAGGCGGGTCTCTCGAGGTTCGTCACTGTGCCAGCGACGATCAAAGTGTTGCGTCAGGCGCTGGCCCACGGCGTGGACTACCTGACGCATCGGCTTGCCGACATCGGCAAAGCCCTTGGCCCGAAAGATGCGATGCGTTGCAACCAGCTTCGCAAGGGCAGACTCCAGTGCCACCGGATCGACCTGGCCTAGCCGAACAACAACATGGTCAAAGTCATCGTGGGCATGGTGATGCTCATGGCCATGATCATGGTGATGGTCGTGATGGGTGGATAGATCCTCGATTCGGGTTTCGCTGGCGAGCCCCAGCCCCATGAGAACCTCGGCATCTACCTGGCCATCACGGATGCGCAGGGTCTTGACGTGATCAGCGAGCTTTGATGACAGCATCTGTTCCACGCGGTCGATATCTTCCTCTGACATCTGATCGGTCTTGCTGATGGCGACCAGGTCAGCGGAGGCGAGCTGGTCGTCCAGTAATTCCTGCAGGGAAGGGTCATGATCCAGGTTTTCATCCGCCAGACGCTGGGAGGCCACTCGCGCTTCATCATGGGCTACCTGCCCATCGGCCAGCGCCGGGCCATCAACGACCGTAATGACCGCATCGACCGTGCAGAACTGCCTGACTTCCGGCCAGTTGAAGGCTTGTACCAGTGGCTTGGGCAGTGCCAGCCCTGACGTTTCGATCACGATGTGGTCAATTCGATCACGCCGAGCGACCAGCTTCTTCATGACAGGCAGAAATTCCTCTTCTACCGTGCAGCAGATGCAGCCGTTGGCCAATTCATAAATGCCATCATCATCGTCGACTGCCGCACAGGCAGCGTCACCATGATCGAGCTGGCAGTTCTTCAGCAAATCAGCATCGACATCCATCTCGCCGAATTCATTGACGATTACGGCGATTCGCTTGCCACTGGCTTGCCGCAGGACATTGCTCAGCAGGGTAGTCTTGCCGCTGCCGAGAAAACCGGTTACCACGGTGGCGGGAATCTTGTTGAGATGCATGGGGGAATCCTTGGAGTATCAACGCTTGACCCGGCGAGGGGTCTGCGTACTGAATTTAGGGCGATAAATGTGGGCCTGGTCGGCGTCGTACAAATAGGAGTCGCGGAAGTCCTGCGGGTCGAGCACTTCACCGACCAGAATCAGGGCCGTACGCGTAATCTTCGCCGCACGCACCTGCTCAACAATGTTCGACAGGGTGCCGACAAGGTGTTGTTCATCAGGCCAGCCCACGCGGTAACAGACCGCAACCGGCGCTTCAGCACCATAGTGGGGAATCAGGGTCTCGACGATGCGATGAATGCGGGTAATGCCCAGATGAATCGCCAGTGTGGCGCCATGGCGTGCGAGTGCATCCAGATTTTCCCTTTCGGGCATCGGCGTCTTGCCGGCAAAACGGGTCATGATCACCGTCTGGGTCACACCGGATAGCGTCAGTTCACGCTTCAATGCAGCACTTGAGGCACTGGTGGAGGTGACGCCCGGGACGACCTCGCACGCAATTCCCAATGCATCCAGTCGACGCATTTGTTCACCTACAGCGCCATAAATGGATGGATCGCCTGAATGCACACGGGCCACGTCCTGACCATCGGCATGCGCCTGCTTCATTCGGGCAATAATGGCGTCCAGTGACATGGAGGCCGTATCAATGACATCTGCCCCCTCTGCGGCTTCACCCAGAATTTCCACCGGCACCAGCGAGCCGGCGTAAAGAATGACCGGACAGCGCTTGATCAGGCGTAACCCCTTGACGGTCATCAGCTCCGGGTCGCCGGGGCCGGCACCGATAAAGAACACGGTCATGAAGAGGCTCCAGCGCGTTTCTGTTCGTAGCCGCGTGGGGTATAGACCCACTCGTTGCGGCCAAAGCGGATGTGCCGGGTCGTAGTGCTGCCGACCATTACCAGCGTCAACATGTCAATATAAGCTGCATCCAGATCTGCCAGCCGTACTACGGTAACAGCCTCATCGGTTCGGCCAAGGTCGCGGGCAATGATGACCGGCGTATCCGCCGAGCGCTGTGTGAGCAGCACGTCACGGGCATGATTGAGCTGCCAGTCCCTGCGTTTTGACACCGGATTGTAAAAGGCAATGACGAAATCGCCCATGGCAGCAGCCTCGATGCGTCGCTCGATGGTTGGCCAGGGCGTCAGCAGGTCCGAGAGTGAAATGGCACAGAAATCGTGCCCCATGGCGGCGCCCAGTCGGGCAGAAGCCATCTGCATGGCACTGATGCCGGGGATGACCCGGATATCAATCCTTTCCCATCCCCGGCCGTTTTCCTCGCCTTGGTTGGCCTTGTCGAGCAGCTCGAACACCAGCGTTGCCATGGCGAAGATGCCGATATCACCACTGGATACCAGTGCGGTGACGTGACCGGCGCTGGCAAGGTCGAGCGCCAGACGGGCACGCTCGGTTTCCTCGCCCAGATCGCGCTTGTGATGGCGCTTGCCGTTCATGCGCTCACCAAGCAGATCCATGTAAAGGCCATAGCCGACGATATCGCTGGCGTGCTCGATGGCATCCAGGGCTTCGGGAGTGATGTGGGCCGCGTCGCCGGGGCCGATACCTACAAGATACAGGGGAGTCATGGCATTACTCGTAATAGCTGCGGGCGATGGCACAGGTCGCCCGGCGGGTTTTCTGTTTGGGTAGCACCAGCTCGGCCGGGCGGTGGGTCAGTCGGGTCGCTGCAACAAGGGCCGCTGCTTCCGCGACGCCATAGACACCAACTTCACGAAAGACCACGTCGGAGCGCTGGCTCAGCAGGTGTTCGACATCGCGCAGTTCAGGCACGCTGAAGGTATGATAAGGCCAGCCATGGTGCGCGGCTGACTGGATCAAACCGATTTCATCGGCCTTGACCGCGATGCTGGCCAGGCCGGCGATATCCTGATGATGCAAGTGACACTGCATCAGGCAGTCGGTTATTAGTGCATCCAGGTGGGCCTGGTCGCAGTGACGCTCACAACCCATGCCAAGGGTATACACGGGACGGGTGTAGCGCGCAGCGCTGGTCGCGACTAGCGTGGCTCCCAGACACGTGGCCAGTTCATCTCCCAGCGCATTGGCACCACCTTCGTGGCCTGAAAGCATTGGAATCACGAATCGGCCGGCTTCATCAAGCACCAGTACCGGCGGATCCTGATACTTGTCGGTCAGCACTGGCGCCAGTGTGCGCATCACGATGCCGGTAGCGCAAATGAACACCAGGGGGCGCCGTGTGGCACGGCTGTCAATAAAACGGGTCTGTATCTGATGGCCGAACGGCGAAGGGCGGTGCCAGTGTTCGGCGTTTGGCCAGTGTCGGCAAATGCGCTCGGCCAGGCCACGGCCTGCCTCGGTCAACGATACCAGAGTGGTCATCGGGCGCCTCCCCTGTGTCGGCGGCTGACAACGAATAGCGAAAAATAGGGGCCTGGACCCTCGGGCAGACGGGTAAGATCAGGGTAAAGCGCCTGCCGCGGGGTACTCAGGTGCTCAAGGTAATACCCTTCATTCAGGCGGCCGGCGGCGGCGATGGCTGCCGTAATGGTGTGGCGCTTGCGCCCCCCCTTCATGATGACCAGCGTATCGAAGGTATCCAGTGCCTGACGCAGTCGGTCGTCATCGTCTCTTGCGCTGATGATTGCCAGGTGTTCGCCCAGCATGGTCAGCGGCAGGCCGGTGGCGGCACTGGCGGCGTGCAGCGAGCTGATGCCTGGAATGGTTTCACAGGGAAAGTCATCGGCGAGGCGGGCGAGCAGGTAGGCAAATGACCCGAAAAAAAGGGGATCACCCTCGCATAGAAAGGCCACATCCTGGCCGTTTTCAAGCGCCCGACGAATCTCGCCGGCGGTGCGCTCATAGATGATGTCGATGGTGGTGCGGTCATGACTCATATCGATCTGTACGGTCAGATGACGCTGGCGCCGGGTGGCCGGCAGGCTGTCACGGGCAATATCTGCAGCCAGCGAATAGCCTTTGGCATTGGTGATATAGCACACCACATCGACCCGCTGCAGCACGCGGTGTGCCTTGAGGGTCATGAGCTCCGGGTCTCCTGGACCTACACCAATGCCATAGAAGGTCGCACTCATGTCGGGAGTCCTTGCTCGGTAGGCTGGTCTGGTTTGATGAAGCGTACCAGGGTGACCGGCAGGCGGGGGCGCAGCAGGCGCTGGCCGCCGAGCAGGCTGCCGCGGCTGATGTCGATGCGACACCAGTGACCGTCCAGGCCGTGTTGGCCTTCAAATCGCGTCAGACAGGCCTGGCTGGGTTCCGTGACGCCACTGGCGATCAGTCGTCCGCCGACCGGTAACCGCTCCCAGACCTGTTCCAGCAGGTCATCCAGGGCTCCGTCACTGCCACCAATGAATACCACGGTCGGGTCAGGCAGTGTCGCCAGCAGCGACGCTGTAGCCGTGGCATCGTGCAGTACCAGTTGTCGGTCAAGCCCGAAGCGACCCTGGTTGGTCGCAAGGGCATCAAACCGCTCGGGATGATGTTCAATGGCATGAACGTATCCTTTGGTCAGCCGCCTGGCCCATTCGATACTCACCCCACCACACCCTGCGCCAATATCCCAGCCGGTCTCGGTTGGGTTCGGGTCAAGCATGGCCAGCACCTGCTGGCGGACTTCCTGCTTGGTCAGCATGCCTTGGCCCGGCGTGGCGTGATCCGTCTGATACTGAGTGTCGGTCAGGGCTGTGCGGGCCCATGCCTCAGGCGCCCTGTCCGGCAGTGCAAGCCAGACCACGTTGAGGGCATCAAAGTCGGGAGCTGTCGCGATCAACGCGTTCAGGCTGTCCCACTGCGTGACGCGCTCTTCGGGGTAGCCCAGTCGTTCTCCCACGGCGCAGCGAACGTTCTGCCAGCCCAGTGCGCTCACGTATTCGGCAATGGCCAGGGGATGGGTATTTCCGTCAGTAAGAAGGGCCAGTTGCCTGCCTGGTACCAATGCGTTGTAAAGGCGTGACAGGGGGCGGCCGTGCAGGCTGATGGTGGTCAGCTCGTGCAGATTTTCCTGCAGCCGGTGTGCCAGAGCCTGAACACTCGAAATATTCGGGTGGCTTACGAAGGTGATGTCGGGCCAGCGCATCTTCAGCGTATTACCGATGCCATAAAAGAGAGCATCTCCAGAGGCCAGTAGCGCTACCTGACCCTTCAGTTTCCTTAGCAGGGTGCCCAGATCATCAAGGGGACGGGGCAGCAGGTGCTGCCGTGCCGGCAGGTCCAGATGAGTCACCATGTCGAACTGACGGGCGCTACCGACAATGTGGTCTGCCTGCTTTATCGCCTCGTACGCGGCACGGGAAAGCACGGCCGGGCTTTCAATGCCAAGGCTTACTACCTGTAACGGCTGCATCAGTAGCGCTCTCCGACATCAAGGCGTAACAGGGTATTGAAGGCTGCAGCCGTCAGTGCACTGCCGCCCTGGCGGCCCAGCAGAGTCATGCAGGGAACACCGAGAGACTGACTGGTATTCCATAGCAGCGCCTTTGATTCCGCGGCGCCCACGAATCCTACCGGCATCCCGATGATCAGTGCCGGCTTCGGCGCGCCGTCGCGAATCATTTCCAGCAAACGGAACAGCGCCGTCGGAGCGTTGCCGATCAGCACGATGGCACCCTCCATGTGCGGACGCCAGGCGCTCAGTGCGGCCATGGTGCGAGTTTCCTGGCGTGCGCGGGCCTGCTCGATGGTGGCAGGGTCACGCAGAAAGCAGGAGGGGGTAATACCGCGCGCTTCGAGAAAACGCTGGGTCAGGCCAAAGCGAACCATTTCCACATCACACAGCACGGCTGCCTGCGCGCAAAGGGCTGCCCGCCCGGCGTCGGTAGCGCCCGGGCTGATGCGAAGAACATCAACAATGTCCGGCTGGCCGCAGGTATGTACCAGTCGCAGAGCGACCTGAGCGTCATCCTCGGTCAACCCGTCAAGCGGTGTCAGCTCACGGATGCGCCGAAAGCTTTCGGCTTCGATCGCCCGGGGGTCATGCTCATATGCTGGCCAGTCCGATACAGTCATGACTTGTCGCTTGCAATCGTGTCGTGATGGTGGGGATGGCCATGATCATGGTGATGCCCGTGGCTGTGATGAGCATGATGATGCCCGTGCCCATGATGATGGTCGTGATGGTGATCGGCATCCGTTCCCGCACCGCGGACGTGGTGATGGTGGCCTTCCTGCGGTGCTCCGACCTTGTGCTCATTGCCCACGATCTGAACCCGATACTGACACAGCTGACAGTTCATGTTGGGTGTGCCGTTTTCGATGTCATTCAGCCGGTCTGCAAAGGTTTCTATGACCAGCGGATGATCATTGAGGTAGCCGGCCTTGACCACCCTGACGTCCGGATGCGCGCCCTGATACTCATCTGCCCAGGCGTATATCTTCTTGATCAGCCGTCCCGTAAACAGAAAATAGGGGAACACGATGACCTGCTTGTACCCCAGTCGATGGGCCTTGTCGAAGGCTTCCGGCAGCAGGGGCGTGGTTACGCCACTGTAGCCGGTAGTGGCCCAGCCAAAGCCCATGCCTTCTTCAAGCATCCGCGTGATCTTGCTGATGTTGGAATTGGCATCCGGGTCGGAGGCGCCGCGGCCTACCACCATCAGCAGAGTATCTTCGCGCCGGTAGTCTTCGCCGAATTCAGCTTCGGCGTCTTCAATGCGGTCACGTGCGGCCTGCAGCATATTGGCGTTAACGCCCAGTTCTGCCCCGTAATTGATCGTTACGCCTTCAAACTCGGCCTGCAGGGCATTCAGTTCGCTTGGAATGTCATTCTTGGCGTGGCCAGCGGCCATCAGCATGCCGGGAATGGCCGAAATGGTGGTGGCGCCCTGATCCACCAGTTTCTTGACCCCGTCATAAATCACCGGGCTTGCAAACTCCAGAAAGCCATAGTCACACAGGCGGTCAGGATAACGGGCGCGGAAATGCTCGGTCAGCCGGGTAAATTCCTGCACGGCGTCCACATCTCGGGAGCCGTGTCCTACAAACAGGATGGCGGGTTTATCAGTCATGATTTCTCCTCGTTACACGCTCGAGCCGGCCGGGCGCACAGCGCCCTGATCAGGTCAGCCGGCTGATCGAATTGGCGCGATGTCACCGGCAGGGCCGGGCGGCGCAGTAAAAGTACGGGCAGTTTCAGGGCGCGGGCCGCGTGCAGCTTGGCCGAGGTGGCATGACCACCACTGTCCTTGGTGACGACACAATCGATGCCGTGGTGCCGTAACGTGGCCAGTTCATCGCTGACGTTGAACGGGCCGCGGGCAATCACCAGCTCATGTGGCGGCGGTACGTGCAGTGTCTGGGCGCTGCGTATCACCATCTGCTGGCTGGGCAGGGCCCTGTTCACCAGGGGCAGGCCGCTGGCTCCCAGAGTGATCAACGGACGCTGCCAGGCGTCGAGTGCCTGTCCAAGTGCCTCGATATCGGGCAGATAGTGCCATTGGTCGTCGGGATGCGGTTGCCAGTACGGGCGTATCAGTTGCCAGCAGGGTAACCCGGCTGCCTGTGCGGCGGTGGCAGCCGTTTCGGAAATGCGGGCGGCAAAGGGGTGTGTGGCATCCAGTACATCGGTGATGTGATGCTTGCGTAATAAGGCGTCCACCCCCTGACGGCTGGTGTGTTCAGGACCTGAAAACCCACCGACCCTGGTCGGAAAGGGAAAGTCATCCACCGGCAGGCGTCCGGCGATGCTGTAAAGCAGTGGAACTCCGAGTCTGTTCAGTGCCTCGGCCAGCCGACGGGCCTGGCCGGTACCGCCAAGTATCAGTACCTTCATGAAGCCTCCGATGGCCAGCGGGCCAGGGGCTGGCCCTGCCGGTCGACAGCGGTCACGTCCAGTACGGTGCCTGCCGGCAGCCGACGGTGTGCCTGTTGCCAGGCGCGGTGGCAAAGCATCGTCGCCAGAGGAATGTCGGAGGCACGAGCAAGGGCTTCCCCGGTAGTGTTGGCGGCAAGAATGGCCTGCTGAACGGCCTCGCTGGCCCCGGCAGCCTCGGCGCAGGCCCGCATGAATTCAAAGTTGATCGATGAGGCGCGACTGTGCAGGTCAAGATGGCCGTCAGCCAGCTTGCTGATCTTGCCAATGCCCCCTACCAGAGAAAGGCGAGCCATGGGAACGCGTTTCAGATGCTTGAGTACGGCACCCGCAAAATCCCCCATCTCGATCAGTGCCATATCGTCCAGGCCAAGCGCCGTGCGGGCATAGCGCTCGCTCATGTTTCCGGTCGTTGCCGCGATATGGCTCAGGTGATTGGCGTGGGCCACATCGATGGCCTGATGAATCGAGGCAATATAGGCAGCGCAGGAAAAGGGGCGAACAATGCCGGTAGTGCCCAGAATCGACAGGCCTCCAGTAATGCCCAGGCGGGGGTTCATGGTTTTCAAGGCCAGGGTTTCGCCCTGTTCGACACCTATGCCGACATGAAATCCACCGCGATAATTCAGCTCGCTGGCCAGTGCCGTCAGGTGCTCTTCCAGCATGCGGCGCGGAACCGGGTTGATGGCCGGTTCACCGACCGGCACGGGCAGTCCGTCACGCTGAACAATCCCGACGCCCCGCTCGGCATGAAAAAAAACGCCCGGTCCGGGGCTGCAGGTGATCACTGCGAATACAGTAGCGCCATGCGTTACATCCGGGTCATCGCCCGCATCCTTGATGGTGTCCGCCCGGGCCTGGCCCGCTCGGGGGCAGCTCAGCGCCGTAATCGGCAGGCTGACCCGCTTGCCCGGCTGGCCACGCCGTGAAGGAAGGTCAATGTCGCACTGCTCGGTGCGCTGGCCCGTAAGCAAAAAACGCGCCGCTGCCAGGGCGCAGGCTGTCGCACAGCTCCCTGTCGTTAGACCGCTTCTCAGCGGGCGGGCGGATTCATCGCTCTCGGGCCACATGATCAGGCGTCAGCCATTGCAGCGATCGGTGCACTAGTCGTGGCTACGAACAGCTTCGCGATTGCCACCGGATGGGAGGCGAAAAACAGGTGTAGATAGCTCGCTGTCAGCCGACCCTGGCGGTAGATGGCCTCACCCGGCGCCGTATGAAAGGCCCGCCGACCGTGAGCGATGGGCGGCAGGGTGTCATGGCTGCGTGAGTGATGATGAGCATGGCCCCTGATCTCGCCCTCCGGCAGGGGCGCGGCTTGCATACCCTGGCAGCCGCGTTTGGTCCGCATTTCACCGTGGCCGGGTAACAGGCCCGACATCGGGTAGCAGTGTCCATCCAGATCAGTGAGGGTCTGTTGCAGCAGTAGCATGCCCCCGCATTCGGCCAGAATGGGACGTCCGGCCTGATGATGGTCTGCCAGGGAGGTATGCAGCGCGGTATTGCTGCTCAGTGTGTGGGCATGAAGTTCGGGATAGCCGCCGGGCAGCCAGCAGGCATCTGCCTCAGGCAGGGCCTCGGTCAGGGGTGAAAAATACGATAGCCTCGCGCCCATGGCCTCGAGCAGCCGCAGGTTGGCTGCGTAGATAAAGCTGAAGGCCGCGTCTCGACCAACGGCGATATGGGTCCCTGACAGCAGGCGGGGCGGCGCGGGAATATGCTGATCCGTAAAACGGCACGCGGCCGGCAGGTCGGCCAGCGGGCTGTCGGCAAGGTGATCGGCGGCGGCGTCAAAGCGTGCATCAAGGGCCTCCTGCTCATCCGGCGGCACCAGCCCAAGGTGACGGGAGGGCAGTGCCAGCGCCTCCTCACGGGGGAGGTTGCCCAGCAGAGCGATATCCGAGGGCAGGCTGTGCTCGATCAATTCCCGGTGACGAAGGCTGCCCACGCCATTGGTGACGATACCGGCCAGATGGTGCCGGTTGTCTGCCGAGCGAGGCAGATGCTTGAGACCAAAGGCGACAGCGGCTACGGTCTGGGCCATCCCGCGTGCGTTGATCACCGCGACCACCGGAATATTGAAGGTGGCGGCCAGGTCCGCGCTCGAGGGCTGACCGTCGAACAGCCCCATGGCCCCTTCAATCAGAATCAGATCATGGTGTCTGGCGGCATCAAAGAGTTGTTGACGGCAGAATTCGGGGCCGGCCATCCATAGATCCAGCGGCTCCACCGGACCGCCGGCAGCGTGGGACAGGATCAATGGGTCGAGGTAGTCCGGGCCGGTCTTGAAGACGGCCACACGGCGACCCTGGCGGCGATGAAGGCGCGCCAGTGCCGCGGTCAGTGTGGTCTTGCCCTGACCGGATGCGGTCGAGGAAATAAACAGTGCCGGGCAGTCCACGTGGCGTTCACTCATCAGTATTCGATTCCCGGTTGTGCCTTGACGCCCTGGCGAAAGGCGTGGCGTTCATCATTGATGATGCTGATGGTATCGGCGCAGTCCTGCAGTTCTCGGGCCATGGTGCGACCGGTCACGATCACGTTCTGATGGCGAGGGCGCGCTGCGATCGCTCGGGCAACCCGTTCAGCCTCCAGATGGCCGTACTTGATCATGTAGGACAGTTCATCAAACAGCAGGAAATTGACCCGTTCATCCTGCAGGTAGCGTTCTGCCAGTGTCCAGGCCTCAAGGGCGGCCTGGCGGTCCTTGTCTGCATCCTGGGTCTCCCAGGTAAAGCCGTGCCCCATGACGTGAAATTCCACCTGCGGGTGATCCTTGAAAAACAGGTACTCGCCCGTGGCCTTGCGGCCCTTGATGAACTGGATTACTGCTGCGCGATGGCCGTGTCCCAGGCTTCGGGCCATGGTGCCGAAGGCCGAGCTGCTTTTGCCCTTGCCATTGCCCTTCATCAGAATAAGAACGCCTCGCTGCTCGGTGGCATTGGCAATGCGCTCATCGACGATGCGCTTCTTGGTCGCCATGCGCTGGCGGTAGGCATCGTCCTGGGTGTCGGTATCCGTCATTGCCGGGGCTCCTGCAGGGAAGTGGCGGCCATGGGCGTGTAAGCATCCAGCCGGGTGTAACGGGCACCGAGTTCGGTGGCCAGGGTGAGGCAGCGGCCGAGTCTGACCCGGCCCTGCTCGGTATCAATCAGCGTCATCTCGCCAGGCCAGGGACGCTGTGAAGGAAGCGCGGGGGCGCGACCATCGGTCAGTAACACGCTGTGTATGGGGCGAGGCATCTTCGCCTGCCAGCGGGTAATGCGCTGTCTGGCGGTGTCCAGCGCCTGCAGCAGTGGTGTGCCGCCGCCGGCATCGAGGCCGTCAAGCCAGACGGTGGGGTGTTTGGGCGGTCTGCCGGCAGGCCAGGCCCAGTGTACCCGGTTCTGGCCGAACCCGAGTACTGCCACGTGCTGGCGCCTTTTATAGGCCTGGTCAAACAGATCAGCCAGCAGGCCCTTGGTCTGAGCGAAGCGGGTGGCGCCCAACAGGGACGCTGAGCAGTCCAGCAGGATGAGCATCAGTGTCTTCTGCCCCTGACGTCTGGGATGGCGGTGCAGGGTAGGTGACGCATCCATGCGCCGTGACAGGGCCGTGCGGGCCCAATGGATAGCGCCCTGATGGTGTAGCCCCTGGCGTTTCTGGCCTCTGGCATTTCCCCCGGTTCGTGAACGCTCAGCCTGCGGTGAATGCTGGTCGGCAGGCGATGTTTCCGAGGTCGCCCGAGGCTGCCAGCGACGACGCTGACCGGTGGCTTGCCTCGTGGGGGGAAGGGCACCGCCCTGACCCTCTGCGTCGGGAGGCGCGTTTGAGTCCTGGGTATCCTTGCCTGGGTCGTTGGTATCCGGAGGGGCCGCGCCGGCAGTATCCTTGTCGCCCTTGTCGCCCTTGTCGCCCTTGTCGCCCTTGTCGCCCTTGTCGCCCGGGGTCTCCGGTGGCGGTGATGAGGTGCCGGAAGGCGGCTTCGGGGTAGTGCGACGGTGATCGAGTACCAGTGATTCCGTGGCATCCACATCTTCCCGGGTAACATGACCGCGACCCTGCCAGGCGGCGTGGGCGCAGCAGGCGCGCTGCCAGGCGATATCAGCGCGAACTCCTTCAACACCGGCACTCATGCACTGTTCAGCGATGTGCAGTTCCAGGGAGGAATCGAGTGTCACCCCTGACAGCATGGCGCGGGCCGTAGCGAGCCGTTCTGCAAGTGCCTGTTCCGTGGCACTGAAACCTGCGCAGAAATCGGCCGGGTCTTCATCAAAGTCGCGGCGGGCCCGGACAATGGCAACGCGTTCGGCTGCGGTCGGTTGTTCATCAAGGCTTACGCTCAGGCCGAAGCGGTCGGTCAGCTGCGGGCGCAGCTCTCCTTCATCCGGGTTCATGGTGCCGACCAGCAGAAAACGGGCCGGATGCTGGTGGCTGACGCCCTCGCGTTCAACGACATTGATGCCGGAGGCCGCCACGTCCAGCAGCTGGTCAACCAGGCTGTCAGGCAGCAGGTTGACTTCGTCCATGTACAGAATGCCCTGGTGGGCCTGCGCCAGTAACCCGGGCTGAAATCGGACGCCCTGACCGGACAGGGCATGATCAACGTCAATACTGCCGATCAACCGATCTTCACTGGCGCCCAGGGGCAACGTGACAAAGGCACCATCCTGGTGTGGCAGAAACGGTGTCATGCCTCGGGCGAGGGTTGACTTGGCGCTGCCTCGTGGTCCGCTGACCAGTACGCCACCCAGGCGAGGGTCCAGCAGGGCCAGTGTGAGGGCCAGCTTCAGGCGCGGCTGACCGATGACAGCGGTGAAGGGGAAGGCGAGAGGTTTACTCATGACGGTACCTCCGCCGAGTCGAACGCACCGCGCTGCAGAGCTGTTGCCCTGCCATGGTGAAATGGCCTGATATCATGATCGGTTCCCGCGCATCGCCCGTACGCGTTAAAGGTAGTGTCGAATGGAGTGCGCTCAGGCCGGTCTCCGGGCTTGCAGGGGCATGTTTCATGCGATGGCCTTCCCGCTTGATGGCAGTGACCTGTCGCGCCTTGCCTGCTTACCGTTGCGGGGACAGCAGTGAATTTGCATCACTTTCCCGATTATCCCGTCGCGTACGCCGGGCACCCGAGTGCAGGGCACCATCCTATGCAGGCCGGTGAGGGGAGTCAACGCGGTGACCATGGTTGTAAGCACCCGGGGGGGTTGGTATGTTTCAAGCGCTTTTCTTCCGCCGTCGAGACCCCCACCCATGTCCTTTACCATTTCGCTGCCCTCTGATGCGCACGATGCGCTCATTCAGGCTCGTATCGATAGCAAGACCAAACCGCCGGGCGCCCTTGGCATGCTGGAGCGTCTGGCCCTGCAGGCGGCCAGGGCGCTGGGGCCGGAGCAGCCTCGTGTCGAAAGGCCCCGCCTGCTTGTCTTTGCCGGTGATCACGGTGTGTCCGATGAGGGAGTCTCTATAGCACCTTCAATTGTCACTACCCAGATGGTGTCGAACTTTCTGGCCGGGGGCGCCAGTGTCAACGTGTTTGCCCGCCAGGCCGGGCTGCCGGTCACGGTAGTGGACTGCGGTATTCGGGTCCCGGTCGAGGATGAGCGGATCATCAATCATCGGCTGGGAGCGGGCACGGCGGCCATTCACCTCGCGCCAGCCATGAGTGAGGCGGCCATGCAGGAGGGGCTGGCCAATAGTCGCCGTCTGATCGGGACACTGAAGGCCGAGGGGACCAATGTCATTGCCCTGGGGGAAATGGGGATTGCCAATACGACGGCCAGTAGTGCACTGCTGGCTGCCCTGACTGGTGCTCCGGTCAGTGATTGCACGGGCCGTGGGACCGGCATTGATGCGCCGACACTGTTGCGCAAGAAGGCTGTCATTCGTCAGGCGCTGCAAAGACACCAGACGGCGCTGGATCAGCCGGAGACGTTACTGGCAACACTGGGTGGCTTCGAGATCGTCGGGCTGGTTGGCGCCATTCTGGCCGCTGCCGAAGCCGGCATGCTGGTACTGATTGATGGCTTCATTGTCACGGTTGCCGCGGCGGTGGCGTGCGCCATGGTACCTCAGGCACGGGCCTGGCTGATCTTCTCCCACTGCTCTGATGAACGCGGTCACCAACTGGCGCTGGACTGGCTGGAAGCCGAGCCATTGCTATCGCTGGGTCTTCGGATTGGCGAAGGCAGCGGGGCTGCCCTGGCTCTGCCACTGCTGCATGCCGCCCTGGCCTTTTATAACGACATGGCCACCTTTGAGCAGGCCGGGGTGACGGTGTGAGTGAAAAGGCGCCTACCGAGTGGCGCCGGCTGGGCTGGGCGCTAAGCTTTCTGACGCGGCTGCCTGCCATGACACAGGCAACGCCGCGTGGTAACGAGCTGGCCAGTTGCCCCCGTTATTTTCCGCTGATCGGCGCCGGACTGGGACTTCTGGCTGGAAGTATCATGCTGGCGGGGCAGGCCTTGTGGCCTGCGGCAGTAGCCGTACTGCTGGGGCTGGGCGTACTGATACTGGTTACCGGTGGGCTGCATGAAGATGGACTGGCCGATACGGTAGACGGTCTGGGTGGCGGCATGGATGTGACCGCCAGACTTCGCATCATGAAAGATAGCCGAGTGGGCAGTTACGGCGTGCTGGCGCTGGTGCTTAGCCTGATGCTTCGAGGCGTTCTGTTGACCCTGCTGGCCATGTTTTCGCCACTGGCCCTGCCAGGCATTCTGGTGGCCGGGCAGGGCGCCAGCCGTGCGCTGGCGGTATCGCTGATGCCGGCGCTGAATTATGTTCGCCTGGAGGATAGCAAGGTACGTGCCGTGACGCAGGAACTGGACCGACGATCACTATGGGTGGCGCTGGGTACAGGGGGGCTTTTACTGTGCCTCGGGCTGGGATTTAATGCAGCGCTGATCGTCGGGGTGGCGCTGGCCGTGCTGTGGTGGGGGCTGCGAAGCCTTTATTGTCGTCAGCTTGGGGGCTATACCGGCGACACGCTGGGAGCGGCGCAACAGGCTGCTGAACTGGTTATTTATCTGGTGGTGGCAGCATTATGGTTGAACTGATTCTGGGCGGCGCTCGAAGTGGTAAAAGCCGATTTGCCGAGCAGCGTGCCACGAAGGCGGCAGAGGCGGGCAAGGAAGTGGTGTACCTGGCGACTGCCACGGTAGGGCAGGACAGCGCGATGGCGGCGCGTATTGCACTGCATCGCGATCGGCGTCCGGCGTCCTGGGCCCTGCATGAACAACCACGAGACCTGCCCGAGGCACTGGATACCCTGATGGCGCCACAGCGACTGGTCCTGGTGGACTGCCTGACCCTGTGGCTGACCAATGAACTGCTGGCCGAGGCCGACATGTCTGATGCGCTTGACCGGCTTGATCAGGTGCTGCGCCGTGCCCGCGGCCAGGTTGTACTTGTCAGTAATGAAGTCGGTCAGGGGGTCGTGCCAATGAATGCTCTAAGCCGGCGTTTTGTTGATATCAGTGGTGAAGCTCACCAGCGAGTGGCGCAGTGTGCAACTTCGGTCTGGTGGGTGGTCGCCGGGCTGCCACAGTGCCTCAAGGGGCCGGTAAATGAGGAGCCATCCTGTTCATGAACGCTGCCATTGTCGATCTGGTGCGCCATGGCGCCTGTGAGGGCCCTGCCTGTCTGCGTGGCCACACGGATGTGTCGCTCAGTGCCGCAGGTCAGGCACAGATGGACAGTACCCTGGGGGTTCTGCCGCGGCCGCAGGCGCTTTTCAGCTCTCCGCTGATGCGTTGCCATGTGCCGGCACAGCGCTGGGCCGAGTACTGGGATATGCCACTTGATCACGTGGCCGCACTGGCGGAAATGAATTTTGGTGACTGGGATGGCGTGCCGCTGCCGGACCTTCATGCCCGCGCCCCGGAAGCGCTGGCTGCATTCTGGGCGCGGCCAGCCGCGGCGCCCCCTCCAGGGGCTGAGGGGCTGGCGGCATTCGAAGCCAGGGTCATGGCTGGCTGGCAGGCGTGTCTATCGAGCGATAGGGACTGCTCCCATCGTGTGATTATCACTCATGCGGGGGTGATCAAGGCACTGATGGCAACGCTTTTACAGCTTGGTCATACCGATGGATGCTATGTGCACGCGCTGGATATACCCTACGCCGGACTGGTAAGGCTTCGGCTGGACTGGCTTGAGGGTCGAACTGATCCGCTGGTTCGGCTGCTTCATCTGGGAATCGTTCAGGGAGCGATGCCCCTGCCGACTGATATAGTTGCTTAAATATACCGTTATCTTCGAGTAGATCACCATGTCCTTTCTGATTCTTTTCTTTGCCTTTCTGCTCGACCATACCCTGGGCGAACTCCGCCGCTGGCATCCGCTGGTAGGGCTGGGTAATGCCATCCTGGCCGTGGAGCGGCGGTTATATCGGCCCACACGGTGGGCCGGCGTACTGGCCGTGCTTGTACTGATGCTGCCATTGATGCTGCTGGGTATCTGGGTAGAGACCCTGCGTGACTCGTCCCCCACACTGTATGGCGTGATAGCGGTGGCTGTTGTGTATGTTGCGGTGGGTTGGCGCAGCCTCAAGCAGCATGCACGTCGGGTGGCAGGCCCGTTGCGCCGTGGCGAGCACGACCTGGCACGTCAGCGTCTGGCGCTGATTGTCAGCCGGGATACCGACTCACTGACGCCCTCGGAAGTGTCTGCCGCGACCACGGAATCCGTGCTGGAAAACGGCAGCGATGCCATTTTCGCGGTGGTGTTCTGGTTCATGGTGGCAGGTGTGCCAGGCGTTCTGGTTTACCGGCTGGTCAATACGCTGGACGCCATGTGGGGGTACCGGACACGTCGTTACGTGGCATTCGGCTGGGCTGCTGCACGGCTTGATGACGTGCTGAACTTTATACCGGCGCGACTGGTGGTCGTGAGTTATGGGGTGGCAACCCGGTCCTGGTGGCGCTTTCGTCAATCCATGGCCTGTGCCCTGCAGCAGGGACGAGGCTGGAAGAGCCCGAACGCCGGTCCGGTCATGGCAGCGGGTGCGGGGGCATTGAATGTCGTTCTGGGCGGTGACATGCCTTACCACGGCCGGGTGCAGTCACGGCCGGTGCTCGGGGTAGGGGATGCGCCCTCTGCCGGCACCATTGAAGCGGCCTGCAGGCTGGTCAACCGTACCGTGATTGTCTGGATGCTGGTGGTAGCTGCGCTGGGCGCCGTCGGAGTCGGCCTGTGACGCCCGCACCGACTCATGGTGGCAACCTCGAGGCAGCCATCCGTCGATTCGGCGGTGCCCCGTCGGACTGGCTGGATCTGTCTACGGGGATCAACCCCCGACCTTACCCGTGCACGCCGTTGACGGCGGCCATGCTGCATCGTCTGCCGGAGACACCGGAGGCACTTGAGGCCGTGGCCCGTTCGTATTACGACGTGTCAGATGTCGTGGCGGTGCCCGGCTCACAATGGGCCATCACGGAGCTGCCCCGACTCGTGCCGCCCGGGCGCGTGATGGTTCACTTTCCCGGCTACGCAGAGCATGGCTTTCGCTGGCAGGCAGCGGGGCACGAGGTGGTGACCTGTGCTGCTGAAGCAACCGTGGATGAGCTGATGGCCATGGCCGAGCGGTGGCGCGCATCGGCCATTGTACTCGTCAACCCCAATAATCCCGGGGGCGGATGTATTGCCGATGAGGATATAGAACGTCTGGTGCCGGCCTGTCAGGCTGCCGGGCGGCTTCTGGTGATTGATGAGGCCTTCATGGATGTTCATCGCGGCGCAGTACCAGCCGCTCTTCAGGCGCCTGGTGTACTGGTGCTGCGCTCGTTCGGAAAGTTTTTCGGCCTGGCCGGGGTGAGGCTGGGATTTGTGACCGGTGATACGGCGTTATGTGAGGCATTGCGTGCTTGTCGTGGCCCCTGGGCATTGACGACAGCAGCCCTTGTTACCGGTCTGGAAGCGCTGTCGGATACATCATGGCAGCGCAGAATGAGACTCCAGCTGGGGGAGTGGAGTCGTGCCCAGAGTGGTGCCTGGCAGAGGTTGTGGCAGCACGAGGCCGTCGATATTCGCAGCAGTGTGCTCTTTACCACGGCTCGCCTTGCAACAGCACGTGCATGGGGGTGGCAATCTGCACTGGCGGCACAGCGCATCTGGGTGCGTTGCTGGCCGGTCGATGAGCATACGGCGTTGCTTCGGGCCGGGTTGATCGATCCTGCCTGCGGTCTTCAACAGGATCATTTTCATGCCGCACTGGCGACACTGAAGCATGATCCTGACAGTGTTGCTGACCAAGAGGCATGTCATGAGCAGAAATAATGCGTTCAGT
Organism: Larsenimonas rhizosphaerae; assembly: GCF_026240105.1. Taxonomy (NCBI): domain Bacteria; kingdom Pseudomonadati; phylum Pseudomonadota; class Gammaproteobacteria; order Oceanospirillales; family Halomonadaceae; genus Larsenimonas; species Larsenimonas rhizosphaerae. Next base: position 651,262 of record NZ_JAPIVE010000001.1, read on the forward strand.
GCCGAGGAGCAGGCGGCTGTCTATCGAGCCATTTTCGAGCGTCGTGACATGCGCCATTTTCTGCCTGATCCGGTACCGGAGAAGGTCATGCTACGGCTGCTTGAGGCTGCTCATCACGCGCCAAGCGTGGGCTATATGCAGCCATGGCGGTTTGTGCGGGTGACATCCGACGTGCTCAGGGATCAGTTGGCGTGTCTGGTGGATGAAGAGCGCATGTGTACGGCGGCAGCACTGGGAGAGCGTGGTGAGGACTTCATGGCGCTCAAGGTCGAGGGAATTCGGGAGTGTCCCGAGCTGTGGGTCATGGCGCTGGCGGATCAGCGTGAACATCATATCTTTGGGCGTCGTACCATGCCGGACATGGATCTGGCATCCGCGAGCTGTGCCATTCAGAACATGTGGCTGGCCGGGCGGGCCGAAGGAGTAGGGCTGGGGTGGGTATCGCTGTTTGACCCGGTACGGGCAGGCGCACTGATTGGCGCCCCGCAGGGCAGCCGCGTCATGGCCATTTTATGCATGGGGCAGGTAGAGGCCTTCTACGACAGGCCCATGCTGGATAGCCTGGGCTGGGACAAGCGCCGTGTCCTGTCGACGCTTGTCGCGGATAATCGCTGGCCTTCAGCCAGCCAATGATCAGCTGTCCTTTTTGGTCTTGCTGTCGCCCTTGCTCGTGTCCTTGTCGAGCAGGTCCGCGACTGACTGGAGTACCCATTTCGGCTGGAACGGATAACGGGCAATTTCGGCGTCATCGGCAATACCGGTCATGACCAGCACGGTATGCAAGCCGGCTTCGATGCCTGCTACCACGTCGGTATCCATTCGGTCACCGATCATGGCCGTGCGCTTGGAATGGGCACCAAGCTTGTTCATGGCCGAGCGGAACATCATGGGGTTGGGCTTGCCGATCACGTAAGGCTCGCGCTTGGTCGCGCTGGTAATCATGGCGGCCACGGCGCCGGTGGCCGGCAACGGCCCTTCGGCGCTAGGGCTGGTGACATCCGGGTTGGTGGCAATGAAGCGGGCGCCGGCATTGATCAGGCGGATGGCCTTTGTCAGGGCCTCAAAGGAATAGGTACGGGTTTCGCCCAATACGACAAAATCCGGGTCCACATCGGTCATCACAAAGCCGGCTTCATGCATGGCGGTGGTGATGCCTGCCTCGCCGATCACGAAGGCGGAGCCGCCGGGCGCCTGATCCTTCAAAAAGGCTGCGGTGGCCAGCGCCGAGGTCCAGAGCTGTTCTTCCGGTACATTGATGCCACTTCGGGCCAGGCGAGCACTCAGGTCTCTGGGGGTGAAAATGGAATTGTTGGTCAGGACCAGAAAGGGCTTTTTCTGGCGATGCCACTGCTCGATCAGTTCGGCGGCGCCCGGAATGGCCTTGTTTTCGTGAACCAGAACCCCGTCCATGTCCGTCAGCCAATAGTCGATGCTGGATGTGTCCACTGCGTCGTACTCCCTGTTATCGGGTGAGATAGTCTGGCCAGTATAGACCAGCCTGTCTTGTCACCTCTGGATGAATCATGGTTATGTTGAGCATGTCACAGCCGGTGCCTGCTGACTACATGCCTGCAGGCAGACCTCGGCGACCCGAAGGATTCGATAACAGGAGTGAGAGCATGTGGGAAGGAAGTTGTCTTTGCGGTGAAATTCGCTACACGCTGGCGCAGTCACCTGCCTCGCTGATGATGTGCCACTGCCAGAAATGCAGAAAGGCGTCCGGCACGGCCTTTGCGGTCAACGGGCTGGTCAGACGTATCGATATGACCTGGCAGGCGGGTGAGGCACTTGTCACGCGGTTTGAATCCTCACCGGGTGTGTTCCGGGTATTCTGTTCCCGGTGCGGCTCGCCCCTTTACAGCGAGCGCCCTACGGCAGACCCGGAACACGTTCGCCTGCGCATTGGATCACTGGATACGCCGATTGAGACAAGACCTCAGGCCCATATCTTCGTGGGGACCATGGCGGAATGGGACAGGATCGAAGATGACCTGCCACAGTTCAATGAGCGCCCCCCGGCATGAGTGAGCTGCTATTGCGCGCGCGCTGCTTTGCCACTGCGGCGCATGCCGCCATCGATCAGCGCCGCAAATATACCGGTGTGTCCTATATCGAGCATCCGGCCGCCGTCGCAGCCATGGTGGCCGAGCATGGCGGCAGCGATGTCATGATTGCGGCGGCCTGGCTGCATGACGTGGTGGAGGATACGGCGATTACGCTGGCACTGCTGCGTCAGGAGTTCGGTACGGAGGTTGCCGCGCTGGTGGAGTGGCTCAGCGACCTGCAGACGCCGGAAGATGGTAACAGGGCCGTGCGAAAGGCCCGGGAAGCCAAACGGCTTTCCGGCGCACCGGCAGAGGCGCAAACCATCAAGTACGCGGACCTGATTCACAATACCGCCTCCATCGTGCGCCATGATCCGGGGTTTGCGCGTGTGTACCTGCGGGAGAAGCGGCATGTGCTGGCGGGCATGACATCCGGTCATCCCGTGTTGTATCAAAAGGCGCTGGACAGTCTCCAGGCGGGCGAGCAGCAGCTCTCGCTGACGCCGCGACAGGCAGGCACGGCCTCTCAATAGGGGGCAAGGCCGTAGGCATCCGGGCAGACGAGTCCTTCCAGCCTGCCCAACTGGGCAAAGTCCACTCGATTGAGTACCTCATTGAGGACTGCACCATCCTGGCTCGTGTTTTTGACTACACGGATACGTGAGGGCTGGCCGGATTCATCAAGATGGATGACCCAGGCGAGGTAGCCTTGTGAAAAACGTATCAGACTGGCAATGGGATAAAACCCGTGGCGCTGAATATAACGTACAACCCAATGTCGATCGAAGCGCTCGGGTTGTCGATAAAGCAGCTGATAGGCTTCCATGGCGGTACTGGCGCGCCGATCGCCGCGGGGGCGGGTCATGGCGTCGATGGTATCTATGACCGAGGCCATGCGGGACATTGGTGTCATGCCATGTCGGTCCAGCCCCTGGGGGTAGCCTGTGCCGTCCAGGCGCTCATTGATCCCGCTGATGATCTCGGCCTGCATCTCGCTGGTAACAAGGCCACCATGTTCAAGTGCCTCGATCAGCACCGGTACGTGTTGGCGCAGTCGCTCGAGCTGGCCGGATTCAAGGGTGCCTTCAAGCGAGGGCAGTTCGGCACTGACCAGCATTGCCTTGCCCATGTCATGTACCAGCGCTGCGATGGTGGCCTCGCGCGCCCGGGGTGCATGCTCGGGTTCTACCAGCATCAGGTCGCATAACCTGCAGGCTACGGCCAGGGAATGCTGAACCCAGGCCGGTTCGTCGCTCAGGCAGCCCAGGGCATAGAAAAGCTGCTGTCGATTGTGCTGTAACAGCTGCATCAACGTATCGGCGCTTTCCGCCAGTTGTTTGTTCGGCAATGGGGCCTGCTGCTGAAGAGCCAGCAGAAAAAGGTGCTGTGTACGAACGATGCCCTTCAGGTCCTCGACCATGGGGGCACTGACGCTGATGGCTCTGGACTGATGTCGGCGCCTCCGGGTCCGGTCTTCGGCGTAAAGGGTCGAGGGGCCGGCAAGCTGCATGCCTTCTCCCTTTCGCCATGCCACTTCGCGGTCGGTTTCGTTGATGACATGGGAAAGCTGTTGGATGCCCTGCTGGTCGAGACCGGTAAACGCCAGGCCAATCGAGGCGTGATGTGAGCGCGCTGCCGGTTTGATATAGCGAATGCTGGCCTGAGTCTTGAACTGTTCGCCATTCGGGAAATGCAGGGATACCGACGGAAGATCCATGTTGCCTTTCAGCGAGCCACACCGTGAAAGCGGCATGTCCAGCATGCAGCCTCCATGCGAAATATTGCCAAGTGTGGCAATCAGTGGCTCCTGGTCTGTAAAGCATACGATTCTGGCCTGAACCTTCATGGCGCTGGTGAGACTGATACGGGCATCCTTGCGCTTGGAGCCGGTATGAAGAACCGTCGGAAGGGACACTTCAAGCGTCAGCCCCTGGGCTAGGTGGGTTGTCCTCTGGACGCGCAGTTCACCAAAGGAGACCAGTGTGCTGTCGGTTTCCGCTACCAGTGTCAGCAGGCATGATGCCAGTGAAGCGTCTTCAAGACCGGGAGCGTCACAAAGGCTCAGGTAAAGGAGATTTTCGCCGGCATCCATGCGCTCGATGTGCGTGGGATAGGATATATCCGAGACTTCGTTGAATTTCAGGGACAGGCTGTGCGGCTGATATTCCAGACGCTCCAGTACTTCAGTGATGTGGCGTACATCGCGTATTTCTATCTGCCCATTGACCTTCCCGGCGGAGGACGGTGGGGGTGAATCTGCCATGACAAGGAAATCCCGTGCTGGAAACAAGTGGACGCTTCCACGAATATCGGCCTGCAAGGATCAGCCTTTATTTCCACCTTGCGTGATGGTACCCGTACGGGATGAATCCCTGTCATTGCTACCGCTCCCGGTGCCTGCGTCATCACTGCGTCTATGGCAGGCTTCATGGGCCGGTCACGGATGCAACCAGCCAGCCGGTATAGGCTGAAAAGACGGCAAGCAGGAGTCCCCCTTCGAGCCGAGAGACTCGCCCTGGATGACGCGTACCCACGCCCATGAGCAACAGGGTGACCGTGAGTGCCATCATGATGCTCCAGTCTCTCATGATGATGTCGGGTGACATCGAGTGCATGGGGGAAATGGCGCCGGCAATACCGATAACCGCCAGGATGTTGAAAAGGTTCGAGCCCACCACGTTGCCGATAACGAGGCCGCTTTCCCCCTTGCGGGCGGCAATGACAGACGCGGCCAGTTCGGGAAGGGACGTGCCAATGGCGACCACGGTCAACCCAATGACCAGATCGCTGATGCCCATACCCTGAGCAATCACTACAGCCCCCCATACCAGCAGACGAGAGCTGGCAACCAGCAGTACCAGCCCGATGATCAGCCAGATAATGGCATGGCCCGGCGAAGCTGCCTTGCCATTCGGCGCTACCATGTCGGCCGCCAGTGGTTCATGTACAGCGTGGGAGGTCAACGCCGTTCTGATCGACCATCCGAGCAGTGCGGCAAGTGTCAGGAGGAGAATAAACGCTTCCATGCGCGTCAGGGCATTATTCCACAGCAGCAGGCCGGCCAGTGCACAGGCAACCAGCAGCAGTGGAAGTTCCCGGCGGACGATGGTTGAGTCGACCGTGATGGGGGCGATAAGCGCTGTCAGGCCAAGAATCAGGCCAATATTGGCAATGTTGGAGCCGAGAGCATTGCCAAGGGCGAGTTCCGGGTTGCCATCGAAAGCCGCTGAGGCCGAGACCACCATTTCCGGTGCCGACGTGCCAAATCCGACTACCACCATGCCAATGAGCAGAGGCGGCATGCCTGCATAACGTGCGGTAGCTGCGGCCCCATCAACAAATCGATTGGCGCTCCATATCAGTAGTATCAGCCCCCCGATCACTGCCAGTGATGCCGTTAGCATGACATTTTCCTGTTCATGACGTGCTGATTTAAAGAAAAATCGCTGGGAGAGCATGCTGGCAATGATTCAGCGGATCTTCCTTTTCGTGACACGCATCATGTTACAAGCGACCATGAACAATGCGCCAGGACAGATTCTGCATCGACAGATTGTGGTAGACATCAGGCATGTGCCGGCACCAGGGAGAAAAGCCTTGTGCGATCAGCAGGAGGAATGGCGTTTGGACGGCGATGACTTGAAAGGACTGGAGCGGGCAAAGGGATTCGAACCCTCGACCCTCAGCTTGGGAAGCTGATGCTCTACCAACTGAGCTATACCCGCTTCAAGAGGCCGTATCTTAGTGAGATCAGTGCAGAAACTCAAGCCATTAACATGCTCGATGAGCGAGGCCTGCACTTTTTTTAAACTTTTTTTCGCACATTAAGGATATAAACCGTGAAGCGGTGGTCATAGTAGGCAAGACGATGTGAATTTCAGTCAGTCGCTGATAGCAGCAACGTCTTGCTTACTGTTCCTTGTACTTGACCGCCACACCCTTGTGGCGGTTTTTTTATGCCTGATGTCTGGCCGAGGGTTGGTATGTGGTCGATCCATCCTCATATGTAGTATCAAGGGCAAAGGAGGTTCATCATGAATGCACGAGAGTATCTCGCCCGCCAGGGAATTTCCCTGGACAAGGAAGAAGACAAGCCCAACACGCTGGAAGAAAAGGCCTGGGCCCGCGCAAGGGCATCGGGTGCCCAGCGACCTCGTTCAGGCACACCGTTTGACTGGGAAGACTGGGAGCATTATCACGATGAGCTGGCGGGGGATGCCGAAGCGCTTGCTCGCAAGCAGATAAAACGTGATGATGACGGCGGGTCGGGATCGACCTGAATTCATTGACTTACTATGACAAGGAGCCGTCATGGACATTATTCGCATTATTCTGGCAATCATCTTTCCACCGCTGGGTGTGTTGATGCAGGTGGGGATTGCCAACAAGCATTTCTGGATCAATATTGTACTGACCCTGTGTGGCTTCATTCCCGGTATCGTGCACGCGGTCTGGGTTATCGCCAAGTACTGATGCACGCTGCGTGAAAAGGCCTGCCTATATGGCAGGCCTTTTTCATGTCTGCTCGTTCGTCAGGCAGTGCGGTAGTAGTAGCGAAGGTACTCGTTCTTGCGTGGCCCCTGGATATGCCAGTCAAGTTGCATATTACCTCTTTGGAGTGTGAGAGCTGCACTGTAGCGATCATCGCCGCACAGATGTGGCGTGTCCGTCACCAAGCGACGGGCATTCAGGGGATCGGCCACCAGGTCGAACAGCCAGACGGGATGTAATGGGCCACGGCGTTCGTGGTGAAGGGAAATGCGTTCAGCGGCATGAGTGAAGCGGAACACGTTGCGAGTGATGCTTTGATGGCCGGCGTTGTCGATGAACGTTCCGGTTTCATACAGGCGAACTACTGTACCGGTGGCGTCCTGTTCAGGCGTTGCGGTGCCTTCACCAGTACCCGACCAGCCGGAATGTGACCCGGGGCCGGGATGGGCCTCAAAGCGGTAGCGGCAGGTGTTTAACAGTGCCTGTCGGCACTCTATAATGGCTGTTAACCAATCATCGATTTCAGGTTGACAATGCAATGGGCTATCTCGTATTTGTTACCGGCCTGTGGGCCTTCTCACTCAGTTTCATCGGCGTTTATATCGCCGGACAGGTCGACAGCTACTTTGCGATCCTGACGCGTATCGTGCTGGCCTTTCTGTTGTTCCTGCCATTTTTGAAGCCCGGTTCGGTGCCTCATCGCGTCAAGCTGGGCCTGATGGCCATCGGGGCGATCCAGCTCGGGTTGATGTATGTCTCCTACTATCAGTCCTTCCTGCTGCTGAGCGTGCCGGAAATTCTTCTGTTCACCATCTTCACCCCCATTTATATCACGCTGCTCAATGACATGCTGGCCCGTCGATTTTCACTGCTGCACCTTGTAACGGCGTTGATCGCGGTGGCAGGTGCTGCACTGATTCGTTTCGAGGGGCTGACCGAGAACTACTGGCTGGGCTTCATGATGGTACAGGCCTGCAACCTGTGCTTTGCCATCGGTCAGGTCGCTTATCGTCATCTGATGGCACGTGAGCAGCTGGATGTGCCGGCCCGGACGGTATTTGGCTGGTTCTACGCCGGCGCACTGGTAGTCGCTGTACTGGCCTACCTGATACTGGGGGACAAGAGCGCCCCCGCACCGGCGCCGCTTCAGTGGGGTATCCTGATCTGGCTGGGGCTGATGGCGTCCGGGCTGGGCTACTTCCTGTGGAACGAGGGGGCACGGCGAGTAGACGCCGGTACCCTGGCCATCATGAACAACATGCTGATTCCCGCAGGCATCCTGGTCAATGTGCTGATCTGGAATCGCGATGCCGATCTCGTTCGGCTGGCTTTGGGCGGAGCGGTCATGGTGGTCGCGCTGGTATTCAATGAACTGCTGGACCGGCGGCGGCAGGCCGGATCGGCCGCCGCACCGGCCTGAGTGGTCAATCAGATCGATGGCCGTGATGTGCATGCTCATGTGCTGACCGGCCCTGCCATCGATGCACCAAACGTTGCCACAGGTCACTCACAATCGCCACGGCCAGCAGAACAGACGCGGTAACGCTGATGGCCGTGGGTACCAGCTGGCCGGCCCCGGTCAGCTCTCCCTGAATATCAACATGGCCCAGTGCTACCAGCGCGTTGGTGGCGTAGCCAAAGCCGATGGCAACCCCAATGACGCCCACCAGATAGGCGGCCAGAGCACGAGGCCCCATTTCACGATGCACGATACCCAGCGTGGCCATATTGGTCGCAGGTCCTGCCAGCAGAAATACCAGTACGGCGCCCGGGGATACTCCTGCAAGCATCAGCCCGGCGGCCAGTGGGGTAGACGCTGAGGCACAGATGTACATGGGTACGCCTACCAGGGCCATGATGATCATTGCGCTTGGGCCCTGAGTAACTTCCGCCAGGGCGTCATGTGGCACCAGTGCAACGATCAGCGCCGAGGCAATCAGACCTGCGATCAGCCACAGAGACAGATCTCCCAGCACTTCGGTAAAGGCATAGCGCTGCCCGTCCCAGAGCCGACGTGCCAGAGAAGGCGGTTGAGTGGCTGCCATGCTGTCCGCCAGGCGCGAATGACCGCAGCATCGGGTACTACAGCTGGTCTTCGACACATCATCGGCTGCCGGTAGAGGGGCAGACCGCCTACGGTCGCTGAACAGGACCAGCATGGCGGCGGCAAGCGCCGAGCAGGTAGCAGCCACCGGGCGAATTATCGTCATGAACGGGCCCAGCAGGGCCCAGGACACTGCGATCGAGTCGGCGCCGGTTTCAGGTGTGGAAATCAGAAAGGCTGTCGTGGCGCTGTTGGAGGCACCTGCGCGTTTGAGGCCGATCGCTGCGGGAATGACCCCGCAGGAACACAGGGGCAGGGGAATGCCGATCACTGCTGCCTTGATGGCAGGCCAGGGGCCATTGCCCTGCAGCTGACCCCCCAGGTGAGCGCTTTTGACAAATGTCTTCAACAGGCCGGCCACGACCAGCCCAAGCAGTAGCCAGAAGGCGGCCTCCTGCCAGAGTTCCAAAAAGGCGTTCAGAATATCAGTCATCATGTTCATGCGGGGCTCCAGGACGCTCGCCGTCGGCCAGGGCTGTCAGGATGGTGCAATGAGTGGCAGCGTGTGTGCCGCCACAGCAGCGTTCGTTGATAAGGCTCAGGGCGTCATGCATGCGGCTCAGTTCGCTCATGCGGGCCTTTATCTCGCGCTGCTTTGTCCGTGCAATTGCCTTGACCTCTTCACAGGTGTGCGCATCGCGGTTGACCTCAAGTGTCAGCAGCTCTGCTATGTCCTTCAGGCTGAATCCCATGTGCTTGGCGCGCTGAATAAAGGCGAGGCGCTCGATATTGGCGGGGTCAAAACGGCGATAGCCGTTGGGCTCCCGGGTTGGCGTGAGCAGCAGATCCTGCTGCTCGTAGTAGCGAATGGTTTCAACGGACAGCCCGCTTTCACGGGCCAGTTCCCCGCGCTTTAGTCCGATCATCGTTGGTTTCCCGCCATTAAGAATGCTTATCTTCCGACAGGATAAACCCTGTAGCCTACCCCAGGGTCAAGCCTGTTCTTGGCATGCCGGATCGAAGGGCGGCCAGGGCGGCAGTCCGATCCGCGATGGCCAGTCAGGGCTGGCCACCATCAGCCGGGTTATCGCACCGGAAGCGTGCTTGCACCAGAAGGGATGATGCTGTGTTTCGGCTATCTGCGAAAGTGCCGGGATAAGGTCGCCGGGTGGCCTGAAGTCCTCGAGTGATGGGGCCGCAAGCCAGTGAGGCTTGCCCATTCGACACAGCCCTTCGATGGCGTGGGCTTCCAGAAAGGCTGTCAGGGCTCGGGGATAGACCCAGTGGCCTCGCAGGTGTTCTGCTGCGGCCCCCCGAGGCGCTGGCAGCGAAGGTGCGCCATCCTGCCAGGGATAAAGCAGGGCACCTGTGACATGAACCTGCTGATGCAGGGAGATATCTGCCGTCAGGCCAAGGCGAGTGCCATCAACATGGCGTGCGATGGGGAGCTGATGACGCATCAGCCGTGCTGTTTTACGGGCTAGGCTATCCACGCCGCTGGTGCCAATCCAGCGCGACATGCTGTCCGGCTGCCCGGGCCCCTCAGGCAGGCCAAGAAAAAACTTGGCCGCCACTTCCAGGTGAAACAGGGAGTCATGGCGCTGATACAGCAGGTCCAGTTCGCCCAGCGTCACGGGGCGGGTGCCGGTGTCGTCGATCAGCGGCAGATTGTGGGCCAGCAGGGTGGTGTCACCCCGAGCCGCCAGTAGTGTTTGCCATAATTGCTCTACATAAAGTCCCAGCCGCGGCAGGCGAGGCAGCGGGCCCAGCAGACAGGACGGCGGAGCAGCGCCGGCTGCGGCCTGACCCAGCAATACCGATGTGGCCGGTGTGGGGGCGCCCAGATCGATCAGGCGGGGAGAATGGGCCAGCCACGCAAGGTCACGTGCAATTTTTACGGGGTCAAGCATTGCCCCGGTTTGCTCCGGGTCTGGTGTTGATCGCATAATGCGCGGACTCTGAAGGTTACTGGAAATAATCTCATGCCATCGTTCAAGACGATCGGCCTGATTGGCCGCCTGGGCAGTGCCAATGCACTGATTACTCTGAAGCGTCTGATCCGGTTTTTACAGGAGCGCGGCTGCCGCGTCATTATTGAAGACCATATTGCCGAATCATTGCTGGGGCAGGCTCCGGAAGTGATGAGCAGTGAGCAGATGGGGCGTACCTGTGATCTGGTGATTGTCGTCGGTGGTGATGGCAGTCTGCTGGGTGCGGCTCGCGTGTTGTGTGCCTATGGTACGCCCGTGCTGGGGGTCAATCGCGGTCGTCTCGGGTTTTTGACCGATATTGCCCCGGATGAAGTGGAAACCCGTGTCGGTGATGTGCTGGATGGCAACTTCGAAAGCGAACAGCGCTTTCTGCTTGAGATGGATATCGTGCGTGATGGCGAGCAGGTGGCCAGCGGTACCAGCCTCAATGACGTGGTGCTGCATCCCGGCAAGGCAATCCAGATGATCGAGTTCGAGCTGTTCATCAATGATCAGTTCGTCTATACGCTGCGCGCGGACGGCCTGATCATTGCGACCCCGACCGGCTCAACGGCCTACGCGCTGTCCGGGGGCGGCCCGATTCTGCATCCCGGGCTCGAGGCCATCGAACTGGTACCACTGTGCCCGCATACGCTGTCGAGTCGGCCGATCGTGGTCGATGCCAGCAGTCGGATTACGCTGCATGTCGGGGAGACCAACGATGCGTTCCCGCATGTCAGCTGCGATGGCCAGTCTCAAGCCGTGGCCCGGCCAGGCGATATCATTCATGTAGCACGCAAGGCGGCACGACTGAGGCTGATTCACCCCATCGGCCACGATTTCTACGATATCTGCCGAAGCAAGCTGGGATGGAGTAATCGACTTGGGGAGTAATGCCATGACCACCACCGGACAGGCCTATGATCTGATCGGCGATGTGCATGGCTGCGGCGCGACGCTTGCAGTGCTGCTTGAACGACTGGGGTACCGCCGGGATGACGGGGTTTACCGCCATCCCGAGCGCAAGGTCATCTTTCTGGGTGATCTGATCGATCGTGGGCCGCGGGTGCGGCTGGCCCTGAGTATTGCCCGCAGCATGGTGGAAGCCGGCGAAGCGCTGATCGTGATGGGCAATCATGAGTACAACGCGCTGACCTACTGCCTGCCGGCACACGATGGCAATACCTGGCTGCGCCCGCACACGCCGCGGACGACCCGGGTCATCCAGGAAACGCTGGACCAGTTTGCCGATACCCCGGCTGAATGGGACGACTATCTGGCCTGGTTCATGACCCTGCCGCTGTGCCTTGAACTTCCCGATCTTCGCGTGGTGCATGCCTGCTGGGATGAGGACCTTGTGCGCCGTTTTCTGGCTCGGCGCCCCGAGGGGAATATTGATCGCGCCTTTCTTGAGCGTACCGTGCGCCGAGACAGTTTCGAGCATCAGGTCATGGATCGCCTGACCCGGGGAGTGGACGTCATCATGCCGGATGGGATTCAGATCCATTCCGGCGACGGGTTTACCCGGCGAAGCTTTCGAGCCAATTTCTGGGCACAGTCGCCGCAGACCTATGGCGATGTTGTCTTTCAGCCGGATCATCTGCCGGCCGAGCTGGACGATCACCCGCTCAGTGAAGAGGAAAAGGCCCGATTACCGTTTTATGGTCCTGACGAACGTCCGCTGTTTATCGGGCACTACTGGTGTGAGGGCATTCCGGCCTTGCCGGCCCCCAATATTGCCTGCCTGGATTACAGTGCCGTCAAGTATGGTCGGCTGGTGGCTTACCGGTTTGACGGCGAATCCCGGCTGGATGCCAACCGATTCGTGTGGCTCAAGGTACTGTCCGGGCGGGATGCTGAAAAAAAATCCAGAGAATTTTACAGATAGCAGGAACTTTGATTCGCTGCCGCCATCTGAGTAAGTGTTCCCTTGAATGATCCCTTGCTCAAGTCCGGTGGTTTATCCCCCGGGCTTCTTTTTTTGCGCGCTATACTGACCGGCGTCGCTTCTGGACAGGTGGCAATGTTTTTTCATGACAGGGCACAAGGCCATGGCAAAAGTACTTCAATTTCCCACCGACATTGATCTCTCGGTGCTGCGCAAGGCGCTGTGGGATCACCGCATTTCTCACCATTATCGCCGCGACGACAATGAGCAGCTGATCTTTTTGATGGATGACAGTCAGCTCGATCAGGCCGTGACGCTGACCGAGCAGTTTCGCAACAATGACGCGCTGACGCTGTCGCCGGACACTGATCATCCCCGGACCTCTTCTGCAGGCAGCCTGCGCCATGCATTGGCCGCTGCTCCGCTGACCAGCGGCTGTATTGTCCTGTGCGCCCTGGTATACCTGCTGATGAATGTGGTGGGGGTGGAAGTGGTTACCCGGCTTACCATCGTTCCCATGATGCTGACCTCGGTCGGTCTTCAGGCCGGCACACTGGGCCAGGCCCTCACGGCAGGCGAGTTCTGGCGTCTGCTGACGCCGGTTTTTCTGCACTTTGGCTGGATGCACCTGGTCTTCAACATGGTGTGGCTCTGGTACTTCGGCCGCCAGATCGAGCAGCTTCAGGGGCAGTGGCGCTGGCTGCTCATTGTTATTCTGACCGGCATCGGCTCCAATCTGGCGCAGTATGCGATGGGCACGCTGTTGTTCGGTGGCATGTCCGGTGTGATTTACGCGCTGGTCGGGTACGTCTGGCTATGGTCACGGGAAAAGGACAGCGGGTTCAACGTGCCGACAGCGCTGGTGGTATTCATGGTGGGCTGGATGGTGCTGTGCATGACCCCCCTGTCAGCGGCTGTCGGCTTTCCAAACGTAGCCAATGAAGCACATCTGGCAGGCATGCTGGGTGGCCTGATTCTGGGTAAACTGACACTGCTGCTGCATCGCCGCTGAACTTCAGGAGATCTCATGAGCGATATGACCTTTGAAAAAATGATTGAACAGATGACGCCGGAAATGTACCAGCGCTTCAAGTCGGCCATCGAGCTGGGACGCTGGCCCGATGGCAACCGTCTCTCCAGAGAGCAGGTCGGGCTGTGCATGGAGGCCGTCATGCGTTATGAGCATGTTCGAGATATTCCGGAGAAGGACCGAATCGGCTATATCGAGCGTAATCAGTGTGCCTCGGATAGTGCGCCCGCCGACCAGGATGCTCCGATTAAATGGATGAACTGAACACACCGCATACCGGTGTGCTGGGCCGGATGCCATCGGTACTTTCCAACGGCACTGCCAGTTATCTGTTGCCGGTAGGCGATGCGCGGCTGCCCATCGATCAGTACCTGGGCGCGCATGTTTCATTATCGCCCACCGGCCGAATCTTCTGTCTGAACTGTGGCCGTAAAACGTCCAGAAGTTTTGCTCAGGGGCATTGCTACCCGTGCTTTACCTCACTGGCCCGGTGTGATCTTTGCATCATGAAGCCGGAAACCTGCCACTTCGAGCAGGGCACCTGTCGTGAACCGGAGTGGGGGCTGACGCATTGCTTTGCGCCGCATCTGGTCTATCTCTCCAATGCGTCCGGTCCCAAGGTAGGAATTACCAAACCCGGCCAGGTGCCGGTGCGCTGGATCGATCAGGGAGCCAGTCAGGCACTGGTCATCTTTCGTGTGGCCACGCGCTATCAGTCCGGACTGGTCGAGGCGCTGCTGCGGGAGCGGGTGAGTGATCGTACCCAATGGCAGAAGATGCTCAAGGGGGCGCCACTGCCAGTGGATCTGCCGGCCCTGCGCGATTCCCTGATGGACGAACTGGGCGAGAACATTGACGCATTGATCAATCGTTTTGCACCCGGCGAGATTCAGCCTGTCAATGAATCGGTGTGGTCACTGGAGTTTCCGGTCAGTACCTGGCCCGAGAAGGTCAAGGCCTGGAATCTGGACCGGCATGACCGGGTGGAAGGCGTGCTTCAGGGCATCAAGGGGCAGTATCTTCTGCTCGATACTGGTGTCATCAATATCCGCAAGTTCGGTGGCTATGAAGTCACGCTCGATATCGAGCCGATCGCCGGCCATGCGGCACCGGCGACGGATGATCTTTTTTCGTGATCAGGCGCGCCGTGCGCTCATTCGCGCCAGAAAGACCTGCATGACCGTGTCATAGAGCGTTTTACCTGCCACCACGTCCTCGATGCCGGCATCGAGGTTGGGGTTGTCGTTGACCTCGATGACCACAACCCGTTCACCGGACTGCTTGAGATCCACGCCATACAGGCCCCGCCCGATCAATCGAGCCGCTTTCAGTGCTACCTTCAAGACCTGGGGCGGTGCGTCTTCCGGTGCCAGGGTGTCAAAACCGCCGCTCTTGGTCTTGCCCTTGCTGTGATCATAGATCTGCCAGTGGCCTCGAGCCATGTAATACCGGCTTACGAACAGCACCTTGTCATCAAGAATGCCCACCCGCCAGTCATAGTCTGTGGGCATCCATTCCTGCAGCAGCAACAGGGCTGAATCCTTGAACAGCCCTTCGGCCTGCTCCAGCAATTCAGCAGGTGAGCGCACCTTGCTGATGCCGCGAGAGAATGCTCCATCGGGTATCTTGAGTACCTGCGGATAGCTCAGCGTTTCAGCCAGTGCCGCGAGCCCTGCATCGTGGCGCGACAGAAGGTGGCCCCCCGGGGCTGGTACGTGCCGGTCCCGCAGCATCGCATGCAGATAGACCTTGTTGGTACAGCGCAGAATCGAGGTCGGGTCATCAATCACCACCAGACCTTCATGCTCGGCGCGGCGAGCCATTCGGTAGGTGTGGTGGTCGATGCGCGTGGTTTCGCGGATGAATAAACCGTCGAATTCGGCCAGCCGCCCTTCGTCGTGTCGCGTAATCAGGCTGACATCAATTCCGATTTTTCGACCGGCGCGAATGAATGCCTTCAGCGCCCCCTTGTTGCTCGGAGGCATGGCTTCTTCGGGATCAATCAGAATGGCGAGGTCGAACCGGTAACGGCGTCTGGCGGCTGGCGTGCGCCAGATCTGGCGTGAGTGGTTGTTCAGGGCAGAGGCAAACCGCTCTTCCTCTGCCTGTGGCAGGGCGCTGAACGGCAGCGGCTGAAGGCCGGTCAGCTGCCAGCGTCCGTTATGGCGTGACAGGGTCACCTCCATCAGGGGGCAGGGCAGGTGTTCGAACAGGCGCCGTCCCAGAATGGCCAGGGAAGGCACATCGCTGTGGCCGAAGAACAGCCGCAGGACGAGCTCGTCTCCGGGCACGCTGCCCTGACGCTCCAGCACGGCCATCCAGCGTTGCAGGCCATCGAGCTCCAGTGCCAGCAGGTCATGGCGAGACATCTGGCTCAGGGTTTCAACACTGGGTTGAACGCGCTGACCGCGCGCCTGCGCCAGCAGTGAGACGTAATAACCGGTGCCCAGATAATCCAGCTCACTGCACAGGTTGATCACGTGGGTGGCCTTCATCGGCGCCGGAATATCCGTGTCCTGGGCGAGATACTCCTCGGCCGTGATCACATCATCACTGGGATAAAACGAGCGCCAGTCGGAGAGCTGGTCAACCACGATGCGAAGCCGGGACATGAATACCTCGAAAACGGCGATGAAAAATCGAAGCATGAGGCTGTACCGAGTCACACGCAACAGGGCGGGCGTGAAATAATTTCATGGCTCGGTCGATGGTCATCCCGACGCATTGCAGTAACACTACCGCTTTTCAAACAAGGATATGTTCATCATGACGGCCTCCGTGCGCCTTGCCACTCCGGATGATCTTGATCGTCTATGGCAGCTCGAAACGACCTGCTTCAGCGACGATGACGATCGGTTTTCCCGCCGGCAGTTGCGCTATCTGCTGACCCGCGCCAAAGCCATTACCCTGGTGTGTGGTGATGAAACGTTATGGGGCTACGCGACGCTGCTGATTCGTCGCGCGAGCGGTTTCGGCCGGATCTATTCCCTGTGTGTGGCACCGGATGCGCGTGGCCAGGGCGGCGGTGAGGCGCTTCTGGAGGCGCTGGAGGCGCAGGCGCAGAGTCTGGGGCTTGATCAGCTTCGCCTTGAAGTGCGGGTCGATAATGACCGCGCGTTGCGACTCTACCAGCGCCGTGGGTACGATCGTACTGCCTGGCTGGATGATTATTACAGCGACGGGTGTGCGGGCTGGAAAATGATCAAGTGGCTTACGCCCACAGCACCAGCACCGCAGCCAGAGACACAAGAACCAGGCCGGTAATGTCACGTCGGGTAAATGGATCCTTGAGCCAGTAACGCGCGATCAGCAGGGTAATCAGTATCTCGACCTGACCCAGGGTCTTGACCAGTGCCACCTGCTGGAGGCTGACGGCATTGAACCAGCCCAGTGACCCCAGAAAGCTGGCCAGACTGATTGGCAGGCTCAGGCCGGGGCGGGTGATCAGGGTGGTTAGAGTAGCCGGACGAGTGGCACCCAGCCACAGCGCCAGTATCAGTGTCTGAAAGACAATGGACGCGGCCAGTACCCAGCCCGCGGCATGCAGGAAGGGCAAGGCCGGCATCAGATGCGTTGCCTGGCGTACCGAGAGTGTTGTCAGGGCGAAGAAGATGCCACTGCCAAGCCCGATCAGCAGCGTCCGTCCTGTCGGCATGTTCTGCTGCTTGATGCCTTTCATGATCCAGACGGCAATCGCACCGATCACTACGCCGGCCCAGGCCATCAGCGAAAGGTGCTCGCCAAACACGATAACGCCAAGAATGGCGGCGATGAGCGCTTCGCTGCGGGCCAGACCGACACCGGTTGCAAACCCCTTCATGCGAAACAGCGTAATCATCAATACCGTGGCAACGATCTGAGCGACGGCGCCCCCCAGCACGTAACCCGCCAGTGGCAGGGTCAGGACAGGCAGCGGCGCCGGAACAATGGCATACATGGTTGCAAGCCATGCCACTGCCATCGGCCCGGCCCACAGAAAGCGGGCCAGGGTGACACCGTAGGCATCAACGCTGCCGCTCAGGCGTTTCTGGAAGGCATTGCGCCAGGATTGCATGAAGGCAGCCAGCAGGGTAAAGGCAACCCAAAGAGACATCGACCTGTCCTTGTAGTGGTTATAAATTAGCCACTTAGCCTACTGCGATGTTTTGCCCTCCACCAATGAAAAGAAGTGATACCGAGTATTCCTCGCGGTATGATGAGGTGCACATCTCAAACGATAACCATTCCTGTTAAAGTGGCATAGGCACCGCGAATGCAGCCAGACAAGCAGACAACCTCTCGTCAGCAGCACACTGATCCTCGCCGCTGGGGCATGCCCCGGCACTGCTGGGTAGGATTGGCGGTGGTGTGCTTTGTCATCGGTCTGGCAGGCATTGTCTTACCCCTGCTGCCGGCCACGGATTTCTTTTTGCTGGCGGTAATATGTGCATCCCGGGGCTCGGTACGCTTTGAGCGCTGGATTCGCGCCAATGCACTGGCAGGCCCCATGATCAGGGCCTGGGAAGAGGAGCGGGCCATTCCAGGGGCGGCCAAGATCACTGCGGTGATTTCGATGGTGCTGTCGTTGTCCCTGCTTTACTGGCATATCGGCACCCACTGGTCGTTCTGGGTTACCGTGGTAATACTGGTATGCGTTGCCGGCTTTCTGCTGTCACGTCCGTCTCCTCGCCGGGACCGACCTGACTCAGGGGTGTGACAGGCCCATGGCGTATGCCATGACCCGGCGGCGACCAAAGCCGGCGTGGCCTGCCAGCGCAAGCCCTGCGTTGCGGACAAGCTTGAACGGCAGGCCCTGATGGCGGAAGCCGTGGTAGAACGCATCCATCGTACTCATCATCAACTGATTGGCCCACTTGCGCTTCATGGCGTACTCCAGCAGTACATGCTGGCGCCACCACGGGCGGCCCTCGGAGAGGGCGTCATGGATGACCCTGGAGAGCGCCTCAACGTCCTGAAACCCCAGATTGACCCCCTGGCCGGCCAGCGGATTGATGACATGCGCCGCATCACCAATCAGTGCCACCCGGTCCTGTACGTAGCGTTCGGCATGCTGGCGGACCAGTGGAAAGCTGCCGACGCCGCTGATGTGATCAATCGGCGGCAGTTCGTCGGGAAAGGTCTGTTCGATCTCGGTCTGAAGGGCTTCAAACGAGAGGGACTGCAGGGCATCGATACGAGCCGGTGCGTCGTACCAGATCAGGGATGCCCATGCCTTGTCGGGTTGATCGGCCGGTGCAAACAGGGGCAGCAGTGCGTGTGGGCCACTGGGGGTGAAGGCCTGCCAGGTCATGTCGAGCGTCGGGGCAGCCGTCTGTACATTGACGATCATGGCCTTGTGTTCATAGGGCCGGGTATCAATGGAGATACCGGCCTGCTCTCGAACCGCGGAGCGGGCACCTTCGGCGCCGATCACCAGTCCGGCCTCCAGATCATGGGGCACGCCATCGCAATCCAGTGTCAGCCTGACGCTGTCTTCTCCCAGGGTCAGGCGTTCAAGCCGGGCAGGTGTCAGGCAGGACAGGGTATCGATATCGTCAAAGCAGGACCAGAGCGCGCTCTGGATCACCTGATTTTCCACCATTACACCCAGCCGGTCGGCCTTGATTTCACTGGCATCAAAGATGGTTCGGTTCCAGCGGCTGCGTGCTCCCGGCAGCGTAGTGCCTGCCAGGTCTTCCCAGACCGCCAGACGAGTGAAGGGATGAATGCGGCTGGCGTCCATGGCATCGAAGGCACCAAGACGGTCCAGAAAATCACAATTGGCCTGATTGAGGCTTGAAATGCGCAGATCCGGCGGGGTGCCGGCCTCGGCCGAAGCGGGGGGACGCGGTTCGATCACACATACCGACAGCCCGGTATCGCTCAGGGCCAGTGCCATGGCCGCGCCGGTCATGCCGCCACCGACAATGGCGATATCAACGTAGTTGGAGGTATCCATCCCGCATGTCCTTTCCTGATCAGTCAAGCGCGTATCCTGGCACTTTGGATGGGGTTTTGCATGCAGGCATCCCTCTCGGGCCCTGAAATGAATTGTCGGTGGCTGCTTCATGGCACTGGTCTATGCTGGAGGCGGCTACCTTTTCATCCTCGCACAAGGATACTGCGCATATGGATATGCAAATCACGGGCCGCGTTGCACTGGTTACAGGCGCCACGCAGGGCATTGGCTTTGAAACGGCGCGGATGCTGGCCGAAGAAGGCGTCACGCTGGTGCTGTCGGATCTAAGTATTGATGATCTCAAGCCGGCGGCGGAAAAACTGCCAGGCTCACCCCTGTGTGTGGCCGCCGATGTGACCTCTCAGCAGGCGCTGGATGATCTCGTTGCCAGAACCATCGAGGCACATGGTCAGCTGGATATTGTGGTGCATACCGCGGGGATCACCGGGGCCAAGGGCCATCCCCTGGAGGTGGGCGATGAGGATTACGAAGCATGCTGGAATATCAACTTCATGTCTTCGGTGCGGTTGGCAAGAGCCAGTATTCCTGCCATGCGCAAGGGGCAGTGGGGCCGGTTCATCTGCATCAGTTCGGAAAATGCGATCCAGCCCTACTGGGAGGAGGCTGTCTATAACGTCTCGAAGGCAGCGCTTTCTGCGTTCATCAAGAACCTCTCCTATGATGAGGCCGCCCATGGAGTGCTCTGCAATACGGTATCGCCTGCCTTTGTCGAATCGCCCATGACCGACGGGATGATGGAGAAGCGGGCAGAAGCGCTGGGTGTCAGTGTTGAAGAGGCCATAGACAGCTTTCTTGATGAAGAGCGCCCCGGCATTGTGCAAAAGCGCCGCGGCAAGGCGGAAGAAGTGGCAGCCACCATTGTCTTTCTGGCCTCCAGTCATGGGTCATATATCAATGGCAGCAATGTACGTGTAGATGGTGGCGCGGTGCTGTCGGTACAGAACTAGAGCTGATCGGGATGTGATGTGCTCACTGTGCAGCAGCAGCAGTGGGCACAATCTGCCGGTCAAGCACCTTTCGCAGTACAAAGCTTGTGTGAGACGCCGTAACACCGTCGATGCGGTTGATGGTTCTGAGCAGCAGGGCTTCGTATTCGTCCATGTCGCGTACCAGCAGTTTGAGCTGAAAATCCGCCGACTGGCCGGTAATGATCAAACACTCCAGTACGTTGGGCAATGCAGTGATGGCGGCCTCGAAGTTGGCAAAGCGCTCATCGGTGTGTTCATCCATGGCAATATGCAGGATAACCATTAATCCATACCCCATGCGCCGGGCGTCGACCATGGCTCGATACCCCTGAATGAAGCCGGCATCTTCCAGCGCACGCACGCGGCGCAGGCAGGGAGAGGGTGAGAGTCCGATCCGGTCGGCCAGTTCCTGATTGCTTACTCGCCCGTCCCGCTGAAGCTCGTCGAGAATGCGGCGATCGTAACCATCAAGGCTATCAGACAGTGAATGTGTGCTCATGAGCAATTTTATGCCTCGATATGATATTTGTCGGCAATTTACTGCCGGTGGGGCGAAAAATAAACCCTTACTTCGCAATCATTGACGGGCAGGGTCGGCGTAGCATGGGTGTTGTCGCCACAAGTGACACGGGGCCTGCCCCGATCGGCCCGCCAACCCGGCGGTGGCCGATGTAACGGAAAAGGGCTATCCGCCGTTCCAATCACTGCCCATTCACGGCAACATGACGTATGGCCCGGCTGCCTTCTGGCAGGCCGGGCCATGACTTCCACGGCACTTTGAGTAAAAAGGTTTCACCATGACATCGTCAGTTTCTTCCTTTGATCATCGCAAGTATCGCCCGGTAGCGCCGATTGAACTGGCCAATCGCCAGTGGCCTGACCGCCAGATCACCAAGGCGCCGCTATGGGCCAGTGTCGATCTGCGTGACGGCAATCAGGCACTGCTGGAGCCGATGAGCGTTGATCAAAAGAAGGCGCTGTGGGCGCTGCTGGTCAAGGTCGGTTTCAAGGAAATCGAAGTAGGCTTTCCGGCCGCCAGTCAGCCTGATTATGACTTCGTGCGCTGGCTGATCGAGGAAGATCAGATTCCGGAGGATGTCTATATCCAGGTGCTGGTTCAGTGCCGTGAGCATTTGATCGAAAAGACCTATCAGGCCCTTGAAGGGGTCAAGCGGGCGATTGTTCATGTTTATAATTCCACATCAGTGGCGCAGCGTGAGCGCGTCTTTGAAAAGGACCAGGCCGGCATCACCGCCATCGCCGTGCAGGGTGCGACCTGGGTCAAGCAGTATGCCGACCGTTATCCCGAGGTAGACTGGCGCTTTCAGTACTCGCCAGAGAGCTTCACCAGCACCGAGGTCGACTTCTCCATTGCGATCTGCGAAGCCGTCATGGATGTCTGGCAGCCGACCCCGGAGCGCCCCTGCATTCTGAATCTGCCGGCTACCGTGGAAATTGGTCCGGTCAATCATTTTGCGGATCAAATCGAGTACTTTATCCGGCACATGAAGTGGCGTGACTGTGCGCTTGTTTCATTGCATACCCATAACGACCGGGGGGGAGCCGCCGCCGCCGCCGAGCTGGGATTGATGGCCGGTGCCGACCGGGTAGAGGGCACGCTTCTGGGTAATGGTGAACGAACCGGCAACATGGATATCGTGACGCTGGGCATGAATCTCTATAGCCAGGGGGTAGACCCGGAGCTTGATCTGTCACGCCCCGATGAGATTATCCAGGTCTATACCCAGTGCACTCAATTGCCCGTGCATCCACGCCATCCCTGGGTGGGCGAACTGGTGTATACCGCTTTCTCCGGCAGCCACCAGGATGCCATCAGCAAGTGCCTTAAAAAGCAGCAGGCCGATGAGCCGTGGCAGGTGGCGTACCTGCCGATCGATCCTCATGATCTGGGGCGTGATTATCAGGCGGTCATTCGCGTCAACAGTCAGTCCGGCAAGGGCGGCATGGCCTTTTTGCTGGAGCGTGATCATGGTATCAGCCTGCCGCGCTGGATGACGCTGGAGCTGGCTCCGGCCGTGCAGCAGGCCAGCGAGAAGGTATCCGGTGAGCTGTCCAGTGACTCGATCCGTGAGGTGCTTGAAAGGACTTTCATTTGCCAGGATCCGATTGCCCTGACCGGCTACCGGGTGGACCGTGAAGATGCCCAGACCCTGAGCGCCCGGTTGAGTGTCACCGAGGCGGGCGAAGCGCGTAGCGTTGCCATCAGCGGCGATGGTAACGGTGCAATGTCGGCATTTTTGAATGCCTGGCAGCAGCACACCGGCATGAGTGTCAATATCGTTGATTACAGTGAGCACGCGTTGGGTGAGGGCAGTGATGCCATTGCGGTTGCCTTTGTGCAGCTTAATATCAATGGCCAGCGGGTGTCGGGGATGGCAGAGGATGGCGATACCGTTACGGCTTCTCTGAAGGCGGTCCTGTCAGCCATCAACCGCGCCTCGGCCAACGGTGTGAAAGTACGCTTTGAGGAACAGGCCACCGCCTGATCAATCATGGCGAAGGTGGTTCAGGGGCTCGCTGCCGGAAGGCAGCGGGCCCCTTTACTGTGTGTGTTGCGCGTCATATCAATCGGGGGGGGGCTTCAATGTGGGTACAGCGGCTGTGGGTTGTGCTGGCGGCGATCAGTTTTGCGCTGGGCATTGTCGGCGTTGTGTTGCCCATCATGCCCACGGCGCCGTTCATGCTGCTGGCCGTTTATCTGGCTTCAAAGGGGTCCACCCGCTTTGCCGACTGGATCCGTAATAATCGGTTTGCCGGGCCCCCCATTCGTCAATGGGAGCACGAGCGGGCCCTGTCACTGAAGGCAAAGGTGATGGCTGTTGGCGGGATCTCGGTCGGGGCGGTATGGGTGGGCGTGCTGATATCGGCCATATGGCTCAGGGTCGGCATCTGGTGTCTGCTTGCCGGTGTGGCGATATACCTTGCCTCGCGACCGCGACCCTCGCAATAAGTTGTTTTTTGGTTACCGTGCAGCGGCAGGCTAGAATGACTGTACTGTAACCAAGGAGTGCATCATGTCCGACCCCCGCGCGATTTATCTCAAGGACTACCAGGTCCCGACGTATCAGATAGAGCAGACCGAGCTGCGGTTTGATCTTTCCTCCGAGGCTACCCGGGTCAGGGCACGGCTATGTGTGCAGCGCGATGATACTACCTCCGTTTCCGAGCCACTGGTGCTTGATGGTGAAGCGCTGACCCTGATCAGTGTCGCCATTGATGGTCGACCACTGGATGCTGCCGAGTATGACGCGGATGAACACTCATTGACCCTTCATGCAGTGCCCGACCGTTTCTGGCTTGAAACCGAAGTCGAGATTGCTCCTGCGAGCAATACGGCGCTGGAAGGGCTTTATCAGTCCAATGGCATGTTCTGCACGCAGTGCGAGCCGGAAGGCTTTCGTCGCATTACCTTTTATCCCGATCGTCCGGATGTCATGTCACGGTTCACGACGACCGTGATCGGTGACAGGACGACCCTGCCGGTGCTGTTGTCCAATGGCAATCCGATCGACCAGTGCGTGATTGACGATGCGCGTCATTATGTTACCTGGGAAGACCCGCACCCCAAGCCGGCCTATCTCTTTGCGCTGGTGGCCGGAAACCTGGAAAAGCGTGAAGACCACTTCACCACGGCCAGTGGGCGTGACGTGCTGCTGCAGCTTTGGGTGGAAACCCAAAACCTGAACAAGACCGAATTTGCGATGAACGCGCTCAAGCGCTCGATGCGCTGGGACGAAGAGCGCTTCGGCCGGGAATACGACCTCGACCGATTCATGATCGTGGCGGTTGATGATTTCAACATGGGGGCGATGGAAAACAAGGGGCTGAATATCTTCAACAGCTCCGCAGTACTGGCCAACCCCGAGACCACTGTAGACATGATGTTCCAGCGTATCGAAGGCATTGTGGCCCACGAATACTTTCACAACTGGTCCGGTAACCGGGTCACCTGCCGAGACTGGTTTCAGCTGGCGCTGAAGGAAGGGTTTACGGTCTTTCGTGATCAGCTCTTTTCCTCGGACGTCAATTCGGCACCGGTCAAGCGGATCGAGGATGTTGCCCTGCTTCGTACCGCCCAGTTTGCCGAAGACAGCGGCCCGACGGCTCACCCGGTGCGCCCCGATCATTTCATCGAGATTACCAACTTCTACACCCTGACCGTTTATGAGAAGGGCGCCGAAGTGGTCCGGATGCTGCGAAACCTGCTGGGCTGGGAGCAGTTCCGTCAGGGCTCTGACCTCTATTTTGACCGGTTTGATGGGCAGGCGGTTCGGGTCGAGGATTTTATCGACTGCATGGCGGAAGTCTCCGGTCAGGACCTGACCCGATTCATGCTGTGGTACGCTCAGGCCGGTACGCCGGAAGTGACGGCCACCAGCGCGTATGATGCCGATGCCCGCTGCCTGACGCTTTCTCTTTCACAGCGCACCCCCCCGACCCCCGGCCAGACCGAGAAGGAGCCACTGCAGATTCCCGTGGCCATGGGGCTGGTCGGCGCTGATGGTAAGGACCTGCCGCTGATCATGAACGGCGAGTCCCTGGGAACATCCACGGTACTGGTCATGACCGATGCCGAGCATCGGTTCGTCTTCGAGAACCTCGATGCGGCACCTGTTCCATCGCTGTTGCGCGGTTTTTCGGCGCCGGTCAAGCTGCATCACGCTCTGAGCGATGAGCAGCTGGCCTTCCTGATGCGTCATGACTCTGATGGCTTCAATCGCTGGGATGC
Organism: Larsenimonas rhizosphaerae; assembly: GCF_026240105.1. Classification (NCBI taxonomy): domain Bacteria; kingdom Pseudomonadati; phylum Pseudomonadota; class Gammaproteobacteria; order Oceanospirillales; family Halomonadaceae; genus Larsenimonas; species Larsenimonas rhizosphaerae. The sequence continues at coordinate 676,407 of NZ_JAPIVE010000001.1, forward strand.
GGGACAGCAGCTGGCGCTGAGCGAGCTGGAGCGCCTGATGGCTGCCTGGCATGCGGATGAGCCACTGGTGGTGGGTGACAGGCTGATTGATACCATGCGGGCACTGATTACCGAGCCTGCCGATGACAAGGCCGTTCTGGCTGAAATGCTGCGTCTGCCCTCGGAAGCCTTTATTGCCGAGCAGCAGGCCGAAGTACACATCGATGCCATTCATCACGCGAGGCGCGCTGCCACCAGGGCGCTGGGTGAGGCACTGTATGATGAATTTGCAGCGCTGTATGACCGGGAGCGGAGCGATGCCCCCTATTCACCCCATTTCGAGCAGATTGCCCAGCGTAGCCTCAAGAATGTGGCGCTGGGGTATCTGTGTGCTACGGGGCGGCCGGATGCTCTTGCCCTCGCTCAGGCCCAGTTCGATGACAACGCCAACATGACCGATGTGCGCGCTGCCCTGACGCAGCTGGCTCATGCAGACGATACCGCTCTGGGAGAGCCGGCAGTGCGTGCCTTCGGGGAGCGCTGGGCGCATGATCCGCTGGTCATGGATCAGTGGTTTGCTACGCAGGTGTCTCGTCCCCAGCCGGATGCCCTTGAGCGGGTCCGCTTTCTGATGGGACACGAGGCCTTTTCCATCAAGAACCCCAACCGGGTTCGTGCGCTGATCGGCACCTTTGTCAATCAGAACCTGGTCAACTTCCATCGCGAGGATGGTCAGGGTTACCGGTTGCTGGCGGATGTGGTTATTGAGCTGAACCGGCTGAATCCGGATATTGCTGCTCGCATGGTGTTGCCTCTGACGCGCTTCAGGCGGCTTGACCCGGTGCGTCGTGCCGCCATGCGTGGTGAGCTTGAACGCATTCGTGGGGAATCGTTGTCACGCAGTGTGTTTGAAGTCGTGGAGAAGGCGCTGGCGGACTGATTCCGTGCGTCGGCAATGGCGATGAAAAACGGGCGCCTCGGGCGCCCGTTTTTCATGATAATAAACCCGTGCGGTGACGCGTCGGTCTAATGCATCAGCCAGCTCAGCAGCAGAGCCCCCAGCGCCAGTCGAATGGCGCCACCGATAATGGCGCCACGCAGTAGGGCGCGCAGGGCGCCATAAAGAAACAGCAGGCCGATCACCAGTAATGCCAGACTGAAAAAGGACGGATTGATGCCGAGGGACGTGGTCAATCCCTTGAAAAAGTCATCAATGGCGCCGAAGAAGTTGTGCCATATATAGCCGACAGCCTCGACAACATGCCTCAGGGCAGTGCCCAGAGCGCCGCCGATATCGCCGAAAAAGGAAGTGTCATCCTGCATCGAGAGGGTTCTGCCATTTCAATGAAACGATGCCAAGCATACCTGCCGCTACCCTGGCCTGACCAGTCTACGGGCAGATCATGGTCTGTACCGTCGCTCAGGACACGGCCGATGTACAGCTTCGTAGCCAGGCAATTTCCTGGTCCCAGATGGCCGGATCTATGGTTTCAAGCACCATGGGGATGCCCTTGAAACGGGCGTCCTGCATGATGAAACGAAAGGCCTCTGCGCCGATTTCACCTTCTCCCAGACTGTGGTGACGGTCCTTGCGACTGCCCAGACTGACCTTTGCGTCGTTGAGGTGCATGCCCCTCAGGTATTCAAACCCCACCACGTCTGAAAACTCGGCAAAGGTCGCCTCACAGGCCCCGGCTGTGCGCAGGTCATAGCCGCCGGCAAAGGCATGACAGGTATCGATGCATACCCCCACGCGGGTCTTGTCGTCGACCTGTTCGATGATGCGGGCCAGATGTTCGAAGCGATACCCCAGATTGCTGCCCTGTCCGGCCGTATTTTCAATGACGGCGGTGACCCCCGTGGTTTGCGACAGGGCCTCATTGATCGACTCGGCAATGATATCCAGACAGTCTTCTTCACTGATCATCCGCAGATGACTGCCCGGATGAAAATTCAGCAGGGTAAGCCCGAGTTGCTCGCAGCGTTGCAGTTCGTCGAGAAAGGCTGCACGGGACTTATCCAGCTTGTCCTTTTCCGGATGGCCCAGGTTGATCAGGTAGCTGTCGTGCGGGAGGATCTGCTCCGGCGTGAAGCGATAGCGCTGGCAGGCCGCCCTGAACAGACGAATTGTTTCATCAGTCAGCGGTTTGGCCGTCCATTGCCGCTGGTTCTTGGTAAAAAGTGCAAAGGCATTGGCGCCAATTTCATGAGCCCGGGCAACGGCCTTGTCCACGCCCCCGGCAGCACTGACGTGTGCGCCTACCAGATAATCCGTCATCATGTTCTCCTGCATTGGGCAGTCAGTATACCAGGTCAGGCGGTGACTGCGTGGAGAACCGTGATAGGCTGGATCAATGGTTTGGATCAACAGGGTAGATAACATGTTCAAGCGACTATTCAGAGCCCTCTCGGGAGGGGGCGCATCGTCAACGGGCGTCGAAGGAACCCGTGCAGAACCCACCGAGTACAAGGGGTTGTGGGTGGTGCCGATTCCACAACCGGCCGGCGGTCAGTTTCGGGTCAGTGGCGAGATACTGCGTGACCCGGATGACGCCGCTCCGTATCGCTTCGAGCGGTCCGACATGGTGCCGGACCGGGAGGGCTGTATCGAGTTGACTCGCCAGAAGGCGCACAGGCTGATCGATGAGCAGGGCGAGCGACTGTTTACGTCATCACGCTGATATCACAGGTCGACCTTGTCCCTGTATTCGCACAGGTCTTCAATGGTGCAGCTGCCGCAGCGCGGCTTGCGGGCGATGCAGGTATAGCGGCCGTGCAGAATCAGCCAGTGATGTGCATCCTGTTTGAACTCGCGAGGCACGACCTTCATCAACCGGGTTTCGACCTCGTTGACGTTCTTGCCCGGCGCCAGCCCGGTCCGGTTGGATACTCGAAAGATATGCGTATCCACCGCAATTACCGGTACACCAAAGGCGGTATTGAGAATGACATTGGCGGTCTTGCGCCCGACGCCTGGCAATGCTTCAAGCGCCTGTCGGCTATCGGGCACGGCTGAGTCGTGATGGGCGATCAATTGCTCGGCCATGGCCAGCAGGTTTTTGGCCTTGTTGTTGAAAAGCCCCAGAGTGCGAATATGCTCCTTGATGCCGTCCAGCCCCAGTTCGACCATGGCCTCGGGAGTACGTGCGACCTTGAAGAGTCGAGCGGTGGCCTTGTTGACGCCGACGTCAGTGGATTGAGCAGACAGGGCAACCGCCACCAGCAGTTCGAACGGCGTCGTCCAGTCAAGTTCCGTGGTCGGCTTCGGGTTCTCGGCACGAAGCCGCTCGAAGATCCGGTATCGCTTGTCAGCGTTCATGACGTGGAGGTCTCCCGTGCATTATCCAGTGCCTGTTGTGCCCGGGCACGGTTGCTCTCTGCCTGTTTCAGCTGTTCCCGTGCCTGCTGGCATTGTTGTGGGGTGCTGCTGTCCAGATTCAAAAGGCGTTTCAGCTGACGCTGCGCCTGCTGGACACGGCTGTCGGCCGCTTTCAGGGCGAAGGTCAACGGTTTGATGGCTGCTGCTGATGACGTTTCCGGCGTGTGCTGACCTGCACGGGCAATGCGCGCCGATAACTGCTCGATGTAAGTCGCGTTACTGGCTTTCTGCGCGTGTATCTGTGCTGATGATGCGTTATCTGCTGCTGCGAGCTTGCGGGACAGCTTTCTGTCCCTGGCCTGTGCCATGGCCAGGGCGGCCTTCAGCTCGGTCACATCGTCTTCCGCCGTGGCCTGATGGGCCGCAGGGTCAAACGTTTCCGCCCGGCGTGCCTCAGGGGCCAGCCGTGACAGCTCACGGGCCAGCCGTGCTTCAGGCCCGTTCTTGCGGGCCTTGACGCGAGCAGCCTCGCGGCGGTTTCTGGCTTCATGGCGCGCCCGCGCTCTGGCTGCACGGGTATCCAGAAAGGCGTCTTCACGGCCGTTGGCCGCCGCGGCGATGAATGCAGGGTCCGGGATGATATCGATACAGTCGACCGGGCAGGGAGCAACACAGAGGTCACAGCCGGTGCACTCGGTGCTGATCACCGTATGCATCTGTTTGGCTGCGCCCAGAATGGCATCAACGGGACAGGCCTTGATGCACTTCGTACACCCGATACATTCCTCCTCGCGAATCACGGCAATGCGAGGCTGCTCTGGATCGCCCTCCAGCGGTAATTCCGGACGATCAAGCAGTGTCGACAGGCGAGCCACCGTGGTTTGTCCGCCAGGGGGGCACTTGTTGATTGCTTCCCCTTCGATGATGGCTCGGGCATAGGGCCGACAGCCCGGATGGCCACACTTGCCGCACTGGGTCTGGGGAAGTTGCAGGTCTATTTCATCAATCAGCGGTATCGCGGTACTCATGGACGCTCTTCGGGTGGCGTTTGAAAAAACTGGCCCACAGTATACGCGTCATGGGCTCAGGCTTCATTCAGGGGCCTGGTAATTCCGGTTTCCGTCAATACGCGATCACGCCCCCGGGCCTTGGCAGCATAAAGCGCCACATCGGCAGCCTTTACCAGATGTCTTACAGAACGATGACCGGTGAGACCGGAGTTGCTGATTCCAATGCTCAGGGTCAGCCAGGGAGCAGTTGGCGATGTCGGATGCGGTATATAGCGCTGCTTGAGGCGATTTTTAAGGCGTGTACCCAGAATCATGGCCTCATCGGTAGAGGTATGCGGCAGCAGGACGGAAAATTCTTCTCCCCCGGTGCGCGCCACCAGATCATTGGGGCGATTAAAGCAGCCTTTCATCAAACGGGCTACGGTGATCAGGCATTGATCCCCCTCGGGGTGACCAAAGTGGTCGTTGTAGAGTTTGAAGTGATCAATATCAATTAAAATGATGCTGACCGGGTAATATTGTGCTGGGTTCATCAGATACGTCTCCAGCATTTCATCAAACTCCCGGCGATTGAACAGTCCGGTAAGTTCATCCGTCCGGGTCTGTTTCAATAACGTACCGCTTCGGGCGCGTTCCTCATTGACAAGCTGTTGAAAATCACGGGCCAGTCCGCCCAGTTCATCACGTCGATCGGTCAGCTCGGGCGGCAGGCACATGTCATCATGAATACGGCGACGCAGGGTGCGTGTTGCTTCATGCAGGGTTCTGGTTGGCCTGAGAACCATGCTTTCCACCAACAGGCTGATAACCACCATGATTGCCAGGAACAGGGTCATCAATGCCGTGGTAATGAAGAAGAAATGACGATGACTGGCGTGAAATTCATCGCGTGGGATGCTGATGTAGATTTCCAGTAACGAGGTGTCCGGCATGGCCTCGATGTAGTGCCTTACGTCCATGACATCGTTGTTTCTGGTGATGATGGTTTCGCCCGGGGGTGGCGCCTGGCCAGGAGGGGGCGCGACGACGGTACTTGTGAACCCGGTCTGCTTCGCAGCATTTTCAAGCCATGGCGTATCGATCAGTTCGATGACGGCCAGCCAGCCACTGCGTGCTGCCTGTCCCCGGTCGGTCGGTACGATCGGACTGGTAGCGACCATGGCCGGCAGGGGCGAGGACAGCAGCCATGTTTCCAGTTTGTCTGGCTGCGTTGACAGGTGGTGCTGAAGTGCCGTGATGAAGGGCGTCGCCCATTGGCAGCCTGTTTCAAGTCCGGGGCAGGAGCCATAGCGGCTGGTGGCAGGGTCAATGCCTGTTACCCAGGCCAGGCGGTTATCGGCATCGAAATAGGCCATCATGAGATGATGCGTGTCCTGCAGCATCTCTTCACTGAAGTTCTCTTCAGGATAGTGGGGCATGTTACCGACAATAAAGTCCACTGACTGATCCCAGCTGGCCCAGTCGCGAGTATCGCCACCCAGTGCATCCAGTCTGGTATTGATGGTACTGATGAGCTGGTCCGTGGCGGCAAGGCCACGCTTTTTTTCCGCTTCCAGCAAGCCGGGCACGACAAGGTACCAGGCAAAGGCAACCTGAAGGACGATGGCCACCAACGCTGTGATGGCCAGGGCTGCCAGTAATCGATGTCTAAGGGAGTGGAGCAATGCCGATAGCCTCATCATATAATGATCAGGTCAACTATCGGCACCGCGTGGCTAAAGTATAATCAGGTGTCAGCTGACGCGCTGGCCGGGTTTGGCTCCGCTGTCAGGGCTCAGCAGATAAATGCCATCGTTGTCACCTGCAGCCAGTACCATGCCTTCGGACAAGCCAAAGCGCATCTTTCGTGGTGCCAGGTTGGCGACCATGACGGTCAGCCGGCCTTCCAGGGCTTCCGGGCTGTACTGGGACTTGATGCCCGAGAATACCGTTTTTTCCGTGCCACCAAGGTCCAGTGTCAGTTTGAGCAGCTTTTTGGCGCCTTCGACACCTTCCGCCTTTTTGATCAGCGCTATGCGCAGGTCAATCTGACTGAACGCATCAAAGTCTATTTCGCTGGAAATCGGATCTTCGTCGAGTGGCGTGGGTCGGCCGGCGGTACCGTCCTTGATTTTCTGTTCCTCGATCAATACTTCCCTGGAAGCCTCGATCATCTGGTCAATCTTCTCGCGCTCGACGCGGGTCATCAGTGGCGTGAAGCGGTTGATTGCATGGCCTTCAAGCAAGGTGGTGCGGCTGTCCCAGCTCAGGGTATCCAGACCAAGGAATTCACGCGCTCCTTCCGCCAGGGACGGTACGATCGGGGCCAGGTACACCATCAACTGCCGGAAAAGGTTGATGCCGACGGAACAGATATCGAGTACGTCCTGCGCTCTACCTTCTTCCTTTGCCAGCGCCCAGGGAGCCTTGTCGGCAATGTAGGTGTTGGCATCGTCGGCCAGCGCCATGATGCGTCGTACGGCGCGGCTGAACTCGCGTGCCTCGAAATCGGCTGCGATGGCATCGCCTTCATCGACAAACCGCTGTACCAGGTCGGGCTCTGCGGTAGTGTCAGACAGGCGGCCACCGGCCTTTTTCACGAAACCGGCGCAGCGGCTGGCAATATTGACCACCTTGCCCACGAGATCGGCATTCACTCTGGCGGCGAAGTCATCAAGGTTCAGGTCCAGGTCATCGACGCCGGAGGTCAGCTTGGCCGCGAAGTAGTAGCGGAGATATTCGGGGTTCAGGTACTCGGCATAGGTCTCGGCCTTGATGAACGTCCCGCGGGATTTGGACATCTTGGCGCCGTTGACGGTGACAAAACCATGGCAGTTGACGGCCGTGGGTGTTCGCATGCCGGCGCCTTCCAGCATTGCCGGCCAGAAAAGAGCGTGGAAATAGACAATGTCCTTGCCGATGAAGTGATAGACCTCGGCGTCGGAATCCTTCTGCCAGTAACTGTCGAAATCGATGCCTTCGCGCTCGCACAGGTTCTGGAAGCTGGCCAGATACCCGATCGGGGCATCAAGCCAGACATAAAAGTACTTGCCGGGCGCGTCGGGGATTTCAAACCCGAAATAGGGCGCATCCCTGGAAATGTCCCACTGATTCAAACCGGACTCGAACCACTCCTGCAGCTTGTTGGCGATCTGGGGCTGGAGGTGATCGGAGCGGGTCCACTCCTGCAGGAACGTGGCGAAGCGGGGCAGATCAAAGAAGTAATGGGTCGAGCTTTTGACGACCGGCGTCGCACCGGAAATGGCTGATACCGGGTTGATCAGCTCGGCGGGTGTATAGGCGGCTCCACAGGCTTCACAGTTATCCCCGTACTGATCATCGGCGTGGCATTTCGGGCAGGTGCCCTTGATGAAACGATCAGCCAGAAACATTTCCCGTTCGGGATCGAACATCTGTTCGATGTCGCGGGTCTGAATATAGCCGGCGTTGTCCAGCGCCTTGTAAATCCGCTCGCTGTGAGCGCGATTTTCGGCAGAATGGGTAGAATAATAGTTGTCGAAGTTGACGTTGAACCGTGCAAAATCGGCCTGGTGCTCGGCATTGACGCGGTCAATCAGTGCCTGGGGTGTAATGCCTTCCTGTTCGGCGCGCAGCATGATGGCTGTGCCATGGGCATCGTCGGCGCAGACGTAGCGGCAATCGTTGCCGCGACTTTTCTGGAAACGTACCCAGATATCGGTCTGAATGTATTCGAGCAGGTGGCCCAGGTGGATGGAACCATTGGCATAGGGCAGGGCGCTGGTTACCAGAATCTTTCGCGCAGTCATGAGGCCTCGATGACGTCAACAGGATATAGAAGCAGATGCCGTGGGCGTCTGCCACGATGAATGCCCATGATTCTAGCGTGTTGATGCCCGTAGCGTAAGGTGAACGGCCATCAACCCGCATGGGCAGAACAGGAGAGCAGCATGTTTGATGCCATACAGCAGTTTTTTGACCGCATGATGTCCGACGATGATCAGCGGCGTAATCAGATCTCGGTCGAGCTTGCCAGTGCGGCGATTCTTTGTGAGGTCATGCGGGCTGATCAGACCGTAGCGCCGGAGGAAGTAGAGGTGATGAAGGCTGCACTGGTGCGTCAGTTCAACCTTTCAGCCCCGGATGTCAATGAGTTGATGACGCTGGCGCGTCAGGAAACGGATGCCGCGGTGGATCACTATCAGTTCGTGCGGCTGCTCAACGACCAGCTTCCCCAGGAGGATCGATTCCACCTTTTGTGCGCCATGTGGCAGATTGCCTGGGCAGATGGGGAGCTGGCACCGCTTGAAGAGGCCCGTATTCGCAAGCTGGCCGACTTGCTGTTTTTAAGCCACAGCGACTTCATTCGGGCCAAGGTTCAGGTGCAGTCGCAGCGTGACGCCGCTGGATGATAGTGCCGGGCTGTTGCCGTGTGCTTGTCGTCGGTGCCGCGTTATACTCGTCGGCCACGGACGTTGTATCGCGAGCGCGAGCGTTGCACTGAATTGAATGTTGCGGCAGGGAGAAGGGTATGACAGGCACTATTACGCACATTGTGGCAGTGGCTTCCGGCAAGGGAGGCGTTGGCAAGTCTACCGTGACGGCCAATCTGGCTCTGGCGATGGCGGCAAGGGGCAAGCGTGTCGGCGTGCTGGATGCCGATATCTATGGTCCGAGTCAGGCGCAGATGATGGGCATTGCGCCAGGAACACGTCCGAAGATTGTTGATGAGAAGACCATGCTGCCACTTGAGGCGCATGGCATGAAGATCATGTCGATGGCTTTTTTGACGGATATAGAGACCGCCATGGCCTGGCGAGGGCCGATGGTGTCAGGCGCCTTCCAGCAGCTGCTTGATCAGACCCGATGGGGAGAGCTGGATTATCTCTTCATTGACATGCCACCAGGTACCGGTGATATCCAGCTGACACTGGCACAGAAGGTGCCGGTCGCCGGTGCGGTGATCGTCACGACACCGCAGGATATTGCGTTGCTGGACGCCCGTCGTGGTATCGAAATGTTCCGCAAGGTCAAGGTACCGGTCCTTGGCGTGATCGAGAACATGAGTACCCACGTCTGCTCGCAGTGCGGTCATGAAGAGGCCGTATTCGGTGACGGAGGCGGCGAGCGCATCGCGGCGCAGTATGATACCCGCCTGCTGGGTCAGCTTCCGTTGACGATGTCCATACGCGAGCAGGTGGATGGCGGTCGACCAACGGTGGTTGCCGCACCTGACAGTGATATCGCGACTACCTTTGCCAGAATGGCCGGTGAGGTGGATGAGTCACTGGGTGCCCGGGTTGCATCGACGGGCCCTTCGATCAGTTTTGAATAGTTACTGCCTACAATGATTGACACAGGGCCATTTGCAGGTGGTCCTGCCTACCAAGGATAAAGCCAGTTCATGAGTATCAAGTCGGATAAGTGGATTCGCCGCATGGCCGAGCAGGAGGGCATGATCGAGCCGTTCGAGTATGATCAGGTCCGTCAGGAAGAGGGGCGACGGGTCATCTCCTATGGCACTTCCAGCTATGGTTACGACGTGCGCTGTTCGGATGAGTTCAAGGTATTTACCAACATCCACTCGGCAACGGTTGATCCCAAGAATTTTGATGAGAACAGCTTTGTTGATGTGAAGGGGGATGTCTGCGTTATACCGCCCAACTCCTTCGCACTGGCGCGCACCGTGGAGTATTTTCGAATCCCGCGGAGTGTGTTGACCATCTGTCTTGGCAAGTCGACCTATGCGCGCTGCGGCATTATCGTGAATGTCACGCCGCTGGAGCCCGAGTGGGAGGGACATGTGACGCTCGAGTTTTCCAACACCACCACTCTGCCGGCCAAGATCTACGCCAATGAGGGCGTGGCACAGATGCTGTTTCTGGAATCGGATGAGCCCTGTGATGTGTCCTACAAGGACCGGGGTGGCAAGTACATGGGGCAGCGAGGCGTTACGTTGCCGCGTACCTGAGCAGTTTGAGCCTGATATTGAAAAAGCCCGGGATGTTCCCGGGCTTTTTCATGTCCTGCTGCTGCATCAGGGAATGGCGGTCAGAACCAGCTTGCCGATGGCATGGCCATCGTCAAGTCGCTGATGGGTCTGTGCCAGGTTATCCGGTGTCAGGGGGCCCATGATCTCATTGAGTGTGGTACGAACACTGCCGGCATCCACCAGCCCGGCCAGTCGCGCAAGAGTCTGTCCCTGTCGTTCAGGCCGGAAGGCATACATGCTGCGCGTGAACATGAACTCCCAGTGCAGGCTGACGGATTTGGACTGGAGGTCCGTAATGTTGGGTGCATCACCGGTTTCCACAATTGCCACGATGCCGCCAAACGGGGCAATCAGATGAGCCATGTTGTTCCAGTGCGCATTCAGGTCATGGCAGCAGAAGATATAATCCACCTGGTCAATGCCCTGTGATGCCAGGTCATTGACCAGGTCGTGGTGGTTGACCACGTGATGTGCGCCAAGGCTTTCACACCACTGGCGTGACATGTCCCTTGATGCAGTAGCGATAACCTCGATGCCGGTCAGGGCGCGCGCCAGTTGAATGGCAATCGAACCAACACCGCCAGCGCCATTGATGATCAGCAGGCGTTCACCCTGGTGTGCCTGGCTGCCTTCATCAAGGCGCAGCTTGTCAAACAGGCCCTCCCATGCCGTCAGGGCCGTCAGGGGCAGGGCAGCGGCTTCCTCGGGTTCCAGACTGTCAGGCGCGCCGGCTACCAGCCGATGGTCAATGCACTGATACTCGCTGTTGCAGCCTGGCCGGGTAACATCGCCGGCGTAGTACACCCGATCGCCGTTTTTGAATCCTTGAACGTCAGGGCCCACTGCGCTGACCTGCCCGCAGGCATCCCAGCCCAGAGTGATGGGCGAATCGATCGGCTTGAGGTGGCCTGCACGTACCTTGGTATCGACCGGGTTGACCGAAACCGCTTCAATGCGTACCTGCAACTCGCCAGGTCCCGGGTGGGGCGTTTCCAGCTCTGAGATGCTGAAACTGTCCGGAGTGGGGCGTTCTGATCCGGTGGTGGTCACTGCTTTCATGAGAGGGTCCTGTACTGGTTTTTCCATGGGCTACAGCATAGATGGGAACATCCATGAATGCATGGCTGCTTCCTGTCTCATGGCGTACAGAAAAAGCTCGGGCCATTGACCGGGGTGCGTGGCGCACGGAAATGGGCGTTGAGCTCAGGCAGTATTTCATGCAGGAAGCGCAGGAAAAGCTCGGTCACCGGTGTCGGGTAACGATCGCGCGGGTAGACGGTGCACCAGGAGCGGCGTAGCGGGAACCCTGAAATATCCGGCGAAGCCAGCAGGCCGGAGGCCAGTTCGAGCGACACGGATAGCCTGGGAAGTACCGCCACCCCCAGATGCGCCATGACGCCCTGTTTGATGGCTTCGTTGGAACCCAGTTCGAGCGTGTGCAGAAGCGAGGTGCGCTCCCGGGTAATGAACTCCTCGAAGGCGGTACGGGTACCGGAGCCAGGTTCACGCATCAGTACAAAATAGCGGGTGAAATCCTCCAGCGTCGGCCGCTCGCTGGTCATCAGAGGGTGGCCCGGCCAGACGATGGGAATCATTTCGTTATCGAGAATCGGCATGAAGGTCAGATTACGGTCATCCGGCACCATGCCCATGATGACAAGGTCGTCACGCCGCTCGGCCAGCCGTTCAAGCGCCTGACCTCGGTTCACGACGCGAAGCCGAATCTGAACCTCGGGGTAGCGGGCGCGAAAGCGAGCCAGAATATGGGGTACGACATACTGGGCCGTACTGACAGCGGCAATATTCAGCTCGCCACGAATCTTGCCTGCCAGTTCGGAGAGTTCCATCTGAAGGCTTGATACTTCGCCGAAGATTGCACTGACGGAGGCTGCCAGCGCATCGGCAGCGGGCAGGATATGCAATGTCTTGCCGGCATACTTGAACAGTGACTGCTCAAGGGCCTGTTCAAGTTGGCGAATCTGAGCACTGACCGCGGGTTGCGTCAGCCCGAGTTGCTCGGCTGCACGCGAGTAGGACTGTTGGCGGTGAACTGCCTGAAATACCTGAAGCTGGCGAAAGGTCAGCCTGTTCAATAAGTTAACGCGGGACATGACGACCCCTGCCGTTGAGGTATAAGCAATACATTATAGTCTGGCAAAAAAATATCAACTTTGATATTGGTTGAACCTTCTCTAAGGTGGCTTGACATGGCCGGTGCCGGGTCAGCGTGCCTCTTGGCATGTATGACAGTGCACAATAATAACCTTCGGAGAGCCGCCAGAATGTTCAAGAAGATATTGATTGCCAATCGCGGTGAGATTGCTGTGCGCATTGTACGCACTTGCGCTGAAATGGGCATCCTTAGTGTGGCAATCTTTACCGACCCTGACCGATTTTCCCTGCATGTGAAACGGGCTGACGAGGCGCATTTCATCGGTGATGATGCCCTTGCAGGCTATCTTGATCCGAGGCGCATTGTGGATCTGGCACGTGAAGCCGGCTGCGATGCGATTCACCCGGGGTATGGCTTTTTGTCAGAAAATGATGAATTCGCCCGTATCTGCCATCAGGCCGGCATTGCCTTTATCGGCCCAGCCTCGGAAGTCATCGCCGGGATGGGCAACAAGACACATGCACGTGCTTCGATGATCAAGGCTGGCGTGCCTGTGACACCGGGCTCGGAAGGGAACCTTGCCAACAAGCAGGAGGCTCTGACACTGGCCGAGGAGATCGGTTACCCGATCATGCTCAAGGCCACCTCCGGCGGTGGCGGACGCGGCATCCGGCGCTGCGATAGTGCTGATCAGCTCGACCAGGCCTGGGATCGGGTTATTTCAGAAGCGACCAAGGCATTTGGCAGCGCAGATGTATTCATGGAGAAGTGTGTTGTCGATCCGCTTCACATTGAAGTGCAGATTCTGGCTGACAGCCACGGTAACGTGATTCACCTGTTCGAGCGGGACTGCTCGATCCAGCGCCGTAACCAGAAGCTTATCGAAGTAGCCCCCAGCCCGCAGCTGACGCCCGAGCAGCGTACCTACGTCGGTGAGCAGGCAGTCAAGGCGGCGAGAGCGGTAGGGTACGAAAACGCCGGTACGGTCGAATTTCTGGTGCGCGACAACGAAGTGTATTTCATGGAAATGAATACGCGAGTACAGGTCGAGCACACGATCACCGAGGAAATTACCGGTGTGGACATCGTACGTGAGCAGATCCGCATCGCCGCAGGCATGAAGCTGACCTATCGCCAGGAAGATATCATGCTGCATGGGTTTGCCATGCAGTTTCGCATCAATGCCGAAGATCCCAAAAACGACTTCCTGCCGACCTTCGGGCGTATTACCCGTTATTACGCTCCCGGTGGTCCTGGGGTGCGTGTCGATACCGCGATCTATACCGGCTATGACATTCCTCCCTACTTTGACTCCATGTGTCTGAAGCTGGTGGTCTGGGCCATGACCTGGGATGACGTGCTGGAGCGAGGCATTCGGGCCCTGAATGATATGCGGGTACAGGGGGTCAAGACGACCGCACCCTATTATCAGGAAATCCTGCGTCATCCGGAGTTTCGTGCTCGCCGGTTCAATACCGGATTTGTCCCGGCGCATCCAGAGCTTTTGAATTATTCCGAGAAGCGTCATCCCGAAGGGGTGGCACTGGCGATTGCCGCCGCCATTGCTGCCCATGCCGGGCTGTGATGGTGTGTCGAAGATTACTACAACGATAATTGTCTGATCAGGAGTAACCCCATGAGTTCAACCGTCCATATCACCGATGTGGTTCTGCGTGATGGCCATCAGTCCCTGATTGCTACCCGGATGCGTACCGAAGACATGCTGCCGATCTGTGACCGGCTGGACCGCATCGGCTACAACGCGCTGGAAGTGTGGGGGGGCGCCACCTTTGATGCCTGCGTACGGTTTCTGAAGGAAGATCCCTGGGCACGTCTTGCAGCTCTCAAGGATGCCTTGCCGAATACCCCGCTGCAGATGTTGCTGCGCGGTCAGAATCTACTGGGCTATCGTCATTACGCCGATGACGTGGTGAAGGCCTTCGTTGAGCGCTCGGCGGCCAACGGCATTGATATCTTCCGCGTATTCGATGCGCTGAATGATCTGCGTAACCTTGAAACCGCCATGAAGGCAGTCAAGGATGCCGGCAAGCATGCGCAGGGCACTATCTGTTATACGGTCAGCCCGGTGCATACCGTGGATCTGTACCTGCAGCAGGCGCGCGATCTGGTCAACATGGGCGCAGATTCCATCGCGATCAAGGACATGGCCGGGCTCCTGACTCCTTACGCAACCCATGATCTGGTCAAGGCGCTGGTGGATGCTGTCGACGTGCCGATTCACCTTCATGGTCACTCGACTGCCGGGCTTGCTTCCCAGTGTCAGATCAAGGCCGTGGAAGCAGGCTGTCGTCATCTGGATACCTGTATCTCGGCCTTTGCAGGGGGCACCAGCCATCCCGCCACCGAGTCAATGGTGGCCTCCTTCAAGGGCACCGAGTTCGATACCGGGCTGGATCTCGAGTCGCTCAAGGAAGTCGGCGATTACTTCCGCGAAGTGCGTAAAAAGTATGCCGGCTTTGAAAGTGAGTTTACCCGGGAAGATGTATCGGTTCAGATCAATCAGGTACCGGGCGGCATGATGTCGAACCTGGCCAGCCAGATGAAAGAGCAGAATGCCCTGTCACGCATTCATGACGTGTTTGCCGAAATTCCCCATGTGCGCAAGGACCTCGGTTATCCGCCGCTGGTGACACCGACGTCCCAGATTGTCGGTACCCAGGCCGTGATGAACGTACTGAGCGGCGAGCGCTACAAGACCATCACCAACGAAGTGAAGCGTTATCTGCAGGGTGGCTATGGTCAGGCGCCTGCCGAAGTGGATCCTGCCCTGCTGAAGCAGGCCATCGGGAATGCACCGGTAGAAGAAGGGCGTCCGGCTGATCTGCTGTCGCCGGAAATGGCGCGGCTGGAAGAAGCCAGTGCCGAGTGGGCCGAAAGTGCCGAAGATGTACTGACCTACGCCATGTTCCCGGATCTGGGGGAGCAGTTCCTCAAGGACCGTCGTAACGGCACGCTGGTGCCCGAAGCGATCCCCGGAACGTCTGCCACGGATCGGCCTGTCAGTGAAGGCGTGCCCACCGAGTTCGTGATCGATGTGCACGGCGAGTCCTATGAAGTGCAGATCACGGGGGTGGGCAGTGCCGATGGCAGCAAGCGTCGCATTTACATGACGCTGGACGGCATGCCTGAAGAGGTGGTTTTCGATGCACGTGGTGAGTATGTCCGTGACGAGTCGGGATCCGGCCGGCTTCAGGCCAGTGCGCCAGGCCATGTCACCACCTCGATGCCCGGCAATATCGTTGATGTGCTGGTCAGTGTCGGAGACAGCGTCAAGGAGGGGCAGGCCGTACTGGTTTCCGAAGCCATGAAGATGGAGACTGAAATTCAGGCGCGGGTGGCTGGAACGGTCAAGGCCATTCATGTTGGCAAGGGTGATCGGGTTGTTCCGGGTGAAGTGCTGGTCGAGATCGAGTAGGATCAACGCCATATTCAAGACAGAGCGGGAGGGGTGATGGAGCATGATTGGGTGACGTTCGCCAGGCAATTGCGCTCCATTGCCCAGACCGGACAGACCTATACCACCAATCACTTCGAGCTGGAGCGGTATCGCCAGCTCGAAGTATTGACCAACCAGATGTTCGCCGTGCTGGCAGATGTGCCGGTCAGCCGGGTAGAGAATTTCATTATTCCCGATGCCGGTTACGCGACCCCGAAGGTAGACGTGCGGGGCGCCGTGTTTCGGGAAGGAAAAATACTGCTGGTGCAGGAGCATCGGGATGGTCGCTGGGCTCTACCCGGGGGATGGGCTGATGTCTGTGAAGGGCCTTCCGAGGGGGTGATTCGCGAGATCTTCGAAGAGGCCGGACACGAAGCCATCAATCCGCGCCTGGTCATGCTGAAGGATCGCAGTATGCACCCCTATGCCTACCCCACGCCGGATCATGTCTACAAGCTGTTTTATCTCTGTGATCACGT
Organism: Larsenimonas rhizosphaerae; assembly: GCF_026240105.1. Classification (NCBI taxonomy): domain Bacteria; kingdom Pseudomonadati; phylum Pseudomonadota; class Gammaproteobacteria; order Oceanospirillales; family Halomonadaceae; genus Larsenimonas; species Larsenimonas rhizosphaerae. Next base: position 692,714 of record NZ_JAPIVE010000001.1, read on the forward strand.
GGGTGGCGAATTCGTACCCAATACCGAAACCGATGATGCCCGTTTTTTTGCACTGGATGACTTGCCGCCATTATCGCTGGGACGAACCATTGCTGAAGATATCCATCAGTGCTGGGCCTTTGCCACGGGCGAGGTGACCACAGTGAGCTCTGATTGATTGCGAGTCTGCTGCAGCCTAAATGGAAGACATGAAAAAGGCGGCTCTTGAGCCGCCTTTTTCCGTTCATTCAGTATCAGTCGCCGATGTGGCTGCCAATCTGAACGATTTTCATGCTGTTGGTGCCGCCCTGGGCATTGATGTGGTCGCCGCGGGTCAGGATGACGTAGTCGCCTTCCGAGGCAATGTTGCGGCTTTCGATCTCGGAAATGGCCCGCTTGTTGACCTCACTGTTCGGCATGTCATCGGTATCGAACAGAATCGGCGTCACCCCCCGGTACAGGGCCATGCGACGAAGCGTGCGCTTGTGGCCTGAAAGGGCAATGATCGGCAGGCCAGAGCGGATACGCGAGGCCAGCAGTGGGGTATAACCGGTTTCGGTCAGACAGGCGATGGCAGCGACACCCTTGAGGTGGTTGGCTGCATACATGGCAGACAGGGCAACGGTTTCATCGATGCGCGTGAAGCCTTCATTCATGCGGTGCTTGGATTCCTGTGCAGCGCGCTCACGCTCGGCACCCAGGCACAGACGGTTCATCGCTTCGATGGTTTCAACCGGGAACTTGCCCGCGGCCGTTTCGGCCGACAGCATTACGGCGTCAGTCCCGTCCAGTACAGCGTTGGCGACGTCGAATACTTCAGCGCGGGTCGGCAGTGGCGACTCGATCATCGATTCCATCATCTGCGTGGCCGTGATAACCGACCGGTTGAGCTGGCGTGCACGCGCAATCATGCGCTTCTGGACGCCGATCAGCTGTGCATCACCGATTTCAACACCCAGATCACCACGGGCGACCATTACCGCATCAGAAGCAATGATGATGCCATCAAGGGTCGCTTCATCGTTGACGGCTTCTGCGCGCTCGACCTTGGCGACCAGTGCAATGTGCTTGCCTTCCTCGCCCAGCAGCTGACGCGCCAGTTTCATGTCTTCACCCGAGCGGGGGAAAGATACGGCCAGGTAGTCCACATCAATTGAAATGGCGGTTTTCATGTCTTCCTTGTCCTTGTCGGTCAATGCCGACGCGGACAGGCCGCCACCCTGCTTGTTGATGCCCTTGTTGTTGGACAGCTTGCCACCGACCTGTACGCGGCAGTTGATCTTGCTGCCTTCGACCGATTCGACTTCAAAGACCACGCGGCCATCGTCAAGCAGCAGCACATCGCCGCTGGTGACATCATCAGCGAGCTGTTCGTAGTCGCAGCCAACCTGATGCTGATCGCCTTCATCGCGGCCCAGAGAGATGTCAATTACGAACTTGTCATTGTCCTGGACCGTAACCGGGCCATCCTTGAAGCGGGCAATACGAATCTTGGGTCCCTGCAGATCCCCCAGAATAGCCACGTTGCGGTGGTGGCGTGCTGCCGCTTCGCGAACGGCTTCAGCGCGCTGGCGGTGATCATCTGCACTGCCGTGAGAAAAGTTGAGGCGAACGACATCGACCCCGGCCTTGACCATGGCATCAAGCACACCGGGTTCGTCACTGGCCGGCCCCAGAGTGGCAACGATCTTGGTACGGCGAATGGGGTCGTGCAACGCATACGGCATAGGGTTTGTCTCCTTGGGCGAAAAATAGGATGTAGTCATGTTACTACATCTTGCTCCGCGTGAAGCGAAAAGACGCTTCTGTATCACGGTCATTGCGATAGGATCGTTTTGAACGGCAGGATCGACAAAACGATGAGTCCGTTGTTTATATAGGCTACTACTCTAGCACTGGATGAATGCCCTGTAGCGGTCGAGTATTCCAATGCCGGCCGGCGGCTGTCAAAACTCTCGGCATGAGATCGGTGTTGTCTACCCTGACTGGCGCTTGATAAAACGCCAGGGTAGTGTAGGCGCATTTTTGCACACTCAAGCAGCCCATGGCGCCGGTGTTGACGCATTCACGGCGGGGCTGCTCACGAAGAGATGGAGACCTATGGGTAAGTCACTGGTGATTGTCGAGTCGCCGGCCAAGGCCAAGACCATCAATAAATACCTTGGCAGCGATTTCATAGTGAAGTCGAGCGTAGGTCACGTACGTGACCTGCCCACCAGCGGTGCCGGCAAAACGGCGACTGACCCATCCGAGCGTGCCCGTCAGGCGGCCATTACCCGCAAGATGTCGCCGGAAGAGAAGGTCGCTCACAAGAAGCAGAAGGCGCGCGAGCAGCTGGTGCGGCGCATGGGGGTGGATCCCGACAACGACTGGGAAGCCCGTTACGAGGTACTGCCTGGCAAGGAAAAGGTGGTCGATGAGCTTAAAAAGCTCGCCGAGAAGGCTGATGCGGTCTACCTCGCGACCGACCTTGACCGCGAAGGGGAGGCCATCGCCTGGCATTTGAGGGAAATCATTGGTGGCGAGCCCGAGCGCTATCGCCGCGTAGTCTTCAACGAGATTACCAAAAATGCCATCCAGAGCGCCTTTGAAACCCCGGGTGAGCTGAATAATGATCGCGTATCGGCTCAGCAGGCGCGGCGTTTTCTGGACCGTGTCGTGGGCTTCATGGTGTCGCCCCTTTTGTGGAGCAAGGTCGCGCGTGGCCTGTCTGCCGGCCGGGTTCAGTCCGTCGCCGTTCGGTTGATTGTTGATCGGGAGCGGGAGATCAGGGCCTTTGTCCCTGAAGAATTCTGGGATCTGCATGCTGACCTGCAGGGGCAGGCGCATCAGTTGCGCTTTGATGTGGTCAAGGCCGGCGGGGTGGCGTTTCGACCTGCCTCCGGTGAAGAAACCCAGGCGCATGTGGAAGCGCTTGAAGGTGCCGAGTACCGGATTGCATCGCGGGAAGACAAGCCGACCAGCAGCAAGCCGGGTGCGCCATTCATTACCTCGACCCTGCAGCAGGCTGCCAGTGGCCGACTGGGGTTCTCGGTCAAGAAGACCATGATGATGGCCCAGCGTCTCTATGAAGCAGGCTATATCACCTACATGCGTACCGACTCGACCAACCTGTCAAAGGATGCCATCGAGATGGCGCGTCGTTACGTGACGGACCAGTTCGGAGAGACATATCTGCCCGACTCGCCGATGGTCTATTCCAGCAAGTCCGGTGCACAGGAGGCTCACGAGGCCATTCGGCCCAGTGACGTCACGCGCCAGGCAAGCGATCTGGCCGGGATGGAGCGTGATGCCGAACGGCTTTACGAATTGATCTGGCGTCAGTTCGTGGCATGCCAGATGGTGCCTGCCCAGTACAAATCGACCACGCTGACCATTCATGCCGCTGATCACGAGCTGCGTGCAAAGGGGCGGGTGCTGGTATTTGACGGTTATACCCGTGTTCAGAAGCCCGGTGGGAAACAGGACGATCAGGAGCTTCCCGATATCAAGGAAGGCGAAACCCTGTCGCTGATCAGGCTTGATCCGCAGCAGCACTTCACCAAACCGGTGGCACGGTACACCGAAGCGAGTCTGGTCAAGGAACTGGAAAAGCGCGGTATTGGCAGGCCCTCAACGTATGCAGCCATTATTTCGACCATTCAGGAACGCGGGTATGTTCGTCTCGAAAGTCGGCGGTTCTACGCGGAAAAGCTAGGCGAAATCGTGACTGACCGGTTGGTCGAATCCTTTGAAAACCTGCTTGATTACGGCTTTACGGCTGAAATGGAAGATGAGCTGGATGAGGTGGCAGACGGTGCGCGCAACTGGAAGGCCCTGCTGAACGATTTCTATACCGACTTCAGCAGCAAGCTGGCTCTGGCCGAAAGTGATGAAGGCATGCGGCCGAACCAGCCGGTCGAAACCGACATCGAGTGCCCCAACTGCGGTCGTCCCATGCAGATTCGTACTGCCTCGACCGGAGTATTTCTGGGCTGTTCGGGCTATAACCTGCCGCCCAAGGAGCGCTGCAAGCAGACCATTGATCTGCTGCCCGGTGAAGAGGCGGTGCCGGCCGATGCCGATGATGAAGCCGAGACCGATGCGCTTCGTGCCAAGCGGCGCTGCCCGATATGCAGCACCGCCATGGACAGTTATCTGATTGATGAGCATCGCAAGCTGCATGTCTGTGGTAACAGTCCGGACTGTAGTGGCCACGAGATCGAGGAAGGCAAGTTTCGCATCAAGGGATATGAAGGCCCGACCATTGAATGCGACAAGTGCGGCGCGGATATGCAGCTTCGCACCGGCCGGTTCGGCAAGTACTTTGCCTGCACCAATGACGAGTGCAAGAATACCCGCAAGCTGCTGAAAAGCGGGGAGGCCGCACCGCCGAAAATGGACCCGATCGACATGCCGGAGCTTGAGTGTCGCAAGGTCGATGATCACTACGTGCTGCGTGACGGCGCCAGTGGTCTGTTTCTGGCTGCCAGCCAGTTTCCTCGTAATCGGGAAACCCGACCGCCGTTGGTGAAGGAGCTCAAGGCGCATCGCAAGGCATTGCCAGAGAAGTATCATTTTCTGCTGCAGGCGCCTGATGAAGACCCGGATGGACGTGATGCGCAGATTCGTTTCTCGCGCAAGACCAAAACCCAGTATGTCATGACCGATAATGACAGTGGCAAGGCGTCCGGATGGAAGGCCACGTTTGAAAACGGTCACTGGCAGGTCGATGACAAGCGTAAATAAGAGGCGTACGGCATGAGCCAACGGGGCGAGACCAATCGACTGGTATACGAGGCTGACCTGTTGCTGCGCATTGATAGTGTGCCGGATGACGCCCTGGTCGCGCGTACTCGGGCACTGGAAGAGGGTGCAGCGTTGTTGCTCGAGCAGGCCCTGGTGAGTCTATTGGTCGAGATCGATGACAGTACTGTCTGGCAGTCAGGCCAGTGGCGTGGGCAGCTGATGGCATCGACCATTCAACGTGCAGAGCTGATCCAGCTGGCAGAATTGTTGCGCCGGCCCGACAGCTGGCTGTCACTGCTGCTGGATGAGTGTGCGGCGGTAGTGCCTGCCGGTCGTGCGGCTACGCCGGCGGCCGGTGAGGTCATGATCGCCACCACTCGCCTTTCCCGCCGGGAGGTACTGACCCAGGCTGTCATTGAATTCAAGGCACTGGCCGCTGCCCTGCGCCATACGAATGAGGAGTGGTGACGTCTGCGGCGCCGGAGTGGTAAACTTGTGTTATCAGCGACCATGGCTTTTGCCATGGTCGTTTTTTATTCATGGCGGGTAACTGCCGAGCAACACCGGCCAGACGCAAAAAAGGTGGATAATGACCGACACAGCCATACTGGAAATTGTTGAACTTGACGATGGCGAGGTCGTGCTGCGCTCTTCCGAGAGTGAGGATGAGCCCCTGGTCAGCATTCGTTTTTCCGAGGATGCGCTGGAGATGCTCAAGGACAGTCGTTTCGATATTGCGCGGGAAATGATCGATCATGCCCTGACACGTTCCAGGCTCTGGGAAGGGGGAGACCCTGCAGATGAAGACGACCAGCCGTCTTCCACCGTACATTGAAAAAAGCCGGCATTCGCCGGCTTTTTTCATGGGTGATCAGCGGTTGCGCTGCCGTTGCTGATAAAGCCATGCACCGCGTTTCCCCTGACGTTGAACATCCATGTCGTTACGAATCTGAGCATGGCTGATCAGGGCAAAGATGAAGGTGCCGCCCATGATGTTGCCGGCAAGGGTGGGCAGGCCGAAATGAAACAGGAAGTCGCCCCAGGTGGCACGACCGTCAAAGACCAGATAAAGCACTTCACTTGAGCCCACGATAATGTGGGTAAACTCCCCGATGGCCACGACATAGGTCACGATCAGGATAACCCAGACCTTGGCATTCTCGACCGACGGTAGCACCCAGACCAGCGTGGCAATCAACCAGCCGGCCACAATGCCCTTGGAAAACATTTCCATGGTCGTGTTTTCAAGGACGTGCTCGCCAATGGTGACAAAGGATGCCGATACTTCCGTGGAGAACATGGGCAGGTGAAGGAAGGTGAAGGCCGCCAGTCCTGCGCCCAGGATATTACCGATCAGTACCACTCCCCACAGGCGCATCAGGCAGACAAAGTTCTTGAACGTAGGGTGGCTCATGGCCGGCAACACGGCCGTGACGGTGTTTTCGGTAAACAGCTGTTGTCGGGCGAGAATGACAATGATGAATCCCAGGGTATACCCCAGGTTCTCGATGAAAAAGGCGGCACTGGAGCCTTCCGGCAGGTGGGTATGAAAGATGCCCTTGGCCATCATGGACGCGCTCATGGAGATGCCGGCGGCAATGGCAGACCAGAGCAGGGCAAAGGTGTCACGCTCCAGTTCCTTTTCACCATCAATACGCAGTCGCTCATGAACAGCCGCTGCCTGGGAAGGGAGTTGTTGTTCGTCCAGGGCTTCGCTGCCTTCCTCGCTGTCTCCCTCCAGCGCAGCTTCCTGCTCTTCTCGGGCCTGTGCCTGGGCACTGGCCTCATCATATTTATCCGCGGGAGAAGACGATTCCGTGTCCATGATATGTTCCGTTGTGTAGGGGCAGGGCCGCCTCATTATATAGGGTGCGCCTCGATCGCCATTCAAAAACGTGCATGACGTCAATGACAGGTCAGGAGATCTGGTCGGCATCGGGGCATTACAGACGTATTATCGTTGGATGCTCTTCAGTAGTCAGGGTGTAGTGCCAGCGCAGGGTGAACATCCACGGCCCTGCGCCGGTGTTGATATTCAGGCACCCTTGACCCATGTTGCCTTAAAACTAGGTTAGTCGTTTTTATTATATGCCACATGTGCGTTGTGGCATTTGTATTCAGAGGATGCAATGACCACTTTTTATGCAGGAAGTAACCGCATGAAACAGCATGCCCCTGCTCCGGTAATGGAGTTTCGGGCAGTAATGGTACCGGCGTTGACCCGATGGCTGATGGAGGCCTCGGATGCACGCTGACATGCGACAGGGCTGGATACTTCTTCTGATTGTACTGGTCATGCTGACGCCCATGGGGGTTGATATCTATCTGCCTTCCCTGGCGCAAATGCGCCTTGACATGGGGGGAGCCAATGCCGAACTTCAACTGACCATCACGCTTTTTATCTTTACCGTAGGGCTGGGCCAGCTGCTGGCTGGCCCATTGACGGACCGTTTCGGTCGTCGCCCATGGGCAATTATGGGGTGCCTTCTGTATACGCTGGGGGCCGTGAGCGGCATGTTGTCAAGCAGTCTGCCCTTGCTTTACGCAGGTCGAATCATTCAGGGCATCGGGGCCTGCATCGGGTCTGTCGTGGCCTTTTCAGCGGTCAGAGATGCCTTCTCTCCTCATCAGGGAGCGCGTGTCTATAGCCTGCTCAATGGCGCGCTGTGCATTATTCCTGCGGTCGCACCGGTACTGGGCGGAGGGCTGGCTAGTCTATACGGCTGGAGAACGACGTTTGCCTTCATGGGGCTGTTTGCATTGACGGGTGCCCTGGCCTGCCTGCGATTCATGCCTGAAACCCTGCCTGCCGAAAAGCGTCTGACCGGACCGTTGTACCGATTTCATCGTTTTTTGCCCATGCTGCTCAGTGCCCGGTTTCTGTTCCTGGCGCTGTTGGGTGCGCTCGGCATGGGGGGGATTCTTGTCTACGTCACGGCGGCACCGCTGTTGCTCATGGATGAACTGGGGTTTTCAAGGCTGGCCTTCGGGATGATCTTTGGTGCCAATGCACTGGTTAACATTGCTGCCTTTGCCGGGGCTACGCGCCTGATCGACCGGCATGGGCGTAATAATACGCTCAGGGCCGGGCTGGCGGTCGCCTTGCTGGCCGGCATCATGTTCCTGGTGAGCTGGTGGGGGCTGGCACCATCAGCTTGGAGCTTCATGGTGCCTGTTGCGGTCTTCACTGTTGGCTTTTCGCTGGCTCTTGGTTCAGCGCTGAGTCTGGCACTCGAGCCATTTTCCGATCGTGCTGGCAGTGCCTCGGCCCTGTTCGGCTGTTGCCAGATGAGTGGTGGTGCGGCACTGGCGACGCTGGTTACTCACCTGCCTTTTTCGCCATACTTAATGATGGGAACTCTTTGTACAGCAGGATTGGGGGCTGGTCTGTTGGTCGGACGGCATCGGGCCATCGGGGTCTTTCCATAGCGCCAGGCAGCCTGGCATGTCCATTTATTTTAGTATGGGGCATCTCTGATTGCCCGATGCCGCCGATAACAGGTTACAGGGGGCAGCCAGACTTCGGTCCCTGTGCATTCATGTAATGCTGGCATGAAGTTGTATCAGCGCAGCGATCATCCTGGCCGAGTTGCAAGCAGCTAATGAGTGGTAGAATACGATTAATCTGGATTAATTCGGCCCGTGACCTGTACGCAATATTGATGAACCGGGCGCCGTTCAAGCGGTCCAAAAGGCCATGCCGGGGCGCTACTCCCGGCAACAAGCGGTTACCAACCGATGCCTGCCGGGTGTGTGAAATTTGTTACGGTAACAGGTGAAATTTGATGATTTTCAGCGCCTTTTGACCATTTATTGCTGTGTAAACAGTAAAAGTGAATGAAAAACAGGGTGTTGATTCGATATGGCCTTTATAGCTTAATGCCGGATAGACTTTGGTGGTGGTGATGCCTGACATGGTCTGAAGCACGTGTTTCAGTCAGAAGAGGATCACCATATAAATGGAATTATAATCGCGCATGAGGAGTTTACCCGTGACGCTAGGTCAAGCTGCAATTACCCCGGTAACGGGGCGTCTTTCACGCCGTCTGCCTGTACTGGCCTTCGGCATCGCTTCCATCATGGCTGCCCAGCATGCCTTCGCCTTCGGGTTTGATGATGTGGCCGACAAGGCCAAGGCGCTGTCGGACCAGAACTACAGCCAGCCGGAAAGCAATCTGCCGGATCAATTGGCCAATCTGCAGTACAAGGACTATGCCAAGATCCAGTTCAAGGCGCAGGACTCCCTGTGGCGCGATGAAAACCTGCCTTTTGACTTGAGCTTTTTCCACGAAGGCATGCATTACGATACGCCGGTGACCATCAATGAAATCGATGGCCCGACTGCCGACGATGTGCACAAGGTAAAATACACGCCGGATGATTTTGATTTTGGCGACCTGAAGATCGACAAGTCCAAGCTCAAGGATCTGGGGTTTGCCGGATTCAGGGTCAACTATCCGATCAATAGCGAGACCAAGCAGGAAATCATGGTCTTCCTGGGGGCCAGCTATTTCCGCGTCATTGGTGAAGGGCAGCGTTACGGTTTATCCGGTCGCGGGCTGGCTATCGATACGGCGTTGTCTTCCGGTGAGGAGTTCCCTCGCTTCAAGGAATTCTGGATTGCCAAGCCCGAGAAGGGTGACAAGTACCTGACCATTTTTGCACTGCTTGATTCACCCAGCATGACTGGTGCCTATCGGTTTGTTCTGCGTCCGGGTGAAGACAGCATCGTTGATGTGAAATCCCGCCTGTTCCGCCGGCATGAAGTCACCAAACTCGGCGTGGCCCCGCTGACCAGCATGTTCCTGTTCGGTCCGAGCCAGCCCAGCAGCACAACCAACTATCGGCCGGCGATTCACGACTCCAATGGTCTGGCAATCAATGCCGCCGACGGCGAGTGGCTATGGCGTCCGCTTCAGAACCCCAGAAAGCTCCAGGTCAACTCCTTTGAGGCCAACAGCCCGAAAGGCTTCGGTCTGATGCAGCGTAGCCATGACTTCCATGACTACGAAGATCTGCACGACCGCTATGACCTGCGGCCCAGTGCCTGGATTCAGCCCAAGAATGACTGGGGCGAAGGTCAGGTCGAGCTGGTACAGATCCCGACGCCCAACGAAACCAACGATAATATCGTGGCCTACTGGCGTCCGACGACCTTGCCAGGCGTTGACCAGCCACTCAACTATGATTATCGCATCAGCTGGACGATGAACGAGCCGCGCTATCATGATCCGGACAATGCTTGGGTTTCCCAGACACGCAGGAGCGCCGGGGAAGTCCTGCAGGACAATCTGGTACGCAAGAGTGATGGATCCACCGAATTCGTGATCGACTATGTAGGTCCGACGCTCAAGTCTCTGGATGGCAATACCACGCCGAAGGCCAACGTGACGACTGGCGCGAACGGAGATGTCACGCGTACGGAAGTACAGCGCAACTCGGCCACTGGTGGCTATCGTCTGTCCATCAATGTCAAACCGAAGGATGCAGCCAAGCCCGTGGAGCTGCGCGCCAGCCTGACGAATGATCAGGGCGGTGCGCTCTCCGAGACCTGGAGCTATATGTTGCAAGCTGCCAATGAGTAACAATTCATCCCTTTCCAGTCCCGCCCAGGATTACCTCGAGCGCCTTGCGCTCGAGGTACGTCATCCCGGGCAGCGCCGTGACCTGCTGTCTGGCGGAGCGGCGCATTCGACCCTGTTCGAACTGCACCAGAGTCTGTCGCCTGATGCCACCTTTGAGGGCGAGGATGCGGCCAATGGCAGTATTCTCAAGCGGCTCGAGCTGGCCTATGGTGCCTCGCCACTGGCACCGCCTTCCGTATTGAAACCGGATGCGGATGGACGCAGCCAGATCAATACGGCGCCGCCACTCAAGCGCACGCCCATGGCTCCCAAGCCCTGGACGACCAGCCCGTTCGAGCGCTTTGCCAAATCCAGAAAGCTCAAGCAGGGCACGCTTAAACCGTGGCAGAGAAAGACAGAGGCGCCGGTCGCGCCCAGTCGCCATCACTGGCAGAAAGTCGGCTCCGCGCGTCGTTGGGTGCTGATATTGCTGACGGTAGCGCAGAGTGCCATGGCCGTTACCTACATGACCTCGATTCTGCCCTACAAGGGCACGGCACCGCTTGAAATCGCCATCCTGATTCTGTTTGCGCTGCTGTTTGCGTGGGTCTCTTCGGGTTTCTGGACGGCCCTGATGGGGTTTTTTCAGTTGCTCAAGGGACGTGACCGTTTCAGCATCACGGCCTCGGCGACGCCTGATACGCCCATCGAGGACAGTGCCCGTACCGCGCTGGTCATGCCGATCTGTAACGAGGATGTTGATCGCGTCTTTGCAGGACTCAAGGCCACCTATGAGTCGGTGCAGCGCAGTGGTGAAGGACGCCTGTTCGACTTTTATGTTCTGAGTGACACCTATGACCCGGAGCTGTGTCTGGCCGAGCAGCATGCCTGGATGCGCTTGTGCAAGGAAGTCGATGGCTTTGGCCATATCTTCTATCGCCGTCGCCGCCGTCGCGTGAAACGCAAAAGCGGTAACATCGATGATTTCTGCCGACGCTGGGGCGGCCAGTATCGCTATATGCTGGTACTGGATGCCGATAGTGTCATGACCGGCACCTGCCTGAAGCGTCTTGTTCAGCTGATGGAAGCCAACCCGAATGCCGGTATCATTCAGTCGGCACCGGTGGCTGCCGGCAGCAACAACCTGTATTCGCGGCTGCAGCAGTTTGCGACCAGCGTCTATGGGCCGTTGTTCACGGCCGGGCTTCACTTCTGGCAGCTGGGTGAATCGCACTACTGGGGGCACAACGCCATTATCCGGGTTGAACCCTTCATGTATTACTGCTCGCTGGCTCCGTTGCCTGGCAAGGGCGCGCTGGCCGGAGAAATCCTGTCGCATGATTTCGTGGAAGCGGCGCTTATGCGTCGGGCGGGATGGGGCGTATGGATTGCATATGATCTGCCGGGCAGTTTCGAGGAAATGCCGCCGAGTCTGCTTGAAGAGCTGCAGCGGGACCGACGCTGGTGTCACGGCAACCTGATGAACTTCAGGCTGTTCATGGTGCGTGGCATGCACCCGGTGCACCGTGCCGTGTTTCTGACAGGGGTGATGTCCTATCTTTCGGCGCCACTGTGGTTCCTGTTCCTGGTGCTTTCCACGGCGATGCTGGCGGTGCATACCCTGTCTGCACCGGTGTATTTCCCTGAGCCGGGCATGCTGCATCCCCAGTGGCCTGAATGGCACCCGGGCAAGGCAGTAGCCCTGTTCTCTACCACATTGACTCTGCTGTTTCTGCCCAAGATCCTGAGTGTGATCCTGATCTGGGTGAAAGGCGCCAAGTGGTATGGTGGTCGGGGGCGTCTGGGTCTCAGTATGGTGCTGGAATCGCTGTTTTCCATGATGCTGGCACCGGTACGGATGCTGTTCCATACCCGCTTTGTTCTGGCAGCACTACTGGGTATCAAGATCAAATGGACCTCGCCATCGCGTGACAGCAGTGAAACTCCCTGGCGGGAAGCCATTATGCGTCATGGGCCGCAGACGATACTGGGCGTTGTCTGGACCGCTGGCGTTTATTATCTTGACCCCCGGTTCCTGTGGTGGCTGGCGCCGATTGTCGGCGCATTGATGCTGTCGATCCCGGTATCGGTGATTTCGAGCAAGGTAGGTCTCGGGCTCAAGTCCCGCGCTTCCCGCCTGTTCCTTATTCCCGAGGAAGCCAACCCGGCGCGCGAGCTTCGGGCGACCAAGCGCTATGTTCGCCATGCCGAAGCACTGCGCGAGACGCCTCGTTTCATCGATGCGGTGGTGGATCCGGTCGAAAATGCCTTTGCCTGTGCCATGGGTGTGGCACGTCACGGTGTTTCACCGGCGCTTGAGCGCAGTCGTCGCCGTTATCTGGAAGAAGTGCTTGAGCATGGGCCTGAGCAGGTACCCAATGCGTTGCGTCTGCAATTGCTGGATGATCCGGTACTGCTCTCGCGCCTGCACTATACGGTGTGGAACGAACGGGATCGTTATCCGGCGTGGGTGGACGAGACCTACGAGCATCGTCCTCCGCCTCGTTTCGTGTAATGAAAAAACCGCCCGGGTTATCGGGCGGTTTTTTTATGCGTGGGCCATCAGGCGGTAGCGATCTCCAGTCCTTCGCGCGTGACCTCGGCCAGAAAGTCGATGTCGTGCTTTTCGATGATATAAGGCGGCATCCAGTAGATGACATTACCCAGTGGACGAAGCAGTGCGCCGCGACTGAGTGCATGCTGATAGACCTTCAGGCCGCGACGCTCCTCAAAGGGAAACGGCTCCAGCGTTTCCTTGTCCCTGACCATCTCTATCGCCACGATCATGCCATGCTGACGCACGTCGCCCACGTGCGGGTGATCCAGAAGCTCTCTGCTGCGCAGGCGCATGTGAGCGCTCAGCGCCTTGTTGCGCTCGATCACGTCGTCACGCTCGAAGATATCCAGCGTTGCCAGTGCAGCAGCACAGGCCAGAGGATTCCCGGTATAGCTGTGAGAATGCAGGAAGGCTTTCATGGTGGCGTAATCATCGTAGAACGCCTTGTAGATGTCGTCGGTGGTCATGACCACGGAGAGGGGGAGGTAGCCTCCTGTCAGGGCCTTTGACAGGCACAGGTAGTCCGGACTGACATCGGCCTGTTCGCAGGCAAACAGCGTGCCGGTCCGGCCGAAGCCTACGGCAATTTCATCAAAGATGACGTGGACGTTGTAGCGGTCACAGGCTTCTCTCAGCAGACGGAGATAGATGGGGTGGTACATGCGCATGCCGCCAGCACACTGAACCAGAGGTTCGATGATAACTGCGGCAATGTTGTCATGATTCCTGGCGAGCTTGGCTTCCATATGTTCGAACATGGCGCGCGAGTGTGCTTCCCACTGATCTTCCGGAAGGCCATAGCAGTCCGGTGAAGGAATGGCTTCAACCTCGAGCAGTAACGGCTTGTAGGTGTCACGGTAAAGCCCGACATGGCTGACCGACAGGGCGCCCAGCGTTTCACCATGATAGCCGTTTTGGAGCGATACAAATGTCTGTTTGTCCGGCTGGCCCTTGTTTTGCCAGTAGTGAAAGCTCATCTTCATGGCCACTTCGGTGGCCGAGGAGCCGTTGTCGGCATAGAAGCAGTGGCCCAGCCCTGCGGGCGCAATCCTGCCCAGCCGCTCGGACAGTTCAATGACCGGGGCATGCGTGAACCCGGACAGGATAACGTGTTCCAGCGAGTCAAGCTGAGCCTTGAGGCGGGCATTGATGGTCTCGTTGGCATGGCCGAAGATGTTGACCCACCAGGAGCTTACGGCATCCAGGTAACGCTGGCCTTCAAAGTCCTCAAGCCATAGCCCCTTGCCGTGTCGGATGGGAATCACCGGCAGCCATTCATGGTCCTTCATCTGTGTGCAGGGGTGCCACAGGCTGTCGAGGTCGCGCTGCATCCAGTGCTGGTTCGTGGTCATGGGGTTCTCTCTGACTCGATGTGTTTCAGATAATTTCCGACGGCAGTTGCAGGAAACTGCTGATATGGCGTGGTTCGGGGTTATCGCTGAAGGGCACCGTGCCCAGGCAGGGGGCATCCAGGGACTGATAAAGGCACTGCAATGTATCTGACTGGCGCTCCATCATCGGATCAATGCCATTGGCCACCCAGCCGGCACAGACAAGGCCATCGGCCCGGATGGCTTCAAGTGTCAGCCGGGCGTGATTGATGGCGCCGAGCCGGACGCCGACGACCAGAATCACCGGTAGACTCAGTGCCGGAGCCAGCGCGCAAAGATCTTCCTGTGCGTTGATGGGCACTCGCCAGCCACCAGCGCCTTCGATCAGGGTCAGGTCTGCACGCTTGTTCAGTATTCGCTGCATGGCTCGGGCCAGTTCGGCTATATGCAGGGGGGTATCAGCCTGGGTGGCCGCCACGTGGGGGGCGATGGCCGGGGCAAAGCACCAGGGGGTTATGTCCTGCTCGGTCAACGGCAGGGAGCACTGTGCTCGCAACGCGCGTGTATCACTGTTGGAAAGCCCGGCTGCGGTCAGTTCCGACCCGGAGGCGATCGGCTTTCCGGCAGCCGTGGACAACCCTTGCTGTTGCGCGCGGTACAATAGTGCCGCGCTGATGGTGGTCTTGCCGGCATCGGTATCCGTGCCGGTGACAAAAAAGGCCGATGTCATGGCGTTGTCCTGTTCTTCGAGGGGCGTGTCAACTGCAGGAAGCCCACTCGGTAGCTGATGGTGTAGCGTTGACCGCCACTGGCTTCCTGCCAGACCGCCTGCAGCCGTCTGGCGGGCAGCGGATGGCAGGTGCCCTGCAGGCGGGTATTGGCACCTATGCCTCGTAAATGTCGCAGGGCATCGGTAAAGACGTGACTGTGTTCTGACAGCGTACGTAGTTGCACTCCGGCAGAGACAAGCTGGGTCATGGCAATGGTTCGCTCCACGTCAGCCAAAGACATGAAGGAATTGATCGGGCTTTGGTGGCCCAGTGCGTGACAGGCCTGATTGAATTCGTGAAACGAGCCACGAAGGAGAGTGCAGATGAAGGCTGTTCCCCCCGGCTTCAGCACGCGTTCGATCTCGGCCAGGGCCAGAGACAGATCGCACCACTGTAGTGCCAGACAGGAGGTGACGTAATCCATGCCCTGCTCTGCCAGTGGCAGCATTTCAGCATTACCCTGTACCCAGCGGACGGGGCTGTCGTCGGACCAGGTCCGGCGTGCCTGATTCAGCATGCCGGCTGCCAGATCAAGGCCGTAGAGTGAGATGTCCTGATGCTGCTCAGCCAGATGGTTCAATACGGCGCCGGTTCCGCAGCCGATATCGAGTATCCTGCCCGCATGGAGCGCAGGCATCATTTCAACCAGATGACGCGCGGCGGTGTGCTGCAGGGTAGCGTGACGATGATACTCGGGGGCAGCACGCGAAAACGCGTCACCGATCTGCTGTCGAAGGGCCGTGGGTGTCATGATGCTCCTCCAGTCAGTATCGATGCAATCGAGGCTATCGTCGCCGGATTGGTGACCAGATCAGCGTGGGTCATGCCGGGCATGAGTGTGCCGTGAAAGTGGCTGGAATACAGGTGTTTCATGTCATTACGGGCGGTAGATGGCACCAGGGCGTCAAGCTCTGCAAAAAATGCATCATGGCGGCAGTGAGTCATGTCGGAGCGGTTATCCAGCCGGCCAAGCAGGTGGAGCCCCCTGGCCAGCTCAGCGGCTGGAGCGGTGGACAGGTACTGCTTGAGGGTCGGCGCCCCTCGGTGCGGGTAAGCACATAGCGCCAGAAACCGTTTTATTACCCTGTCCGGTGTATCGCTGAATTGACGAGTGAAATGATGCAGTGTGTCGGCTGGCAGGGCACTGCGCCACTCGGTGGATTGGGTAAAGCGGGCATTGGCGCCCAGCGTGATTACGCGGGCTATGGTGGTGCCGGGGCGCTGAGCCAGGGCGTGTGCCAGCATTCCCCCCAGCGACCAGCCCAGTACCCAGGCGTGATCAGGCAGCTGATGGGCCAGAGTGTCCAGCCATCCGGTATCATCCGGCTCGATATGCCAGGGCAGCTCAAGGCAGTGGGTTGAATATCCGTGGGTCTGGAGGGCCTGGGCCAAGGGGTGCATGACCTCGGCTCTGAATGGCCAGCCGGGTAACAGATAGAGTGCCGTGTTCATGCGGTGCCTGCCATGATCATGGGCCACACTACTGCAAGATGGTCCATCAGCTGGTCGATATCATCCATGGTATGTGCCGCTGACAATGTAATGCGCAGGCGAGCACTGCCCGGCGCCACTGTCGGCGGTCGAATGGCACCGACCATGATACCGCGCTCGAACAGGGCATCCGCCAGCGCCATTACTCGTGTTTCATCACCGACCACGATGGACTGTATCGGCGTGGTCGAAGGCAGTAACGAGGCTTCGGGAAGCGATGCCATGCGAGCATGGAAGTAAGCAATCAGTGCGTTCAGGTGGCTACGGCGCCATCCCTCGTCCCGAGCAATGGCAATGGCGGCCACACTGGCCCACGCCAGGGCAGGAGACAGCCCCGTTGTAAAGAGGTAGGGCCGGGCAAACTGGGTCAGGGCGTTGATCAGGTCATCATCGCCGCTGATGAATGCGCCCTGGGTGCCGAATGCCTTTCCAAGAGTGCCGGTCAGCAGCGGTACATCCTCCGTGCCAAGTCCGGCAGTTGCAACGCAGCCCTGGCCCTGGGCTCCCACTACGCCGAAACCATGGGCGTCATCCACCATGAGCAGGCTGTCATGTTCATGGCAGGCCCGGGCAATCTGCGAGAGTGGCGCCTGGTCTCCCTCCATGCTGAACACCCCGTCACAGATGGTCATGACCGGGTGGTCTCGCGTCAGGCAGTGAGCAAGGTGACCAATGTCATTGTGCTGATAGCGTGTCAGTCGGGCGCCTGCCAGCACGGCGCCGTCCAGGAGGGAGGCATGATTCAGCCGGTCCTGAAGTACATGATCCCCTTTCTGCACTACAGCACTGATGGCCGCCAGATTGGCCTGGTATCCGCTGGAAAAAAGCAGCGTGCGAGGCCGCCCTGACAGTGCAGCAATGGCTTCTTCAAGGGCATCATGGGCCTCGCTGTGGCCACTGATCAAATGCGCGCCGCCACTGCCTGTGCCATAGCGTCTGGCGCCCTCATGGAGGGCGGTTGCCAGGCGCGGATCATCCGAGAGACCCAGATAGTCGTTGCTGCAAAATGCCAGTACGTCGTGATCATCCACGCGTGTCCGGGTCTGGCTGGATGCACGGCGAGTGCGATGCAGACGTTCACGTCTGTCGGCGCGGTGTGTCTCAAGCCTCAAGGCAAGCCGTTGCCGGGCGTTCATCAGACCGCCACGTTATGGGCCAGTGTCTCCAGACGCTGATGATGAAGTGCATCATCTATTGCGATCTGGTGAGCTTCATCACTGACGCCATGGCGGTGTTCCGGATGCAGGCCAAGTTTTTCGAACAGCACCGTATCCTTGTTGATGCCAGGATTGGCTGCTGTCAGCAGGCGATCACCATAGAAGATGGAGTTGGCACCGGCCATGAAGGCCAGAGCCTGCATTTCTTCGCTCATGTTCTCACGCCCTGCGGCGAGGCGAACATAGGATGACGGCATCAGCAGGCGCGCTACCGCAATGGTGCGGATGTAGTCGATGGGATCGAGCTCTTCCACGTTTTCAAGGGGAGTACCCTTGATGCGGATCAGCATGTTGATGGGAACGCTTTCCGGATGAGTCGGGAGATTGGCCAGCTGCTGAAGTAGTCCGACTCGATCGTTTTCCGATTCGCCCATGCCCAGAATGCCGCCACAGCATACCTTCATGCCGGCCTGGCGAACGTTATCGAGGGTCTCCAGCCGGTCGGCATAGGTGCGGGTGGTGATGATCTCGCCGTAATATTCGGGAGAGGTATCCAGGTTATGATTGTAGTAATCAAGGCCGGCATCAGACAGCGCCTGAGCCTGCTCCGGTGTCAGGGTACCCAGCGTCATGCAGGTATCAAGACCGAGAGCCTTGACGCGTCTCACCATTTCAAGCACAGCCGGAAAATCCTTTTGAGTCGGGGCCTTCCAGGCTGCTCCCATGCAGAAGCGGCCGGCACCTGCTGCCATGGCCTGTTTGGCATCAGCTTCCACGCGGTCGATTTCGAGCAGTTTTTCCTTTTCAAGCCCGGTAGCGTAGTGTCCTGACTGAGGGCAGTACTTGCAGTCTTCCGGGCAGGCGCCGGTCTTGATCGAGAGCAGCATCGAGACCTGAATGGCATTCGGATCAAAGTAATGACGGTGAACGGTTTGCGCCTGAAACAGCAAATCGTTGAACGGCAGTGCAAGCAGGGCGCTTATCTCGTTACGGGACCAGTCATGGCGCAAGGCAGTCATCCCATTTCCTCATTATTTTGTAGACACGGATAGCGCTATCCTAAAAGTGCTGTCTCGTTTGTCAACCATATAAATTCTTCATGGTTAACATCATTGCGGCGGGAGCTGGCGCGAGTTGTTGATTTTTCTGCGAGGAGAGCGAAACGGATAAAAAGGCTGTCTCTATGAATATGACGCGCTACAGTGATTCAACAGCATCATGCAGGGTACTAGTAATGACGAATGAGCATGACCGGATGCACTGGGCAACGGAGGGGAGCCGATGACCCTGCGGTTACTATTGAATGGAAAGTCATCGGGCAATGAAGAGCTGCGTGCGGCAATCTTTGAAGCGCGTGATGCGGGGCATGACCTTGATGTGCGCGTGTCCTGGGAGGGGGGAGACATTGAGCAGTTTGTCATTGATGCTCACCGGGATGGAATTCAGCGCATTATTGTAGGTGGAGGCGATGGAACGATTAACGAAGCTGCTACAGGGCTTATGGCACTGCCGGCCGCAGAGCGTCCCGAGATGGGGATTATTCCCATGGGTACAGCCAACGATTTTGCGACCGGATGCGGTGTTCCTCTGACTCCTGACGAGGCGTTGATGCTGGCCATTCGCGGCCAATCCGTGGATGTGGATGTCGGCCAGATCAATGACAAGGTCTTTCTCAATATGGCGTCCGGTGGATTCGGGGCCAAGATCACGACCTCCACGCCGCCGCTTCTGAAGAAGATGCTGGGCGGCGGGGCCTATTCACTGGTAGGTGCGATTCGTTTCTGGAGCTTTGAGCCCTATGCGGGGCGGCTGGAATGGGATGGAGGTGCCAGGGACATTCGTGCCATGGTGCTCGCCATAGGTAACGGGCGCCAGGCCGGTGGGAGTCAGGAATTAACGCCACGGGCCAGTATTGATGATGGCTTGCTGGATGTGATGGTGGTCGACGCGTTTGGCTATCGCAACATTCCAGCTGTCGTGCGTGAAATGGAAGCACTGGGGCCCCATGGCCGGTTTGTGCATTATTTCAAGACGCCCTGGGTATCCTTCAAGACCACGGCAAATCCACTACCAATCAATCTGGACGGTGAGTTTCACGAGTTTGAAGCGCTTGAATGCAGTGTGAACAAGGCAGCGCTGCGGATTGTATTACCTGAAACATGTCGTTTACTGACGAGCAATACAGGCCAGGAGGATCCTTCATGAATGAATTTATGGACGCAGCCATTGCCGAAGCCCGGCTCGGTCGGGAAGCCGGTGGTGTCCCCATCGGCTCCGTGCTGGTGCACAACGGTGTAATTCTGGGGCGGGGACATAATCAGCGTGTCCAGAAGGGAAGCGCCGTACTCCATGCCGAAATGGCCGCGCTTGAAAATGCCGGGCGGCTGCCGGCACGAACGTATCGGGAATCGACGCTTTATACTACGCTGTCTCCTTGTCCAATGTGTTCCGGCGCCATTGAGCTTTACGGTATTGGCCATGTGGTCATTGGTGAGCATCAAACCTTCATGGGCGCTGAAAAGGCGCTGGAGATGAAGGGCGTAGTACTTGATGTGCTGGATAATGACGAGTGTATTCAACTGATGACAGAGTTTATTCGCGAGCGACCCGATATCTGGAATGAAGACATCGGTGAAGAATAATCGCTGACATGAAAATTGAGCTGATACTTAACCCGGCATTATTCACTTTCTCGACAATATCGTCGTCTGGTGTTACAACTTCAGGCACTTTTGCATTATCCCGGCAGGTTTAATAATAAAAGTCGTCCGGGAACGTTCTGGTGGTCGCAGGGAGCGAGGATATTTTGCACTTCATGGAGAGAATGACATTATGAGTATTAAAAAGATTTCAGCAGCAAGCATGGCACTGGCTCTGGCACTTGGTCTGAGCGCCTGTGGTGACAACGGTGATGAAGACAAGGGCACCGAGCAGCAGAACCAGGCCACCACCGAGCAAAGCCAGCCTGCTACAGAGCAGAATCAGTCCCAGATGACGGATGACAAGGCGGATACAGCGACTGATTCCAGCACCATGGACTCCTCCAGCACCGAAGGCGACATGACATCTGATGTTCCCGATGCCACCGAAGACAGCACCATGGATGGCATGCAGGAAGACCATGACATGGATGACAAGCATGGCATGAAGGAAGATGGCATGTCCGCTGACGACGGCTCCATGGCAGGCGATGAAACGCATTCTTCTGCCACCATGAGTGGTGCCGAAAACGCCGAACAGATGAATGATACTGACACTCAGACTCAGTAATATGTCGGTGTGGTGCCTTGCGCCGCGTTCCAGGAACCCTCGCTTCGGCGGGGGTTTTTCGTGTGTGGGACAGGCCCGTTGCCCTCGTTGGTTATTGAGGATAGTTCGCCGGTAACGTTGAGGGGCAGGCTGGTCAGTGATGTTTCAGGCATGAAAAAAGCCCACATGTGTGGGCTTTTCTGTCGCCAAGCTATCGCTTAGTTGACGAGTTTGATATTTGCAGCCTGCAGGCCTTTCTTGCCCTGTGTCACTTCGAAGGACACCTTCTGACCATCCTGCAAGGACTTGAAACCGTCCGCCTGGATTTCGGAGAAGTGTGCAAAAAGATCATCGCCACCATCATCCGGAGAAATGAAGCCGTAGCCTTTGGTGTCGTTGAACCATTTGACAGTACCAGTTGCCATGTCTATTTCCTTTCTGACTTGCTAGAGACTAATCGAGCCGTAGCTCGTTAATGCGCTGGGCCTGCCAGGTACATATCACGTTTGAATGGATTACCGTTCACCGTGATCGATATTGTTCCTGCAAACCTGCAATTTCAGAATGCGACAGTCGGATTACCTCGTCAAGCTTATTTTTGGCGTTCACTGCGTTAGTATAAAGCGTCGCTTAAATTAAAAGTGGAGCACACTATGCCGGTACAAAATGTAGATTATAAAAAGGACGGCGCCGCTGAAGATTTCGTGGCGTCATTGAAGGAAACCGGTTTTGGTGTCATTCGAAATCATCCGATTGATATGGCGCTCGTGGAGCGTATCTATGAGCAGTGGGCTGCATTCTTTGATTCCGAAGAGAAGCAGCAGTGGCGTTTTGATCCGAAGACGCAGGATGGCTATTTTCCTGCCGATGTATCCGAAACGGCGAAGGGGGCATCCCAGAAGGATCTGAAGGAGTATTACCACGTATACCCCTGGGGCAAGGTCCCCGATGCGCTTGAAGAAGACATTCGGTGCTATTACCGGCAGGCAAATGCCCTGGCCGGTGAATTACTGTCCTGGATCGAGAGATACAGCCCGGCGCAGATTGCGAAGGATTTCAGTGAGCCGCTGTCCGACATGATTGCCGACAGCCAGCAAACACTGCTCCGGATCCTTTATTACCCTCCCATGGCGGCAGAGACACCTGTTGATGCCGTTCGCGCCGCCGCGCACGAAGACATTAACCTTATTACCCTGTTGCCGGCAGCCAACGAACCCGGCCTTGAAGTAATGGGGCGAGACGGTGAGTGGATGGCTGTGCCCTGTGACCCGGGTCAGTTGATCATCAATGTCGGAGATATGCTGCAGGAAGCGTCCGGCGGGCACTTCCCCTCGACCACGCATCGCGTCGTTAATCCCGAAGGTGACAGCGCACGCAAGGCAAGGCTTTCCCTCCCGCTCTTTTTGCATCCCCGGCCGGATGTTCGTCTTTCCGACCGCTATACTGCTGACAGCTATCTCAAGGAACGACTGAAGGAGCTGGGTGTTATATGAATGCATCATGGCCGGCGTACTGGCGAGAAGCAGTCTCTCCCGAGGATGCTGAATTCGCCTGTTCGCTGGTCAATCACACCATGACGCCTTACTGGCGTCAGCGACGAATGGCCTTCAGCCGGCGCAAGTTCATGCAGCTGTGGCCGGAAATGCAGGCCTGTATCATTGAGTTCCATGGGCGTCAGGACGGATTCATCGGCTGGGATTTACAGGGTGAGATCAGTCACCTGCGTGAACTTCACCTGGTTGACGGCCTTCGTGGGACCGGGCTGGGAACCCGCATATTGCGTGACTGGATGGCCCTGCAATGGAATAGCGGGGCCAAAGAGGCACGGCTGAAGGTATTCGAGGATAACCCCGCTCGACGTCTTTATTATCGAATGGGGTTTCGCGTCAGCCATTATTTCGAGGATGATACCGGTCTGCTGGGCATGCGCTGCGTTCTGGCAGAGCATCCCGGGCATACCTGGTCACTCAATACCTGACGGAATTTACTGATGACACAGCCATCTTCCACTCCCTCACATAACCTGTTTCTCGGCTACGTGCTGTGGATTTTCGGGTTCATGGGGGCGCATCGTTTCTACTATGGCAAGCAGCTGACGGGCACGCTCTGGTTTTTTACCCTGGGGTTCTTTCTGATCGGCTGGCTGGTGGATCTCTTGCTGATTCCTGCCATGTCCAACGAAGCCAACCGGCGCTTTCTTACCGGACGCGTCGATTATTCGCTGAGCTGGATCCTGCTTACCTTCACTGGCATTTTCGGCCTGCACCGGTTTTACATGGGAAAATACCTGACTGGTATCGTGTATCTGCTGACCGGCGGTCTGTTTCTGATCGGCGTCCTGTATGATTACTGGACCCTCAATCAGCAGGTGTCTGATATCAATGGCGATATAGCCGGCGCAGCTCGCCTGAACTAGGCACTCTTCCATCTTTCTACATTACAAGGACGTATCATGGCCTCCGAGTCAAAAGCCGTGATTTATGCCGCCATGGGCGGCAATCTACTGATCGCAGTTACCAAATTCATTGCGGCGGGCATTACCGGCAGTTCCGCCATGCTGTCGGAAGGCATTCACTCGGTAGTGGATACCGGTAACCAGGGGCTGCTCCTGCTGGGCATGAAGCGTGCCAAGCGGCCTGCGGATGCGAAGTTTCCGTTTGGCTACGGCAAGGAAGTCTATTTCTGGAGCTTTGTCGTCGCAATGCTGATCTTTTCGATCGGTGCCGGGGTGTCCCTTTATGAGGGGATTGCGCACGTCATGCATCCTGAGCCCATGAGCTCACCCATGATCAATTACATTGTGCTGGGGCTGGGTATCCTGTTTGAAGGAGCATCCTGGGCGTTCGCTCTGCATCAGTTTCGCAAGACCAAGGGCAAATGGAGCTATGTGGAAGCCGTGCAGCGTGGCAAGGACCCATCACTTTTCATGGTGGTCTTTGAAGATTCGGCAGCCCTGCTGGGTCTTTTCATTGCCCTGCTGGGCGTCATGCTCAGTCAGTGGACGGGAAATCCGGTATTTGACGGGGTTGCCTCGATTATCATTGGCCTGATTCTGGCGGGTACGGCAATCTGGCTGGCCATCGAAACCAAGGGGCTATTGATCGGTGAAAGTGCCAACTCGCGTGTGGTCGAAGGTATTCGGCGTCAGGCGGACGATGAGCCGCTGATCGAGGCGGTTCATGAGGTGCTTACCATGCACATGGGCCCGGATTTCATCCTGGTCAACATCAGCGTTCGATTCGATCGTGAGGCCACTGCCGAGCAGATCGAGCAGGTGGTAGTAAAGCTTGATCGCGCCATCAAGGCAGAGTTCGAGGAAGTGAAGCGGATTTTCGTGGAAGCGGAATCTGCACGCGGGATAGATTCAGGCCGGGCCGAGCATCAGCCGGGACAATGAATGTCCCGCTGATCGGAAAGGGATTACTCACGAAGTCTTCAGGGAAGAACATGGCTGAACGAATCAAGTTGACAGGGTTGCTGGAAGCGCTCGATGAACAGGTGGATGCGCGCAAGAAAGAGGTGACGCTGGGCGACGTCGTTTCCATTTTCAAGGGGCGAGGGTTTGGGCCCCTGATTACATTGCCGGCCCTGATTGCATGGCTGCCCACGGGGGCCGTGCCGGGGGTACCTTCCTGCTGCGGGATCATGATTGCACTGGTTTCAATACAGTTGATGCTGGGCAAGTCATCTCCCTGGCTGCCCAAACGGCTTCGCGAGGTATCCTTTGGTCGGGACAAGCTGGAAACGGTCATGGACAAGGTGACGCCGGTGACCCGCAGGGTTGACCGGCTGATCAAGCCGCGAATGGAATGGATCGTGGATGATGGTGCCCTGCGCGTGCTGGCAGCGTTCACAACGCTGCTGGGGATCGCCATGATACCTCTGGAAGTATTGCCCTTTGCTGCAGCTGTCCCGGGAGTCACACTGACATTGATTGGTGTCGGTGTGGCTGCCCGGGATGGGGCGGCGGTCATGCTCGGACTGGTGATCTCCCTGATAGGGGGAGTGTGGATTGCAACGATGATCTAACGGTTTACCAGCATGGAGCGGTCGTAATCGACCTGCCGCTCCCGTGGGGTCAGCATCACGACATCCCGGGTTGACCCCTTGGCCAGACTTTCGAAAATGGCTTGATAGGCCAGCACCGCCTGAACATATTCACGGGTTTCCCTGAACGGAATACTTTCAACGAATAGATCAAAGGGCTGGGTGCCGCCCATCAGCCAGCGATCCACTCGTCCGGGGCCGGCGTTGTATGCCGCTACCGCCGCGACACGGTTGCCACTATAGCGATGCAGCATATCGCTGATATAGGCACTTCCCAGCGCAATATTGACCGATGGGGTCATGAGGCTGTCAACCCCTTCGTAGGCGATTCCCTTCTGGCGGCTCACGTGAGCGGCGGTTCCCGGCATCAACTGCATCAGGCCCCGTGCGCCGACAGGCGATTGGGCTCTGGGGTTGAAGGCGCTTTCACGTCGGGCTATGCCCATCAACAGCCACGGGCTGACATCACGCTTTTGCCCCCATGCACCGAATTCACTGGCATGAGCCGGTGGGAACCGCCAGTGCAGGGCATCCCATTCGCGGGTCTTGATCGAGGTAAAGACCGCGAGTTCGTACCATTGCCGAGACAGGGCGTAATGGGCCAGTTTGTAGACATCGTTTGGTTCACTTCGATCAATCAGATAGCTCCATTCGCTGCGGGCCAGGCCTGTTTCGCCGATTCGCTCAAGTGCATTGATGCGCTGGATGGCCGGCAGGGCCATTATGCTGTTCATTGAAGCCGGTGGTGTATCTCGGGCATCCTGTTCCAGGCTGTAGGGCACACCCAGGTGATCTGCTGCAGCAAATCCGAAAAAGCTGCGCTGGCCGGCAGCCTTTTGATAATGCTCCAGTGCCTGGCTGGGTTGTCCCAGTTGCTGTTGAGCGCGGGCCAGCCAGTATTGCCAACGGGCATCATCGCGCTGGTCGGGCGCCATCTGTTGAACCCAGTGACTGACCTGTCCCCATGCGCGCTGTTCAAGGGCAACTCGAACGCGCAGCTCAAAAAGGTCGCTGTCACTTAATTGCGGCAGCATCCGATCGACTTGAGCAATGTTATCGGTGTGTCCGCGTACCAGCGTATAAAATGCCAGATCGTGTTCTATGTCGTGGCGCTGCTTGCTGTCCAGCGGGGCCTTCGGGCTCAGCTGCTGCCAAAGGGCCAGAGCCTTGCGAGTATCCTTTCGAGTCAGTGCGTGGAAGGCAGTGGTGTACAGTGCGCCGGCTACCGGGCGTGAGAACCGT
This sequence comes from Larsenimonas rhizosphaerae, assembly GCF_026240105.1. Classification (NCBI taxonomy): domain Bacteria; kingdom Pseudomonadati; phylum Pseudomonadota; class Gammaproteobacteria; order Oceanospirillales; family Halomonadaceae; genus Larsenimonas; species Larsenimonas rhizosphaerae. Next base: position 718,829 of record NZ_JAPIVE010000001.1, read on the forward strand.
GCAACCGAGAGATGGGCAATGGCGTCGGGCGACTGGTCAATCTGGTGATATGCGGTAATGGCCGGTTCCCACCCTGAATTCAGGCGACCGGCAAGGTAATTGGCCAGACTGTCATTGCCGGCCTCCTTGGCAAGTGTCAGGCGGTGCCAGATATCCTGCTGGCTGAGACGGCCATCGGACAGAAGCGTATTGAACAGGGGGTCACAGGCATTGTCCTGCGAGCGTCCTACATTCCAGAGCGTGCGAGCCCCCTCAACGGCCATGTCCGGTTTTTGAGTCAGCCAGGCCCGATAGAAGTAACACTGACGTTCGGCCCCCCCCGGGGGCGTGGCAAGGCTGATGTCACGCAGGGCCTGAAAGCGTCCTGCACGACCGTAGGCACCGATGGCCACGGAACGCATCCATTCGCTGAGAGGCGAATCCTGGTATTTGTTGATAAAGGCCAGTGTCTGGTCGGGCGCAAGTGCAGGAAGCTGTTGTTTGATGCGGTGATATTCTATATATCCCTCAAGAGCATGGCCCTTGATGCCCTGTTGGTTGATGCTGCTCCATTGATGATGGCGAGCGGCGTCCAGAGCGCGTCGCATGGCCTGGTCATCGGCCTGTGCTTCGGGCAGGGCCAGAAGACACAGGGCGCTGGTCAGGCAGACGGCAGAAAGTCGTGTCAAAAACGTCACCGGTGCTTCTCCTGCAGTAGGACCGTGGAAACCGATCAATTTACCAGGTAATAAGGACATCAATTCAGCGTGATGGTTTATCGATCACGCCGGATGCATGGCCAGAGTGTCAATCAGCCTACCGGAGAATATGAATCATGAAAGGATCCAAAAGGGGCCTGTTGGGGCGTCTAATCACAGGGCGAGCGCGTTTTTTCTTCCGCATCGGGCGAGCACTCAGAACCTATGGCATGTTGTTGAAGGACTGGTGGGCCGGCCGTTATCGACCTCTGCCCAAGCGGGCCACGGTATTGATGGTGCTGGCGCTGTTGTATGTTGTTTCCCCGTTTGATCTTATACCGGACTTTATTCTGGGCTGGGGCTGGCTGGATGATATCGTCATCGGTGGCTGGCTGTTAACCCGCCTGGATGATTCGCTGGAGGACTATCGCGCGTGGCGTGCCGGTCAGGCGTCTCGTGACACCCTTCGCCATTCCTGAATTACAGCAGCAGGCAGTGCAATGAGTAATGAGGTGGATTGGCATTACGCTCTGACGCGGTACGTCAGAGGGATGCCACACACGTATGAGGCGGGCATGAACGTCGTGTCCGCCGGGCCATCCGGTGTCGAGATGAGACTGCCCTGGAAGGCCGATTTTCTGGGCGATGTATCCCGCCAGCTGATCCATGGTGGCGTGATTACCATGGTCTTGGATACGGCGTGCACCGGCACCGTACTTTGTGGTCTGGGTGATCCTCCCGAAATCTGCCCGACACTGGATCTTCGTGTTGATCATTTCCGTCCCGCGGTGGCCGGCCAGGCCCTGCTGGTGCGAGCTCGTATCACGGAAATCACGGCATCGGTCGTGTTTGTGGAAGGTGAGCTGTGGCAGGAGAATGACCAGAAGCGGGTGGCACGCGCTACGGGCTCCTTTGCCCGTCTGCCGGCCGAGGCCACGCCTGCCAATTTTGGGAGACTGCTGTGCGGACGGCCAGGTGCCGGCACGCAGGGGGTGAAACATGCCTGACACGTCCGTGGATCTCTGCTGGCTTGAGCAGTCACGTGATCGGGGCGATCCCGCTCTTGTTCTCGAGAACATGCCCTACGCCAGGGCGCTGGGCCTCGAGGTGAACGAGGATGAGCGAGGGCGCCTTTTTGTATTGCCACCACGCCGTACCAATCTGGGGAACCCCCTGCTGCCGGCCATTCATGGGGGGGTCATGGCGGCATTCATGGAGTCGGCAGCGATCATCGATCTGATGTTGTCGCTGGGCAGCCCGCGGATGCCTGCCATCATCAATTTTTCGATCGATTATCTGCGTGCCGGTCGGTTGGAGCCGGTATATGCCCGTTGCGAGCTGGTAAGAGAAGGGCGGCGGCTGGCCAATGTGCGTGTGTGCGCCTGGCAGAAGGATGAACAGCATCCGGTAGCGACGGCCAGAATGCATATCATGCTTGCCGCGCTCGATGGTATGTCATCGACTTCTGCTGATCGAAGCGCTTGAAAAATCACATCATGTTCCCCATCTAGCAGGTCAACTGGTGCTCGTAGCAACGAGCATGATTACCCTTGATCGAACGAGGATGGGTCAATGACTACTGCCACCGACGAACAGACTCTCGGCTTTCAAACGGAAGTGAAGCAGCTTTTGAATCTGATGATTCACTCGCTGTACTCCAACCGGGAAATCTTCCTGCGCGAGCTCGTGTCCAATGCTGCCGATGCCTGTGACAAGCTGCGTTACAAGGCACTGAACAACGATGCGCTGTATGAAAACGATTCCGAGCTGCGCATCGAAATCGAACATGATAGTGAAAACAATACCGTGACCCTGCGTGACAACGGTATTGGCATGAATCGCGATGATGTCATCGAAAATCTGGGCACCATTGCACGCTCCGGTACGGCTGAATTTCTCAAGCAGCTCTCCGGTGAGCAGCAAAAGGATGCACGACTGATCGGTCAGTTCGGCGTCGGATTCTATTCAGCCTTTATCGTGGCTGATGAAGTCGTCGTTCGTACCCGCAAGGCCGGTGATCAGCAGGAAGCCGGTGTGGAATGGCGCTCTCGCGGTGAAGGCGAGTTCACCATTTCAACCATCGAGCGGCCGGTACATGGCACCGAGATCGAACTTCATCTGAAGTCCGATGCAACCGAATTTGCCGATGATTATCGGTTGAAGTCACTGATTCGAAAGTATTCCGATCATATCGACATTCCCGTTCGGATGCCGACGACCCAGGAAAGCGACGAGGGTGAAAAAACCGTTACCTGGGAAACCGTCAACGAAGCACAGGCGCTGTGGGTCAAACCCAAAAGCGAGGTGACTGATGACGAATACAAGAACTTCTACAAGCATGTGTCGCACGACTATACCGACCCGCTTGGCTGGAGCCACAACAAGGTAGAAGGCAAGCTAGAGTACACCAGTCTGCTGTACGTGCCGGGCCGTGCTCCGTTTGACCTTTATCAGCGTGATGGTGCCCGTGGTCTGAAGCTGTATGTTCAACGTGTCTTCATCATGGATGACGCCGAGCAGTTCCTGCCGCTGTACCTGCGCTTTATCAAGGGTGTAGTCGATTCCAACGATCTATCCCTTAACGTATCCCGCGAGATTCTCCAGCAGGATCCCAAGGTAGAGTCGATCAAGTCAGCCTTGACCAAGCGTTCTCTGGACATGCTGAAAAAGCTGTCGAAGGATCCCGAGGCCTATCAAACCTTCTGGACCCAGTTCGGTTCGGTGCTGAAGGAAGGCCCGGGTGAGGATTACGCCAATCGCGAAAAGATTGCCGGTCTGTTGCGTTTTGCCTCGACCCATTCCGACAGCGCGCAGCAGGATCAGTCCCTCGAGGATTACATCGGGCGCATGAAGGAAGGTCAGCAGAAGATCTATTACCTGGTGGCCGATGGCTACAATGCTGCCAGCCACTCTCCGCACCTTGAAATCTTCCGCAAGAAGGGCGTGGAAGTGCTTCTACTGTCCGACCGGGTCGATGAATGGCTGATGAGCCATCTGACTGAATACGATGGTCGCCAATTTGCCGACATTGCCAAGGGTGATCTTGATCTTGGCGATGTTGAAGACGAAGAAGAGAAACAGGCGCAGGAAGAGAGTGCGAAAGCGAAGGAAGGTCTGGTCGGTCGTCTTCAGGGGGCTCTGGAAGAGCGCGTTCAGTCCGTCCGCGTGACTCATCGTCTGACCGATTCTCCGGCATGTGTCGTGCTGCCTGAAAACGAAATGGGCTATCAGATGCGTCGGATGATGGAAGCGGCCGGTCAACCACTGCCGGACGTCAAGCCCATCCTTGAAATCAATCCGGATCACGTACTGGTCAATCGCCTGGATGGCCAGAACGATGAGCATTTCAATGACATGGCGGTAGTGTTGCTGGATCAGGCAATTCTGGCCGAGGGTGGCCAGCTGGATGACCCGGCTGCCTATGTCAAACGGCTCAACAAGCTGCTGGCGCTGTAAGCGTTTCATGGCGAGTTCAAGGGCCCGCATCATGCGGGCCCTTTCACGTCTGACATCGGTGGCGATTGTGTCGCCGGGCCTGCATCTTTTGATTGATACACTCCGGGCGCCGTGGCGACGATCGTTGACAGCTCTGAGTGTTTCCTGAAATTGCCGCACATGGCCTGACAGGGTCAGACCATATACTCCCTTCGGCATGATTTTAAGATAGATCACACGTTCAACGGCATCGAAATGCTGTTAAAATCGCGATCCCTCTCAAGTGGTATGTTGTTATGTGGAAGGCATGTGTTGCACTCATCATGGCGGCAGTGTGTACGTTGCCACTGGCGCCGGCGCAGGCAGATGCCTTTACTGAATCCGGTACAATTGATATGCCGGATCTGCGTCAGTACCCAGCAGGACCACGCCGCAAGGCGGCATTTTTCAACCTGCTGATCCCAATCATTCAGACTGCCAATCAACGCATTGCGGATGATCGCCAGTGGCTGATGTCGGCGCGAACGCATCATCTTTCAAGCATTAACGATCAGATCCGGCTGGTGAGTCTGTGTGAGTCCTACAAGGTGGCATGCGATGGCAGGGGCGCTCCTCCCTGGGACAGGCTGCTCGAGCGTGTGAATACCGTGCCCATGCCGCTGGTGCTGATTCAGGCCGTGGAAGAGTCGGGCTGGGGCACATCACGCCTGGCACGAGATGGCAATAACCTCTTTGGCCTGCGCTGTTTCGGCGCCGAGTGTGGCATGGCGCAGCGCGGTACTTCCCGTCGGTTCCAGCGCTTCGAGAGTATTCAGGCAAGCGTTGATGCCTACCTCAATAACCTCAATACCCACCGGGCCTATCATTCCATGAGAGTGCGCCGGGCGACGCTCGTACAGGCTGGGCATTCGGTCAGGGCCGAGGCATTGATTCCGACGCTGCATCGGTATTCCACGCGAGGCAGTACCTATCTCAGTGCACTACGCTCCCTGCTGGGCGATAACGCGGCATTGATCAAGCGTATAAGGGATGATCAAACCGCCTGAGGATCGGGTGTCTCAGGAGCGGTCAGTGGCCAGGCCATTCTGGCACACAGGCCGCCTTCTTCCCGGTTGAAAAACGACAGCTCAGCCCCTTGCTGTCTTGCCAGCGTACTGACAATGGAAAGGCCCAGCCCGCTGCCGGACATGTGCTGGTGGTTTTGTCTAAAAAAGCGCTCGGTCATTTTGGACAGCACGTCCTCTGGCACACCCGGACCTTCATCCAGTACATCAAGAATGGCGTGAGAGGTAGTGTGGTGAAGTGACAGGGTCACTGTCGTGCCGGGAGGGCTGTAGCGCAGGGCATTATCCAGCAGATTACGGATCAGCACGCCGATTTCGGTCGCGTTTCCGGCCACTTCGATCCGCTGTTCGCCATCAATCACCAGCTGCTGCTGACGCGAGTCTGCCCAGGGCCATAGTTCCCCGGCCAGCTGGGCGGCCAGCGGATACAGGTTGATGCGTTCCTGACGCTGTGCGGCAGTATGTTCGAGCCGTGCCAGGGTCAGCAGCTGTTCTACCACTCGCTGCAGCCTTTCGATGCCCTGATAGGCCTTGCTCAGCGACTGCCTGGCTTCAGGGTCGGCGACCCGGGCGTTGTCGAGGTGAATCTTGACGCTGGCCAGCGGCGTCCGAAGTTCATGAGCAGCGTCCGAGGTGAAGCGTCGCTCCCGCTCGAGCGTGGTATGCAGGTGGCTCATGAACGTGTTGAGCGCTTCCCTGAGCGGTTCAAGTTCCAGAGGTACCTGCTCGGTGATCGGATCAAGTGCCTTGTGATGGCGGCGGCTGACCTGGCGTGACAGCCGTTCCAGTGGCTGCAGGCCGCGCAGGACCAGCATGCCGATCAACAGGGCCAGCAGCGGAATGGCAATGACGTAGGGCAGTGTATTGCTCAGTGCAATCTTGCGAGCCAGTTCCCGCTCGAATTTCTTGCGAAGTCCGATGGAAATCCAGCCCTCATCGTCGGGCAGGGGCATGCTGAAGACGCGCCATGACTGCCCGTCGTATTCCTGCCACCGATATCCGCTTTCGGTCGGTGCCGGAAAGGGCCCGTTGTCATGCCACTCGCCATCCAGCACGCGTGGGTGTCCGGCACTGTTCCAAAAACCTATCGAGATCATCCGCTCTTCATCGTAATAGCGGACTGCCTGTGCTTCCGCAGTCGGGTCAACCGGTGTCAATTGACCATCGGCCGTGTAATAACGGGCCGGATGCTTGGGTTGATTCAACTGCCGGGCGATGCGCCGGTAATCCAGATTGTCCATCCTGCCCTGGTGCAGACCCGAGACAATCCGGCTGAACTTTGCCAGTTCGGCATCGAACATCTCATCCATCTCATGCTGGCTGGTGAAATAGGCTGCCGTGATGGCCAGCCCGGCACCGGTCAGCAGTGTCAGGGTAATGGTGCGGTGCAGGTAGCGCTTGATGGACTTCATGGTGTATTCCGGTCGCGTCAGGCAGTAATCAACTGGTCATTGAGACGGTAGCCGATACCGCGCAGCGTCAGAATCAGTTCGGGAGCCAGCTTTTTTCTCAGGTGATGAATGTGGACTTCGAGCGCGTTGGACTCGATATCGTCCTGCCAGCCATACAGGACATTTTCAAGCTGAGGCCGAGTCAGAACCTGGCCCGGATGATTGGCCAGCTCACGCAGCAGGGCATATTCCCGCCGGCTCAGTGAGACCGGACGCTGCTGCCAGGTCACCTCATGGCGTGCCTCATCAATGGCCAGCGCGCCCAGTTCGATGACCTGGCGTGCCCGGCCGCTGGCCCGACGGATGACAACGCGCAGTCTGGCCAGCAGTTCATCGAGCTCGAAGGGTTTGAGAACATAGTCATCGGCCCCGGCATCCAGCCCTGCAACACGCTCATCGACATGGTCGCGTGCGGTCAGAATCAATACCGGAAGATTGGCTCGGCGACGCAGACGTGTCAGTACTTCCATGCCATCCATGCCGGGCAATCCCAGATCCAGAATCACGGCACTGAATTCGTTGCAGCGCAGTGCGTCGTCAGCCTGTCGACCGTCGGTCAGCCAGTCGACCATGTAGCCCTCGCGCACAAGTGCGGTGCGAACGCCATCTCCGAGCAGTGGATCGTCTTCTACCAGTAGTACACGCATCGCATGAGTCCTGTAGCCTGTCTGAAACACGCACTGTGCCCTTCGTGCCTTAACGTTACATTAAACCAGCAGAGCGGGCCCGTGTCGCTGGTTCGCACCTGTATATGCTGATTCGGCGGATGACCGGATCAATGTCATACTGATGGCCTGTTTACCTGACACTCTGGAGTTGTATGTTCAGCCAGCTTGTTTTCGACAATGCCTATACGCGTTTGCCGGACACCTTCTATGTTCGTCAGATGCCGGTGCCGCGCGCCGGAACACGGATTCTGGATGTCAGCCCTGCCTGTGCCGAACTTCTGGGGCTGTCCGGGCTGAAGACCGATGACCCGGAGCTGCTTGGCGTCATGTCCGGCCAGTCCCTGCCGGCCGGGGCTGACCCTCTGGCGCAGAAGTACACCGGTCACCAGTTTGGCTCCTATAATCCGGCGCTGGGCGATGGGCGCGGGTTGCTACTGGGCGAGGTTGTTACGCCATCAGGAAGCATGGATCTTCACCTCAAGGGGGCCGGCCAGACTCCCTTTTCACGGTTTGGTGACGGCAATGCAGTCCTGCGTTCCAGCCTGAGGGAGTATCTGGCCAGTGAGGCCATGGCCGGGCTTGGTATTCCTACTACACGAGCCCTGGCCGTGGCAGTCAATGATGAACATGTCAGGCGTGAGCGCGTAGAGCCCGGTGCCACGCTGCTTCGCGTGGCCGAGAGCCATGTGCGGTTCGGCCATTTTGAATGGCTGGGATTCAGTGGTCGAACCGAAGAACTTCAGGCCCTGATTGATCATGTGATTGCGCGTCACCGGCCACATCTGGCGGGGATAGAGGCGCCCGGCGCCGCCCTGTTTGACGATATCGTTCAGCGCACGGCGCAGCTGGTGGCCGACTGGCAGGCGTACGGATTTGTTCACGCTGTCATGAATACCGACAATATGTCCGCCCTGGGACTGACGCTGGATTATGGCCCCTATACGTTTCTGGATGCCTATATTCCCGACCGTGTTCCCAATCTGACGGACAGTAGCGGGCGTTATGCCTTTAATCAGCAGCCGGGGGTTGCGCTCTGGAACCTGGTGCGCCTGGCGCAGTCACTGGTGTCCTGTGCGCCTCAGGAGCAGCTTGAGGCATCGCTGCAACGCTATGAAGCGGTACTTCAGGCACGGTTCGCAGAGCGTATGCGGGCACGCTTTGGTTTGACTGGTATCGATGCAGGTGACAGTCAGCTGTGTCAGGACTGGTTGACGCTGCTGGCCGATCATCGGGCAGATTATCACCTGAGTTTTCGTGCCCTGTGTGACTATGATGGCAGCTCTGAGTCTCGTCAGGCGGTGGCACAGGTAGTGACCGCCCCGGAGTCGGTGGTATCAGACTGGTTGGATGCCTATGATCATCGCCTGTCACTGGAAACCCGTACACAGGAAGAGCGTCATACGGCAATGCGCAGCTGTAATCCCTGCAATGTATTACGCTTGCATCATATACAGGCAGTCATCGACGCAGCCACTGACGGTGATACGCGTCTGCTGAGTGAGTATCGTGCCTGCCTGCAGGCCCCCTTTACTCCCATGAGTGGCGGGCTGCGTGACTGGCAGGCACCGCCTGCGCCGGGCAGTGTATCGGTGGCCATGTCCTGCTCCTCCTGATGGGGCTGACCGGATTTTTTGCAAAGGTATCAACAGCCTAATGACTGACATGAATGAAGAGGGTCGCCCGGCGCCAGGCAGGATTGCCGTGCTGGGCGGCGGAAGTTTTGGCACGGCGCTGGCCAGCATTGCTGCGACCAAGGGTGCCCGCGTGCGCCAGTGGATGCGTGATGCAGCCCTGGCTGATGAGATTACCGCTCGTCATCACAATTCACGGTACCTGCCGGATATTGAGCTGCACGAGTCCCTGCGGGCCTCGACCTGCATGCAATGGGTGCTGGAAGATGCCGAGCTGGTGTTGATCGCCATACCCTCGGGGCATTTTCGCACGGTGGTGCGCCAGGCTCGCCCGTGGCTGAAGGCTGATCAGGTATTGCTCAGCACTACCAAGGGGATCGAGGAGAGTACCTTTTCCCTGATGAGCGAGATCCTCGTCGAGGAAACGCCCAGTCGGCATATCGGGGTGCTGTCCGGTCCCAACCTGGCTTCCGAACTGGCTGCCAGGCATGTGACGGCTACTGTAGTGGCCAGTGATGATGGGTATACACGCGCTGCTGCGCAGGCCAGTCTGAGTTGCGACTACTTTCGCGTCTATGCCAGCAATGACCGATATGGCGCAGAGCTGGGTGGAGCACTCAAGAATATCTATGCCATTGGCGTCGGTATGGCGGCCGCCATGGGTATGGGTGCCAATACCAAGAGTATGCTGATTACACGTGCACTAGCGGAAATGAGCCGGTTTGCCGTCAACCTGGGGGCCAGCCCGCTGACCTTTCTGGGCCTTGCCGGCGTCGGCGACCTGATCGTGACCTGCTCGAGCGAACTGTCGCGCAACTATCGGATCGGCTTTGCCGTGGGGCAGGGTGTGGCGCTTGAAGATGCCGTAGCCTCGCTGGGTCAGGTGGCCGAGGGGGTCAATACCGTGCGTCTCGTGCATGAGCGTGCCGAGCGTGAGGGGATTTACATGCCGCTGGCCAGCGGGCTTTATCATGTGCTGTTCAATGGGGTGCCACCTTCGGAAATGGGGCTTTCCCTGATGCGCAGCGAGCATAGCAGTGACGTTGAATTTACATTGTCCCGGCAGGATGCACAGCGGGACCATCATACGTTGTCCAAAACCAATCAGGAGTCTCGCTCATGAAACTGTTTGTCATGCGTCACGGTGAAGCCGCGTCGGGTACGCCGGATGCGTCCCGCCCGCTGGAACCGCTGGGCGAAGAAGAAGCACAGCGAACAGCACAGTGGCTGAAACATTATTTGAGCGACGACGAGATGGCGGAGCTCAACATCATTGCCAGCCCCTACAAGCGTGCCCGTCAGACCGCCGATATCGTTGCGCGTACGCTTGGTCTGTCATCCAGTCTGGCGTTGCCCCTGATCACGCCGGATGCACCAGCCGAGTCAGCCATTGACTGGCTGGCCGAGCATGCCTCCGACGGCAGCCCGTGGCTGCTGGTCAGTCATATGCCGCTGGTGGCCGATCTGGTGGGGCGTCTGGTGGATGGTGGTCCCCATGCCAGACTGCCGCTGGGTACGGCAGATATCGTGGCTCTTGAATCCGAAGTATGGGCAGCCGGGTGTGCCACGCTCAGGGTTCATCAATCACCGAATCAGATTGAGAGGCCGGATCATTAATGAGTTATATCGTTACCAATCGCGTACCGGTCAAGGCAGCGTGGCACGAGGAGTTTGAGCGTAGGTTTCGCGCCCGGGCCGGCCAGATTGATGCCCAGCCCGGATTTGTGAGGATGCGTATCCTGCGTCCAACCGAAGAATCAACGCCATGGGTGGTCGAAACCGAATGGGAAAATGAATCGGCGTTCCGGCAATGGGTCGGCAGCGATGATTTTCGCAAGGCCCACGCCGATCCGATGCCGAAAGAGGCGTTCGGTGACGGTGGAGGCCTTGAGCAGTTCGATGTGGTCATCGACTCCGATCACTCAGAGTAATCCGCCGGCCTGAAGTAAAAAGATCCCGAGGGTGATGACAAGGCCGGTCGACAGTGTGGTGATGGCGATGATGTTGGCTGCCAGGACATGGTTACCGTTCATCGCCTTGGCCATGACAAAGCTGGTTGCGGCCGAGGGGCTGGCGAAATAGAGAAACAGGATGCCAAGCTCCTCGTTGCGAAAGCCCAGCAGGGCAGCCACCGACACGGCTCCCAGGGGAATGGCGACCATCTTGATCAGGCTGGCCCCCAGCGCTTCCCGGCTGGCGTGCATGACCGACGCCAGAGAAAGGGTGCCGCCAATGCATATCAATGCCAAAGGCAGGGTCATGCGGGCAAAGTATTCCGCTGACGTATGCAGCCATTGGGGCAGGTGCAGCCCTGTGGCAACAAACACAAGTGCTGCCAGAACGGAAATGATCAGCGGGTTTTTGGCAATCCGTGCCGCAATGCTGACAGGGCTGATGCGAGCGCCCGGTTGATAAAGCGCCAGCACGATGACCGACAGCACGTTGTAGATGACAATGACGGCACCGGCCAGAATGCCGCCGATGGATAGCCCCGTATCGCCATACATGCTGGCAGCCAGTGCCAGCCCCACGATACCGCAGTTGCCACGAAAGGCTCCCTGAACGTATACCCCTCGATCCGCCGGGGGGATTCGCCGGCAGGCCCAGCCCCAGGTCAGCATGAAGCTGATGACAGTGGCCATGACAAAATAAAGAATAACGGCAGGGCGAAAGGCCTGACTGAAGTCGGCATCAGCAATGCTTATGAAGATCAACGTGGGCATTGCACCCTTGAATACCAGTGATGATCCGGTATCGATGAAGGCGTGGTCAATCCAGTTCAATCTTTTAAGCACGATCCCCAGAATGACCATCGCAAAGACCGGCAGGGTAATATTGAGGGTTTCGATCAACAGCGATAACAGGGGCATGGCAGATTATCCGGGCAGCGTCATGAAGGCATAGGCGATCGCAATCACCACGATGATCAAGAAAAGGCCATAGCGGCGTGGGCGACGAGGTCCTGAAGTCATGAGACACTCCTTGTTTTAGCGGCAATAACGTACCGGGGCTCCGGCGCGAGGCAGTTTACGTGATGTGGCTGCTGCCGCCTATTCTTGTGATGAACCTTGAGCTGACCATGACGACTTCCTTTAATCGATCCCTTCCCGATGACGTAGCTCCACACCCTGTCAGCCTTGCCGATGGTCGGCTGGCAGGTCTTGCCTGGGGGCGTGCTGGCGCACCTCTTGTTATCGCGCTTCATGGCTGGCTGGATAATTCCATGAGCTATTCCCGGCTGGCGCCGGCCCTGGTTTGCCAGCATGACATCTACCTGGTGGCACTCGATCTGTCCGGTCACGGCCATTCCGACTGGCTCCCCGGGCGGCTTGACTATGCCCTGTGGGACTATGTCCAGGATGTGCTGGATACTCTGGATCATTACACACAGGACGAGGTCACGGTGATCGGCCATTCCATGGGGGCCAGTGTGGCGCTGCTTGCCAGTCTGGCTGACACGCGTATCCGGCAGTTATGGCTGATCGATGGTCTGGGCATGTTGACTACACCTGCCACGGAGGCCGCCGAGCAGCTGAAAAGGGGGATTCGTGGCCTGCGCCGTTCGACTCCCCGGCGCCCCACTTATCCGGATGCTCAGGCAGCAGTGAGGGCGCGGGTGAAAGGCGGCGTGACGGCTGTTGATGATGATGTGGCCTGGCAACTGGTTCCCCGCAATCTGGAAGCCATTGATGGTGCCGTGCGTCTGCGGACTGATCCACGATTAATGCGCCCGTCACTGGTGCGCTTCACGCCTGCCCAGCGCGATGCCATCCTTCAGTCAGTGACAGTGCCGGTTGCGCTGATTGAAGCCGATCAGGGCATTCTGGGTGAAGCCCCTCATGCAGTGCGTTCGCGGGCGTGCCTGCCGACTCTGACACGGCACTGCCTCCCGGGGGGGCATCACCTGCATCTTGAGTTGGATCGTATCGACGAGGTGGCGTCGCTGTTTCATTTCCGAACCGGCAGTGTCGATAGTATGTAAAGCGCACGACAGAGGGCAGGACATGGCACGTATTGCGTTGGTGCTGGGCAGCGGCGGGGCGAGAGGCTACGCCCATATCGGGGTCATTGACGAGCTTGAGGCGCGAGGGCATGAAATAGTCGCTGTTTCAGGATGTTCGATGGGCGCAGTCATCGGGGGAATCTATGCTGCCGGGCGGCTGGAAGAGTACCGGGACTGGGTTACTCGATTGAGTTTTCTGGATGTATTGCGGCTGGTGGACATTGCCTGGGGAGCCATGGGGGCCATGCGGGCCACCAAGATCATGGGACGGCTTGAATGCCTGCTCAGTGATATCTGCATCGAGGACTTGCCGCTGTCCTTTACGGCAGTAGCCACTGACATGAGTGCCCAGCGCGAAGTGTGGTTTCAGCGTGGTTCGCTGCTGGAGGCCATTCGGGCCTCCATTGCCATTCCCGGGCTCATTACGCCGCTGCGCCATGAAGGCCGCCTGCTGGCGGACGGGGGGCTGCTTAATCCCCTGCCGATCATTCCGGCCATGGCCGCCAGTGCCGAGTGGATTGTAGCCGTCAACGCGACAGCGCCGTCGCCCCGTAACGTGACGCTGGAAGAGCTGTTGCCGGTGGCCTTGCCGACGCCGCGCGAGGACAGGTCAAGCTGGATTGCTCTGGTCAAGCAGCGCTGGATGCCTGCTGGAGCAGGCGATGACGGGGTGGCTGCTTCCGAGCCGCAGGCCGAGCCGGAGGGACGTGCCGAACGTGCCTGGGGCAAGCTCGATCTGATGCTGCGCTCCTTCGACATTACTCAGGCCGCCCTAGCACAGTACAAGATTGCCGGTTATCCGCCGGACGTGCTGGTCAATATTCCCAAGTCGGTCTGTGGCTCTCACGAATTCCAGCGCGCCGGGCCCATGATCGAGCTGGGGCGTCACCTGGCCCGTGATGCACTGGACCGGTTCAATGCCGGTTACAGTGAAGCCTGACCCCGGCGCTTGAGCAGCACATAAACGGCGCCGGTTCCACCATCCTTCTCAAGGCTCGAGCAGAAGGCCAGCACTTCGGGAAGTTCGCGAAGCCAGGCATTGACATGGCTTTTGATGACCGGATACCCGGCGATGCCGGAGCGAGCCTTGCCGTGTACCACAATGACGCAACGAAGCTGCTTGCCCACGGCTTCGCTCAGAAATCCTTCCAGTTCCAGCCGTGCCTCATCGACCGTATATCCGTGAAGGTCAAGCCCGGACTGCCAGCTGATGGCACCGCGCCTGAGTTGCTGCAACGTGCGGTAGGGCATGTCCGGCAGGGCAAAGTGAAGTGACTCGGACGGGCGCACCGGCAGCACCCGGCCATCGGAAGTGCGGCTTGAGACCGAGGTTGGATCATTATGGGATTCCGCCGCTGCGCGCCGTGCACGCCGGTCGATGGGAGGCTGTGTTCGGGGCAGGGAGGCCCTGTTGTGTTGTATCCGGCGAACGCCCATGCCTTTCATGTTGTTATAAAAGAGATCGGTATCGTCAGGGTCATCAATCGACATGGGGTACTCGTCGGTATATCGCGGCATGAATGGAAGTCGCCCGTTTCGAGCAGGACCTGCCCCGTAGTATAAGCCTGGATGGAACACTGTAAAACGCCGACGCCTGACAAGGGCGCATCGGGCGGTTAAACTGACGGCCAAAACCCTGCGGGGTGCCCACGCATGAATGTCAGGAGCCCTTAGGTGCTTTCTTCTTCCTTTCCGGAGGCTACTGCCCCGGTCGATGTACTTGCCCTGGATGATGCCACGCTGGCCGATGAAGTGGTCACGCTGCGCGATTGTATTCGTCTTGCCCTGAGCTGCTTTCAGGCCCACCGGCTCTATTATGGTCATGGTACGGCATCTGCCTGGGATGAGGCTGTCGCACTTGTACTGGGAGCACTTCATCTTCCCCATGATGTGGATCCTGCCGTCATCGATGCGCGTGTTCTGATGGCCGAGCGCCGCCGGATCATCGCCTTGATTCGTCGTCGGGCGCTTGAGCGCGAACCCCTGCCGTACCTGCTGGGAGAAGCCTGGTTTGCAGGACTGCCGTTTGAAGTAACGCCGGATGTGCTGATTCCGCGTTCCCCGATTGCCGAGTTGATCGAAGAGGGGTTCATCGACTGGTTTGACGACGCGCCACCAGCACGTGTGCTGGATCTGTGCACTGGTTCGGGCTGTATTGGTATTGCCACGGCGATGGTGCTTTCCACTACCGAGGTGGTGCTGTCTGATATCAGTAATGAGGCGCTGGCGGTGGCACGACGCAATATTGATCGCTTTGATACCGGTGGTCGGGTCAGTGCCGTGCAAAGTGATGTATTTGATCATCTGGCCGGAGAGCGATTTGATCTGATTGTCTCCAATCCGCCTTACGTTGATGCGCGTGACATGACCACCATGCCGGCCGAGTTCGGTCATGAGCCGGAGCTCGCGCTGGCAGCCGGCGATGACGGGCTGGATATCGTGCGTCGAATTCTGGCGGATGCTCACCGGCACCTGACCCCTCAGGGAGTGCTGATTGTCGAGGTCGGCAACTCGGCACAGCACCTTGAGGCGGCCTTCCCGGACGTGCCGTTTCACTGGCTTTCATTTGAACGCGGTGGTGAGGGCGTGTTCGCGTTGACCTTCGACGCCCTGGTGGTCTGTCAGGACATACTGGCGATCTAAACCGATGGCAGGCGGCGCCTGTCTTATTGCTCGATCAGGAATCTTTCATGTCTGGAAATACCTTTGGCCGCTTGTTTACGGTCACCACCTTTGGTGAGAGTCATGGTGCTGCGCTGGGCGCGATCGTTGACGGGTGCCCACCGGGCATCGAGCTCAGTGAAGCCGACCTGCAGGGGGATCTTGACCGGCGTCGCCCTGGTACGTCGCGCCATACCACCCAGCGGCGCGAACCGGATCAGGTACGTATCCTGTCCGGTGTATTTGAAGGCCGTACTACCGGGACCAGTATCGGTCTGCTGATCGAAAATACGGATCAGCGCTCGAAGGACTATTCCAGCATCAAGGATATCTTTCGTCCGGCCCACGCAGACTATACCTATCACCACAAGTACGGTGAGCGGGATTATCGTGGTGGTGGGCGCTCCAGTGCACGTGAAACGGCCATGAGAGTGGCTGCCGGTGCCATTGCCAGGAAGTTTCTGGCAACCCGCGGCGTCATTATCCGTGGTTATATGAGCCAGCTGGGGCCGATAAAAATTCCCTTCAAGCGCTGGGAAGGAGTCAACGATAACCCGTTCTTCTCACCGGACCCTGATATTGTGCCCGAGCTTGAAGCCTATATGGACCAGCTTCGTCGTGATCAGGACAGCGTGGGCGCGCGTATCACCGTGGTGGCAGATAATGTGCCGGTCGGGCTGGGAGAGCCGGTCTTTGATCGGCTGGATGCTGATCTGGCTCACGCCATGATGGGGATCAATGCCGTCAAGGGCGTTGAAATAGGGGATGGCTTTGACGTTGTATCCCAGCGCGGCAGTGAGCATCGAGATGAAATGACGCCGGAAGGCTTTTTATCCAATCACGCCGGCGGCGTACTGGGCGGCCTGTCATCGGGTCAGCCATTGGTCGTGCATCTGGCGCTGAAGCCGACCTCCAGCATTACCACGCCCGGACGGTCCATCGATGTGCATGGCAATGGCGTTGATGTCATCACCAAGGGGCGACATGACCCGTGCGTCGGCATACGTGCCACGCCCATCGCCGAGGCCATGATGGCTTTGACGCTGGCCGATCATCTGATGCGTCACCGTGGTCAGAACGCCGATGTTCAGGTCAGCACACCGGTCCTTGGCATGAAAGAGTAGTCTGCTATCTTATTGCCCATCGATGCTTTGATCAGGACACCGTGATGACTGTGTGTGACCAACACATGTTTGACACTCTTTGCAGGGAAGCAGGGGATGTTGTAGCGACCGAGCCGCTGCTGGCCTCGGCCATGCACTCGCAGGTACTGTCGTGCCGTAATCTGGCCGGCATAATGGCCAATGTGCTGGCGCGCAAGCTTGCCAATGAAATGCTGCCGCTGACGTCGCTGCTGACGCTGTTCCAGGAAATCTACCAGGCGCATCCCGAACTGCTGGACCATGCGGTGCTTGATATCACTGCAATTCTGGAGCGTGATGCGGCTGCAGAGTCCGCGCTGGCCGTGGTGCTGTACCAGAAGGGGTTTATCGCCCTGCAGGTTCATCGCGGTGCACACGTGCTGTGGAAGGATAAGCGCATCATGATGGCCGGCATGCTGCAAAACCGTAGTTCCGAAGTGTTCGGTGTGGATATTCATCCGGCGTGCCCGATCGGGCACGGTGTCATGTTTGATCACGCAACAGGTATTGTTATCGGTCAGACTGCCTCGGTCGGCAATAATGTGTCGATCATGCAGGGTGTTACGCTGGGCGGAACAGGCAAGACAGCCGGTGACCGACATCCAAAAGTGCAGCACGGCGTACTGATCGGTGCCAGTGCCACTGTGCTGGGCAATCTGATGATCGGCTCAGGCGCGCAGATCGGCGCGGGCAGTGTAGTGCTGGATGATGTGGCGCCTCACACGACGGTGGTGGGCGTTCCTGCTCGGCGAGTAGGCCGGCCCCGATGCCCGAGTCCGTCCGTCACGCTTGAGCATGGTGCCTTTGAACGGGATGTACCTGATGCCTCTGACTGGCAGTCAGCCAGTGGGCGTTAGTAACAGGAATACTGTTGTAAATAAAAAAGGTCGCCTGGAAGGCGACCTTTTTCATGCCGGATACTTTTTTAGAACTGCCAGCCGACACCCAGGTAGTAGCCCCAGCCGGTGGAGCGAACGTGGAACGGCCCATCACCGAAGTTCAACTCGGCATCATCGTTCCATTGCCCCCCATTATGGAAATAACGGGCCACGGCCATGAACCTCAGGTGCGTGAATGAATACAGCAATACGTTGGTGGCCACTACGGATTCGTTGGTGCGTGAGGCATCGCGGTCGCCCAGGTCCGAGCCGAAATCGTAGTTGGTGAACCCGACGTAATCGAGCTTGGCGCCGTTGCCAAAGGTGGCCAGCGGCAGGAAGTACTTGGCCTGTGCCCGGTAGCCGTCCCACTGATCTTCATTGGCGGCGCCGTAGTTATCACCCTGGTAGCGCTTGTAGAAATTGAATGACAGGCCGACCGGGGTATGCGTGTCAATATCGGTGCCAATCCCGGCATACAGTGTACTCTGACGGTTATTCGAGTTGTGGCCCCAGTCGAAGATATAGTCCACGGCCAGGTACCATTCCTTGATGGGCCCCAGACTCAAATCCATGTCACTGGCCTTGTTCAGGGACAGGCGAGGTTCAAGCTCGGCAAACAGGGGAGAACCGTTGTCGAAAATGCCGCTGTCGGCCCCATTACCCGTACCAAAGAACTTGGGTAGATCGATATAGCCGTACAGATCCCAGGGTCCCTTGCGACCGAAGAATTCGTATTCCAGATAGATGTCATCAACCTGCTGTGGACCAAAACGAATATTCTTGCTGCCGATGATGGTGACATTCTGGTTGTACCAGTCAGACAGGTATTCGCTGCGAGGTGCCTGCTCGGTGGTTTCGTAACTGGCAGTCTGGCCGGCAGCATCTTCGCCGGTGGCCTGATCTGCGGCCTGTGAGGTCAATGGCAGCAAGGTGAGCGCGCCGAGTAACGGCAGGGTACGGGCAAGAGGAAAGGCCCTGACATGGCCGTCAGCGCGGGAGCAGGTTTTCAATGTCATGGTAGGTAACCGATTATTGTCGTTGTCGTGCCAGTATCAGTAAGATCTGATCATCTGGTCAGAACGCCAAGATTGCCCGCCTATCCATTGAAATTCAAGCAGATTGCTGCGCTTCATTAATGGCATGTGGCAATCGCCGTGCCTGCTCCAGTAGATCGATCATGGCCCTGGCCGCATTGGACAGTGTGCGGTGACGATGAAACAGATAGCCCAGTGGGCGCTCGATGGGCGGGTGCTCCAGCGGCAGGACGACCATATCATCGCTGATCATGGTCTCTGGCATGACGCTCCAGCCCAAACCGATGGTTACCATCATCTTGAGGGTTTCGAGATAGTTGGTCGACATCGCCACATCAATATTTAGCTGCTGTCGTGCGAAGCTTTCCATCACAATGCCGCGGGTAAAGGTCATTTCGCCGGGGAGCACGGCCGGATAATGTGACAGGTCAGCCAGCTGGCTGACGGGATGTGTTGCCAGGGGGTGATCCTGCGCGCAGACAAACCGCAACCGATCTGTCCAGACCGGAACGCTGACAAGGGCGGGGTTGGGGGCAGGGGACATGGTGACGATGCCCAACTCCAGGTCTCCTGACAGTACGCCGGCATAGGCTTTTTCAGAATCCAGAAAGCGCATGTCGAGACGTACGGCAGGGTGTTTGCGGGTAAAGTGCTTCAAAAGTGGCGGCAGGCGATGAAGGCCGACATGGTGGCTGGTAGCCAGCACAAGGCTGCCCTGCACATCCCCCTGCAGGTTGGAGAGTGCCCGTCGAGTGTCATCGAACATGGCCAGAATCTGGTGAGCGCGAGGCATCAGCAGGCGTCCGGCTTCGGTCAGGTTGATTCGTCTGCCGATGCGGTCAAACAGTCTACTGCCGACCTGTGTTTCAAGTACGGCAATGCGCTTGCTGATGGCGGGCTGCGTCAGGTGAAGCTGTTCGGCCGCCTGGGAAAAGGAGCTGGTTTGCGCCACGGCCAGAAAGGCCTTCAGGCTTTGTGTATCCATTGCTATTCCTTACTGGAATCCATGGGATAAAAAACATGAATTGATTTTATGGTAGCACGGCCTTACCGTTGATCCCATGATATCGGGCCATGCCGGCCCACCGAGGCAGCCTGACGATGGCCGTACTGGCTGCCCATAAACAAGGGCGACAGCCTTGACCGGGGCTGGGGAGAGAGAGATGGCAGGACGTACCCTGTATGACAAGTTGTGGGACAGCCACCTGGTGCAGCAGCGCGACGATGGCACATCGCTTATTTATATCGATCGCCAACTGCTTCATGAAGTGACCTCGCCGCAGGCCTTTGAAGGTCTGCGCCTCGCAGGGCGCCGGCCGTGGCGGCTGGATTCCAACCTGGCTACGCCGGATCACAATGTGCCTACCACGCTCAAGGAGCGCAGTGTCGGCATTGGCGGGATCGAGGACGAAGTCTCTCGCATCCAGGTGCAGACCCTCGATGACAATTGCCGTTCCTTTGATATCGAGCAGTTTTCCATCAATGATGAGCGGCAGGGTATCGTGCACGTGGTCGGTCCCGAGCAGGGGGCAACACTGCCGGGAATGACCGTGGTCTGTGGTGACTCTCATACCGCCACGCACGGTGCCTTTGGCGCGTTGGCGCACGGTATCGGGACCTCCGAGGTTGAGCATGTGCTGGCTACCCAATGTCTGATTCAGCGCAAGATGAAAAACCTGCTGATTCAGGTCGATGGTGAGCTCGGTGAGCGCATCACTGCCAAGGACATCGTGCTGGCCGTGATTGCTCGTATCGGGACGGCGGGCGGTACAGGGTACGCGATTGAATTTGCCGGCTCGGCCATTCGCGGGTTGTCCATGGAAGGTCGCATGACCATTTGCAACATGGCCATTGAAGCCGGGGCACGTGTTGGTCTGGTAGGCGTGGATCAAACCACGATCGACTACGTCGCCAGGCGTCCGTTTGCACCGACCGAAGAACAGTGGGGGCAGGCGGTAGCTGCCTGGCAGGATCTGGTCTCGGACAAGGATGCCGTGTTTGACAAGGTCGTAACGCTTGATGCCAGTGAGATCGAGCCTCAGGTCAGCTGGGGAACCAGCCCTGAAATGGTTACTGGCATCAACGGTCAGGTGCCTGATCCGGCCTCCATCAGTGATGAGCCGCGTCGGCGCGGCATCGAGCGTGCGCTTGAATACATGGGGCTTCATGGTGGTCAGAACATCAAGGATATTCACCTTGATCGTGTATTCATCGGCTCCTGCACCAACTCGCGTATTGAGGATCTTCGTGCTGCCGCTGAAGTGGTCAGAGGGCATCATGTGTCCTCCAGCATCAAGCAGGCGATGGTGGTGCCGGGGTCGGGGCTGGTCAAGCGGATGGCCGAGCGTGAAGGGCTGGATACCATCTTCAAGCAGGCCGGCTTTGAATGGCGCGAGCCTGGTTGCTCCATGTGTCTGGCGATGAATGCTGACAAGCTTGGCGCGGGCGAGCACTGTGCCTCGACGTCGAACCGCAACTTTGAAGGGCGTCAGGGGTATGGCGGTCGGACGCATCTGGTGAGCCCTGCGATGGCTGCCGCCGCCGCGATTGCCGGTCATTTCGTGGATATTCGAGAGTGGTCCTTCAATCCGGACAGGGAGACAGCCTGATGAACAAGTTTGTACGCCATGACGGTCTTGTTGCACCGCTGAACCGGTCCAATGTTGATACTGACCTGATTATTCCAAAGCAGTTTCTGAAATCGATCAAGCGAACCGGCTTTGGCCCCAATCTGTTTGATGAACTGCGCTATCTGGACGAAGGCTTTCCGGGACAGGATGCGAGCAATCGTCCGAAAAACCCCGAGTTTGTCCTCAATCAGCCGCGTTACGAGGATGCCAGCATTCTGCTGACGCGAAGCAATTTCGGGTGTGGCAGCTCGCGTGAGCATGCCCCCTGGGCGCTGGAGGATTTCGGGTTCCGTGTCATCATTGCCCCAAGCTTTGCAGATATCTTTTTCAACAATGCCTTCAAGAACGGTCTCTTGTTGATCACGTTAAGCGAGGCGCAGGTCGAGTCGCTGATGAAGCAGGTTGAAGCCACACCGGGTTACCGGCTTGATATCGATCTTGCCGAGCAGGTCATCCATTGCCCGGATGGCACTACGCTGGCGTTCGAGGTGGATTCATTCCGCAAGTACTGCCTCGAAAACGGGCTGGATGACATTGGATTGACTCTTCAGCAGGCAGATGCGATCAAGCAGTTTGAAACCACCTACCGTCAGAACAACCCGTGGTTGTTTCGGGCGCCGGTCGCCTGATGTAATGAGTGCACATTGAACAGCCTCCGGACAGTGCCCCATTGCACTGTCCGTCAACCGTTAATGAGCGCATGGTGCGCTCATTTTTTATAGTCATGAGCAAGAGGCAAAGGAATGAGTCAGCATATTCTGGTACTTCCCGGCGACGGGATCGGCCCTGAAATTACCCGTGAAGCGGTCAGGGTACTGGAAGCCTGTCAGGCGCAGGGGCTCGATATCACCATCGAGCACGATATTGTAGGCGGTGCTGCCATTGACCGGCATGGCGTGCCACTGGCTGATGAAACCCTGGAGCGTGCCCGGCGTGCCCAGGCTATTCTGCTGGGGGCCGTTGGCGGGCCGAAGTGGGATACGATGGAAGATATCAGCAAGCGTCCTGAAAAGGGGCTGCTGGCTCTTCGCAAGGAGCTCAATCTCTTTGGTAACCTGCGCCCGGCGCTGCTGTATCCGCAACTGGCCGAGGCATCAAGCCTCAAACCGGAAGTGGTGTCAGGGCTGGATATCATGATTGTCCGTGAGCTGACCGGTGGTATTTACTTTGGTCAGCCGCGTGGGTTCGGCGAGCGCGAGGACGGCACGCGTTACGGTTACAACACCTATATCTATGATGAGAAGGAAGTCGAGCGGATCGGTCGAATTGCCTTTGACATGGCTGGCAAGCGTGGCGGCAGGCTGTGCAGCGTTGACAAGGCCAACGTGCTGGAGGCCACTATCCTGTGGCGTGAGGTCATGAATCGACTGGCTCCGGAATACCCGGAGGTCGAGCTGTCTCACATGTATGTCGACAACGCTGCCATGCAGCTGGTACGGGCACCGAAACAGTTCGACGTCATCGTCACCGGCAACATGTTCGGCGATATTCTGTCTGATGCGGCCGCCATGCTGACCGGCTCGATCGGCATGCTGCCCTCTGCATCGCTCAATGAGCATGGCTGCGGCATGTTCGAGCCCTGCCATGGCAGTGCTCCGGATATCGCCGGGCAGGGCCTGGCCAATCCACTGGCCACTATTCTTTCAGTGGCCATGATGCTTCGCTATTCACTGAATGCCCCGGCGATGGCGGATCGTATCGAGCGGGCCGTCGGGCGTGTACTGGATAATAACCTGCGTACGGCAGATATTGCGTATGACGGCACACGCCAGGTCACGACCCGGGAAATGGGTGATGCCGTGGTGGCTGCGTTTGAGCAGGACAGTCAGTAGAGAAGGCGCCGACGCTGATAACACCATTGACGAATAACAACGGGAGCAGGATATGTTAAGGACTGGATTTGTTGGCTGGCGCGGCATGGTAGGGTCCGTGCTGTTGCAGCGCATGCAGGAAGACGGTGATTTCAAGCACATCGAGCCGGTATTTTTCTCTACCTCCCAAGTGGGGGAGCCTGCGCCGGAGGTTGGAGTGGATGCTCCGCCATTGCAGGATGCCCACAGCATCGAAGCGCTTAAATCCCTCGACGTTATCATTACCTGCCAGGGTGGCGATTATACCTCCAGCATGTATCAGCCCCTGCGCGACAGCGGCTGGGATGGCTACTGGATCGACGCTGCCAGTACCCTGCGCATGGCCGATGACGCTGCCATCGTGCTGGATCCGGTCAATCGGAAGGTGATTGACCAGAAGTTGAGTGATGGCTGCAAGACCTTCTGTGGGGGCAACTGCACGGTCAGTCTGATGCTGATGGGGCTGGGAGGGTTGTTCGACGCCGGACTGATCGAGTGGATGACCTCCATGACCTATCAGGCTGCTTCCGGTTCCGGTGCGAAGAACATGCGTGAGCTGTTGTCACAGATGGGGCAACTTGGCGATGTGGTGCGCAGTGACCTGGCAAACCCCAGCGCGGCCATTCTGGACATTGATCGCAAGGTAACCGCTGCAATGCGGGGCAGTGACTTCCCGATCGATCATTTTGGTGCCCCGCTGGGCGGCAGTCTGCTGCCCTGGATCGACAAGAAAATGGATAACGGCCAGAGCAAGGAGGAATGGAAGGGGGGTGTGGAAACCAACCGCATTCTTGGCACGGGTGACCGCCCGATTCTGATCGACGGCTTGTGCGTGCGTGTTGGAGCCATGCGCTCTCACTCCCAGGCCTTCACTATCAAGTTGAACCGGGATGTGCCGATGGATGAAATCGAGGATCGCATTGCACGGCACAACGAGTGGGTCAGCGTCGTGGCCAACGACAAGGAAGATACCCTGTCTTCCCTGACGCCAGCCGCAGTGACCGGCACGCTGAATGTCCCTGTCGGTCGGTTGCGCAAGCTGGCCATGGGGGGAGAGTATCTGACGGCGTTCAGTGTGGGTGACCAGCTGCTGTGGGGCGCTGCCGAGCCGCTCAAACGAATGCTGATGGTGCTCAGGGAGCACAAGGGGCTTTAAGCCACTCAGTGTGCCTGCGGTACTGCGCCTCCTTCGGGAGGCGTTTTGGTATGCGATCCCGAACTCTGCTTACGGCCGCTGTGCGGCAGGCTATCAAGGATTGCCATGAACCATTTTGCAGGTCGCATGCTGCTTGTTTCGCTGCTTCTGTCGGCCTCCCCGGCATGGGCTCTTGGTGTGGGGGAGCCGCGTCTGAGTTCCTCCCTGAACATGCCTCTGGCTGCTGCATTACCACTGACAGACACCGGCAGCCTGACGGCTGATGACATCCATGTCGGCCTGGCCAGCGCTGCCCGCTTCAATGAGGCCGGTCTTGCTCGTACGGCACAAACCGATACGCTTGATTTTGCCGTGACCGGTGGGCCGGGGAATCTGCAGATTACTATTGCAGGGCGGGCGCCTCTGCGAGAGCCGGTGCTGGATACCGTGCTGGATATAAGCTGGCCCGGAGGGCAGCTTCAGCGTCATGTGGCGTTTCTGCCGGGCCTGAACCCGGAGGGTGTTCGGTCAGCATCGCTCCCTGCGCCATCTCCAGTGCCGGATGTCCGTGTGGCGCCCTGGCCGGTCACCGCCCAGGCGCGCAAGGGTGAGGATCTGGCCGCCGTCGCCGCTCGCCTTGCCAACGAACGCAGCGTGACGCCGGCGCAGATGCAGTGGGCACTCATGCAGGCCAACCCCTCGCTGTCCACCTTTGAACAACCTCTCAAGCGCTTTGGTCCGCTGGTTGTTCCGAGTGAAGGCAGTGTGCTCTCACAGCCGACTGCACAGGCACGGACAGGTCTTGCAGCTGCCTTGAAAAAAACACCGGCTGACGCCTCGCCTGTCCCTGATTTGCCGCTCGCCGGTGATGTGTCTGCCCGGCTGGATCAACTGGAAAGTCGCACGGCCCTGTTGGATGATCTCGCGACCTGGGGGGCCAGATTGTCCGAGTGGCAAAATCGCCTTCAGATAGTGGAGGCGCGCCAGGCAGAGGCGCGCGACTCACTTGAAGCGCTCGAAACCCGGCTGGCCGGAGAAGAGGCACGCCTCGGCAAGCGTCTCGATCAGCTTGCCTATCAACAGTCATCGTCTGTTTCTCAGCGTCTGGCCGAGCCTGATACCTCGCGGTGGAAGGTCGGTGACAGCATGCTGGCAGCCGGCGCGGTCTTTCTGGTCATTGCATTGAGCAGTTTGCTGGTTCTTCGACGTAGGCGCCGTATCAGCGAACAGAACGAGGACGTCGTGGAGCCTGTTATTCAGCAGGCACCCCATGCTCCTGAGCCTGTCACGCCGTCGCCCCGGCATGCAGCCTCTGAGCCGGTCGTAAATGCACCTGTAGTAGATGCTCTGAAGGTGGCAGCACCGCTTGACGCTGCAGCAGTCGAGGATGTCTTTGAAAAGGCGGTTGCTGACAGGGAGGTTTCCGGAAAGACGGAGCAGGCTACGCCCGAAACTACCGACAATGCCCCCGCGCCCTTCAGCACACCATCCCCGGCCATGCCTGAACTGGAGTTCACCATGGGCTCGGGGGCCAAAAAAGCAGAGGCTCCTCCTGAAAGCGAACAGCAGGATATCGTGGATATCTTTATTTCACATGGGCGTCTCGATGCAGCTCGTGAAATGCTGGAAGGTGAGCTGACGGGTACTGCAGGTCGGCCTCGAACGCGTCTTAAGCTGATGGAAGTGCTGGCAGCGCTGGGTCTAAGCGATGAGCTGGAACAGCATGCAGATGTACTTGCCACTCATGATGACGATGAGATACGAAAGCGCGCCATGGCATTGACCGGGCGTGATTTCATGGCAGGTGCGCCGCTGACGCTTGAAGGCGGTGATGGTGGACTTGCCGAATCATCGGTGATGGATACGGCCGGGTCATATGGTGAGTCTGATATTGTCGACAGCGATTCACCGACCTGGGCGCTGGAGGAGGTGGCATTTGATGGGCTTGATCAGGATAATGGCAGTCTTGCGGATACCGCCCCTGATGAGCGGTTGACCCGAGCCCATTTGCTCCTTGAGGAAGACAAGGCCGACGAGGCCATGGCCCTGTTGTTCGACGTCATGGATGACGGTGACCCGGCGTCAAGGGATGCTGCGCGTCACCTGCTGGAGCGTTACGAGACGAATTGATGCATGTCCCTGTTTGATTTTCTGGATGAAACCGCCCCGATGACGGGGCGTCTTGCGTTGGGCATTGAGTACAATGGCCAGCAATACATGGGCTGGCAACGTCTGCAGCATGGCCCATCCGTACAGGCAGCGCTTGAAAGGGCACTGTCTCGTATTGCTGCCGCGGAGGTGGAAGTGCTCAGCAGTGGTCGAACAGACTCGGGCGTGCACGCCACCCGGCAGATTGCCCATTTTGACGCCCCGTCTCCCCGGACTGAAAAAGCCTGGATGATGGGGGCAAACGCCATATTGCCGCGGGACATCACCATTCACTGGATTCGCGAAGTTCCCTCGGACTTTCACGCCCGCTTCAGTGCTCTTGGCCGGCGCTATCGGTATGTCATCTATAACCGCGCGTCGCCGCCGGCCCTTGAGCATGATCGCGTGACCTGGCATCGTACGCCGCTGGATCACGAGTTGATGCACCAGGCGGGACAGGCACTGGTTGGCGAGCATGATTTTTCCGCCTATCGGGCTTCCAGCTGTCAATCCGTCACTCCCTGGCGATTTCTGCACCATCTTGAGGTTAGCCGGCATGGGCCGCTGGTGGTGATCGATATTCAGGGAAATGCCTTTCTGCACCATATGGTACGCAATATTGCCGGTGTGCTGATGGCCATCGGCGACAGGAGTCGTCCGGTGGCCTGGGCCGAGGAAGTGCTGCAAGGGCGAGATCGGACGATAGGTGGCATCACGGCTCCGGCAGCCGGCCTTTATTTCATCGACAGCTGTTATGACGATTATTACGGTCTGCCTGCAGAACCGCTCGGCCCTTCATTTCTATGGCATACCGGTGAGTGGAGTGGTGAACGTGCAGTGCCCGTCAATGCCGTTACGCAACACAGGAGGCATTCATGAACCAGCGTTGTCGTATCAAGATCTGCGGATTGACGCGTCCCGAGGATGTGGATCACGCCGTGATGTCAGGGGCTGATGCGCTTGGATTTGTGCTGTGGCCGGGTAGTCGCAGAGCCATCGAGCCGGACACACTGCAAGCCCTGTCTGCCCGTGTCCCTCCTTTTGTAACGCGAGTAGGTCTGTTCGTGGACCAGTCGGCGGAGTTGATCGCCGCCTGTCTCCCGTTTCTCGATATGCTGCAGTTTCACGGCGATGAGCCGCCGGAGGCCTGTCGGCTTTATGGCCGTCCCTGGCTCAAGGCGCTGCGGATGAAGGACGACCTTGATGTCGAGGCCGCCATGGATCGATACCACCAGGCGCAGGGCATTCTGCTTGATGCCTATCGTCCGGGTGTGCCCGGGGGGACCGGTGAAGCCTTTGACTGGGCGCGAGTACCTGTCGCCGGTCGAGGGCGTATCGTGCTGGCAGGCGGGTTGACGGCGGATAATGTTGGCCTGGCCATCCGAACTGCGCACCCGTTTGCCGTGGATGTTTCAGGTGGTGTTGAACAGTCACCTGGTCAAAAGAGCGCCGAGCGCCTTGAAGGCTTTATTGATGCGGTCAGACAAGCCGAAATGGCACCATATTAGTGTATTTGAAATGCATGACGCCGCCCCTTGCGATAAACTCACGCCTTTGGTTATAGCCGCATGCGGCGTCGCTGTTTGGCAGCGTTATCTGATTATCAGGCATCCGGCATGTCCGGGTGTGACAGTTTGAATCTGAATACGGAATCCTTTGCGTTATGAGCTGGCTGGATAAAATTGTCCCGTCCATGGGACGTACGCAGCGCGCTGATCGCCGCAACAATATCCCGGATGGACTGTGGCACAAGTGCCCCAAATGTGAAGCTGTGCTGTATCGGCCCGAGCTCGAGCGTAACAGCCACGTTTGCCCGAAATGTGATCATCATCTGCGCCTGAACGCCCGCAAGCGTCTGGCCTGGTTTCTGGATGAAGATGGCCGGGACGAAGTGCTGACGGACCTCGAACCAGTGGATCGCCTGAAGTTTCGTGATTCGAAGAAGTACAAGGATCGTCTGGCCGCAGCCCAGAAAGGGACGGGCGAAAACGATGCTCTGATCGCCATGAAAGGCACGCTCAAGCAGCTCCCGGTGGTGACCGTAGCGTTCGAGTTCAATTTCATGGGGGGGTCCATGGGTAGTGTGGTCGGTGAAAAATTCGCACGTGCCGCCACCATCGCCCTTGAAGAGCAGCGTCCGTTGATCTGTTTTGCGGCCAGTGGCGGTGCTCGCATGCAGGAAGCCCTGTTCTCGCTGATGCAGATGGCCAAGACTTCTGCAGCACTTGAGCGCCTGCGCATGGCCGGTATTCCCTATATTTCCGTACTGACGGATCCGGTATTCGGCGGTGTGTCCGCGTCACTCGCCATGCTGGGTGATCTGAACGTGGCAGAGCCCAATGCCCTGATCGGCTTTGCCGGCCCGCGTGTCATTGAACAGACCGTGCGTGAAAAACTGCCGGAAGGCTTTCAGCGCAGTGAGTTTTTGCTGGAGCATGGCACGGTCGACATGATTGTGCATCGCAGTGAAATGCGCGATCGGCTTCATAATGTACTGAGCATCATGACCCATCAGCCCATGACGGCTCTCGATGACGAGCCCGTAGAACCCGTTGAGGCAGACCGGGCTGACGGCGACGTTTCTACGCCATCATGAGTAGTGGCCGGACGCTGGAACAGTGGTTGACGCTGCTTGAGCGCCGCCACCCGGTCGCCATAGACATGGGGCTGGACCGCATTCGTGTTGTTGCTGATCGGCTGGGCCTGACCGACAGGCCCATTGCCGATCGGGTGGTCACGGTGGCCGGTACCAATGGCAAGGGCTCTACCGTAGCAATGTTGAATGCGCTGGCAAGCCATCATGGTCTGCGTTGTGCGGTGTATACCTCTCCGCATCTTCTGCACTATAACGAGCGGATCAGGCTGTCGGATGGCCTGGTGCGTGATGCCGAGCTGGTGCGTGCCTTTGAAGCAATCGATGACGCCTGCGGCGAAACCTCCCTGACGTATTTCGAAGCCGGCACACTGGCAGCGCTTTGGTTGATTCAGCAGGATGCCCCCGATATAGCGGTGCTGGAAGTTGGCCTGGGTGGCCGGCTTGACGCCGTTAATCTGGTGGATGCCGATGTGGCCGTGGTCACTACCGTGGCACAGGATCATGCTGATTATCTTGGCAACGATCTTCAGAATATCGGCCGCGAAAAGGCCGGTATCATGCGTGCCGGCCGCCCGGCGGTGCTGGGCAGTGAGCATCTGCCGTCGTCCGTGGCCGCCCATGCAGAAGAGATTGGTGCCGTGCCGGTTTACTGTCTGGGACAGGACTTTCGCCGTACCGAGCCTGATGGCGAGTTTTGGCACTGGCAGGGGCGTGATACCGATGGAGAGCGTGTCGGGCTGAGCGATCTTCCTGACCCTGGACTGCCTCTGGATAATGCTGCGACTGCGCTTCAGGCTTTGATGCTGGCTGACGTTTCGCTGACGGCCAGTGCCGTCGAGCAGGCCTTCAAACAGGTGGAATTACCGGGGCGCATGCAGTGGCTGCATCGTGCCGGTCGTCAGTGGTGCCTGGATGTGGCACATAACCCTCATGCCGCCGGATATCTGGCGCAGCGGCTGTGCCAGCGTCCGCCCGGGCATCGCATCTGCATTCTTGCCATGCTGGGTGACAAGGATGCCGAGGGCGTTATTCGCGCCCTGATGCCGGTGGTGGACGAATGGAGAGTGGCTGGTCTGCCCGGTGAGCGTGCCCGCGACGCCGCCTCGCTTGCCCTGGAGGTTCAGCGGCTGGGTGGTCACGTGACAGCCTGCCACGAGACGCCGGGCAAGGCGGTCAGTAACGTGCTGGCGTCATCCGATCATCCATCGGCAGACGTTCTGGTGTGCGGGTCTTTTTTCACGGTGGCTGATGCACTTGCGGTCATGTCGACCTCGGTGTGAACGTCGCCGTACGATGAGTCGGATTTACTGGGCAAGGAGATATCATGAAATACGGGAAGCGTGAGCGCATCATTGGTGCAGTAGTGCTGGTGGCGCTGGCCGTTATCTTTCTTCCGATACTGTTCGATAAGCCGGACAGTGACAGCGGCGGGCCCGAGCCCACTCTGACCATCGAACAGCCGATCGATATGCCGGAGGATCAGAGCGTACCGGCCCCTCAACCGCCGCAGGACACCCAGGGCATTGACGCCGGTGTCAATACCGGTATGGCTGAAGGTGAGCCTGCGCCAGGTAATACGGATGATATGCCGCCACCTGACGCGATTCCCAGTGAACCTGTCCTTCCGGCGGATGAGGACAGTACGGAGACGTCCACGCCTTCGTCTCAGGCGTCTTCATCCTCACAGGCTTCCTCGTCCAGGCAGACGCCGCCTTCCTCAGGTCGTGAGCGTGCTCCGGCGGACAGGGAAAGCGCTGATGCCCGTGCGCGTCACAGTGCTGAAAACGACCCCATTCTTGAAGCCGCACGCAAGGGATCGGATGGTTCGGGTAATCCACCGTCAGCCGTCAGTGGCGGCGGCTGGGCGGTACAGTCCGGCAGCTTCAGTAATCCGGAGTATGCCAAGGGGCTGGCCGACAAGCTCAAAGGTAATCACTTCCCGGTCTATACCCTGGCACGCAACAATTTGACCGTCGTACTGGTTGGACCCTATGACAGCAGTGAGTCGGCAGAAAAGGCCAGCACTCAGTTACAACAGCAGGCCAATATCAAGGGGCTGGTCGTGCGTCGCAAGGATGACGAATGAGCTGGACCTGGATTGACTGGGCCTTTGCTGCGGTACTGCTGATCTCCGTACTTTCCGGCATGGCAAAGGGATTCATTCGCGAGGGGTTGGGCCTGCTGGCCTGGCTTGCTGCGCTTGTCGCTGCCAGAATGTTTGCCGGCCCGGCTGGCGAAATCTTTCGTGATTATGTCGCCAGTGCCAACATGCGCCTTGCGATCGGCTTCGTGATCGTGGTGTTTGTGGTCATTGTTGTCTCGGGCATGCTGATTCGCTTTCTTGATGCGGTCATTGAATGGGCCGGCATGGGGCGCTTCAATCGGTTGCTGGGAGCCCTGTTCGGGGCACTTCGTGGGGCTGCGGTGCTGGTGCTCATCTCCGCGGTAGTCGGGCTTACCCCATGGCGGGATGCGCCGGACTGGCAGCAGTCACAGCTTCGACCACTGGTCGGTCAGGCACGTGATGCGCTGATGGCGCACTGGGACAATTGGGAACAGGAAAACGCGGGTGATGTTCAGGCAACATCATCCACTGCTACTGACACATCCGGATAGGAATGTCGTCATGATCTATAAAGCGAGGGTGTACTGATGTGCGGTATTGTCGGCCTTATGGGCAACTCCATGGTCAATCAGGCGCTCTACGATGCGCTGACTGTGCTGCAACACCGCGGCCAGGACGCCGCCGGAATGATGACCTGGGATGATGGTCGCTTTTTTCTTCGCAAGAGCAATGGGCTGGTGCGGGATGTATTTCACACTCGTCACATGAAGCGCCTGCAGGGGAATATCGGTATCGGGCATGTTCGTTATCCCACTGCCGGTTCTTCTTCCGAAGCTGAATCCCAGCCGTTTTATGTCAATTCTCCCTATGGCATCACGCTGGTGCACAACGGCAACCTGACCAACTCGGATCAGTTGGTCAAGGAGCTGTTCAATACCGATCTACGCCACATCAATACACGCTCCGATTCGGAAGTCCTGTTGAATGTGTTTGCTCATGAGCTTGGCAAGCAGGGCCATCGCCTTGATGCCGAAGATGTGTTCGATGCCGTACGTCGGGTCCATCGTCGGTGCCGGGGTGGGTATGCTGCGGTTTCGATCATCAGTGACCTGGGCATGGTGGCCTTTCGCGATATCAATGGCATTCGTCCGGTTGTTGTCGGCAAGCGTTGTATCGAAGGTGGTCAGCCGGAATACATGATTGCGTCAGAATCCGTGGCGCTGGATGTGGCCGGGTTCGAACTGATTCGCGACCTTGCTCCGGGTGAAGCGGTCTTTATCAATAACGATCGCGAAATGTTCATGCAGCAATGCTCCGAATCGGCCCGGCTGCGGCCCTGCATCTTTGAATATGTATACCTTGCCCGCCCGGACTCCATCATGGACGGGGCCAACGTGTACGGGACCCGCATGCGGATGGGGCAGAAGCTGGCGCTGAAGGTGGAGCGTGAATGGCCTGACCACGATATCGACGTGGTGATCCCTATTCCGGATACCAGCCGTACCGCGGCGCTGGAGCTTGCCCAGTATCTGGGGGTGAAGTACCGGGAAGGCTTCGTCAAGAACCGCTACATCGGTCGTACCTTTATCATGCCGGGGCAGACGCAGCGCAAGAAGTCGGTGCGTCAGAAGCTCAATGCCATGGATGTCGAATTCGACGGCAAGAACGTGCTGCTGGTGGATGATTCGATTGTACGCGGCACAACCTGCCAGGAAATCATCCAGATGGCGCGTGAGGCCGGAGCCAAAAAGGTCTACTTTGCGTCGGCGGCCCCCGCAGTGCGTTACCCGAACGTCTATGGTATCGACATGCCGGTGGCCATGGAGCTGATTGGTCATGATCGCACCGACGAGGAGGTCTGTACGCTGATCGGGGCGGACCGCTTGATCTATCAGGACCTCGAAGACCTCAAGGATGCCTGTCGCGAGATCAATCCGGCTCTGGAAGCCTTTGACTGCTCCGTCTTCGATGGTCAGTACGTGACCGGTGATATCGATGGCGACTACCTGGCTCGGCTGGAAGCCGCGCGCAATGATGCTGCTCGACATGGCGGGTCCGTGAGCAGCGCCGTGGTCGAGATGCACAACGATATCGAAGAAGTCGAGTAATGGCTTTCCCCGTCGTCGCTACAGGGCGGCGACGGGCCAGGCCGGTCTTTGCATGGCAGTAACAAGGACGATTCATGGACAACGAACACCCGCAATGGCATCCGGATACCCTGGCCGTGCGTGCCGGACACGAGCGCACCTTCGAGCAGGAACACGGTGAGCCGATTTTCACGACATCAAGCTTCGTATACAGCAGTGCTGCCGAGGCTGCCCGCAAGTTTTCCGGTGAAGAGGCCGGTAACGTCTATTCGCGGTTCACCAACCCGACGGTTCATACGTTCGAGCGTCGACTGGCCGCCATGGAGGGGGGCGAGCGGTGTGTTGCGACAAGCTCCGGCATGTCAGCGATCCTTTCCATGGCGCTGGGACTGCTTGAATCCGGGGACGAAATTGTAGCCTCCCGGTCACTGTTTGGCTCAACCATTGGTCTTTTTGACAAGTACCTGGCCAAATTCGGGGTCGTCATTCGATATGTCCCCCTGTCGGATCTATCGGCCTGGGAAGCCGCCGTGACGCCGAAAACCCGGCTGTTCTTTGCTGAAACGCCTTCCAATCCGCTGCAGGAACTGGTTGATATCCGCCGCCTGGCGGATGTAGCACATCGCCATGACATCAAGCTGGTGATCGATAACTGTTTTTGTACGCCTGCGCTGCAAAAGCCACTGTCACTCGGGGCTGATCTGGTCATTCACTCGGCTACCAAGTTTCTGGACGGGCAGGGGCGTGCCATCGGCGGTGCGATTGTTGGCGATCACGATACCCTTGAAAAACTCTACGGGGTGGTACGTACCTGTGGACCATGCATGAGTCCGTTCAATGCCTGGATTTTTCTCAAGGGGCTTGAAACCCTGTCATTGCGCATGAAGGCTCATTGCGACAATGCTCTCGCGCTGGCGCACTGGCTTGAAGCGCATCCCTCCGTTGAGCGAGTGCACTACGCAGGGCTTGAGCATCATGCTCAGCACGCCCTGGCGGTACAGCAGCAAAGTGGATTTGGTGCGGTACTCGGTGTGGAGATCAAGGGAGGAAGGGAAAACGCCTGGTCGGTAGTTGATGCGACACGGTTGATGTCGATCACCGGAAATCTGGGGGATACCAAAACCACCATTACGCATCCGGCCACCACGACTCATGGCAAGCTTTCCGATGAGCAGCGACGCATCGCCGGAATCAGTGATGGCCTTTTACGTATTTCAGTCGGTATTGAAGCACTTGAGGATCTGAAGGCTGATCTGGCCCGAGGGCTTGATCAGCTCGGCGGCTGATCCTCTGCGTCCAGTGCCGTTGCCGGCCCCCGAGCCGGCAACCACTTTTCCCAGAACGGTGGTGTGCCCACTGCTTCCTGCAGGCACTCGATAAAGCGTCTGGTTTTCTGGGGGAGATACCGCCGGTGCGGATAAACGATCTGCACGGGCGGGGCATCTGCCAGACGCAAGTCCGGCAGTAAGGGCACCAGTTGCCCGTCCCGCAGGTCCTCTCCGACCTGAAATCCAGATGTCATGCCATATCCCACACCTGCCATGATGGCATTGCGCAGGATCTCCGGGTCATTGGTCTTGATCTTCGGGATCACCCGCAGGCTGCGTTCGATACCTTCATCATCAATATAGCGCAGCCGATCAAGCTCGAAGCCATCTCGCGAGTACACTGCCGCAGGCAGGGCAATCAATTCTTTCAGTGTCTGTGGCATGCCGTGCTGCGCCACAAAGGCCGGGCTGGCACACAGCACGCGCTGATGGCGCGCCAGATGGCGAGCAATCAGGTTGGAATCGTTCATCGGACTGATGCGTATGCCGAGATCGAAACCGCCACCAATCAGATCGACCAGTGTATCGTCCAGACGCATTTCGATCTGCATGTGCGGGTAGCGCTGTAGATAAAGTCGCAGGCCGCTGGCGACATGGCGTCGCCCGAAGTGTACCGGGCAGGAAATCCTGAGCGACCCCATCGGCTCTGTCTGATAGGCATTGATGACGTCTGATGTTTCGTCCAGGGCTTCCCGCATCTTCAGGCCGCGACGATAGATTTCCTGGCCGATGTCCGTCAGCGAGACGCTTCGCGTAGAGCGATTGAACAGCTGCACCTTCAGCTCACTTTCCAGTGCCCGGATCTGCTTGGAAATGACGGAGCGATTGACCTGCCTTAGATCTGCCGCCCGCGTAAAGCTGCCGGCATCCACGACATCCATGAAGAGAAGCAGTCGTGTGCTTCGTTCCATGCTTATCCCCTGTAGTTATAGTTATTGTTGCCAAAACGGCACTACTGTAATGCCGCCTGCTCTGTTCCAACATCTTAGTTAGCACACTAAACTTCTTGTCATTCGATGAGAGCGTCATCAGCACCTGGCTCAAGGCCGATGGTGCCGGCTTTTTCTCATCAAAAGCGAGTTTTATCAAGAAAAATGCAAGGAGTACACAGTATGCGTAATCTTCTCACTATCGTTCTTTCAGGTGCCCTGCTGGCAGCAACTGCCACCCACGCTGTTGCCTCTACCGCGACGCGCGCTCAGGAAGGGATGCTCAATGCCAGCACTACCGGTGAGAATGTAGAAGTGCTCAAGCAGGGCTGGAGTGACACTCGTATGGCGACTCAGGGCCACCCGAATCAGTTTCTGATCCATGTCAGCCAGCCGCAGACCATTGTGCTGTCAAGCAGCCACTTTGCAGGTGACCATGGCGACAGCTATCGCTTGAGTGCAAAGGTATTCAATGAGCAGCGTGAGCTGGTGGCCACAGCCATCAATTCCGATGGCGGTAACTTCAAGCTCAGCCAGCCTCTGGCGGCAGGGGATTACCTGGTTCAGGTCAATGGACAGACGCTCCATAACGAAAATCACACCGATGCTTCCTACCAGCTGCATCTTGATCGCCTGTAAATTCCGCAAGGGCAAGGTTCTGTCTTGCCCGGCAACGCGTTATCATGCCGTATCGACTGCCGTTATCCTTGGATAGCGGCTTTTTTATGTGTTTGTCAGGAGCATTGTGTGTCCCGTTCGACGTCGACTTCTCCTCTTTCCCCCATGGGGGCTCAGCTTTGGCAGACCACCTGGCCAATGGCTATTGGGGTCATGTCCCTGCTGGGATTCAATCTGGTAGACAGCCTTTTTGTCGCTCACCTGGGGACGGCACCGCTGGCGGCTCAGTCCTTTACCATGCCGGTCTCCTTTATTGTCATCGGCATTCAGGTAGGTATTGGTATTGCGACAGCCGCACTGATTTCTCGAGCTCTCGGCCGGGACGAAAAGGCTCGGGCTCATCGTTTGGGGAGTCTGGTAATGATCGGCGGGGGCGTCACCCTTGCTCTGGTGATGATGCTGTTGTGGTGGTTACGGCGCCCGATCTTCTCGGCCATGGGAGCACAGGACAGCCTGAGTGGATTGATCGATGCCTACTGGGCACCCTGGCTGGTTACAAGCTGGATCGGCGCCATGCTGTATCTGGGCTATAGCCTGTTTCGGGCACATGGATATACCCGGTTTCCGGGGCTTGTGATGGTGATTACCAGCCTGATCAACGTCGTTATGGACCCGCTTTTGATCTTTGGTATGGGCCCGTTTCCCGATCTTGGTCTGCCGGGTGCGGCCTGGGCGACCATGATTTCCTTTACCGCAGGGCTGATGATCGTGGGGGTCGCCCTGAGCCGACGTGACTGGTTGACGCTGGCAGGTATCAAGGAGGAGTGGCGCGTCTCCTGGCGAGAGTTTACCGGTATTGCCGGGCCGGCCATGATTACCCAGTTGATGCCACCTCTGGCTGCGCTGTTGGCAACCTCGATTGTCGCTACTCAGGGTAATGCGGCCGTGGCCGCCTGGGGCCTGGCCAATCGAATGGAGAATTTTGCGCTACTGGCGGTGCTGGCCTTGACCATGTCGCTTCCTCCCTGGCTGGGGCGGTGCTTCGGGGCAGGGCGATGGAATGAAATCCACGACCTGATGATCTTGAGCTTCAAGGTAGTGCTGGTCTGGCAATTGGTGGTAGGAGTGGTCATGGCGGGTGCCTCGCCCTGGTTGTCGCACTGGATGGCGGCCGATGACGAGGTGAGCCATGCGCTTTCCATTCTGATTCCGTTCATGTTGCCAAGTTATGCCCTGCTGGGGCTTTGCATGGTGGTTGTCTCATCCAGTAACGCACTCGGATGGCCTCGACGCGCCATGATCATTGCCTTTGCTCGGCTGTTTGTCTGCTATCTGCCGTGTGTGGCTATAGGCGCCTGGGTGGCAGGGATCTGGGGTATTGCTGCCGGGGCCGGAATCGGCAATGTGCTGGCGGGGCTGCTGGCCGGCAGCATGTTCTATCGAGGGCTGAAACAAAAACACGCCGCGTCATAGCGGCGTGTTCAGGGGGCTGGCCTGTCACCTCTCAGGTGTCGGAGACGTCAGCAATTGCCTGGGCGACATATTCGAGAACATCACTGGACAGGCCGGCGACATTGGCACGCCCGGAACTGACCATGTAAATGCTGTAATCGTTTCGGAGCCGCTCCACCTGGTCCCTGCTCAAGCCTGTGTAGGAAAACATGCCGCGTTGCTGCTTGATAAAGTCGAATTTTTCCGCCAGACCATGAGGGGCCATGGCATCAACAAAGCCGGAGCGCAACTGGTTGATGCGTCCCCGCATGTCATCGACTTCTTCCAGCCACATGCCACGGAGTGCCTCGTCCCCCAGGATGGTGCTGACGACGGCCGCGCCATGGGACGGCGGGTTGGAGTAGTTTTCCCGTGCAACGATGGCCACCTGAGAGCGTACGTTATTCATCTGCTCTTCGTTTTTGGCAACCAGAATCAAGCAGCCGGTGCGCTCGCGATACAGGCCGAAATTCTTGGAGCATGAGCTGGTAATGATCACTTCATCCAGCTGTTCTGCCAACAGGCGTACGCCGTAGGCATCCTCGTCCAGCCCATCGCCGAACCCCTGATAGGCGAAGTCGATCAGGGGCATCAGGTTGCGCTGCTTGACCACATTCAGCACCTGCTGCCATTGCTGTTTGTCCAGGTCAAACCCGGAAGGGTTGTGGCAACACGCATGCAGCAGCACGATATCACCTTCCGGGATCCGGCCAAGGCTGTCCATCATGCCGTCAAAGTCCAGCGTATTTGACGCGCTGACATACGGGTAGCTATGGCGTTCGATACCGGCAGCATCAAAAATGCCGTGATGGTTGGGCCATGTCGGATTGCTCATCCAGATGGCCTTGCCGGGCAGGTTGGTGCGAATGAAGTCCGCCGCCAGGCGCAGGGCGCCGGTCCCGCCGGGTGACTGGGTAGCGCTGGCGCGTTTGTCGGTCAGAAGGGGGGAGCCTTCACCCAGTACCAGCGACAGGATGGCATTACCGTAGGCCGGGTCACCGTGAGACCCGATGTAGCTTTTGGTCTCCTCCTGTTCAAGAAGGCGCTCTTCTGCGGCCTTGACCGACTTGAGTACCGGTGTGTTGCCATGTGCATCGCGATATACACCCACCCCCAGATCCACCTTGCGAGGATTGGTGTCCTTCTTGAAGGCCTCGATCAATCCGAGAATCGCATCACCGGGTACGCGCTCTATGTGCTCAAACATGTTGATGCCAAAGCCTCACTGTTGCCAAAGGAAAAAGACGCTCGAACGTCGTTGCACATTTATCATAACGTGTCATGTGCTACCCCGCACCAGGCAGTGTTGGACTGCTGATCTCCGATGCCTCCCGGGGACGTGCTAGGATAAACTGAGCATGCAAGGTATCGTGTCTGGCAAAGGTATTTATCTGCCCGCGGAGGGGCTGTTGAC
The DNA here is from genome assembly GCF_026240105.1 of Larsenimonas rhizosphaerae. Taxonomy (NCBI): domain Bacteria; kingdom Pseudomonadati; phylum Pseudomonadota; class Gammaproteobacteria; order Oceanospirillales; family Halomonadaceae; genus Larsenimonas; species Larsenimonas rhizosphaerae. Next base: position 757,767 of record NZ_JAPIVE010000001.1, read on the forward strand.
GTGATCAATATGGATGAATTCGAGCAAATGAGTCTGGGCATGCAGCTGGCCATGATGACGCGGGGCTGGCGAGCTGCCGTCGACAAGGCAATGGAGCCGCTGGGATTGACTCAGGCGCGCTGGGTGGCACTGCTGCATCTTTCCCGACTTGGTGAAGGCACGACACAATCCTGCCTTGCCCAGCATGTAGGCATCGAGCTTCCGTCACTGATGCGCACACTGGACTGTCTTGAAAAGCAGGATCTCATCACACGGCATCGCTGTGACAATGACCGTCGTGCCCGTACGATTCACTTTACCGATGAAGGACGTGTGCTCATGCAGGCCATTCAGGGGCGTTCTCATGAAGTCCATCAGCACCTTCTTCAGGGGTTTTCAGCGGACGAGGTGGCAATACTCGAGGGCATGATCGCGCGGATTGCATCCAATACCGTTGATATTACCCAGGGTGATACACCCGGCTGCTGCGATAAGGCAGAAGAGCGCTCATCGTAGTGGCAGGAATTAAGTGAGCGAGGCTGAATCATCATCAGAGGAGTGAATCATGCACGTCATTATCGATTTATGCGTGGTGCCACTGGGCGTCGGCGTTTCCGTATCAAGCTACGTTGCCCTTTGCCAGCGTGAGATTTATGCGGCCGGCCTGTCGTATCGAATGCATGCCTATGGCACCAATATCGAAGGCGAATGGGATGCGGTCATGGCGGTAGTCAAGCGCTGCCATGAGGCTGTACACGAGGCAGGGGCGCCGCGTATTACAACCACCATGAAGCTGGGTACGCGTACAGACCGTCATCAGAGCATGGATGACAAGGTAACCAGTGTTGAGCAGGTGTTGTCCGGTGAGCAGTAACAGGAGCCTGACAGGTTATTCGGCAGGGGCATCCTTTTACTGCTCGTGCATGTCGAGTGATGTCAGCTGCAGCGGACAAGCCAGTTGACCTGAAAGCCATCACCTTCCTGAGTTGCTGCTTCAAGGTCCGTGTCTTCACTGATCATTGCATCTTTCTGGCGGGCGCTCGCCATGATGGCGCCCGGCCCATCGGCCGGAGCTTCAATCGTCTGATCGATCACCGTATAGTCAGAGCGGTCCATGCGTTTGCAATAGGTGCTTGCCTGTGATGCTGCTTCGGCCAGGGCGACGTCCCGATCGGCATCCATGGCTGCGATGGCATGTGGGCGAGCCTGAGCTGAAGCCATATCGGTTCCGGTTGATGCGCAGCCTGACAGCAGCAGTGGGCTCAGCAGAAGAAGCGCCAGCGAGGCAGGCGTACGAAGGGTAGTCATGGTCATTCCTTGTGCATTAAATGGGCTCATGGCGCTTCTCGGCATGGTTGATCAACCAATCTGAATCCTGCCCTTGGCATAGCGAAGCCCCGGGGTTTGCCGCGTGGCCAGAAAGTACCCCAGTGACAGCGATCCGACGCGGCCGAGCAGCATGGTCAATACCAGCAGTAGCTGACCCTCACCACTGAGATGTGGCGTGACTCCGCGCGACAGACCTACCGTGCCGAACGCTGATACGGTTTCAAAGGCCAGATCCAGAAACGGTTTGCCTGGCTCGGTGATACTCAACCCGAACAGTACCGTAAATACCAGGATCATTGCGCTCAGGGCAACGGCGACCGCCTTGAAAACGATTTCGCTTGAAATGCGTCGGCTGAAGATGACTGGTTCCGTCGACCCTCTCAGGAAGGCGCGTGCGGTCAACAGCAGCACGACAAAGGTCGTGACCTTGATGCCGCTGGCGGTAGAGCCGGGTCCGCCGCCGATGAACATGTACAGCATGGTCAACAGGCTGCTGGGCGTGGTCAGGTCACCTGTATCGATGGTATTGAATCCGGCGGTGCGTGGTGTCACGGCCTGAAACCAGGCCGCCAGCCACTTGTCGCTCAACGAGGGCATCCCCCCCAGCGTGTGCGGATTATGCCATTCGAGAAGGGCAAACATCAGGGTGCCGACGACGTTCAGCCCGACGGTGGTCAGAATGACAAGGCGCGTCTGCATTGACCAGGGCGTGTGCCTGCGATGCTTGAGCAGTTCCTGCACGACGGCAAAGCCCAGACCACCGATGATGAAGGAAGCGGTAATGGTCAGTGTTACCAGTGGTGAGCCAGCGTAATGGACCAGGCTGTCACTCCACAGTGAAAACCCGGCATTGTTGAAGGCGGAAATGGCATGAAACACGCTGTACCACAGTCCCTTGTGCCAGCCGAGATCGGGCACCCATGCAATGGCCAGCAGCAGGGTTGTCAGCAGCTCGACCACCAGGGCAAACACAATGACCAGCCGTACCAGTTGCAGTAAATCACTGTAGGAAGACTGGTTGAGTGATTCCCTGACCACGTTCTGTTGCTGGATCGGCAGGCGAGCGCCCAGAAAGACCATGGTGAGCGCTGCAAAGGTCATGAACCCCAGACCGCCAAGTTGTATCAGAATCAACAGGATCACCTGACCCCAGGTGGTCAGATGCTGGCCTACATCCATGACGCCAAGCCCTGTGACCGTAATGGCCGATGTGGCGGTAAACAGCGCTTCCATCCAGGTAATCGAAATGGTGGTCGAGCCAGGAAGCTGAAGAGCAAGCGTGCCCAGAATTGCCAGCACGGTAAAGCCGGTCAGCAGCATCAGTGGCGGATTGAGCTGCAGCGCTCGGTGCCGGAACAGATGGCTGCGTTTGGAGTGCTGCAGGGGGTGGGGCAATGGCATGGTTTGTCTGTCCTACAGTTTGTCGCCGAACTGGCGCAGGATATCCAGTTCACCCATCAATATCAGTTGCCCGCCGGCCTGTATTTCCATGTCTCCGGTCGGACTGCAATGAAGTTTTCCATCCTGCTTGAGGCCGACTACCCGGGCCTTCTCATTTTTGAGGCCCAGATCATCGATGGTGTTGCAGCTGGATACCAGGCGCTCGGTGAGCTCTATTTCCACCACGTACTGCTGATCACCGAGATGAATGAAATCCATGACCGCATGATAGCTGAGGCTTTCCGCTACACGGATACCGATGTCGTATTCCGGATGAATAATACGGTCGGCGCCGATATAGCTCAGCAGTTTATGGTGATCATCGCTCAGTGCCTTGACCCACAGTTCCTTTACCTTGAGCTCCTTGAGATAAAGGGTGGTCATCATGCTGGCTTCGATACTGTCATCCACATCTACCAGTACGGCATTGAACTCGCTCAGGTTCAATTCCTGCAGGGCCTTTTGATCGGTGGGGTCGGCAATAACAGCCTGGGTAATATGTTCGGCCAGTCGATCAACGCGTCTTTCGTCGCGATCAACGCCGAGTACCTCATGTTTCTGGCGATGCAGTTCAAGTGCAACTGTGCTGCCGAAGTAGCCCAGTCCGATAACGGCAAATTGACGGCTCATGTGATTCCTGTGAAGTAGCAACGGACAATGAATAGGAGCATAGCGGGTGATGTGGTGTCATGTATCGCGCTGCTCGCGGCTTCGCGATAAAATGCTCGGCTTGCGCGTACCGAGCAGGGCGCATTGATACAACAAAATGAGTGAACAGGGACATGAGCAATTCATCGACAGCCACCACCCAATGGGTCGGTCGGTGGGGCTTTGTGCTTGCTGCAACAGGGTCGGCAGTAGGTCTTGGCAATATCTGGAAATTCCCTTACATGACCGGGGAATATGGTGGTGCTGCTTTTGTACTTGTGTACCTTGCGTGCATTCTGGCCATCGGTGTACCGGTAATGATGGCCGAGATCGTCTTCGGGCGCCGGGGGCGTGGCAGTCCGGTGGACGCCTTGAAGGCAATGGCTCGCGAATCACGCTGCAGTCCGCTCTGGTCGCTGACTGGCTGGATGGCCATGCTCTGCGGGTTCCTTATCCTCTGCTTTTATGTAGTGGTGGCCGGCTGGGCATTGTCCTATGTCTGGAAATCCATCAGTGGCGGGCTGGGACTTGGTAATGTCGAGGCTTATCAGGCCCTGTTCGGGGCAACCAACGCCAGTCCCTGGACGCTCGGTGGATGGAGTACCCTGGTGACATTGATCACGATGCTCATTGTCGGCAAGGGGGTGCAGGAAGGTATCGAGAAGAACGTCAACTGGATGATGCCAGGTCTGGTGGTGCTGCTGGCCGTCATGATCGTTTATGCGTTCTTTTCCGGCGGCTTCGGTGAGGGCGCACGGTTCCTGTTTGCCTTTGATCCGAGCAAGCTGACGGCAGGTGCCCTGCTGGCAGCACTGGGGCATGCGTTCTTTACGTTGAGTCTGGCCTCCGGTGCCATCCTGACCTATGGCGCCTATCTGCCGGCTCATCGCTCCATCGCCAGTACGACGGTACTTGTGGCACTGTGCGATACGCTGATTGCCCTGATGGCCGGTCTTGCGATCTTCCCGATCATCTTTGCCAATGGCATGGATCCGTCGTCCGGTCCGGGGCTTATCTTCATGAGTCTGCCGATGGCGTTCGATCACATGCCATTTGGCGGCATCATCGCGACCGTTTTCTTTATCATGCTTTCGCTGGCGGCCCTGACGTCTTCCATCTCGATGGTCGAGGCAACCATTGCATTCCTTGAACGGCATACGCGGTACAGCCGGCGTGCTCTCAGCGTGATGGTGGGCGTTGTGCTGTGGATTATCAGCATGATGGCCATGCTTTCATTCAATGCAGGAGCCGACTGGACGCCAGGGGGCAAGACGGTGTTTGACTGGCTGGACTATCTGACGTCGCGCTGGATGATGCCACTGGGTGGTCTGCTGACAGCCATCATGGCCGGATATGTCTTCAACCGGCAGGCCCTGAAGGATGAGCTGGCTGTATCTTCACTGGTATGGGGGTTGTGGCAGTTCGCGCTGCGTTATATCACCCCGGTCGGCATTGTATTGATCTTTATCGACGCCCTTGGCTGGTGGGCGATTGACCTGGAGCAGCAGTGGATGTACCTGCTTGCGCTGGTTGCTGTATTCGCTCTGGGCGGTGAAGTCTGGCGCCGTCGTCAGACCGGCTGACTCATGCAGTCCGATCCACGGACATGATGTTCAACGACAAGGGCCCCGCATTTGCGGGGCCCTTGTCGTTGCTTTCCATCTCCATCGGGTGTCACGGCGCCGAGCGAATGCTCCAGCGGGTGTTGACGCTGGCCTCGATGCTGATCATTCCAGGTTCAAGTGCCGGGGCACTTTCCTTGGCCGAGCGTGCCTGCATCATGCTGTAGCGGGGCATGGGTGGCGCCCCGGGAGTGGAGGCATCAGCCTGCTCCAGGGGGCCCAGATGTACGCTGGAGGCCTGTGCAATGGCTTCTGCCTTCTGGCGCGCCCGGGTGATGGCGCTGGCCAGGGCCTTGTCTTCAAGTGCCGCACGCTGACTGGTATCAAAGGCCGGCTCGCTCAGTCGGTCTACCTGTTGATCAAGCAGGGCATTGACGACCTGTGGCAGGTGATCCAGTTGTCGAAGTGTAATGCTGATCGGTCGCGTAATTTCCCATCGGGTCTGTACGGTGTCGTCCTTTTCAGTCCGTGTCTGCCGGTTTACCGACACGGCTCCGGCGCGAATATCGTTTGAGGCTATGCCGGCCTTTTTCAGCGCGTCCAGCAGTGCGGTGGCACGGGCCATGACCTTGTCGCGGGCAGCATCAAACGGCGCTGACGACATATTCCCGGTGTCCATGGTGGTATAAGGCGTGTGATTGACCAGCCAGGCGTCCAGTTTTACTTGATCCGGCGCTGCCTCAATATTGGCCTCGGCACTGACGGTAATGGCCGGTGAGGGCGTGTCGGCAGCATGGCCGGGAAGAGGCAAAAGGAGCAATGCCAGCAAAGGCATGTAAATGATAGTATTTTTCATTGGTGGTCTCGGGCCATGGATACGTGAGTGGCAAGGGTAAAGTTGTAAGGCAATGTGACAAAATATTTTAACTTAACTCCTTTGGCACATTTGTGTAGTAGATCAAGTGATAATATTTCGCAACGTAGTGTGCACAATTGCTTATTCGACTGTGCTGATGAATGCATGCCCCGGCGTTTCTGCCGGTGGTAACAGGTTGGTGAAAAAGGTATTACATTGATGACATCCGGGTGTTTCAGGTCTTCCTCACCTCGTTCGACGACGTCTCCCAGACGGCTGTGGCTTGCCTTTGGCTGTGTGTTTCTTATCCTGGTGATGCCGCTCAAGGCCCGCTCGGTAACCAATGCCTCCTATGCCGTGACCGTTCCCAATACAACACAATGGAACATGACTTCGCCCGGTGGCGAGGACTATCAGGTCATGGTATATGCACCGGACCAGCCACCGCCACCTGGCGGGTTTCCGGTCATTTACATGCTGGATGGCAACGCCACGTTTCCCATGGCGGTAGAGTCGATGCGGGTTCAGCAGGCCTCGGCCCATGGCAGTTTGTCTGCCGCTATTATAGTAGGCATCGGATATCCCGGAGATGAGCCCTTCAATATGGTGCGCCGGGCGCATGATTACACGCCCATGCCACGAGAAGGTGCTCGTCATGCCATGACCGAAGAGGGGCAGGAGGTCAGCTATGGCGGTGCCGAGGCGCTGTATCGGTTCATTCAGCAGCAGGTCAAGCCGGCCATCGAAAAGCGATTCAGGATCAACCCGGGCCGCCAGGCATTATTCGGCCATTCCTATGGGGCGCTGTTTGCGCTGACAACCCTGTTTCGCCATCCTGACGCCTTCAATATCTACATTGCTGCCAGCCCATCACTCTGGTGGGGCGAGGGAATGATGAAGACGCTGGAAAAGGAATTTGACCCCACGACGATCACCCTGGACCGGCCGGTACGTGTACTGATTACGGTCGGTGAATATGAGCAGGCGCTGTCGCCAGCGGAAAAAAAGAGTGACGATGCCAGTGAAACTGCTGCTCGTCGGCGTGAACACCAGATGATCAACAATGCGCAGGATCTGGCGCGACGCCTCAAGATGCTTGACAGTCAGCGTCTCGATGCCAGTGTCATTGTCTTTCCTCAGGAATATCACCGCTCGGTGCTGCCGGTTGCGTTGAACCGGGCGATGCGGTTTATATTGTCGCCGGATACGCCCTGATTTTACTGGACGAGAGCTGGATACCATGTGGAAACGTTTTGGCCGCGCTGCGGCCCTTCTTGCTTTGATGGGCCTGATGATCGGCACTGCTCGCGCAGACGGGTTCGATGTTACCGATATTACCGGCCGTCAGATTCATTTTGACCACCCCGCCAGTCGAGTGGTTCTGGGCGAAGGGCGCAATGTAATTGCACTGTCGATGCTGACGGCAGATCCATCATCAGTGCTGGTCGGATGGGGCAGTGACTTCAAGCGATACAGAACACTGTATCAGCGCTATACCGACCGTCTGCCGGCGCTTTCATCCATCCCGACGGTAGGTAGTGGTCAGGGCAGCTCGGATCTGTCCGTCGAACACATCATTTCGCTGTCTCCTGACGTGGTGATCCTGAGTCGCTCACAGACGCCACCCTCGGAAAATACATTGATGACGCAGCAATTGTCAGCGGCTGGCATCAAGGTGGTCTATGTGGATTTTGCCACTGACCCGTTGAATGACACTACCACCAGCCTGTCCATCATGGCGCAGGTCATCGGACGTACCGACAAGGCACAGGCGTTCAATCGGTTTTATGCAGAGCATGAGGCCCGCATCAAGGCGATGTCCCAGGCGCTGGGCGAGAACGGCACACGACCGCTGGTCTTTCTGGAAACGCATGCCGGCGGCATGAATGCCTGCTGCTATACGCCCGGTGACGGCAGCTTTCAGGGCTTTATCTCGCTGGTGGGGGGGGAGAACCTTGGTGGTCGCACCCTGAAAGGAAAAAGCGGGCAGCTGACTCCGGAATACATTCTGGCCAGTCAACCTGACATTTATGTGGCCACCGGCGGATCTTATCTTGAAGGCACATCTGGTCTGGTGCTTGGTCCCTACGAGCCCATCGACAAGGCACGGGCTTCGCTTGAAGGTGTTACCCGGCGCCCTGGGATTGCTCAGATGCCTGCCGTACATCATGGTGATGTATACGGGCTGTATCATCACCTGATCAATACGCCCTACAACATTGTGGTGCTTGAACTGCTGGCCAAATGGATCCATCCGGAGGTGTTCAAAGCGCTTGACCCGCAGGCCACGCTCAAGACCATCAATGAGCGATTCGCCGTTGTTCCCATTACCGGAAGCCTCTGGATCGATCCATCCGACACCAGTGTGCGCTGATCAGTAATCAATGCCCCGGCGCGCTTTCAATCCTTCATTGAAGGCGTGTCGGACCTCCTGCATCTCTGTCACGGTATCGGCCACACTCAGCAGGTCGCGGTGAGCATTGCGGCCGGTGATGATCACGGTTTGTTCTGTCGGTCGTCGTCCCAGGGCATGCAGTACATCCTGAATATCCAGATACCCGAACTTGAGCATGTAGGTCAGCTCGTCCAGCACCACCAGATAGACACTGTCATCTTCAAGCAGTGTTCGAGCCTGAGCCCAGACGGCCTGACAGGCTGCCCGGTCCGATGCCTTGTCCTGAGTATCCCAGGTAAACCCCGTGGCCATGACATGCACCTGAAGGTGCTCGTCATGCTCGAGGCGCTCCCGTTCGCCGCATTCCCACGTGCCCTTGATGAACTGCACGACACCAACGTTGTAGCCATAGCCCAGTGCACGGGTGACGGTGCCCCAGGCTGCGGTGGTCTTGCCCTTGCCATTGCCGGTAAATACAAGTACCAGGCCTCGCTCCTCGGTGGCCCTGGCTACGCGCTCATCAACGTGAGACTTGAGCCTTTGCATTGCGCGTTTGTGGCGCTGTTGGCGTTCATCATCGCTCATGAGGGTCGTCTCCCTGTGGGTGATACAGAAAAAAGCCCCGTCGAGCGGGGCTTTTGTTTGAAGCAGGCCTGTCAGACTACATCGACAGAAACAGTCCCGCCAGTGCCGCACTCATCAGGTTGGAAAGGGTTCCTGCGGCGACGGCCTTCAGGCCCAGTCGCGCGACATCGCCGCGACGGCTGGGAGCCATGACACCAAGTCCACCCATCAGGATGGCAATGGATGACAGGTTGGCAAAGCCGCACAGGGCAAAGACGACAATGGCCTGGCTGTGAGCAGACAGGGCCGTGCCGACATCGGCAAAGCTTGCGAAGGCCACAAATTCGTTGAGGATGATTTTCTGGCCGATAAAGCTGCCCGCCGTCACTGCCTCGCTCCAGGGGACGCCGATCAGAAAGGCGATGGGCGCAAAGCAGTAGCCGAGAATTTCCTGAAGTGTCAGCTGCTCAATGCCGAACCAGTTGCCCACACCGCCCAGAATGATGTTGGCCAGCGCAATGATGCCTACGAATGCGAGCAGCATTGCCCCGACGTTGAGGGCCAGCTGCAGGCCGGCACCAGCGCCTTCGGCGGCAGCATCGATGACATTGGCCGCGGAATCTTCCATCTTGCCGTTGATGTCGTCGAGGCCCTGACGAGGCGTCTCGGTTTCCGGAATGATCATCTTGGCCATGAGCAGGCCACCGGGTGCTGACATGAACGAGGCCGCAATCAGGAAGTTGAGGTCCACACCCATGGCTGCATATCCACCCAGTACCGAGCCAGCCACGCTTGCCAGTCCGCCACACATGATGGCAAACAGTTCCGAGCGAGTCATGGTGTCAATGAAGGGCCGCACGACCAGAGGGGCCTCTGTCTGGCCGACAAAGATATTGGCCGCCGCCGAAAGGGATTCCGGCCGACTGGTGCCCAGCACCTTCTGGAGAAAACCGCCCAGGATAGTGATGATCCAGCGCATGACGCCCAGGTAATAAAGCACGGCGATCAGTGATGAGAAGAAGACGATGAAGGGCAGTACGCGAAAGGCAAATATAAACCCGCCGCCGCCAAACAGTTCAAACATCTTGTCGGACACCAGTCCGCCAAACAGAAAGTCGATCCCGGCCTGACTGGCATTCATGACGGATTGAACGCCTGAGGACATGGCCAGTAGCACGCGCTTGCCGAAAGGGGTGTACAGCACGAAGGCGCCGAGCCCGGCCTGAATGACAAAGGCACCGACAATGGTTCTGTAATTGATGGCCCTGCGGTTTTCAGACAGGAGGAAGGCGATCAGCAGTACAGTAACTATACCGACAAGGCCCATGATGACGGCCATAGGAAATCTCCACAGCTATTGTTGGTTGTGTTTGTCGTGTGGTAAATCAAAAGCTGCCCGTTTGGACAGCTTTTAACGTTACCTTAATGACAATACCGGCAAATGGCGAGTGCTGATTGCGGCATGGCCGAATCAGTCAGGCGTTGACAGCATCTCGGGTGAATCCGGATAAATGAGGCTGACAAGTCGCTCTCCGGATTTCGGTGCCAGGGGGGTCGAGGCCTCGGCCACGCGGATTTTGCCTTGCGCGCTCAGTACGAACAAGGGTAATAGCTGCCCTCCGTGAATTTCTTCATAGGCAGCCATGTCAAAATTGTCGGTAATGCTGGCGGTACGTACTTCAGCCCCCCGTGCTACCAGGCTTGCGAGCTTGGCATAGGTGGCTTCGGTGTCGAACAGCAATGGCAGATGCCCCAACGCCTTGTCCTGCTGCCGCTTGGCCTGCTTGCCGGTATCTTCCGGCAGTCTGAACACCTTGCCATGCCCCAGAAGGTGTTCGAAGTGAAGCCCGGCCAGGTTATTGAGTTCGCGATAGGGCGACAGTGGCAGCAGGCGGCCGATGCCGGTCAACTCCAGGTGCTGGGTCGCGTGTTCGGACAGCGGGTTGCCGTAATAGACCGGCAGGCCTGCCATGCGGGCTTCCTGCACCGCATCCCAGCTGGTATCGGTCAACCGGACGGTAAAGCCGAGATCCACCAGCTCGCGTGCCACGGCTCGGGCCACGGGATTGGCGCCAATGATCAGAAACCCGGTGGGCGGCGGCTCATCGACCTTGAGTGCCCGTACGATGGGCCGGGACAGCAGGCTCTGGATTACCACGGTGCCAATGATGACCAAAAAAGTAATGGGAACCAGCGTTTCCGCGCCTTCAACACCTGCCTTTTCAAGCTTGATGGCAAACAGCGAGGCAACGGCGGCGGCAACAATGCCACGAGGAGACAGCCAGGCCAGCAGGGCCTTTTCCCGCCAGTTGAGCCCCGACCCGATCGTGCATATCCAGACAGAGAGGGGGCGCGCTACCCACATCAGGATGCCCAGCATCAACCAGTAGGGCCAGGTCAGTGACATCAGCTGTTCCGGCGAGATGCGTGCTGCAAGGAGGATGAAAAGGCCTGAAATCAGCAGGACCGAGAGTGTTTCCTTGAACTCGATGATCGGGCCGGTAGGGACGCCTCGCATGTTGGCCAGCCAGATGCCCAGCACCGTGACGGTCAGCAGGCCCGACTCCTCAAACAGCGTGTTTGATCCGGCAAACACGGTCAGCATGAACATCAGGGTGCCGAAACTGTGGAGCTTTTGAGGCAGCCAGTAGTGTCTGAGTACCAGCCCCCACAGATAGCCCCCGATGCCCCCGACGCCAAAGCCGAGTGCCACGGTCTTGGCAAACAGCAGGACGGTATGTGACGCCGCACCGTTGCCCTGGCCTATGGCAACAAATTCGTAGACCAGTACCGCCAGCAGGGCTCCCACCGGGTCGATCAGGATACCTTCCCAGCGCAGGATCTGGCTCAGGTTCTCCTTGGCGCGCAGGGTCTGAAGCAGGGGCGTGACCACCGTGGGACCGGTGACAACCAGTACGGCACCGGCTACCGCTGCAATCTGCCAGGATACTCCGAGCAGCCAGTGGGCGGTAAGCGTACCGATCACGCCCGTGATCAGCACGCCCCAGGTCACCAGTCGGCTGACGATATGGCCATGCCCGCGAAGGTCCTTGTGATACAGGGTCAGGCTGCCCTCGAACAGGATGACAGCTACCGATAGCGAGACCAGCGGGAACAGGAGATCCCCCATCAGGACATCAGGCTTCAACAGACCGGTGGCAGGACCAAAGATCAAGCCTGCAATCAACAGCGGCAAAATGGCCGGTAGACGCATCTTCCATGCCAACCATTGGCAGATCAGGGCCAGTAGCCCGATCATGGAAATAAACAGTGCAGCATGTTCCATGCGGTAGGTCTCGTCGGTGGATGGCAGGCAGTTATCGGCGCAAGACTAGCGACCTCGTACCGGAGTAGCAATCAACGCATCCTGTTTTTAGCGCGATGCTGCCGGGCTGGCATGCCGAGTACCTTCAAGTGCTTCCAGCAAACCCTGCAGCGGGTGCATCAACTGCGTCTGCGAAAACCGGCTGACCTGGCTGCGGCAGGAATAACCGGTAGCCAGCAGACGAGTATCCATGGCCGTTTGTTCCACTATCGGCCGCCACGACATATCATAAATCCTTTCAGACAGCTCACGATGTTCCGCTTCATGGCCATAGGTGCCTGACATGCCGCAGCATCCGGCAGGGACCAGCTCCAGCGAGAGGCCAAAGGCCTTGAACACCTGCTGCCAGGCCTGAGGGCTGCCACCGGCACTGGTTTTTTCCGTGCAGTGACTCAATAGCCTGAAATGGCGAGATGACGAGACTGGTGACCCGGACCAGCGGCCTGCCAGGGTAACCAGCCATTCCTGCAGCAGTAAAACCTCGGGGCAGGCACCTTGTCCCAGTACCTTGGGATACTCCTGACGATAGGTCAGCGTCATCGCCGGGTCGACACCCACCAGTGGTACATCAAAGTCGGCCAGCGCCTTGAGATGACGTGCATTGCGACGGGCTATTCGCTCAAAGCGTCCCAGTTGTCCCATGACCTGAGCCGGTTTGCCGTTGGGCAGAAACGGAGCCACGAACACCTGAATGCCCAGCCGATTCAACAGTGTGACGACATCTCGGATCACCTGGCTGTCAAAGTAACGGGTAAAGGCGTCCTGCACCATGATGACGCTTCGAGCCCGTGCTTCAGGTGTCAGTCTGGCCAGTGTGATCGGGGTGGCTACCGGCACGCCCCAGCTTTCAAGCACCTTGTCCAGCGCTGCCCGGTCTATGGCGGGGGTATCTACCATGCCTGCCGCCTTGAAAAGGCGCTGGCCTGCCCGGCTGTTGATCCAGGCGTTATATAGGGGAGTAAACCGCGAAGCGAAGGGCAGGAGTCCTTCAAGTGAGCCGACGAGATGATTGCGCAGGGGCTGACCATAGCGTCCCTGATAAATGGCCATGAACTGACTTTTGAAGTCCGGCACGTTGACCTTGATCGGGCACTGGCCGGCACAGGACTTGCAGGACAGACAGCCTGACATGGCCTCATGTACTTCGTGTATGAAGGGATCTGCTACCGGGGGGGACAGCCGTCGCTGGAGTGCCTGGCGCAGTTTCTGCCACCGGCCGGCCTGCTCCTGCATGCGGGCTTCCTCGACAATATCCTGTCCGCGATGGCTCTCGCGACGAAGCCACTCCTTGAACAGCATGGCGCGCCCCTTGGGCGAATGAACCCTGTCTCGCGTCGCCTTCCAGCTCGGGCACATGGCATCGTCGGGATCATAGTTGAAACAGGCCCCATTGCCGTTGCAGTACACGGCGCTGGAGTAGTGGTTCCAGAGGGCATCATCAATATTACGGTCCAGGTCGCCACGAAACGTGACGCCATCAATCTTCAATAGCTCATCGGTACTTGCCGGCGGCGTGGCGATCTTGCCCGGGTTGAGTTGATTATGGGGATCAAAGGCTTGCTTGACCTCCTGCAGCAGGGGGTAGAGCGCGCCAAAGAAGGCCGGCGTGTACTCCGAGCGTATGCCTTTACCGTGTTCGCCCCATAACAGGCCACCGTGGCGCTGTGTCAGTGCTGCCACGGCATCGGAGATGGGCCGCACCAGCGCGGCCTGCGCCGGGTCACGCATATCCATGGCCGGCCGGACATGCAGCACGCCGGCATCCACGTGACCAAACATGCCGTAGCGCAGTCCGTGGCTGTCAAGCAATGCGCGAAACTCCTGTATATATTCGGGCAGACGGTCCGGCGGTACGGCGGTATCCTCGACAAAGGGCAGGGGGCGCTGTTCGCCGCGAGCATTGCCAAGCAGGCCTACCGCGCGTTTTCGCATGGCATAAACGGTCGAAATGGCCGAGCGGCCCCAGGCCTTTGTATATCCCAGGCGAGTCGGGCCTTCTCCCTTCTCAAGCGTCGCGATGAATGCCGCAACCTTGTCGGCCAGGGCCTGCTCGTCATCATCGTTGAATTCCACCAGGTTGATGCCACGGGTCTGTGGCGTATGGCCGTTCGCCGAGGTGGCGTTGGGCGGAAAATAATCGGCGACGCTGTCCCAGACCATATCGTCCATCGCCAGTAGCAACACGGTGTCGTCGATGGTTTCAATGGAGGTCGGCTGACAGGCCATCAGGGCTCTGGCATCGCTCAATGCATCCATGAATCCTTCATAACGTACATTGATCAGGGCGCTGTGGCGTGGAATCGGCAGAACGTTCAGGGTGGCTTCGGTAATCAGGCCCAGCGAGCCTTCGGCGCCACACAGGACACTGTTGGGATCAAGGCGGCCATCCTCGGTGCGAAGGTGTGGCAAGTCATAGCCGGTCAGGCAGCGGTTGAGCGGGGGGAAGCCGGCCATGATGGCGTCATGATGCTGATCAATCAGCTTGCGCAGCGTGGCATGAATTCGGCCACTGGCAGAGGGCTGTTGGCAGATATCGTCAAGCGTCCTGTCATCCACCGGGGCACTTTCCATCACTTCGCCGCCTATCAGGGCGGTTTTAAGACCAAGCACGTGATTACGTGTCTTGCCGTAGCTGCAGCTGCCCTGACCGCTGGCATCGGTGCTGATCATGCCACCGATGGTCGCCCGGTTGGACGTGGAAAGCTCCGGCGCAAAAAACAGCCCATGAGGCTTGAGCGCCGCGTTGAGCTGGTCCTTGACCACGCCAGGTTCGACAACCACTCGACGGCCGGCAACGTCGATATCCAGAATGCGGTTCATGTACCGAGTGACATCCACTACCAGCCCCTCGGTCAGTGACTGCCCGTTGGTGCCGGTGCCTCCTCCCCGGGGCGTGAGGACAATCGTCTGAAAGCGTGACTCTCCGGCAAGGGTGGCAATCCGGACCAGATCGGCCTGATGACGGGGAAACAGCGCCGCCTGTGGCGTGCGTTCATAAATCGAGTTGTCGGTTGCCAGCACGGTACGATCTGCGTCGCGCGTGGCGATATCACCCTCGAACCCGGTGTCTTTCAGGGCAGTGAGGAATGCGCCATAAACGTCGGCATGATGGGGGGTGTGTTCCGTGGAAATCGTGGTCATGGGCGCTACATACTGGTTGTCGACAGGAGTGTGTTCATTCTAAAGGGGTGCGTCGCTGCCTGCGAGTCCTGTTACTGAACGGTTTCAGTAAAAATGCTCATAAGATCAGGAGGAAAGTTCACCCGTGGAGCTTGATGGCGGTTTTCCATACAATGGAGTGCAGCAACAGCCGTTACAGGCTGTCGATCCATGTTTATTGACCAGGGAATGAATCACACCATGCTTGATCCCAAAGGGCTTCGCAGCGATCTGGAAGGCGTTGCCGCACGTCTTGCTACACGTGGTTATACGCTCGATACCGCTGAATTCGAGGCGCTGGAGACGCGTCGTCGTGAGCTTCAGAGCCGTACCGAGGAGCTTCAGAACGAGCGCAATACCCGGTCAAGGTCCATCGGACAGGCGAAGTCCCGCGGGGAAGATATCGAGCCGCTACTGGCTGAAGTCAGCGATCTTGGTGAACGGCTCGAAGAAGCCAAGGCAGCCCTGTCGGACACTCAGGAACAGTTTGATGCACTGCTGGCAGGGCTTCCCAATCTGCCCCATCCGGAAACACCGCTCGGCAGGAACGAAGATGATAACGTCGAGCTGCATCGCTGGGGCACACCGCGCGACTTCGACTTCACGCCGCGCGACCATACCGATCTGGGTGCGCTGCATGGCGAGCTTGATTTCGAGGCGGCAGCAAGGCTCACCGGTTCACGCTTTGCCGTGATGCGTTCCGGCATTGCCAGGCTTCACCGTGCACTGACCCAGTTCATGCTGGACACTCATACGCTCAAGCATGGCTACAATGAAGCCTACGTGCCTTACCTGGTCAACAGCGACAGTCTGTTTGGCACGGGCCAGTTGCCCAAGTTCGAGGAAGATCTGTTCAAGCTGGAAGGCGACTCCGGGTATTACCTGATCCCGACGGCGGAAGTCTCGCTGACCAATCTGGTTCGTGACAGCATTCTCGACGAGAGTGAGTTGCCTCTTCGGCTGACGGCTCACACTCCCTGTTTCCGCAGCGAGGCCGGAGCTTATGGCCGCGATACCCGCGGGATGATTCGCCAGCACCAGTTTGACAAGGTTGAAATGGTGCAGATTGTTCATCCGGACCATTCCTGGGAGGCGCTGGAAGAAATGCGCGGGCATGCCGAGGCGCTGCTTCAGGCGCTGGAGCTGCCTTATCGAGTGGTTACCCTGTGCACCGGAGACATGGGATTTGCTGCTGCCAGAACCTATGACCTGGAAGTATGGCTGCCTACGCAGGATACGTATCGGGAGATTTCTTCCATTTCCAACTGCGAAGACTTCCAGGCGCGGCGGATGCAGGCCCGCTTCCGGCTCAAGGGTCAGAAAAAGCCTCAGTTGGTGCATACTCTGAATGGGTCCGGGCTGGCGGTAGGACGCTGTCTGGTGGCCATCCTTGAAAACCATCAGCAGGAAGATGGCTCCGTACGCGTACCTGCCGTATTGAAACCTTATATGGGCGGTCTTGAGATCATCAATGCGACTGACTGATTACACGATCGGGTTGGGGATCTCTGTATGGATGTCTTGACGGTCCACTATACGCCAACAGCACTCAGGCTGCGGCTTCTGGGCGAGGGACGGCGTGCCGAGGTGCTGGCGCGTCAATGGGTAGGGCTTGGCGTAACGCTGACGCTTCACCCGCGCCAGCCACCCGAGGCATCGCTTTCTGCGCTGCTGGACGCATGCCACTGGCAGCAGGTGAATACCCCACCGGCGCCTGCGCCGGGAGATATCTGGGTCATCGCGCATGAGCAGCCGGAAGATGATCTGGTATGGCTTGACGAAGCGGAACGTGCAGGCGTACCGGTCTTTGCTCCCGGCTTTCCTGACCGGTCCACCGTGCATCTACCTGGGCGCTATGTTCAGGGGCAGCCCGTCCGACCAGGCGTTGCCGGTCGTGGGCGGGTGACCCTGGTCGGGGCCGGTCCGGGTGATCCGGGGCTCTTGACCCAGAAGGCAGCGGTTTGTCTTCGAGATGCCGACGTGATCGTGCACGATCGACTGGTATCGCGTGAAATCCTGGCTCTGGCTTCTCCTGATGCCCAGCGGTTTTATGTGGGCAAGGAACGTTCCAATCACAGTGTGGCTCAGGACGATATCAATGATTCGCTCGCACGCTGGGCGCGGGCCGGTTATCACGTGGTGCGTCTCAAGGGCGGTGATCCCTTTATCTTCGGGCGTGGTGGTGAAGAGCTTGAGGTACTTGCCCGCGAGGGGGTGCCATTTGAAGTGGTGCCGGGTATTACTGCCGCGCTGGGGGTGTCCGCCTGTACGGGAATCCCTCTGACACATCGAGATCATGCCCAGTCGGTACGCTTTATCACCGGGCACCTCAAAAATGGTAGTTGCGATCTGGACTGGCCTACGCTGGCGCACCCCGGCCAGACGCTGGTGTTTTACATGGGGTTGGGAACCCTCTCTGCGATCTGCGATAACCTGATAAGTCACGGTGCCTCACCCGAACGGCCGATTGCGCTGGTGGAGCAGGGCACCACGGCGCGTCAGCAGGTGCATGTAGGTACTCTGGCAGGCATTGCCGAGCAGATAAAATCGCTTGTTATCGCCCCGCCAACCCTGATTATCGTTGGAGACGTGGTGTCACTGCATGAAACGCTGGCGTGGTTCGATCCTGAAACCGCTCCAAGCCTGGGGTGGAGCCATGGCAAGCATCCAACGCCATCCACCACCTGAGATATGCCGGATGTGCATCTGGCCGATTAAATCATGAAGGAGCGGTTCAGGATCATGACGATCAGGCAAAGCAGCAGGGGAGACAGGAAGCCGCCTGCCAGCATGGCAAAAAGCTTCAGTTCTTCTCCTCTGACCGTGTGCCGATAGTTGCGACTGCTGATATGGGGGGACGGTGAGGTAAGGGTTGGTCTACTCATGAGGCAAGATCCATCTGCGCCTGAATCAGCATGTCCATCAACCCCTCGTCATTGGTCTCCGGGCGTGTGGCGCGAAGAATGATAAAGGCTGTTCTATGCGCTGATTCAAACAGGCCCCAGGCATCTTCCGGGGTTTTCCGGAACTGGCTGACCCATTGGGAAAGCCAGTGCTGGCAGGGCGTAAACTGCTCCATGTAGGCATGACCCTGATCATTCATGAGGTCCTCCAAGGCGTCGTCACCGACAGCGGTCCGGTTCTTGAGCGTACTGTTACCAATGTACTATGCACTACGTGGTTCGTACAGGAAGACCGTTACGCGACGTCACGATAGCTCATGTCTCTCATGCGACGCTCCCGTCCTTGCTGGTAGAGGGCGATTTCCTCGCTCAGGGCCAGTTCTCTGGCTACCTGGCGGAATTCGCCAACCGTGCACAGGGGGTGATTATTGGGGCAATAGAGCCAACGCGAAGCCGGGGTATGGCTGGTCAGCGTCGGCCAGTCGAGTGAACATCCGCACTCAGGGCAGCAAACATTTGAAGTGTTCATGAGCGTTGTCCTGTAAAAGGGCGCATCCTTGCGCGCTATCTCTGAAACTGTCCGTAACAGAATACAAAATATTATACGTCATCTTGCTTTTAGTTGTACACATCCTGTGCAAAACATGCTGTCCAAAGCGGGTGCCATTAGAGCAGGGGGGTATGACAAATAAATGACGTATTTAATCGATCACGTGATGAACTTATTTGTTTAACCCAAGTCAATGTGAGTGCTGCCCATGGCGGCAGCATTCCCTGCGTATTTACGCCCAACACTGTGTTGGGCGTTTTTTTATGCCGGAATAACGGGACCGGGAGGAAGGTAGTCAATCAACAGGCCGCCGTGAGCGGGGGAAGTCGCAACGCGTGCATTGACCCTGTAGGTGCGTTTGATCAGCTCGGGGGTAAGTACCTCCCCTGGAGTGCCCTGTGCGATCAGTTGCCCTTGATCAAGAACAATCAATTGATCGCAGTAACCGGCGGCCAGGTTCAGATCATGCAATGACACGATGCAGGTGACCGGCAGGGTATTGATCAGTGTCAGGAGTTCGAGCTGGTGTTGAATATCAAGATGATTGGTAGGTTCATCCAGTAGCAGTATATCCGGCTTCTGCGCCAGCGCCCTGGCGATCTGGGTCCTTTGACGCTCACCACCGGAAAGGCTGTGCCAGCGGCGATGCTGAAGGGCTGTCAGACCGGTATGTTGGAGGGCGCACTCAAGAGCCTGCTGGTCCACCTGTTGCCAATGACTGAAGGCGCCCCGGTGGGGTATTCGCCCCAGCGCGGCCACCTCCTTGATGGTCAGGTCTACATCGGTCACGGCATGCTGCTCTACCAGTGACAGGCGCTGTGCGATATGACGCCTGCCGAGCGTATCGAGACGGACGCCTTCCATTGTCACGCCGCCGCTGTCTGGCCGCGTCAGCCCGGCCAGACAGCGGAGCAGGGTTGACTTGCCCGACCCGTTCGGGCCCAGCAGGCCGACGGTCTGATGGCGGTTGACGGTCAGGGTGATATCGTCAAGCAGCAGATGGGCCTGAGCCTTCAGGCTCAGGTGGTGTGTACTGAGCATCATGGTCCGGGTCTGTGTCGATAGAGAATAAGGGCAAAGGCAGGGGCTCCCACCAGAGCAGTAACTACCCCGATGGGCAATACCTGTTGTGGCACCAGCATGCGAGAGCCTATATCGGCCAGTACCATGAAGTTGGCACCAATGACCACCGAGGCAGGAATCAGACGGAGATGGTTCGGCCCTGCCAGAAAGCGGGCGGCGTGCGGGATCACCAGGCCAATAAAGCCGACAGCCCCGATGATACTGACGATAATGGCGGTCATCAGCGCCGTTATCGTCAACAGTACAATGCGTACCGTCGTGACCGGTATGCCCATTGATGCGGCGCTGTCCTCCCCGAAGGCAAAGGCATCAAGCGCCCGGGCAAACAGCAGAACCACGACCGTGCCACAGGCTACCGTTCCCAGGGCAAGCAGGGCATCAGGCCAGCGTACGCCGGACAGGCTACCCAGCAGCCAGAACATGACGCTGCGGGACTGTTCAGCGTTGGCGGATGTACTGACCACCCAGGCGGTGAGGGCATTGAACAACTGAGCTCCTGCCACGCCAGCCAGGATGACGCGCGTGGTGCCCCCCTGTAATCCTCGAGCCAGCATCAGCACCAGGGTAAAGGCCAGGATGGCGCCTGAAAAGGCACCCGCCGATACCCCAAGTACGCCGCCGCCGACACCAAGCAGCATGACCATGACCGCGCCGGTGGACGCGCCTGCGGAAATGCCAAGTACATAAGGTTCGGCCAGTGCATTGCGCAGCAGCGCCTGAAGGATGACACCACACAGGGCCAGGCCGGCACCGGCGCAGGCAGCCATCAGGGCTCGGCTCATGCGGTATTGCCACACGATCCCTTCCTCGATGGGTGCAATATCGAAATGACTTATGCCGGTACCGTTGGCGATGGCCTTGAGTGTCGTATCAAGGGAAATGGGCATGGTGCCAATGGACGCCGCCAGCGCCATCATCAGCCCCAGCATGGCACACCCACCGGCCAGTAAAAGCCAGCGTGCACGGGGATGTCCGGCCAGCCAGCGGATCATGACGCCGGAGCAATATCAGGCAGCGCCTGACTGATCCGCTCGAGTGCATCCACCATTCGCAACGAAGGATTCAGGGACTGGGCCGGCACAATGACAACATGATTGTTCCTGACGGCGCGAAGCTCTCGGGTCACCGGATCCGCGCGCAGAAACGCAAGTTTTTGTGCAATATCATCAGCGGGGTACAGGCGTCGCTCCATGTCCGCCAGCACAATGATATCCGGGTCTGCCGCGGCAATACGTTCCCAGCTGACAGTGGGCCACTCCTGAGTGGAATCGATCACGTTCTCAAGGTGCAGTTCACGGTTGATCCATGCCGGGGCGCCCATGTTGCCGGCCACCCAGGCATCGCCCTGAAGTCGCGGGCTCGAGAACCAGTACACCACTTTCAGTGGCGCTTTTTCAGGCAGGGAAGCGGCTTGTTGACGGGCCTTCCGAATGCGCTCTTCAAGCGCCCTGCCGAGGGCTTCACCCCGGGCAGGGACATCAAATATCCGGGCCAGTTGTCTGATTTCCAGCAGGATCTGCGCCATGGTGAATGGGCGTACTCTGGCCCCGTCACTATTGGATGTATCGGTGACCTGCTTGCCGATGCAGTCACTGGGCGAGACCCAGGTCGCAATGCCCAGCTCCTCGAACTGGTGACGTGTCGCCACTTCACCATGGGGCCCCAGATGGTAGGTGTACTGCGCGGCGACAAAATCAGGTCGCCGTGCCGCGACGGCTTCAAGGCTCGGTGCATTGTCGGACAGGCGAGGAATATCGCGTCCCCTGGCAGCAAGGCGTTCCGGCAGCGGGCCAAACCAGACGCCGGTGCCTGCCATCCTGTCATCAAGCCCCAGTGCCAGAAACAGCTCGGTTTCATGCTGGCCCAGAGTGACTACACGCTCGGGAGGGCGGTCAAGGGTCACCTGATGGCCGCAATTATCGATGACAAGCGGCCAGCTGGTATGGGCGGGTGCTGACCCGGCAGCGGCCAGTGAACACCATAGGGTCGTTATTCCTCCCATCAGCCAGCCCCGAATACCGATACGCATGCATTTTCCTTTTGTTATCTTATAACAATTAACGGTGACGGCGCATGATAAAGGAATTTATCCCTGCGTGCAGTGATGTGGTGATGGCCTGGCCGCGTGTTGCGCCTGGCAAAGCCTGGGTTGATCTTAATATTGGAACCTGGCAGAAAGTAACCTTGGTGCTCATGTTTAACCATAGTTAATCTAGTGAACCACGAATTGACATGATACAGGGTAATGCCATGCCATGGACGACGCGCTCACCAGTGATATCAGCCGCCCGAGGGTGGCCGGCCGGCCTTTGTGCCCTGGTATTCGGCCTGCTTTCAGGCCCTCTCATGGCGGAGTCCCGGCCTGTTGTCGTCACCACGTTCACGATTCTGGCCGATATGGGGCGGGAGGTGGCGGGGGACAAGGCGGAAGTTGTCTCGATGATTCCTGCCGGGGCTGATGTCCATGAATATGCACCGACGCCCAGAGATATTATTCAGACTCGTCGTGCGGATCTGGTGGTATGGAACGGACTGGGGCTGGAGCGCTGGTTCGAGCGGTTCTATCAGGGGATGTCGTCGGTGCCGTCGGCCGTACTGTCTGACGGGGTGACGCCGATCCTGCTGGGTGAGGGCCGCTATCAGGGCAAACCCAATCCACATGCCTGGATGGCACCTGCCAACGCGGTCATTTACGTCAATAATTTCCGTGATGCCCTGATTGATATTGATCCGACAAACCGCGACGCTTATACCATAAATGCGGCGCAGTATGTGGCCCGCATCCAGGCCATCGATACCACCCTGAAAGCGCAACTTGCCCGTATTCCGGCGTCGCAGCGATACCTGGCCACCTGTGAGGGGGCCTTTTCCTACCTGACCACGGCCTATGGCTTCAATGAGTTGTATCTCTGGGCCGTGAATGCAGAACAGGAAGGCTCTCCACAGCAGGTTCGCCACCTGGTTGACGCCGTGCGCACGAAGCAGGTGCCGGTAACCTTCTGTGAAAGCACGGTCAGTGATCGGGCAATGCGTCAGGTTACTCGGGAAACCGGCGCCCGTTACGGGGGTGTGCTGTACGTTGATTCCCTGACCTCTGCCGAGGGCCAGGTACCTACCTATCTTGCGCTGCTGGCGCACAACGCCAGGGCCATGGCTGCCGGATTCGGTGTCGAGCAGAACGAGGTGACGCCATGACCGGTACGCCATCGACTGAAGGTGTGGCAGCCATCGATATCCAGCACCTTGGGGTGCGATATGCCAACGGCCATCTGGCCCTCGAGGATATTACCCTGACACTGGCGCCTGGTGAGGTCTGTGCACTGATTGGTACCAATGGCAGTGGCAAGTCCACCCTGTGCAAGGCCCTTCTGGGTCTGATCAGGCCGACGACGGGCAGCATTTCAGTGCAGGGCGGGCCGATTGCCCAGGCGCGCCGCCGCGGGAGTATCGCTTACGTGCCGCAGGCCGAGGACGTGGACTGGGACTTTCCGGTATCCGTGCGTGATGTAGTCATGATGGGACGGCAGGGGCACATGAACTGGTTGCGTCTTGCCCGACGTCATGATCACGCTCTGGTAATGGCAGCCCTTGAACGGCTTGATATCACGGCACTGGCGGATCGTCAGATAGGCGAGCTGTCGGGCGGCCAGAAAAAACGGGTATTTCTGGCGCGTGCGCTGGCACAGCAGGCGGCCATTCTGGTACTGGATGAACCCTTTACCGGGGTGGATGTTGGCACCGAGCAGTGCATCCAGTCGCTGGTTCGTGACCAGGGGCGGGAGGGCATGGCGGTGCTGGTCGTGACGCACGGGCTGGCATCCCTTGCACAGTACTGTGACAGTGTTGCCATGATCCACCAGCGCATGATCGCGGCTGGGCCGGTCGACACGACATTGACACAGGCCAATTTTCAGGCGGCCTTTGGTGGTCATCCGATGATGATGACTGACGAGGCCCATTGATATGCTGGAATGGCTGACCGCTCCCTTCGCCTATGACTTCATGAGTCGCGCCATCATGTGCGCCACACTGATCGGCGCGGTATGCGCGCTGCTGTCCTGCTTTGTAACGCTCAAGGGGCTTTCCCTGATGGGGGATGCGCTTTCCCATGCGGTTGTACCCGGCGTGGCGATTGCCTGGTGGGCCGGGTGGCCGCTGACACTGGCGGCCTTTATCACTGGCCTGCTGGCGGTTGGGGCCATGGGCGTGGTGCGCCGGCACACGGCGTTGAAGGGGGATGCTGTCATCGGGGTTGTTTTTACCGCCTTTCTGGCCCTTGGGCTGGTGATCGTATCGCTCAACCCGGCTGGTGTGCAGCTGTCGACCATCCTGTTCGGCAATCTGCTGGGCATCGGTGACGGCCAGGCGCTGCAACTGATGCTCATGAGCCTTGGGTGTGTGCTGGCCATTGGCCTGTGCTGGAAGGATCTGCGACTGGTCTGTTTCGATGAGCGTCACGCCTGGTGTATCGGCCTGCCGGTGCGTCGTCTCAATGCCCTGCTTCTGGCCCTGCTGTCATTGATGACCGTGGCCGGGCTGCAGGCGGTAGGGGCGTTACTGGTCATGGCGATGCTGATCACTCCCGGTGCGACGGCCTGGCTTGTCAGTCATCGGCTGGGACATATGCTTTGTCTGGCGCCGGTGTGCGGCGGAGGCAGTGCCTTTCTGGGCAGCTGGCTCAGCTTTCACACCAACACCTCGGTAGGAGGCACCATTGTGCTGCTCCAGACCGGATTATTTCTCGTGGTGTTGATGATCTCATCCTGCCTTGGCCGGCGTCGAACGCGCCGAATGGTGGCCGCAGTGGAGGCCACATCATGAGCCTGTTGCTGGAGGGGCTGCTGCTGCCCTTCACCTTTGATTTCATGCGCGAGGCGCTGTGGGTCGGTGTGGTGATTGCGGCCCTGTGTGCCTGGCTGTCCTGCTTTGTGGTGCTGAAGGGCTGGGCGTTGGCTGGTGATGCAATTTCACACGGTATCCTGCCTGGTGTTGTCATTGGTCACTGGCTTGGCGTGCCAATGGTGCTCGGGGCGGTAATCAGCGCACTGGGGTGTGTACTGGGCGCCGGGGCCATCACGTCACGATGTCGCATCAAGGAAGATGCCGTGCTGGGTATCGCAATGACCGGGTTTCTGGCGCTGGGCCTGGTACTGATTGCAGCCTCCCAGAGTACTATCCATTACATGCATATTCTGCTGGGCAACCTGCTGGGTGTTGAAGCCCATGTGCGCCAGCAGGTATGGCTGATGAGTGCCATGACCGCTGCGTTACTGGTACTGAAACATCGGGACCTGGTGCTGTACTGCTTTGATGCTTCGCAGGCGGCAGTGCTTGGAATGCCGGTAGCCCGTCTGCACCTGCTGCTTTTGACCTTGCTTGCCATGACGTCGGTGGTGGGGTTGCAGGCTGTCGGTGTCGTGCTGGTGGTGGCCATGTTGATTACACCTGGCAGTACAGCCTTTCTCTGGACACGCCGATTCGTACCCATGGTCATGGTAGCCATGGGTACGGCAGTGATATCGGTGATGCTTGGTCTGTGGGCGAGTTTCTACGCCAATGTGGAAACCGGTGCTGCCATTGTGCTGGCGCAGTCAGGCTTTTTTCTGGTTTCTTTCCTGCTGGCGCCTCGCAAGGGCGTGCTGGCTCGCTATCTGAGCTTTCGTCGTGCGGTGCGCACGGACCGCCGTCGTGCGGCGGCGTCCTGCACTGACTGAGTGTGTCGTCATGGAAATGTCATATCCTGCCGTCAGGATGTCCCCGACGCCCAGAGAGGCGAATCGATGATGACATGACCGATGGGGAACCTGCATGAGCAGCGAGATTGAAAACCATAACGACCTGAATCCTTCTTCCAATGCACCGTTTTCAACCGTGCTGGCGCGGCAACTGTCTCGTCGCCGTATCATGCAGGGCGGTCTGGGAATGGCTGCAGCGACCATGTTTGCAGGGTTCGGCCTGCCGGGAGCGGTCAGAGCCGCCATGACCCAGACCGGCACGCAGGCACCGTTGACACTTGGATTCAAGGCCATTTCCGGCTCCACCACCGATGCGGTCGTCGTTCCGCCGGGTTATCGTGCGCAGGTGCTGGCACCGTGGGGGACATCCCTGTCTTCCGCCGGAAGGCAGTGGTCTCCCGATATGGTACTGACGCCCGAGTATCAGGCCGGAGCCATGGGGATGCATCACGATGGGATGTATCATTTTCCGCTGAACGACGCCGATGCCTCTCGGGACTTTCTTCTGGCCGTAAACCACGAATATATCGATCAAGGCGCATTGTGGGCGCCACGCAATGGGCCGACCAATAATGCCTCGGGCGCCAGACCGGCGGATGAAGTGCGTACTGAAATCAATGCGCATGGGGTCGGGGTCGTCCGGATTCGTCAGAATGACAATGGCCACTGGCAGGTGGTACAGGATGACCGGCACAACAAGCGTTATACCTCACAGTCTCCCATGATACTGACCGGACCGGTGCGCGGAACGGATCATGTCAGGACGGCGTGGTCTCCCGATGGTACCCGCGTGCGTGGAACAAACAACAACTGTGCCAGCGGGTATACCCCCTGGGGCACCTATCTGACCTGTGAAGAAAACTGGCCGGAAGTATTCATCAATCGCGGTGAGCTGAGCGCGGACCAGAAACGATTGGGATTTCCCACGGATCGAGGCCGCTACGGCTGGGAAACGGCCACCGGCGGCAAGGAGGGTGAGTTTGAACGGTTCGATAATACACCCACTGCTGACAGTGCCACCGGGGACTACCGGAACGAGGCGCGCGCCTTTGGCTATGTTGTCGAAATTGATCCGTACAACCCGGAGAGTGCCGGCCACAAGCGCACGGCACTGGGTCGGTTCCGCCATGAGGGATGCTGGCCGGGGAGGGTCGTCGAAGGGCAGCCGCTGACCTTTTATACCGGTCATGATTCGCGCAATGAATATATTTACAAGTTTGTTTCCCGCAAGCGCTGGCAGGCGGCTGATGCCAACCGGCCGGGTGAGACCTATGACCGTCATGCCATCGGTGACAGTTACCTCAATGACGGTACGCTTTATGTTGCGCGATTTGATGATGACGGCCGGGGTCAGTGGCTGCCACTGACCCCGGAATCCTCGATTCCAGGAGGGGGCCCCGAGGGAGCCGGCACGCTGGGCGAGGTGTTTGGCGATCTGGCGGGTATCATCATCAATACCTGTGACGCCGCGGACCTTCTGGGTGCCACGCCGATGGATCGACCCGAGTGGGGTACGGTAGATCCCGCAACCGGTGAGGTATACATGTCGCTAACCAATAATTCCAAGCGTACGGCACAGGGTACCGAGGCCAGCTATACCGAAAAAGGGACCGATATTGATCAGATGGGTGTCGGGTATGCTACCGCACCGGTCAATGCACCCAACCCGCGCCCGGATAACGAGTATGGGCAGGTGCTTCGCTGGAAGGATGATGCCGATAGCCCGACCCGGTTCCAGTGGGAGGTCTTTCTGTTCGGCAGCGCCGCCAATGAGGACCCGCGGGTCAACCGCTCAGGGCTGACGGCAGACAACCAGTTTGCCAGTCCGGATGGGCTCTGGTTCGATCAGCGGGATAGTGCCGGCCACGGCATCCTGTGGATTCAGACCGATAACGGCCTCGACAAGGGGCGCGGCAATGCCGTTGCCGAGGCGACCAATGACCAGGTTCTGGCCGTGGTGCCTAGTGCCATGGGCAGCGGCAATGCGGGTGAGTCACTCAAGCGGTTTGCTGTCGGTCCGAATGACTGTGAAGTTACCGGCATCTTTGCCACACCAGACCGGACTGCGCTGTTTATCAATATTCAGCATCCAGGTAACTGGCCTGCCATGAACAGTGATGATGCCACGGTTGCTGCTGATGGCGCTGTGCGACCGCGCGCGGCCACCGTGGTGATTCAGCGCGATGATGGCGGTCCGGTAGGGGTGTAGGTGTCGCAGGATGGGAAGGGCAGGCCTGTAATGGCCTGCCTTTTTCATGGCCCCGGTAATTGTGCAGGTTGTGCCTGTTGCCCGGTGAGCGGTAGTGTTTGAACGTTACCGGGCGTAACCTTTAGTCGACAACAAGTTACATTTATCGGGTCGGCTGCCATGAAAAAAATTCCTTTCCTGTGCCGTATCGGCATGCATCACACTGAATTCCTGTCTGCTCGTGAACGTCGCTGTATCCGGTGCGGTCAGCTTGAAATCGGGCACTGCGACGAGCATGGGCGGGTCACTCGCTGGACGGTTGTTTACCGCCCGCTGAAACGCTCATTATCCGGCCCTGTCTTCGCCTCGCCGCGCTTCCATCCGGTATCTGTCGTTCAACATCTTCCCGCTGGATGATAACGGCACTGAAAGGCCGTGCGGCAGGATATGTCATGAGAGTGAACGTTGCCGCCTGGCCCGCTTCAACCAGCGTAGCCGTGCGTACTTTCTCAGATTCTGTACGTGATCGGTCTCATCGACGATATCCTGACCCAGGATCGTCTCAAACACGTCTTCCATCGTGATCAACCCCACCCAGGTACCGTTGTCATCGTATACCACGCTCAGGTGGTTATGCTCCTTGAGCATGGTGGTGAAAACCTTCTCGACGCTGTCGCTTTCCTGCATGGCCGTTACCGGTCGCATCAGCGTTCCGATCTGACCATCGGGATCAGCGTGGTAGGTATCAGCCTTGTGAATATAGCCGGCTGCATGTTCATCCTCGTCCATGACCGGAAAGCGAGTGAACTGCATATGGCTGTAGTGTGCGTCGAACTCGCTGACCTTCATGGCAGGGGTGACGGTTTCACATACCGTACGCGGGGTCATGGCGTCACTGATACTGATTTCATGCAGGTTAAGCATGTTGACGATGGTACGGGCCTCATCCTTGTCGAGTGCCTTTTCCTCCAGGCCGATGCGGGCCATGGTTGATATCTCGCTGCGCAGGTCCACGTCATCGGTCTGTCGGCTGATGCGGCGTGTAATGATTTCCGACAGCCAGATAAACGGTGACAACACCCAGATCATGGGCTTGAGCAGTACTGGCAGCAGCGGTGCCAGCCCTCGCCAGTAATTGGCGCCGATGGTCTTGGGGATGATTTCGGACAGTACGAGAATCAACAGTGTCATGATCGCCGAGGCCACTCCGATGTAGGTCTCGCCAAACAGCGCCGTTACCTGTGCGCCCACCCCGGTAGCCCCGACCGTATGTGCCACGGTATTGAGGGTCAGAATTGCGGCAAGTGGCCGGTCTATGTCCTTTTTCAGTGCGGAAAGGGCGCTGTGAAGCTTTGGACGCGTATCCTTCAACTGGGCAATGTAGCTGGGCGTCAGCGACAGGATTGCGGCTTCCATGATCGAGCACAAAAAGGAAATAACGATGGAAATCAGTGCAAAGACAATGAGCAGGATCATGAAAATCGCTATCCGGGGAAATGAATACTCATTCAAGAAGGCATCGACAGGTTAGTCAATGAAAATACCTTCGGCAGGCCGGGAAAATCCACCGTCCCGGCCGAGGCGATAGCCTGTGATATTGACCCTGGCGAACAGGGCGCGTTGCGTTACACCGCTGGCGGTGTCGCAGGCGTTACACCAAGATCACAGGCAATGGCATGACGGCCTGTCAGCAGGTTGGCCAGACTGGCCAGACACAGCACTGCCAGCAGTTTCAGTCGTGCGCCTTCGCCGACGCCGACAAGACGCTTTGAAGCCTCGATCGGGGCTACATTGGCCCGCATGTCACCACGCCACCGCACTACAAGGGAGGCCCGCGGCGCATCGATATACTCGATACGACGTACGCTATCGATCATGAAGCCCACGGCACAGTCACCACAGCTGACCACCAGGATCTGATCGGCAGGCGATTGAGTATCGCGGCCCAGCAGCGCCCTGAGATCCACCATGGAGACGGTTCGGTCCAGATGACGGAATGTTCCGATAAACAAGCCCGAATCAGAAAGTGGCGTAATGGTCTCCGGAATGGGAAGTACGGCATCAATCTGTGTCAGCGGCGTTACGAAGTCGCCCCCGGCGCCGTAGCTCATGAAGGCAAAACGCTGCCACTCCTGTGCCGTCTGATGATATTCATCCACGGCACTCAGGCTGGCATGTATGGCGGCCAGTCCGGTCAGAGCCTCGGAGTCAAACAGTGAGCGATGATCCAGCAACAGCGCGTCCTTGAGTCCGGGTGGGGCCAGCAGGCCACGGACATGACGGATGCCTTGCTGGTCATCGGCGGTCAGCAGGCGGCAATTGTCTTCCGTGTAGTCCGCCATCCTTTCCAGCCGTGTGATGGCCAGGGCGATACGCCCCTGCGGGCTGTCGAGGACCACGAGCTGATGGTTGTGTGGCGGGGTGGCCTTGTAACCCATCAGCACGCGGGGGTCGAATACCGGGATGATATCCTTTCGAACCTGTTGATTGCCCAGATAACCGGGCAGCCGTGTCGAGGGCTCCTTCAGGGCATGACTGTTGAGGACTTCGCGCACCACGACCGTATCCACGGCAAAGCGGAGGTCACCGCATTCCATGATCAATGCCCTGTGACGGTCGGGCAGTTCGGCAACGGCGGAACTTTCTGCCTCGGAAGGGCCTCTTTGCGCGGTGTTGTCAAAGCTGAGCAGCATGCCTTCGAGGGCGAACAGGGCATCCATGTCAAGTACATGGATCGGGCGCTGTTCATCGGGGTGAATGAAGACGTGGGGCGTCAGGGCATCAGTGGCACCCTGTGCGCCCCCGAGCTCCTGCAGATCGGATGATTCGATACTGACCACATCACGAACATGATGCACTCGCAGCCCGAACCGTCCCCCCCTGTAACTGACGATGGCGATTTGATCGCTGGTCTGCTGAGCACTCTGGCTGCTGTCAAATCCCAGTAGCCGCGACAGATCGATGGTCGGAATCAATGCCCCTCGCAGCGCAAAGCTGCCCAGCGCCCATTCCGGCATGCGGGGCCTGGGCGCCAGCGGTCCGGCCAGGGTGGTGACCTCAAGCAGGTTGTCGGCACTCAGTGCAACATCCGTGGCGCCAAGGTTGAGAATGCCGAAGATCCGAATGCTCATGAGACCGTCCCGGTTTGCCTGGCACTGGCATGAACGACCTCCGAGATGGATGCGATGGAGGTCGCCTGGGTATCCGCCAGCTTAGTAATCAATTGATCAACCTGTCTGGCGGTACTTAATTGCGATGCGGTCGTTCTGGCAATGGTTTCAATGGATTCGGTGGTTTGCTCAACACCTTCGGCAATCCGGTTGAACGAATCCCGGGCCCTGGCGGAAATATCATTGCCCTGTTGAATGCGCTTGTTGGACTCGTTCAGCAGACGGGTAATCTGGCGGGTGGCTTCGGCAGATTTTTCAGCCAGCTTGCGCACTTCGTCAGCGACAACGGAAAAGCCCAGTCCATGTTCTCCGGCGCGGGCGGCTTCGATGGCGGCATTGAAGGCCAGAAGGTTGGTCTGAGAAGCAATCTCGCCAATGACAGCCACAATTTCGCCAATGTCTTCAGACGACTTTGAAATGGCTTCCATGGCATCCGCGGACTGCTGCAGGGACTGGGTGCCGGAGGACGCATCACGCTGGGTGGCGCGTGCCAGTTCACGAGTCAGCTGTGTATTTTCGGCAATCGAGCTGATGGACTGGTTGAGTTCTCCGACAGACTTGCGCATGGCGTCGGACTGCGACTGGATATGCTCTTCCAGCTCGACCTGCGCAGTAATGTCGGTGGCAAACTTGACCACGCGACAGGGGTTGCCATCGATATCGAAAATCGGGTTATAGGTCGCCTGAATCCATACGCGGCGGTCAAACTTTCCAAGCCGCATGAAGCGGCCGGTAAAGAACTCGCCACGGCTCAGGGATTGCCAGAAATCACGGTACTCCGTGCTTTGAATGTAAGCACGTGGACAGAACATACTGTGATGCTGCCCTTCGATATCATCTGCCTGGTAGCCAAGGGTATTCAGAAAGTTCTGGTTGGCCTTGAGGATATTGCCCTTGAGGTCAAATTCGATCACCGCCTGAGCACGATCAATGGCATTGACCTTGCCTTCATAGTCGATGTTGAGGCTCTTCTGCCGGGTAATATCGGAAGCCAGCTTGATGATGCGTACCGGCCTGCCGCTGGCATCGAGAATGGGGTTGTACGTTGCCTGCAGCCATATATCCCGTCCGCGCCGGTCCCGGCGCCTGAATTCACCGGACAGAAAGGCGCCTTCCGCCAGCTTCTCCCAGAAGTGCTGATATTCTTCGCTGTTGGCATAGGATGGCTCGCAAAACAGTCGGTGCGGTTGCCCCTTGATCTCTGCCAGGGTATACCCCGTCGCCTTCAGGAACCCTTCGTTGGCATCAAGCACTCTGCCTTCCAGGTCAAATTCAACCACCGCCTGAGAGCGGTTGATGGCTTCTATCTTGCCTTCATATTCAGCGGCGCGCTGCTTTCTTGCCGTGATGTCGGAGGCAAACTTGATCACCTTCACGGGACGATCATACTCATCAAGAACCGGGGTATAACTGGCCTGAATCCATACTTCACGCCCGCCCTTGGCCAGCCGACGAAACGATCCGGTTTCATGCTTGCCATCGGCCAGCCGGCGCCAGAAGGTCTGATAGGACGGGCTGGAAACCGTCTCGTCGTCACAGAACAGACGATGATGCTCACCAACCACTTCCTCGAGGGTATACCCCATCAGGTCCAGAAAATTCTGATTGGCATCCAGTACCTTTCCGTCGAGTCCGAATTCGATCAATGCCTGAGAGCGGCTGATTGCCTGCCTGAAAAAATCCTGTGGGATCGAGCTATCCTGCGTCATGGACATCATGTTTCTCCAGTAATACTGGCCTGAGAGGGTCAGGGAGTGGGTCTGCATCTGTCGCTATTATCGGTATCACCGGGCATGGCTTGAGGAGGTACTGTCTGGTAGGGCAAATAAAACAGAGGCATTGGCATGACATCGTCCGAGTCGCTCCCTGCGATAGCCTCGGGTCGAAATGAGGTATGGAACGTTCAAAAGGGCCTGCCCGATAAACGATGTCATCGGGCAGGCCATGATGGTGTGATGCAACCGCGCCGCTTGATCATCATGAGATCATGAAGGTTGTGGCTGGCGGCCGGTCATTTCATGACGATCATCTGGAGGCTGGTTATCCTGGTGACCTCACTGCTTCAAGAGTGGATGAAGCCTCGCGTTGACAAAGCCCTTTATATCCGACGTCAGTATCCGGTTATGTCTCCCGCTTCCTGCAATGCATGACAGGGGGACACCCAGCTCACGGGCCAGTTTTCTGGCCGAGGGCGCTGCATGGGGTATCTTCGGGGTATGAGTGATAGTGCTCATTTCAGTGACTCATTGCTCAGCTATCGAGGGGGTTGGTTTTTTTACTGGAGACAGAGAGGGATACCCGTGCATCTTCCAGGGTCTGCTCCGATATCAGGCCGGCATCCGTGAGCGCGGTCAGTGCCTTGAATGCGATGTAATACCGGTCCACTTCAAAAAATGACCTCAGCGCCTGGCGGGTATCGGAACGGCCAAACCCGTCCGTGCCCAGTACATGAAAGTCGTTTGGAACCCATGGCCTTATCTGGTCAACATAAAGCTTCATGTAGTCCGTGACGGCAATGACCGGGCCGTGGTGGGCTTCAAGCTGTGACATCACCCATGGTTTTTCATGAATTTCACCGGGGCGGTGAAGCCTCTTATGGTCGTAATCAAGTCCGTCTCGGCGAAGTTCGTTGAAGCTGGTGGCGCTCCACACGTTTGCGGCGACATTGAATCCTGCCAGCAGGCCGGCCGCTGCCTCGGCTTCCGGCAACAGGGCACCTGATCCCATCAACTGCACGGCGGGCCATTTTTGCATGTCGCGGGCTTTCTTCAGCAAGTACAGGCCCCTGATGATGCCTTCTTCACAGTTCTCCGGCATCGCCGGGTGGGTATGGTTTTCATTCATTACCGTGAGGTAATAAAACCGCTCATTGCCTTTTTCAAACATGTCTACCAGGCCATGTCGGATAATCACGGCCACTTCATGGGCGTAGGTAGGGTCATAACTGCGGCAGTTGGGGATGAAGGAGGCCGATAGATGGCTATGGCCATCCTGATGTTGCAGCCCCTCACCATTGATGGTGGTTCGTCCGGCGGTCCCTCCGATGAGAAATCCGCGAGCCAGCATATCGCCGGCCGCCCAGGCCAGATCGCCTACGCGTTGAAAACCGAACATGGCATAAAAGATATAAAAGGGAATCACTGCCGTCGCGTGATTGGCCTCGGCGGTGGCCGCCGCCAGCCAGGACGACATGGCACCGGCTTCCGTAATACCTTCTTCAAGTATCTGCCCCTGCCGGTCTTCGCGATAAAACATGATCTGGCCCGCATCGGCTGGCTGATATTTCTGCCCTTCATGGGCATAGATACCCACCTGTCGGAACAGGCCTTCCATGCCGAACGTTCGGGCTTCATCCGGCACGATCGGAACGATGCGGCTGCCCAGCTCCTTGTCCTTCAGTAGACCGGAAAGAATCCTGGCAAAGGCCATGGTGGTGGATACCGTCCGTTCACCGGTCCCCTTGAGCTGGCTTGCAAATGCCTTGTCTGTCAGTGATGGGATCGACAGGGAACGTCTGGTGGTTGAGCGTGCCGGCAGATAGCCTCCGAGCAACTCTCGACGAGCATGAAGATAACGCATATCCGGGCTATCGGTATCAGGTCGGTAATAGGGCATGCCATCCTGAAGCGCTTCATCGCTGAAGGGCATGTGGAGGCGGTCCCTGAGGGTGCAGCGTCCCTTCACCGACATGGTCTTGATATTGTGGGCTTCCATGTCCGCCTCACCATTGTCGCTGCCCAGCGCATAGCCCTTGACGGTATGCGCGAGGATGACCGTAGGCCGGCCGTCATTATTGCGGGTTGCAGCCCGGTAGGCCGCGTAAATCTTGCGGGGGTCGTGTCCACCACGCTGCAGTTGTGCAATCTGTTCATCGGATAGTGATGAGACCCGCTCAAGCAGTTCCGGAAACTTTCCGAAGAAATGCTTGCGCGTATAGGCCGGACCCTGTGCCTTGTAGCTTTGGTATTCGCCATCGACGGTTGAATCGATGCAGTGTTGCAGCAGACCATCATGGTCGTTGTCCAGAAGGGTATCCCACGCACTTCCCCACACCACCTTGATCACATTCCAGCCACAGCCTCGAAATGTACTTTCCAGCTCATCCATGATCCTGCTGTTACCCCTGACCGGACCATCCAGCCGTTGCAGGTTACAGTTGACGACAAAGATGAGGTGATCAAGGCGCTCTCGACTGGCGACGTTGAGTGCTCCCAGTGTTTCAACTTCATCGCATTCTCCATCTCCCAGAAATGCCCACACCTTGCGATTGTCCAGCGGACAGAGGCCGCGATGATCCAGATACTTCATGAGCCGGGCCTGATAAATGGCCTGCAGAGGACCAAGGCCCATGGAGACCGTCGAAAACTGCCAGTACGCTGGCATCAGGTATGGGTGAGGGTAGGAGGACAGGCCACTACCGCCAGCCTCCTGACGAAAGCCATCCAGCCTGGCTTCATCGAACCGGCCTTCCAGAAAGGAACGGCTGTATATGCCCGGGGCGATATGCCCCTGAAAGTAGATCAGATCACCCTGATGATGCTCGGTGGAAGCCTTGAAGAAGTGGTTGAAGCCAACGTCATATAACGTGCAGCTCGACATGAAGCTTGCCAGGTGGCCCCCCAGGCTTTTGTCCTTCTGATTGGCGCGTACCACCATGGCAATACTGTTCCAGCGAATCGCCGCGCGCAGTCGTTTCTCAGCGGCTAAATCACCCGGGTAATCAGGTTCATCTGCCCGAGCAAGGGTGTTTCGGTGGGGCGTACAGGCATGGCCGAGTGACATGTCATGTTTCAAGCATTCACGTGTCAGGCTCGAGAGCACAAGCTCGGCCCGATCCTTGCCCTCGAAGTGGATGAGCGATCGCAGCGCTTCCAGCCATTCCCGGGTTCCGTGTGTATCTGTATCCCGCACCATGTTCAGGTATCTCGCGTTGTCAGTGTCCCTGAAACGCTACTCCCTGGCGGAATGCTTCAACAATCCCTTCTCGTGGGAATCAGTTGCCCATTTTCGGTAATAATGACGTTGCCTTTGCTATCTTCTCGGGCGTATTCGGGAGTCAGCTTTCCTTCCCGGTAAATCGAAGTTGTCGAGATTTCAGGCACGCTGACCGCTGTGTTATACAGCCTGCTGAACAGTCAACAAGGCATGAGCGCGCGTGAATCTTGATCACCTCAAACTGTTTGTAGCCGTGGCTGAGCAGGAGTCGATTCTTGCAGCATCGAAAATGCTGGATATACCCAACTCGACACTGTCTCGTCAGATAAAAAACCTCGAAGGACAGCTCGGCCAGCAACTTGTACTGCGAAGTACCCGGCATTTGCGCCTGACCGCCGAAGGCCGGGCGCTGTATGAACGGGCGCGGCCACTGGTGGCAGCATTAAGTGACATTGGCCACGAGGTGAAAAGCCGACATGGCCGACTCAGTGGTACGCTCACTGTCGCCATTCCTTCCGAGTTCTGTGTGACGTGGTTGAACCGCGGTATTGCCGAGTTTTCCCGTCAGCATCCGGAGCTGGCCCTTGAGTGCATTACCAGCATGGCGCCGCTGGACCCGGTGCGTCGCGACGTTCATGTTTCGATTGCCTACCATCGTGGCGACCGCCAAAGCAGCAATATGGTTGTTCGTCCGCTTCTATCACTGGCAAGCTCGGTCGTGGCGACCCCGGAATTGCTCGCACAATACGCCGCACCGTCTCGAATCAGCGAGCTGGCAGAGCTGCCATGTATTTCGACCCTGACAGCACTGAAATCAAATCCCTGGGTATTCATTGATGACAAGGGGCAGGCGGTCAGCCTGAAACTGCCTTCGCGCTACAAGGTGGACAGCAGCCAGATGCTGATTTCAGGCGCGCTGGCCGGCATCGGGTTTGCCATTATTCCCACGGCCTTTTGCGCCTCTCACCTCGCCTCGGGTGAGCTGGTTGAGCTCACGCTTGATTGTCAGCCTGCGCCACTTGATATCGTGGCGATCTATCCGAACCGAAACAGTATTTCAGTGCGTGCCAGAGCCTTTGTGGATATGGTGAAAACCGAGCTCAGAGACAAGGCGCTGGCGTAGCCTCACCGTTGGTTCAACCGAACCCGGGGTGCTGATCAGCAGGGCGCCTGCCTGTCATGGGTAGCGCCCCTCACGCCGATTGCTGATCAGTTCCTTCATGATCCTGTTGGTCTGGATCATGGCGGGGGTGTCGGGTTCGCGCCGGCGGCTACAGATGATGGGGGAGGTGATATTGGGTTCGGCCAGTCGCACATAGGTAATTTCATCGCGCTGCATACGCATCACCTGTTCCGGTACCAGACTGAAACCAAGATCCGATGCCACCAGGCCGATCGCGGTCTGAAGTTCGTTGGTTTCCTGAATGACCCGCACCCTCAGCCCTCGCAGGCGAAACAGGCTCAGAATCGTATCGGCGTAGCTGGGGCGTGGCGTGGCCGGGTAGATGATCAACGGGTACTCGGCCAGCTGGGCCAGAGTCGGCGTGGTGTTTGCCAGCGGATGAGACACCGGCAGCGCTGCCACGATTGGCTCATCAAGCAGCACCTCCTGCACGATGTCGGGATCATCGACCCTGAGCCGACCGAAGCCAATATCGATTCGGCCGGCCTTGAGCGCCTGAACCTGGCTGACCGTGGTCAACTCCAGCAACAACAGCTCGATGTTATCCGTTTGCCGTAGACGCCGAA
This sequence comes from Larsenimonas rhizosphaerae, assembly GCF_026240105.1. Lineage (NCBI taxonomy): Bacteria > Pseudomonadati > Pseudomonadota > Gammaproteobacteria > Oceanospirillales > Halomonadaceae > Larsenimonas > Larsenimonas rhizosphaerae. The sequence continues at coordinate 795,337 of NZ_JAPIVE010000001.1, forward strand.
TCAACTGCGGTAACTGCCCGAACAGCAGCGAGCCGACCATTCCTATACCGAATACCTGATGCCCGCGTCGTGCCATCCGCCGCGTGGCGGCGACGGTGGTATCGATCTTTTCCAGGATCTGCAGCGCATGCTCCAGAAAGAACTTCCCTTCCGGTGTCAGTGCCAGTCCGCGCGCCTGGCGTTCGAACAATGACGTGCCCAGCTCGGTCTCCAGCTGCTTTATTCGGCGCGACAAGGGCGGCTGCGCCATGTGCAGCCGCTCGGCCGCACGAGTCATGTTGAGTTCTTCGGCGACAGTGCAGAAGTAGCGCAGTTGGCGTATGTCCATTGATACCTTCCGGGTATGGGTGGCGACCCAAACGATATTTTTTTGATGGGAGATGTGCAATCAGACTTAGGTCATCGCTGAATTGCCACAAGAGACTGACCATGTCCGCCATTATCGAGTCGATAACCACCCAGATTGTCGACCTGCCGACCATCCGACCGCACCGACTGTCCATGACTACCATGGCGTGTCAGTCGCTGGTCATCGTCCGTCTTCGAAGCTCCGATGGCATCGAAGGCCTTGGCGAAGCCACCACCATCGGTGGGCTGAGCTACAGCGCGGAAAGCCCCGAAAGCATCAAGTGCAATATCGATGCATGGCTGGCTCCACTACTGATCGGCCAGCCTGCCGACAACATCAACGGCCTTGCAGCCCGTCTTGACCGCCATGTGCGCGGTAACGCCATTGCCCGCTCGGCGCTTGAGACGGCACTGCTGGATGCTCAGGGCAAGCGTCTTGGTGTCTCGGTCGCCTCGCTTCTGGGCGGAGCCGTGCACGACCACCTGCCGGTGCTCTGGACACTCGCCAGCGGCGATACCCGAAAGGATATCGATGAGGCCTTCCAGCGCCTTGATGAACACCGGCATCACCAGTTCAAGCTCAAGCTGGGCGCCAATGCCCTGCGAGATGACCTGCGCCATACCGAAGCGATCTGCGATGCGCTCAAGGGCCGGGCGGGCGTGCAGGTCGATATCAATCAGGCCTGGGATGAGGCGACCGCGGTTGAAGGCATCGCCGCGCTTGAGGCGGCGGGTGTCGAACTGATCGAGCAGCCGATTCCTGCACGCAATGTCCATGGCCTTGCTCGGCTGGCCAACCGCTTTCGGATCACGATGCTGGCCGATGAAGCCGTTCAGGATGCCGGCGACGGTCTGACATTGCTGGACGCCGGCTTCAGCGGCGCCTTTGCCTTGAAGATCGCCAAGGCCGGTGGCCCCCGAGGCGCGCTCAAGTTGGCTCATCTGGCCCAGAGCGCCGGTCTCGGTCTCTATGGTGGCACCCTGCTCGAAGGTACCATCGGCACTGCCGCCTCACTTCACGCCTGGTCCACGCTGGCCTCCCTCCGGTGGGGAACCGAAATGTTCGGTCCACTGCTTCTGAAGGACGACATTGTCACCGAAAGCCTTCACTACCACGAGTTCGGGGTCGAGCTGCCTCGTGGACCGGGACTTGGTATCACGCTTGATGAAGATCGGCTGCGCTTTTACAGCCGCCCCTGACACAGGAGAAGACCCATGCTGTTTCATGTCGAAATGACCGTCAATCTGCCAGCCGATATGCCCGAAGCGCGGGCCGCCGAGATCAAGGCCACCGAAAAGGCCTATTCCCAGAAGCTTCAAAACGAGGGGACCTGGCGTCACCTGTGGCGAGTGGCTGGAAGTTACTCGAACGTCAGCATCTTCGATGTTGAGGACAATGAGACCCTGCACCACATCATCAGCGGCCTGCCACTGTTCCCGTACATGGAGATTCGCGTACGTCCGCTGTGCCGTCATCCGTCTTCGGTGCGTGACGACGACAGTTGAATACCCGGGCCCTTGAGCGTGCCGAAGTCAATTTCAAATAAAGAGGTGGTTTCCATGAGCGTGAAGATCTTTGATTCCCCTGACGTGCAGGACTTTCTCGTTAAACTCAGTGGGCTGGAAAATGCCGGGGGCAGCGATCGCGCCAAGCAGATCGTTCACCGCCTGGTAAGTGATCTGTTCAAGCTGATCGACGATTTTGACATCAGCGAAGAGGAGTACTGGGCCGGCATCAACCTGCTTAATGCCCTTGGCAGCCAGACCCAGTTCGGTTTGCTGTCGCCGGGGCTCGGGTTCGATCACTTTCTCGACATGCGTCACGACGCTCTCGATGCCGAGGCTCAGCGCACCGGCGGTACGCCACGCACCATTGAAGGGCCGCTGTACGTAGCAGGTGCCCCGGAAGCCGAGGGTTTCGCCCGTATGAATGATGAGGTTACCGAAGGCGAAACCATGTGGCTGACCGGTCAGGTTCGTGATGTGGATGGTACGCCGATCAAGGGGGCCAAGGTGGAAATCTGGCACGCCGACGACAATGGATGCTATTCCTTTTTCGATCCGTCACAGTCCGATTACAACCTGCGCCGCACCATCTACACCGGTAGTGACGGCCGCTACACTGCCCGCAGCATCATTCCCTCCGGGTATGGCGTGCCCGAAGGCGCCCCGACCGATATCGTGCTCAAGTCGCTTGGCCGTCACGGTGAACGTCCGGCCCATATCCACTTTTTCATTTCGGCGCCGGGGCACCAGCACCTCACTACCCAGATCAATCTGGCCGGCGATCCATACACCTTTGATGACTTTGCCTTCGCCACCCGCGAAGAGCTGGTGATTCCCGCCGAACGCATCGATGACGTGTCCGAGATCGAAAAACGTGCGCTGGAGGGGCCGTTCTCACAGGTAGTGTTCGATATTGAGTTGTCGCCGACCGACGAGGTCGAGCTTCAGGCGCGTCACGCTCGCCCGCGGGCGAAGGAAAACGAGCACGATCTGGCCAGCCAACTGGCTGGCACCGCGAAGGTCTAGATGTTGATTAACGCCGTCACCACCTCCGGACTGCCTGATCAATTAGAATCCGGTGCCTTCGGTCCTGGCAGCAGGCCTGCAGTAGCGTAGTCATCTGCGTCAAGGAAAAACGCGCCCGACATGTGAATGTCGGGCGCGTTTCATGGTGGCTGGATTGCCTTTACGCCAGGTGTTATAGCCTCACCGATGGAGCACGACGCTCCAGTTCATGAGGTGACAGCGCGTCCCTTTGCCTTGTGGTGAGTGGCCGGTGGGTGGTCCTGCCACGCGGCTTCCCTGTCATCCAGTGCACGGTGCGCGGACTCCGGCAGACGTGAGCCACCAATGAGGGCCAGCACTGCAATCGCAATGAGGTAGAACGCAGGTGCCAGCGAGTAGCCTGTCAGCGAGATCAACCAGGTGGCGACCAGTGGTGCGGTCCCGCCAAAAATCGTATACGCCACGTTGTAGCACAGGGCTGATCCGGTATAGCGAACCCGCGTCGGGAATTGTTCTGCCAGCAGTACCGCTGTCACCACGCCGCACATGACGGCTCCCACGGCCAGCATCGAGGCGCCCAGCATGGCCGGCCACAGTTCGCCGCTGCCGGCCAGATAATAGGCGGGGAATACGGCCACGATCAGGGAGATACAGGCCGTTTTGATGGTGTTGCGCCGCCCGATCCGGTCCGAAAGACGGCCCACCACCGGACACAGGAGGCCCGAAAATACCAGAGCACCCAGGCTGGCCAGCAGGGCAGTCGTGCGTGTGGCGTTACCGGCTACCTGCATATAGGTCACCAGATAAGTGGTGAACATGTAAAACGACAACGCAGTGGCCGAGATGAAGGCGCTCAGGCACACGATGGTTCGTCCATGCACCTGTACCGTTTCCTTCACGGTGGCATGTTCCGTTTCGGGAGCCTTTTGCAGGGCCTTGAAGGCTGGCGATTCTTCCAGATGCAGGCGCATGTAAAGTCCGATCAGGCCGAGCGGGGCGGCAATCAGAAAGGGAACGCGCCAGCCCCAGGACTGCATGGTTTCATCCGACAGTGTTGTGCCCAGCACCAGCGTCAGTCCGGCCGCTGAGGCAAAGGCCATGAAGGTGGATACTGGAATCAGACTGCCATAACGTGCCTTTTGCCGTGTAGGGGCATGCTCCAGCACATAGGTGCAGGCGCCTGCATATTCGCCACCGGCCGAGAACCCCTGAATGCAGCGGGCCAGTGCCAGAAGCAGCGGAGCAATGAAACCGATGGTGTCGTAGGTGGGCAGAATGCCGATTACGGCGGTGGCGCCGGCCATCATCAAAATGGTGATAGCGAGCACTCGTTTGCGGCCAATGCGGTCGCCCAGCCGGCCAAAGAAGATGCCGCCCAGCGGTCGCAGCGCAAAGGAGATGGCGAATACGGCAAAGGTCTGCAGTAATGCCAGAGCAGGCTCTCCCTGAGGGAAAAAGTGCTGAGCAATGATCAGTGCCAGAAAGCCATAAATGGCGAAATCAAACCATTCAACGAAGTTGCCGATGGTCGAGGCAATAATGACCTGGCGCATGGCCTTTCGACGGCCTGGCGACAGAGGTTGGGACAAGGGGGAGCGGTGGTTGCCGCTGTTCGATGAGCCGGCATAATTGTTATTGGACACGGTCGCTTTCCTGGGCAGGTGATAAGCATACGCAAGATGCTCACGACCTCAGTCTGTCATCAAGCCCTTCACGACGGGACACACCAAAGCGTCGTCGACGTTGTCAGCTGCGACCTTTTGAATGCCCGATGTTCCAGTGCACCACGGCGTTGCCGATATAGGCAGGTCGTGCACGGATAAGGTGCGTGTCAAACTGGTTGCTGCAGGCGGGGCAGGGAGTGCGCAGGCATAAAAAAGGCCCTGAATCATCAGGGCCTTTTTTATATAAACTGGCGGAGGGACAGGGATTCGAACCCTGGAAGGGCTATAAACCCTTGCCGGTTTTCAAGACCGGTGCATTCAACCGCTCTGCCATCCCTCCGAATACGGGTGCGTACACTAACACGCTATATTGCTGTACGCAATTTTAAAACGCCACGGTTGCTTCATGAGTAGTGATTCAGAGGGGTATTTCATATGCCATTAAAAAAAGAGCGAGGCCGAAACGAAAATGCCCCGAGTCGATAGGATCGATTCGGGGCATTGGTGTTCGAGGTGGCGGAGGGACAGGGATTCGAACCCTGGAAGGGCTATAAACCCTTGCCGGTTTTCAAGACCGGTGCATTCAACCGCTCTGCCATCCCTCCGTCTCACGGCGATGCATGCTACCAGCTTGTCTGCACGCGTCAAGTATCTTTTTAACGATCATGGACTTAACCGGTGTTGAATGGTGGCTTGCGCCGGGTGCAGCCTCGTAGCATGCTGGATGGTAGAAATCGGTACTATGGGAGCATTACCATGAACGAGCGTTACCATGTTGCGCAGTCTGAAGCCCGGCAGGAGGTCAGTCCGGCTTACAAGGTGCTTCGCAATACTTACATGCTGCTGGCGCTGACTCTGGCCTTTTCGGCAGTTACTGCAGGCGTTGCCATGTCGATGGGCGTGGCTCATTTGAACATCTTTGTATTTTTCATCGGGGCCTACGGCCTGATGTTTCTGGTTCACAAGCTCAAGAATTCCTCGGCAGGGCTGCTGGCCATCTTTGCCTTTACAGGCTTCATGGGCTTTACCCTGGGCCCCATTCTGACAAGTTATCTGACCCTGTCGAATGGCGCGCAGTTGATCATGACGGCGCTGGGGATGACGGCCACGACCTTCATCGGACTGTCAGCGGTGGTTCTGATCACCAAAAAGGATTTCAGCTTTCTTTCCAACTTCCTGATGGCGGGAGCAATCGTTTTGGTGGTGGCCATGCTGGTGGCCATGATCTTCAATATTTCCGGTCTGGCGCTGGCGGTTTCGGCAGGCTTTGTGCTGTTCTCGAGTGCGATGATCCTGTTTGAAACCAGTCAGATCATCCACGGGGGGGAGCGTAATTACATTCTGGCGACCCTCGGTTTATACTTGTCGATCTACAACCTGTTTGTCAGCCTGTTGTCGATTCTGGGCGTGGTGTCCGGCGACGACTGATGATGCGGTTTGATCATTCTGCGCAACAAGGCCCCTTTGATGGGGTCTTGTTGTTTTTGGACAGAGACTTTTTGACCGGGTAGCGTCAGGGGCTCAGGCTTCTTTCGCCCCATGGCAGTGAGGTTACCTTGAACTATACGCTGGTGGTTTACGGGGCGCCCTACAGCACTCAGGCGTCGCATTCGGCGTTGCGCCTTGCCGAGGCGTTGCCCGCGCAGGGGCATCGTGTGACGACGGTTTTTTTCTACCATGATGGTGTTCACAATGGCTCGTCGCTGATGCAGCCGCCTCAGGATGAACCTCATCTTCTGGCGCGCTGGCGAGCACTGCATGCCGATCAGCAGTGTGAATTGCTGGTCTGTGTGGCGGCGGCAGTCAAGCGTGGCATCCATGATGCCTCGGAGGCGACGCGCCATGGCCATGAGGCACATGCGCTGGAAGCGCCCTTTGAATTGACAGGCGTGGGGCAGTTGCTTGTCGCTTCGCAACACAGTGATCGCACGGTAACCTTTGCACCATGACACGAAAAACACTGATCATTGTTCGTCATCCCCCGCACGGTAGCAGCTGGGCGCGAGAGGGTATCGAGGCGGTACTGGTTGGCGGTGCGCTGGGCGTGCCGGTGGATGTGCTGTTCGACGGCGATGGCATCTTTTGCCTGCTGCCGGGCCAGGAAGCCGGTGCACTGGGGCAAAAGGGCACGTTGCCCATGCTCAAGGCGTTCCCGATGTACGATATCGACACGGTGCTGGTGAGTCGTCCGGCGCTTGAAGCTCGAGGGCTGAAGGCTGACGCGCTGGCCATTGATGGTGACGTGGTCGAACCTCGTGACTGTCTGGCCCATTATCATTCCATTTTGACGTTCTAGGCTCATGATTCTGCATATTCTCAATCGCAGCGCCTTTGGTTCCCGTGTTCCTGATGACATGGCTTCGGCGCTGTTGCCCGGTGACACCGTCATCCTGATCGAGGATGGGGTCTTCACCGGCATGGCGCCTGATTATTCACGCATCGAGACCGTACGCTGGCATGCCTTGCGTGAAGATGCCGTTTCCCGTGGGGTGGCGGGTCGTCTGCCCGATGATGTTCATCTGGTGGACGTTGACGGGTTCATTCGCCTGACCGCCGAGGCCACATCCACCATCAGCTGGTTCTAGTCATGACACATGCCAACGCAGCAACGTTTATCGATGTTCAGGGCGTGAGTGTCGCGCTGGACAGTGAGGGATGTCTGGTGGATCGAACCCAGTGGTCCCGTTCCGTGGCCGAGGCCATGGCTGCACGGGAAGGCCGTGAACTGACGTCGGCGCACTGGGAGGTACTGAACGTCATTCGTGATTTCTACGCCACTTATGAGCTGTCACCGGCGATGCGGCCACTGGTCAAGGCCACGGCGCTGGCACTTGGAGCCGAGAAGGGACGTTCCATTTATCTGATGCGGCTGTTTCCTGACAGCCCGGCTCGCGTGGCGGCGCGGCTTGCCGGGCTGCCCAAGCCCGATAACTGTCTCTGACTCATGAATTTTCTGGGACACGCCGTAGTCGCGCAGCATGGCAGTGATGCCTTCCTGCTGGGCAATCTGATTGCTGATGGGGTGAAGGGAGCGCTGCCGACCTCAGGCTGGCCGTCAGACGTCATTGACGGGATGCGATGTCATCGCGAAATTGATGCGTGGATTGATCACCATCCGGCCGTGATGGCCCTCAAGACCCGGGTACCACCCGCCACCCGCCGGGTGGCCGGTATCGGTCTTGACATGATCTGGGATCACTTTCTGGCTCGCGACATGCTGGATCCTTCCCTTCAGGTGCCGGAACTGCAGCCTGCCCTGATGGATCGAGTCTATGACACTCTGACCGAGCATGAAGCGCTGATCCCGCCTGCCATGAAGCCAATGTTCGAAGCCCTTGTTCGTGAGCGTTGGCTGGAATCCTATGCTCGCTACACTACGACATGTCATGCCATCGGACGCATTGGATTGCGGCTTCGCGGAGAGAATCGGCTTCAACAGCTGACGCCCTGGCTGATAAGGGAGCAGGCACTGCTTGAAGAAACCTATCATGAGCTGTGGCCCGACCTGTTGCGCCGGGCCACTGCCGTGAAGGGTGGCTGATGGTCAGCCGGGCAGTTCGAGGCAGGTAATGTCATCTCCGGGCTGTATATGCCGGTGTGGGTCGATCACGGCCAGTGCGGTTGCATCGACACAGGAGCTCAGCATGGAAGAGTCCTGAGCACCGGTTAGATGTGCCTTGCCATGCTCGTCGATGACAACCCGCAGATAGTGGCATCGAGCATTCGTGCGGGTCTCGAAGCCGGCGCTGACCGTTCTCTTGCGCAACTGCGACATGGCCGGGCACCCCAGCATGCTGCCGATGAGCGGCCGCAGGAACAGGTAGCTGCTGACAAATCCTGACACCGGATTACCTGCCAGGCCGATCACGGCAGTATTGCCGATATGACCCAGGGTCAGTGGCTTGCCGGGTTTCATGGCCAGCCGCCACATGGCTACCTGACCTACGGCCTCGATCGCATGGCGCACATGATCCTCTTCACCGACCGATACGCCTCCGGCGGTCACGATGATATCCGCCTGACGAGCGTATTGCTCGAGCGCCTGTCGGCTCGCATCGTACTGATCCGGCAGGTGGTCGATGGCTACCAGCTCCCCACCGAACTGCTCGATCAGTGCCGCAAGCTGATAGCGGTTGCTGTTGTAGATTTGCCCTTCGGCAAGTGCTCTGCCCGGCAGGATGACTTCATCACCGCTGGTCAACAGGGCGATACGCGGCCGTTGCACTACGGTAATTTCCCCCAGCCCCTGACTGGCCAGAAGGCCGAGCGCGGCAGGGGTGATGCAGGCACCCGCTGCCAGCAACCGGTTACCCCGACGAAGTTCTCCGCCCTGTTGACGGATATTGTTGCTGACGGGCAGGTCGGCGGTAAATACCGCCTGGCCCTCGTCTGTTATTTCGACCTGCTCCTGCATGATGACGGTATCTGCGCCCTCGGGCAGACGTGCACCGGTAAAAATGCGGGCACAGGTGCCTGCTTCAAGTGGAGACGGTGCATGGCCGGCCGGAATGCGCTGGCTGACGGTCAGGGCCTGACCACCATCTCGCGCTCTCAGGGCGTAGCCGTCCATGGCGCTGTTGTCGAACGGTGGCATGTCGATGGTGGCGTGAATATCGCAGGCCAGTACACGCCCGGTGGCCCTGTGCAGCAGGCATTGCTCGTTTGGCATACGCCGGGCCAGAGACAGCGTAGCGTTCAGGGCCTCATCAACACTGTGCAATTCAGCCATGATGGCCGCTTCCGCCGTTGACCAGGTTGGCAAAGTTGCAGGGCTGATGACGACTGTCGAGCTGTTCGATCAGAATCTGCTCCCACCCGGTGCGGCAGGCATTTGTCGAGCCTGGCAGCGCAAATATCAGCGTGTGATTGACAAATCCTGCCACGCAGCGGCTTTGCAGGGTCGAACTGCCCACTTCCTTGCGAGACAGCTGACGAAACAGCTCGCCAAAGCCCGGGATGGGTTGATCAAACAATGGCTCCAGCGCATCCGGAGTAGTGTCTCGACCGGTGAACCCGGTGCCACCGGTGGTAATGATCACGTTGATGGCCGGATCGGCAATCCAGCAGGATACGTCGGCCCGAATGCGGTAGACATCGTCAGCAACGATACGCCGCTCGGCACAGCGGTGGCCGGCATTGGTCAGCGCGACCTCAAGATAATCGCCCGACCCGTCATTTTCGGTGGTGCGGGTATCCGAGACCGTCAATATGGCCACGTTCAGGGGCATGAAGTCTTTCATGAGTCGGTCCGGTTCCTTTGTTGCTGACGTGCGTCGAGAGCATTCAATTGTTCGGGAGTGGCATCGGCCTGGTACAGTGATTTCCATTGCGAATAGGGCATGCCATAGACGTATTCTCGAGCGGTGTCGTAATCGATGGAAACCCCCTGGCGCTCCCCGGCAGCAACCAGCCACTTTGACAGGCAGTTGCGGCAGAAGTCGGCCAGAATCATCAGGTCGATATTCTGAACGTCCTTGTTGGCATCCAGGTGGGCCAATAGCTGCCGAAAGGCATCGGCCTCCATGGCCTGGCGAGTGTCATCAGGCAGGGAATTGATCATCAGAAGAATCCTTTTCGTCGATAGGAATATCAGGCCCAGTGTAGCGTGGCTGGTGGGTGACTCAACCGCCTCATTCCTTAGAGAGTCTGCGGTGTGCAATTTTTTATACAAAATAAGCCTGAAAAGGCCGTGGGAATCTCTTAAAGGCTTGATTATTGGCAGGTGTGGCTATTATGTTGCACGTGGCTGTGCTTCTCCTTCCGGAAGGCACTGCCTGGACGCACCACACAACAACATATCTACAACTACACAATAATGGAGTTGCCATGTCGTCATCCAATGAATCAAGTGACCTGGTGCGCGTGCTGGCCCGAAAGGACGTATTGGCACTGGCTTTTGGTGCCATGATCGGCTGGGGATGGATCGTGCTGACCGGTAATTTTATCGTCAATGCCGGAAGCATGGGGGCCATCGTAGCCTTTCTGATCGGTGGTGCTGCCGTCGTGCTGGTCGGTTTGACTTATGCCGAGCTTGCTGCCGCCATGCCGAAGGTGGGTGGGGAGCATGTGTACAGTTATCGGGCGCTGGGGCACTTTGCCTCCTTTATCTGTACCTGGAGTATCGTGCTGGGCTATATCAGCGTGGTGGCGTTTGAAGCCGTGGCGCTGCCTACCGTGGTTGAAAGCCTGTTTCCAGGTTATTCCGTCGGTCATCTGTGGACCCTGTCCGGCTGGGACGTGAAACTGACCTGGGTGCTGGTTGGCGTGGTCGGTTCGCTGATCATGATGGCCATCAATTATTTCGGCGTTACCATGGCAGCGCTGATTCAGCGGCTGGTAACGCTGCTGATTCTGGCGGTGGGGGTCCTGTTCATTACCGGCGCCCTGTTCACCGGTGAGACCACTACACTTCAGCCCCTTTTTACCGGTGGCTCCGGTGGCATCATGTCGGTCCTGATCATGGTGCCGTTCCTGTTTGTCGGGTTTGACGTCATTCCCCAGGCGGCGGAGGAAATCAATCTTCCGTTTCGTGACATCGGCCGTGTGTTGACCCTGTCGGTCATTCTGGCCGTCGTGTGGTATGCGCTGATTGTGTTTGGCACCTCGTTGATGATGCCGGCTTCTTCCCTGGGTGGCGGCGTGCTGGCGGTGCCTGCGGCCATGGAGCAGGTCTTTCAGGCACCCTGGGCTTCGAAGCTGATGATTCTGGCCGGCGTGGCAGGCATCATCACCAGCTGGAACGCGTTTTATATCGGTGGGTCACGGGCCATTTATGCTCTGGCGCATGCCGGTATGCTGCCGGCGCCGCTGGCGAAGCTTCATCCCAAATACCGAACGCCGACCAATGCGATCATTCTGATCGGAGTGCTGTCTAGTCTGGCGCCATTGCTGGGCCGTCCTGCCATGGTCTGGCTTGTCGATGCCGGAGGCCTGGGGATCGTGATTGCCTACCTGTTCGTAGCGCTGTCGTTTCTGGTGTTGCGGGTGCGGGAGCCGGACATGCCTAGGCCGTTTTTTGTTCGTCAGGGCAAGCTGGTAGGCGTTCTGGCCGTGCTCTTATCGATCGGCATGACCGGCCTTTATCTACCGTTCAGCCCCTCGGCACTGACCAGCACCGAATGGCTGGTGTTCGGGCTCTGGATGCTGGCGGGGCTGGCGATGTATGTCTGGGCGCTGAAGACCTACGGCAAGGGCTATGCTGAACGGGTCATGACTCGCGAGTATCACTGAGCGGATCCTGCCTGAAGGAAAAAACGCGCCCCCGGGCGCGTTTTTTAATGGCAAATTGATCCCGTCTCGTTGATCGCTCTCGGGACACGAAGGACGGTTATGGGCGCTCCAGACCGATCATGGCGCTCAGATGGGCATTCACCGACGGGGCCAGACTTTCCAGGTGGTAGCCACCCTCCAGTACTGATAGTACCCGGCCGTTGGCATGGCGTTCGGCCATGGCCAGTATGTCCCGGGTCAGGTCAAAGTAGTCACCGCTGTCAAAGGCCAGTTCTGTCATGGGGTCATCACGGTGGGCATCAAAGCCGGCACTGATGAGAATCAGTTCCGGCCGATGCGCATCAATGCGAGGCATCCACTGGTGAAGGCAGCGATCTCTTGCCTGCTGGCCGGTACTGCCGGCCGGCAGCGGCAGGCTCTCTACGTTCGGAGCGTTTTCATTGGCGGATGACCAGGGATACAGCCCCTGCTGGTACAGGGTGCAAATCAGTATGTCATGGTCGTGGGCCAGGATATCCAGTGTGCCATTGCACTGGTGGGCATCGATATCAATGATTGCGATGCGCTGGATATCGTAATGCCGGCGCGCATAACAGGCTGCCAGCGCCACATTGTTGATGAGGCAAAATCCCATGCCCTGCGCCTTCTCGGCGTGATGGCCGGGGGGGCGTACGGCACAGAATACGTTGTCCGCCTGATTGCGAAAAAGCTGATTGACGCCCTTTATCACGCCACCGGCAGCGCAGCGAGCCGCGTCCCAGTTATCTGCATTGACCAGGGTTTCCTCATCCAGAGCCACCGGGGTGTCGCTGTCTGCAGCATCGGCCAGCAAGGCAAGGTAGTCCGGGGTGTGCGCAAGGCGCAGCATATCAGGGGCAACGGGGAGGGCATCAAAGTGCTGGAGCTGCCGAGCGACACCGGATAACGCCAGCTGGCGCTCAATGGCGTCCAGACGGCGAGGATGATCCGGGTGCCACGGGGCAATCATGTGTCGCCGACATTGCCCCGGCAGAATGAACGAGGTGATCATGGCCTTTCCTGTGCAGGGTGGATGTGCTGCGCTATCGTGGAAGCTCAAGGCGTTCGAATGACCTCCGTGCATCGTCCGGGGTCGTGGTCGTCGAGTGTAGCAGTGCCTGATGAGGTCATGATGCTGGATAAGGGAATGGGGGTTCAATTCGTTGAACATTTCTTCCGGCCCCGCGCCATCATGGTGGTGGCGCCAGGCCGTGAAGACGCGTTGACGCAGGCAGTATTGTTCAATCTGCGTGAGGGCGGGTTTCGCGGAAAAATCTGGGCAGTAGCACCGGATAGTCAGGCCGGTGATGTGCTGGAGGGTGTTCAGTGGGTCAATCTGCTGGAAGCCGTTACTCCGTTGGCGGAACTGGTCATCTTTTGTCTGCCGGTGGATGACGTGCCGGACCAGCTTGAACTGCTGGCCGCTCGAGGCGTATCGGCGGCCATCATTCTGACCGGCGGTGCCCGGTGGAGTGAAAGCCGGCTGGATGACCCGGCCTCCACTCGATCGCGGCTTCATGACATCGTGCGCCGAAAGGGCGTGCGGGTCATGGGGCCCGAGTGCATGGGGGTTGTTTCGACGCGCCATTACCTTAACGCCTCCTGTGCCAGTGTACCGGTGGCTCGGGGGCGGCTGGCATATCTTGGGCAGTCGGGCATGGTGGGGCACGCCCTGATGGACTGGGCTGCTGCGCGCGGGATCGGGTTTTCCAACCTGGTGGCACTGGGAGATAGTGTGGATGTGACGCTTGCCGATGTGCTGGATCATTTCAACCAGACCGGCGGCTACCGGGCACTGGTGCTTCATATCGAACAGATCACCAACGCCATGCATTTCATGACGACCCTGCGGGAGGCGGCGCGCCACCACGTGGTGGTTGCAATCAAAAGTGGGCGATGTGCTTCAACGGATCTGTCCGGTCGTCCCCTTGCTCCCGGGCTGTCACGGCGTGATCAGGTCTTTGATGCCGCCCTGTCCCGCGCCGGGGTGCTGCGCGTGGCACACTCCGATGGCCTGATGGATGCGCTGGATACACTGACCCGCCTGCCTGCACTGGCCGGCGAGCGGGTGGTGCTGGTTTCCAACGGGCTGGGACTTGCGCTGCTGGCCATGGATGAGCTGGCGCGTCAGGGTGGCGTTCTGGCCGAGCTGTCTTCGGCCTGCAGACAGGCACTGTCCGACGAGGGGCTGGACGTGAGTGTGAGTGGTCATAATCCAGTGGATGTCGGCAGCCTGGCTACGCCGGAGCGGTTCGAGCGTGCCGTCAGGCTGGTGGCTGATGATCCCGGCGTGGATGTAGTACTGACCATTCATGTGCCCACGCGCATGGCGCCATCCCGGGAGGTGGCAGAGCGCCTGCTGGCATTGAGGCCGGACATGCGCAGTGCCTGGATGAGTTGCTGGATGGGGCTTCAGGATGCCCGCGAAGCGCGGCAGTTGTGTCAGCGGGCCGGGGTGGCGCACTACCGTTCGCCCGAGAAGGCCATCGATGGACTGATGTTGATGGCCCGCTATCGCCAGGTACAGCATCTGCTTCGCCAGACACCCCCTGCCGTTCAGCTCCCCGGTACACCTGCACGACGTGATCAGGCGCGGCACCTGATTCAGCAGGCCTTTGATCGCCGGCGCTCGGCGTTGACCCATGAGGAATGTGGCCAGGTGCTGGAAGGGTATGGCATGGCCATTACCCCGGCTCATTATGATTACCTGAATGCTGAAACGATATCGCTGCCGCCTTTTTCACCCCCCTGGCGATTGCGGTTGATACACCCGGCAAACTGCCAGCCCTTCAACGATGATGTGATCAATGCCGGGGGAAACACCTCGATAGCCACGCCGAGCGCGCTGGCCGATGAAGGGGCGCGGCAGCGGGCCTGGTGTCAAGACAGGAATCTGATCCCGTTCAGCGCCTGCATTCAGCCCAGGCGCGACGACGTGCCAGCGATGAGTATCAGCTGTGGCATTACGCGAGATGCCACGTTTGGCCCGGTGGTATTCTTTGGCCGGGCAGGCCACCACCTGGATGAGGCCGCTGATCGTCAGGTGGCACTGCCGCCTCTCAATAATGCGCTGGCGGCTGCCTTGATCGAGCAAAGCAGTGTCTGGTCCATCCTTGCACACCAGTCCGAGGCGCCCGATAACCTGCAGGATCAGTTGTCACGGCTGCTGGTTACCCTGTCGCACATGGCAACGGATCTGCCACATCTTGCGGTACTGGATATCAATCCGCTGGAGGTTACGACCGCCGGAGAGCTTCGTGCCGACAGCTATCGGCTGTCGATCGGTCCACCCACGCCCTTTGCCATCATGCCCTATCCGGAGGAGTGGCAGCGAAACGTCACCCTTGGCAAGGGGCAGCAGGCCCGGTTGCGTCCGGTACGGGAAGAAGATGCAGCGCTTGTAACTGAATTTCATACTCGGCTTTCTCGTGAAAGCATTCGCTTTCGCTATTTCCGCGACAAGCCTCAGCTCTCTCAGGTCGATTTGTCACGGTTGACGCAGCTTGATTATGACCGTCAGATGGCCTTTCTGCTGGTGAATGACGCAGACACCGACATGCTGGGCGTCGCTCGGGTCTGGAATGATCCGGACAATGTGCGTACCGAGTTTGCCATCATTGTGCGCGATGACATGCATGGACAGGGCGCGGGGCGCCTGTTGATGGAGCAGTTGATTCGCTATAGCCGGCACGTGGGCACGCTTGAGATGTATGGCAAGATTGCGCCGGAAAACCGGGCCATGCGCGCGCTGGTGATCAGCGTCGGATTTACCACGTCGCTGGATATGGATGAGGGGGTGATCAATGCCCGCCTGATGCTCAACGAACCTTCAACGGCCTGGCAGCGTCAGCGTCTGGGCAAATGACCGGCGGCCAGCCCGTGGGTGGGATAGCCGGCCGCCGGTCGTGGGGTCAGGGCGCGAGCAGTACCTTGCTCCATTCGTCGTCACTGCCATGGCGGCGGTAACGTACTCGATCATGAAGCCGGCTCGGCCGACCCTGCCAGAATTCGATCATGTCCGGCTTGACCCGATAGCCGCCCCAGTGGGCGGGACGCTCCACCTCACTGTCGGCATAGGCGCTTTCAAAGCGGTGCTGGCGGTCATCAAGCCACTGGCGATCCGGGATTTCCACGCTTTGCTGGGAGACCCATGCGCCAAGCTGGCTTTCGCGTGGGCGGCTGTGAAAGTACGCCTCGGAGCGCTCCCTTTCGACCTGTTCCACGCTGCCCTCGATGCGTACCTGACGCTGGAGGGTAGGCCACCAGAATACCAGTGATGCCAAGGGGTTACTGGAGAGTTCTCCTCCCTTGTGACTCTGGTAACTGGTATAAAATACAAAGCCGCTTTCATCAAACCCCTTGAGCAGCACAATCCGCGCATGAGGCCGTCCGCTGCCGTCGGCAGTCGCCAGGGTCATGACGTTGGCATCAAGGTTGTCACTGTCGACGGCGGCACGAAGCCATTCGGAAAACAGCGGGAACGGAGACGCGGGCGTATTGGCTGTATCCAGCGTGTCGCCGTCATAGTCTCGTCGCAGGTTGGCAATGTCCTGAGTCATTTTGTTGTCCTTTTGCCTGTCGTCTCGGCGTGTCGTTCAGCATGCCTGAGCCGTCTGGCCTGTTTCAGCGCGGTAATAAGCAATGCACTGGCGGCCAGGGTTTCGGCGACGGACCAGGGCCACTGTCCCGGCGCCTTGATCATCAGGATACTCTGTATTGCATAGATTAGGCCGACAAAGGCCAGCCATACAAACCCGCGAGTGCGGGGTAGCCAGAAAACGGTGGCAAGAAGTGCCAGGGGGGCCAGTCGGATGACTACCGGCAGCGGCTCGACGTTGTGTAGTGCCATCAGCCAAAGGCCATTGGCGATGGCGATCACCATGAGGACGGTGTAGGACACGATGACCGGCATCGGGCGCTTTGCGGGTTGAGCTTCGGGTGTCATGACGCCTCCGTGCGGCCTGTATGCAGCGCCAGCGCCAGACGGGCCAGTCTGACCCCCTGCGCGTGAGCGATGGCCTTTTCATGGGTGTCGAGCGTGGCTTCGTCACTGTCACCACTGACGTGTGTCGCGCCGTAGGGTGTTCCCCCGCGGGTAGTATCGAACAGTGACGTTACACTGTAGGGCACACCCACCAGTACCATGCCATGGTGAAGAAGTGGGGTCATCATGCTGGTCAGGGTCGTTTCCTGCCCGCCATGCAGGCTGGCGGTCGAGGTAAAGACGCCCGCCGGCTTGTCGACCAGTGCGCCGGTCATCCACAGCTCGCTGGTGCCGTCGAGAAAGTACTTGAGCGGTGCTGCCATGTTGCCAAAGCGGGTCGGGCTGCCCAGTGCCAGCCCGGCGCAGTGCCTGACATCTTCCAGGGTCGCGTAGACAGCCCCTTCGGGAGGGATTTCAGCTTCCGTGGCTTCACAGGTCGTGGATACGGACGGCACCGTGCGCAGGCGAGCATCTACCCCGGCAACGGACTCGATGCCTGCCACCATGCAGTCTGCCAGCGCACGGGTCGCTCCCTGGCGGGAATAATAAAGAACAAGTACATAAGGTGTTGTCATGTCGGTTCCTGAAAGGGCGCATGGCGTCGAGCGCGCCGGTCGGTGTGATAAGGTATCTCAACCATGGCAGGTTCGAACCCTGATGATCAATGGGAGTGCATTCTAGTGTGGTATTCGCGTCTGTCACAATACTGGACACCAGGCGTCAGAACCCGTCGTACAGGGCGAGCGGTAGTCACCGTGTTCAGACGTTTCATGGCGCATGATGGCCTGCGTACTGCTGCGTCGCTGACATATACCACCCTGTTTGCCGTGGTGCCGCTGACGACCGTGCTGTATGCGATGCTTTCTGCGGTTCCCAGTTTCCAGGGCGTGGGTGATCAGCTTCAAACCTATGTGTTTCAGCAGTTCCTACCGGCCACGGGAGAGGTGGTACTCGAGAAGTTGACCGAGTTTTCGTCGCAGGCACGACAGTTGACGGCATTCGGGGTGGGATTTCTGTTCGTGACCTCCCTTTTGATGATGTACACCATTGAGCAGGCATTTAATCAAATCTGGCAGGTGACGACGCATCGGCGCGGGCTGGCCAGCTTCGTGATCTATTGGGCGGTACTGACCCTTGGACCCTTCTTGATTGGCGCGGGTTTTGCGCTGTCGTCCTATCTGGCCTCATTGCGGTTTTTCAATCGAGCCGCGTCCTTGTTTGGTGGTCAGGATCTGTTGCTGATGGGGGTGCCACCGCTGTTGAGCCTGGCTGCCTTCTTCTTTTTGTACATGGCCGTGCCCAGCACTCGTGTCAGGGCGCGTGATGCCGCTCTGGGAGCGCTTTTCATGGCGATTGCCTTCGAGGCTGCCCGGTTCGGGTTCTCGATCTTTGTCGGTCACTTCACGTCCTACCAAGTGATTTATGGTGCGTTTGCGGCCGTACCGCTATTTCTGCTGTGGGTGTATCTGAGCTGGTCGCTGGTGCTGGCAGGTGCTGAAATCACGGCCCTGCTGGGTGAATCTTCCCGGGCGGACTGGCGTCACTGGTCTCCCTTCTGGCAGTCACTGGGGCTGTTATGGCGGCTCGATGAACAGCGGAAATCAGGGGGACACCTGTCACTGGGGCAGGTGCGCCGGCTGGTCGGCGGTCATTACCGAACGCTGATGGCGTCGATGGTCGAGCAGGGATGGGTGGTACAAAGCAATCAGGGAGGGTGGGTGCTGGCACGCTCTCTTGATGAGCTCCCACTCAGTGAGGTGATTGAACATATCGGCTGGACTAGAAAGGACGAACAGAACGTCCCTGACCCTCGCTTTCAGCCGGTACAGCAGGCGCTGGCGGCGCTGGCGCTGCAGCGTTCAACCGCAACGCGCCACCCGTTGAACTCTTATTTTCACGAGCATGATGCCGACCGCAACATCACCTCACCCGGGACTGGACGCAAGCGCCTTCTCCGACGATAGTAGTGACGTACCTTGCACCCATGTATGTCACAGCTAGAGGGCGACAACGATGGATGATAACGACGATCAGGTGCTGTTTTCGAAGGAAATGGCCGGGGTGATCCCCCTGAAACCCCGGGACAGGGTGGTGCCGATCAAGCCGCCGGGGCCTCCCACCGAGGCACAACTGGCCCGCCGTGAAAGTGCGCAGCGTGCCGAGCAGACCAGCAACTTCCTGTCCGATGAATTCGTGGAGCTGCTTCCCGCCAATGATCCCGTGGAATATCGCCGTGATGGTATTCAGACCGGCGTGATCGACAAGTTGCGTCAGGGCCGGTATCACGTTGATGCCCGTATCAATATCACTCGCCGTTCTCTTGAGGAGTGTCGCCGTGAGGTCTTTGCCTTTATTCGCGAGGCTTTTGACCATGAGCTTCGTACGCTGTTGATCATTCATGGCAGGGGGCGTGACGATGCCAGCCATGCCAATATCGTTCGCTCCTATGTGGTGAAGTGGTTACAGCAGTTTGAAGAGGTGCAGGCCTTTGCCAGTGCCCAGACACATCAGGGCGGCGTAGGGGCAACGACCGTGGCGCTTCGCAAGTCTCCTCGGGCGAGCCATCGCAACCGGGAGCTGCACCAGCGTCGACGCGCTCCCTGATCGAGCAGTTGCCAGGGATGAGACGGACAGGGGCACCGACAGGCTATACCTGTCAGTGCCCCTGAAAAGCATGTGTGCGGGACTTTCAGGCGTCGTGCTTCAGGACGGGGAGTGCACCAGGCTTTCAGGGTCCAGACGCTCAAGTGGGTATGGCAGGGGCACCTGAGTCAGTGCATGGCCACAGGTCAGCATGGGGGCGTCCAGTGCCGCGACATTAACCACGGCCAGCAGTTCCTGCTGGTGTTCACCGTCAGCGACACGCAGAACGGTACCGACATTCTTGCCTGCATCATTTTCGACCGGGTCGCCCGGATGGATATCCTGAACCAGCGTGCCGGTTGCCAGATGCATCAGGCGTTTCTTGACCTGTCCGCGGTAATGGGCCCGCGCTACCACTTCCTGACCGGTATAACATCCCTTCCTGAAGCTTATTCCACCCAGAGCTTCCCAGTTGATCATTTGCGGGAGCCACTGTTCACGCTGGGTATGTTCCAGCCAATAGACCCCGGCTCTGACATCTTCAAGCTGCCAAGAGGCAGTATCGGCATGGATGCCGGTATCCAGTGGCTGTTCGGCAATGCGCAGGATTCTTGTGTGTTCTCCCGGGTGGCGTATCAGTACGCCGTCCTGACAGGCACTGGTGTGCCATGCCGTATCCGGCAGGGGGCCATCAAGCAGCGTCGCGTCCGGTGCAATGAATCCCTGAATGGCCAACTCACTTCTCAGACGTAGGGTTGTCTTGTAAAAGGCGGCAAATTTCTTGAGGTGGGTCAGCAGGTCTTCGGCCAGGGTAGCGGTTGTCAGTAACCAGTAGGTGGTTTCATCGCGCCGAATCAGCTGTCCATTGGCCAGCATGCGGCCCTTGGGAGTGCAGAAGCATACTAAAGGGGCGAAATGCCCGTTGGCGCTGGCGGTGGCGGCAGACCCCTGGCCTTCCAGCAATTTTGCGCTATCGGCCCCCGCAAACTCGATGATGCTGAAGGTGGACCCGAGGGTCGGGGTCGTATCGGTCCTGTCGTTCATGCAAGGCTCCCGCGTGACTGTTGCTGCGATAGGGTCATCGTTTTGTTACCTTGTGATGGGGCCCAGAGTGGCTAAAGTCAAGACAGGAGATACCGGTATGGCCATGGCCTTTACCCTTGAAGGACTCAAGACGACAGATGATGTGAACCAGGCCACGACGGCATTGATGATGCTTGACGGCGTTGACAGCGTTGAAATCGGGTTGTCATTTGCCCATGTCGACGGTCAGACCTCGCTGGAGCAGGTCAATCGGGCGCTGAGCCCGCTCGGCTTCAAGGCACGCAAGGGATGAATGTGTTGATGGGCTGATACCCTTGCAAGATGCAGGGGGTGGCTATATATACAGTGGCGGTGCGTACGCAGCGTCACTGTTTTTTTATGCATGGAGGCTTCATGAGCAACAAGGCGTTTGAAATCAAGTCATCGTATCAGCCGGCCGGTGATCAACCTGCAGCCATTGCCTCGCTGGTCAATGGTATTGAGGCGGGGCTTGCCTTCCAGACGCTTCTGGGCGTGACCGGTTCCGGCAAGACATTCACCATGGCCAACGTAGTGGAAACCCTTCAGCGCCCGGCGATTGTCATGGCACCCAACAAAACGCTGGCAGCCCAGCTCTACGGTGAGTTCAAGGCCTTTTTTCCGGACAACGCCGTCGAGTATTTCGTTTCCTATTATGATTATTATCAGCCCGAGGCCTATGTACCGTCATCCGATACCTTCATCGAAAAGGATGCCTCCATCAATGATCACATCGAACAGATGCGCCTGTCGGCGACGAAGGCCCTGCTTGAGCGTCGCGATGCACTGATTGTGGTATCGGTCTCGGCGATTTACGGCCTGGGGGATCCGGATCAGTACCTGAAGATGCGGCTCCATTTCAATCGCGGTGAGCAGATTGATCAGCGAGCCTTCCTGAGGCGGCTTGCAGAGCTTCAGTATACGCGCAACGACATGGATTTCCGGCGTGGTACATACCGGGTACGGGGTGATGTCATCGATATCTTTCCGGCAGACTCCGATGAGCAGGCAGTGCGGGTAGAGCTATTCGATGATGAGATCGATACCATCAGCCTGTTTGATCCGCTGACCGGCGAAGTGGCCAGCAAGGTGCCACGGATGACCATCTACCCGAAAAGCCACTACGTCACGCCGCGTGACACCATCCTGCAGGCTGTTGATTCCATCAAGGATGAGCTGAAGGAGCGCCTCGACTATCTGCGCAAGCACGACAAGCTGGTCGAGGCCCAGCGGCTTGAACAGCGTTCCCTGTACGACATCGAGATGATGCTGGAGCTGGGGTACTGCAATGGCATTGAAAACTACTCTCGTTATCTGTCCGGCCGTGAGCCCGGCCATGCACCTCCGACCTTTTTCGACTACCTGCCCAAGGACGCGCTGGTTTTCATTGATGAGTCTCACGTCAGTGTTCCCCAGGTTGGCGGGATGTATCGAGGCGACCGTTCGCGAAAGGAAACCCTGGTGGAATACGGTTTCAGGCTGCCTTCGGCGCTGGATAATCGCCCGATGACCTTCGAAGAGTGGGAAGGCATCCTGCCCCAGACCATTTTCGTCTCTGCCACACCGGGTCCGTATGAGCAGGAGCATGCCGATCAGGTTGCGGAGCAGGTGGTACGGCCGACCGGGCTGGTGGATCCTGAAATCGAGGTGCGTCCGGCGACCACTCAGGTAGACGATCTGCTTTCCGAGATTCGCATTCGCCTTGAGGTCGGAGAGCGGGTACTGGTTACCACGCTGACCAAGCGGATGTCCGAGGATTTGACCGAGTACCTGGCCGAGCATGATATTCGGGTACGTTATCTGCACTCGGACATTGATACCGTCGAACGTGTTGAAATCATTCGCGATCTGCGGCTGGGCAAGTTTGACGTGCTGGTAGGCATCAACCTGCTGCGTGAAGGACTGGATATCCCGGAAGTCTCGCTGGTGGCCATTCTGGACGCCGACAAGGAAGGATTTCTAAGGTCTGATCGTTCCCTGATCCAGACCATCGGCCGTGCAGCGCGTAACGCCCATGGCAAGGCCATCCTCTACGGTGATCGTGTTACCGGTTCCATGCAGCGGGCCATGGATGAAACGGCACGGCGGCGGGAAAAACAGCTGGCGTTCAACGAAGAGCACAATATAACTCCGAGGACCATTACCAAAAGCGTGGCCGATATCATGGAAGGCGCTCAGGCCCCGGGCAGCAAGAAGACTCGTGGGCGCAAGAGCCAGGGTAATGATGAGGCGAACCTGGGCATTGACGATCTTAAATCCATGAGTGCTGCTCAGCTGACGGAACGGCTGTCGCAACTGGAAGACAGGATGTATGAGGCCGCGCAGAACCTGGAGTTTGAAAAGGCCGCTGGATTACGTGATCAGATTCATGCCCTCAACGAGCGGCTGATCGAATTCAAGTAGTGACGTCATGCTTCAGTAGCGTATTACACATCACAGGCAGGGAGGCCTGATACCGATGCCCGAAGGACCGGAAATTCGTCGCGTGGCCGACCGATTGAATCGTGTGCTGGCGGGGCGGCCGCTTGCGGATGTCTGGTTTGCCTTTGCAGAACTCAAACCGGCTGAAATTCAGCTGCTTTCTCATCGGGTAACTCATGTCGACAGCTGGGGCAAGGCGCTTTTAACCCACTTTGACAATGGGCAGGTGCTGTACAGCCATAATCAGTTGTACGGACGCTGGCGGATTGAACGACGTGAGCAGCCATTGTCATCGACCCGTTCATTGCGGGCTGCACTGGCTACCTCTACTCATGTGGCCAGACTTTACAGTGCCTCGAGCATTTCGCTGTGGGACGAACATGACCTGCCGACGCATCCGTTTTTGTCCCGGCTGGGACCTGACTTGCTTACTCACGATGTGCAGACCGACGCCCTGGTCGAGCGGTTGACGTCAAGGCGCTTCGCTGGACGCCAGATTGGGTCGCTTTTGCTGGATCAGGGGCTGGTGGCTGGTATCGGCAACTATCTGCGCTCCGAGATACTGTTCTACGCCGGGCTTCGTGAGCACTGGCGGCCGAATGAATTATCGACTCGCGCCATCACCCGACTGGCAGACATGATGCGTCAAATAACAGTACAGGCCTGGCGTGAGGCCGGAGTAACCAACACACCCGAGTGGCGTGCGCCGCTGCAGGCGCAGGGTTTCAGACGCAGTGTGTGGCGTCATGCTGTATTCAATCGGGCGGGTGAGCCCTGTTTTGCCTGTGGCACGCTGGTGGAAAAGCGCCCCTGTAATTCACGTCGGCTGTATTACTGTCCCCACTGCCAATCCTGATTTATACCGTTATCTTTTTTCGGGTCCCATTTAGAGTGCCTGCTCAAGGGACATTGACGGTTTGTTTCCAGTATACTTTTGCCGCTGAAAGGACGCTGACCGTCGTCTTTTTTGACCAAAAAATGATGAGGAGTACCCTTAATGACCGTGATTCGTCAGGACGACGTTATCGATAGCGTCGCCGATGCGTTGCAGTACATCTCGTATTACCATCCAAAGGATTTCATTCAGGCCATGAATGCGGCCTACGAGCGGGAAGAAAATCCAGCGGCGCGGGATGCCATTGCACAGATTTTGATCAACTCGCGCATGTGTGCCACTGGCCACCGTCCCATCTGTCAGGATACCGGCATTGTTACGGTATTCGTGCATGTGGGCATGGATGTACGCTGGGATGCCGAGATGAGCCTGGACGACATGGTCAATGAAGGGGTGCGGCGCGCCTATCTCCTGCCGGATAACATCCTGCGGGCTTCCGTGCTGGCCGACCCGGATGGCAAGCGCCAGAATACCAGGGACAATACGCCAGCCATCATTCATCACAAGCTGGTGCCGGGAAATACCGTCGAGATTCATGTGGCGGCCAAGGGAGGTGGCAGTGAAGCCAAGTCCAAGTTTGCCATGCTGAACCCGTCGGACAGCGTCGTGGACTGGGTGCTGGAACAGATCCCCAAAATGGGGGCTGGCTGGTGTCCGCCGGGCATGCTGGGCATCGGCATTGGCGGCACGGCCGAGAAGGCAATGCAACTGGCCAAGGAATCCCTGCTGGAGCCGATCGACATTCAGGAGCTGAAGGCTCGTGGCGCCACTACGCGCAGTGAAGAGTTGCGTCTCGAGCTGTTCGACAAGGTCAACCAGACCGGCATCGGCGCACAGGGACTGGGCGGATTGACCACGGTGCTGGACATCAAGGTGCTGGATTACCCGACCCATGCCGCCAACAAGCCGGTGGCGATCATTCCCAACTGTGCCGCTACCCGGCACGTACATTTTACCCTCGATGGCAGTGGCGCAGCGGAGTTGCCGGCACCGTCACTGGATGACTGGCCTGATATTACCTGGGAAGCGGGCGAGGGCGTCAAGCGGGTGAACCTGGACACGGTAACCGCCGAGGAGATCCAGAGCTGGGTGCCTGGTGATACGCTGCTGCTGTCCGGCAAGCTGTTGACCGGTCGTGACGCCGCGCACAAGCGCATGGTGGATATGCTGGGTCGGGGCGAGTCGTTGCCGGTTGATCTGAAGGGACGCTTTATCTATTACGTGGGCCCGGTTGATCCCATTGGTAACGAAGCCGTGGGTCCGGCAGGCCCGACCACGGCAACTCGCATGGACAAGTTTACTCGTACCATGCTGGAGCAGACCGGTCTGGCCGGCATGATCGGCAAGGCCGAGCGTGGCCCGGTAGCCATTGAAGCCATTCGTGATCACAAGGCGGCCTATCTGATGGCGGTCGGCGGAGCGGCCTATCTGGTGGCTCAGGCGATTAAAAGGTCCCGCGTGGTTGCGTTCGAGGACCTGGGCATGGAAGCCATCTACGAGTTTGATGTCGAGGACATGCCGGTGACGGTTGCAGTGGATGCCGGCGGTAATTCCGTGCATCAGAGTGGCCCGGCGAAGTGGCGGGATATTATTGCACAGCAGGGGTGACGGGCAGGGGGTATCGCTCCCTTTGAGCGCATACCTCGTGTATCCTTCGCACCATGCATGAATGTCAGCCAGGGCTTGCCCTGGCTTTTCCATTGGGTCTCAACAGGCAGGCACCACGATGACCGCGATACTGGGTGGTGTAATCATCATCATCTTTCATGTGCTTGGAACACTCTCTGCACTGATGGCGTTGATGTCGAGCCGGACGTCCCAGGGCGCCATCGCGTGGATCATTTCCCTGCTGACCTTCCCCTATCTTGCGCTGCCTGCCTACTGGGTTTTCGGCAGACCGCGGTTTTACGGCTATGTATCAGCGCGGGAAGAGCGGGATTCATCGCTTCGTCAGGTACTCACCCGCTTTCGTCGTGATCTTACGCCGTTCTTTTCCCGCCCCGAAAGCGATGAGCGTCGTCTGGTCGCGGTCGAGCGACTCGCTATGATGCCGATGTCCCGGGGCAATCATCCCGAATTGCTGATTGATGGTCAGGCGACCTTTGACAGCCTGTTCAGAGGAATTGAACGGGCCGAGAATTATCTGCTTATTCAGTTCTTCATTGTGCGCGATGACCGGTTGGGGCAGGAGTTGAAGCGCCGCCTGTGCCGCTGCGCCGAGCGCGGGGTACGTGTCTGCTTTTTGTATGATGAGATCGGCAGCCGCAAGCTGCCCGAGGCTTATCTGGTCGAACTGCAGACGGCCGGTGTCGAGGTCTCCCGGTTCGGGTCGTCCCGCGGCTGGCGTCACCGTTTTCAGGTCAACTTCCGCAACCACCGCAAGATCATGATTGCCGATGGGCTGCGCGGCTGGGTCGGTGGTTTGAATGTCGGTAATGAATACATGGGGGAAAGCCCGCGCTATGGTCACTGGCGGGATACGCACATGACATTGACCGGCCCGGCAGTGCTGGGACTGCAGGAAGCATTCTGGGAAGACTGGCACTGGGCCACCGGTACCATTCTTGCCCTGAACTGGACGCCGCGCCTGTCCAGCCATGGAGATCACCATGTCGTGATTGTTCCTTCCGGTCCGGCAGATCATCAGGAAACCGCCAGCCTGATCATTCAGCAGGCCATTCATGGCGCGCATTACCGTTTCTGGATTACCAGCCCGTATTTTGTTCCGGACCAGGGTGTTCAGGACGCCTTGAAACTGGCTGCCCTCAGAGGGGTGGATGTGCGGGTACTGATGCCGGAGCATCCTGATCACCTGCTGGTGTTTCTGTCGGCATTTTCATTTTTGCCCGACATGATCAACGCCGGCGTTCGTATTTATCGCTACCAGCCGGGGTTCATGCACCAGAAAGTGTTTCTGGTCGATAACGATACCGCATCAGTGGGTACCGTGAATCTGGATAACCGGTCGTTCAGGCTTAATTTCGAGATTACTGCGTATATTCCCTCTCCGGCATTTGCCCGGTCGGTCGAGGTCATGCTCGAGCAGGATTTCAAGGTAAGCCGTGAAGTATCTCTGGATGAGGTACAGTCGCGCCCGCTGTGGCGCAAGATCATCTCCCGGGCGGCATATCTGGCCGCGCCGATTCAATAACAACAGACCGGACGGTCTGCATCGGTGACGAGCAGGACGGCGATTGTGAATCTTGAAACGAAATGGCTGGAAGACTTTGTGGCGCTGGCCAATACGCGCAGCTTTTCTGCATCGGCGCGTCAGCGTCATGTCACTCAGCCGGCATTCAGTCGCCGTATTCGCTCACTTGAGCAGGCCGTGGGCGCGCAGCTGGTAGACCGCTCGACTACGCCGGTCACCCTGACGCCGGAAGGGCAGCTGTTCGTGATCACGGCGCGTAACCTGGTCGAGCAGTTAAGTGAATGCCTGGGGCATCTGCGCGGGCTGGAAATGGCCAATGAGGCGCTGGATATCGTGGCAGCACATTCGCTGGCCCTCGGGTTTTATCCAAAGTGGATCTCACGGCTGCAAAAGGGCGTCGGTGAATTGCCGACACGATTGACGGCCATGAACGTCGGTGATGCGATCCATGTGCTGCGTGAAGGCAACTGTGACCTGATGCTGGCCTACCATGATCCTTACGCCACCATGCAGCTCGATAGTGAAGCCTTTCCCTCCTTTTCGGTTGCTCAGGTGCGGATGGTACCGATCAGCGTGCCCAACGAGGACGGCGCACCGTCCTTTTCCCTTGATTCTTCCGGATCGTTGCCTTTTCTGAGCTATAGCCAGGGCGCCTTTCTGGGACGCAGCGTGCGCATGCTACTGAAAAATGACCCGTTGCGAATGCGGCTCAAGACGGTCTATGAAACGGCGATGGCCGAGGGGTTGAAGGGCATGGCCCTTGAGGGCGCGGGGGTGGCGTGGATTCCCGAGTTCTGTATTCGGGATGACCTGCATCATCATCGGCTGGTGCGGGCCGGTGGCGAACAGTGGGATATTCCTCTGGAGATCCGGCTGTATCGGTGCTCGCTGGTGCACAAGCCAGGCGTCGAGCGGCTCTGGAAGCGTTTGCAGAAACTGCCCAGGGACTTTCTGGAAAGCCCCTGAACGTTGCTCAGGAGGCGTTATAACCTGCAGGTAATCCCAGAAAACTCTGAATGATGAAAAAGTGATCCTCGAACAGCTGTTCCGGATCGAGATCGGCCAGGGGTAGCCAGACAGCCTTGTGACGCGAGGTGCGTGGCATGCGCACCTCGGGCAGTCGTTGCTCCGGGCGCAGTGCCAGATAAAAGGCCTGTGCCAGTGTTCGGCCCCGCCAGCTGCGATGGGGGTCATCAAACAGGCGATGAGCCCTTAGGGACCCTCGAAGTACCGGTTCCGGTACCTTGAGCCGAATGTTGTCCCGCAACTCTCGAAAACAGGCATCCTCCAGCCGTTCCTGAGGCTGAACAAATCCGCCAGGCAGGGCATAAAGCCCCTTGCCTGGTGCGGCTCGTCGTTCGACCAGCAGGACATGCCCGGACTGCACCACCACCGCATTGACGGTAATGAACATGGGGGGATAAGGCGTATCCTGCCAGGCGCGTTGATACTGCTCTAGAAGCTGACGTTCCTGATGCAGGGCCTGCCAGTGTTCAGTGTCCATAAACTGCGACAGTCGCGCCGTCACCGGCGCCTCGAGCGTGGGGTGTGGTGTCTGGGCGAGGTACGCTCTGGCGGTGTCGGCATCGTGGAACAATGGGACGCGGATATCTTCCGAGGAAATGCCGTCCAGTGGATCGACACTTACGGACTGCCACTGGGGGAACAGGGTCAGAAAATAATTCGACCGAGTCTGACGTGCTCCGATCAGGGCTATCTTCGGCAGCTTCTGTGCAGGCTGCATGGCCAGGTCCCGCACCTTTTTCTGAACGTCGCGCACCCAGATATCATCGTTGTACAGGGCATCAAGCAGGGGCACCATGGTCAGTCTGCTCTGATCCTCACTACCAATACAGGCTCGAATCATCTCGGCGCGTTCATCGAATGTCCATGGATTGCGCAGGGAACGAGCCTGCCAGGCGGAACCTATCAGCACAATGACCTGTTCGGCTTTTGAAAGTGCCTGTGCGATCACTTCAATGTGCCCACGGTGAGGGGGCTGGAAACGGCCAATGAAGACCAGGCAATCAAACACCTTCTCAGGCATACAGGTTCTCTTTCGGGACATCGTAAAAGGCATATGTAACGAAGGTATTATGCCGGTTCCACAGACAGGTGCAATTTGAACCGCTGTCCTTTATCCACCAGGCTGTATCGCTGAACCAACGACAGGGAGTCGAAAGCATGTACCGACAAAAAGCGGTTGTCAGCGGGCACGTGCAGGGTGTGGGGTTTCGTTACGCGACTCGGGAAAAGGCCCGAGAGCTCAGACTTGGTGGCTATGCCCGCAATCTGGAAGATGGGCGCGTGGATGTACTGGCTGAAGGGGACAGGTCTGCCGTGCAGGCATTGATAGCCTGGCTTGACAAGGGGCCACCCCATGCACGGGTGGCACATGTCGAGGTCGCGGCCATGGAGCAGGCCGAGACCTCGATACACAATGAATTTACTACCGGGTGAGAGTGACGTCAGGTTGCCGAACGGTTGAGCCTGACATCCATCAGTTCATCCAGGAAGTTCTGGCTCCAGTGATGGATGTCATTGTTTTCCAGCACATCCATCATGGTACGCCATCGGGTCTTGCGCTCGTCCAGTGACATTGTCAGGGCCTGTTCCAGCATGTCGGCCACACCATCGATGTCGTAGGGATTGCAGACCAGCGCTCCCTTGCCCAGCTCCCAGGAAGCGCCGGCCAGATGCGAGATGATGAGCACGCCCGGGTCTTCCGGGTCCTGGGCAGCCACAAACTCCTTGGCGACCAGGTTCATGCCATCACGCAGCGGTGTCAGAAAGCCCACCCGGCTCATGCGTAAAAAGCCCATGATGGCTTCACGGCTGTAACCACGATTCAGATAGCGAAGCGGAGTCCAGTCGTAATCGGCAAAACGTCCGTTAACATGGCCGGCTACACGCTCAAGTGTGGTGCGCAACTGGGCATATTCATGAACATCGGTTCGTGAGGGCGGTGAGATCTGGATAAAGACGACATTGCCCCGCTGATGCTCCTGCTTTTCGAGCAGGCGCTCAAAGGCCTGGAAGCGCTTGTAAACGCCCTTGCTGTAATCCAGACGGTCCACACCCATCACCAGCGGACGATCCCCCAGTGAGCGCTGCAGTCGCTTGCCGGCCGATGAGGTGACGCCGGCCTGGGCCATTTCCTGGGCTGCCTGAACATCAATGGAAATCGGATAGCTTTCCGCCCTGAAGCGGCGGCCATCAACCTCCAGCATGCCGTCATCGTGTTCGACGGCGTCAAGGGCCATGGTCATGCAATCCTTGAAGTTCTTGAGATCGACATCGGATTGAAGGCCAATCAGGTCATAAGCGCTCAGATACCGCAGCAGATTTTCGTAATCCGGAAGGATGCGCAGTACATCCCAGGGGGGAAAGGGAATGTGAAGGAAGTACCCCAGTGGCGCGTCGGCACCGGTTTCTCTCAGGTAATGACCCAGCGGCACAAGATGGTAGTCATGTACCCACACACGAGTATTGTCCTTGATCAACGGCATGAGGTGGTCAGCGAAACGCTGATTGACACGCAGATAGCCTTCAAGATTTTCCCGACTGTATTCGACCTTGTCAGGACGATAGTGAAACAGCGGCCAGAGCATTTCATTGGAAAAGCCGGTGTAATAGGTCTTGTGATCGTTTTCCGTCAGAGGAAAGGTGGCAAAGCGAACACCATCAAAGTCGTAATGCTCCAGCCTGGCATGCTCATCATCGTCGATGCTGCCGTTCCAGCCAAGCCACAGGCCGTCAGCCTGCTGCAATGCCGTCATTACGCCAACAGCCAACCCTCCCTGGTTACCGCTGCCGCCGTCCGGATTGGGGACGCGGTTGGAGACAACGATCAACTGGCTGTCCTGTTCACTGTTACTCAAAAGATATCCTCCCATGGTTTACTTAAAAGTCTGGCCGAATTGATCAGACCTACCATGCTGTAGGTCTGCGGGAAGTTTCCCCAGAGCTCGCCGGTACGCGGGTCCACATCTTCCGACAGTAGACCGAAGCGGTTTCTCAATTCGACCATGCGCTGGTAGAGCCTTCGGGCCTCATCCTTTCGGCCCAGCGCCACCAGCGCATCGATGTACCAGAAGTTGCATACAGTAAAGGATACATCCGGCACACCAAAATCATCTGGAGCAATGTAGCGGTAAAAAAAGTCATCGATCCGAAGTTCCTGCTCAATGGCTTCCACGGTTGCCTTGAAGCGTGGATCATCAGCGCTCAAAAAGCCGAGGCGCTGCAATAAAAGCAGTGATGCATCCATGGCATCGCCACCCAGCGAGGAGACAAAGCTTTGACGTGTATCACTCCAGCCTTCGGAGCAGATGTGTTCATGGATCCGGCGTGATGTCCGTGTCCAGTGCTGTTGGCGCTCGGGCAGCTCCAGATGACCGGCAATGCGGGCAAGGGTGTTGCAGGCAGCCCAGCACATGACGGCGGAAAACGTGTGGACTTCGGCCCGCCCGCGAAATTCCCACAGCCCCGCATCGGGCTGGTCGAACATGCGAGCGGCCTTGGTGCCAAGGCGCTCGAGCTGTTCAAACAGGGGGAGGTCGCCTGCTCGCGGCAGACGCTGATCGAGAAACATGTGGCCGGCAGCAAGAATAACCGAGCCATATACATCGTTTTGAACCTGCTGCCAGGCGTCATTTCCAACCCGAACCGGGCCCATGCCGCGATAGCCGGCCAGTGAGGCTACCTGGCTTTCATGAATTCGCCCCTGGCCATTGAGTTTGTATACCGGCTGCAGGTAGCCGTCCTCGCTGTCTGCCGCAATATTGATGATATACCGTAAAAACCCTTCCATCGTCTGGGTGACACCCAGCTGATTCAGGGCTGCGACTACAAAGCAGGCATCGCGCAGCCAGCAGAATCGATAGTCCCAGTTTCGGCTGCTGTCGGCCGATTCAGGAATGGATGAGGTGACAGCGGCAATCACTGCGCCGGTATCCTCAAACGTGTTGAGTTTCAGAGTGATGGCAGAGCGTATGACCACATCCTGCCATTCATAGGGAATTGACAGGTTCCTCACCCAGGCTTGCCAGTATTGCGTTGTTCTGGTCAAAAACCGCTCACCCAGCGTATCGGGTGATTCGGTTATGGTTTCGTCATCACCGAAGATCAGCGTGATGGGGGTGTCCACCAGAAAGGGCATGCCGTCCTGCAGCGAAGTAATCGGTGCATTGCTGGTCAGGCGCAGGGTGCGCTGTTCGCCGACGTAGCGAATATGATGGCTGCCATGGGTTATCTGGTGAGGGGGCTGGCCGAACTCTGTCATCGGCGCAATATGAGCCTTCAGCCGTGGTGTCCCCTTGAGCGGACGAATGTGGCGAACAAGCATCCGAGGGTGAAAAAACCGTCCGTACTGTTCGAACCGGGGAGCAAAGTCGAAGATCTCGGCCTGCTGTCCTGCCTTGTCGGTCAGCACCGTGCGCAGTACGGCCGTGTTGCGTACATAGTGCTGCTCAAGGTCAGACTGATGGGCCAGGGCCAGATCAAATCGACCCTGGTCTGCGTTGTCATCATCCAGCAGAGCGGTAAACACCGGATCATCATCAAGCCTTGGCAGGCAGGCCCAGGTCATGCTGGCCCGTGTATCAATCAGGGCGGAAACACAGCAGTTACCGATCAGTGCAAGCTCGAGAGAAGACATGGCATTAGGCCTCTTTGAGAGAATCCAGACTGTCCGATAGCCATTGGGCCACCTGTTCCGGGCCCTCCAGCCAGTAGGTGGCACAGGTAGGTCCATCACCGACCTTGATGGTCAGGCCGTCAAGCTCGGTTACCGTGCCGAAACCATCCTCATCGGTCACGTCATCGCCCAGAAATACCGGAATACGGCCTGCAAAGGGAGGCTTTTCCATGAAGGCTCTAATCGCGTCGCCCTTGTGGTCGCTCGATGTTCTGAGTTCGATCACGCACTTGCCTTCATGCGCGGTCATCTGCTTATCGCAGCCAGCCAGCAGATTATCGATATATTCACGTGCTCGGTCGTAAAGATCCGGTGCGTTTCGGTAATGAAGTGCCAGGCTTCCGCCCTTGTGTTCAATGCTGATCCCGTCGTGCTGTTCAGCAAACTCGTGCAGGGCGTCTCGCACATGATCAATCAGGGATTCGGGGACATCCGCCTGATGGTACCCGTACTGGTCACGCCGCTCGGCACCATGCTGGCCGGCCATGGCAATATCCAGGGGGGAAAGAAGCGGGGTCAGGTTATCGATCGCTCGGCCACTGACCACGGCCAGGGCGCCTTGAAGCCGTTGGTCCAGCCTTTCGATGAGTGAGATGACGTCTTCGGTCAGCCGGACATCTTCAGGGCGGTCCATCAGGGGTGTCAGCGTACCATCGACATCCAGAAACAGCGCCCAGTGGCGATCCGGTGAAAGGGGGGGAGGTGACAGGCGTTCCGGGGCTGACATCGAGTGACTCACTCCTTGTGTCAATGATGTAGGCGGCTCAGTTTACAGCCGAGTCAGATAGCACATGCGCTGTGGCACATGCCTGTATGAGTCCGGAGAATATAAGGACTATCGAAAGGGTAAGAGGACACTGGCATTTGCGCCAGTGTCCGTCGATAACGGCGAGGCTCAGTGGCTGGTCAGTACATCCTCGATCCATTGTGAAACACGCTCACCGTCAACTTCCATGCAGACATCGATCAATGGAGTCTGGGACCAGCGATCTTCTGCAAATACCGCGCTTTCCGGCGCAAAGACAGTCTGACCCTGTGCCAGCCCGTCAGTAATCACGCTCATGTGGCCGCGAACGGTCTTGAACAGTTCCGGGTGCTTGAGCCACGCCACGGCGCAGCTGTCGTGCGGGCAGCAGCCATTGATGCCCAGCGCCTTGCGGTAGAAATCCGCGTAGAAGCTGTAGCTGTCAGCCAGTACTTCACCCAGTTTTCCTTGGCCCTTGGCAATGCGTGCCATGCGCTCGGGATCGATATGTGTCTTGTGGGTAACATCCAGCCCCACCATGACGAGCGGCCAGCCGGCAGTAAATACGCGATGCGCGGCGTGAGGGTCGGAATAGATATTGGCTTCGGCCAGCGGGGTGACGTTGCCTCCCTGCTTGACACTGCCGCCCATGACAATCACCTGTTTGACCCGGTCAACCAGTGTCGGGTCAAGCTGCAGGGCGACGGCCAGGTTACCCAGCGGGCCCACGGCAACCAGTGTGATTTCACCGGGACGCTTGCGGGTCTCGTCAACGATGAACTGAGCCGCTGTCGTATCCACGGCGCGGGTTGTCGGGGTGGGAAGGTCGATATCCCCCAAACCATTGACGCCATGCACAAAGGTCGGGAAGGGGTTGGGAGTCTTGCTCAGGGGGCGAGCAGCACCTTGCGCAACAGGAATGGAGTGACCACCCAGTTCGGCGAGCAGCAGCGCGTTGGATGTGGCTGTCTCGACCGGTACGTTGCCGTAGGTAGTGGTCATGCCCAGCACTTCAATATCCGGGTCAGCCATGATCAGGGCGATGGCCTGGGCATCATCAACGCCTGGATCGGTATCGAAAATAATGGGTGTTCGCATCGTTGTTTCCTTTTTAGTGCAATGAAACCAGGCAAAACTTTCACCTCTAAAGACACGAAAAGCAAGTTTTGTCCCGGATTTCAGTAGCCTGCGATTTACTGATTGAAAAAGAGTAGGATAACGGCATTACCAATTGTTTTTATACCGTTATCTTAAGATGAATAATTCAGGATAGATCCATTTATGATCACGATTTATTACCGTGAAAAGGAACGTCTCGAGACGGTTGAAGGGATCCCGGGAGAAGCACTGCCGCCGGCGACCCTGTGGGTCGATGCCTGCCAACCGGATGAGCGTGAACACGCCTGGCTTCAAAAGCTGTTTGACAAGGAATTGCCTACTGCAGAGGATCTGGACGAAATAGAGTCTTCATCGCGATTTCAGGTCGATAGCGATGGGGTACGTGTCACCTCCCTGTTCCCGCACCGTCAAAAGCGCGAAGCACGTGGCATCAATATCTCGTTTCATCTGTCCGAAACCCTGCTGGTAACGCTGCGCAATGAAGAGACCGGCATGTTGCGTCTGCTTCGCAACCACCTGCGCCGGCAGCGGCTCAGGCCAACCCATCCCTGGGAAATATTTCTGGCTCTGATGGAAATGAAGGTCGACTACTTGGCTGACCAGGTTGAAGACATTTACGCCACGCTTGAGCGAATTGCACATCAGGCCATGACGCCGGAGGCACTGGAAGATACGCTGCGGGATCTGCTGACCCAGGAGGGGTATAACGATATCGTGCGTTTGGCACTTCTGGATACCCAGCGGGCATTACGCAACATGATGCGTCACGCAGGAGACCGGGAAGAGGGGCAGCGTCGACGTGACAGAATTACCGACATGCTGCGGGACATCGATTCATTGCACCCTCATACCGCCTTCATATTTGAAAAGATAAAGTTCCTGCTGGATGTCGCCATGGGCTTTACCAACATGGACCAGAGTCGAATCATCAAGATCTTTTCGGTAGCTGCCGTCGTGTTCATGCCCCCGACGCTGATTGCCAGCATTTATGGCATGAACTTCCAGTTCATGCCGGAGTTGAATCTTGAACTGGGGTATCCCATGGCGCTGGTGATGATGTGTGTGTCGGCCCTGGGAACCTATCTGTTCTTCCGCTGGAAGAAATGGCTTTAGCCCTGTTGGCGTTGTGCCAGGGTGTTGCTGGTCAGCTCGATGATTCTTTGCCGGGCTTCAAGTGTGGTCCAGGCGCTGTGTGGTGTAACAATCAGATTGAGTGCCTCTGAGGTGGCATCAATCAACGGGTGGCCATCCCTGGGAGGTTCCACGGGAAGTACGTCGACGGCCAGTCCGCCAATCCGCCCGTGGCGAAGAGCGTCGAGTGCTGCGACCTCATCGATGATCCCGCCGCGAGCGCAATTGACCAGTAGTGCATG
This sequence comes from Larsenimonas rhizosphaerae, assembly GCF_026240105.1. NCBI lineage: Bacteria > Pseudomonadati > Pseudomonadota > Gammaproteobacteria > Oceanospirillales > Halomonadaceae > Larsenimonas > Larsenimonas rhizosphaerae. The sequence goes on from NZ_JAPIVE010000001.1 coordinate 831,139, forward strand.
AGGCTGCATGAGAGACAGGGCCTCGGTATCGATCAGATGCCGCGTAGCTTCGGTCAATGGGCAATGAAGGCTCACTATATCCGCATCCGGCAATACATCATGAAGAGCCGGGCGCGAATCGTTGTCACTGCCCGGACGAGCGGTAAAGGTAACGGTCATGTCGAAGGCGCGTGCCATCTCGGCGACTCGACGTCCCAGCGTGCCTTCACCTACGATGACCAGATGTCGCCCGGCCAGCTGCAGGGCCGAATGATCCAGCAGGCAGAAAAACGGGCTTTGCTGCCAGTCTCCGGCACTGACACTGTGTTGGTTGAGCGGAAGCCGGGTGGCCAGTGCCAGTATCATCATCAACGTATGCTGAGCCACCGAGGCGGTGCCGTAGTTTTCAACGTTGCTGACACTGACATGCCGTTCTTCAGCGGCCTCAAGGTCAATATTGTTGGTGCCGGTCGCCAGAACACAGATATGGCGAAGGTTGGGTGCGGCGTTCATGACCTCGGCATTGATCACGACCTTGTTGGTCAGAAGAATGTCAGCCTCGCTGACGCGGGAGGCACAGTCAGCAGGTGATGTCTGGTCATGCAGGATCAGGGTGTCAACGTGACGCTTCAGGGGAGAAAAATCGATTCCCTCACCCAATGAGGCACTATCGAGCAGTACGGCTTTCATGTCAGCTCCAGGTTGCGGATAATAGCGACTTGCCGACCCGGGAGGCTGCCGCGCTATACTATGGTGTATTGGCTGGCAGGCCTGATTCGGTTTCAAGGTCGGCGCCTTGATATCGGATTGTCTGTTCCCTGTAATATTGCAGGGTAACGCCACAGGTGACTCGGGTAGTCAGCGGCACGGGCCGCATCATGTCAGGATCAGTTAACATGCCCATCTATGAATACCAATGCAAGGCGTGTGGTCAGCGCCTTGAGAAGCTCCAGAAGATCAGTGCAGCGCCACTGGTCGAATGTCCGGCCTGCGATGCACCGGCCCTTGAACGTCTTGTATCCGCAGCCGGGTTCAGACTGGCAGGCGGTGGCTGGTATGAAACCGACTTCAAGTCGTCGGGAACCAAACGCAATCTGGCCGGCGAAGGGGGGAGTACTTCCTCCTCGGGCAGTGACAAGGCATCATCGACATAATCATCTACCTCGCAGTGATGACGCGGTATCCGGGTCATGGCTGCACCATGGACGGCTCGGCAGGCAACGCCTGCGAGCCGTTGCCTTTTTCAGTGAATCAGTACGGGATTGATACAGCATGCGCAGCCATTATTGCGGCCAATTGAACGAGACTCTGGTGGACCAGGACGTGACCCTGTGTGGCTGGGTGCACCGCCGCCGTGATCACGGTGGTGTGATTTTCCTGGACATGCGCGATCGGGAAGGCGTCGCACAGGTAGTGGTCGACCCGGATACCGCCGACGCCTTTGCCGAAGCCGATCGGGCGCGCAGTGAATATGTGCTGCAGATCAAGGGGCGTGTTCGCCCACGTCCGGAAGGAACCACCAATGCCAACATGCCTACCGGCATGATTGAAGTGCTGGCGTTCGAGGTCAACGTTCTCAATACTGCCGCGACACCGCCATTCCAGCTCGACGAGCATGGCAAGGTGGGTGAGGAGACACGCCTCAAGTATCGTTATGTCGACCTGCGCCGCCCTGAAATGATCGACAGGCTTCGTCTGCGGTCACGCATCACGCACAGCGTTCGCGCGTACCTGGAAAAGAATGACTTCCTTGATATCGAAACGCCAATCCTGACCCGCGCTACGCCGGAAGGAGCTCGCGACTATCTGGTGCCCAGCCGGACACACGCCGGTCAGTTCTTCGCACTGCCCCAGTCACCGCAGCTTTTCAAGCAGCTGTTGATGGTGTCCGGGTTTGATCGCTATTACCAGATCGCCAAGTGCTTCCGTGATGAAGACCTGCGTGCCGATCGGCAGCCTGAATTTACCCAGATTGACCTTGAAGCCTCCTTTGTCGAGGAAAGGGACATCATGGGGCTGACCGAGGAAATGATTCGTCAGCTGTTTGCAGATGTGCTGGACGTGACACTGCCTGATTTCCCGCAGATGACCTATGCCGATGCCATGCGTCGCTTTGGCTCCGACAAGCCGGATCTTCGCATTCCGCTTGAACTGGTCGACGTTGATGACCTGCTGGGTGACGTTGACTTCAAGGTCTTCTCCGGTCCGGCCAACGATGAAAATGGCCGTGTCGCTGCGCTTCGTGTGCCCCAGGGTGCCAGACTGACCCGCAAGGAGATCGACGAATATACCCGTTTTGTGGGCATCTATGGTGCCAAGGGACTGGCCTATATCAAGGTCAACGATCGCAGTCAGGGGCTGGAAGGCCTGCAGTCTCCCATCGTCAAGTTCATGGGGTCGGTCGTTGAGCAGGTGCTTGATCGGGTAGGTGCTGAAGACGGCGATATCGTGTTCTTCGGGGCAGACAATGCACGCGTGGTTTCCGAGGCCATCGGTGCGCTGCGCGTCAAATTGGGCGAGGATCTGGATCTTTATACCCAGGAGTGGGCGCCACTTTGGGTCATCGACTTCCCGATGTTTGAAGCTGATGGCAACGGTCGTCTGAGCGCGCTGCACCATCCGTTTACCGCGCCATCCTGCTCGCCGGAAGCATTGAAGGCCAATCCCGAGCAGGCGCTTTCCAGAGCTTATGACATGGTATTGAACGGCACCGAGCTTGGTGGCGGATCGATCCGTATCCATGATCAGGCCATGCAGCAGACCGTGTTTGAGGTGCTGGGCATTCATGACGATGAAGCTCGAGAGAAGTTCGGCTTCCTGCTCGATGCACTTCAGTACGGTGCACCGCCGCATGGTGGTCTGGCCTTCGGTCTGGATCGTCTGGTCATGCTGATGACCGGTGGGCGTACGATTCGTGATGTCATCGCGTTCCCGAAAACCCAGAGCGCTGCCTGCATGATGACCGATGCACCGGGCGAGGTATCACCCGAGCAGCTCAAGGAGCTCAATATTCGTCTGCGCGCCAAGGCTGCCGCTGCCGAATAACGGTGTATCAACAGGGTACTGCCAGACGCCGCTCCCCGTGAGCGGCGTCCTTGTTTATAGCGCCAGTATCACTTCAATCCGGTTTTCGGCCCTTGAATGCCGAGTACCGGACGCTTGCCGGCAAGGGCAAGGCTGACAGGGAGTATAAAACGACGTCATGATTATTCTCGGTATTGATCCAGGGTCGATACGAACCGGTTTTGGTGTCATCCGTGTCGAAGGCACATCGCTTGCCTACATCGACAGCGGGTGTATTCGGATCACGGCAGATAACCTGCCACAGAAGCTGGCCCAGGTTTATGCCGGCGTGGCCGAGCTTATTGCCATGCACCGGCCTGAAGAGCTGGCCATTGAACAGGTATTCATGGCCAAGAATGCCGATTCCGCGCTCAAGCTTGGTCAGGCGCGCGGCGCTGCCATCGTCTGCGGCGCCAACCATGGCCTTCCGGTGTCAGAATATGCTGCGCGACTGGTCAAGCAAACCATTGCCGGCCACGGTAACGCGGACAAGCACCAGGTAGAGCAGATGGTCACGTTGACACTGGGCATCGATGGACCACTGCAAAGTGATGGCGCGGATGCGCTTGCCATTGCACTGACACACCATTACTCCTCACGTGGTGTGTCCGGTCGCTCTCACAGTGAAAAACGCCGAGGCGCCGGGCGTGGCAGCTGGCGTAATTACCAGGGGTGACATGAAATACCTGGTGTAACGCAGCCTGTCTGGTCATTGACTCGGGCCGCCAGTATAGTGACGGCTTGCACATGCCCTAAGCACTGGAATTTCAAGCAATGATTGGCCGTCTGTACGGAACGATTATCGAAAAGAGCCCTCCCTATGTGGTCATTGACGTCCACGGAGTCGGCTATGAGCTGGAAGCGTCCATGAATACGCTGATCGCTGCACCGGAACCTGGCCAGACGGCGATGTTTTATACCCATCTGGCTGTTAGGGAAGACGCGCATCTGCTGTATGGCTTTTCCCACGAGCAGGAACGGCTGTTGTTCCGTGAGCTGATTCGTATCTCCGGCGTAGGTCCGCGGCTGGCACTGACCATTCTGTCCGGCATGGAACGCGAGATGTTGATCCAGTGTGTTCATGATGAAGACAGCAAGGCGCTGACGCGCCTGCCCGGTGTGGGCAAGAAAACCGCGGAGCGTTTGATCATTGAATTACGTGATCGCCTGTCCCGCTGGACGTCTGGTAACGACCTGTACGCCGAGCAGGGTGGACAGGATATCCCTGCCGCCGGCAACAACTATGCTGATGCGGAATCGGCGCTGATTGCTCTGGGGTACAAGCCCACGGAGGCTGCCAGAATGCTGGCTGATCTGGACGTCGAGCAGGCTACCGAAGCGCTCATCAAGGCAGCGCTGACCCGCAAAATGGCTACAGGACGCTGAACATGATCGAGTCCGATCGTTTGATCAGTCCGCGAGCCGACAGCAGCGAGGCACGTGTTGATCATGCCATTCGTCCCAGGCGCCTGGCTGATTACATTGGCCAGCCACGGGTACGGGAGCAGTTGGGTATTTTTATTGAAGCGGCTCGGCAGCGCAGTGATGCACTGGATCACACGTTGATTTTCGGGCCGCCCGGGCTGGGCAAGACCACACTGGCCAATATCATCGCCACCGAGATGGGCGGTGAGCTGACATCGACGTCCGGGCCTGTATTGGAAAAGGCCGGAGATCTTGCAGCCTTGCTGACCAGTCTCAATGAAGGCGACGTGCTTTTCATCGATGAGATTCACAGGTTGTCAGCGCACATCGAAGAAGTGCTTTACCCGGCCATGGAAGATTTTCAGCTCGACATCATGATCGGCGAAGGCCCGGCAGCCCGTTCGATCAAGATCGATCTGCCCAGATTTACTCTGGTAGGCGCCACCACGCGAGCCGGTCTTCTGACATCGCCGCTGCGTGACCGGTTTGGTATCGTTCAGCGCCTTGAATTTTATGCAGTGGATGATCTCAGTCAGATCGTCTCGCGCTCGGCGCGGCTGCTTGACATGGACAGTGATGCTCCGGGCGCGCTTGAAATTGCCCGCAGGGCACGAGGCACGCCCAGGATTGCCAATCGGCTGCTGCGCAGGGTCAGGGATGTAGCTCAGGTCAAGGGCGATGGCCGATTGACTGCCGGTATTGCCGATACAGCACTCAATATGCTGCATGTGGATCGCCTCGGGCTTGATCACATGGACCGCCGCCTGCTGCTGACCATGATCGAAAAGTTCGACGGTGGGCCGGTCGGGGTAGAAAGTCTGGCGGCGGCCATCAGTGAAGAGCGCGATACGATTGAAGATGTGCTGGAGCCATATCTGATTCAGCAGGGCTTCATGCTGCGTACGCCTCGAGGACGTATGGTCACCCGGCTTGCCTATGAGCATTTCGAGATTGCGGTGCCCTCACAGGCACCTGATGAGTCCCTGTAGATACAAGGAAGATCATGTCCCATACGTTCTCGTTGAGAGTCTATATCGAGGATACCGATGCCGGCGGGATTGTGTACCACGCCCGTTACCTCAATTTTCTGGAGCGCGGCCGTACCGAGTGGCTGCGCACACTGGGATTTGAGCAGCAGTCGCTGATGGGCTCGCAGGTGCAGCTTGTGGTACGAAGTCTCTCCTGTCGCTTCATCAGGCCGGCCCGACTGGACGATGCGCTTGAAGTTACAACGACCGTCAAGGGACTTTCCGCCTGTGCGGTCACCTTCGACCAGCAAATTGACCGCAAGGGGGAACATCTGTTTTCCGCCGAGGTCGACATTGCCTGTATAGATACCGAGCGGCTGCGCCCGACGCGCTGGCCGGGTGTACTTGAAACTGCTTTGAAAAACGACCTGTTAACGCAGCCCTGACGAGGACCCCCCGTGAACGATTCGATGTCCATTGTTTCCCTTTTCCTGCATGCCAGCCTGATTGTTCAGGTGGTCATGTTGATCCTTCTGGCCGCCTCGGTGCTGTCCTGGATATTGATTTTCCGAAAGACCTTCGCTCTGCGTGCCGAGCGTCGTCAGTACGATACGTTCGAAGAACGATTCTGGTCAGGCGTTGATCTCAATGAGCTGTATCGTGACGTGCCGTCTGAAGGGGCTACCGGTGCTGCACATGTCTTTCGTGCCGGCTTCCGTGAATTCAATCGTTTGATGCCCAAGGCCCGCAGCAATCAGGATGTGATGGATGGTGTGCAGCGTGCCATGCGGGTTGCCCTTTCCCGTGAGGAAGAGCGATTGAATGAGCATCTCCCCATCCTGGCGACCATCAGCTCGGCCAGTCCCTATATCGGCCTTTTCGGTACGGTCTGGGGCATCATGGGTTCCTTTCAGGCACTGGCCAATGCACAGCAGGCGACGCTTGCCACAGTCGCGCCATGGATAGCTGAAGCTCTGGTTGCCACGGCCATGGGCCTGTTTGCGGCCATTCCCGCTGTTATCTTCTATAACCGCCTGTCGACCAAAAGTGATCGTCAACTGGGCCGTCTTGAAGATTTTGCCGAAGAGTTCCATTCCATTTTGCATCGTAACGTCCAGTCGCGCGCTCAGGACGATGCTCGGGAGCACTGATCATGCAAGGCCCTTACAACCGCCGAAAGCGGCGCAAGCTGTCCAGTGAAATCAATGTGGTGCCTTTCATTGATGTCATGCTGGTGCTGTTGATCATCTTCATGATTACCGCACCAATGATGACCCAGGGCGTTGATGTCGAGTTACCAAAAGTCAGCTCCAGCCCGATTGAAAATCAGGCTGATCCCCTGATCGTGTCCGTAGACAGGGAAGGCAACTATTACCTGAACCTGGGGGATCATGAAGAGCCCGTGACGCTGGATGGTCTGGGAGAGCAGGTCGTGAAGGTCATCAAGCGTACTCCGGGAACACCGGTCATGGTGCGCGGTGATACCAACGCAACCTACGGTCAGATCGTGACCTTGATGAGCACGCTCCAGACAGCGGGTGTGCCCAATGTCGGGTTGATTTCAGATCCACCCAGCGGTCAGTGACAGGGTAACTACCATGGCGAATCAGCCGCGCCAGCCAGGCTATGTGCTCCCAACCATTCTAGCCCTGTGTATACATGGCGGAATACTGGGGCTATCGATCTGGACATGGCCACAGAAAACTCCAGAAGAAACGTCCAATGCCATCGTCAATGCGACGCTGGTGCAAATGGAGACGGTGACCGATCAGGCTCAACGCCCAGAGGAAGCCAAAGGCACTGCCACCCCAGATGCGCCGGCAGAGCGTTCGGAAACCCCTGAGCCGGACACGGATACCGCTGCGCCTGACACGACACCGGATACGGATGCTGCAGCGGTTGATTTGAAGCAACGTGAAGACGCGGAGGCTAAACAGAAGGCCGCCGCTGAAGCCGAAGCCAGGCAGAAGGCCGCCGCTGAAGCCGAAGCCAGGCAGAAGGCCACCGCTGAAGCCAAAGCCAAACAGAAGGCCGCCGCTGAAGCCGAAGCCAGGCAGAAGGCCACCGCTGAAGCCAAAGCCAAACAGAAGGCCGCCGCTGAAGCCGAAGCCAAGCAGAAGGCCGCCGCTGAAGCCGAAGCCAAGCAGAAGGCCGCCGCCGAAGCCGAAGCGAAGAAAAAAGCCGAAGCCGAAGCGAAGAAGAAAGCCGAAGCCGAAGCGAAGAAGAAAGCTGAAGCCGAAGCGAAGAAGAAAGCCGAAGCCGAAGCGAAGAAGAAAGCTGAAGCCGAAGCGAAGAAGAAAGCCGAAGCCGAAGCGAAGAAGAAAGCCGAAGCCGAAGCGAAGAAAAAAGCCGAAGCCGAAGCGAAGAAGAAAGCCGAAGCCGAAGCGAAGAAGAAAGCTGAAGCCGAAGCGAAGAAGAAAGCCGAAGCCGAAGCGAAGAAGAAAGCCGACCGTGAAAAACGGCTTGCCGCTGCAGCCGCTGCCGCAAGTCAGGACGCATTCGGCAGCGCAGTAAGTGATGAGCAGCAGTCCATTGCCAATGCAAAACAGGGGCGAGAAGCTGCCAATGGTTTCAAGAACCTGGTGCGCCGGTACGTTGAGCAGGCATGGCGTCAGCCTGATAATGTGGCAAAGGGCACACAGGCTACACTAACGCTCAAACTGTTGCCGACAGGCGAATTGATCGATGTGCGTGTAATACGTAGCAGTGGTGACCAGGCCTTTGATCAGTCGGCAATACGTGCTGTACAGCAGGCTGCTCCGTTCAAGGAGCTGCAGCAATTGCCGTCATCGCAGCAGCGGCAGTTCAGGGAATTCAATTTGCTGTTTAATCCGGAGGATGTGCGCTGATGAAACGGATGTTTAACGCGCTGGCAGTAATGACCTGCCTCTTGCTGATGAGTCGTGCAGCACTTGCTGCCAACGACCTCACGATTGAAATTACCAAGGGCAATGCCCAGGCCATCCCGATCGCCGTGGTACCGTTCAAGACGGATGGGGCGTCACCGAGTGTTGATATGGCTCAGGTAGTCGCTGATGATCTTGAACACAGTGGTCGTTTTGATCCACTGGCCCGTCAGGACCTGATCGCGTTGCCCGGCAGCGGTGATGCCATCAATTACAGTGACTGGAAAATGGTCAACGCCAACTATGTGGTAGTCGGACGCATCGAACCACAAAATGGCGGGTACAAGGTCAGTTACGAGCTGCATGACGTCCTTGGCCAGACGCGCCTGCTGGGTCAGTTTGTCAGTGCCTCCCAGAATCAGCTCCGTGCCAGTGCACACTACATTTCCGATCAGATCTACAAGAAGATCACCGATGTTCGTGGTGCCTTTTCGACGCGTATTGCCTATGTCAGTGCTACCGGTGCCGACAAGAACATGCACTTCACACTGAATGTCGCGGATTATGACGGTTACAACTCACGGCAGATACTGAGTTCCAGCGAGCCGATCCTGTCGCCGGCCTGGTCACCTGATGGTCAGAAGATTGCTTATGTGTCCTTTGAAGGTGGACGACCTGCCATTTATGTACAGCAGCTCGCCAGCGGCAAGCGCGTCAAGCTGACCTCCTTCAAGGGCATCAACGGTGCACCGGCCTGGTCGCCGGACGGCAAGCGCCTCGCCATGTCCCTGTCCAAGGATGGTCATCCTGAAATCTATATCATGGATCTGGCCACCCGAGGTCTGACGCGTATCACCAATAGCAGCGCCATCAACACTGAACCAAGCTGGTCGCCTGATGGCCGGAAGTTACTCTTTACTTCAGATCGTAGCGGCGCACCCCAGCTCTATGAGTATACCTTTGGCGGGGGCAGCGCCACGCGGCTGACCTTTACCGGCAACTATAATGCCGGTGGTCACTACAGTCCTGATGGCAAGCGCGTGTTCATGGTGACCAGGGATAACGGCGGTTACAGGATTGCGCGTCAGGATCTTGATACAGGACGAGTTACAATCTTGACAAAAACTCACTGGGATGAGGCGCCGACCATTGCACCGAATGGAACAATGGTGGAATATGCCACTCAGCGGGGAACACAAGGTGTTCTTGGTCTGGTCTCTGATGATGGCAAGGCCGAGTTTGTTATCCCGTCAACAAAAGGGAATGTTCGTGAGCCGGCATGGTCGCCTTACACGAACTGATTTACTACGTTAGATTTTGTGGTTTTTTTCCAAGAGCAAGGAGAGTTCACATGCAGTTTACCACTTCAGCCAAGACTCTGGCCGCAGCACTTTCATTTGCAATGATTGCAGGTTGCTCCAGCGGTGGTGGCACTCAGGACGGCGCAGGAAGCGGTATGTCCAGTGGTTCCTCTACCATCTCCGGCGACAGCAGCCAGAGCATGGACGGACAGAACATGAACGTTCAGATGCCCAGCGTCATGACCGTTTACTTCAATTTCGACCAGGACACCATTCAGTCCCAGTACGAGCAGGTCCTGAATGGCCACGCGGCATACCTGAAGGCCAATCAGAACGCCAGCGTTGTCCTGCAGGGCTATGCTGACGAGCGCGGTACCCGCGAATACAACCTGGCCCTCGGCGAGCGTCGTGCCAATGCTGTCAAGCAGTACCTGGTCATGCAGGGCGTACCTGCGTCCCAGATGGAAGTTGTCAGCTATGGCGAAGAGCGTCCGGCAGTTCAAGGGCATTCCGAAAGCGCCTACGAGAAAAACCGTCGCGTTGTCTTCGATTACTAAGACGCGGAGTATTGCATGAAATACAGTCTGAAAAGACTGTGCGGCGCGGGAGCCCTTGTGCTCCCGCTGTCCGTTTGGGGGCTCCCCCTGGCGCAGGCCGCACAATCAAATTCACTTTATGATCAGACCGCGACTGCTTCAGGCGGGCTTGAAACCTTCAATCAGCTGCAGACGCAGCGCGATGCCATCAATGAGCTTCGTGGCCAGATAGAAGAGCTGAGACACCAGCTCGATGAGCAAAAGCAATTATCCCAGCAGCGTTACATGGATCTGGAACAGCGTCTGGATACCAGCTCAAACAGTGCTGACAGCAATGCAGGCACGCCTGAAGATCCTGTCAATGCTGCAGCCGGCCAGTCATCCGCCAGTACAGGTGCCAGTGGCCAGCAGGACGCGCAACAGGCTTACCAGGACGCCTTTGCGAAGGTCAAGTCTCGGGAGTTTGATGGCGCCATTCAGGCATTTGAAGGTTTTATTTCTACCTACCCGGACTCCAGTCTGAATGCCAATGCCTATTACTGGCTTGGCGAGCTTTATTCAGCCAAATCACGCTTGAGCGACTCCGAGAAAGCCTTTCAAACCGTTGTCGACAAGTACAGTAACAGCAGCAAGACACCTGATGCCCTGTACAAGCTTGGTCTTGTTCAGGCAAGGCTTGGCGAGGGGGCCAGTGCCATGGCTACGCTTAAAAAGGTGGTCAATGACTATCCGAACAGCGATGCTGCAGGCAAGGCGCAGGACTTCCTGAACCAGTCATCCCAGTAAGTGTGGCGTGATACTCAAAAACCTCCACTGATGGAGGTTTTTTTTGAAGCCTATTTATTGATGAATAAATCGACAACATCCGAAGGATGATCCAGAACCAGATCAGCGCCCCATTGAGTGGCATCATCACCTTCGCGAATATAGCCGTACCCTACCGCAATGGATCGCATGCCGGCTCGACGTGCAGCTTCCATATCACGTGCGTGATCCCCAAGATACCAGCACTCGTCGGGGGCAACGCCCAGTCGGCGGGCTGCTTCCAGCAGGGGAGCAGGATCCGGTTTCCTGACAGGCAGATCATCTGCACACAGCAGGACATCAGGCGTCAGTCCGAGCCCCTTGATCAATGGCTCTGTATAGCGGCGAGGCTTGTTTGTAATAATGCCCCAGGGCAGATCATGCACCTTGAAGTAGTTGATCAGCGTCTCGAAACCGTCAAAAAGCCGGCTTCTCTCGGCTACGTTGCATTCGTAGCTATCAAGTAGAAACTGCCGGGCAACATCATGCTCCGGATGGTGCTGATCATGCCCCAGCGCCAGCGTGACCAGGGCACTGCCACCATGGGACACTTCACGTCGAATGATATCTTCCTCAAGGGGAGGGAGTTCATGATGAGCGCGCAGCAGGTTGGTCGCGGTGGCCAGATCCGGAGCGGTATCCACCAGAGTGCCATCAAGATCAAACAGAACAGCAGCGGGGCGCTTCATGAACTCGGCCTTTGAAAGTAGCCGAAATAATTGACGTTTAGATCGTTTGGTACAAGGCGGTAGCTGCGCGTCAGCGGGTTGTAGGTCATGCCGGTGAGATGGCGTGCTTCAAGCCCGGCCTGACGAGCCCAGTGCGCCATTTCTGAAGGGCGAATGAACTTCCTGTACTCGTGTGTTCCTTTGGGCAGAAGGTGCATCACATACTCTGCTCCCAGAATTGCAAGCGCATATGCCTTGGGGTGGCGATTGATGGTCGAGAAGAAAATCTGACCACCTGGCTTGACTAGTTGCGCGCAGGCCTTGATGACACTGGCAGGCTCCGGCACGTGTTCGAGCATTTCCATGCAGACGACGATATCGAACTCGGCTGGATGTGCCTCGGCCATACGCTCTGCACTGATGCATTGATAGTCAACGTTGGCACCACTTTCTTCCAGATGCAGCCGTGCAACCGCCAACGGCGCTTCTCCCATGTCGATTCCGGTGACCTGAGCGCCCCGATTGGCCATGGCCTCACTCAAAATGCCGCCACCGCACCCCACATCCAGCACCTTTTTGCCGATGAGGCCGGCGTGCTGGTCGATATAATCCAGCCGCAGCGGGTTAATGTCATGCAGTGGCTTGAAATCGCCTTCACGGTCCCACCATTTGTCTGCCAGGGATTCGAATTTGTCGATTTCCGCGTGATCCACATTTTCACGATAGACCGTCATTGTGTGTACTCCGTTGTCATTTCGCTCAGTCGCTGTGCGACCGTGTCCAAAAGGGCCTTTTCATCGATGCCGGTCAGTTGACCATGTTCCAGAAGCAGCTTGCCGGCCACCATTACGTGGCTTACCTGGCGGCTGTTGACGGCATAGACCAGCGCCGATTCGGGATGATGTACCGGCACGGTATTCAGTGCCTGCAGGTCGACTGCCGTAATATCGGCTGCGTAGCCTGTCTTGATCTGACCTGTAATATCTCCAAGGCCCAGAGCCCTTGCGCCTTCACGCGTGGCCATGGCCAGTGCATCCATGGCCGGCAGTGCCTGCGCGTTGCCGCTGTGCCCCTTGGCCAGCAGGGCCGCTGTTTTCATTTCATCAAACATGTCCAGATCATTGTTGCTGCAGGCACCATCAGTGCCCAGGGCCACGGGAATGCCCTGATCCAGCAGTACCTTGACCGGACACATACCGCTGGCGAGTTTCAGGTTTGACTGGGGGCAATGTATGACAGAGGTGCCGGTTGACTTTACCAGCGCCATGTCTGACTCGGTCAGCTGTGTCATGTGCACTGCCTGGAAACCGGGGCCCAGCAGTCCTGCGCGGTGAAGGCGCTCGATGGGTCGAATTCCCGCTGCAGTTACGCCCTGGTTCACCTCATCGGCGGTTTCGTGTACGTGCATCTGTATTGGCAGGCCAAGCGCCTGCTGTGCCCTGGCCAGTAATGTGAGGCTTTCATCACTGACGGTGTACGGTGCATGGGGGCCAAAGGCCAGCGAAAGCGCAGGGAAGGGCCTGATCTGATCTGTCAGGGCTCGTGTCTTTTCAAGGCCATGCGTGAAATTACGAGACCAGGGGATGTCGAAATCGATCAGGGGAGTGCAGAGTTGCGCGCGCATTCCGAACTCCGCGATGGAGTCGACCACATCTTCCGGAGCAAGATACATGTCAGAAAAGGTAGTTGTGCCCGAACGAATCATTTCGGCCATGGCCAGACGCGTGCCGTCGGCAACAAAATCACCGCGCATGAAGCGCGCTTCGGCAGGCCAGATGTGGTCATTGAGCCAGCTCATCAAGGGCAGATCATCAGCATAGCCACGCAGCAGTGACATTCCTGCATGATTATGGGCGTTGACCAGTCCAGGGATAACCGCATGTTGATGAAGGGCATGTACTCGATCAGGCATCACGCGCTGGCGAGCCTCTTCCAGTGGCCAGTACCCCACGATGAGTCCCTTGTCGATGGCAACCCCCTGCCATTCCAGAGAGGGCTGGTCGTCAGTCATCGGTAACAGCCAGCGACATTCCAGTAATAGATCTACCTGTTGAGCAGCCTCGGGTAGCATATAAGAACTCCTTCTATAAAATGGCCCTATTCTAGCGTGGAGTTGGTGTTCGGTCAGGCGCTCCCTGCAATTAATCCATTGTTTCAACCCGTTGAGGTCATGATGTCAAAAACATCCTGGAGTGCCATCTGCTGGCGTAATGTATCCTTGTCCTTGCTTGATCAGAGAAGATTGCCTGCCGAGGAAGTATGGCTTGAGCTGACCAGTGCACAGGATGTAGCGGATGCGATCCGGGATATGGTGGTCAGGGGAGCCCCGGCGATAGGGATTACTGCAGCCTATGGCGTGGTGCTGGGTGCGATCAATCAGAAGGGGCAGCAGAAGTGGTATGGCATGGTGGTGCGCGACATCGAGCAATTGGCTGCCTCTCGGCCCACGGCCGTCAATCTTTTCTGGGCACTGGAGCGAATGAAGACGGTACTGGATAACGCGCGTGATGAAGCAAGCCCACCCGTCGCTGCACTGATTGAGGAGGCCCGCCTTATCCATGAAGAAGATTGCGCCAATAACCAGCGCATGTCGGCCCTTGCGCTGAGCACCATGCAGCACATGTCAGGAGAAGATCCTTTTTCGGTCATGACTCACTGTAATACCGGCGCTCTGGCAACCGGAGGGCATGGTACGGCGCTGGGTATTATCAAGGCCGGCGCATCATGCGGAATGATTGAACATGTCCATGTCAATGAAACAAGGCCATGGATGCAGGGTGCCAGATTAACGTCATGGGAACTTTCAAGAGAAAATATACCGTTATCTTTAAATGTAGAAAGCGCAGCGGCACTGATAATGAGCAAAGGAAATGTCAAATGGTTGATAGTGGGCGCAGACAGAATAGCTGCCAATGGTGATGTCGCCAACAAGATTGGTACTTACACGCTTGCCATCGCCGCCAGGTACCACGGTGTGAAGGTTATGGTTGCTGCTCCCTTGAGTTCCTTTGATCTGACGATACAATCAGGCGGTGATATACCGGTAGAAGAGAGAGCCGGTGAAGAGATCATGTATCAGGGAAATACACGCATCGCACCTGAAAATATCAATGCATTCAATCCTGTATTTGATATAACACCTGCAGCATTGATCGATGTCATTGTGACGGAAAAGGGCGTCATAGCCCAACCAACACAGGACAACATCAAAAATCATGTTAGAGTTTAACAACAGCCATGCCTGCTGATCAGGCTCGCTGAAACCTTGAATTTGCTGAATAGATCCATAAAAGGACCAACGGAATGATCCGCAAAGCAGTCTTGCCTGTTGCCGGTTTTGGCACGCGTTGTTTGCCCGCTTCAAAAGCGATCCCGAAAGAAATGATCACTATCGTGGACAAGCCGGTCATCCAGTACGTGGTTCAGGAAGCTGTCGAAGCCGGTATCAAGGAAATCGTGCTCGTAACGCATGCCAGCAAGGCAGCCATCGAAAACCATTTTGATACCCATTTCGAGCTTGAAACACAGCTGGAAGCCAAGGGCAAAACCGAACTGCTCAATGAACTGAAGAGCATCGTTCCCAGTGACGTGTCCATCATCAGTGTTCGCCAGCATCAGGCACTTGGCCTTGGCCATGCAGTGTTGTGCGCTCGTTCGGTCATCGGCGATGACGAACCGTTTGCCGTATTGTTGCCTGATGTACTGGTTGACTGTGAAGGCTTCGACCATAACGACCTCAAGGGCATGATTGATGCCTATGAAAAGACTGACCATGCACAGATCATGGTTGAAAATGTGCCGCAGGATGTAGCTTATAAATACGGCATTGTAGCCCTGGAGGGTGATGCACCTTCTGCGGGGGAAAGCGCCCCCATTACCGGCATGGTCGAGAAGCCGGCACCGGGTGAAGAGCCTTCGACACTCGCAGTGATTGGTCGTTACCTCCTGCCCGGGCGTATTTTCCCGCTGCTGGCTGAAACTACACCTGGTGCCGGCAATGAAATCCAGCTGACGGATGCCATTGATGCGTTGCGCAAGGAAAGCAGCGTGGCCGCTTACCGCATGAAGGGTGATACCTACGACTGCGGACATCAACTGGGCTACCTTGAAGCCACGCTTTCCTTTGCCAAGCGCCATCCCAAGTTTGGCGAAGGCTTCCGCGAGCTGCTCAAGCGCTATAGCCAAGAGGGATAATCATGCAGGTTATTGTACACGGAAGTACTCTCGGCGCCGCCACGGCGGCTACGGCGCTCTCGATGGTTGGCCACCGTGTACATTGGTGGCCTCACTCTGATACCCCCTTTGAAAAGCTTGATGAAGTAGAGTGGCTGAACAACGAGCCGGGGCTTCGCTCCCAGCTCGATGCTGCTCGTGCTCAGGGTAGCCTGACCATTTGTCATGATCAGCGAGGTTTGCCACGGGCAAACATCTACTGGCTGGCGCTGGAGCCCAGTCAGCAGGATTATGCAGAAGAGTGGGTAAACCAGGTGCTGGGTAATGAAAAGGGGGAATTTGTTGTCGTCAATAACAGCACGTTCCCGATTGGATTTACCGAAACCCTTGGGCAGCTTCTGAAGCGCAAGGGACAGGCGTGTGTTGCCTTTCCCGACATGCTGGAGGAAGGCCGGGCGCTTACCATGTTCACGCGACCGAACAGAATTCTTCTGGGTAGTCATGATGAACAGGCAACGCGCCAGATCAGGGAGTTGCTGCGTGCCTTCAATCGACGCGAAGATGCCTTCCAGCTCATGCCGTGCAAGGCCGCTGAATTTACCAAGCTTGCAGTGATTGGCATGCTGGCTACCCGGATCAGCTACATGAATGAGCTGGCCAGCCTGGCTGACCATCTTGATGTGGATGTAGAACTGGTTCGTCAGGGTATGGGGGCAGATCCTCGAATAGGCCATCAGTACCTGTATCCCGGTTGCGGATTTGGCGGGCCAACCTTTGCTCATCAGTTGACTCGTCTGGCCGGCATTCAGTCCGATACCGGTCGCGATACCCGACTGCTTCAAAACGTGCTGGACATAAACGAACAGAAAAAGGAAACCCTTTTTCGCAAGCTCTGGCAGCATTTTGAAGGCACGCTTGCCGGGCGAACTGTGGCGCTTTGGGGCGTGGCATTCAAACCCAATACCAGCAGCATCGATAATTCACCGGCCGTTTCCCTGCTGAAGGCCCTGTTTGCTCAGGGAGTACATGTTCAGGTACACGACCCCGTGGCCATGCCACGCATCAGGGAATATTTTGGCGAACATCCATTGTTGACGCTGGCTGATGGGAAGTATGAGGCCTGCCGGGATGCGGATGCATTACTGCTGGTTACCGAGTGGAAGGGGTACTGGAACCCTGAATGGCAACGGTTAAGCACACTGCTGAAAACACCACTGGTTCTGGATGGTCGTAACATCTATAACCCTCAGTATGTGGCAGATCAGGGGTTCATCTACCGTGGCATCGGGCGGCGTGCTGATCCCTCGGACAAGTGACCGAAAGACTGATCAGGCGGGCTCCATGAGCCCGCCTTTTTTATGCATAAAATTCCAGCCATGGTGCCATGTTCGCCAGCAACGGATACAAGTAAACTTATTGATTCAGCAAGGGTCATAACCCCAGCCATCATGGTGACGACTTTCTTATGCGAATAATCCCCGATCCGGAAGAAAAGACAGCCACTCATCGTACATCGACCAGGTCTTCACGCACGGCGGCCAGTGAGCGGCGGGCTGGAAAATCATCTCCGGCGCTGTGGCTCGCCCTGCTGGCTATTGGTCTTGCGGCGGGGGGCGGGTATTGGCAGCATTCCCAGCTTGAAAAGACCCAGACCAGACTTGAACAGCTAACAGCCCGTCTGGGTATTGTCGACGGTGTCGATAATGGTGCCGAAAGTATCGAGCGGCGGCTAGTCGAACTCTCTGAGGCACAACGTTCAACAGAAGCGGTAGTCAACCGGCTGGATAATGACCTGGATGCCTATACCTCACGTCAGTCACAACTTGCCACACAACAACAACTGACGGAGATAACGAATCAGCGTAAACAGCAGCATGAAGCGCTGGCACAGCGCGTTGCATCACTCGCGCATGACCAGCAAATGCTGCAGACAGGGCAGGTAGATCAGACCAAAAAGGTGGCCCAATTAGTGAATAGTCAGGATAACCGGCAAAAACAACAGGACATGCTCCTGACGCGGTTGAGTGCGCAACAACAGGAGCTTGAGAACATCAATAATAGACTTGATGCGCTCGATGGGGCCATGTCGAAGATGCCGGATATATCAAATCAATTAAGCAAACAGCAACAGACTGTTCGTGATGCGCTCTCGGAACAGGCAGACCGCCTGGAAACACTGGCACATCAACTGGCTGCCCAGGCCGGCGATATCATTGCACTGCAGGCCGCCAGCGAGGGCTGAGCAGGAAAAGGGGCTCCCGGTAACCGCGGCCAGCTGTATTGGAAAGACGGGCAACGGCAAGACCTCAATATCGAATCATCAAGACCATCCCAGTAGCAGGAAACGATAAAAAATGACCAGGATGTCATGGGGAAAAATGCAGCGGCCGATAATGGCCGTTTTATGCTGTCTGTCCACCAGCCAGGCACTGGCGATAGATACCACCGTCAAGGGAATTGGCGGTCAGCCGGCCACCAACATCAAGAATTTCCTGTCTACGGTGTCTATTGGCGAACAGGCCAGACTGGGTGCATGGCAGGGCGAAATAGAGCAAAAGGTCGAACAGGCGCTGCACGCCTATGGTTATTACTCGTCCGACCTTGATATCAATATTGAAAGCCGTAACCACGTCATTGTTACCGTCACCCCTGGCCCCCAGGTCAGGCTTGATCATCTGTG
This sequence comes from Larsenimonas rhizosphaerae, assembly GCF_026240105.1. NCBI lineage: Bacteria > Pseudomonadati > Pseudomonadota > Gammaproteobacteria > Oceanospirillales > Halomonadaceae > Larsenimonas > Larsenimonas rhizosphaerae. Next base: position 849,582 of record NZ_JAPIVE010000001.1, read on the forward strand.
GCTGGAAGTGCGTGGTGCAGCGAAGGATGATGCGCCGTTTGAGAAGGCCATTGATGAAAGCACCCTGAAGGCCCGGAAGGGCAAGCCGCTTCATCATGCGGATTACGCAGCTCTCAAGACACGTCTTCAGAACCTGGCACTGCAGCGTGGCTATTTTGATGCGAACTTTACAGCGCATCGTCTGGAAATACGCCCCTGGGCCGATGAAGCCAACGTAACATTGATTCTGGACAGTGGCCCACGGTATCGGTACGGCGACATTACCATCAAGGGTAATCAGGTAGACGAAACACGATTGCGCAACATGTTGCCATTCAAGACCGGTGACTATTACCTGACGAGCGAGCTGGCCACCTATAACCAGCGTCTGTCTCAGGCCGGCTGGTTCAAGGGAATTGCTGTAACGCCCCGTCTATCTACAGCCAATGAAGACACCGTGATTGTTGATAAGGGCAGCAAGGGCACCTTGCCGCCGGCAGCAGACAATACGCCTCGGCAGGTGACGCCGCCGGAGAAAGCCGTGGTGCCCATCGATGTCAATCTCCTCCCTGCGGATCGCCATCAGTTTGAAATAGGCGGAGGGTACGCGACCGATGTCGGACCTCGCCTGCAGTTCAACTGGAAACAGCCCTGGGTCAACCGACGTGGAGACAGCTGGAACAACTCCCTGTATCTGTCAGCCCCCAAAACCGTGTTTGAAGGCGTCTATTCAATCCCGCTGGCCAACCCCATCAAGGACAGTTACGAAATCACCTATGGGCTCAAGAAGCTGGATAATGAAGATACCCGAAGCTTTGAAAGCTCTGCTGCCTTTGCACGCCTCTGGAAATTCGATAATGGCTGGGACCAGCGTCTTTATCTGCGTGCTACGCGCGAAGACTTCACTCAGGCCGATCAGGATGAAACCGTCTATCTTCTGGTGCCTGGTGTGAGCTGGAGCCGCACCGCGGTCGATAATCAGCGCTTTCCCATGCATGGCAACCGCCAGGATGCCCTGTTCGAGGCTTCCGATACGGCCTGGGGGTCGGATGCCCGCTTTGTACGCACACGCCTGAATTCGCAGTGGATAACAAGTCTTGGCAACAACAACCGGTTCGTGGGTCGGGCCACCGTCGGCGCCACTGCCACGGATACCTTCGACAAGATTCCTCCATCCCTGCGTTTTTTTGCCGGCGGTGATAACAGTCTGCGGGGGTACGATTTCGAGAGCATTTCGCCCGAGAATGACGATGGTGAATTGCTGGGTGGTCAGCATCTGTTGACCACGACGGCCGAATACCAGCGACGTGTCACCGGCGATTGGTGGGCCGCCACCTTCATTGATGCCGGTAATGCCTTCGACGCCTGGTGGCCCGAGGAAATCAAGAAAAGTGCCGGTATTGGCGTGCGCTGGATCTCGCCGGTGGGGCCTATCCGGTTCGATCTGGCCAAACCGATCGGCGATGACGACAACAACAGTCTGCACATCCATTTTGCGATAGGGCCTGAATTCTGATGAACGTGGTCAAGGGTATTATCTGGACACTGGTATGTGTCGTGGCGCTGGTACTGATGGTACTGGGGATAGCGCTCTCTCCCTGGGGCACACGTCAGGCGCTCGAATTCGCTCGATCCGAAGGATGGATTGACTATCAGTCAGTCAGTGGGGGGCCACTTGACGACTTCGAACTGAAGGGCGTCTCGCTGACAACCGCCGGCATGACTCTCGACGCCGATACCCTGGTGCTGAACTGGGCATCGGACTGTCTTCTGCGCGGCAGTCTTTGTATCGATTCATTGACCGGGCAGGGGATTCACATAGCACTTCACCCTGTAGACCAGGCGCAGCCCGCAGAGGAAAAGACCGGTTCGGGCCGTATAGCCACACCGATACCGGTCGATGTGCGCCATATCAAGGTTGACGATGTCCAGGTGGACCTGGCGACCGGTGCCAGTCTGCGCTGGAACGAATTCAATAGTGGCGTGGCCTTCTCCGGTCATACGCTGACCCTGTCCCCGACAACGCTGAACGGATTGCGCTGGACAGCGCCACCTGCGACCGAGCTCGCTACTCCGGCAGCCAGGCCGTCCGACACAAACAGTGAAACGCTGCCCCACCCCCTGCGAGCACTTGATCAGGATGAGGCCACTCAGCGCATCGAGCTGCCCACCATTACGCTGCCGATCAATCTCGACGCGCCCTCACTGACCCTGAATGACCTCGCCGTGGACACTGGCCAGCAGGTGCAGCACATCGACGTGATTCAGATTGCACTTCATGCAAGGGATCAGCAGATCAATCTTCAGCGCCTCCATGTAGAGATGCCTCAGGGGCAGATGACGGCGACAGCAGATGTCACCATGGCGGATAATTACCCAGTCGACATGGCCGTTCAGGGCGACTGGCATGCCGCACCGTTCACACAGCAGAAATTTGATCTCTCACTCACGGGCAGTGCAGCCGATCTGATGCTTGAACTATCTGCCAAGGGCAATGTACCCGCCACGCTTGATGCTCAGGCGGACCTGCTGGCCCCGAGACTGCCATTTTCACTGAAGGCCCACGCCGATACGCTGTCATGGCCGTTTGGGGAACAGACACCTGTCTATGTACTCAACCGGTTTGATAGCCACTTGCAGGGCGATCTGGACGCCTATCAATTGACACTGGATGGGCAGGCCAAGGGCCCCGAAGTAGACAGGCTGACACTGAATGCCAGGGGCAATGGAGATGCGCGTCATTTTGACTGGTCCAGACTCGCAGTCACCACGCCGGATGGCAGTATATCAAGCAAGGGCGGTGTGAACTGGGCATCCGGTATAGCGGCACAGGCGAATATTGACCTGAAGTCACTGGATATAGGTGCACTGGCCCCCTCGCTGTCCGGCCGCCTGCAGGGGCAGGGAAACATGTCATTCCACCAGCCGGTTCCAGGCCAATGGACGCTGGATATTCCGATGCTTGATATCGGCGGCACATTACAGAAACGCCCCTTCTCGATGAAGGCCCACCTGGACGGTGACAGCAATATGCAATGGAACGTGCATGAGCTGTCCATTGTGCAAGGCAACAATTCCCTGAAGGCCAGCGGTACGCTGTCAGATCGCTATGATCTGGATGCACGTCTTGACGCCCCCAGCCTCGATACCCTGATGCCTTCTCTTGCCGGCGCACTGGCAGGTAATGTCAGTCTGAAGGGCAGCGCCGAAACACCCGTGATTGATGCAACGCTCGATGGACAGGCGATTCAGTTCAACGCCCTGAGCCTTGGTGCCCTGTCACTCAAGGCACATACCAAAGGCAAGGATGATCCCGCACTGTCTGTAGACATGACGGCAAGCGATCTTGTCAATGGTGCTCAGCAGTGGCGACGCATCAATACCACGCTGAAGGGGCGCCTCAGCCAGCATCGACTGGCTCTGGAAGGAGACGCCAGAGACGGCAACAGCATCGCGTCGTTCAATGTCGGGCTGGACGGGCGATTCAACCAGCAGCAGCAACGTTATCTGGCAAGCGTGACGCAGCTTGCAACACGCCTGAGTGCGGATAATGACATCGCGCTGGTCGATGTGCTCAATGCCCGAATTGACCTGGCAGACAGCGCAGCCACCATTGATCCGTTTTGTCTGTCGCGCTCACAGGGCGGTCAACTGTGCTGGACCCGAAAGGCTCGCGTATCGGCACAGAAGGGTGATGCTCATCTGGCCCTGCGTGATATCCCCATGTCCCTGCTGAACAGCTTCCTCCCTGAAGGCTGGGACGCTCGCGGCACTACAGTCGGTGACATCAATCTGGCCTGGTCACGTGCCGGCACACAATGGAAAGGTACCGGTCATATTACCTCCAGCCTGGAAATGTCCGGCAAGGCGCCGGACAACACTCCATGGCAATTACCCAAAACCAGCGCCACGATCGATCTGAATGCCACACAGGCCAATGCCCGCGTTCAGGCTGTGCTGGATCTGACGCAGGCCGGGGGCCTTACACTCACCGCAAATGTCAAAAACCCGACAGGGGATCGAACATTGTCCGGTGAGCTGCTGGCCCGCCAGCTTGTGCTGGCCCCTTACAAGCCCTTGTTCCCGCAGATTGATACCCTTCAGGGCCAATTGAATGGCCGGGTTGGCTTGGCGGGTACGACATTGTCACCGCTGCTGAATGGACAGATGGTGCTCGATCAACTCAAGGTGCAGGGGGCAGCCCTGCCGGTTGAGCTGAATGATGCGCGGCTGGCTCTGAAGCTTGACGGTGATCGAGGCAATCTTGACGGCTATCTGACCTCCGGCGATGCGACCTGGAATCTGAAAGGCAACGCCGGCTGGCCTACCACGGGGGACTGGAAGGCGCATGTGGAGCTTGATGGCCGAAATGCTCCCTTGCTCGCCGCGTTGCCACAATATGGCCGACTAAGGGTGGCACCCAATCTGACGGTGGATGCTGACCCGGCCAACCTGGCCATTGCCGGGGTGATACGTATACCCTGGGCGCGTATCAAGGTCGATGAAGTGCCCCCCGCCGCAGTATCGCCGTCTTCGGACGAGGTCATCATTACTCGGGAAGAAGCAGCCCGGATAGATCAGAAGATCGAGCAGGGAAATGTACCCGACTGGGCTGATGCATCAACGCTTGCCCAGTCGGGTATGGATATCGACGTCAATGTCAGCGTTATCATCGGTGATGATGTTACGCTGGAAGCCTATGGGCTAAGCACCAATCTCAATGGGGGGCTGAAGGTCCGCCAGCAGCGCAATACGCTACAGCTGATGGGGGATATCGATCTCGAGAATGGGCAATTCAAGGCCTATGGCCAGAACCTGATCATTCGAACGGGCAAGATAACCTTCAATGGGCCGCCGGCAGAGCCTTATCTGAACTTCGAGGCCATTCGAAATCCGGATACCATTGAAGATGACGTGACCGCAGGCCTGCGGGTTACAGGCAGTGCCAGTCAGCCTAATGTCTCTGTATTTTCCGACCCGGACATGAATGAAACCACGGCACTGTCCTACCTCCTGCGCGGGCGAGCACCCGACGATTCAGGAGGCGGCAATGACGATGCGCTGACCTCGGCACTCATTGGCCTGTCGCTGTCACAAAGTGGCCGGGCAATAGGTTCCATCGGTGAGAGTTTCGGTGTTCAGGATCTGAGCCTGGATACCGCAGGGTCCGGAGATGACAGCCAGGTTGTGGTCAGTGGTTATTTGTTCAAGGACTTGAAAGTCAGCTATGGCGTCGGCATGTTCTCCTCCATAGCCGAACTGACATTACGTTATAAATTGCTTCAAAACCTGTATCTGGAAGCGGTATCCGGCTCCAATCAGGCATTGGACCTGTTGTATACATTCAGTCTGGGCAAGGCAAAACTGCCTACCCGGAAAAGTGAGGATAACTGACATGGGTCGACAAATTCCGTTACCCACGGCCGAAACAGCACTGCCAGGACGCCAGCAGCCATTGATGGTTGACCCGGTTCACCATGTGCTTGAAAGCACGATTCAGCCCCCGTTTTCAGCACATCTTGAAGAGATTGTACTAGGGCTGGGGTGTTTCTGGGGAGCAGAGCGCCTTTTCTGGAAACTGCCGGGCGTGGATGTCACGGCGGTAGGGTATGCAGGCGGCATAACGCCGAACCCGACCTATGATGAAGTCTGTTCAGGCATGACCGGGCATGCCGAGGTTGTCCGGGTTGTCTTTGATCCTGCAAGGATCAGGCTGGACGATATTCTCCAGGTGTTCTGGGAAGCACATGATCCGACGCAGGGGATGCGGCAGGGCAATGATACAGGCACGCAGTATCGCTCGGTGATTTATACAGGCAACGATGAGCAGCTGGAGGTTGCACGTCAGAGCGCTGCCAGATATCAGCAGGCACTGACTGCGGCAGGTCGGCCGGACATAACCACCGAAATAGCGCCTCTGACCGCATTTTATTATGCGGAAACCTATCATCAGCAATATCTGAGCAAGAATCCGGCCGGGTACTGCGGACTCAAGGGGACAGGCGTCAGCTGCCCCCTTGGCTAGAACGGGGTCAGCTATGTGAGACGAAGTCGAATCGGTACAGCTGATCGACTTCGTCCAGCCCGCTACGCGAGCATTCCATGTTGTTCACCAGGCCGTTTTTCAGGCTGTAGCACCAGCCGTGCACCGACAGTTTCTGTCCACGCGCCCAGGCGCGCTGAATGATCTTGGTGCAGCTCAGGTTCCTTACCTGTGCCATGACATTCAATTCGCACATGCGATCTGCCTGGGCCTTGGGCGACAGCAGTTCAAGCTCATGACGATGTATGGCATGCAGCTGACGAATACTATGAAGCCAGTAGTCTACAATGCCGCATTCATCACCGGTCAATGCAGCGCGCACGCCACCACAGCCGTAATGGCCCACGACCATGATATGTTCAACCTTCAGCACGTCCACGGCGTATTGAATGACTGACATGGCATTCATGTCAGTGTGATGAAGAATGTTGGCTACATTGCGGTGAACGAATACTTCACCCGGGGGCAGGTCAATGATCTGGTTGGCCGGGACGCGGCTGTCGGAACAGCCAATCCATAGATAATGCGGGTTCTGCTGCTCGGATAGCCGGTTAAAGAAGTCCGGATCCTTCTCCTGCATCTGCTTTGACCATTCCTTGTTCTGATCCAATAGTTTCTGGATATCAGGAGAAGTACTTTTACTCATTGATTCATGTCCTTTTCAACGCTCATGACATTGGTCTATCGGTATAATGCGTACAGTATTCAACACATTCAGCGTTATTAAATCCTTTGCTTTCCAGGGAGTCCAGAGTGTCCAAGTTTGATTATGATCTATTTGTTATCGGTGCCGGATCAGGTGGCGTGCGGGCAGCACGCACGGCGGCCGGGAAGGGTGCACGTGTAGCGGTAGCCGAGGACCGTTATCTGGGCGGCACCTGTGTCAACGTTGGCTGCGTGCCGAAGAAACTATACTCCTATGCAGCCCACTTCAGTGCAGACTTCAAGCACAGTCAGGGCTTTGGCTGGTCATTCGATCAGAAGCCCCGGTTTGACTGGTCAACCCTGCGTGACAACAAGACACGCGAAATTACCCGCCTGAACGGTATCTACGAACGATTGCTGGACAACTCGGGCGTATTCCGCATCGACGGTCGTGCTCGTCTGACGGGGGCTCATGAGGTGGAAGTCAACGGCGAGCGCATTACTGCGGAGCGAATTCTGCTGGCTACAGGTGGATGGCCCTGGAGTCCTGATATACCCGGACGTGAGCACCTGCTCGACTCCAACCGGATATTCGATCTGGACACGTTCCCCGACCGCTTTCTGGTACTGGGGGGCGGATATATCGCCGTCGAATTTGCCAGTATCTTCAACGGTCTGGGCGCCGAAACACATCTCGTTTATCGCAGCGACCTGTTTTTGCGTGGATTCGACCATGAAGTACGTGAATTCACGCGTGATGAAATGCAGAAGAAGGGCGTCAACCTTCACTTTGAAACCAATATCGAACGCATAGACACGGACGGAGATGCCTACCGCGTCACGCTGACTTCGGGTGAAACGTTAACGGTTGATGCAGTACTGGGGGCTACGGGTCGTGTACCCAACTTTGACGGTCTGGGGCTTGAAAGCGTCGACATCGAGCTCACTCCGGCCGGCAAGATTGTGGTTGATGACCGCTATCAGACGACGGTGCCGTCCATTCTGGCCATAGGCGATATCATTGAAGGTCCCGAGCTTACCCCGGTAGCTCTGGAAGAAGCAATGCATCTGGTGGCGTGCCATTTCGACAACGAAGTTCGCGCACCGCTCGATTTGAGCAAGGTTGCCACGGCGGTATTCTGTCATCCCAATATTGGCACCGTAGGGTTGAGCGAAGAAGCGGCGCGTGAGAAGTACGCTCGCATCAAGGTGTTTGCCACGTCATTCAAGCCAATGAAGCATACGCTTTCGGGTGCGGATGAACGTTGCCTGATGAAGCTGATCGTTGACGCCGACTCTGACCGTGTACTTGGTGTGCATATGGTTGGCGATGAGGCTGGTGAACTGATTCAGGGCGTAGCCATTGCCGTCAGGGCTGGGCTGACCAAGGCAGACTTTGATGCCACCGTCGGGGTTCATCCAACCAGCGCCGAAGAGCTGGTAACCATGAGAACCGTTACGCGCGAATAGCCATGTTTCATTTTTTCCTTTTGAAAGCCGCACCGATTGTGCGGCTTTTTTTTTGAAATCAACTATCCTGGAAGACAGGCCAAGGGATGGTACCAGTCAGTCATATCCATAACATTTTTTTATGGTGACGGTTTCCATCCATAACATTCAGATTTGCCAACCTGGTGCCACATTGTTATGGTTAGTACCGAATTCGCCACCTGCGAACTATAAGCATGGATACATTCAAAGAGCCTTTTACGTCCTCTTCCGATCTGGCCAGATCAGGCGCGGAGGAGGTTATTACCAACGGGGATTATTCTCTTTTCATTCGTGCACCCGGGACAGATGACGGATGGGGCATCTATGAACTGGTCAAGTCCTGCCCACCGCTGGATGTAAATTCAGCATATGCCTATCTGCTGCTGGCAACGCAGTTCAAGGATCGTTGTGCAGTAGCCACCACGCAGGATGGCGAAATCGTGGGTTTTGTATCGGGCTACGTCAAAACCAACGCACCTGATACCTATTTTCTCTGGCAGGTGGCGGTCGGTGAAAAGGCCAGAGGAACAGGCCTGGCCCCCAGGCTGATTGAAGCAGTCCTGAAACGGCCTCATCAAAGCGAGGTTCGGCATCTGGAAACAACCATTACGCCGGATAATGAAGCGTCATGGGGGCTATTCAAGAAACTTGCTCACCGCTGGCATTCCCCACTCAACAGCCGGGAATACTTTTCAGAAGAACAATTGGGTGGTGAGCATGACCCGGAAAACCTGGTCCGTATAGGACCGTTTGCTCCAGATCGCATATAAAAGTGCTATCCCTTGAAGGGCGATGTTGCTCTCAATGTATCAAGAATTCGAGGAGACCTTGATGGAAACCGAGTATTTCGAAAATATCGAGTCAAATGTCCGTACCTATTCACGCTCCTTTCCTGTTGTATTCGAGAAAGCGGAGGGTGCCCGGATCTGGCAGAAGGACGGTACTGAATATCTCGACTTTCTGGCAGGGGCAGGGACCCTCAATTATGGCCACAGTGACCCGGACCTGAAAAAGGCACTGCTGGATTACATTGAAAGTGGCGGTATCGTTCATGCGCTGGACATGTGGACTCAGGCCAAGCACGACTTTTACAAGGCCGTGGAGAAATACCTTCTTGAGCCCCGTGGCATGGACTACAAGATCCAGTTGCCTGGCCCGACCGGGACCAATGCGGTAGAAGCTGCTCTCAGGCTGGCTCGACGCGCGACCGGACGTCACAACATCATCACGTTCACCAATGGTTTCCATGGCGTCACCATGGGAGCACTGGCTACTACCGGTAATTCACGCTTTCGCAAGGCGGCTGAGATTCCCACGCTGGGTGCCCAGTTCATGCCTTATGACGGCTATATGGGCGAGGGCGTTGATACCCTCGATTATCTTGAAAAAACCCTGAATGACAGCTCCAGCGGTATCGACAAGCCAGCGGCCGTATTCTTTGAAACGGTACAGGGTGAAGGTGGCATCAATGTAGCGTCGATCGCGTGGATGCAGCGTCTTGAGAAGATCTGCAAGGCCCATGACATCCTGATGATCGTGGACGATATCCAGGCAGGTTGCGGCCGTACCGGCAAGTTCTTCAGCTTTGAGCACGCCGGCATCATGCCTGATATCATTACCAACTCGAAATCCCTGTCAGGGTACGGGCTGCCGTTTGCCATGGTACTGATGCGGCGCGATCTTGATGTCTGGAAAAAGGGTGAATACAACGGTACGTTCCGTGGCTTCAGTTTCGCCATGGTTACGGCTACGGCCGCGCTCAGGAAATTCTGGTCCGATGACACCTTTGAAAAGGAAGTGCAGCGCAAGGGCGAGGTGGTCAAGGAGCGTTATCAGCGTCTGGCACGCATGATCAGCGAAACAGGACATCCTGCCAGTGAGCGTGGACGCGGGCTGATGCGAGGGCTTGATGTTTCAACAGGTGACATGGCGGACAAAATTACCGGCAAGGCCTTTGAAAAAGGCTTGATCATCGAAACCTGTGGTCACGATGGCAACGTGATCAAGTGCCTGTGCTCCCTGACGATTACTGATGATGAGCTTGGTAAGGCTCTTGATATTCTTGAAGAAAGTGTCAGGGAAGTCATTTCCTGATACTGGCATGTGGTCGGCGCCCATCCGGCGTCGGCCTTTCTCTCAAATTGATTTACATCATGCAAGGAGAGCCTCTTAATGATTGTCCGTAACCTTGAAGAATGCCGCAAGACCGAACGTTTTGTCGAAGCAGAAAACGGTAACTGGGATAGCACACGGCTGATGCTGGCCGATGATAAGTGTGGTTTCTCGTTTCATATCACCCGTATTTACCCGGGTACGGAAACCCACATTCATTATAAAAACCATATCGAAGCTGTATTCTGTTATGAAGGTGAAGGTGAAGTCGAAACCATTGCTGACGGCAAGATCCACACTATCAAGGCTGGCGATATGTACCTTCTGGATCAGCATGATGAGCATCTGCTGCGCGGCAAGGAGAAGGGCATGACGGTAGCCTGTGTCTTTAACCCGCCAATTACCGGCACTGAAAAACACCGTGAAGATGGCTCGTATGCCGCTGCAGATGAATGATATCTGACCTTGTTGCCTGGCATGCAGCACGATAAAAAGCCGCTCCCGTATTTACGGGAGCGGCTTTTTATCGTGACCAGCCTCGAGTACTTGAAAGCTACTTCAAATACCAGGGCGTACCATCAGCTTCGCTCTTGAACAGATCATCCTTTCTCATGTCTGCAACTGAAGGGTCCTGCCGGCCATGTTTATGCTGAGCGGCCGTATCATCAGCTTGCGGCGCAGCCCTGTACGTATCATGACGCCTTTTCGCAGTGCCTGTGTCTGCTGACGACGGCGCCGCCTTTTTTTCGGACTGAGACCCTTTGGCGGCAGCCTTGTCGTTACCATCTGCCTTTGGAGCCGGTTTGATCCGAGCAGATGGTGTGTTATCGGCATCGGTATTCGATGATGGACGCGGCGCATGTTGCGTATACATGATGGCAAAATAACGGTTGCTGCAGGAGCCGACCATTTTGCCTTCAGCGCTATCGGCGTCCGACATCTTCACCGTGTTCAGCGAAAACTGATTGTAAGGCACTCCATTGCCATGAATCTTGCTGGCGATGTCATCCATTGTGGTACTGCATGACGCAAAGGCTGCGCCGGCATTAGCCAGCAGTCCGACACATACCGTCACTTTCAGAAAATGACGCATCGTGAAAATCCCCCTAAAAACGAATCAGGCCGACCTTACCATGGCCTGATTTCAAGCACACAAGACAGAGGGCCAGACCAACAAAGCTGTAACAAAAAGATCGGAAAGGCGCATTTCGGCACAAAATCACAAGAACGCACCAGACATATTCATGACATTATTTTGGTTCGCATAATATATATTATGTTAAATACGCAATGGATTGGTAATCGAGTCTGATAATCACTGCTTACGAATTACGAAAACCAAAGCAACTTGATCGACACACTGAATGTCACGATTACCATGACGATGCGAATCAACTTCTGCCCTTTGGTAATTGCCAGGCGCGCACCAATACTGCCACCGATAACCTGACCAGCCAGCATTGCAATGCCTACGCTCCAGTACAGATCGCCAAAAACAATGAAAAATATCAGTGATGCCAGATTACTGACGAAATTGAGTACCTTGGCGTGCGCAGTGGCCTTGACCAGGTTATAGCCCATCAGGCTAACGAAGGCGATGGCCAGGAATGCGCCCGTGCCCGGGCCGAAGAATCCGTCATAAAATCCAATCAATGGCGCCGCTGTCAGACCAAACACGAACGGCGTGATGCGCTGATGCTGATCCACTTCACCCAGCCGTGGTGCCATCAGGAAGTAGATACCAAAACCGATCAAGAGCACCGGAATTACCTGCTCCAGCACGTCGGAATGCATGGTGAGCAGTAAACCACTACCCAGCGCTGCGCCCACGAAAGCCGTCAGAATCTGAAACCTGATCAGTCGAAGATCGACTTGTTTCTTTTTGACAAAATGCACCGTTGCGGCCAGAGACCCCGCCGTGGAGCCCAGCTTGTTGGTAGCGATGGCCGTAGCCGGCGGCATGCCTGTAGCCATTAGAAATGGCAGTAGAATCAATCCGCCCCCCCCGGCTATGGCATCAATGCAGCCGGCAGCCATGGCCAGCATGAAGAAAAGGAGAAGCAGCTCCGGGCCAAATGTCATCAACATGATTCCTGCTGTGATGCTTGTGTGTGGTTGTGGCATCTCGTGCGCTGACGGCGCAAGGGATGTTATCTTATCACTCGTCGATTTCCTTTCCGATTTACCTATGGCTTTATTTGATGGCTCATACTCATTCATTGAAGAATATGCTGGCCGCTGCGGAGCATCGGTGTGCTGACCGTGGGGTTCGTTTCACCGCGATCAGGCAGCGCGTCTTCGAGTTGATTGCCGGCTCCGATTCAGGACTCAAGGCGTATGACGTTCTCGATCGCCTGACCAGCGAGCACGCATCGGCTCGACCACCGACCGTCTATCGCGCGCTTGATTTTCTGCTGGAACTGGGCTTGATTCATCGCATTGAATCACTCAATGCCTACGTCGCCTGTCCCTGCCCTGATCATCATCGCGGGTTTCAGCTCATGATCTGCAAGCAATGCGGCTTTGTACAGGAGCTTCATGATACGGCCATTGCCGCGGATCTGGACGCGGCAGGAAAGCGTGAAGGCTTCCATATCGAGCGACAGACCATTGAGTTGCTCGGGATATGTGAGACGTGTCGTAGTGAATGATATTGGCGTCGGGATAAAAATGTTATAACGTAACAAAATCCCGCTCATGTGCTGTCGTGCATGCGCTCGCTACCCCGTTATCCGTTGGAGAGTTTTTCACATGCGCTTCCCCGCACTGGTTGCTACTGCCCTTTTGACCCTATCACCATTGACTGCAATGGCCGCTCCGCTATCGGTGTCTGTCAGCATCATTCCCCAGCAATGGCTGATCAAGCAGCTGGGTCAGGACAGCGTCGACGTGCAGACCATGGTACTGCCCGGGCAGGAACCGGAAGATTTTTCACCCAGCCCAAGGCAATTATCCAGTCTCTCCCATTCCCGCCTTTATTTTTCAATCGGCGTCCCCTTTGAGGCTGCCTGGCTTGACCGGTTTGCCGAGCGCGCCCCTGACATGAACATTGTCAGCATGGACAAGAACGTCGCGCACCGAAGCATAGAATCTCATGATGAGCCCTCTCACCATGACGGCGAAGCACACAATGATCATCATGCGCACGATGACCATCATCATGGACATGAAGCAGCATCCGGCCATCATCATGAAGCCGGCGCACCGGATCCACATATCTGGCTTGACCCGAATAACATGATCATCATGGCGCATAATGCTGCCGATGCCCTCGTCAACGCCCTGCCCGACCAGGCTGGCGCCATTCGCCAGCGTGAGTCCGCACTGGTCGACGAGATCAAGCAGACAGATCAGCAGATTACCCGGCAGCTCATGCCTTACAAGGGGCGTAGTTTCATGGTGTACCACCCTGCATGGGGATACTTTGCCGATCATTATCACCTGAATCAGCACCCGATCGAGCTTAACGGTCGCGAGCCTACGCCGCGTGCCCTGCATGACCTGATGACCACTGCGAGGAAAAACGGGATTCACACGATTTTTGTGCAGAAACAGTTTTCTCAGGCCACAGCACGCCGCCTGGCGGAGTCACTTGATGGCAATGTAGTGTCCATTGATCCGCTGGCGGAAGACTATCCTGCCAATCTTCACCGTATTGCCGATGCGCTGGTCGCCGGCTTTGAAAAGGCAACAGACAGTTCGTCATGACCGATGCCATACAGCTTGACAATATATCCTTTTCCTATGGCAGTCAGCGGGTACTTGATGATGTCTCATTAAGTGTCCGCCACCGGGAATTCATGGGGCTGATAGGCCCCAACGGTGGTGGGAAAAGCACGCTATTGCGCTTGATTCTGGGACTATTGCCCCCCCAGGAAGGCCGGATATCCGTGCTGGATACAACACCTCGCCGCGCAGCGCGCAGACTGGGCTATGTACCCCAGTTTGCCCGTTTTGCGCGGTCTTTCCCGATTTCGGTGGAAGATGTCGTGCTGATGGGCCGTTTGGGCCAGGGTAATATGTGGGGTTTCTGGAAGCGCAGCGATCGCCATGCCATTACCGACATTCTTGACCTGCTTGAAATTACCCATCTGCGTTCTCGTCATATCGAGGCGCTGTCCGGCGGCCAGATGCAACGCGTACTGATTGCGCGCGCACTGGTTGCCAATCCTGAAATCCTGCTGCTGGACGAGCCCACTGCCAGTGTGGACCGACACGGCGAAACCTCATTGTTTGAATTATTCAGCACGCTGAAAAAAAACATGACCGTCATGGTGATTTCCCATGATCTTGGATTTATCAGTGACTACGTGGACAGAGTAGCCTGCCTGAACCAGTCACTGGTCATGCATCCCACCGCGGCTGTCACCGCTGATACCATTAACCAGCTTTACGGCGAACAGGTGCAAATGGTGCACCATCACCATGCTCACTGACGCAGGATATACCCTTGGCCTTTCAAGATTTCTTCCACGCAGCCCTTACTGAACCCTTCTTGCGTCAGGCGTTGCTGGTCGGGCTGCTGGCGGCTCTGGCTGGCGGATTGATCGGTCCATACGTGGTGGTGAAGCGCATCGGCTATCTGGGAGGCGGTATTGCCCATACGGTGCTGGCCGGCATGGGCATCGCCTATTTTCTGGGCGGGTCACCCATTGTCGGCGCCTTCATCTGTGCGCTGGTTGCCGCAGTGATTATCGGGGTGATCAGTCTTTACAGCCCCAGGGAAGAAGATACGGTCATCAATGCCCTGTGGGCTGTCGGAATGTCCGTCGGTGTGCTGTTCATCAGCCAGACGCCCGGTTACAGCACCAACCTGACCAGCTATCTGTTCGGCAATCTACTGCTGACACCTCCTGGCCTGGCCTCCGTGCTTTCCGCGATTGTGGCAGGACTGGTACTGGTATTGCTTCTGGTGCATCGCTCCCTGACGGCCGTGATTTTCGATGAAGAGTTTGCCAGCCTGCGTGGTGTGCCCGCTCGCACACTGTATATTCTTCTACTGTGTCTGGTCGCTGTATCGGTCGTTGTATTGCTTCAGGCCATCGGCTTGATCATGGTCATCGCCCTGCTTACGCTGCCTGCTGCTCTGGCGGGGCACCATGTGCGCTCGATCAGCGCCATGATGCTGATCGCTTCACTGGCCGGCATGCTGTTTATTGTGGTGGGAATGGCCATATCATGGGTGGCCGATTTACCTTCAGGTGCCACTATTGTACTGGTCGCCGGGCTTGGTTATTTTGTCTCGATCAGTGTGCAGCATCTTTTGAAGCCCTACCGCCAAGGATAAGTCATGCCCTCTTCGTTAACGCTGTTCAAGCGTCTTGAAAAAGCAGCCCCTCGAACACGTACGGCGCTGGAGGATCTGCTGGACGCCATTCCATGGAATGAAGATGGTCTGATCCCCGCCATTGCCCAGCAGCATGATACGAAGGACGTGCTCATGATGGCCTGGATGAACCGGACCGCCCTGCAGGAAACCCTGGAAAAAATGCGCGTATGCTACTGGTCCCGCTCACGGCAGCGTTTCTGGCGCAAGGGAGAATCATCAGGTCAGGTGCAGTGGTTGAAGGAAGCCTATCTTGATTGCGACGGTGACACCCTGTTGCTGATCGTCGACCAGCAGGGCCCAGCCTGTCACACAGGGCGAAAAAGCTGTTTCTATCATCAACTGGACAGCGAAGGGGCAACAATTGCCTCGGCACCCGATATGGACCCGGAGATGTTGTATGGCGCCCCTTCCTCCTGAAGGCAGCGTAATTACCCGGTGGGCGGCTTCCTTTCTCAAGGCAGGGATACGGGCCTATCAATATGTCATCAGTCCGCTTCTGGGCCCGCGGTGTCGCTTCTGGCCAACCTGCTCAAGCTATGCACTGGAAGCCATCAGCCGTCATGGGCCCTGGCGAGGCGGCTGGCTCGCAATCAAACGCCTCGGTAAATGCCACCCCTTTCATCAGGGTGGCGTTGATCCCGTGCCGCCCTGCCGCCACTGCCCACCTGACGAGCACAACACGTCACATTGATTTCGTTCAGCCGGCGTTTTTTGCCGTGTGATAAATGTGATTCAACATGGCATGCAGGCCGTTGCTGCGAGTTGGCGATAAATGCTTGTCGAGCCCCAGCTCCTCCATGAATGCCGGTGATGTTGCAGAAATCTCCTGAGGGGTGCGCCCATTGTAGATGCGCATCAATACTGCGATCAGTCCCGAAACAATGGCGGCGTCCGAAGCCGCATCAAAATACAGCACGCCGTCTTCAAGCCGATCATGAATCCACACGTTGGACTGGCAGCCCTCGATGCGTGTCTCACTGGTTTTGAGGTGCTCTGGAAATTCCGGGAGAAGCTTTCCCATATCAATCAGATACTGGTAACGGTCCATCCAGTTATCAAACATGCTGAATTCATCAACGAGTTCCTGCTGGGCATGCTCGGTGTTCATGATTTCTCCTTGGTTGCTGGACATTGGTATCGTGGCCTTGTGCGATCAAAGGATCGTTCTTGTTATTCAATACGGCTTAATCGATGGCGAGCCTGCTGGCGCTGCCATTCATCATTTTCGGCATGCAGGTAGCGTGCCGTGGTTTCAAGTCGGGCATGACGGGCATTCATGGCCAGATAGCGTAGCTCAATCCCGGACTGCGCCTGATGCGTCAGCGACGTATGGCGAAGCCAGTGCGGCGTAGCCCGGCGCAACTGTTCAATCAAGGGATGATCCTGTGACCAGTTTCGGGCTATCAGCGCATCAGAGAGCATTGAAAACCCATCCTTGAACACCCGGTACAGCTGATTGTCGGTGACACCTCGTCGCCTGTCGAGGGCGCGAAGTACCGGTGAGTCGTCATGGGGTGGCGGCATGTCGGAAAGCCCCAGCTCGGCACGCCACTCCCTCAGCAGGGTCATCATGTCGTCCGGTACCGGCAAGCGAGCTACCTTGTTGCCCTTGCCAACGACATGCCACCACCACTGCCCTTCCTCGAGGCGAAAATCATTCATCCTGGCTCGACTGATTTCGGCTATTCGCGGCGCCATCAGATAGGCAAACCCGAACAGGAAACGGCGGCGAGCGATGAGAAAGCGTGAGCGCTGCGGTGCATCCTCTACAGGGGGATCGAGCAGCTTCCACATGGCGCACCACCATTCACGCTCAAAATACCGTTCAATCACGGGTGGTGCGGCATTATCCAGCCGGCGGCGCCGGTCGCGCATCAAGGCAAAGGGGTTGTGAGTCACCCACCCTGCTTCCTTCAACCATCCGCACAACCCCTGCAGAATCACCAGACTCTGGCGGCGGCTGGCCGGTGCCAGCCCACTTCTGAACGGACGCCACCGAGGGTGATGGCGTGGTCGTGTAGGCCCTGTCCAGTGAGAAGACGGCAATGGGTTCGTCAGAAACTGTTCGAACTCATCCAGATGGTGTCGGCGCAGGGCGTCAAGAGACAGACCGCGAAACTCAAGCCATAGCACAAAGCGTTCAGCCTCCTTGCGGTAATGCCTGAACGTGGCCGGACTGTGTCGATACTCAATCAGCCAGCGAGTAATGGCCTCTCGATCACTACGAGCTTCTATAAGCGCACCTCCCTGCCCGACCGCCGTTGACGGGGCGCACGTTATATCTGTCGCGAGGGGGGCAAGCACAATATCCATCGGATGCCTCTGACACCTGTAATGAAAGGACAGTATAACAATTCAAGATAAGACGCGTAATCTTGAATTTACGATCATGTGTGTAGTGTATTTTACGTAATACGTAATACGTAAAAAGCTTTTTACTCACTCGTTTCCAGGCTATGCTGGGGATAGAAACGCGCCGGAAAGGCGCGGCAGGGAACAGGAGCAGCATCATGGCACGCACAGGCATACGCTATGAGGATGTACAGCGGGCAATAGAGAGCCTTCTTCAGCGCGGGGAATCCCCAGGGGTACAGCGCATTCGCGAAGAGCTTGGTACAGGCAGTTTTACGACCATCAGCGATCATTTGAGGGAATGGCGGGCACGCCGCGAGGAAAATCGCGACCAGCCTCTGCCACAGTCCATCCCGGAACGATTGCAGGAATCGCTGGCCGGACTGTGGCAACAGGCACAGGAAGAAGCCAACGACACATTATCGCTTTATCGCCAGCAGGCCGATGAGAGAGTCGAGGAAGCCAACAATGTGTCGCAGCAGGCGCGCCGCGCCACGGAAGACGCCGAACAGCGTTTGGCAGCTCTAGGGGAACGATTCGACCACATGCAGGCCCGGCTGGAAGAAAAGACAGCCTCTCTGGCGCATCGTGACAGCGAATTCACGATGCTTAAAAAACACAGTGATGAGCTTGAGACCCGCTTATCGATGCGAGATGAGCAGATTGAAGCGCTCAGCGACGAGCGTCAGCGCCTCGAAAGCGAGCATCAAACCGTCATCGAAACACTTGAAGACCAGCGTCGAAAGCAGCTGGCGCAGGAGGAGAGCCGACATGAGGCTGCCGAGCACCGGCTGATGCAACTGCTGGACAGTGCACGTCAGGAAAAGAGCGACAGTGACAAGCAGGCACGCCGCAAGATCGAGCAGCTCGAAGAGCGGATCGATCGCCTGAACCAGCAGTTTGAAGGCCAGCGTCAGATGGTGCAGGACAGCGAGCGCAAGCTGCGTGAAGCCGAATGGAAAATGCAGCAGGCCCAACAGAATCTGCGCGAATCGACCGAGCGGGAGCAGCGCGCCAATCGGCAACTGGAAGAGCGTGAACGCGACAATGCCCGGCTGAAGACCGAGCTGCGTGTACTGCAGGAACGCCTGTCACGCACCACACTGCCCCCTTATATCTGATGCTCGCAAAAAAGGCGCCAACAGGCGCCTTTTTCACGTAATGCACCGAGGTGCAACCATGGCTCAATAATAGGCATTGGTCGTGTCAGAGTGGTCAGTCACATCACGCACTGCCTGAATTTCAGGAATACGCTCAATGATGGTGCGCTCAACGCCCTGTTTCAGCGTGACGTCGACGGCGGCGCAACCCTGACACCCACCGCCGAACTGCAGAATGGCAACATTATCCTCGGTCAGCTGGATCAGCTTGACCTCTCCGCCATGCGCAGCCAGGCCTGGATTGATTTCGCTGTAAAGAATGTAATTGATACGGTCTTCCATTGGGCTGTCTTCATTGACCTTGGGCATCTTGGCATTGGGCGCCTTGATGGTCAGCTGACCGCCCATTCGGTCCTTGTTGAAATCAACAACTGCTTCAGCAAGGAATGCCTCGCTGTGCTTTTCAATGAAGGCCGTGATCTTATCGAGCTCGAGGCGAATATCCGTAGGCTCTTCTTCTCCCGGGCGGCAATAGGCCAGACAGGTTTCAGCGTAGGGCGTCCCCGGCTGGGTAATGAAAACGCGCACGCCCATGCCACCTACATCCTGCTTGGACAGCAGCTCGGCAAGGTATTCCTGTGCGCTATCGGTAATTTCGATGCTGTCACTCATGATAATCCTCTGGATTCTGTACAGAAATTGGCCTTATGGTACGTCAATATCGATGAACGACACAATTCCCGAGTAATTTGATCAAGTAATCGCTCGCGCCGCATTCGGCGTTTTCTGCTATTTTGAGCAGCCGCTGGCTGGCCCCTGAACCAGCAACAATATAACCATTTCCGGAGCTCGACCGTTGAAGACCAGCACGCCTCATTGCGAAGAACTGACTCACGCGCTCAAGAACCGCATCCTTATACTGGATGGCGGCATGGGTACCATGATTCAAGGTTATGGCTTCGAAGAATCGGACTTTCGCGGCGAGCGCCTTGCTGACTGGTCAACGGATCTTCAGGGTAATAATGACCTTCTGACCCTGACTCGTCGCGACGATATCAAATACCTCCATCGTCTGTACCTTGAAGCCGGCGCCGATATCATTGAAACCAACACCTTTAACAGTACGCGCCTGTCACAATCCGATTACGCACTTGAATCCCTGACCCGTGAATTGAACCTTGAGGCCGCCCGGCTGGCGCGAGAAGTCTGCGATGAAGTCGCCGCAGAAACCGGACGCCCTCGCTACGTGGCCGGCGTTCTTGGGCCAACCAGCCGAACCGCGTCACTGTCTCCGGACGTCAATGATCCCGCCAAACGCAATATTACCTTTGACGAACTGGTCGAGAACTATCTTGAAGCGGCGGAAGCCCTGATTGAAGGTGGCTCGGATCTTCTGCTGATCGAAACCATTTTCGATACCTTGAACGCCAAGGCAGCAATCTACGCACTGGAAGTGTTGTTCGAGCAGCTCGGCCGACGCTTGCCGATCATGATTTCCGGCACCATTACCGATGCCTCCGGACGCACCCTCTCCGGTCAGACCACGGAAGCGTTCTGGAACTCGGTACGCCACGCCAATCCGATTTCTGTCGGGTTGAACTGTGCGCTGGGGGCCGAGGATCTGCGACCGTACCTGGAAGAGCTGTCGAACCGCGCCGATACCTTTGTCAGCGCTCACCCGAATGCGGGGCTGCCAAACGAGTTTGGCGAGTACGATCAGACACCGGAAGAGATGGCTGAAATCGTCAAGTCATTCGGTGAGCGCGGCCTGATCAATATCATTGGCGGCTGCTGTGGCACGACACCTGAGCATATTCGGCGGCTTGCCGAGGCCATGGAGGGCCTGACTCCCCGTGTCGTACCCAGCATTTCGCCGGCCTGCCGGCTTGCCGGTCTGGAGCCATTTACCATTTCCCGGGACAGCCTGTTTGTCAACGTCGGGGAACGCACCAACGTTACCGGTTCAGCCCGCTTCAAGCGGCTGATCAAGGAAGAAGAGTACACTACGGCACTTGAAGTAGCGCTCGAGCAGGTCGAAAACGGCGCCCAGATCATCGATATCAACATGGATGAAGGCATGCTGGAATCGGAAGAAGCGATGGTTCGCTTTTTGAACCTGATCGCTTCCGAGCCCGACATCTGCCGCGTTCCGATCATGATCGACTCGTCCAAGTGGGACATTATCGAAGCCGGCCTTAAATGTGTTCAGGGCAAGGCCGTTGTCAATTCGATTTCTCTCAAGGAAGGCGAAGCCCAGTTCCGGGAGCAGGCCACCAAATGTCGCCGCTACGGAGCGGCCATTATCGTAATGGCCTTTGATGAACAGGGTCAGGCAGACACCTTTGCCCGCAAGACCGAAATCTGCCAGCGGGCCTACCGGTTGCTGGTGGACGATATCGGCTTTCCGGCCGAAGACATTATCTTTGACCCCAACATCTTTGCCATCGCCACGGGCATCGAAGAACACAATAACTATGCCGTGGATTTCATCGAATCCTGCCAGTGGATTACCGACCACCTTCCCCACGCCATGATTTCGGGCGGAGTGTCGAACGTCTCCTTCTCGTTTCGTGGCAACAATCCGGTGCGCGAGGCCATCCATTCGGTCTTTCTGTATCACGCCATCAAGGCAGGATTGACCATGGGGATCGTCAACGCCGGTCAGCTGGCCGTCTATGATGACCTGCCCTCGGAACTGCGTGACGCGGTCGAGGATGTTGTCCTCAACCGCCGCGAAGATGGCACCGAACGCCTGCTGGATATCGCTGAAAAATACCGGGGTGATGGCTCCAGCGGCCCCAAAAAGGAAGATCTCGAATGGCGTGGCTGGGATGTAGAGAAGCGCATCGAGCACGCGTTGGTCAAGGGCGTAACGGCATTCATCGAGGAAGATACCGAGCTGGCACGCCAGCGCGCGACACGGCCGATCGAAGTAATCGAAGGCCCCCTGATGAACGGGATGAACGTGGTAGGCGACCTGTTCGGTGACGGCAAGATGTTCCTGCCTCAGGTCGTGAAGTCAGCGCGAGTCATGAAACAGGCCGTCGCTTACCTGATTCCGTTTATCGAAGCCGAAAAGAGCGGCGCCAACGAGACCAAGGGCCGAATCATCATGGCCACGGTCAAGGGCGATGTACATGACATTGGCAAGAATATCGTGGGTGTGGTGCTCCAGTGCAACAACTACGAGGTGATTGACCTGGGGGTCATGGTGCCCTGCGAAAGGATTCTCGCTGCCGCCCGCGAACACAATGCGGATATTATCGGGCTGTCAGGACTGATCACTCCCTCACTGGATGAAATGGTGCACGTTGCAAAGGAAATGGAGCGTCAGGGATTGAAGTTGCCGCTTCTGATCGGGGGGGCCACCACCTCGAAGGCCCACACTGCCGTCAAGATCGAACCCAACTTCAGTGAGCCCGTCATCTATGTCAGCGATGCCTCCCGCGCAGTAGGCGTAGCCAGTCGCCTGCTTTCGCCCCAGCTCAAGGGGCCTTATGTGCAGGAGATTCGTGATGAGTACGTCAAGGTTCGTGAGCGAAACAGCAAGCGCCGGCCCAAGGGCTCCGACATCAGCTATGAGCAGGCCCGCGAGCGCCGTGCTGCGCTTGACTGGCACCGGTACACCCCACCCAGACCGACGTTTCAGGGGCTGATGACCTTCGAGGATTACGACCTTGATGAGCTGGTTGAAAAGATAGACTGGACGCCATTTTTCATGAGCTGGCAGCTGGTGGGCAAGTACCCGAAGATCCTCGACGATGAAATTGTCGGAGAGGCGGCCAGAAGCCTCTTTGCCGATGCACAGGTCATGCTGGCAAAACTCATCGATGAAAAACACCTTGAGGCGCGCGGAGTGATCGGATTCTGGCCTGCCAACTCCGTCGATGATGACGTCATCGAGCTTTATACCGATGAAAGTCGCACTACCATTCACGAACGCCTGCACCACATTCGTCAACAAAGCAGCAAAAGCCGCGACGGCCTCTGCTATAGCCTGGCCGACTTTGTGGCCCCGAAAGCCACCGGCCGTGAAGACTGGCTTGGCGGATTTGCAGTCACGACCGGCCATGGGGCTGACGAACTGGCCAGACAGTACGAGGAAGCCGGCGATGATTACAGTGCCATTATGGTCAAGGCCCTGGCAGACCGACTGGCGGAAGCCTTCGCCGAGCGACTTCACGAGCGAGTGCGCAAGGAATTCTGGGGGTATGTTCCGGACGAGAACCTGGACAACCAGGCCCTGATTGGCGAGAAATACCAGGGCATCCGCCCGGCTCCGGGATACCCGGCCTGTCCGGATCATACCGAAAAGGCCGCGCTGTTCTCCCTGCTTGAAGCACCGGAACGTACCGGAATGATACTTACCGAGAACTTTGCCATGTGGCCGGCTGCAGCCGTCTCCGGCTGGTATTTCTCTCATCCGCAGTCGCGTTATTTTTCGACAGGCAAGATCGGCCGCGATCAGGTCGAGGCCCTGGCTGAACGAAAGAACATGGCAATGCCCGAGATTGAGCGCTGGCTTTCGCCGGTACTGTCCTACGACCCGGAAAACTGACAGCGCGGCAGGTTTGGCCAGCGGTATCCGTTTTACCGATATGGCTTTTTATGCAGAGTGGTCGACCTGCCACTTCTCCCGGAAGTAAAGACGTGTATCCTGTCAGGATAACGACAGTCTGCCGGGGCCTGATCCCCGGCTATCGTGTCTTATTCATGCTGCCTGCACCTGTCAGGTGGCCCAACAGCAGGACATCATTTTACGATGTATCGCTACGACACTTATGATCAGACCCTCGTCGAAGAACGAGTGGCGCAGTTCCGTGACCAGATGACACGCTTTCTGGAAGGCCGGCTCGGCGAAGAGGAGTTTCGCCCCCTGCGCCTGCAAAACGGCCTGTACATCCAGCGTCATGCGCCCATGCTGCGCATTGCAGTCCCTTATGGCATGTTGTCTTCCCATCAGTTGCGCACCATCGCCGACATTACCCGCCGGTACGATCGGGCCTATGGCCACCTGTCCACGCGTCAGAACGTACAGATCAACTGGCCGAAGATCGAGGATGTGCCGGATATTCTGGCTGAGCTGGCTGCCGTACAGATGCACGCCATCCAGACCAGCGGCAACTGTGTGCGCAACACCACCACGGATCAGTTTGCTGGCATCGCTCAGGATGAAGTAGAGGATCCACGGGCGTGGTGTGAGCTGATTCGTCAGTGGTCTACCCTGCACCCGGAATTTGCCTACCTGCCCCGCAAGTTCAAGATTGCGGTAACCGGTGCTACCCATGATCGAGCTGCCGTCCAGGTCCACGATATCGGCATCCGCCTGTGGCATACCGAAGATGGTGATGTCAGGGCCTGCATGATGGTCGGCGGCGGCCTTGGCCGTACACCAACGGTAGGCACCGTTATTCGCGAAGACTTGCCGTGGCAGCACATCCTGACCTACATCGAAGCCATCGTACGGGTCTATAACCAGTTCGGGCGCCGCGACAACAAGTTCAAGGCGCGCATCAAGATTCTGGTCAAGGCACTGGGCATCGACGAGTTCCGTCGCCGTGTGGATGAAGAATGGGCTTACCTCGAGAACGGCAGTCAGACCATTACTCAGGAAGCCATCGATCATGCACGCAGCTTTTTCCCCGATCCCGAGCGCCATCCGGTCGATCAGGCCGGCATTGATGCCTTTGAGCAGCTGCGCAGGGACAACAAGGCCTTCGGCCGCTTCGTGACCAACAACGTAACCGGCCACAAGGTGCCTGGTTACTGTGCAGTCACTCTGTCGCTCAAGCACAAGACCCATGCTCCAGGCGATATTACGGCCGACAAGATGGATGTAGTGGCTGATCTTGCCGATCGATACGGGTTTGGCGAGCTGCGCATCACCCATGAGCAGAACATGGTGCTGTCCGATGTACCTGTCGATGAGCTCGAGTCACTCTGGAAGGCTCTGGATGCACATGACATGGCCAGCCCGACCATCGGCACCCTGACCGACATCATCTGCTGTCCCGGGGGCGATTTCTGTTCGCTGGCCAATGCCAAATCGATTCCCATCGCACAGGCCATCCAGGCCAAATTCGATGACCTCGATTTTGTCTACGATCTTGGCCCGCTGGATCTGAATATCTCCGGCTGCATGAATGCCTGCGGGCATCACCACGTAGGTAACATCGGGATTCTGGGCGTCGACAAGAAGGGCGAAGAGTATTACCAGGTCTCTCTGGGCGGCTCCAGTCTTGATGATGCTTCCATTGGCAAGATTCTCGGCCCTTCCTTTTTCCGCGAAGATGTACCCTCGGTGATCGAAAAGGTCCTGCAGGTATACGTGCGTGAACGCCATGAAGACGAGCGATTCGTTGAAACCTATCGCCGTCTGGGCATCAAGCCCTTCAAGGAGTATGTCTATGCGTAATGTTATTCGCCTTGATGGTGTGCACCATGATGAGTGGACACTCAGCCGCGATGAAGAGCAGCTGCCTGATGCGCGCCCTGCCATTGTACCGCTGGCCCTGTGGCAGGCCGCCGATGATCGATCAGAACTGGCTCCCTGGCTGCCCAGTGATACCGTCATGGACACCAGACTGCTTGACGCGTTGAAGACGACACATCTGATCGCCATTGACTTCCCGGCCTTCACTGACGGCCGGGGCTATACGCTGGCACGGCTTTTGCGCGAGCGAGCAGGCTACACCGACGAGATCTGCGCAATCGGTGATGTGCTGGTGGATCAGCTTTATTACATGCGCCGCTGTGGCTTCGACAGCTTTGACCTGCGTGAAGATCAGGACCCGCAGGATGCAATGCGGGCATTTGAAAGCTTTACGGTGCATTACCAGACTGGCACGGATCAGCATGAAGCCCTGTTTGAACGGCGTCTGCGCGAGCGTCAGCTTAACGCGTAGCATGGCCATTGAAGGTCTGTGTCACCACGAAAGAGCCATCCTCCATGGGTGGCTCTTTTTATTATCCTGACTCAAAGCCTGAACAGGCGTGTTGTATTATCAGCGGTATATCGGGAGAGCGTGTCCGCCGAAACATGACGCAGTTCAGCGGCTTTACGGCATGTCTGAACGATATGTGATGGCTCGTTGCGCCCGGTAATCCCTGCCGGCTGCATGTCAGGGGAGTCTGTTTCCAGCACAAAACCATCGTCAGGAAGAGCCGCTACTACTCGGTGTAATCGATGCGCACCGGGATGGGTCATTGCGCCCCCCACACCCAGCAGGTACCCCAGATCCAGCAACCGCCTTGCCTGCTGCCAGCTACCACTGAAGGCATGTATCAGCCCCCGTCGCGGGAGATCCATCTCGCGGAGTCGCTTGCTCAGCTCGTCGTTCATGCCAACACAGTGCAGCACCACCGGCAGATCATGGGTCTTGGCCAGCCTGAGCTGCGCATTGAGCAGCGACCACTGTTCATCCAGTCGCCCCATTCGTCGATCCAGACCACATTCACCTACTGCAACGGCCTGCCCGCTGCCCAGCATGCGCTCCAGACAGTCAAGGTCATTATGGCCGGCATCAGTGTCGATCCGGTGCACATCAAGAAACCAGGGGTGAAGCCCATGACAGATACTTATCGATGCATCCGCAGCCAGCGTGCATTGACGCTTGAACCGATCCGCTGTAGTGCCGGCATCAA
Organism: Larsenimonas rhizosphaerae; assembly: GCF_026240105.1. Taxonomy (NCBI): domain Bacteria; kingdom Pseudomonadati; phylum Pseudomonadota; class Gammaproteobacteria; order Oceanospirillales; family Halomonadaceae; genus Larsenimonas; species Larsenimonas rhizosphaerae. The sequence continues at coordinate 876,277 of NZ_JAPIVE010000001.1, forward strand.
TCATATGCATGATACCGGCACACCGGGCACGCGCCTTGACCTCCTCAAGATCGACATCAAACGCCGACAGGGAAAGATGGCAATGCGCATCGATCATGATCAGGGCGTCTCAGCGTCCAGATGAGAAGTGCAGGCCGGGCAGCGAGACGCGGCCAGCGGCAGCTGTGTCAGGCAATAAGGACAGCTTTTGGTAGCAGGCACCTTCTCAGCCACGGGGGCTGGCGTGTCGTGCAGCGTCCGAAGGCGATTGACAGCCCGCACGATGATAAACGCCACAAAGGCAATAATAATGAAGGAAATGGTTGAATTGATGAAATTGCCGTAATTGAGCGTGACGGCACCTGCCTGCTGAGCCTGCTCAAGGGTGAGATACGGCGCAGGGGTGGCGCCGGATTTCAATACGACAAAGAGGTTGGAAAAATTCATTCCACCGGTAATCAACCCGATCAAGGGTGAAAAAAGATCCTTGACCACACTGCTGACAATCGCGGTGAAGGCACTTCCCACCACGATGCCAATGGCCATGTCGACCACGTTACCCTTGACGGCAAAGGTCCGGAACTCCTCAAGAAATCCTTTCACGTGACGCTCCCTGACGGGCTGCCCGAGGCAGCCCCATGTTGATATCGGAAATACTGCACCTGCCGGCAGGTGTCAGTGTTCGCGCGTTGCCAGAAAACGAACGTCAGGCCAGCGCTCCTGGGTGAGCTGAAGATTAACGCGCGTAGGCGCAAGATATGTCAGACACCCCCCGCCATCCAGCGCCAGATTTTCACCCGCCTTGTTCCGGAATTCCTCGAGCTTGCGATCATCGCCATAGACCCAGCGCGCTGTCTGCACGTTGATGCCTTCATAAATGCATTCGACCTTGTACTCATCCTTGAGTCGATGTGCGACCACATCAAACTGCAGCGTTCCCACGGCTCCGACAATGAGGTCATTGTTATTAAGCGGCATGAATACCTGTGTCGCCCCTTCTTCGGAAAGCTGTTGAAGGCCCTTTTGAAGCTGCTTCATCTTGAGCGGATCCTTCAGGCGCACACGCTTGAACAGCTCGGGAGCAAAATGAGGAATGCCGGTAAAACGCATGTCCTCACTGAAAGTGAAGGTATCGCCGATCTGAATGGTGCCGTGGTTATGCAGCCCAATGATATCTCCCGGCCATGCTTCTTCTACATGTGAACGGTCCGACGCCATGAAGGTCAACGCATCGGCAATCTTGACGTCCTTTTTGATGCGCACATGACGCATTTTCATGTTTTTTTCGTATTTGCCCGAACACACACGCAGGAAGGCTACCCGGTCACGGTGCTTGGGGTCCATGTTGGCCTGGATCTTGAAGACAAAGCCGGTAAAGCGCTCGTCATCCGACTCGACTTCACGAACATTTGTTTCCCGCGACTGGGGTGGCGGTGCATATTCAACAAATCCGTCAAGCATTTCACGTACGCCGAAATTCCCCATGGCTGTACCGAAATAGACAGGTGTCAGTTCACCACGCAAATAAGCGGCATGATCAAACTCATGGGATGCTCCCTTGACCAGCTCGATCTGCTCCCGCAGCTCTTCAGCGACATAATCGCCCAGCTCTCGATCAACCTCGGGGTTATCAAGGCCCTGAATGAACCGATCATCAGGAATACGCTTCCCCTGCCCCTGCGTGTACAGATGCACCGTATCGTTTAGAAGGTGATAGACCCCACGGAACTGCTTGCCCATGCCTATCGGCCAGGTAATGGGAGCGCAGGCGATATTCAGCGTGGTCTCGATGTCATCCATCACCTCAATGGGATCTCGGATGTCACGGTCCATTTTATTGACGAAGGTCAGAATCGGCGTGGTTCGCAGACGACAGACCTCCATCAGCTTGATGGTACGGTCCTCTACCCCCTTGGCACCATCGACCACCATCAGCGCCGAGTCCACGGCCGTCAGTGTGCGATAGGTATCCTCGGAAAAATCCTCGTGCCCTGGCGTATCCAGCAGGTTGACCATACGTCCCTGATAAGGGAACTGCATGACGGAGGTTGTGACGGAAATGCCGCGCTCCTGCTCCATCTTCATCCAGTCGGAAGTGGTGTGACGTGCGTCACGCTTGCTCTTGACTGCTCCGGCGACCTGAATGGCATTTCCGAACAGCAGCAGCTTTTCGGTAATCGTGGTTTTACCCGCGTCGGGGTGGGAAATTATCGCAAAGGTGCGACGCTTGGCGGCTTCCTGCGCAACAGCAGTAGTTGACATCGACTTGATTCAATCCTGATAAGCATGTCACCGGTACAGCAAGCTGCACCGGTGGGAAGTGGTCAGTACTAGGTTGACGGGTATTTTCGCTGATCACGCCGCGACAAACAATCAGGGCAGGGAAAGGAGGTGGTCAGATGGTGTTGAGGTTGACCTTGAGCTGGAGCTGGACTTCGATATCAGTGTCCTGTGGCGTATGGATAATCCGCTGCACTTCCAGCTCCTGATTATCCAGCAGCATCCACTCACCCACCTTCGGGATCAGCTTCATTTGAATGACCTTCGGCTTGGCATAGGTCGACGGCTGAAATGCACAACGAACACGGTACATGCGGATACTCCCGGTGCAGAGTAAAAAGGACTCAATATCAGGTTAACGGCGGACCACCGCATGTACTTTAATCAATTCTCACTCATTCAAAGGCACGCCAGCACCTGATCCAGCGGCTCAACGGTGAGACGGCGCGTATGATAGGCACCGGTATCGATATAACGCACATTGCCAAGCATCATCGGCGACCCCACCACCGTATGACCCACGATGACTGCATCGATGCCCTCAACCGGCGTGGTATCGCCGGTCTTGTGGCGTCGGCGCGACCATAACAGGCGGGTTTCCACCTCTTCGGTCATGTCATCAAGTTCTGACCAGCGAGCTGGCGGATTGGCATGAACGATACCAACCCGACGTCCTCCGGATACCTCGATCTCATAGGCCAGTGGCATGGCCTGCCACGCCTGATTCAGCACACGACTGACATCCGGCGGATTTTCCTTCAACACCCAGCGACCGCCATTTTCCTGCCAGTTGTTCCACATGCGGCCCTTCAGTGCATTTACGGCCATGGCCTCATGATTGCCACGTACCGAGAAAAACCAGGGATTATCCATCAAGGCCAGGCACTGCATCGAGGACGGACCACGGTCAATAAGGTCACCCACGGCAAACAGGCGATCCACGGCCGTATTGAATTCCAGCGTCTCGAGCGCCGACATCAATCGATCATATTCACCATGCAAATCCCCCACGACATAATCCTTTCCTTCCGTATTCAAGGCCATACGCTCGATCATGGCACCAGGTTCCTGTGCAGTGTATATGGGGTAACAATCTTAAAGCAGTCCAGTACATCAGGCACCCCGCCTCAAGTATTTGCTCTTCCAGCCGTAGTCGATTTACATGCTGAAGCCATTTTTTGAGAAAATCTTGTAGTTTTATTTCAAAATCAAATACCTTGGTATACAATAAAGTCAGAATCAACGGGAAAGGAGAGATGCACATGACGGGTGGACACAACATCATGCTGAAGGAAGAGCAGAAAATGCAGGCTCGTCGCCGCCAGGAAGCGCATGAAACCTCATCCTTCGCACCAGAAGCTCATCGCACTGCGCCCCGAACCGAACAGCAGCACCATCTGATGTCACACTGATCACGAAGAGCCGGCACCCGCCGGCTTTTTTTGGATACAACCCTTCCATACACAAGCATTCCTTCCATTTTGCATGCGTCTTGCGCTCCATTATGTAGTCAAACTACAAAAATGGTATCTGACGCAAAATGCCGCAGCATCAAGTTGTCGCAGCACAATGCGCTACCATAAGACTCCACGAATTATCTCGTCCGGGCGATGGAGCTCATGATGTCCAACCAACCGCTGGCCCTTTCAACGCCCAGCCGTAATCTGATCCTTCTTACCGTGGCCCGAGGTATTACATGGACGGGCTTTCTGGTCGCCATTATCTTCGGCATCGAGATACTGAATTTTCAGCTTTATCTGGTGCCTATTTTTGTCACGATTGCCGTGATGGGACTATTCAACGTGGCGACCTGGTGGCGGCTTGGCTGGCCTCGCTCAGTCACCGCCGGCGAATGTCTGGCTCATCTGTTGATCGACATTCTCGGTCTAACCGTGATTTTCTACTTTACGGGTGGATCAAATAACCCGGTCATCACCTATTATCTTGTTCCTGTCACCATCGCGGCTGCGACCCTTCCCTGGCGCTATGCCCTGCTCACCACGGGATGCTGCTTTTCTGCCTATAGCGGACTCATGTGGTTTTACCAGCCGATCCCCGAGCTATCACGCTATATTGCCGGTTCAAGTATCAGTCTTCATGTTCTGGGGATGTGGCTGAATTTCATTCTGTGTGCCAGCCTGATCACCTATTTTGTATTCAAGATGGCGCGCGCTTTGAGGTATCGGGACATGACACTGTCACATACCCGTGAAGCCGCTCTTCGCAATGAACAGATTCTGGCGGTGGCCAGCCAAGCCGCTGGCACGGCACATGAACTGGGCACACCGCTGGCGACCATGGCCATTTTGCTGGGTGAAATGAAGGAAGATGCAGATGATGACCTGCTGCGCAATGACATTGCCCTGTTACAGGGTCAGGTAGAACAATGCAAAAGCCATCTCCGCTCACTGGTGGCCACCGCTGAACGGCGACGCTCAGGCCCTCCTGACAACATGGATGCACGTCAGTATCTGGAAAATGTCATCCAGAAGTGGCTGGTAATCCGTCCCGATGTTACCCACCAGTTTGAATGTAGTGGTAAGCGCCACGCCATCATTCCGACGGACGATACTCTTCAGCAGGCGCTACTGAACCTGTTGAACAATGCCGCTGATGCCAATCCGGCCAGCATTGATATCCAGCTGGACTGGGACAATACACAAGTTACCATTGATATACGTGATCACGGCGAGGGCGTACCGATGGAGATTGCCGATCAGCTCGGACAAACCTTTGTATCTACCAAAAGCAAGGGAATGGGCATAGGGCTGTTTCTAACGCACGCCACCATCAACCGATTCGGCGGCAGCGTCACTCTTTACAACCATGAAGATGGCGGTACGTTGACCGAAGTGGTGCTGCCACGCGTCAACAGCAGTCTATAAGCACTTATCGAACTACAGGAGACGTTTCGGCAATGGCTGACAATATTCCCTTTTTGATCGTCGATGATGATGACCTGTTCAGACAGGTCATGGCACGTGCAATGACCCGGCGGGGCTATCGCGTCATGACCGCTGCCGATCACGATGAGGCCATCGCACTGGCAACGGCGACGCCGCCGGTATATGCCACCCTTGACCTGAAGCTTGAACACAGCTCGGGCCTGCAGCTTCTTCCCGAAATCCTGACCATCAATCCATCCTGCAAGGTCATTATCCTTACCGGCTACTCAAGCATTGCGACCGCGGTAGAGGCTACCAAACTCGGTGCTCACAATTATCTGTGCAAACCAGTCGATGCCGATGACGTTCTAACCGCACTTGGGCGGGCTGACATGGGAGACCCGGACACGGAAATTGCCGACAATCCGCCCTCGATCAATCGACTGACCTGGGAACACATCCAGAAGGTGCTGCAGGAAAACGACGGCAATATTTCCGCGACGGCCCGCAGCCTCGGCATGCACCGGCGCACACTGCAGCGTAAACTGCAAAAACGTCCGGTTCGCCGGTAAACTGCCCCGACACTTCTGGCTTAAGGCGAGCACTCATGTTGCTGAAAGATCGATTGAACAAGGCTGTGGAAATTGCCGAGGAAGCGGGCCGCCGCATTATCGAGGCGCGACAGAACAGTAATTTTGGGCAGCGCTACAAGGATGGGTCGGAACTGGTAACTGATGTCGATGTTGCCGTTGATACCTATATCAGTGGCGCTCTGGATCAATACTTTGGTGATGAAGCACGCCTGTCCGAGGAATTGATGCCCGACAAGGATGCAATTACCGACAGCCGCGCCCTCTGGATCATTGACCCCATCGACGGCACCGTCAATTTTGCCCATGGCCAACGCCACGTCGCCGTTTCGATTGCGTGGGCCGAAAAGGGCAAGGTTCAGATCGGTGTCGTACACGCGCCGTTTCTGGGCGAGACCTTTACCGCAATACGGGACGAAGGCGCCTGGTGCAATAACGAGGCCATCGCCCCCAGGGAATGCAAGCACATTGCCGAGGCACTGGTCGGCACGGGCTTTCCCTATGACAGGGATGCCCGGCTTCCGTTACTGCGGCGATTGCGTGCGGTGCTGGAAAATTGCCGTGATGTGCGCCGTAACGGATCGGCGGCACTGGATCTGTGTGACGTCGCCTGTGGACGGCTGGACGCCTATTATGAAAGCACTTCCCCCTGGGATTTCGCGGCCGGATTATTGATTGCACGAGAGGCCGGTGCACGTACCGGTCATCTTTATCCGTGTCCGGAAGGTATACCGAAAGAGCTGTATGGCGAAAACCTGGTGACCTCAGCGCCTGCCATTTACAGCGAGCTGGCCTCCCTGCTGGAAAAGGCAGACCGCAATATCTTTGATTACGAGCTCTGATATACTTGGTCAATAATCGATGTTGACTGAATTCATTAGTGCTTCGCTACGGATTCAGTCATCCTCGTTTTCAAAATCAATGACACCCCATTGCGGGTCGATGTCCTGCAGGAGTTGGAATGTTTACTGTTATCTTTGGCCGCCCCGGCTGCCCTTTCTGCGTTCGTGCCAAGGACCTGGCTGATGAACTTGCCAGCACGCGCAGTGACTTTACTTACCGTTATATCGATATTCATGCAGAAGGCATCACCAAGGCCGACATGGAAAAAACGATTGGTAAACCGGTAAATACCGTGCCACAGATCTTTGTTGATGAAGCGCATATCGGTGGTTTCACCGAATTCAACGCCTATGTGCAGGAAAACGCCCTTCTCGCAACATCCTGATCCATCAATGAACTGGCGACGAACCGTCGTCACGTTCTAGCATAAGGGCATCGTACACGAGGAACCGTCGATGCCTTTTCTTCTTGAAGCTGCCCTGCTGCTTGGCGCTGCCATTATTGCTGTCCCTGTATTTCAGCGACTGGGACTTGGTTCTATTCTGGGCTACCTGTTTGTAGGTATTCTATTCGGCCCTTCCCTTCTCAAGGTATTTTCCGAACCTGAGGCAGTGCTGCACTTTGCCGAATTCGGCGTAGTGATGCTGCTCTTTGTCATCGGTCTTGAACTGGAGCCCAAGCGCCTGTGGCGAATGCGCCTTCGACTCATGGGACTGGGCAGCGCCCAGATGGTCATCAGTGGGCTGCTGCTGGCCAGCATTGGCTGGCTGCTGCAACTGGAACTGGGGTCATCATTACTGCTCGGATTTATACTGGCGCTCTCCTCTACCGCGTTTGCCTTGCAGGTACTCAACGAGAACAAGCACCTGACCACCGCGCACGGTCAGTCTGCCTTTTCCATGCTGCTCTTCCAGGATCTGGCCGTCATCCCGTTGCTGGCGGTGCTGCCACTCTTTGCGGGCGGTGCCCTGGCCAGTTCCAGCGAACTCGCCATTGGCGTGTTACGCAGTGCCGGTACCGTCATTGCCGCCATTCTGGTCGGACGCTTTATTTTTCCGCGAGTGCTACGCCTGGTCGCACGAAGTGAACTGCATGAAGTGTTCACGGCCGCGGCCCTGTTCATGGTGCTTGCCATGGCTCTGCTGATGGAATGGGCCGGCCTGTCGATGGCGCTCGGGGCCTTTCTGGCAGGTGTATTGCTGGCTGATACCGTCTACCGTCATGAGCTGGAAGCGAATATCGAACCCTTCAAGGGTATTTTGCTGGGGCTATTCTTCATTGGCGTAGGAATGTCCATCAACCTGGTACTGGTCGGCGAAAATATCCTGTTGGTGCTTGCCATTACCGTACTACTGCTGCTTATCAAAACCGCCATTCTGGCCGCCATCGGCTGGTTGACTCGCCTTCCCCGAGCCGAAATACCACCGCTGGCAGCGATACTTTCCCAGGGAGGAGAGTTTGACTTTGTGCTATTGACTGCCGGAGTCAGTGCCGGCGTATTCAGCCAGCGCGTAGCCAGCCTGTGCATTGCCGCTGTAACCATCTCCATGGCATTGACTCCCTTTCTTTATCGGCTTGCCCTGCGCTGGGGGCATTCACTTGCCCCCAAACGTTCCTTTGATACAGCAGACAATGATGAAACACCTCCTGTACTGATTGCAGGTCTGGGGCGTGTGGGGCAAATGATTGCCCGTATTCTCAAACTTCAGGGGATCAATTTCACGGCGCTGGACCCGAACATCAAGCAGGTCGAATTCATCCGCAAGTTCGGCTCGCGCATCTATTACGCAGATGCTTCGCGGCATGATCTGCTCCGCTCCGCTGGTGCCGAGCAGGCGAAGGTACTGGTTATCGCTGTTGATGACCCTCAGGCAACGCTCGACATCGCGCGCATGGCCAAACAACATTTTCCTCATCTCGAGATTTATGCACGAGCACGCAATCGTCATCACGCCTGGCAATTGATGGAGCTTGGGGTGACCCATCTGGTACGCGAAACATTCGGTGCCAGCATGGAAATGAGCGGCGATATTCTGCGTGGTCTCGGGTTTCCCAGCGCCAACGCTGCTGAAGCGGTGCGCACCTTCAGGGATTTCGATAACGAGCTTTTCAGATCCTCCTATCGCCACAGGAATGATAACGACGCCCTGCTTGAGAGCGACCGCGTTGCGATGGACGAACTTTATGCCCTGTTTCAAAAGGGTCAGAAAGCTGATGAAGAGCGCAAGGAGCGCCGTGAAAGGAAACGCCCTCAGGAAGAAAGGACGACCACGGATATACCTCAGGAAACCACTCAAGAGATGTCTCATGATGAGAAGTGACCATCCGGTCTTTGAGGCCCATGATATTCAGCTCATGTCCACATTGACTCCTCTACAGGGCGGAGATATCAGCGAGGTTTATCAGGCAGAAACGCGGCAGGGGCGGATTGTCGTCAAGTTTGGCTTACCCTCTGTTCTTCGGGCGGAAGCGATCGGCCTTGAAGCGCTTCGTCAGGCAGATACTCGCCTGACCGTTCCCTGCTGTCTTGCGCACATGGATGATGCTCTGGTGATGAATTTCATCACACAGAAGCCATCAGGGCCTTTCGGAGCAGCGTTTCTTGGAGAGGAACTTCGTCACCTTCATGCTGGTACACGCCAGCAGCAGCATGGATTCCATGGCACAACCTATGCTGGACCAACACCTCAGGACAACACACTGACACTGGATGGCCGGGACTTTTTGATCGAACGCCGGCTAAAGCCTCTTGCATCACGATGTCATCATCAGGGCTACCTCTCCGAGCTGGACATGCTTGACCTTGCCCAGCTTTATGACGACTTGCCAACATGGCTTGAACATCGCCCTGCCTGCCTTGTCCATGGGGATCTTTGGCATGGCAATGTGCTTTACACGCCTGATGGCGCGGCATTGATTGATCCGGCAGTATACTGGCATTACCCGGATATGGATCTTGCCTTGTTTGAGCTTTTCGCGAGTCCTGCTGAAGCCTTCAGTGAAGCGTACTGGGATGGAAACAAGCCATCGGACTGGCCTGAACGATGTGCTCTCTTTCAGCTATATCCACTGCTCAACCATCTCCACTTGTTTGGTGAAGGTTACCTGGCAAGTGTGCGTAGAGCGCTTTCAAAAGTCATGAATTAATCTCGCTCCGTTATAAACTTTTTCTTTATTTATTTTTTACAAAAAAGATAACGGTATAAATTGAACCATGGAAACTCCTCACGTCTACCAATCTGTTGCTACGCTGATTTCAATGTCTCTGGACGGCAGCGCAGTCGTCGGCTGAACACCATCTACAGCCATGGCTTGCGGGTTGCTTTTAACAGCTGCCACTATGCACAATGCGCTGATAAGTTTCGGCTTTTTCTGGCAAATTTCCGAGGGCGATGGATGTATTTCATGAAAGGCTGTGCCAGCCTGTGCTATCTCGCGATCAATACATTACTGTGTGCGCTGCCCTTTTATTTTCTGGCATTAATCAAGCTTTTAGTGCCCTCAGAGCGCCTGCAGATTCGCTGTCTGGCGGGGCTGAATCGCATCGCGGGCTACTGGATTGATCTCAATAATCTCTGGATTCGACATGTACTGCGTCCTTCCATAGCGTTGACACGCCCGAATGACCTGTCTCCTCACCAGTGGTGGCTGGTTATTTCCAATCATCAGAGCTGGACGGATATTCTGCTGCTTCAACTGGCCCTGCGCCGCCAGGTCCCCGTGCCTCGCTTTTTCATCAAACGCGAATTGATATGGATTCCGGTCATTGGACTGGCCTGGTGGGCACTAGAGTTCCCCTTGATGTATCGCAAGGGTTCTGTCAGTGCCTCACGCAGAGACATGGCAGCAACGCGCAGACTGTGCCAGCGTGCTCGCCATACTCCGGTTGCCATTTACAATTTCGTTGAAGGCACACGCTTCACGCCAGCAAAGAAAGCGGCACAGCACAGCCCCTTCACCCACCTGCTGAAACCAAAGGCTGGAGGTATTGGTGTTGTACTGTCAATGCTGGGGGATCGCTTGTCGGGTATTCTGGATGTCACCCTGGACTATAGTCAGGGATCAAGCCGGTTCTGGGATTTTCTGTGTGGTCGCAGTGGTCTGATCAAGCTGACCATTCACCAACTTCCCGTCGAGCCCTGGATGCATTCTGCCGGGCTGACGGATGTCGAACGCAAACAACGGTTTCATACATGGGTCAATACTCTGTGGCACGACAAGGATCAACGCTTGTCCTCTTCTTCTTCCTGATGGCCACTCTGTTGAGCGGGTGTGCATCAATATCCTCCTCGTCGGGAAGCGGCGGCTGGGTAACCATACAACGTGGTGATACCATGCACCGTCTGGCCAACCGCTATGGCATACCGGTATTGCGGCTCCAACGCTTCAACCCCGGGATCAATGCTCGTGACATGAAGGTCGGACAGCGGCTGATGATGCCGTCACGGCAGGAGCGTGCACCAGGAAGCGGCACTTACCGCTATCAGATAAGGCCGGGCGATACCTTTGGCCGTATTGCAGCACACTTCAACACATCAGCCGCGGCAATAAGTCAGTCGAACCGTCAGGTGAACCCCAGAACCCTGCAGGTAGGCCGCCTGATCAGTGTCCCCGTCTCTGCCTCTACACGTGTGGCCGCAGCTCCCAGATCACGGCCCAGCAACATTACCCTTCCGGCCAGTGCGCACAACTGGCCATGGCCATTGAGAGACGGCCGAGTGACGCGCGAGTTCGGTGAAGATGCCAGAGGCACGCTGCAACCCATGATGTTACTGGCTGGAAATGATCGAACGGCCCGCGCCGTCAGCGCAGGTGTGGTAAAGTTTGCCGGCAATATGCGCCAGTTGGGCAATGTCGTCATTATTCATCACGCCAGTAACATGCAGACAGTGTTTGCCTATTGCGGCACGCCCGACGTTCGGGAAGGACAACAGGTAATGCCCGGCACACCTGTTTGCCGTGTTGCTCCGCGCGAGCAGGCCTCACAACACGCCCTGTTATTCGATATCAGAAAGGCGGGGCATCCGGTCGACCCAAGGCGCGTGCTAAAGTGAGACGTCATTCAATTATCATTTCTTTTACGCGATGCTGTCATGACGACTGAACATACTCTTCAGCAAACGCCATCCGGTCAGGAACCCCCCATGACCAGCATTGCCTTTGTCAGTGAAACCTGGGCACCCGAAATCAATGGCGTGGCCCATACGCTTCATCAGCTCGCCGGTAAGCTGGTCTCGCGTGGCTTCGAGCTGCAGCTGATTCGCCCGGTTCCTCTTGATGGCTCAACCGACCCGGATGTCACTCACGAGCTTCAGGTCCGCTCCATTCCGATCCCTGACTATGAAGGGGTTCGCATGGGAAGACCCTGTTCGCATCGGCTGTCTCGGTTCTGGAAGGCTCATCGCCCTGATGTTGTCTATATCGCCACTGAGGGGCCGCTGGGCCTAAGTGCCCTCAATACAGCGAGGCGCCTTGGCCTTCCCGTTGTCAGCGGGTTTCATACCAATTTTGATCAATACAGTCAGCATTACATCATGCTGAAGGTACTGCGCCCCTTCGTTCGGCCCTTTTTACGCCGCTTTCATAATCGGTCCGCGGTGACGCTGGTACCCACCCGCTTCCAGGCGGATGCCCTGACAAACTACGGCTACAACAATGTTGAAGTCATGGGACGCGGACTGGACAATGAGCGGTTTTCACCCTCACATCGTCGTGCCTCACTCAGGCAGGACTGGAAGGCGAAGGATAATACTCTGGTATTTTTGTACGTCGGCAGGCTCGCTGCCGAAAAGAACATGCCCCTGATGATCCAGGCACTGGAGCAGGTGCATGAGCGGTATCCTGATGTCCGGGCGGTGTTTGTCGGCGATGGGCCCATGAAAAGGGAACTGGAAACCCGTTTGCCCTGGGCCATTTTTGCCGGGTTCAGGGAGGGTGATGAGCTGGCGGCCTATTATGCCAGCGCCGACATTTTCATCTTCCCTTCGCGTTCGGAAACCTTTGGCAATGTGGTTACAGAAGCAATGGCCAGCGGTCTGGCCTGCATTGCCTTCAATTACGCGGCGGCCGGTGAGTTGATTGAGCACGGGCAGGAAGGACAACTGGTCGACTACACTGACGATCAGGGATTTATTGACGCTACGCTTTCATTGGTTGAGGACACGGAGCATGTTCGCCAAATGGGAGAAGCAGCGCGCGAGCGCGTGTTATCACTGACGTGGTCATCCATTTGTGACCAATTTATCAAGTATTTGCATCAGGCACAGGAGGTGAGTGATGCAAGAGCGCAGCTCTCTAATGTTTAAGCGTCTGGATATGCTGGAATGGCGTGCATGCCACAGGCTGTCTCGACTGGGGGCCTACCGCCCTGTCCTCTGGATTTTAAGAATTGCCAGCCGATTGGGAGACTGGCCTGCCTGGGTGTTGCTGTGCTTTTCAATCCCCCTGTTCAAGGGCATGCATGGTTGGCTTCTGGCAGTGGAATTTGGACTGACAGCAGCCGTGGGCGGACTTTTGTACCGGTTATTGAAAAACCGGCTCTGTCGAGAAAGGCCTTATATTTCCTTTGAAATTCCCTGCACGATGCCCCCGCTGGATCGCTACAGCTTTCCAAGTGGCCATACGCTTCACGCCGTCATGTTCACGACACTGACAGCAACGTTTGTTCCTGAACTGTTGTGGGCGGTACTCCCCTTTGCTGCTCTGGTCATTCTTTCTCGCGTCATTCTCGGGCTGCATTACCTGACGGATGTCGCCGCCGGTGCCCTCATCGGGTTCCTGCTGGCCGAGCTCAGTATCATTCTTATTTCCCTGTCGTGACATCACATCGGGTGCTGGAAGACTGGCCCCTCTGGTACCTGCCTGATGCACTGGATGGCACCCGCGCCTGGCAGGTATTCGAGGAGCTTCTGGCACTGCCCCTGTGGGAGCAGCCCGATATCACCCTGTTTGGCAAACGGCACCCCATCCCACGACAACAGATCTGGATGGGTGATCCAGATGCGGCCTACCGCTACTCCAATCAGCAGTTCATACCGGTTGCCTGGCACCCCACGGTGGCGTCCCTGCGAGACGGGATGATCCAGCTTGCTCGTCAGCTATTGCCCGATGCTCCAGCGTTCAATAGCGTATTGTTGAATCACTACGAAAATGGCCAGCACCGAATGGGCTGGCACAGTGACAATGAACCTGAACTGGGTAGCAAGCCTGTCATTGCCTCCCTGAGCCTGGGAGCCACGCGGGATTTTCGGCTCAGACGTGCTGATCCTGCCTGCAGGACACTGACACCCTCGTTCAATATCCCACTGGAGCACGGCAGCGTCCTGTTGATGGGCCCCGGCGTGCAGACAGACTGGCAACATTCACTGCCTCCACGCCAGCGTCATCAATCTCCCCGTATCAACCTTACGTTTCGCCACGTCTTTCGATAAATTTTTCAACGAGCAAGATAACGGTATAAATCAGCGCGCATAACCCGGTGTCACAAATGGAGTGGTCGTTACGGTCATGGCATGCCGCTTGCCTCTCACCTCCGCCCATACCCGAGTTCCCGGCTGGCAAAAATCAACCGGCAGATAGGCCATGGCGATGGGCTTTCCAATGGTCGGTCCAAAACCACCGGAACATACTTCTCCCAGACGAGAATCCTGTTCGCTGTAGAGCTCTGCGCCCTCTCGTACCGGGGCACGGCCTTCTGCAATTAGTCCTACACGCTGCTGGAGATGATCCCTGTTGGCCAGTTGCGTCAATATCACATCGCCACCCGGGAACCCGCCCTCACGTGCGCCGCCCTGCCGCCGTGCCTTGCCAATGGCCCAGGGCAGAGCCGCTTCGATGGGTGTAGTGTGCTCTGTCAGGTCATGCCCATACAGACATAGCCCTGCTTCAAGCCTCAGTGAGTCCCGCGCCCCAAGGCCTGCTGGCGCAACCTGTTCATATGCCAGCAGCCGTTGAGCAAGCTCAACGGCCTGCTCACTCGATACGGAGATCTCGAACCCATCCTCGCCGGTATAACCAGCCCGACTGACCCAGACCGGAATATCCGAAAACGTCATTCGCTGGTGATCCATGAATGTCATGTCTCTGACAGCCGGATTGAAATCCGCCAGCACATCTACCGCTTGCGGGCCCTGAAGCGCCAGTAACGCCCGCTCCTGCATGTCAATGCGCACATCCCCCGATAATCCGGTACGCAATAGCGCCATGTCATTGTCCTTTCGGGACGCATTGACGACCAGATAAAGACAATCACCCTGATTGGCGACCATGAGGTCATCATAAACACCCCCGGTGCTGGTGGTGAACAGGGCATAGCGCTGCCTGCCCTGCGCCAGATCAACAAGGTCGGCACACACCAGTGTTTCCAGTGCCTGTGCGGCTTCATCACCGTAAAGCAGTATCTGCCCCATATGCGATACATCAAACAGACTACAGGCACGGCGCGTATGTTCATGCTCCTGCTTGACGCCCGCAGGATAGTGAACAGGCATATCATATCCAGCAAATGGAACGAACCTGGCCCCCAGCGCCTCGTGTAGAGGATACAGGGGTGTGCGATGTGGTGTTGTCATGAAAGCTCCTGCCATGAAGAAGAGCAGGCCCGTGATTCACGGGCCTGCAGGGTAACGTTATGAGGGTGTATGTGCGGCTTCGCGCGCGAACCATTCTCTGGTCAGTGAAAAGACAACGGGAGACAGCATCAACAACGCGATCAGATTGGGGATTGCCATCAATGCATTGAAGGTATCCGCCAGCAGCCAGATAAAGTCCAGATGCGCCATGGCACCAACAGGAATCGCCAGCACGAACAACACGCGATACACCATGCAGAACCTGGCACCAAACAGGAACTGAAAGCATCGCTCACCGTAATAGGACCAGCCAAGAATGGTCGTGAAGGCAAAGATGGCCAGGGCAATGGCCACAATATAGTCCCCAGGGCCAGGCAGGGTATGGCGAAATGCCATGGAGGTCAGGGCCGCCCCGCTTTCGCCACTCAGCCATTGTCCGGAAGTAATGATGGCCAGCGCCGTAATCGTGCAGATCACCAGCGTATCAATAAAGGTACCGAGCATGGCCACCAGCCCCTGGCGTACCGGATCACTGGTTTGCGCAGCGGCGTGGGCGATCGGAGCACTCCCCAGACCCGCCTCGTTCGAGAAAACCCCCCGTGCGACACCAAATCGAATGGCAGATGCCACGGCCGCCCCGGCAAAGCCACCAGTGGCAGAAGCCGGTGTGAAGGCATGCTCGATGATCAGCCCCAGCGCCGGAATGATTTCATCGGCATTGATGACCAGTATCACGATGCCCGCCAGAAAGTACGCCACCGCCATCAGTGGCACCAGCTTGCCGGCAACAGCAGAAATACGCTTGATACCACCCAGAATGACACTGCCCGCCAGCACCATGATGACAATGCCCGTAAGCCAGGCCGGGATGTTGAATGACGTGAAAAGCGCATCCGCTACGGAGTTGGCCTGCACGGTATTGCCAATACCAAAGGAGGCCACCGTACCAAACAGGGCAAACAATACTCCCAGCCAGGCCCAGTTCCTGCCAAGCCCATTCCTGATGTAATACATCGGGCCACCCACGTGGTTACCCGCTTCATCGGTTTCACGAAAACGTACGGCACATACCGCTTCACTGTATTTGGTGGCCATCCCCACCAGCGCAGTCACCCACATCCAGAATACGGCACCGGGCCCACCCAGGGTAATCGCCGTAGCCACCCCGGCAATATTGCCGGTACCAATCGTGGCGGAAAGTGACGTCATCAAGGCATTGAACGGCGAAATTTCCCCCTTGTCGCCACTGCCGGCCTGACGCCCCTGCCAGAGCATCGAAAATCCGGTTCCCAGACGAAGCACCGGCATCAGGCGCAATCCGGCCTGCAGGAACAGCCCCACCCCCAGCAGCAGAATCAACATGACCGGGCCCCAGACCACACCGTTGATTGACTGTACCATCGCTGTCACTTGTTCCACATTTTATCTCCCTTGTTATTACGTGCCTTATCTGCAACATGACAGTCGTAGCGTTTGCTTCTTCTGGTGCATCACCCCCTGCACCGTCCTTGTCAGCAATACAGCATGGCTGAGAGTGTACTCCAGGGTCATGGTTCTTCAAGAGGGTCTCATTCACAGCCCCACAGGGGCTGGACGTGCGACCCTTTTGACGCCACTCTAGGGTTTCGTCGAGTACACCGGTGCAACACGTCACCACGTGGCACAGCACCTCCCTCGACGAACGCCATTAACGCCCCATGTTTTCAACAGGAAAATAACGATGAGCCAGATTCCCGAGAACCTTCTTTACAGTGACAGTCACGAATGGGTGCTCGACAACGGCGATGGCACGATTACGCTTGGCATCACCGATCACGCCCAGTCCGCGCTGGGTGATGTTGTGTTCGTCGAATTGCCGGAAGTTGGTCAGGCAATTGAAGCAGGCGAGGAGTTCGGTGTCATCGAGTCGGTCAAGGCAGCGTCAGACCTTTACGCCCCCCTGACCGGTGATGTCATTGCCGTCAACGAGAGCCTTGAAGATGCGCCTGAAAGCGTGAATGAAAGCCCTTATGAAGATGCCTGGCTCATCAAGGTCAAACTGAGCGATCAGGAAGAACTGTCAGACCTGCTGTCAGCGACAGCCTACGCCCAGTTGCTGGAACAGGAAGGCTGATACGTCGCCTTCAGGCCCCCGGCCTCGCCGGGGCGCCAGCACAGCATGTTAGACCTGCCTCACCTCCCAACTACACTTCTGATGATGCAAGGGGCTTGTGCATGACCTTTGATTCTCGCCCGCTTCACGCTCTTGATCATTCTGATGCCTTCCCGGCTCGCCACAATGGTCCTGACGATGAAACGTTGCCCACCATGCTGGAGGCCATGGGGCTCGAAAGCGTTGAGCAACTGCTGGCCAATACCCTGCCTGACCCCATTCGCATAAGCGAGCCGCTACAGCTTGCTCCCCCCTGCAGTGAAGCTCAGGCACTGAGCGAACTGCAGACGATTGCGGAGCGCAACCAGGTATTTCGCTGCCATCTGGGTCAGGGATACTACCCCACCCATACGCCATCAGTGATCACAAGGAACCTGCTCGAAAATCCCGGCTGGTATACGGCATATACGCCCTATCAACCGGAAATTTCCCAGGGCCGGCTGGAAGCCCTTCTGAACTTCCAGCAGATGGTCATGGACATGACCGCCATGCCCATTGCCAATGCATCACTGCTGGATGAGGCCACGGCCGCGGCCGAAGCAATGACCCTGTGCCGCCGTGCCAACCGCAAGCACACCAGCAATGCCTTTTTCGTTGCCGATGACGTGCTTGCCCAGACACAAGACGTTATTGCGACACGTGCCCATTATCTGGGCATAGAGATTATTACCGGCCCGGCAGCATCACTCTGCGAACATGACGTATTCGGCGCGCTGATCCAGTACAGCGGTGAAAGTGGTTATATTCATGATCTGCCGTCGCTGATCAGTGCTGCACACGACCAAAAGGCCATGATTGCCGTCGCCTGCGACCTCATGAGTCTGGCGGTACTGGAAGCACCCGGCACCTGGCAGGCCGATATTGCACTGGGCAACAGTCAGCGTTTTGGTGTTCCCATGGGCTTTGGTGGTCCCCATGCCGCCTTCTTTGCCGTCAGTGATGCCCTGAAACGCATGATGCCCGGACGGGTTATCGGTGTCTCACGCGATACCCGGGGTCAACTGGCCCTGCGCATGGCCATGCAGACTCGGGAGCAGCACATACGCCGTGAGAAGGCGACGTCCAATATCTGTACCGCCCAGGCCCTGCTGGCCAATATGGCCGGATTTTATGCAGTGCATCATGGCGCCAAAGGCATTCACACCATCGCCAGCCGGATTCATCGACTGACCACCCTGCTATTCAAGGGACTTCAGGACGCCGGAATCACGGTGCGGCATTCACGCTACTTTGACACGCTGACCCTTGATGGTCTCGCGGTCAGTGAGCTTCGCTCACGTGCGCTAAAACAGGGTATTAACCTCTACTACCGCGACGATGGTGGCGTAAGCATCAGTCTGAATGAGACCACCACCCGCGAACACGTCACCGACCTGCTTGGAATCATTACTGCAGACTCGGCACCCGACCTGAGCGCACTGGACCAAGAGGTGATTAATCAGGCGCTGACCGGACTTCCCGGCGATCTCATGCGCAAGTCGGACTACCTCACTCATCCGGTATTTACTCGCTACCACAGCGAAACCGAGCTGATGCGTTACATGAAGCGCCTGGAAAACCGGGACCTGTCTCTGGTACATGCCATGATCCCACTGGGGTCATGCACCATGAAGCTCAATGCCGCAGCGGAAATGGCGCCGATCAGCTGGCCCGGATTTGCCGATATCCACCCCTTTGCTCCTCGTGATCAGACCGCAGGCTATCAACAGCTGATCGAGGAACTATCCGGATTTCTGACGGCCATTACCGGCTATGAAAGAATCTCCATGCAGCCCAACTCGGGCGCTCAAGGGGAATATGCAGGGCTGATTGCCATACGCCGCTACCAGGCCGCACAGGGGGAAGGCCATCGCCGTATCTGCTTGATCCCTTCCTCGGCACATGGCACCAATCCTGCCTCGGCGACCATGGTCGACATGGATGTTGTGGTAGTGAACTGCGATCGCGAAGGAAACATCGATATCGCGGATCTGGAAAGCAAGGCAGACAAGCATCAGGCCAATCTGTCCGCCATCATGCTGACCTACCCCTCCACGCACGGTGTCTTTGAACAAAACGTGCAGCAGGCCTGCGACATTGTTCATCGCTACGGCGGACAGGTATATATCGACGGGGCCAACATGAACGCACAGGTAGGGCTGGCCCGACCAGGCGATTATGGCGGTGATGTCTCTCACCTGAACCTGCACAAGACATTTTGCATACCACATGGCGGTGGAGGCCCGGGCATGGGCCCTATCGGCGTCAAGGCACATCTGGCACCGTATCTGCCCGATCATGTACATGACAGCGGCAAGCCAGGCAGCATGGCCGTTTCAGCCGCCGCGTTTGGCAGCGCATCCATTCTGCCGATTTCCTGGGCTTACATCCGGATGATGGGCGCCAGTGGCCTGACTCAGGCCAGCAGGCTGGCCATTGTCAACGCCAACTATATCGCGCACCAACTGGCCCCCCATTACTCGGTTCTTTATCGGGGACACAAGGGACAGGTGGCACACGAATGCATTCTGGATGTGCGCCCCCTCAAACAGGCCACCGGCATTACCGAAGAGGATATTGCCAAGCGGCTGATGGACTACGGCTTCCATGCCCCGACCATGTCATTCCCTGTCGGCGGAACATTGATGATTGAGCCGACCGAATCGGAGTCCCTGCGGGAACTGGACAGGTTCTGCAATGCCATGATTTCGATTCGCCACGAAATACAACGCATCGAGGATGGCGACTGGCCGGCCGACAATAACCCACTGGTCAACGCCCCGCACACTCACCGCGACATGCTGGCGCAGACAGACAGGCCTTACGGTCTGGACCTGGCACTGTTTCCTGCCGGGGATACGGCCAACAAGTTCTGGCCTTCGGTCAACCGGGTCGACAATGTTTTCGGCGATCGCAATCTGATTTGCTCGTGCCCCTCCATCGATCATTACCGCAACGATTGATACCGAAATCCAAAAGCAGAAAGCCCACCAGCAGGTGGGCTTTTCATCAGTACCTCAAACTCATGCTTATCTGGCCGCAGGAGGCTGTTCGCTATAGCCATATAACGTGGCATGGCGCTGCTCGCGAAAGTCCGTCAGCAATTGATCATAACGGCGAGCCAGCTCGGTGCCGGTACGAGTAACCAGATAAAAGGCTTCATACGCTGGCGTGGCCAGAGGTACCTCCAGCACCTGTCGCTGCCACGGAGATGTTTCAAGTACCGAGCGGGCAACGACAGTAAACCCCAGCCCGCGTGCTACAGCATCCAGCACCACACCCACATCGTTGGTATACCCCTTGAGCGGTACATGGCTCATGGAGCGAAACTCATCCGCGAAATTCTCACGCAGCAGTTGCGTGGCATTATTGATGCCATCGAAGTAATTGATAAAACCCAGTGCCATCAGCTCGGTCAGTCCATTACCACGAAAATCGGCCGGTACGACCAGACACAGGGGCTCATGATGCCAGAGGGTAAAGGTCAGCTCGGAATGCTTGACCTGATCAGAGACCAGTCCAAGATCATAGCGGCCCGCCAGGACGTCCTGGACAATCTCCTGATTAAAGGCAAAATTATAATTGATGGTCAATCCGGAGTAGACCTGCTGGTATCCCAGTACAAAGGGATAAAAAATCAGGCCTATGCTGGAAGGACTGGCAATACGGCACTCACCTGCATGAGACGACTCATCGTCCAGTGAATGCTTGAAATGCTCATGTTCAGCAAAGAGCTTGACTGCATAGTCATAGGCTCTCCGGCCGGCATCGGTCAGGGTAAATCGGCGCCCGTGTCGGCGCAGGAGTGTCCTGTCCAGATAGGTTTCAAGCTTTCTGATGTGCTGACTGACACCAGGTTGCGTCATGCCGAGCTTACCCGCAGTCTGTGTAAAACTGCCGGTTTCGACAAGCGTGATAAAGGTACGAAAATACTGGGCATTGAACATCAGGGATCTGCCGGCTCGATCATCCAGGGGGGGCATCTATCATCAACGGTCTACTGTCTGACCTGCGGTCATACTCCGGCATATTACCAGAGACGCAACCTGCGCGCAGCGCTGAGAAGTCACGTTCGGCATGGTAGCATCCCACGTAGTGGCTACTGACACCATTCAACCAGACAGAGGCAGATATGCAGGATCTTTTTCTCGCACGCGGCGACGCCATCAAGCAACAACTACTGCATATGGAAAGCCAGGCAGCCGAGGACGACCTTTTTGCACTGGGCTACTTGATCCCGCAAACAGAACTAGTACAGGAAATGGCCGATTACAACGCCGACGATGTCACGGCCGACGATTTTGATGAAACCTTCGAACACTGGCTACTGACTGCCTTTGATCAGGATCACATGGGCGATACCGATCGCCAGCGCATTACCGAACTCTGGCAGAACGCCTGCCACAATGCGGAACAGCAAGGAAACACAGCACCATGACAGATACGGTTTCGACCATTATTTCACCGGAAGGCAGTCTGGAAGTCCTGTCACAGCAGGAAGTCAATCGACTGAGGGACACCTCCGCCAGTGGCATTCACGACATTTTAAGACGCTGTGCTCTGGCCATCCTCAACTATGGTGCGCTGACCGATGACAGCCGCAGCGTTCTTGAGACCTATCACGATTTTGATATAGAAGTACTGCAGCAGGACCGAGGCGTGCGGCTTCGGATCACCAATGCCCCGGCCCATGCATTTGTTGACGGCAAGATGATTCGTGGGATTCGTGAGCTACTGTCATCCGTGCTGCGCGATATTGTCTATGTCAGCAATGAGATTCAGAACCAGTCCCGGTTTGACCTGACTTCTTCCGAAGGAATCACCAATGCGGTGTTTCATATTCTACGCAATGCCGGCGTACTGGCCTCATCGAATGACCCAAGCCTGGTAGTCTGCTGGGGAGGCCATTCGATAAACCGGGTAGAATATGACTACACCAAATCCGTGGGGTATCACCTTGGCCTGAGAGACCTGGATATCTGCACCGGCTGTGGCCCAGGTGCCATGAAAGGCCCCATGAAGGGAGCCAATGTAGCGCATGCCAAACAGCGTCGACACCATGGCCGTTACCTTGGCATATCCGAGCCAGGCATCATTGCCGCCGAGTCACCCAACCCGATCGTGAATCAGCTGATCATCATGCCGGACATCGAGAAACGGCTGGAAGCCTTTGTTCGCATGGGCCATGGCATTATCGTGTTCCCGGGAGGCGTCGGTACCGCAGAAGAAATCCTGTACCTGCTGGGTATCCTGCTGAACCCTGAAAATGAAGGCATGCCCTTCCCGGTCGTATTTACCGGCCCGAAGGAAAGCGCCGAATACTTCAGAAAGATCGATGCCTTCATCCAGTACACCCTGGGTGAGAAGGCACGCAATCTCTACCGCATTATCGTTGATGATGCCGTGGAAGTAGCTCGCTTCATGCGCCAGGGAGTGGACGATGTGGCGAGCTTTCGTCGCGAGCATCAGGACGCCTTCTACTTCAACTGGCGCCTGAAGATTGCCGATGATTTTCAGCAGCCGTTCGAGCCCACCCATGATGCCATGGCATCACTGCCCCTGCACAAGGATCAGGAAGTTCACGCGTTGGCCGCCAATCTCCGTCGCGCCTTTTCCGGGATTGTCGCCGGCAATGTGAAGGAAAACGGCATTCGTGCCATTGAAGAAAAGGGCCCCTTCAAGCTCAATGCAGAGCCCGAGATGATGAAACGCCTTGACGAGTTGCTCACCTCGTTTGTCGCTCAGGGGCGCATGAAACTACCTGGAGCAGCCGAATATGTGCCCTGCTACACGCTTGAATGACCATGCATCAGTGCGGCAAAGGGTGCTGAAGGCACCGGATTGAAAAAAAGAAAAGCGCGGCCAGGCCGCGCTTTTCGGTCAGGGCTACTGCTGAAAGGTCAGGCAGCTTACCGCTGTCGCCACTGCCTGAGTACGTGAATCAGTAACGCTACCACTGCAGCCCTTGAGAGCGTGGACCAGAACAATGCTCCTCCACTCACCTGCGCGGTATTACCCACGTTAAACCAGGCTAGAATACCCAGCATAAGTGCTGCCAAAAGCCACCACATCAGCCACTGAATCACCCCTCTTGCTACCTGCCGCCCCTCACCGTCAAAACGTACGCGCTGCTGGAAAACAGCCAGCGCTGCCACGGCGAAGATACCAAGGCCCAATAAAAGACAGCGCGTCATATCATGCTGCCACCAGAACCATGGCAGCGAGGCCAGCATGGTACCCACCAGGGCCCACAATGAAGAGAGCCGACCGGCACTCATGGGCTCACTGATCACAGGCTATCTATCCACTGTTCGACCCATGGCATGGCAGCGTCGTCAGCCATGAAGGTTTCCATGGCATCGATTTCAAGCCGGTCCCCGATACGACGCGCCCCACATTCACTGAGCAGAGCATCCAGTGATCGGCCGGCACCACAGAACGTTTCTGCGTAGGAACTGTCCCCCAATGCCACAAGTCCATAGCGAAGGCCCGACAGATCGGGATGCTGATCACGAATGGACTCAACAAAGGGAAGCAGGTTGCCCGGAACATCGCCACTGCCGGTCGTGGAAATGCAGAACAGGGAAAGATCGGCACGCGCGGTAGTAATTGACTCCATGGGCGGATCTTCATGAATCGTCACGGTATAGCCGGCCTGTTCAAACAGCGGCTGTACCTGCTCAGCCACATCCAACGCACCACCATATACAGTGGCCACAAATATATTCAGGGTAGACACGATAAACTCCGAATAAGGTAGGTCAGCATTTACATACTACTGGTATCAAAAGGGCGCCCTTGCAGGCGCCCTTTCATTACAGTCTTCGAACAGACAAACATTCGCCCGCTCAGGCCTCACGAGCCTTGGCATTACTGTAGGTTTCCACACGGCTTTTGAGCTTCTGACCAGGGCGAAAGGTAACTACCCGACGTGCGGAAATGGGAATTTCCTCACCGGTCTTGGGGTTGCGTCCAGGACGCTCACGCTTGTCGCGAAGATCAAAGTTACCAAAGCCTGACAGCTTGACCTGTTCATTCTCACGCAAACATCCGCGAATCTCATCGAAAAAGGTTTCGACCATATCCTTGGCATCACGCTTGGACAACCCAAGCTCGGTATGCAGATGCTCAGCCAGTTCCGCTTTGGTCAGTGCACTCATGCCCTGTTTCTCCGTTGTAATTACCCTCTAAGAGTAGCGCCGAATCGCTGTCCAAGCTCATCAACAATTCGAGCCACCCATTCACTGACTTCTTCATCATTGAGGGTGCGCGATGGATGCTGCCAGGTCAAGCCTGCCGCCAGGCTCTTGTAGCCTTCATCAACCCCCTTGCCCTGATAAACGTCGAATAGACGCCAGTCAACCAGCCACTCTCCCGCCTGACTGCGGATAACGTTTTCAACATCACCAAGAGGCAGAGTCTCCGGAACGACCACAGCAAGATCACGACGTACTTCCGGATAACGGGACAAGGGCTTGAAACGTGGAACGGTGCGCTGCTCCACGGCATCAAGAGCCAGCTCGAAGACAAGCACATCTCCCTTGATGCCATGATCAGAGAGGATGGAGGGATGAAGTGCTCCTACCCAGCCAATTGCCGTCTCATCATCATAAATACAGGCAGATTGCCCGGGATGAAGCGCCGAGTGAGACTGAGGAGCAAACCGCCATTGGCGAGCACTGCCGCCCAGGGCCATCAACCCCTCCACATGCGCCTTGATATCAAAGAAATCGAGGCGCCCCTGACGACCGTGCCAGTCTTCCGGATAACGATTACCGTAAACAAGCCCACCAATCCGGCTGGTCTGGGACAGGTTATCAAGCCCCCCGTTGAAGACCTGACCGATCTCGAAGATCTGAACACGATCCTGCTGCCGGTTGAGGTTGTGCTTCAGTGTCTTTAAAAGACCGGGCCAGAGGCCGGCCCGCATGACAGCCATATCCGTTGAAATCGGATTCAGCAGCGCAGGTGATTCGGCATCCGGCAACAGCTGCTGCTGCAGCTCAGGTGCCACGAAGCTGTAGGTGATCGCTTCCTGATACCCCTGGTCGACAAGACACCGCGAAATCAGCGATGGGCCAATACGATGCTCATGCTGCACTTCAGGTGCCAGCGCCATGTCAGGATAGCGAACCGGCATGCGGTTATAGCCATGGATACGGGCAAGCTCTTCGACCAGATCAGCTTCAATACTGATATCAAAGCGCCAGCTGGGTACAGATACAGACCACTCTCCTTCACCGACCGCCCTGGCTTCCATTCCCAGTCGCGTCAGAATGTCCTGGATATCTTCATCAGGCAGCGCCAGACCCAATGCCCGCTCAACACGCTGTGAAGACAGGGCTATGGGCGAGGTTCTGCCGTAATGGCGACCGCCGGAGGCATCCGTGACCGGCCCGGGTCTGGCCCCGGCATAATCAACCAGAAGCTGTGTTGCTCGCTCCATGGCCTGTACGGTCAGCTCAGGGTCAACCCCCCGCTCATATCGATGAGAAGCATCCGTATGAAGGCCGTAGGAACGCGCCCTGCCGGCAATGGCCAGCGGCGTGAAGAATGCAGCTTCCAGAAAAAGAGAAGTTGTCTGACGGGTAACGCTCGATGCCTCTCCACCCATGACCCCTGCCAAGGCCAGCGGCCCGGATTCATCGGCGATGATCAGCGTGTCATCACGAAGCGCAACATCCTGCTGATTAAGCAGTGTCAGACGCTCACCGGAGCGTGCAGTGCGAATGGATACAACCCCATTTACCCTGGCAAGATCAAATGCATGCATCGGGTGACCGAGCTCGAGCAGTACATAGTTGGTTATGTCCACTACGATATCAATCGAACGTACACCACTGCGGCGCAGACGCTCCTTCATCCAGACAGGCGTCGGCGCAGAAACTGTTACGTCGCGCACTACTCGTCCCAGATAATGCGGGCACAGATCAGGCGATTGAATAACCGCATCACGCGCATCATCAATAACCGGAGCTACCGATTGAAAATCGGGTGTCCGGACATCAAGCCGGTTCAATACACCGACCTCTCTGGCCACACCCTGAATACTCAGACAGTCGCCCCGGTTGGGCGTGAGATCGACCTCGATAACCTGGTCATCCAGTGACAGAGCCTCTCGAAGGTCGTCTCCCACGGTCAGCTCTTTCGGCAGCTCAAGAATTCCGGCCGAGGTACCTTCCTCAAGGCCAATCTCGGAAGCCGAACAAATCATGCCGAAGGATTCAACACCGCGCAGCCTTGCCTTCTTGATCTTGAAGTTTTCAGGCAGTACAGCGCCCACCTGAGCAAACGCAACGTACAGCCCTTCTGCTACATTGGAAGCTCCGCACACTACCTGAACGCTATCGCTGCCGGTATCGACCTGGCAGACGTTCAACTTGTCGGCATCGGGATGCGGCGCAATGGAAGCAATACGCGCAACAATAACACCTGAAAAATCAGCACTGGCCGGCTCAATACCATCGACCTCCAGACCGGCCATGGTGATTTGATCTGCAATTGCCTGAGTGTCCAATGCTGGTGAAACCCACTCGCGCAACCATGTCTCTGAAACTTTCATAGGGCCTCGCTAGCCTTTCACTTACTGGAACTGGCGCAAAAAACGCAGATCGTTTTCAAAAAACAGACGCAGGTCGTTAACGCCATACCTGAGCATGGCAAGCCGCTCTACCCCCATCCCGAAGGCAAATCCGGAATACCGGTCAGCATCGATTCCTGCATGATGGAACACCTCCGGATGCACCATGCCGCAGCCCATGATTTCAAGCCAACCGGTATGTGAACAAACTCGACAACCATCGCCCAGGCACATTACACACTGTACATCCACTTCGGCAGAGGGCTCGGTGAAGGGAAAGTACGAGGGGCGAAAACGAACATCAAGATCATCACGCTCAAAGAAGGCTCGCAGAAAAGCTTCAACGGTACCCTTGAGATCGGCAAAGCTTACATGTTCATCAACAAACAGACCCTCTACCTGATGAAACATCGGACTATGCGTCAGATCCGAATCGCATCGATAAACGCGGCCGGGGCAAATAAGCCGAACGGGAGGTGTCTGCGCCTTCATGGTTCTGACCTGCACCGGCGAGGTATGCGTACGCAGTAGACGCGTGGCATCAAAATAGAAGGTGTCGTGCATGGCCCGCGCCGGGTGGTGCGAGGGAATATTCAGTGCTTCGAAATTATGGAAGTCATCCTCGATCTCGGGACCTTCCGCCACATGATATCCAATGTGGGTAAACAGCTGCTCGATTCGCTCAAGGGTGCGTGTCACCGGATGCAATCCGCCTGCAGGCACACTTCGGCCAGGCAGGGTGACATCAACGGTTTCAGAGGCAAGCCGCGCAGACATGGCCGCCTGGTTCAGCTGATCTTTTTTCAGTTCAATTGCTTGTTCAAGCGACTGCTTGGCTCGGTTGATAGCCTCGCCTGCCTTTGGGCGCTCTTCCGGCGACAGCTTGCCAAGGCCCTTCAACTGAGCGGTGAGCTCACCCTTCTTGCCCAGATAGCGAACGCGCAATTCATCAAGCACTTGCGCTGTTTCGGCGTCATCGATTGCTCGCTCTGCTTCGATGACCAACGCAGAAAGATGATCCATCCGTTAGCTCCACTGACAAATGACTCTGATCCATTCCAACACCCGAGGGCATCAGTGGATAGACAAAAAATAAGGGAAGAGCGGCATGCTCTTCCCTTACGATGCGATTACAGATCCCGTTCAGGGACATGTAGTCTTACGACTGAGCAGCCTTGGCTTTCTCGACGATAGCACCAAATGCAGCTTTTTCATGAACAGCCAGATCAGCCAGCACCTTACGGTCAATTTCGATGCCGCTTTTCTTCAGGCCGGCAACGAATTTGCTGTAGGACAGACCGTGAATGCGTGCTGCTGCATTGATACGGGTAATCCACAGGGCACGGAACTGACGCTTCCGCTGGCGGCGGTCACGGTATGCATACTGACCGGCCTTGATGACTGCCTGTTTGGCTACACGGAAGGTACGCGAGCGCGCTCCGTAGTAACCCTTGGCCTGCTTAAGAATCTTGCTGTGACGACGGCGTGCGACGACACCACGTTTAACGCGGGGCATAGCTTTCTCCTGATAAAATCAATAGTCGACGATTAAAGGTTGGGTAGCATACGTGCAATCAGCTGACGATCAGCATCATGGACCTGCTTCATCCCGCGCAGCTGACGCTTACGCTTGGTCGATTTCTTAGTCAGGATGTGGCTACGAAAGGACTGCTTGTGCTTGAAGCCATTGGCAGTCTTCTTGAATCGCTTGGCAGCGCCGCGATTTGTCTTTACTTTAGGCATAATAAATGCTCCATCATTTTATTAAGAAAATCCAGGGCCGGTGCGCCATTTAGACGCACCAGTTAGGGAGCCGTTGGATCACTTCTTCTTGGGGGCCAGCATCATGATCATCTGCCGACCTTCCATTTTCGGACGCGATTCAACTACTGCAAGCTCCTCAAGGTCACCCTCGATTCGCTCCATCAGCTTGCGCCCGATCTCCTGGTGCGCCATCTCGCGTCCGCGGAAACGAAGGGTAACCTTACCCTTGTCACCGTCTTCAAGAAAGCGGATCAGGTTGCGAAGCTTGACCTGATAATCGCCTTCATCCGTACCAGGACGGAATTTAACTTCCTTGATCTGGATCTGTTTCTGTTTCTTCTTCTGGGCAGATTTCTGCTTTTTCTGCTCGAAAAGAAATTTCCCATAATCCATTATCTTGCAAACGATAGGGTCAGCATTGGAAATCTGAACAAGATCCATGCCTGCCTCTTCAGCCATCGCCAGAGCCTCGGGAAAGGGTACAACCCCTTTCTGCTCGCCTTCAGCGTCGATAAGGCGTACTTCGTCTGCACGAATACGGTCGTTAATGGGTGGGCGCTTCTCTTGAGCGCGGCCACGTTGATTATTCCGCTTGATCGCTACGTCTCCGTATGATGTTTAAAAGAAAAGACTACTTGTCACTGTCAGACAGTGTAGCAAGAAGTTTCGAAACCGGCATGCTTCCAAGGTCTTCACCGGTACGAGTCCGTACCGCTACGTGACCGGCCTCGACTTCCTTATCACCAATAACCAGCAGATAAGGAACTTTCATCAGCGTATGTTCCCGGATTTTAAAACCAATCTTCTCGTTTCTCAAGTCCGACTTGACGCGAACGTCTGCAGACTGTAACTGATCGACTACCGAGCGAGCATATTCCGAGTGGGCATCCGTGATACTCATCACAACGGCCTGAACTGGCGCAAGCCAGCTGGGCAGATTGCCAGCGTAGTGTTCAATGAGGATACCGATAAAGCGCTCCATCGATCCTACAATGGCCCTGTGCAGCATGACAGGAGGATAACGGTTACCATCCTCGGCCACGTACTGGGCGCCAAGCCTTGTCGGCATCATGAAATCAACCTGCATGGTACCGACCTGCCATTCACGACCCAGGCAATCCTTCATGTGATACTCGATCTTGGGCCCGTAAAATGCGCCCTCCCCAGGAAGCTCGGTCCAGGTTACATCACACTGCGAGAGAGCATTGCGAAGTGCCCCTTCGGCACGATCCCAGACCTCATCATCACCCAACCGCTTTTCAGGGCGCAGGGCAATCTTCACCTCGATATCATCAAAGCCGAAGTCACCATACACCTTGAGCGCCTGCCGATGGAAGTCGGTAACCTCGGATTCGATCTGTTGCTCAGTACAGAATACGTGGCCATCATCCTGGGTAAAGGCACGAACACGCATGATGCCATGCAGTGCACCGGATGGCTCGTTACGGTGACAACCACCAAATTCACCAAAGCGAACAGGCAGGTCACGGTAGCTCTTGAGCCCCTGATTGAACAACTGAACATGCCCCGGGCAGTTCATGGGCTTCAGAGCGTATTCACGTTTCTCTGACTCGGTGAAAAACATGTTCTCTGCATAGTTGTCCCAATGTCCAGATTTCTTCCAGAGTGAGACATCCATGACCTGCGGACAGCGCACTTCCTGATAACCGCCCTGCTTGTATACACCCCGCAGATATTGCTCAACCACCTGCCAGATGGACCAGCCACCCGGATGCCAGAATACCATACCCGGTGACTCTTCCTGCATATGGAAGAGATCCATGCGCTTGGCCAGTTTGCGGTGATCGCGCTTTTCCGCTTCTTCCAGCCGTGTCAGATATGCCTTGAGCTGTTTTTTATCACCCCACGCCGTGCCATAAATACGAGTCAGCATCGGCTTGGTCGAATCTCCACGCCAGTAGGCGCCGGCAAGCTTCAAAAGCTTGAATGACTTGAGGTGACGGGTATTGGGCACGTGCGGACCTCGGCACATGTCCACATATTCCTGGTGATGATAAAGACGAATGGTGTCACCTTCACCGATGCCCGAAACGATCTCCTGCTTGTATGGTTCGTTCCGAGCTGCAAACGTGGCTTCAGCCTTGTCCTTGCCTACGTATTCACGCTCAACATCATAACTGGTATCGATCAGCGCTTTCATGCGCTTTTCGATGGCTTCCAGATCATCTGCCGAAATGGACTGACCAAAATCGATGTCGTAGTAAAAGCCATCATCAATGACCGGACCGATTGCCATTTTGGCGTCCGGATACAGCTGTTTTACTGCGTGGCCCAGCAGGTGTGCACAGGTATGGCGTATGATTTCGAGACCTTCATGGTCACGCGCAGTAATGATGGCTACGTCAGCATCCTGCTCAATCACATCAGCTGCATCGACAAGCTGGCCATTGATTTTTCCGGCGACAGCAGCCTTGGCAAGCCCGGGACCTATCGACTCGGCTACGCCCATGATGGAAACAGGCGCATCGAAGCGTCGTTGAGAACCGTCGGGAAGGGTTATAACAGGCATTGAAAATCCTCTGGTTCAGTGGTGACCCCTACCAAGGATCACGTGAACAATCATATAGATGGTGACCAATGCCGTTTTCTGAACCTGCCCGCCTTACACGGCGGTATGCGATTCAGCCCAGGCATTGGCCAGTGAAGCCGGCCTACCTTATCAGGGGCACTGCAAGCCCGTCCAGACAACACAAAAAAGCCCCGGCATTGGCCGGGGCTTTCTGCTTGCGCTCGGCTGATGCCGGGCGAAGGAACTGCTTAGTTCAGCTCACCTGCGCTACCCAGCGGACGAAGCTCTACGCGACGGTTCTGCGCACGACCTTCTGCAGTCTGGTTGGTAGCAACAAAGTTGGTTTCACCCAGACCCTGGGTTTCCATGCGGCTGGCGTCAACGCCCTGGCTTGCCAGGTAGCTCTTGACGGAATCAGCACGACGCTGAGACAGGTCCTTGTTGTAGGAGTCAGAACCAACAGAGTCGGTATAACCTTCAACGCGAACGCGAACGCTGTCGCTACCGTTCAGCTTCTGAGCAACGCCGTTCAGGATCTGTTCGGCACTGGAAGTCAGCTGCGCGGAGTCAAACTTGAAGTTGACATCATGCAGGACAACATTGGCCGGGCAGCCCAGCGCATTTACCTTGGTACCAGCCGGAGTATTCGGGCACTGGTCCTGGTAATCCGGCACGCCATCACCGTCGGAATCAAGCGGGCAGCCCTTGGCATCAACGCTTACGCCAGCCGGTGTACCCGGGCACTGATCCTGATAGTCAGCAACACCGTCATTGTCGGAATCAAGCGGGCAGCCCTGTGCGTCAACTGCAACGCCAGCCGGTGTACCCGGGCACTGATCACGGTCATCCGGCACGCCATCATTATCGGAATCCATGGACGTCGGAGAATTGTCAGCACAAAGCATGGCGCCTGCTGTTGCACCGGCGACACCGCCGATGGCACCACCAGTTTCCTCGTCGCTGTCGCCGCTGACGCTGTAACCGATACCACCACCGATCAGACCACCAGCCAGACCACAGACGAAGGGAGTGGAATACCAGGGTTGATCGGAAGAACCTGCAGTAGAGGAACTGCTGGAGCTTGCACAGCCGGAAAGGCCCATGACAAGTGCAGAACCGAGCAGTAAGCCAGTCGCTGATTTATTCATTTAAAACTCCTTCGGGATACATCCAGGTTAGCTTCATGCTAACCGGTCGTTAATGACAGCAAAGGGTCAGGGCGCGCTCCATTGAGCAATCCAAGCGTCGCACTCTCTGCTCTCATCACCTGAATAGAGGCCAGGCCCCTATCACGCTTATAAACTGCCCTGTTCACCGGAATGATGCAATAGTCGAACAGCGTTTTCAATGTGTTTATCAAACAATGGACTTAATCGAAAGCGCGGCCGAAAAAGGGCATCATGAAAGCCTTCAGGGCATATTCCACAAGACAATAGCATAAAATAGATCAAGTGCCAGATGTGGCGTCCTTGACCTCAACCCCCAGACCACTGCACATCCCCTGCAGCTCCATGGCTGCTGCATGAATACGATCACGATAATTGCCGGCAATATTCAATCGCTCGCGATCCTCCTTCATGCGCTCACGTGCGGGTAGTTCCGAGCGTGATTGATGGGTATGCAGATGCGCGGTTTTTTCGCGAATTTCAGGCAGCACTTTCAGAGGTTCACGTTCAAACAGGGTGCTATCCAGAATGTCTATGATCACACACGCCCTGAGCACACCTTCTACCAGATCGACCTGATCTGCCAGCATCGCCCTTGAAATCACATCCAGGTTAGCCAGGCACTGTACACGAGCACGCTCAACCTCACTGGCGGCCCTCGCCTGGCGCACACGCACCTCTTTCCAGAGCCTGTGCGCATACAGGGCAAGTCCGGCCACGGTCAAGATACACGCTGCCAGAATGACCCAAAGCCATATTGCCGACATTATTTACCCCTGAGGCATATCCACCAGCGACTCGAAAGAAGCCACCAGCTTGCGGGCCTGTTGTTCATGTGAGTAGTGAGTAGCCAATTCCGCCATGGCCTCACCTGTTGATCTGCAGCGAGCCTCATCATTCAGCAAGGCAAGGATCTGACTGACATGCGACTCGACCTGATCAGGGTCGATCACAAGGTCCGGCCAGCGATCGGCAATCAGTTCGGAAGCACCCACGTAGCGTGACAACATCACAGGTGTTGCACAGGCCATGGCTTCCAGAGCCACCCGCCCAAACTCCTCGATGTGCGCCGGGAGAATGAACAGATCCAGAGCGCCATAAAGGGTTTCCACTTCATCAATGGTCGTGCGCCAACTGAAATGGGCTTCCAGGCCGAGTTGCCTTATGCGTGCCTGATAAGGCGCTGGATCGTCCTTGCCAACGATCAGAAAATGAAAGGCTTCCTGCTGCTTCAAAAGCACCGAAGCCAATGTAATCAAGCCATCAACGTTGCGTTTTTTGAAATTCCCTGACGTTACCAGCCCGACCAGAAAACAGTGATCGGCAACCCCCATCGCCTGACGCACGGCTTCACGGCCAGCTCTGGCGCTCACGGGGTTGAACCGATGGGCATCATAGCCAGGGTAGCTGATCTCAATCTGGTGGTCAGGTATACCGTATCGGGAAACCAACTCATCGCCCATCAGACGTGAATTGACCGCGACGCGCCGAAAACGCCCCCGACTCAGGACATGATCATGTATTGCTGCTACTTCATGATTCCTGGGAAGTGGTGCCTTGTTGATTCGCTGGCTGGCCAGATGTACACAGTTGTGCATGTAGACCACATCCGGCGTTTCAACATCGCCGTGACTGACGAGAAGCGTTGGCGCATGTCGCCGAGCCCAGCACTGCACCTGCCTGTTGAACCAGAACCGTCGTATAGCGCCCTTGAACGGAAAACGCCAGCAGTGCACATAACGTACACCGCTGGCGCGGATCAGGTCTGGCCGAGCACGCTCGGCCAGAATGGTAACGCGGTATCCCAGGGACTGAAGTGCTGCAGCCTGCTCGAAAGCATTACGGCTGGCGCCGGTATTCTTTTCTACCTGGCGAATTGCAATGGCAGCCGTCTTGTCGGGACATACCTTCATTGATGACCCTCTCAGGCGTTATTCAGCTTGAGAGACTCTCCACGACCGATCGCATAATACATGAGACCAGCCTCATGAACGGCATCAGGCTCATACAGGTTACGACCATCGATCAGAACCGGCAGTGACAGCTGATCCTTGAGCCAGTTGAAGTCAAGCGTACGGAATTCCTTCCACTCGGTAACGATCACCAGCGCATCAGCGCCGCGTACTGCCTGGCTTTGATCCGCCACGAGTACCAGATCATCGCGATCGCCATAAATGCGGCGACATTCCTTCATGGCTTCAGGGTCATATGCCTGAACTCGACCACCGGCTTCCCAGATGGCTTCCATCAGGGTACGGCTGGGCGCTTCGCGCATGTCATCGGTATTGGGTTTGAAGGCAAGGCCCCAGACAGCAATTGTCTTGCCCTTCAACTCACCGTTGAAGGCAGCAGACAGCTTGCGGAACAACGTTGTTTTCTGGCGGTAGTTAACGGCTTCCACCGAGTTGAGCAATTCGGCTTCGTACCCGACCTGTGAGGCGGTGCGAGCCAGCGCCTGAACATCCTTCGGGAAACAGGAGCCACCGTAGCCACACCCCGGATAAATGAACTGATAGCCGATACGCGGATCACTGCCGATACCGCGACGCACGGCTTCAACATCCGCACCCAGACGCTCTGCCAGGTTGGAGATCTCGTTCATGAAGCTGATCTTGGTGGCCAGCATGGCATTTGCCGCATACTTGGTCAGCTCAGCCGCACGAACATCCATGAACATCAGCTTGTCATGGTTACGGTTGTATGGGCCGTAACATTCACGCATCAGCTCAACGACCTTGTCGGAATCAGTACCAACCACGATACGCGCACCACGCGTAAAGTCTTCGATCGCAGCACCTTCCTTCAAGAACTCGGGATTGGAGCACACGTCAAAGGAAAGCGAGGCGCCACGCTCATCAAGCTTGGCCTGCAGGGCAGCAGTCACGCGATCCGCAGTACCGACGGGCACCGTGGACTTGTCAATGACAACCTTGTAGTCCTGCATGTACTCGCCAATGGTCGATGCCACGGCCAGCACATACTTGAGATCAGCACTGCCATCTTCATCCGGAGGCGTACCAACGGCAATGAACTGAAGCACGCCATGAGCCACTGCGGCCTCGGCATCGGTAGTAAAGCGCAGGCGACCGGAGGACACATTGCGTTCGACCATGGTGGAGAGACCAGGCTCGAAAATGGGAATTTCACCCTGCTCCAGACGAGAGATCTTGTCGGCATCGACGTCCATGCACACAACGTCGTGACCCACATCAGCAAGACATGTACCTGTCACCAGACCAACATAACCGGTACCAAAGACTGTAATTTTCAATGTAGCTTCCTTTGTACATCTGTTTTTTCATGCGGACGACAGACTGATAAACGCGTTTGTCAGGCCCGCTTTACATTAAGACTTCAAATACGCTGCCAACTGCTTATTCGGCATACCCTTGCGGGTTATTATATTGCCACCGCCATGTATCTACCATCATGTCTTCTATGCCTTTCCGGGCTTTCCAGCCAAGCTCCTGCTCGGCATACCCGGGTTCAGCGTAGCATTCAGCAATATCGCCAGGACGACGCGGCTTGAGCGCATAGGGTACATTGCGCTCACTGGCCTTTTCGAAGGCCTTGACCATTTCAAGCACGCTATACCCCTGGCCGGTTCCCAGATTGAAGGTAAAGACCCCTTCATTGCGCTCAAGGTATTCAATCGCCTTGAGGTGGCCATCCGCCAGGTCGGTAACGTGGATATAGTCCCGCACCCCGGTGCCATCGCTGGTGTTGTAATCACTGCCGAAGACGGAAAGCTCATCACGGCGCCCGATAGCGACCTGGCTGATAAACGGCACCAGATTATTCGGGATGCCCTGAGGATCTTCACCAATCCGGCCACTTTCATGCGCCCCTACCGGATTGAAGTAACGCAGCAGGCAGATACGCCAGCTGTCATCAGCCACGGCGAGATCCCGCAGAATTTCTTCAACCATCAGCTTGGAGCGACCGTAAGGATTGGTCGCAGCCGTCGGGAAGTCTTCGGTTATCGGCACGGTGGCCGGATCACCGTATACCGTCGCAGAAGAACTGAACACAATATTGCGAACGTTGGCTCGATCCATTGCACGACAGAGTATCAGCGTACCGCTGACATTGTTGTCATAGTATTTGATCGGCTTGGCGACACTCTCACCGACGGCCTTCAGACCGGCGAAATGAACAACAGAGGTAATGTCATGCGTTTCGAACAGTCGATCAAGCAATGCTTCATTACGAATATCACCTTCCATGAAAGGCACTTCGCGGCCTACCAGTGTTGCAACGCGCTCAAGCGCCTGCTGGCTTGAATTGCAAAGGTTGTCGAGTACCAGCACATCGTGGCCCGCCTCCATGAGCGCTACCACGGTGTGTGATCCGATATAGCCAGCGCCACCGGTTACCAGAATCATTGCTTCACCTCCATTCAACACACTTTCAAAAGGAGTGGGCCAAAGCCGCCCACCATGACCGACAATGAAAACACATTATACCAAAGGCTTATATGCCAAAGTGTCCCATGCCGGAAAGATGCACCACGCTTTCCGAACCTACATGTCAATAAAGGACGACCATACATGGACAGGAAAGCAGATGTACTTACTGCGCCTAGAATAGGGCTCATTATAGGGTTTGTCTTTGCCGTACTGGTACTTTTGATTCCCCCACCCGCCTCGATGCCCCCGCCCGCGTGGCACTGCATAGGTCTGGCACTGCTGATGGCCACCTGGTGGTCAACCGAAGCCATCCCCATCCCGGTCACATCCCTGTTGCCGATCATTCTGATACCCGCCATGGGCATCGGCGATGTAAAGACTGCCACGGCACCCTATGCCAACCCCATCATCTTTCTGTTTCTGGGGGGCTTCCTGCTGGGGCTGGCCATGCAGTACTGGAACCTGCACCGCCGACTTGCGCTCAATATCCTGCTGAAGGTGGGACACTCTCCCAGGCGACAGATTGCCGGGTTCATGCTGGCCACCGGCTTCATGAGCATGTGGGTTTCCAATACGGCAACGGCCATCATGATGCTGCCCATTGGCATGTCCGTCATTACGCTGTTGAATGATCAAAAACAGGAAGGCATGGATCGGTATGGCACGTCACTGTTACTGGCCATCGCCTACTCGGCCAGCATCGGTGGCGTTGCCACTTTGATCGGCACGCCCCCCAATGCGCTTCTTGCCGGCTACCTGTCCACGGATCAGAACATGGATATCGGCTTTGCGCAGTGGATGATCGTCGGCCTGCCCATTGCCCTCGCCATGATGGCGCTGACCTGGTGGTGGCTGACGCGTGGCATTGCAGATCATGGCAATGGTGAACAGAGCAGAACCCTGTTCGAGGACAAGCTCAAGGAACTCGGGCCAATGAGTCATGCCGAAAAGCGTGTCGCCGTCACATTTGTCGTAGCGGCGGTACTCTGGATTCTACGCCCCCTTATCAATGACCTGGGCATGGAATGGCTATCGGATACCGGCATTGCCATGATTATCGGTGTGGGGCTGTTCCTCATGCCCTCCGGCCAGCCGGATCAGTCTCGGTTGATGAGCTGGGATAATGCCAGCGAATTGCCCTGGGGCGTACTGTTGCTGTTTGGTGGTGGCCTGTCCCTGGCCGGTGCGGTGAAAAGCTCGGGGCTGGCAGAATGGATAGCGGCGCATCTGTCAATCTTCGGCATATTGCCATTGGTACTACTTATACTTGCCATTGTTCTGGTAATTATCTTTCTGACGGAAGTGACCTCCAATACAGCGACCGCAGCAGCCTTCCTGCCGCTACTGGGCGCGCTTGCCCTGTCATTGAACGTGCCTGTACTCCTGATAACCGTGCCGGCTGCCATTGCAGCCAGCTGCGCCTTCATGATGCCGGTCGCCACGCCGCCCAATGCCATTGTTTTCGCTACAGGAAAAATGCGGATAGGGTCGATGATTTCAGCCGGTCTGGCATTGAATCTGGCCGGTACGCTGATCGTTACCTTCATGGCTTATGGTCTGATCACCCTGTTCTGGCTGTAATCGGCAGACCTTTTCATGACGAAAGCGCCGGATCAATTTCCGGCGCTTTCGCTTGCTTTGTTACCGACGTTACGTAGTATGCTCCCATTGTTAAAAAACAGTGTTTCAATTAGCTCTGCGGTAAACGATACTCATGAATATCTCTCATTTCGCAAGTTTCAATGTAGCCGGTGGCATTGGCCTGTTGAGTGCTAGCCTGGTGCACGCATTGGAAGCCCGGGGCCATCACAATCTGCTGGTCAACAAGGGGACGCATATTGCGCCCGCAATCCAGCAGAAAATGCAGAAAAGCGTGCCCGTCATGAGCTATAAAAAGCCCGGAAGAGTGCGTATCCCCGGCGCGCTGACACATGTACGTACGCATAGCCTGACACGCGCACTGAAACAACACGACAGGCCGGACGTACTGCTGAGCTGGTCACAGCTCAATGCAGTGCCATTGATCAAGGCCCATCGCAAACTGGGTGCCACCACCATTCATTACGACCACGGCTCTGCCTGGCGCTCAAACCCCAGCGCAGCCCGGCTTGATCACCTGAGGGCCTGCGAGGCAGTGATCTGTGTATCCAACGCCACCCGCCGCATGCTGGAGCTGCGCTGGGGTGTGGATCATGTTCCATTGATCGTCCAACATAACCCCCTGATGCCCGGGCAGAAGGTTACTTGTGAAGCGACGACTGATCGCCCAGCCAGACAAAAGCATCGATATCGGCTGGGGATGGTAGGTCGGCTGGTCCCCGTCAAGGGATTTCCCATTGCTCTCAAGGCATTGAAAATAATCAGGGATCGTGGGCTTGACGTTGAACTTCACATCATCGGTACCGGTATGATGGAAGCAGCTCTGAGACAGGAGTGCGCATCACTTGGTCTGGAGGGTGCCGTACGGTTTCACGGCTACTGCAGCGACATCAACGCCCGAATGGCTGAATTTGACATACTGCTGTGCCCATCCTTTCGAGAAACCTTTGGCCTGGTCAGTGTGGAAGCTGCAGCAGCAGGATGCCCTGTGATTGGAAGCCGGGTAGACGGACTGCCGGAAACCCTGAGCGAAGGAATTACCGGCATGACATTACCCTGCAC
Source organism: Larsenimonas rhizosphaerae (assembly GCF_026240105.1). Taxonomy (NCBI): domain Bacteria; kingdom Pseudomonadati; phylum Pseudomonadota; class Gammaproteobacteria; order Oceanospirillales; family Halomonadaceae; genus Larsenimonas; species Larsenimonas rhizosphaerae. Next base: position 915,665 of record NZ_JAPIVE010000001.1, read on the forward strand.
GGAAGCCCCAGCCTCCGTCACCCTGCATGCGAATCATGAAAGTATTCCGGAACAGGTGTATGACCCTGATACCGATACCCTCAGGGCACCGCTCGGGGTATCGCCAAAGCAGCTTGCAGATGCAACCGCTGAACTGCTTCTGGATGAGACACGACGAAAGAACATGGGTATCGCAGGGCAGGCACTTGTTCGCGAACGATTCGGGTTTGATCGTTATGTCGATAACATGGTGTCCCATCTACACCATTATGGAACAACAAGATGACCCTTCTGGAAACCCGCGCCACAGGAAAGGACAGCGCCTCTTTCAGCCTCGTCCACGGTGGAACACTGGATATCACCTTCAATATTGGTGTATCACGGCGACCATGGCAGCAACCCCTGCCGACTGCGACGCTCCATCAGCCAGGACAACCCGAGGTCGTATTCACGCTGGACCGAGACCACATTGAACAGCGCCTGACCTGGCCACTCCATGAAGAAACGATACACGCGGAAATGAGGTTGACGCTGAAAGGCGCCACACTCAGCAGCACGCCGGTGACAAGACTCTGGCCACGCCCGCAGCTCAAGGGGCCATGGCTTGTCATTGCGCCTCATCCGGACGATGCGGAACTGGCAGCAGGAGGGCTTTATACCACCCACGCAGATGACACCTATATTGTCACCCTGTCTGCTGGAGAAAAACTGAAAAGTCTGGAGCGTCAATACCTTTCGGGGCTGGACGATACACTTGAAGCCGCCCGGCAACGCAAGGCGCAGTGGCGGACCTGGAATGTCATCGCCACACCGCTGCTATCAGGCATCACGCCTGAACGTTCCACACTGATCGGCATGCCGGACGGCATGGGATGGGCACTTGTTCACGACCAGCAGACCATTACACCCGATATACCGGTCGAGTCACTGCGCCAGCATAATCATCGAAGGCTTCCGTCGCCCTCCTCGTCAGGCCTTGTGCGCCAGGACATCATCGCCCCCCTGACCGAGCTGATCCATGAGATAAAGCCTGCCACGATTCTGGTGACAGACCCCGAATTCGATCCCCACCCGGATCACCAGGCAGCTTCGCTGGCACTTGCATTGGCACTGGCCGATAGCGACCATCAGCCAGAGGCCATCCTGATGTACGCCAATCACTATCAAGGGGGCTATCCACCAGGGCCCGCCTGTCAGCCAGCCTGGACGCCACCCGACAGTATCGCAGTCAAGCAACTGTTCCATGACGCACCAGCCCCATACCATCACGTGCTAAGCCCGGAGCTTCAAAAACACAAGGCATTACTGCTGGACAGCATGAGTGATTTATCATATCGGTTTTCACCCCGCCAACAGCGCAGGAAAGCCAGACGTTCCGGCTTTACATCACGGTTTGCAGTAGAAAGGGATCCTTACTTTCAGGCGGCCATTCGGTCTACGGAATTCTTTAGATGCATTGAAACAAAGGCGTTCCTTGACGGGTGGGCCCGGGAAATTTGAGCGCGTATTAACGAGTGCGCTACCATGTTGACCTCTCCCATGGTTGGCAATGTGTCATGTCTCAGCGTGTTCTTCTGGTAGTTCGCAAACTCAGTATTGGCGGCATTGAACGCAATACAATCAATCTGGCCAATGTGCTTCACCGCGAGGGACATGAGGTTCACATTCTGGTTCTCAAGGGCGGACATGAACTGACACCGGACCCGGGTGTTCACGTCCACCGAAAGGACTTCGACAAGGCCTTTCGTAAAACCGGTATAGGTCTGCTGTACGATCTTGCTACCCGTGCACTGCTGTCCCCCCTCATGAAGGGGTCAGGCTTTGTGTGGCGCGGCTGGTACGGCGGGCGCTATCTGAAACGCTTTGTAGCTGCGCTGGAACATGATCATGGTCCGCTGGATCGAATTATCATGCGCGGCCAGGGCGCCTTTGAAACCGTGTGGTCCTGGCGTGATCCTCGGCTCTGGCAGGTTACGGTATCCTGGCCTGGTGAATACGGCGGTCGCCTCCGAGGGTTCTATCTGCGAAGGCTTTATGAAGGCAAACAGGTAGTCTGCAATACGCCAAACGTTCGCCGCCAACTGGAAGAACAGCTGGCCTTCTACGGGATCTCACCAGCACGCTGGACGACCATCGGCAATGTGTGTGATATCGACGGCATCAGGGAGCGGGCCAATGAGGCGGTAGAACTTCCTTCTCGTCCCTTTGTAGTGCAAGTGTGCCGCCTGTCAAACGTCAAGCGACAGGACGTTCTGGTTAAAGCCTATCTCGCTGCCGGCATTGATGAAGATCTGGTCATTGTCGGTGATGGCCCCATGCGCCCCCATGTCGAAGCCGTGATTCGTGAGCACAATGCGGAGGACCGCATCCACCTGATCGGAAGCCGCGTTAACCCCTACCCCTGGATGAAGCACGCACGCCTGTTCATCCTTAGTTCGCGCAGTGAGGCATTCGGTATCGTGCTGGCAGAAAGCATGATTTGCGGCACCCCCTGTGTAGCACCGGATGTGCCCGGCGGTATTCGCAATGTACTGATCAATGATCAGGCGCGCCTGATCGCAGATGACACCATTGCGTCACTGGCCGCCAGGATACGTGAAGGTCTTGACAACCCTCCTGACATTTCTGCCGATCCGGAACTTTACGAACGCTATAGGGATACCCGTATCATGGAGAAGTTTCTGGCACTGCCTGTCACGCCCTGAATGGCGACAATAAAAAGGCCGCGCAGGAACCTTGGCATTCCATGCGCGGCAAGCGGGGACTACACCATCATGAAGATGTTTACATCAGTCGTTGAAACAGGGGTAAAGCGTTAAAAGGTTTCCCAGTCATCATCATTGCCCACTGCAGAGACAGCCTCGCGTCGATGTGCCTTCGCAGCCGGAAGCCTTCCTGGAGCCGAGGCCGCAGCAGGCCTTGAAGCCCTGGCCGCCGGTGGTACTGCCGGACGTGAAGACGGCGCGGCCTTCCTCTGCCCACCGGTACTGGCTACCGCACGCCCCAGCTTGAAGAAGGCCACTTCCTGGCGAAGCTCCTCGGCCTGCTCTTCAAGTGTTCGGCTCGCAGCCGCCGCTTCTTCAACAAGCGCGGCATTTTGCTGCGTGCCCTGGTCCATCTGTGAAACAGCCTGATTCACCTGGTCGATACCGGTCGACTGTTCCTGACTTGCATGGGTAATCTCGGCCACGATGCCGCTGACCTGCTTGACGCTGGCGACGATGTCCGCCAGCGTGTCGCCGGACAGGCTGACCAGTTTGGAGCCTGACTCGACACGCACCACACTTTCCTCGACCAGCCCTGTAATTTCCTTGGCGGCCTTGGCGCTGCGCTGCGCCAGATTCCGGACTTCCGAAGCCACTACTGCAAACCCACGACCCTGTTCGCCGGCCCGTGCTGCTTCAACGGCAGCATTCAGTGCCAACAGATTGGTCTGAAACGCAATTTCATCAATCAGACCGATAATATCGGCAATCTTCTTACTGGAGGCGTTGATCTCCTCCATCGCCTGAACGGCCTTGCCAACCACTTCACCGCCATGCACTGCCTTTTCACTGACACTGGCTGCCAGTTGATTGGCCTGCTGAGCGTTATCGGCGTTCTGACGTACCGTCGATGTCATCTCCTCCATGGAGGCCGCCGTCTGCTCAAGACTGGCAGCCTGCTCCTGGGTACGACGACTCAAATCGTCATTACCGGAGGCAATTTCCTTCGCTGCCACCTGCACGGACTCGGAGTTACTGTGCATGCGCGTTACTACCGCAGAAAGGCGCTGCTGCATCGCATGCAGGCCACGCAGCATGTCGCCAAACTCGTCAGCACGACGCGTATCAATGTCGTTGTCCAGCTCACCCTCGGCAATGGAGGCCGCCAGTTCGCGTGCTTTCAACAAGGGGGCAATGACCGAACGAATGGTCCAGAGACCGACGATTGCCGTGGAAACAGCCGCCACGACGATGGCCAGCCAGATAACCCACTGCTCAGTATTCGAACGTGCCATGGAATTGGCGTAAAAGGTGGCGGACTGATCGTTCTGAATGGCCAGAAGCTGGTTGCTGATGTCGCGGGCTTCATGAAAGCTGGCCCTCACGTCACTGACGTACAGATCTCGAGCCTGGTCATAATTGGAGGCGCGAATGGCCGCGAGCATCCGCTCAAGTCCTGCGGACATCGCATCATAGGTATTGATGAAGCGTATGGCGACCTCACGCTCCTCACCCGATGACACCATGGCCGGATAATATGCGGCCAGGCTGGTATTGACCGCATCCTGGGAGGCCTGCACCGCCTTGAGGATCTCCGCCGACTGAGCATCATCCCTGAGGGTGGTCATGCTCAGTGACTTGCCGCGAATTTCGGACAATTCACTCTTGATGGTGCCCAGAGACTGGGTGGCAATCAGGTTGTTCTTGTAGACCCGTTCAAGGTCACCGTTGGCTTCGTGAATGCCATAGGCACCAAAAAGGCCAAGAGCAACCACGACGACCACGCCACTGCCGAAGGCACCAATGAGACGATATCTTACGCTCTTGAATCGATCCGCAACTGTCATGTTCGTTTAATCCATGCTTGGGAGTTGTTGATACCCTGCAGGGATGCTGCCCCGATCCATGGGCGCCATCCGACAGTATTAACCGCCTTTCCGGTATCGGCACTCGCTTGAAAAAATTAAACGCCTGACAATAAAAAGGGGCCCTGTCAGGCCCCGATACCCATCAGATTCAGGAAATGGCACGTTATACGCGGCTTCCGGTCGGAACCACGACACGGCGCCCTGCAGTGGCAGCTCCCAGCCAGTACTCGGAAAACAGCCCGTAACACCCGGCCGCCAGCAACCCGCCAATGAAGACGGAAAAGTGACGAAGATCACCCAGTGCCGGTATGAAATTAATGATGATCGTAACGACTCCAGCGACCAGAAGAGCTTTAACCGCTTCGAAGTTGACCCCCCCCTGGAAGTAATAGGCGCCCTGACTGTCATCAATGAACAACGCGTTCACATCGACCTTCTGACGCTTCAGCAGGTAGTAATCCAGCAATACAATGCCGTAGATCGGGCCAATGAGGGCCGCCAGCAGATCGACGGTGTAATGGATGATGTCCGGATTATTGAACAGGTTCCAGGGCGTAATGAATATCGAGCCGATGGCCGCAATCATGCCCCCGGTCCGCCAGCTGATACGCTGCGGTGCGACGTGAGCAAAGTCGAATGCCGGTGACACGAAGTTGGCCACGATATTAATGCCAACGGTGGCAATGATGAATGTCAGCACACCCAGTGCCGCAGCCGTTGCATTATCGATGCGAGCCACCGTCTCTACCGGATCGCTGATCATCTCGCCAAACACGGCGGGGGTTCCGGATACCACCACGATCGTAATGACCGAGAACAGCAGGAAATTGACTGGCAGGCCCCAGAAATTGCCGCGCCGAACGTCTGCCTCACTGCGGCAATACCGCGAAAAGTCGCCAAAATTGAGGGTTGGTCCTGAAAAGTAACCTGCTACCAGCGCCGCAGCGACCACCATCTGCCACACCGCATCCATTCCGCTCAACTCTTTGCTGCCGATCGAAAAGCTGATGTTGCTCCAGCCAGCCTTGTACACAATCCAGCCAGCCAGCAGAAACATGACCGCATAGACCGCAGGCCCGGCCCAGTCGATAAACCGCTTGATGGCATGCATGCCATGCCAGAACACCAGCGCCTGAAGCACCCACATGATTGAAAACCCGATCCAGCCCAGCAGCGACAGCCCCAGAAAATACTGCCCGGCCAGAGGTTCAAGCGATGGAACCCAACGCAACAACACCAGAACCAGTGCGCTGGAGGCCAGGTAGGTCTGAATGCCATACCACACGACAGCAATCAGGCCACGGATGACAGCTGGCACATTGGCACCCCTGATGCCAAAGGACAGGCGACATACCACAGGAAAGGGCACACCGGTACGCTGACTGGGACGCGCCATCAGATTGGCAACCACCTGGACGATGCCGATGCCTACCAGCAGGGATACGAGCACCTGCCAGCCGGCCAGACCCAGCGCGAACAGACTGGCGGCGAACACGTAGCCCCCCACGCTGTGCACATCAGACATCCAGAAGGCGAAAATATTATAGGCCGTCCACTTCTGCCGAACCGGCCCCAGATCGTCGTTGTAAAGCGTCGGACTCCAGTCACGCGTGTTGTAATTGTTATCCATGCTGCGGCTCCAAAGCGGTGAGAACACAAGGTGTGGTCCTTTTGTATACAAAAGGCGTGCCAACCCGATGCTCAAGGCGCTATTTCCGCATCATTCAAATACACCAGGGGCCATGTCAGTCTTGTCGATGCCCCTGAACAGCGCATGAATGCCACGCCCTGCACTTATCGTGTGCAGGAAATGACATTTATTGTATACAAAACAGCGCGCACTCTGTCGACACACACCTGGCACGCTTCCTGCTTAAATAACAGCATGGCTTACTAAAAGAGCGCATCACATGACCCAGGCACACCAACGTCATCTATTCGACTCCACTCGAATACAGCAGCTACTCCCTGACGACACCGTCTATGTCAGCCTGTGGCAGGCCATCATCGGTCAACGACTCCGGCCCGGCGCCCGGCTGCCGGAAGATGCGCTGGCACGGGCACTTTCAACCAGTCGGACCGGCATTCGCCGTGCCCTGCAGCGCCTGAGTCTGGAAGGACTCATCGTACTGGCGCCACACCGAGGTGCTCGCGTGGCCAGCCCTACCCCGGCAGAAGCCAGAGAGATATTCGAAGCGCGGCGCATCATTGAATGCGGCCTGATACCGGCCGTGGTTCGTCATACCACCGCCACCGATACCCAGCGCCTTGAAGCCCTAGTCCACCAGGAAAAGCGCGCCATTGCTACGGGGAATCGCATGGAGGCCATTCGCCTGTCCGGAGAATTTCATATTCGATTGTTCACACCGGCCGACAACACCCTCTTACTGGAATCACTGGCACAGCTTGTGTCGCGCACATCCCTGTTGATCGCACTTTACCCTCCAGCCAATACCCATCCCTGCCACTGTCAGCATGATGAATTGATCACGCTGATCACTGAGGGCGAAGCAGACCAGGCGACCCGATGGATGCAGCATCACCTTGAAGCACTTGAGCAGGGGCTCGAAATGACACCCCGCGATACCGACCTGCCCGACTTCGAAACGCTCTTCAGTACGAAACCATCATCAAGGAACGCATCATGAACTGGCATATTGCCAACCCCAACACCGGCCAGGCGATGAGCGACCTGCTGGTCACCACCCTCACTCACCGCTTTCCTGCGCTGGATATCGAGGTCACAACCTCGCCCTGCGGCCCGGCTTCACTTGAAGGGCATGCAGATGAAGCCCTTGCCGTGCCAGGTCTTTTAACCCGCATCATCGAAGCCGAACACCACCACCCAGGGTGTCGTGGTCATGTCATTGCCTGCTTCGGTGATCCCGGTATTGCCGCCGCCCGAGAGGTTGCCCGGCGGCCGGTCATCGGCATGGCAGAAGCCGCCATGGCCAGCGCCCGGCTGATCGGCGAACGCTTCTCAATCATTACCACACTGGCACGCACTGTACCGCTGGCACGACGGCTGGTACGTGAATATGGCCATGCGCAACACTGTGGTGGCATCCATGCCAGCGGCATCAACGTGCTGGACCTGGATAGCGATTCGGCCTTTCAACGCGTACTGGAAGATAGTGAACAGTTATTGAGCGCCGACCAGAGCGATGTCCTGATTCTGGGCTGTGCCGGCATGGCTCCCTGGGCGCCCGGATTACAGGAACGACTTGGCCGCCCTGTCGTTGATGGCGTAAGCGCCGGTCTACAGCTGCTGGTTCACCTTGATCAACTGGACCTTTCACCTGCCAAGCAGCACGATCGCGCCCTGCCGATCGACAAGCCGGTCATCGGCCCGCATTCACACCTTTATGCCAGACTTCACGAGGACACCCGTTCATGAATACCCACTACCCGCGCGACCTCAGGGGATATGGCGAGCACCCCATTGATCCGCAGTGGCCGGGCAACGCCCGTATCGCAGTCCAGTTCGTGCTCAATCATGAGGAAGGCGGAGAAAACAATGTCCTGCATGGTGATGATGCCAGCGAAGTCTTTCTGTCGGACATCATTGGCGCCACCGCCTATCCCGATCGCCACATGAGCATGGAATCACTGTATGAATATGGCACCCGGGCCGGAGTATGGCGCGTATTGCGGGAATTTGACCGTCGGGGCTGGCCTTTGACCGTCTTTGGTGTGGCCATGGCACTTGAACGCTATCCGGAAATGGCCGACGCCTTTTTAAGCCGCGGCCACGAAATCGCCTGTCATGGCTGGCGCTGGATTCATTATCAGGACATGCCCATCGACCAGGAACGGGAACACATGGCACGCGCGGTCGAGATTTTCAGACGATTGACCGGGGCCGCGCCAGCCGGCTGGTATACCGGCCGCGACAGTCCTCGTACCCGCCAGCTGGTGGTCGAGCACGGCGGCTTTACCTACGACTCGGATTATTACGGTGACGACCTGCCCTTCTGGACCCGCGTACAATGCCACGATGGTACGACCAAACCTCACCTCGTAGTGCCTTATACCCTCGATACCAATGACATGCGCTTTGCCACGCCGCAGGGGTTTCATAATGGCGATCAGTTCTTTCATTACCTGAAGGATGCGTTCGATGTTCTGTACGAGGAAGGTAAACAGCATCCAAAAATGCTGTCCATCGGGCTTCACAGCCGCCTGATCGGCCGACCTGGCCGCTTCCGCGGTCTGCAGCGCTTCATGGATCATGTGGCCGCTCATGACAGGGTCTGGGTAACGCGCCGCATCGATATTGCAGAGCACTGGAAGACCCATCACCCGGTCGGTGAATAGCACTCAAGCCTCTCATTAAAAACGCCGCAACTGCGGCGTTTTTAATGATAAAACGAGATGGCAGCGCAGACCGTCACCCCGTTGTTTCTTCAAATGCTGCCAACAGTGCCCGATCATGCCCGGGAGGCGCCAGCATAGAAACGCCCCACGGGCAGCCGTCATCCTCAAGCCAGGGCTGCGCCAGTACCGGTGCCCCCCATAATCCGCCCAGCGCAGTCATGCCCATCAATCGCTCGCGATAATCGGCCAGCGATTCGGCAGGTGTAGTCAGGCGGGGCGCAGCGCCCGGTGCCGAGGGCAGGCAGATCAGCCTGCGCCCTCCGTCATTCCAGCGAATCAACCGGCGTATGATGGCCAGACGCTGATGCTCGGCTTCAGCCTCGGCAGTAGCGTCCAGCTCGGCGCTCCAGTCAAAACGTGCCTGAATATCCGGGGCAAAGGTGGGCCGGGTCCGGGTAATCCAGTCACCATGCTCACGCCACAGCGACCGCCCCTGCAGTATTCTGAACGTGGCACTGGCTGATTTCACAACCGACAGGGGCAGTGTTTCCACACTCACGTTTTCCACATGCCGTGTCAGCCGGGAAGTTATCCGGTCAAATGCCCCCGCCGGCATTCCCTCGGGACGCAGCACGGTCACACCGCTGAATGTCACATCAGCCTGCGCCGGCAGCAGCACATCCGCGACCGCAGCGAGGGTTTTCATATCCCGCGTCAGCCATCCCACCGTGTCAAACCGGGGCGCAAGGCGGACCATCCCGGCAGTGCTGATGGCGCCCCAGCTGGGGCGCAGGCCATAAAGACCGCAATAGCTGGCCGGCACGCGAATGGAGCCTCCTGTATCGGTTCCCAGTCCGATATCGGCCTCCCCCCGGGCCACAGCCACTGCAGATCCCGAGCTTGAGCCGCCGGGCAATCGGTCCGGAGCTGACGGATTGGTAGGCGTGCCGTAATGGATATTGGCCCCGTTCAGGCTATAGGCCAGCTCATCGGTCAGGGTCTTGCCGGTGAGATGACACCCGGCGTTCAAAAGCGTCGCGATTACCGGAGAACTGGACTGCGGTACAGGGTGCGTGGCCAGCCAGTCCGGATTGCCGGCACCGGTAGGCAGCCCCTTTACATCAAACAGGTCCTTGACCGCCAAACGCTGGTAGTCGAGCGGACCGCTACCGGTGGGCGGACGAATGCTGCGGGGGGTAACCCAGAAGGAAGACGTTGTCATGCACTACATCCTGATCATGTTGTTGTTATTGATAACAGGGAGGCTACGGCCGACACTGAGCCTCCGGTGAGGCTATGACAATTCGTCAAGCTGTTCGAAATGATGCGATAACCGTGCCATTCGCTGGCGGCCGGATTTCAAATGTTCATGCAGCACGGCACTGGCCAGGATATTGACCAGACTCATCGCTGCGGCATAGCTGTCAAAGGCGGAGATACTGTCCAGCGGACAAATGACAGACCAGTCCGCATGCTGTCGGGCTGATGTGGCCGTACCATCGGCGATCAGCAGAACCGAACAGGGCAGCGTATGCAGATGCGCCATCAGCCGATCAAATGACGTGACCCGGCGTCTGAATCCCACGACCACGACCACATCGCGGTCGCCAAGCGAGGCCAGCTCCTCGGCCAGCGTCTGACCCGGCTGGGGTAACACATGGACCTGACCGCGCACCTGCAGCAACTGCTGCCGCAGGTGCAGGGCCACCGGGTAGCTGTTGCGGAACCCCATGACCACCACGTTATCCGCGGTCGACACGGCCTGAGCAATCGCTCCCAGGGTGTCCGGATCAAGAGCATCCAGCATGGCCTTCACATTGGCCTGCTCACGTTCGAAATGACGATGGAAGGCCTGCGCAGTGTGTCCGGGCTCGGTCACCAGTGGCACCCCCAGATTACGCAATTCACGCGCGTGCTCGCGCACCTCCTGAAAATGGGCGAATCCCAGCCGCTTGAACAGTCTCGTCACCGTGGCCTTTGACACACCGGTCAGGCGTGCCAGGTCTGCTGCACTGTAGATGGCGAAGTCATCAAAGTGGGCCAGAATAAAATCTGCAACACGCCGCTCGTGGGAGGGCAAATCCTGGTAGTAGGCCTCAATGCGTTGTCCGATATGCTGCGTCATAGTCGAGAAATCAAGGGTCTGAGCGCAGCCGGAACATCGTCTATCGGCGCCGGCTGCCGGCTGCTCAACTGGGCACGAATGCCTTCAATGTGATCACGACCGAGCTGGTAAACCCTATCGGCGTCATCGACAATCAGCGCCTCCAGCAGAAGTTGATGATCTTCCTCCATATAGCATGACGCCGGCCCGTGTGTCCGAAACAATACGACCAGTGCCGATACATGCACCAGTACGCGCATCAATGCATCGCCCAGCGGCCGATTCGGGCAGCGACGCGCCAGCATTTCGTGAAACTCTCTGGAGCACTGGGTCCGAATCATGTCGTGCCCCTGATAATGGGCGCGACGCTCGGTGTCCAGCAGGTCCTTCAGGACCTGGCGGTTTACAGGTGTCAGCGTGCCACTCAGCAGGGCAAGGGCTTCCCTGTCGAGCGTTGACCAGATGGTAAAGACATCATCCAGCTCCTCTTCGGTGGTCGTACGCACCTGAGCGCTGCGATGCGCCGCCCGCGTGACCAGCGCCAGCTCTTCCAGATGGATCAATACCTGCTGAATCACCGTACGCGAACAGCCATACAGCATGGCCAGCTCCTTTTCCCGCAGCACTGTGCCCGGGGTCAGACGGTGCCGCGCCATCGCATCCCTTAAATGCTCGGCGATGCGATCAACCTCGGTCATTTGCGTCGTTATCAACGGGGTCATGTATGCACTCCCTGAGCCGCCAGCATGGGCAGGTGATCCGTAATGGTTCCAGACGGCGGGATCAAATCACAACCTCGCAGGATCATCGCACACAGAAAATCCGCGGCCGCATCAAAATCTTCGGCACTCTGGGCCTCCTTGCCGGTGACGCCCAGAATCTGAACTTCAAAATCCGCATAGTGCTGTGTCGAGGCCCAGATCAGAAAGATCAATCGAACAGGATCCATGCGACGCAACCGCCCCTGATCCATCCAGACCGCCAGCACCTCAGCCTTGTCTGCCATCCAGGCACGGCCGACGCTGCCGAGGTAATCCTGCAGGAACGGAGCCCCCTGAAGCATTTCCGTGGCAAAAAGCCGTGAGGCCTGTGGGTGCAGCCTGGCCTGTTCGATCTTGGCTCTAATGAACCGACTCAGCACCTCGGCCGGGTCATCCTCGACACGTATATCGTCAATCTGCTCGTTCCAGCGTTGCATGGTGCGTGCCAAAAGGGCCTTGTACAGCACCAGCTTGGATGAAAAATAATAAAGAATGTTGGATTTCGGCAACCCGGCCTCTTCGGCGATCAGCCGCACACTGGTGCCACGAAAGCCGTGGCGGGCAAAGCAGCCCTCGGCCACGTCAAGAATCAGTTGTTCATTGGCAAGGCGCGTTTTCGCCCTGGATGTTCCCTGCTCATCGGACCCTGCTGTCATGCGCATGTCGCCTGAAATAATGATGCATCGGTCAGTATGCATACCGTGTCGTCAGTTATTTTCATGTACTACCAGAAAATATCGATATATTAAACTCTGTACAGTTGGTCAGCTTTTTGCATTGTAATGTCTATACCAATGTCGCGGGCTTGCAGATCAGTGCACCACGACCGATAGCTGAGGGCACGCCATGCTGAGTTTCACACTGAATGATCACCCGGTGCAGTGCAAGTCACCTGCACCGGAAACGAGCGCACTCACTTTACTGCGCACCACACTGGGGCAATGTGGCACCAAGGAAGGATGTGCCAGCGGCGATTGTGGCGCCTGCACCATTACCATTACCTCTCCGGAAGCACCCAGGCGATATAAAAGTGTCAATGCCTGCATTCTGCCTGCCCACCAGCTGGCCGGCTGTCACGTCACGACAGTGGAAGGACTGGCGAAAGAAACACAGTTGCACCCGGTTCAACAGGCCATGGTCGAACACCACGCCAGCCAGTGCGGCTTCTGTACGCCGGGTATCGTCATGTCACTTTATGCCCTGTACGAAAATCGGCAGGAAGTGGATATGGTGGACGACTCGCATCTGGACCATCACATTGAACAGGCTTTATCCGGCAATCTGTGTCGCTGCACCGGGTATCGTCCCATTCGTGACGCCGCGCGCGCCGTCATGACCACGCCATCAGGACCGCGTCCTGCACAGGACAAGGCCCCTGTCCCGCCCGCCGTGTCCACGGCACGGGACTACCTGCTGCCGACCAGCCTGAGTGACCTGCACGCCTGCCTGGCACGCCACCCGGACGCGCCGCTTGTTGCCGGGGGCACTGACCTGATGGTGGAAGCCAATGCCCGACTACGCACGTTCGACACCCTGATCGACCTGACCCGCCTTCCCGAGCTGAAACAAATCATGCCCCTCCAGGAAGGCTGGTATATCGGCGGGGGCGTCACCTTCGAGGCCCTGTTGCCGCTGGCGGAGAAGCACTACCCGGCACTGGCCGAGCTTCTGTATCGCCTGGGGTCGCGACAGATTCGGGAACAGGCCACCGTCGGTGGCAATATCGCCAATGCCTCCCCGATTGGCGATACGCCCCCCATCTGGCTTGCACTGAATGCCGAGCTGATTCTGGATGGCTTGTCCGGGGAACGGCGCCTGCCGCTGGATGAGTTCTTTACCGGCTACCGCACGACCGTGCTGGGCGCCGGAAACTACATCAAGGCACTGATTTTACCCAGCCTTGCCAGGCATCAGGCCCTGTGGGTCTGGAAACTGTCAAAACGACGCGATGACGATATTTCTGCGGTACTGATGGCCGCCAGCGCCACCGTTACGGGTGACCGCCTTGATCATGTACGCATTGCCTTTGGTGGCATGGCCGCCACCCCAGCCCGCGCGCCGGCACTCGAACAGGTTCTGGAAGGTCACCAACTGACAGCCGCGCGGCTGGCAATGGCCAGAAAGGCTCTGGCAGAGGAATTCACGCCACTGGATGATGTACGCGCCTCCAGTACCTATCGCCGTATCGCCGCAGGCAACCTGATCGAACGACTTTACTGGCACCTGAACGCCGTGCCCGGCCACAAGGAGCTGACTCATGCGTAAACTGATCCCGGCACCCGCGCCGCTTCCCTCCGACGCTGCCACACGACACAGCGCCCCCCACGACAGCGCCGTGGCGCATGTTACCGGGCGCGCCATTTACGTGGATGACCTGCCCGCCCATGCTCGCATGGGGTATCTGGCCGTTGGATTGAGTCCGCATGCTCATGCGCGACTGGATGGACTGACCCTTGACGCGGTGCGCCAGAGCCCGGGGGTCATCGACGTCATCACCGCCGCTGACATCCCGGGCCGCAACGAAGTCGGTGCCGTATACCCCGGCGATCCGCTGCTGGCCGAGAGGGAGCTGCGTTACGCCGGACAGCCGGTCTTTGCCGTGGTCGCAACGGATCTGGTCAGTGCACGCCGAGCTGTCGACAAGGCCGTGATCCATGCCACGCCCCTTCCAGCCTCGCTGGATGCCGTCGAGGCCATTGCTCAGGGACTGACTGTTCTGCCGGTACACCATCACGAGCGTGCCACGCCTCTGGACCGCGGTAGCGCGATGAAAAACAACACCCAGACTCGTGAAGCCCCCGGGGAAGCGCCCGCCGCCAGTCACTGTGTCAGTGGCACTCTTTCCATCGGTGGTCAGGAGCACTTTTATCTGGAAGGTCAGATCGCTCAGGCAGAAGCACTTGATGATGATGGCATTCGCATCCTGACCTCCAGCCAGCACCCCAGCGAAGTACAAAAGCTGGTCGCCGAAGTGCTGGACCGGCCACTTCACAGCATTGTTGCAGAAGTGCGCCGCATGGGCGGTGGCTTTGGTGGCAAGGAAAGCCAGGCCGCAGCCCTCGGCGCCATGGCCGCGCTGGCCGCCGCTCGCAATCACTGCACGGTGCGCTTTCGCCTGCCCCGGCGCGACGACATGCTGATGACCGGCAAGCGTCACCCCTTCGAAACGCACTACGAGGTCACTACCGACGACCGCGGGATTCTACGAGACACCACCATTTCATTGATTGGCAACTGCGGTCACTCGCCGGACCTGTCCGAAGGAGTGGTCGATCGGGCCATGTTCCACGCCGACAATGCCTATTACCTGGGAAATGCCAGGGTGACCGGGCACCGGGCCATGACACACACGGCGTCCAATACGGCCTTTCGAGGATTTGGTGGCCCGCAGGGCATGATGCCGATCGAAGCCGCCATGGATGATATTGCCCGGCGGCTCGGGCTTGATCCTCTGGATGTTCGCAAGCGCAACCTTTATACCGACCAGAAAGACGAGACCCACTACGGCCAGAGACTGGACCAGCACCTGATCGGCCCGCTGATTGATCAACTGGAGAAACAAAGCGACTACCGACACAGACGCCAGGCCATTACGGCCTTTAACCAAGAAAACCCGATCATCAAACGGGGGCTGGCGCTGACCCCCGTCAAGTTCGGCATTTCGTTTACCGCTCAGCACCTGAACCAGGCCGGAGCACTACTGGCGATCTATACCGATGGCAGTGTACTGATCAACCACGGCGGCACCGAAATGGGCCAGGGCCTGCATACCAAGGTATGCCAGATCGTGGCGCGGGTATTTGATATCCCACTGGGACGGGTACGCATCAGCGCGACGCGTACCGACAAGGTTCCCAATACGTCGCCGACCGCTGCGTCATCAGGGGCAGACCTCAATGGCATGGCCGCCCGGGACGCCGCACTCACCCTGCGAGCACGGTTACTGGATCTGGCCGCCGAACAATACCGCCAGCCCCGCGACAGCCTGACCTTCAGCGACGGCCAGCTGATCGCCGATGGCTGGTCGATGCCCTGGGAAGAACTGATTCAGGCGGCCTATCTCAAACGAGTTCCCCTGTCCGCGACCGGATTCTACTCCACCCCGACCATTCACTATGACAAGACCACCGGCAAGGGCCATCCCTTTTTCTACTATGCCTATGGTGCGGCCGTATCAGAGGTGGAAATCGATACCCTGACCGGTGAGCACCGGCTGCGGCGCGTCGATATCCTGCATGATGTGGGAGACAGCCTGAACCCGGCCATTGATCGCGGCCAGATCGAAGGCGGCTTCATTCAGGGGGCCGGCTGGCTGACCACGGAAGAACTCAAGTGGGATGACAAGGGCACCCTGCTGACCACCGGGCCGGCCACCTACAAGATCCCGGCCTACAGTGATGCCCCGCCGGTATTCAATGTGGCGCTACTGGAAGGCCATCCGTGTTCGCAGGCCACCATCTACCGCTCCAAGGCAGTCGGTGAGCCGCCCTTCATGCTGGCCCTGTCGGTGTGGTCCGCCCTGCGAGATGCCCTGTCGAGCCTGACCAATTACACCACCAGCCCGGCCCTGGATGTCCCCGCCACGCCGGAAAGAATCCTGCTGGCCGTCGAGGCCATCAAGTCCGCCAGCACACCGGCCGCGTGCCCGGAAGGGGCCGACCATGGATGAGCTTGCAACCATGACCACCTGGTACGATGCCCTCGCCTGGTGCAAGCGCACCGGCGTACCGCACGTGCTGTGCACGCTGGTCTCGAGTGCCGGCTCGACACCGCGCGAACCCGGTGCCGGTATGCTCGTGACACACGACCAGATCATCGACACACTGGGCGGGGGGCAGTTTGAGCATCAGTTGATCGCTCTGGCGCGAAAGCAACTGGTCACGGGCGATGCCCACATGCAGCTTGAGCGCTTTCCCCTGGGCGTACGCTCGGGCCAGTGCTGTGGCGGCCATGTCAGCGTTCTGGTCACGACAGACCCGGGGGCCACATCGCGACTGGCCCTGTTCGGCGCCGGTCATGTGGCCACGGCACTTGAACGCCTGCTGGCCCCCCTGGACTGGCGCATCGACTGGTATGATAGCCGCCCGCTGCCCGGACATGTCGGCAGCTCGCCTCGAACCCGTTGTCATTTCGAGCACGACACCCTGGCCACCGCCGAGTGCCTGCAGCCCGGCACTCATGCACTGGTCATGACCCATGACCATCATGAGGATGAAGCGCTGATCCAGCGGCTGGCGACGCATGGCACCCTGGCTTCCGTTGGCATGATTGGCTCGGCAACCAAATGGGCCAGGTTTCGTCATCGACTTCTGGCAGGCGGCACCACCGAGCAGCAGCTGAATCAGGTAAGGTGCCCGATCGGTCTGCCCGGCATCGGAGGCAAGCGGCCTCATGAAATTGCCATCGCTGTCGCAGCAGAGCTTCTGACGCTTGCTCCGGTAGCGGCGCCCTCCGTGCTGCGAGGCCTGGACGGGCCGGCATTGACACATCTTGAACAGATTACCGAACCATCATGATCACGGCCTGCCGAAGCGGGCCCTTATGTGGACCACCATCATGACCCATGAAGCACCTGTTGTTTTACGCGGCCCTGTATTGCACTTTACCGCCGACCCGGGCGAGGATATTACCCCTGCACCTGGCAGTGTCGAGTATCTGGATGATGGCGTACTCGTCATCGAAAACGGCCGCGTAACCCGCCTCGGGGCGGCAGAGGCCCTGTTAAGCGAGCTTCCGGAAAACATTACTCTTTACCACTATCCGGACAAGTTGATCATGCCGGGGTTCATCGACCCCCACCTGCATTTCAGCCAGCTCGATATCATTGCCTCCTACGGCCGGCAGTTGCTGGACTGGCTTAACGAGTACACCTTCCCGGAAGAGATGCGCTTCAGCGACCCTGCCTATGCCACGCACATGGCAGAGGATTTCATGGACGAAATGCTGCGGTATGGCACCACTACGGCGCTGGTCTTCTGTACCAGCCACCCCCATTCGGCTGACGCCCTGTTTGAAGCGGCTCGCCGACGGGGCTGCCGGATGCTGGCCGGCAAGGTCATGATGGACCGCAATGCACCAGCGGCCCTGTGCGATACACCAGCGCGAGCCGATCATGAAAGCCGGGCGCTGATTGAACGATGGCATGGCGTCGATCGGCTGGAATATGCCATTACGCCTCGCTTTGCGCCGACATCCAGCCCAGAGCAGCTCAATATTGCCGGGCGGCTGGCACAGGATTTCCCGGACATGATCGTTCAAACCCACCTGAGCGAAAATCAGGGCGAGATCGACTGGGTGGCATCCCTTTACCCCCTGGCCCGGGACTACCTTGATGTCTACGATCAGGTCGGCCTGCTGAGAGACCGCTCGGTATTTGCTCACTGCATTCACATCGATGACGACATCCGTCAGCGCCTGGCCCGCGCCGGGGGCCGAATTGCCTATTGCCCCACGTCCAACCTGTTTCTGGGCAGTGGCCTGTTTGATGCCAGACGTGCCCGCGAGCAACAGGTAATGACGGGGATTGCCAGTGACATCGGGGCCGGCACCAGCCTGTCTCAGTTGGCAACTCTGGCGGCGGCCTATCAGATCAGTCAGCTTCAGGGCCATCCGATGACGCCCTGGCAGGGGTTCTATCAACTGACCCGCGGCAATGCACGCATGCTGTCGCTGGACAGCCGCATTGGAAGCTTCGTCCCGGGGATGGAAGCTGACGTGGTGGTTCTGGATCCGGCCGGTTCACCAGCCCTGTCACGCAAGGCCGCTCGCTCGAAAAACCTGTTCGAGACGCTCTTCAACCTCATGATGCTGGGTGATGATCGCGCCATTCACGCAGTACACGTACAGGGCCGCCCGATGACCACAAGTGCGGTCAGCAGGTAGCACCACCCGTACACGGACCGCCAGACGATGCCCGCCTGCCGGTCCGCGTTCGATGCCGTAATCACACGGTTACTACAACAACAAAGACTCACCAACACGACATCAGGATACTTTCCCATGACATCCAACGATCTTGTTTATCAACACGGCGACCGCCCGCCCCCCGTGACTGCGGCACTGGTGGCCTTTCAGCATGTACTGGCGAGCTTCGTCGGCATCATCGCACCGACCATCATTGTCACCAATGCACTGGGACTTGGTGCTGAAGCGCCTTATCTGATCAGCCTCTCCCTGTTGATTTCAGGTATCAGTACCTTCATACAGACCCGGCGCTTCGGGCCCGTTGGCTCGGGACTACTGAGCGTTCAGGGCACCAGCTTTTCGTTCGTGGCCGCCCTGATCTCGGCGGGGATGATTGCCCGACAACAGGGTGCCGATGATCAGCAGGTTCTCGCCACGCTGTTTGGTATCTGCATGGCAGGAAGCCTGATCGAGGTCGTACTCGGGGGCTTTTTGAACCGGCTCAGACGCCTGATCACACCGACCGTTACCGGAATTGTCGTCACCTTGATCGGCCTGAGCCTGATCCATGTGGGGATGACCGATATCGGCGGCGGTTTTGGAGCCGAGACCTTTGGTGCACCGGCCAATCTGCTTCTGGCCCTGGCCGTGATTGTTACGGTACTGGCCTGTCAGCTGAGCCGCTGGCCACTTCTCAGGGTGGGATCGGTCTTTGCAGGGCTGGTCATTGGCTGCATTCTGGCGGCCATGTTTGGCATGTTTACCCCGCCCACCGATGACAGCCCTCTCTTTCGCCTGCCAATGCCGTTGCACTACGGTCTTGATTTCAATCTGGCGGCCTTTATACCGGTTGCCTTTGTATTCCTGATCACGGCCATCGAAACCGTAGGAGATCTGACTGGCTCATCCCGAGCGTCCTTCATGCCCACTCACGGGCCGGACTATCAACGCCGCATCCGAGGCGGCGTCATTGCCGATGGCCTTAACTCCCTGCTTGCCGGCTTTTTCAACACCTTCCCCAATACGACATTCAGCCAGAATACCGGCGTCATTCACCTCACCGGCGTAGCCAGCCGACATGTCGGGCTTTATGTCGGGGTCATTCTGATGGCGCTGGGGCTGCTGCCCTCACTGGGTGGGTGGCTTCAACAGATTCCGAAGCCGGTACTTGGTGCCACCACCACCCTGATGTTCGGCCTGATCGCGGTATCCGGCATTCGCATTCTTGCCGAGCAGCACATGACTCGAAAACGCATCATGTTGATTGCGCTGTCCCTTGGGGCGGGGCTTGGCGTGCAGGTGGTACCCGATATCACGGCGCAATTGCCGGACGCTCTGAAGGCGGTGTTCAGCTCATCGATCACCACCGGTGGGCTGGTGGCCATTATTGGCCACCTTTTGATGCCGGAGCGCGAGCTACAGGAAAAGGACGAGAAGAACGAGGCAGAAACCACCGAGCCGGTAGCGGAGACCTCATCGACGGTAAATCAGGCAGGTTGATACCACGGGGGCAGCTCAGCTGCCCCTGTAAACACTGTAGGCCCAGGGCGTGACCAGCAGAGGGACGTGATAATGCGCCTCGTCCGCCAGGGTAAAGGCCACCGGAACGTCGTCCAGAAAACGAGCCTGATGCTGGCCATTGGCGGCAAAATAATCACCGACCGAAAAGACCAGCACGTAGCGCCCGGCCACATCACTGCCTTCCAGCAATGGTTGATCTACACGGCCATCGGCGTTGGTGAAGGTATCCGCCAGCGCGTCTGTTTCGCCCTCACGGTACAGGCGAAGGCGAACCCCTGCTGCAGGCCTGCCGGCAGCTTGATCAAGTACATGAGTGGTAAGTCGAGTCACAGGCCACCTCGTGAATTAACAGGATAATGAATATGACGGTAACACTTGCCGAACTGAACGCCCTGCCAGCGGACCAGTTTGTAAAGGCACTGGAAGGGCTGTATGAACATTCGAACTGGATTGTTCGCGATGCGGCAGCCCGGCGTCCGTTTGAAACACCCGAGGCATTGATCCAGGTCACCCAGGGCGTAGTGTGCAACGCCTCGGAGGCACAGCAGAAGGCGTTGATCTGCGCACACCCCGAGCTTGGAGAAGCCCAGCTTCATCGGCTGACTACCGCGTCACAGCAGGAGCAGCGCGGTGCGGGCCTGGTCGCCGCCCCCCCGGAGCAGTTGACCCGCCTCAGGCAACTGAATGCGGCCTATCGACAACGGCACGGATTTCCGTTTGTGGTGGCCGTCAAGGGTATGACGGCCACCATGATACTGGACGCACTTGCCGTTCGCCTTGAGCGCCCCGGCGATGTTGAGCTGGCCGAGGCGCTCGAGCAAATCGGACGAATCGCAGCGATCAGGCTGGCAGCCCTGCTTGACGTGCCGCCCGAATAACCGCAATTTCAAAGGCGTCGAGGGCCATCGCGACATCATCGGCACGCACCGACTCATCCGGATGGTGGCTTACGCCTCCACCACAGCGAATGAACAGCATGCCAACATCGGTCAGTGATGCCATGGCCATGGCATCATGGCCAGCACCACTGAACAGATGCAGGGCTTCATCACCCTGAACCTGCGTTACCGCCCTGCTGACACAATCCTGTAACCAGTCAGCGCAGGCAACCGCGCTGGCGCTGTGCGTATCCTCCCAGTGCATCGTCAGCTCACGAGCAGTACAGATACGCTCGAGTGACTCCACGATAGCCGCTACGGTCCGGTCACGCACGGCATCTTCCTGCGCCCGCACATCCAGACTGAAACTCACGTCGCCCGGAATAACGTTCACGGCTCCGGGCGTCACATTCATCTCACCGACCGTAGCGACTGCCCCACTGGCGCGTGCAAGTGCCTCAATGGCCAGTACCGCTTCAGAGGCGCCACACAGCGCGTCCCGGCGCAGATCAAACGGCGTGGTGCCCGCATGACCAGCGCAACCGGTCAGCGTAATTCTGGCCCGCCGTGCGCCGGCAATCGCCGTAACGACCCCCAGGGCAAGATCACGATCTTCCAGTACCGGGCCCTGTTCGATATGGGCTTCAAGATACCCCACGATCTGCGACGACTCACGACGAGCGGTATCAATTCGACCCGGAACAAGCCCGGCTGCTTCAAAGGCCTGCTCAAGACAGATCCCTGTCGGGTCGGTCAGCGCCCACCATTCAGGCTCCCAGGTACCGGCCACCGCACGGCTGCCCAGCAGGGTCGTGCCGAAGCGCGTACCTTCCTCATCCCCGAAGGCCACTACCTCGATGGCACAGGGCAGGCGCCGTCCACTGCGCTGAAGCCGCTGCACTACGCCAATGGCCAGCATGACCCCCAGGATGCCGTCATAACGGCCGGCATCAGGCACCGTATCAAGATGAGACCCGATCACCAGCGCCGGCGCATCCGCCTCAAGTCCCTCGTAACGGCCCCACTGGTTGCCGGCTGCATCCTGATGAACTGCCATGCCCGCCTCATGCATCCACTGTGCCACCCTGGCATTGGCGTCATGATGCACAGGAGTCAGATAACGGCGCATGATGCCAGTATCGGTTTCACTGAGCCGTGCCAGTTCATCACAGGCGGCCAGTATTTGATCGGCATCATGCATGGGGGGTGTCCTGTAATGTTGAGGTAGAGTAAATCCGGTGTGCTGCACGCACCGCCTCGCCGGCGGGCACGGTTACATCAAACAGCCCAAGCACCTGCTCAAGCGCCGCCAGGGTTGTGAACACGCAGTCCCGGCGCGCGTTGTAGCCCATGGTCCCAATGCGCCATATCCGCCCGTGCAAAGGGCCGAAGGAAGTGCCAATCTCGATGGCGAAATCTTCCAGCAGGCAGCGTCGCACCGCTTCGCCATCCAGCCCCTCGGGGATATACACCCCGACCACGTTATGCATGCGATGCTGCTGATCACCGAACAGTTCAAGGCCCATGGCCGTCAGCCCAGCGGCCATGGCCTGCCCGTGCAATTGATGACGTGCGATGGCCTGATCCATGCCCTCTTCCACCAGCAGCGCCGCACACATGCGTGCGCCATAGAGCATGGCCGTCGCCTCGGTATGGTGATTGAGCCGTTCCGGCCCCCAGTATTTGAGAATCTGGCTGAGGTCCAGGTAATTGGAGCGAATCGGCTGAGCATGACCCGCCTCATCCGAGGACTGGCGAAGCCCTGCTTCAATGTGAGCGCGCTGCATGATCTTGTCGACCGCCCGTGCTGACAGGGTTATCGGTGAGCTGCCGGAGGGCCCGGCCAGACACTTCTGAAGTCCGGCGGTTGCGGCATCAATCTGCCAGTCATCCACACGAAGCTCATTACCCGCCAGCGAGGCGGTCACATCGGTATAAAACAGTGCGCCGTGACGGCGACACAACGCCCCGATCCCCTCCAGTGGCTGACACATGGTGGTTGATGTATCGCCCTGTACCAGCGCCAGTACATGAGGTTTTACCCGTGCCAGTGCCTGTTCGATCTGTTCTGGTGTGAACACCTCTCCCCAGGGAGCTTCGATGGTGTGCACTTCCGCGCCACAGCGTTCGGCAATTTCCTTGAGCAGCAACCCGAAACGACCAAACATCGGCACCAGCACTCGCTCGCCAGGTGCCACCAAAGATACCAGTGCCGCCTCGATGCCGGCTCGCGATGTTCCATCCACGAGAAGCGTTGCTTCGTTATGGGTACGAAAGACCTGTCGATACAGTTGCTGGGTCTCATTCATGTAACCCGTCATCGCCGGGTCATACTGACCAACGAGGGCGGCCGACATGGCTCGGGAAACGCGCGGGTCGGCATTGATAGGGCCTGGGCCCATCAGCAGGCGGCAAGGCGGCTGGAAGGTGGTGGTCATGGGAAGAAGGCCTTTATTATTGTTTCTTTGAACGTGGATATGAAACTAAAGTTTCATCCCTACGATAGCGCGCTCTATCGCAAAAAAAAAGCCGGCCATGAAGGCCGGCCAGACATGAAATACAGGATTACCCGATATTCATGCAGAGGTACTTGGTTTCCAGATATTCTTCCAGCCCATACTTTGACCCTTCACGCCCAAGGCCGGAGGCCTTGACGCCACCAAAGGGTGCGGCAGCATTGGAAATCAGACCTTCATTGATGCCAACCATGCCGTACTCGAGCCTTTCAGCCACACGCCAGACCCGACCAATATCCCGGCTGTAAAAATAGGCCGCCAGACCATATTCCGTGTCATTGGCCATGGTGAGCGCCTCATCCTCGGTATCAAAGGAAAAGACGGCGGCCAGCGGGCCGAAGGTTTCTTCACTGGCTACCTTCATCTCGGACGTAGCGCCATTGATCAGGGTTGGCATATAAAAGCGCCCACCCTTTGAATGAGGCTGTCCGCCCAGCATCAGCTCACCGCCCTTGTCGATGGCATCCTGCACGTGCTCGGACATCTTCTCGACCGCATTTTCATCGATCATGGGCCCTACGGTCACGCCCTCCTTCATGCCATCGCCCACCACCAGCTCACGATTCATGGCCGCAGCAAGTTTTTCACAGAACGCATTGATGACACCCGACTGCACCAGGAACCGATTGGTGCAGACACAGGTCTGTCCGGCATTACGGAACTTGGAAGCCAGTGCACCTTCCACGGCTGCATCAAGGTCTGCGTCCTCGAACACGATAAAGGGCGCATTACCTCCAAGCTCCAGTGAAATCTTCTGGATATTCTCGGCGGCATTGGCCATCAGGGTGCTGCCTACGCCGGTAGAACCGGTGAAGGTAATCTTCCTGACCATCGGCGAGGACGTCATGGCACCCGCAATTTCCCCGGCACTGCCCGGCAGTACGTTAAAGACGCCGCGCGGTACACCGGCACGTTCGGCCAGTACTGCCAGTGCCGTCGCCGACAGCGGCGTCTGGCTGGCCGGCTTGATGACGATCGGGCAACCGGCCGCCAGGGCAGCAGCGGCCTTGCGGGTAATCATTGATGACGGAAAGTTCCAGGGCGTAATGGCTCCTACCACGCCAACAGGCTGCTTCAGCACGACAATGCGCTGATTGCCCTTGGCCCCCGGAATGGTATCGCCATATACACGACGCGCCTCTTCGGCATACCAGCGCATGAAGCTTGCAGCGTAGGCAATTTCACCTTCTGCTTCCTTTTTGGGCTTGCCTTGCTCAAGGGTCATCAGACGGCCCAGATCTTCCTGATGCTCCATCATCAGCTCGTACCAGCGGTTGAGAATATCGGCCCGCTCAAGCGCGGTACGCGCCGACCATGCCGGAAACGCTGCGTGGGCTGCCTCGATGGCACGCAGGGTTTCCTTCTCCCCCATCCGCGGCACGCGGGCGATGGTTTCGCCGGTGGCCGGGTTATCCACCTCGATCTGCTCACCGCTGTCGGCGGCTACCCAGTTGCCATCAATAAAGGCAAAGGGCCGAAACAGGGCCTTGTCCTTGAGGTTATCCATAACATGCTCCCTTCTGGTGTCTTTTCCGACTTCATTGCTCACTGAAGACCGGCACCCTTCGAGTCTCGGACTAACGACGAAGCAGCGCCAGAAATTCCTGCCGTGTTTCAACGTGACTGCGGAAATTACCCAGCATCACGGACGTTGTCATGCTGGAATTCTGTTTTTCCACGCCTCGCATCATCATGCACATGTGCTTGGCTTCAATAATCACTCCCACCCCACGTGCACCGGTGACATCACGTACCGCCTCGGCAATCTGGCGTGTCAGGTTTTCCTGAATCTGCAGACGTCGCGCGAACATGTCGACGATCCGTGCAAACTTGGACAACCCCAGCACCTTGCCATCCGGCAGATATCCGATGTGACATTTGCCGATAAACGGTAGCATATGGTGCTCACACATCGAGTAAAGCTCGATGTCCTTGACCAGAACGATCTCATCGGTATCCGAGGAAAAGACAGCATTATTGACCAGCTCATCAAGTGACTTGCTGTAGCCATTGGTCAAGAACTGCATGGCCTTGGCTGCACGAACCGGTGTATCGCGCAGCCCTTCCCGCTCAGGATCCTCCCCCAGACCCTTGATGATTTCGTGATAATGGTGGGAAAGCTCGTCGCACATGGGCTTTATTCATCTCTGACAGGTAAGGGACGGGCAGCCCGCATGGCTGCCCGATTCAGCCCTATCTTATCGCAAGCGCAGGAAATACGCAGTTCAGGTTGTCCCTGCAACAATCAGTGGCCTGAAACGCGTACGAGCCTCCTTGACCTTTTTGACGTAACGGCGCGTTTCATCGGCGGGATGGTGGGTACGCAGCCGGTTATAGACCTGCTGTGAACTGAGTGAATTGATTCTGGCCAGCGCCTTTTTCTTTCCACCCCCGAAGGTCTTGTACACATTGCCGGCTCCGCCGTTATAGGCAGCAATGACACACAAGCGGCGACTTACCGGATCGTTGATGCCCTTGAGATAAACATGATTGAGCAGCCCGAGATACGCCGTGCCCACATCAATGTTGCGCCCGGCATTGAATAAATAGTCCCTGTCGGGCTTTCCGGCCTTCCGGTAGACCCGATTGAAGACATCATGGCCGGCAGTACGCGGAACAATCTGCATCAGCCCGAAAGCCGGGATATGACTGACGGCGTAGGGGTTGAAGCTCGATTCTGTCGCGATGATGGCCATGACCAGTGCCGGGTCTACCTTATGGCGGTGACTCGCCTTCTCGATGGCCGGTACAAACTGTTGAGCTCTTACTCTGAGGTGATTGGAAGATAACGGTATATTTATTCGTAATATATCACTTCCATCTGCCTGCTGGCTGCGTTCCACACGGTGGGTGGCCAACCAGCGCGCATAGCGTTTGGCCCGCCATGCGTATTCAACCGATTTACCTTCCTGGTCCCTGACCTGGCCCGCCAGCACCCCCTGTATGCCATCCGTCGGTGTATCACTAAGCCGCCCGCTATCCAGCGCACTGTCATCGACAGGCGATGCCAGCGTCTTTTCGATCAGGCGGGTCAGCTCTTCCGTGGTAGCCCCGCTCCTGAGCGTTTCAATAGTGACTCGGCCATGCTCGAAATCGATCTCGGAGCGGCTTTGCCAGTTATCATCGTAGGCCACCAGGGTCCTGGTCTGAGAAAGTCTGACATCCTGCCAGTAGGCACTGGCATGTCGTTGCACGGCTTCAAACAGGGGATCGTAATCAGCCAGTGTCTCACTGGCACTGCCCGTCCATGCGTTGACAACGCTCATCACACTATCAACACGGGCTTCCAGAGCCGGAAATTTCGAAATCCAGGGAGGGTCCTGGTCGGCACCGGCGAGCGTTACGGCCGGCAGCAGCAACCCGACCGCGAGCAGCACAGCCCGCGATCGACAAGCCGCATTACGCCAGCCAGTGAGGGGAAGATAGCGCATGGCGTTGCTGCTCCAGCGTGCGCAGGTGGGTTTCCCAGTAACCGGGGCGTTCAAGCCAGCTGAAGGCTGAGGGAAAGGCAGGGTCGTTCCAGCGCTCGATAATCCAGGCCGTATGACGCACCAGACGCAAGGTACGCAACCGCTCGATCCATTCCAGTTCACGGCTGTCGAAGGCACGATACTGCTCGTACCCTTCGATGATTTCAGACCACTGTCGCTGCCACTGCTGGGCATCTTCTCCGCTCAACCACATCCAGAGATCGTTGATGGCGGGAGCAGTAATGGCATCATCAAAGTCCACCAGTGAAAACTCGTCATCCCGGCCCAACAGGTTTCCGATATGACAATCACCATGAGTGGGC
Organism: Larsenimonas rhizosphaerae; assembly: GCF_026240105.1. Lineage (NCBI taxonomy): Bacteria > Pseudomonadati > Pseudomonadota > Gammaproteobacteria > Oceanospirillales > Halomonadaceae > Larsenimonas > Larsenimonas rhizosphaerae. The sequence continues at coordinate 943,010 of NZ_JAPIVE010000001.1, forward strand.
AGAAGGCGCAGCCCTGATAATGACCACTGTTCTGCCTGGGTAAGCAGTTCACTTGTCAGACGCTCATAGGTACGGCGCTGCCCCTTGTCGAGACGGCCGCACAAAAGTACCTGCTCACGACTTCGCTCCAGAAGGGGCATCGGTTCAAGTGTCGGTCGATGAACAAAGGAAAAATCGGCTGCCGCCGCGTGCATCCTGCCCATCAGCTCGCCCAGTGCAAACAGGTGTGCAGGATTATCAAGCTCGGGCGCCTGCCCGGGAACGGCGTGAAACAGGGCGTAATGAAACCCCTTGAACTCATGGCGACGGACACCCTCCGGCGATGTCCACACTCGCCCAGCGGGCACCTGGTGTTGTTCCAGCCAGTCAAGAAATGAAAGCTCTTCATCAATCTGCTGGGCTGTCCAGCGCCCCGGCCGGTACACCTTCAATACAAACCGCGGCCCACTTTCCGCACGCCAGGCATAGACCCGGTTCTCATAACTGTTAAGTGCAAAGGGCTCGCCCTGAAGCTCAAAGCCCAGAGCTTCAATCATATCCAGCACGGTTACAGGCGTCAGGGTGTCATAGGGGTGAGTCATGGCGTTCTCCTTGGCGGGGCGGCCATGCTAGCAGATTCATGGGAGGCCGGTGTGCGTGCCAGCGTCAGCGCATTGACACGACAGGCCCCCCTCGCTCGGCAGGCTTGAGCAAGAGAGCCAAGCGTAGCCCCCGTGGTCATCACATCATCAAATAACCAGACGGTTTTTCCTGTCATGTCAGGCACTTCAAATACCTGCCGCTGGTTTTTCACCCTGCCCGCCCGAGTCAGCTGCTGCTGACGGGGTGTTGCTCGGCGCTTGTGCGCTTCAAGAAGTGGCCACGCCAACCGTCTCGCTACCCGCTGCGCCAACCAACACACCGGATCGAACCCGCGCTCCCTGCAGCGGGATACATGAGACGGAACGGGCAACAGCGCGGGTGAGTCGGCATCAGAAACCTTATAAAGATGACCTTCCAGTAGACGAAAAAGATTGTGGCCGGCACGAAAATCGGCGTGGTGTTTGAATCGAACTATCAACCAGGCAATATCTTCGTCATAAAGAAAGGGAGAAAATACATGATCCATGGGAAGCGGCTGCTTCATACAGCCACCACAGCTGCTCGAGGTGGCCGGCAGAGGATGAGCGCATCTCGGACAGGCTGAGTGATTGACGGGCAAATGTTCGAAACATCGCCGACACCATTCCTTGCCCGGCATTGCCAGAGCAAGGCACCCCTGGCAACGAAGTGCCCACAATGATGTTATATCAACCCGCCCCCACACCACGGCAAGCTCCTGAACAATGGCTTTTGCCTGATAACGGCAAACAGGCCAACCGCTTGAACTTCAAGGATAAAACCATCAGGACTTGCGCCAGACCAGACATCATGTATAATGCGATTCGCTGTTGCGGGAGTGGTGGAATTGGTAGACACGCTGGATTTAGGTTCCAGTGCCGAAAGGTGTGAGAGTTCGAGTCTCTCCTTCCGCACCAACAGCTTTAATTACCTTCTCTGGATATTCCTTCAAGCCCGCCAGCGGCCTCCCTCAGAAAGAATACTGCATACCCATACATGATGGCTTAACCCCTCTTTCTTGCATTGTCTGTGCTGTATGCCCAGTTGTATGCTCGCCTATAAATGGCATACATGAAGTGGCCGCAGATCAAACGAAGGTCTCTCAGATACAACATTGGCTAACCCTGAACCTGAACGCGCATCTATCATAAGCTCGACGGTAATGGCCTCTACATTCGAGTGAAGCCCAGCGACACCAAATCCTGTAGTCAGGATATAACAAGCCCCATGACACGTAGCTCCGAATGGGACCAGATGGTTATCCAAACGTGTCTACGACATCTGCGCGAGCAAGAGCCGAACGCCCTCGTAGAATGACTGCAGATGGTAGATATATCGGCAAGTGATCAGAAACAGGCGAAGCAACGCTAAAGGAAGCTGGAGAAAAGTAATATCAGTGCAGCATCGATACTGGTTGAGCACATGGAGTCATCCCATAAACGCGCATGCAGCCTGGCCGAAACATTCTTCCCACCATTTGCGACAAACCACTGGATGAAATAACCCGTAAAGACTGTGCAGGAATAGAGCAGACACTAGAGAGCAGAGGCGCTTTCAATATCGCCGGAAAAGTCTGCGACTGGATCAGCATTATCCTTTCGATGGCGACAGCACAAGGAAAATGCGAGCTCAATCCGGCATCCGAGCACAACGCCACGGGGAACAGCACATCGCAATTACCCTCACCTTTCCGAAAGTGAACTACCGGATGCATTACGGGTTTTCAAGAGCATCGCCCACCAGTGTAATAAATGGCAGCCTTGACCTGAAGTAGTTATCGAATCTCGTTAGTACTTTTCATATTAATGAACATGGAAAACCACTCCACTTACATTCATCTTTTAACATAAAAAGATTAATCATAAAAAATTTACAACCATGCTCATAGCTGCCAAAAACATTATCATTGCAGCCGTCCTGAATACTATACGCTGCGCATTCACGCTTCCTAGTATGTTACGCGCTCTGGCCGCACCCAGAATAAAAATACTTCCCACCAAACCAAGCACCCCGGCCGTAACAGGAACCAAAACAACGCCCCAGGTAAAAACTGTTACATCTTCAAGAGAAATCACGATAGGCACAAGTGCCAGATAAAATGCTATAGTCTTGGGATTCCCGATAGTAATACCCAACCCAGCCACCCATGAAGCTCCCAGCGATTTTAGATTCATGGATGGGTTAGCGTCCAACACTTCCGGCTCGTACTTCCAAAACTGCCATGCCAACCATAATAGATAAGCCGAGGAAGCTATACGAACCATCAGGAAAAAAGAAGCAAAATTGTTGACCATGACCGCCAGGCCAAATACAGCTAACGTCAAATACAGAATATCGCCACAAACAATTCCCAAAAGCAATGCAAAACCAGGAAGAATCCCGCCACCAACACTTCTAGCGACTAAAGCCGTCATTCCTGGTCCCGGTATGGCTGCAGCTATTGCCAGTGCCGACATATATGAAAATAACTGTGCGATATTTAACATGCGTATAAAATTACAACCTCATTTTTGAAGCAGCTCTTCCAGGAACCGAGCCTCAGGCAATCAGGCCCGCAGCGTTTAAAACTGTTATTTTTTACGAACATCATTTTCAGTCAAACACCCTACCCCACTACATAAGAAATGCAAAACATGAGCATTTTTCTGGAGAAGGTGGACCTGACAGAAAAGTCCGAAAAATACTCAATCGCCGACCTTGTCTATACTCATGGAATGATATAAGCAGTCATTTCTTCAATTTCTGGCTACCAACTCGGCTATCGGTGCCTTCTTGCTAGCCAGAATGACCGGCGAACGTGCAATGCCCCCCATACCGACTAGCGCAGGGCCGGCGACACCATCGACCGCCTTGGCCGCAACATTAGCGAAGGGAGCGCCGAGAGCGGCAGTCAGTCAGGCCACGGCGTTCTGACTACCATCCTGCAGGGCCTGAAGGGCTTTTTCATAGCCACCGATCAAGCCACCCCATGGTAAACCGCGCAGGGAGTCAGGCTATAAACCAACACTGACGCGCCCTCCCCGTCGCTCAAGTATGATTTTCTGATTGTAACCGAGCGTCCGCAGCGCAAGATCACGTTGATCGATATTCGATTACGATAGCCAGCGATGATACAGGTCCGCGCAGGACGAATACTCCTGCGTATTCTGGACGCAGATCAGCATGGCATGCGCCAGATTCAATATCCTGGCTATCATGCCCGACATCCAGTGGCGATGCAGTTTGTCGTCAAGACAATAAAAAACGCCGTGGCAAAAACCATGGCGTTTGTATACTTGACTCACAACAGTCCCGTATCCAGGAATCAACGATGCGGAAACACCTCTTTTCCACATTCATCAATCACGCTCTGAGGCCATTCGGGCAAACGACAGTATCTACAAAAGAAGTAATGCCCCACAACCTGCACACTGAAAGGAATCAAAAAAATCACGCGCACTGCCGAATAAATAAAATGAGCTTTCTTGCCGTCAGATCTCTTTGAGCGGGGCTGAAAACGGTGCGCCGCCTCAGACAGGCTTGGCCGCAAGTCAAGATGCCCCGAAACAGGCTCCACCGAATCAGGACCTTCTTCCATGAAGCGCCGTACATATTCGAAACGAGCCGAAAGGTCATCGATCATTGCTTGGCGAGCATTATCACTATTGGAGATCATGTAATGATAGTCATCGAACGAGAAACTGTCTTTAACGCTACCATCATCATGGAACAAGTACCCCTTGAGCTCATAATAGTAGCCCTCGATACTTCCAGCAGAATAGGCAAGACAAAACGTGCATTCATCCCAGCGACAGGTTTTTGGTTGAAAGTCGACATCACTGACAAAATAAACTCTTTTAGAGTCATGGTTAAATATTATGTACTGAAGGCCTTGGATCTTTAGCTCGCTTTTCGCAGCAAATAAAAGGGGGTAAGAAAACAAAAAACCAAGAAACGCCATAAAAGACAATGCAACGACTCCACCAGCATCAACTTCAACGTCGTAAATCCATGGCATTGCCAAAGGGAAAGATAGAAAAAAAACTAGCAATACAATTCCGCCTAGTGTGCCCCAGGAAACATACAGCCCTCTTTCACGGAACCAAGACTCTGATAACACCAAACAGTTATTTTTCCGAGCACAAACAAAGTCAGGCACTTTGACTTCTCTGCCACCCTCCTTTATGTCGAAAATATGCGATTTTGAAAACACTGAAAAACTGTTTCTGTTTTTACCAAAAACACCGACTGCCTCAAGTATCTTTTGCTGAGCTTTGTTCATGATCAGTTTTCCAATACCTTCTGTAGTTCTTTGTCACTTATCTTGACACTAGGCCAGCGATTTTCGCTACCGTAGAAGCAATGTTTCAACCAATTTTGCGCGTCACTATCTTTAACTGCCTCTATCAGCAGAGCGACACCTAGTGCGATCATAAATATCAGCCCAGCCCAACCAGACAGAAATTTAACAAAAATAGACATTATACCCAATATGGCGTTTAAGCCAGCTGAAACGCCATATAGAATCATCATTATCCAATTACCTTTTTTAGCATTTTCAATTGCATTTTTGGCGTCATAATACGCAAACCCCCAAGCGGCTCCGGCACCAAGGAAACGCCCAAAACGTCCATACCATTTTGCCCGTGCCAACGCACTTTCTTGACTAGTCGTGCTGATGCTATTAACAGCAACTGCCCGCTGTATACCTGTTTCAGCAGTATTCAAGACGCCACCGATCAACCCAACGCCGCTGGCATAATAGCGCCCCGCGGCTTCTTCATCAGCAAACACATCAGCGTCTTGCATGGCGTCTCGCGCAAACAATGTAGATACTGTACTAAACAGTAGCCCCACAGCCGCTATACGAGCGTCACTATTGACGAACGCTTGAAACTTAGGCAATGCAGTCTCGCGAATGTTCTCGGCAGTGAGAATAATAGGTTGACTCGAATTTAGCAGCCTGGCTTGCGCAGCTCGGCCTCCACCACTGCCATCTGCCACCTGTCGAAGCGCTTTGTCATCCAGTAGAATGATGTTAGGGACACGAATCATCGGTTCAGAGCCGCCAGCCTTAAGCCAAGCGCGAGCCACGCGACGCATTTGGTTAGCGCTAGGACGCTTATTGCGAGGAATACGGTCTCTCATCTGAGCAGTAAGCCAGTTGAGATGCTGTTCAGGCGTACCTGCCAATGGACGCTGCAGCATCAGTCGTCCTGTGGCCAGCATTGACGCGGCAACGTAAACATTCATGGCTGCCGAATCGAGTTGACGGGAAAGAAACTTGGCCACCGGCGCGCCTGTCTGATATAGCAGCTGCGAGAAAATATTTTTAGCAGCTTCCTCGGAAGCTTCCGGGTTGAACATATATTTCCGGCTAGCCGCCCAGGCGCTATTTATCTTGTCCATTGCTGTTTGCGCGTTGCTGGCAGTGATTACCGTGTTTTCTAGATCCTTGACGATGGCAACATGCGCAACCTGGTTCCACACTAGGCTACGCATCAACAGGTTAGAGGTATCGTCCAAATCGGGCTGCTCGACCCATTCCTGAATCAACTTCTCGCATTCGGCCCGGTCTGCTGCATCATGTAGGCACTCAATAAAATGCTCGACATAATGCGTACCAGAGTCCAGATCATCATCCTTATAGTCAAACTCGAAGCAGTTTTTAAGTGAAATGGAGCCCAGCCATTTGGCATGGTCTTCAGAGATCGGAGTATGAACCGTTTCTTGTTCGTTATATAAAGCAGTAGATACCTGCGATTTAAAGTCCTGCGCGATTTCCTCATCTGACATCTTCAAGTATTCGTCATTATCCTCGAAGATACCAAACCAGACATCATTTCGTGTACTACGCCAAGCCCGCTTGCGGTGAGCCTGAATAGTACCCTGACTGAGATATTGCTGCTGGTTACTCGCCATAGTACTCGCCAGCAGTTCCTGCATCTCCAAAACCGTCTGCCTGTCGGCATCTGTAGCCGTACCATTATCAATCTTTCTCTGTGCCTCACGTAGTCTTGTTTCAGGCACATTCAGTATCATCGACTGATTTTCGGCGATACCGTTTCTATAGACAGACTCCGCTGTGATCTCGACCGTATTCTTAATGGCCTGTATGCCCTCCCACGAGGCAATACGCCAGCTATGGCGCTGCAGCGATGCTGCCACGGCCTGAATCTGCTCGGCGTTAAGCTCGACGGTAATGCCCCGCGGGTCATGGGTTGCAAACACGATAGCGCGCCCGTTTGACTTTCTTTCGGCCGTCTCGACCAAATCGTCGGCTTCGAAGGCGCGCCAGTGGAACGGATAGACGGATTCAAAGGTGGCTGTGTTCTGATCATCGTCCAGATCGGCCACCGTACTGTTAAAGGAACGTGATGCAAGAGAACGATATTCGCTGACCCAATTGGTCAGTTCTGACAGCGGTGCGGTATGAGGCTGCCCCGCGCCTCCACCAATGCACTGGGCGGGAGACAGGAATTGCATACGCTTTGATGGATCCTGCGCCACCCGGTTGCGAATGCTTTCATCCCAGTTTGTATCTGAAAAGGCCAGCCAGGCTTCCGAGACGTCTTCCGGTGTGCTGATGGTGACACAGCGCGCCATCTGCCAGTCACTTGAACGACGACAGGCCTGATTTTTTTCAATATCGGGAAGAGGCGCATCAAGAGGCAGCGGAATAAAGTTGCTGTCGCTGGTGACCGAATATTTTCGCCAGGTGGCGCCTTCGGCGTCGCCACTCGGGAAATGCAGATAAAAATAGCCCTGACGCATGCAGCGCAGGATGTACCTGGCACGCTGCATGGATTTATCCAGCACGCCCTCTCCAAACGGGTCGCCCTGTGAAATCGGTGTCAAACCATGAATTCCATGGGCATGGCTCTCGGCAATGGCCGAGTAACGTACAGGCAGAATCACCAGGCCGGGTGATTTCTCGCACATTGTACAATCATCACAGCCACCTGAGCCGGTAGCAGCCGATGGGGTCGTCGCAACCTGACTGCTGGCGCCCCCCACAATGGCACTGATATCGGGTGTAGAACTCATGTGACCCTGCCCTCTGCATTCAACTGTTTCTGAATGGTCTGCCAGTCTTCCGGCGACCAGTGTGCTGTCGTTCTCTGATAGGAAGCGCCTTCCTTTACCGCGCTGATGACAGAAGCGACTTTTGGGTGGTCCGTAACCCTGGGATGCACCAGCACCTCATGGAGCACCAGTGCCAGACAGTCCTTCATATCCCCCAGACCCAGTGCCTGGGCACGATCAAACCGATGGGCAAGATGGGGGCCCGCCTCGGCATCATCCCGCAGCTTGTCTGGATACATGGCGCGCCAATGCTTCAGACATTCACGAATGGCGGGCAGTAGTTCAAGGTAACGACGCTGCTGTTCATCCAGTATCAGGCGTATCATCCGCCCTGCACTCGACTCGGGTGGAGACGTCACAATCCACTGGCCGTTCGAGTCCATCAGCTCCCAGTGCTGAATATGTCCTAACAGGGAATGAAGCTGACCATTGGTCAAAATCCATCGAAGATGGGTCATGACTCGTGGGTCAAAATAGCGGCAATACCTTGTCTGCCCTTTCTGAACTCCAAACAGGCAAAAACGGCTCAACTGCTCGCGCAGTATCCGGGCGTCAGTATCCGCGTGCAGGATGGCGCAGACCACGGGGGGCAGCTTGTGCTGCCATCTCCGATTGGTCTGCTCCCTTATTGCGTCTAAAGCATGCTCATCGAGTCGATAAAGATGTGGAGTCAGCGCGTGCAGATCACTGCGCTGACGAGGCGCAAGCGCACCAGCGAATTCGACCCCTTCCTTTATATCCAGTGAGCCATTGAGATGATCATGCAGTAACCACGTGGTCATGTTTTAAGCCTGTCATCCGACAAAGGATGATCCCTTGCTGGCGGCCCCTGCATGTTTGGTCTGGCAGTCACTACCTTCCGGCAGCTCCGGCATCGCCATATCCATGCTCGCTGGGCCATCAAACACGTGCTGCGCGCCCTTCACATCAATATTGCCGGGGCCGTGGATTTCGACGTTACCGCCCTCGATGCGGATATACCCACCACCACTGCTGAGCAGAATGCCGTTGGCGGCATTGATCTGTACCCGCCCTTCGGTAGAGGTAATCTTTACATCCTTCTGTGCGGTGAGCGCCATGTCATCACTCTGAGCCTGCACTTCCACCTTGCCCTTTGCCGCAAAGAGTTTGATGCCGGCGCGATAGACAAACAGCGAGAGTTTCTCGGAGATGGAGGCGATCAGGCTGCGCCCGGTGGCGATGCTCATGTCTTCGCCGGTCGAGACGCTCAGCGAGCGCCCTTGTGCCAGGTGGGTAGATTCAGGCGTGCTCATGGTGATGCCGGCCGGCGAGGCCATATGCAGCCACGGCGCCTTCATGCGGGCGGATTCGCCTCGCCCGCCGGACTCGCTGGCACCACGGGCACTATTCTGATCGGCATCAGCGATCTGTTCGCTGTTGCCGTAGCGGTCATCGGCGTCATCTCCGGCCTGCTTCAGGCCTTCCAAGGTGTCGAAAGGTTCGGCGTTGTGATCCGCCGCGCTCTGGCTGAGCGTGTCGGACAGGTTCCAGGCGCTCTGGATCTGATCTCGCGCAGGGGAGAGATCAAGCTGATCGCCGCTGGCACCGAGCTGACCCCAGCTGGAAAGATAGAGGCCTTCGTTGGCGCGGATGGCGCCATAGGCATCGGTGCGCAGCTCAAAGCCGGTGCCGCGGAAGGTGCCCCGGTGGTTGCCGTTCTGGTGGATCAGGTAGCCCAGGTTGAGCTGGCTTTTCGAGTGCTCGGAGTTGAGCCGCACCCGCTCCTGATCGGTGGCGTCATCGAAGACCAGTTCGTTGTACTTGCTGCCACGGTAGGTCTTGCTCTTGATGCCGGAGAGCAGGCCGTTGCTGTGCCAGTCGGGGGTCTGCTCGCCGTTGTAGATGCGCCCGGTGATCAGGGGCCGATCGGCGTCGCCTTCGAGGAAATCGACCAGTACTTCCTGGCCGACGCGGGGCACGAACACCCCACCCCAGCCGCCGCCGGCGCTGGGCTGGGCGACCCGCAGCCATACGCCGGCCTGTTCGTTGCGCTGGCCCTGGCGATCCCAGTGGAACTGGACACGTACCCGGTTGAGGTGGTCGGTGTGGATCTCCTCACCAGCCGGGCCGACCACGGTGGCGGTCTGTGGGCCGCCGAGCACCGGGCGGCGATGGGTCAGCGGGTGGCGGTAGGGCTGGCTGCGGCGCTGGGCCTCGATATCAACCAGGAAGTGGCCGGTGCCGGCGCTGCGGTAGTTGTCCAGCACCTCGAGGTTGTCGTCCTGATCCTCATCAAGCCCGTGGGCGCGGCGGGCGGCGTCCATTTCGGCCTGCAGGCTGCCGGGCAGGCGTTTGAGATGGGCCGAGACCGGCAGGGCATTTTCGGCATGCGTGGTGATGCCCAGCAGCAGGAACTGCCGTTCGGCCTCGCCGCCGGTGTCGTGCAGCGGGTGCTGGGTGAGTTCGAACCAGTGGCCGGCCTGCAGCTGACGGGCACCGCCGGCACCGTGGAAGCGTCTGGCCAGCGATTCGTGGGCCTCGAGGCGGTTCTCGGTCAGCCGTTCGCCGCGCTCAAAGCCGTGATAATAGTACTCGCCGGCGTAGTCGTAGACTTCACTGGCCGGCAGGTTGCCCTGCTCATCGAGGGTGTCGAGTCCGGTGCGTTTGGTGAGCGCGGGCTGCTTGTAGTCAAAGGTGCCGACGCTGACGCGGGTGGGCTGGGCGCGGCGCGCGGCGCCCCACTGGTTCAGGGCGTCCTCGGTCTCGGTGGCGGCCTGGCGATGAAAGCGGATCGCCTGCGGGCTGACCGGCGGACAGGTGTCGACGTCGTCGGTGATGACCAGCCGGTGGCCGTCGAAGGCGACACTGTTGTCGCCACCGTCGTCATCACTGACGCCGTCCCCGGCGTGTTCGAAGTAATACCACAGGCCTTCTTCCTCACACAGCCGGCTGATGAAGTTGAAGTCGCTCTCGCGATACTGGACGCAGTAGCTGCGCGGCGGGTACTCGCGACGCAGGTCGAAGCGATAGCCGCCGCGGGCGATGGGGTGGCCGTCAAACACCTCGGTGAGAATATCGACCGCACTGCGGCCCTGAAACAGGCGACTGTCGCGGCCCAGTTTGAGCATCGCAAGCCAGGGTACCAGAGTGAGCTGGTAGTAGTAGACGCCGCCGTCCTCGCCCAGCAGCGCGGCCTCCTCGACCAGCGCGTGGCGGGTGCGAGTGCTGCCGTCAGCCTGCAGAACGCTCAGCTGCGCGGGCTGGGCCATCAGCGACGTGAGTTCGATATCGCCCTGCTGGGCCACGCAGTCGAGGCGATAGCGAAACGGCGTGCTGACGCGCTCCTCGCCCACCAGCCTATGCGGCAGCAGCGCTGTCCCGGGCAGCGCCAGCCGCAGCAGACGCTGCGACTGAGACAGCGTGATATCGAACTGTTCCAGTAAACTATCCAGTAGCGAATCTGACATCTTCCTGTACCCTTTCCTGCAACCTGAGGCTCGTTATCTCGCGCAGCAACGCTCATGGGCCAGGCAAATGTTCTTCCAGGCCCTGTCGCAACACGGCTAATTTAACATATGCAGTATGGAAGGTCGGCATTCAAGGCACGTTATTGCACACTAATGCCATACTTTTTGGCTTCTCAACCAGCACTACGGCACAACTGGTTTGTGACAGGATTATTGTTCCGAGAGTATGTGAGGAGATTCATGATGTTGCACAGTAAAACCGTCTTTGTCTCGCTACTGACACTGGGCCTGACCGCCTGCAATGGCAGCCAGGCTGACAGCGAAGAAAACTCACAAGCCGTCAAGGATCTGATCCAGAAGACGAAAGACAACATGATCCTTGTCGAAGGTGGCTCTTTCCAGATGGGGGACTTCGGGCCAATTGATCCCAATTTGACAGGCAGCGACAAGGGCCTGCCCTACAGTGCTGACGAAGATAACAAGCCACTGCACAAGGTCACACTCGATACCTTTTACATGTCGCCGACCAAGGTCACCTATGCCGATTACGATGTCTTCACGGCGGCAACCGGTCGGGAAAGGATCAACACGACGAATGAGTTCGAAATGCAGTTCCGTCAGGACAATGTTCCTGCCGGTGTCGATTGGCAACAGGCCCATGATTACTGCAGCTGGCTGGCCGACGAAACGTCCTTGCCTTTTGCATTACCTACCGAAGCTCAGTGGGAATACGCGGCACGGTCAGGAGGACAGTTCATACCTTACGGTACCAGCACCGGCACGCTTGAAAAGGGTAAAAGTATTCCAACCAGGTATGATGTAGACAAGGCAACACATACGGGCATAAGAAGTAATCTAGCGCCTTACCCTGTGACGCTTTATCCACCTAACAAGCTTGGTTTTTATCAAATGGGAGATAACGGTAGAGAGTGGGTATCTGATTGGTATCAGGCTTCTCCTGAAAAAAATCCTCAAGGGCCTGAAAGTGGAAATGAAAAGGTCGTAAGAGGTTTACCGCGCGGAGAGGGCTGGGGAGGCGCTCTAACGATAGAGCGTTATCATGTGCGTCCCGACATAGGTGAATATTCTCTACATACAGAGTATTCCTTTCGCTGCGTCGTAAGTTCCGAAGCCATGGAAAAATAAATATCAGTGGGTAGATGAACATGAAAAACACCCCTTCTTTTTATATTCAGGCCACCATAGTGGTAGTTTTGCCAGGCAAGCAGATAACTTCTGCCGAATTATTACAAGGCTTGTAAAATCCCGGTGCAACTCGCTGTTGAACCTGCGTAAAGTATTATTCCACTCGATTACTTACCATGCGATCTCCCTTGGGAGCCACCTCCGGGAGGTCCTGATATATTCTTCGAAGGTCGTTGCCGTAATCGCTAGTGTAAATTTTCGAAAGTCCAGGCAAACTTTCGATTCGATCCTTTTCCCCATACCGAGAAAGCCATATACTTTCCCCTCTCCTTCCTTTTGGCGGACTTTTTGTCCGCCGCAGATAGCTCAGTCACTGTACATCTTCCTGCCCCCTTTCCTGCAACCTGACCTGAGGTTTGTTATCTCGCGCAGCAACGCTCATGGGCCAGACCAAGGTTCCTCCAGGCCCTGTCGCAACACGGCTAATTTAAACATATGCAACATGGCAGGTCGGCACTCAAGGCACGTTATTGCACACCAAATTCTGCTTGAAAAGTCAGCTCGCATGCAGCGCTCGATACAGGACAGCATCACCATGGCCCTGAAGCTGCTGGCCAGGCTTGTAATAACGGGTATTCAACCGCTGAAGATAAAATTGTTTCCGCACTTATCTCGAGATCTACATTAGCGGAGCTTTTTGGAGTTTACGATATGACCATCCGCCAGTGATGCAACCAGGATATTAGTCACGATCGCAGCGCCCCCAATTAAATTAATAACACATTGACTAAAAATTAAATCAGGACGCCAAAAGGAGTCTGATAATCGATTTATATAACTATATTTATAAAAAAGAACCCAATATTTAAATAACAATAATTAGATATCAATCGCCTTTCCAGCCTACTGGATCGCTGGAAAATAAATATCTTTTTTTACTATGGACTTTACGCCCATGAGCCTTTATTAATGTCACCTCGCCTAATAAAGAGCGGCAATGCAAACAGACCAGAAGATCTTCGGACTGAACATCTATACCCACTGTGTTAGCCGCGATACTGCTACGAGGCAGCTGGTACTGCATCTTTGCCTGGATGACTGCCAGTGGGTTGCCTGGCGAGTACGCCACTGTTTAACCATTGCAAAGTATCCCATTAACCGAGGCTTTCAGGAGTTCTACCTTGCCACCTTCCAGCCTACATCGGCGCCCTATCAAGAGCCGTGAAAATTGCCTTGCGCAGCGTACCGCGGCCTGGCTTAATCAACGTGGTTTCACGCCTAACCAGATCTCGCTTGCAAGTATCGGCTTCGCCGCTGCTGCTGCACTAATACTGGTATTCTGGCGTCATGCATCCGGCGGAATGCAGTGGCTTCTACCCCTGCTCGTCATCCTGGGTATCCAGGGTCGGCTTTTGTGTAATCTCTTCGACGGTATGGTCGCCGTGGAGGGGGGACGTTCGACCCTGGCCGGGGAACTCTACAATGACATGCCGGACCGAGCGGCAGATGCACTTTTACTCGTAGCTGCCGGCTACGCCTCAGGAGCCTTCTGGAGCCTTGGCCCATGGATGGGCTGGCTGGCCGCGATTCTGGCCGTCATGACGGCATACGTTCGCGTACTTGGCGCCTCGATGGGGGCGCCGATGCGCTTCTCGGGCCCTATGGCAAAGCAACACCGCATGGCGCTGCTCAGTGGCGCCTGTTTGTTCAGCATGCTCGAACCCTATCTTTGGCAAAAAGGTATCGTACTACTGCTCGCAGTGGGTATCATCGCCGCCGGTAGTGCCTGGACCATTGTCCGTCGTACGCGGCAGATTCATGCACACTTCGAGGAGGCTAACGAAGGCTTATCCGAGGGCGGGCACGATGTTTGAGATTGCGCCGCACGTTGAAACCGTAGTTATCGCGATACTTGGGCTGCTCTGTCTCGCCAGCCTCACCCGTATATTTCTCGATCAACGCCGTCCAGCACAAGATAACCTCGAGCTCAAACAACGTATTAGGTCCTGGTGGTGGATGCTTGGTCTGTTGTTTGTGGTCCTGCTTTCAAGTCGAAATGCAGGTATTGTCTTTTTCGCCTGTCTCAGTTATCTAGCGCTCAAGGAATTTTTCTCGATCGTGCCAACACGGCTAGTGGATCGTCGCGTACTGTTCTGGGCCTACCTCGCAATTCCAATGCAGTACCTGTGGGTGTGGCATGATTGGTACGGAATGTTCAGCGTCTTCGTGCCGGTTTACGTCTTCTTGTTTCTACCGGTACGTATGCTGCTGTTGGGCGATAGCGTGGGCTTCATTCGCGCAGCGGGTGTAATACACTGGATGGTGATGCTGGCGATCTATTCAATCAGCCATCTCGCAGCGTTGCTGACGCTACCCGTGCTTAATCCCGCAGCAGGGTATCTGGGACCCGTACTATTTGTACTTTTCATAACACAGTTCAACGATGTGTGTCAGTACGTGTGGGGCAAGCAGATCGGTAAGCGAGCGATCCTTCCCAAAGTAAGCCCCAACAAAACCTGGGGTGGTTTTCTGGGTGGGGTGATGACAGTGACGCTCTGTGCTGGCATGGCCGGTCCCTACCTGACAGGAATGTCCTGGCCGCTGTCGCTGGCAGCGGGTGCGATCATCGCCGTATGCGGATTTTTCGGTGACGTTGTCATCTCTTCAGTCAAGCGCGATCTAAATATCAAGGATACCGGGCAGCTCATTCCGGGCCACGGCGGGATTCTCGATCGGCTCGATAGCATCATCTATACAGCACCAATTTTCTTTCATTTCTACCGCTACGTCGCTTATTAAGGTGTCGCCATGCAACGCTGGCTGAAAGTGCTCTTTTTCCTTCTGATCGTGAGGCCATTAATCATCTTCGTCATCGGTCTCAATGTATTCCATCGCGAACGACTCCCGCGAAGGGGGCCACACGTGCTGGTCGCAAACCACAATAGCCATCTAGACACACTGGTATTGATGAGTCTATTTCCCTTGCGGGACCTGGCTCGCGTGAGGCCGGTGGCGGCAGCGGACTATTTTCTTGCCAACCGCTGGCTGGCCTGGTTTTCGACTCGTGTACTTGACATCATTCCAATTCATCGTGACGGACATGTGGGGAGAGATCTAATGGCCGATTGTCATGAAGCTCTGGCGGCTGGTGACATCCTTATTCTCTTTCCAGAGGGTAGTCGGGGCATACCCGAAACCATGCAGCCGCTGAAAAAAGGAATCTTTCATTTGCTCAAGGAAAGCGCAGAGATCCCCCTGACCCCGGTTATGCTGAGAGGTTTGGGTCGGGCGCTCCCCAAAGGCGAGGCGCTGCTGGTGCCCCGCAATTGCGATGTGGCCGTGGGTGAGCAGATGCACGTTGATAACGACTGCGCTGTCTTCATGAGCTCACTTGAAGCCGCTTTTGAAGCGCTTGTTGAGCAGTGCCGAGCTAGTGCCTGGTTTGATAAATGGTAGTAGTGTGAATACCGACTCGTAAGTGGAAGCGATGCAAATAAAAAAGCTGTGCAAAAAATTGCTACAGAATCACTCATCCTGCGCTTTATTCGCTTGAATTTTTTCTCCCCATACCCGAAGAAAAGCCTTTAGGCCGGCGCTCTGTACGAACATTGAGAGTCTCTCTACAACCGAGGCAATCATGCTCAAATCCTCTCTCGCGTCACGCCCAGCAAGTGCCCCTGGGCCAGATGGGTGGATTCCGGGGTGCTCAGGGTCATGCCGGTTGGGGCACGAACACTCCATCCCAGCCGCCGGCACTAGGGTTGAGGGCCAACTGCTCTTTCCAGGTAAAATTCTGATAGTGAAACAATCACTAAATGAGAATTTCTGTGGCAGGATTGTCGTTTCTAGTAAAAGATGCGAGGGAATTTCTAATGTTGCGCAGTAGAACCGCTTTTATATCACTACTGGCACTGGGCATGACAGCTTGCAATGGCAGCCAGGCTGACAGCGAAGAAAACTCACAGGCCGTCAAGGATCTAATTCAAAAGACGAAAGACAACATGATTCTTGTGGAAGGCGGTTCCTTTCAGATGGGAGACTTCGGGCCAATCGATCCCAACCTGACCGGTAGCGACAAGGGCCTGCCCTACAGTGCTGACGAAGACAACAAACCGCTGCACAAGGTCACACTCGATACCTTTTACATGTCGCCGACCAAGGTCACCTATGCGGATTATGACGTCTTCACGGCGGCGACCGATCGAGAAAAAATCAATAATACCAGTAAAGTTGAGATGCAGTTCAGGCACCCTAACGTACCTGCTGGCGTCAATTGGCAACAGGCCCGTGATTACTGCAGTTGGCTAGCCGCCGAAACTTCATTGCCTTTTGCATTACCTACCGAGGCTCAATGGGAATATGCAGCGAGGTCAGGTGGCAAGTTCATAGCCTATGGCACAAATACAGGTACACTTGAAAAAGGAAAAAGCATACCAACTACAAATGAAGTAGCGAAAACTACCAACGCAGGTGACTTTAGTAATCTCGCACCCTATCCCGTCGACATGTACCCACCGAACCCGCTCGGACTATACCAGATGAGTGACAATGGATACGAATGGGTCTCTGACTGGTACCAAGCTGACTATTACCAAAGCTCTCCCGAAAAAAATCCCAAGGGGCCTAAAAATGGTAAAGAAAAAGTTGTAAGAGGATTACCCCATGGTGATGGACAGGGAGGAGCATTAACTATTGAGCGTTATCGTGCCGATCCAAAACTGGAATCCAAAAATACGCCTATAACTTTTTCATTCCGGTGCACATCTAATTCCAAAGATATAGAAAAATAAAAATGCGGGTGGGCAAATAACTTGCCCACCCGCATTTGATACCTAAGACACCATCATCTTATTAGGTAAAAATATAATATCAGTAGAATTGTTGCAGGGCGTATAGAAATTTGGCGTAACCTTTTGTTCTATCTGCGTAAAATATTCCTCTACTCGATTACTCACCATACGATCCCCTTTGGGAGCCACTTCTGGAAGGTCCTCATATATTCTTCGGAGGTCATTACCGTAATCACTAGTGTAAAGTTTCGAAAATTCAGGCAAGCTTTCAATTCGCTCTCTTTCTCCCATACCGAGAAAGCCGTATATTTTCTCTTCCCCTTCCTTTTTGCGGACTTTTTTGTCTCCCGAAGATAGCTCGGTTACTGTAATGGCCGGTGCCACTCTCTCCATCACACAATCAAACTCAGCTTTTGATTGCACCCACTCGAAAACCCGAATAATAGCTCTTTTTCTGTTAGGTAAAGCGCCAAAACGCCAAGCATCACGGTCGAAAGGAGATGCTGCATTACGCCAATCCATTTCATCGACAATAGTGCTAGTTGTTAGTAGATAAAGAAGGGCACCTTTAGCTTCTGGTGAAGCATATTTCAAGACATCTGGGTCTGCATTAATTCGGGATGTCAACTCCCCTCTTTCGATACCTCTTTCTATACTGGCTTTTATTTCCTCATATTTTTCTTGAGCCGTTATAGATATAGCCGCCGCAGTTTCATCCAAGAAATTTTCGACTTGTTCTCCTGTAATTATAACCAAATAGACCAAATTAGATATGGCTTGAAATGCTTCTGCACCTATAAAATCTAAGCGTTGAAAATTGACATGTCTGAGTTGATAAGCTGTCCACTTGATAAATTCCAGCACCAGATCCTTGTCGACTTCTCCCGAAACCTTTCCCTTGGCACCTACGCCCCAACAAAAACCTGCCTTGGCCATAAAGGTAAACTTGCCTTGCCTATAACCAATCTGCAGCCCCCCTTCAAATCCCCCGCCGGCCTGTGCGGTCAACTGCGGCGCCAATTTTCCGAAAGGTCGAAACTCATCGACCTCCGGGTTTTTCCATTCGATCTGACCGGTCACCGTGCACTCCAGTTCGGCGCCTGCGAAGGCCCGAATCTGATTGCCGTCGGCATCGTCTTCGTCATCACTTGTCGACATGTCGACTCGCTGCATACCAGGCAAGCCATTGGGGTCCAGTGTGCCTCTGATGCCCGCTGTTCTGCCGTTGGGACTGCTGAGATCGGCCTCGATATTCAATTCGGCAGCAAGACTGGCGCCCACACGTCCCTCGGAGGCCAGAATGACATGAGAGCGCAGCATGCCCAGATCAATCAGCTGCATTGCTGATGAGTCATCGTCTTCTCTGCTAGGGAGCTGAAACTGCATCATGTAGCCGCCGGGTGGCTCATAGCAGTGAATTTCGCTTTTGGCCTGTGCCAGCATCAGTGAGGCATGCCCGCTGGCCTTGATAGTGCCCTTGCCCTCAAAAGGGCTCGCGTTGATGGAGATACCGCTGGCACCGTGGGTCCAGCGCATCAGTTGCGCCTCATTATTGAGCGCCACCTTTATGGCGCCTGACTCATGATCGCCACCGGACTGGGTTTCAGCGTTCAATTCAAGGTTTCTGTTGATTGCTTCGCTCCAGTGGAACAGCTCCTTTTCCTGGTCTTCCAGCGCCAGCCAGCCGTCGACCCAGTCATTACGTCCTTCCATCTTGCCCGGTAGCGCCTTGAGCTGAGCATCCAGCGTTGCCCAGTCCACTCGGCCATGCTCATTCAACACTTCATCGTCGGATGCCGACGCTAAAGGGTATCTTTCCCAGTCGGGAGAAATTTTGCTGGCTCTGACGTATCCCATCCGAAATCCGGCCGAAGATTCACTGGCCCCTCGGCGCTGAAGCGCGACAAGCTCTACAATATTGTTGCTCTCATCATCCGGGGCAGTCAGTGAATCGATCACGTCATTGAATTGTGCGTTGGCCTGATTGAGCGCCCTGCGTGCCAGTTGAACCTGAATCGCGACCGAGCCCTGGTTCCCAACGCCTCCGGCACGATCGATATCCAGCCGCTCTCCGGGCTTGAAATAGCTGCCATGGATATAGGCGATGTATCTATTTTGCCAATATTTCAGATTTGCCATCGCTTCCTGTTGTGCATCGACCAGAGCCTCCAGTGTTCTCAATTCATTGCTGAACGAACACATGGCTTCCTGAGGCACCAATAGAATGGTGTTTTTGCCTGTCATGTAGAACATCTGAGCAGCAGGCTCATTCGATGCCCGAGCCCCATCGGCACATATTCTTGTTTGAGATTGTCCATGGGCAGTAGCGGTAGAACTGGTCATGACAGGCTGCCTTCTGCATCATCGAAACGATCCAGGATCGTCACTTTTAGCTGTTGTGAGGTACGGGTCATTATCTTGCCGGTTTTTCCTTCACCGTCAGCCCGCCCTTCAAATACCCTGCCTTCGGCAGTTTCAATCCGGTAAGAAGCATAGGGCAGTGCCTCGCCCGATTGTTTATCGGTCAGGAAAAAGTACTGCTCGTAGGGGCCCTCCTGCTCTGGAAGCTTGTCAAAAGCCATGGGTTGGCTCGTCCCCCCCGTAAAGCTCTTGCTCGCGCCCTTGATGTCCACCTTGCCTGGCGCATGAATCTCGATATTGCCACCCTTGAGGCGTACGTAGGCGCCGCCGCTGACCAGCAGGATCTCCTCGGCGGCGGCGAGATCGATCTTCTGATCGCTGGAGGTGGCGTCGACGTTGTGGCGGGCGGTGGCTTCCAGATTGTCGGACTGGGCCTGCAGGTCGATTTTGCCGCGGGCGGCAAGCAGCTTGATGCCGGCGTTTTGTACGAACAGCGAGAGTTTCTCTGCAGCTGACGCGATCAGGCTGCGGCCGGTGGCGATGCTCACATCCTCGCCCGAGGTCACGCCCAGCGAGTGCCCCTGGGCCAGGTGCGTGGATTCCGGGGTGCTCAGGGTCATGCCGGCCGAGGCGGCGGCGTGCAGCCAGGGAGCCTTGAGGCCAGGACTCTGACCGCGCCCGCCGCTATCGATGGCGCCGCGGGCAGTGCCTTGATCCCCACCGAGCATTTCACTGTTACCGTAGTGAGCCTGGGTATCGTCTCCGGCCTTTTCAAGGGATTCGTTGCTCTCGAGTGGCTCGGCGTTGTGGCCGGCGGCGCTCTGACTCAGGGATTCGGCCATCTCGTGGGCGGTGCTGAGCTGCTGAAAGGCCGGTCGCAGATCAAGCTGATCGCCACTGGCGCCGAGCTGGCCCCAGCTGGAGAGATACAGCCCTTCATTGGCGCGGATGGCGCCATAGGCGTCGGTGCGCAGCTCAAAGCCGGTACCCCGGAAGGCGCCGCGGTGATTGCCGTGCTGGTGAATCAGGTAGCCGAGGTTGAGCTGGCTTTTCGAGTGCTCGGAGTTGAGCCGCACCCGCTCCTGATCGGTAGCGTCATCGAAGACCAGTTCGTTGTACTTGCTGCCACGGTAGGTCTTGCTCTTGATACCGGAGAGCAGGCCGTTGCTGTGCCAGTCGGGGGTCTGCTCGCCGTTGTAGATGCGCCCGGTGATCAGGGGCCGATCGGCGTCGCCTTCGAGGAAATCGACCAGCACTTCCTGACCGATACGGGGCACGAACACTCCACCCCAGCCGCCGCCGGCACTGGGCTGGGCGACCCGCAGCCATACACCGGCCTGTTCGTTGCGCTGACCCGTACGGTCCCAGTGGAACTGGACGCGCACCCGGTTGAGGTGATCGGTGTGGATCTCCTCGCCTTCAGGCCCCACCACAGTGGCGGTCTGCGGGCCGCCGAGCACCGGGCGGCGATGGGTCAGCGGGTGGCGGTAGGGCTGGCTGCGGCGCTGGGCCTCGATATCAACCAGGAAGTGGCCGGTGCCGGCGCTGCGGTAGTTGTCCAGCAGCTCGGCGCTCTGATCACCGTCTTCCTTTTGATCTTCATCCAGACCATGGGCGCGGCGGGCGGCGTCCATTTCGGCCTGCAGGCTGCCGGGCAGGCGTTTGAGATGGGCCGAGACCGGCAGGGCGTTTTCGGCATACGTGGTGATGCCCAGCAGCAGGAACTGCCGTTCGGCCTCGCCGCCGGTGTCGTGCAGCGGGTGCTGGGTGAGTTCGAACCAGTGGCCGGCCTGCAGCTGACGGGCGCCGCCGGCACCGTGGAAGCGCCTGGCCAGCGATTCGTGGGCCTCGAGGCGGTTCTCGGTCAGTCGTTCGCCGCGCTCAAAGCCGTGGTAATAGTACTCGCCGGCGTAGTCGTAGACTTCACTGGCCGGCAGGTTGCCCTGCTCATCGAGGGTGTCGAGTCCGGTGCGTTTGGTGAGCGCGGGCTGCTTGTAGTCAAAGGTGCCGACGCTGACGCGGGTGGGCTGGGCGCGGCGCGCGGCGCCCCACTGGTTCAGGGCGTCCTCGGTCTCGGTGGCGGCCTGGCGATGAAAGCGGATCGCCTGCGGGCTGACCGGCGGACAGGTGTCGACGTCGTCGGTGATGACCAGCCGGTGGCCGTCGAAGGCGACACTGTTGTCGCCACCGTCGTCATCACTGACGCCGTCCCCGGCGTGTTCGAAGTAATACCACAGGCCTTCTTCCTCACACAGCCGGCTGATGAAGTTGAAGTCGCTCTCGCGGTACTGGACACAGTAGCTGCGCGGCGGGTACTCGCGACGCAGGTCGAAGCGATAGCCGCCGCGGGCAATGAGGTGGCCGTCAAACACCTCGGTGAGGATATCGACCGCGCTGCGATCCTGAAACAGGCGACTGTCGCGGCCCAGTTTGAGCATCGCAAGCCAGGGTACCAGAGTGAGCTGGTAGTAGTAGACGCCGCCGTCCTCGCCCAGCAGCGCGGCCTCCTCGACCAGTGCATGGCGGGTGCGAGTGCTGCCGTCAGCCTGCAGAACGCTCAGCTGCGCGGGCTGGGCCATCAGCGACGTGAGTTCGATATCGCCCTGCTGGGCCACGCAGTCGAGGCGATAGCGAAACGGCGTGCTGACGCGTTCCTCGCCCACCAGCCTATGCGGCAGCAGCGCTGTCCCGGGCAGCGCCAGCCGCAGCAGACGCTGCGACTGAGACAACGTGATATCGAACGCGTCCTGAATGCGCTCCATCAATGAAGTTGCTGCCATCTCTCCCTCCCTCGCACTGACCGCTTGTGCCATGCCGCTGGCAGTGGCTAAATTAACCTTCATTAACGCTCCCGGGCCGGGGCGTTTTCCTTCATTCCTTTCGGGGAGTTGCGACCATATGAAAGGCATCGTTGTACTGGGTGACGCTACCAGCCATGGCGGCAAGGTGATTACCGCGCAAAGCAACTATCTGCTCAACGGCAAGCCGGTGGCCTGTGTGGGCGACAAGGTGACCTGCCCGAAAAGCGGCCACAGCACCAGTGCCATTGTCGAAGGGCACCCGACCATGACCGTCAACGGCAAGCCGGTGGCCATGCATGGCCACAAGACGGCCTGTGGCGCCACGCTGATCTCCTCGCATAATGGTGATCACGGTCATAATTGATCCGCCATAACTGTCGGGCCGATACAGGCCCGTAATACCAGCGCTCGGCTCTGCATTTCATCGGCAATGTTCAGTACCAGTGCGCAGTCGTGCTGTTTGAGCCGCGCCGTGGCCAGTACCAGCTGCAGGGCGCTCATCGCCTCGCCCGGCCATCCGCCGTGAATATCTACCCCGATACCATCGTCAATCAGATCCAGCATTTCCCAGCGGGCCATCAGCGCTCCTCCGGCTTCTACCGCACGTCCCGGCAGTGTCAGGCTGTCTACCACCAGCCATGCCGGTGCGACAGGCAAGGCCTGGTTTTTTTCTGTGGTATCGGGCGGCGTGCCGGTATTATCGGGCCAGACCTGACCGAGCAGAGCGAAAAGCTGCTCACGGCGATAATAGTCACGCTGTTCGGAGCGCTTTTCATGGCGGCAGGTTGTGGCCTTCTCGATCATCCAGCCCTGATCAAAGGCGTCATGATCCGGCAGCACACGCTGAAGCAGCAATGCACTCACTGCCTCCCCGGGGTGCAGGCCTGGCCCTTTTGACGAGCGCCCCAATACACCTCGTGCCTCAAGGCGTGCCACATCATCGTCATTGAGCAGGCTGTCAGCGCTCAGCCAGAGCGCCCAGGCTGCGCCGCCCTCTTCCGGCACCGCCATTTGATCGTGCAGCTCCCCCTGACAGGGCGCCAGGCGAGCACTTTCGAGACGATCTCCATACTGGGTCTCCATGATGGCCTCGCGCGCCTGTGCCAGTATGATATCGCCAGCCTGAGATGACCTGATCGGCAGTGTGAGTATCAGATCGAACCCCGCCCCTTCCGGCAGGGCTTCCAGCATGATCAAGGCTTCGACCATCAGGGTCTGAACCAGCGCATTCAGCCGATGTGCCTTGTGCTCCAGCCGCTTGAGGCGGTTGTCCTCCAACGGCATGACATCCTTAATGGGATGCACCAGCAGACGATAACCATCCGGGCCATGGAGGGATTCGGAAAGCTCCGGCGGGATGGCATCAGGCAGCACGCCACGTGCCACGAAACCTGCGGGTGTCAGCGCCACACCATCGACCAGATGAAGACGATCGGGCAGGTAATCACTGCGCGCAGTCGTCTCAACGACAGGTACAGCCTCCTGATGGCGCTGATGAAGCAGATCAAAGATCGAAGAGCGAGACATGATCAGTCGTCATCCCGTTGCTGAGTACCCAGGGTATCACGAATATTGTCGATCACACCGTCATCCTTGATGACGTCCTTGAGCCACTCTTCAAGCGGCATCCGCCCCCATTTGATGGCACGCTCAACCAGATAGGGAACCGGGCTGTGCGGTTCGCGTTCCTTGAAGTAGCGGGCCACACCGTTGAGCATTTCAAAGGCTTCGTCACGGCTTTGCGGATGCTTGCGAAGGCTCCCGGTCGGCGCAGTACCAACCGACGTTGATGGCGCTTCATTCAAAGGGGCAACAGCGCCCGCTTCCGATATGACGATGGGCGCGTCGAGCGACGTCTCATCGCTTTCGCTGGTAAAACTCGCGCCGCGGTCACGCAGCAGACGCTCGGTGAGATCTCGGCACTGATCCATGACCTTTTGCAACGCGCCATAGCTGGGGGCATCGCGTCCGAATCTCTGATCACAGATGCTGCCCAATTGGTGCAGACCGGTCAGTGCTTCGACGATATTGGCATGGCGGTCCTTCAGGAAGTCGGTACTGCTGAGTACAACGGAACGCTGGAAAATTTCATCGTTGATCTTGCCTTCTCTCAGGGCGATGTCCATGGCATCAGGATCATTGCGCGCCTGGTTTTCGACCTGACGAGACTCCTCATGATCGGCAAGACCGTATCCCTCGCCAGCCACCAGCGGCAGAGTACGAACAACGCCTGTCAGCGTGTCACTCAACCAGCCCAATCGAGCAGAGCGCTCTTCGAGGTCATCCTCATCAAGCTCGGGGTAAAGGCTTTCCCAGTACTCGTCGAGCAGCCGCCCCATCAGATGGAGGCCAAAGCGAACGCCGGCAAATCCTTCTTGATGGGCAAGCCCTTCACACAGCCAGCCGGCCAGCTGAATATCCTTGCTTTGCTCGGCCAGTGCCTGACCGGCCAGACGAATAACCAACCCCCAATCAGCCTGTTTGAGCTCGGTCTGCCACTCCCCCTGTGGGAGATAGTCCGGGTCGGCACGACGTGCTTCCTTGATGTCGTCAAAAAGCAGGGAAAAGGTGAGGTCTTCGCCACTGCTGCCATCGATTGGCGCCAGCAGCGCTTCGACGGAAAGCTCACCGAGTTCATTCATTGCCCCTCTCCTGATCCCTTGTACCTGATGGATATATCATCCTTCAGGTCACACTGTATTAAAACCATGAAGTATACAGGCTGATAAAACGCAATACGCCCACCAGAGCCATCATTGATGCCAACTGGCGGGCGCAAAGGGAACGATCAGGCAGCCCTCATGGCAAGTGCCGCCCTGTCATTCTCAACGAACAGCGCTCGAACTCAGGAATAGACCTTGTTGCGAGTGCGATCCCAGCCGCCAGCGACGTTGCCGCCGCCCTGACCATCAGAGCGTTTCTGCTGGGTGTAGGTGATCTTGATGCGCGCATAGTTGAACTTAATGGTTTCATGCGGCAGATCGTGACGGTCTTCGTTCTGATCCTGCTCGAAGCCGGTCGATACGGAAGTACCTTCCATGTTGGTCGAGGAGACAATGACCTCTTCCATTTTTACTTCCATGTAACGCACCTTGTCGCCACCGGCACGGTTGACGTTCATGGTGATTTCCTTGATGTGCTGGCCCTTGCAGCAGGCTTCAAACAGCTTGGCAGAAGCCTTGTCGATGAACTTCTGAACACGGAATTCGCTCAGGTTCACACGTTCGGCAGATGCACCACCGGCGGAGCTTGCCGTCGCCGATGTGGATTGACTGGCACCGAAATCAAAGCTCAGCAGCTCGATCCAGTCCTTGTGCTTGTCATCCAGGCTTTCACCCGGGATACCATCGATCTTGAGATACGTATCAAATGCCATGTTATCCAGTTCTCCTATATTTTCAGTGTCTGAAAAAGCGCTGCCGACATGTCGACGTCTTCTTCTCTCACTACCGTGTATGCGGCAGTGAGGTGCTGCGCACCTCGGGACTGACTACTCCAGCACCAGGGCCGCCTGCCCGTGGCCAACCAATGATCGGCTTCACATCGGTTGACTCGAATTATATATAAAACGACTTTTGCAGTGAACGCTAACATATAGGTTTTCAAGCTGAATTCTTGACTGTTTCAGCCTTCAACAATTTATTTTCATCTCATGATTGCTTGCGCACCTCGATTTCAACACGCCGATTGGGTGCCATGCACTCGATCAAATCAGCGCGCGATTGTTGTCTCTCACAGCTCACCAGAGGTCGATCACTACCGGCACCAATGGCTTCAATCAGCTCTGCAGGGACACCCTTGCCCACCAGATACTGACGAACCGTACGAGCCCGCTGCAGGGATAGCTTCCGATTGGTTTCGGCATTGCCAATGGGATCGGCGTGTCCGGTGATCTTGATCTCGCCCAAATCACGCGTATTGAGCAACCTCTGGGCCAACGCATCGAGTTCCTGCTGCCCGGCCTTCTGCAGCCCGGCATAGTCGCCACGGCCAAAGGCAAAAAGCGTATCCGACTCCAGCACAATGGTTTCCGCCGAGGAAAGCGTCTGCTCCAGCAGGCTGTCGATATAGTTTCGACTGCTCGACATCAAAAACGCATTGGAAGCAATGCGTGGCACATCGGCTTCAGGCAACTGGCTGGCATAGAAGTCGATCTGACGGCCCGCTTCCCTATAGTCCTCACCGGCCTGGGTATCGCTATCAGCATTACGGGCAATATCGGGGTACCAGAACGCCGGAAGCTGATTGCGCAGGCGTGCAGAGTCAATGTCACCACGGTCGGCTTCCGAGAGCATCAGGTAGGTATCCAGCGTGGCTCGACCGAATGTCGCCAGCGACTGGGCACTGTTGTTGTCAGGACGTGCAAACGGTGCCACCGTTTCCGGACCATTCACCTTGTGCAGCTCGTCGGTGCTGCGTCGGTAAACATCAATGGTGGTCAGCGCGTAGAGTGAACGGGTCAGATTATGCTCGACCGGCGCAAGCATGATGGGCTTCAACGCTTCAAAGTAGGTCTGACGCAGAGCCGGCTCGATCTCATCACCCTGATAAAGCCCCCAGCGCATGCCAAGCGGCGCGCCCCCTTCAAGGCGCCGATCATAGTAATGCTGACTCCAGCTCCTGAGCGCGTCAAGACTGTGCCAGCGAGCATACTGCTCCGGCCGGCGATCATCCTGATGACCTGCCTCGACCAGAGACTGCGACAGCATGTCGATCTCATCGTGATTGCGCAGCGCAGAATGGACCCACAGACCGCAGATCAAAAGCCCCACCAGTGCCAGTGCCGCCAGTCCACCCAATCGCTGATGTCGCTCACGGGTATTATTGACATGGCGACCGGCCAGGTGCTGATCGGCGATGATGACATCGCGAAATAGATTGGCGATGAAATACGGCCGATGCGCTCGTTCTGTAGAGGTCACAGGCGCTCGATCAAGAGCGAAGTGCCGACTGACGCTATGAGCGTGTTCCCCTTCGATCGCCTCGCCCTCCTGCAGGGCACTGATGAAATAGAACCCGCGCAGTAACGGCGCGCTTTGATAGGGATTGGCATTGGTCAATGTGCCAACAAAGTCGCTCAGAGGGCCTCGCAGGGCTTCAAATTCCAGCGGAAACTGAAACGCAGCGATCTCCCGGCGCGTATCGGTGATATCCCGTTGCGTGATTTCGTCATCCCCGACCTGCTGCCAGTGGCGACAGAGATCACCCAGGGCCCTGTCGAACTGCTCGCCCCAGTTGACGTTGTGGGGCTGCTGATGAGGAAAGGTATGGCCCAGCACGTCACTGCACCGAGCCGGATCAAGCCGTTCGAAAAAAGAGGCGAAC
The DNA here is from genome assembly GCF_026240105.1 of Larsenimonas rhizosphaerae. NCBI lineage: Bacteria > Pseudomonadati > Pseudomonadota > Gammaproteobacteria > Oceanospirillales > Halomonadaceae > Larsenimonas > Larsenimonas rhizosphaerae. The sequence goes on from NZ_JAPIVE010000001.1 coordinate 970,526, forward strand.
CCCTCGATCAGATCACATTTTGTAAAGACCAGATAGATGGGCACCCGTGACTGCAGCTGCTCACGGGCCTCCTGAATGCGCTCACGCAAGCGCCGTGCCAGAAGGCCGCGCTGATGCTCATCCGCACGCATGACATCGCTGATGTTGACGGCCACAATCAGGCCATTGAGCGGACAGCGTCGTCGCTGCTCACTCAGCATGCCCATGAAGGCCTTCCATTTACCGGCCTCCTCCTCACTGTCCATATAGCGCCCGGCGGTATCCAGCAGGATGGCATCAGCACTGAAAAACCAGTCACAGTGACGCGTCCCTCCCATACCGGCCACCCGTGCATTCTCACGCTCGGCAAAGGGGAAATTGAGGCCTGACTGATAAACCATGGTGCTCTTGCCCGCGGCAGGCTGTCCAACGACCATGTACCAGGGCAGTGAATACAGTGCATCGCGTGAACGTTTTCCACGTCCACTGCCGGTACTTTTCAACCGCTCGATCGACTTGAGCAACCGCTCTCGCAGCAGGCTGATTTCTTCACGGTCCTGTGGGCTGGCACCCAGCACGGCCGCATCGGCATCATCCATCAACAACCGCTCAAGGTTGCGCTTTTGTCCTACGCCGCGATAAAGCAGCAGAACATAGAGGGCCGAGGCCAGCAAAAATACCAGGATGCCGATGAGCAGGCTGGTCAACGAAGACAGCCCCAGCGCCACCCCCAGGCGCCACACCAAAAAAATCGCGATAAAGAACAATATGCCCAGGATATAAGGCTGATACTTGAAAAATGCGTATTTCAGATAAGCTGGCTTAAAACGTTTCATCGCTGTTATCCGCTCAATGCTCACCGCCGTCAGGCGTGACTTGGAAAACGTGCCATGGCCTGTGCCAGGCTTGAATGCATATCAGGTAATGAGAGTGTTCCAGGATGCGCTTCATCCGGATGGAATGACGCCATTACATCGATGCAGCGGCGAGGATTGCCCGGCTCGGACAGCACTTCATAAAACTGCTCCGCACTTGACCAGGAGGGCATGATCAGCAGACAGGGCTGCATGAAATCATCGATCAAAAGGCTCATTACCGGCAGACCGCCGGGACAGGCACGGCCCAGCCACTGTTGCCAGAGATCCGCCACCGGGCGCTTGAGTCCGCGCTCTGCCGGTAATGGAAGCAGCGCTGCCACGGTGCTTCCCGCCTGCCAGCGCTGCATGACGTAATAAAGCCGATGCAGACAGGCTGACAAAACGAACTCGGGCCGATTCCACATCATTGCCGCCGTGATATCGGACAGACTGTAATTCTCCAGAAAGCGCTCATTAACCCGCTGATAGAGCACAAGGTCCTGATCGGTCCAGTTGCGCAACTCGGACAGTGCCCGAATCGGATCAATCAGCGCATCGCCGTGGACCGCATCGGTAAGAATCTGTCTGATCTGGCTGGCAGAAATCTCGGCCAAAGTATGCTGACAGGTCAGCGTTCGGATCCGCTCACCATTGAGCATTTGATAAATAAAAAAGGGATAGCGACGTTGCGAGGCATCCGACGAGCTGATCATCGCCCCAATCACATTTCCTCCCGCCCGGGCGTGATAGCTGAAATAACAGATGGGCAGAGCATCGAAACGCTGCTGCCAGTCCGAGTGATCCAGAAAACGTAACAAGGCCTGCTGAAACCACTGATCCAGCTCTCTAATGACCTCTCCGGAGGCATTAACACCTACAAAGTCAGCTCTGCAGGGAATCTTGCCAAAGCAACCAATCATGATGCTCGTTCCTGTTGCTCATTGGCCCATTCCGGGAATGCTGAGCGCCTTGATACGCTTGAGATCCGAAACCCTTACACCACCAAAGTTGCGCACATCAAAGCTGACTGCACCCATCCAGGTCCGCCATTCAAAGCGCTGTCGCGCTCGATCAAGAGAAGTAATGTGCGCACTATCGATCATCCGCAAAAATCCCCAACGACCGGGATAGTCAAAGACTGTATGCCGTTCGCCATTACGATTGATGATATCCATGCGGGCACCAGAGGATCGGCCACCACCAGGCCAGATCATCCGCTCCCAGTGCTGACTGTTATTGCGATAGCGAACCGTTTGACCATCAAGGGTCAGCACGATTTCCGTTAGACCCGAGGTCGGATTTATCTGCAGTTCGAAGCCGTTTTGCAGATCGGAAAGGCTGTCGATCACACGCCCAAGCTCGGTGGCATTATCGATACTCTTGAGCATGCGAGGATCGACCATATTCGAACGCTGACCGCTACCGGAACCTGCCAGGTCACCAATCTCGTCATGACGAAACTTCGACAGCAGCCCATCATCAGGATCAATGAAATGAGAGAGGTCACGGACCGAGGCTTCATTGATCGAATCAGCTACCGGATAGCGACCCGCGATCATCTGCTGCCAGGGCGTATGAACCTGATCATTCCAGGCACCATTGAGCTGAGCACGAGCCGGTCCGTCGAGGGCCTTCCTGGTATTGTCCACTGGTGTACGAAACAGGGGTTGCAGGGACGCAACCAGTGGCATTCGAGACGTGTCCACGCGCGCTGCAATAAAATTGTGCAGCGTATTGATCTCGGAAGATTGCCCCGCCAGTGTTTCCATGATCAGTAACTTACTGCTGCGCCCCGTATCCTGAGCGCCACGGATGTTATCGATGCGGTTCTTGAGCTGGCGTAGATCCAGCAGGTACTGATTGATCACGGAATCATCGCTGCCTGTGGCTTCATCAGCCGCCAGTAGCCGTGAGACAGGGCGAAAATGGCGCGCCAGCGTGCCGTCGTTGATGCGCGGAAGCGACGTCAGGTCGATCGAGTGGTCATTGGCATCGTCGTCACCGAAGACCCGGGTGACACGTGCCCAGAACCCTTGATCCTGCTCGTGGCCACGTTGATCACCTTGTTCATCACGGGTACGCGGAGAATCCCAGCGGGTGTTTTCATCCACGGCCCTCAGAACCTGGCGCAGCGGCGAGGTCTGCAGATCACTGTATTGAGCCAGCCTATTACTGGCCTGATCCAGCGTATCGAACTGCGAGACGTGAGTGCTGCCCAGAAAGCGCTCCCATGCTTTGGCATAGTCACGCTTGTAGCGAGCCATCAACTGGCTGACAAAGCGGGCCTTTGACTGTACGGCATCGTCGGTATTTTCATCATCGAGCACCCAGTCAGACTCGCGATCGAGATCGCCAGATACCGTTTTGATGATTTCCGGGCGCAGATATTGCTCCCACACTTCATGGGTATAAAGGGCCGGCACAGCGCGGCTGGCATACAACAGCCGGCCGGACATGTCAGGCACCATTCGCGACAGCGTAAGCGGATCAAAGCGCTTTTCAGCTTCAAGTTGATAGCGCAGGTACTCACGATCCACCAGGCTGCTATCGATCAGAAAGGCATTGAGATTGGCGCGCGTATCGGCCACCAGCAGCTTATTGCGCTCAAGCGCCGGCGCCTCCCCCAATTGAAGAAAGTGCACATACAGCGCCGCACTGTCCACGATGCTTTCCCTGGACAGAGCGATCTCCTTCCTCTCTGCCATGTCGGTTAACAGACGTGGTAACGCTGTGGCCACGAAGTCTGCCTGGTCCTCATGAGCGTCCGGATCCGTCAGAATCAGATAGAGCTGCAGTGAGGAGTAACCCTCTATCAGACGCTCAATGTCCGCCTGATCAAGTCGCGTCAACATTTCTTCGGAAAGCGATGGCCCGCGCTGCTGGCCTGACGTTAATGCAACACCCGATGCCTCCGCCTTATTTCCATTCAGCTCTCCTGAAACATGTCCGCCCTGGCGTATACCTTCTTCTACCTCGGTGCGCAGATCGCTGCGCGCCGAATACCAGGCATCCCGAGCACTGTCGGTAGTACGTGAACGAGCCTCACTACGCACTCGGCTCCCTACCTCGGACAGGCTGGTAGGCACGCTACCCAGCGCAGCGCGTTCGGTGGAGCTCTCCTCCATGCGGGATACGGCAGAGTTGCCGATGGCCTGACCACGAGCGCTCAGCACCTGCGCCGGACGTTCATCAGCGCCAGACTCTTCCTGCATGGATTCATTGGCAGAGAGTTCATTACGAGTAGTCTCTGCACGGGTATCGAGCCCATCATGACGACCGGCCAGAACGTCCAGGTCACGCAGCTGTCGTGCCAGACGAATCTGCAGAGGTGCCAGCGCCTCGGCCTTCAGTAGCGCCCCCCAGGCCTGCATCAGGGCATCACGCATGGCATCGCCCTGATAAAGCCCCATGTCAAGCTGCAACGGCACCCCCTGCTGCCGATACTGCTCGATGGTGGTCAACTGGCGCTGCATGTCCTCCAGCAGGGCAAGACGCTGGTCCCGATCCATGTTCATGATCGGCCCACGCTCCTTCTGCTCAAGCGTGTGTGAGATACCATCAATCCATTGGTGATTGTGCCAGGCAGACCAGCCCTGCGCTGCTATAGCGGCCACGCCCAGCAGCCCTGCCGCACCGATCAGGAGCGGCGGTAGAGCGCGGCGATTACCGTGCCTTGAGTAGTAGAGGCTCAGATTACGATCAGCGAAGATGACGTCACGAAAGGTACCGGCAATAAAATAGCTTTTTTCGCCCTGTGACTCACGATCGTTGGCCACACCAATGCTTTGCTCCAGAGCAAAGTCATGGCGCGTTTGTTCATCCAGCAGCGCTGGCAGGGCCGGACCGCCTTGCAGGGCACTGGTAAAATAAAGACCGCGCAGTACGGGGGCACGCTCACCGTGAAGCTGGCTGTCAAACTGTTCAAGAAAGTCGCTGAGCACGCCCGAGAGTTCGGCAAAGTAGTCACAAAAGCGCAGAAGCTCGCTGTCTGCCTTGAGCCCCTCCTCCATTACGCGCCGATCCACCGTGGTACGAAGCTGATCGACAAGGTGCGGAAAGCGCTGCTGAAAGGCAGCAATCACGCCCTGCTGACGAAGCTCTTCAAGAGAGAAGGTAATACCCCAGGGACGCTGGCGCTCGGCGGCATCAAGTGATTCAAAGGTACGCGTAAAACCGGGTAACAGATCTGCCTTGCTGAAAAAGAGATAAATCGGTGGATTGAGCCTCAGGCAGTCACGGTACTCATCAACCCGGCTCACCAGCTGCTCTGCCAGTGCGTGGGCCTGTTGCCGGGAGTCCTTTAACAGATCCGGCAGACTGACAACCAGCACCAGGCCGTTAATGGCGGGACGACTGCGCTGCTTGCGAAGCGTTTTCAGAAAGTCGGCAAACTCACTGGCAGGACGATCATCGGTGAGATACCGTCCAGCCGTATCGATCATTACCGCCTCACGGCTGAAGTACCAGTCACAGTGCTGGGTGCCGCTGACAGCTGAAATCTGGCTGCCGCCGGCCATGGTGGCCGAGAGTGGGGAACGGGTCAGTAATGAAGTCTTGCCAGCCGAAGACATGCCCACGACCAGATACCACGGAAGTGCATAAAGGGACGCTCTGCCACCTTCAACCGAGCGAGAGGCACGCTGCATGGACAAGGCATGCTTGAGCCGCTCTCTCAAGACCTGGTAGTCACCCGGCTCGCTGTCGGCCGCTTCACGATGCACTTCGAGTTCAACCAGGTTTTCGATGTTGCGCTCGGAGCGAATACGATGGTACTGGCGAAGAACCACGGCCAACAGCCAGACGGCGGTTACAAGGGCCATGGCAATGAAAACCTGCTCCCGCTCCTGGGTTATCAGTGGCAGCAGTAAAACACACATGACAAGCCCAGCCAGCCACAGCACGATGGCCAGTGCCCAGAACCCCTTGAGCAAGCGCAGAAATCGTAGAAATCGCATCATGTCTTACTCACTCTTGCCCGGGGTAGTAAACAGTTGATGGACCTGTTCGGTCAGCGCCCCCGTCGCACTATCCAACCACCAGTGCAGACCGCCGTACACCGCCAGGCAGATCACGGCAATGGCCAGCAGATAAACCCAGAAAGGAATTTCATAGCGCAACAACTGCCCGACCTGATCAGGCAGCTTCCAGCTTTCGCTAATGCCGGCATCATGGTGACGGTAGCGGGCAATGTCCTGACCCAGCGTGTTGGCGATATAGCGAAGCTGCTCCCGATTCTCCAGGCTGTATTTGCCCTCGAAACCAAGCGCCAGGCATAAATGGTAGACCTCCAGCACATCAAGATTGCCTGGCACATCCGCGCGCAGCGCATCCAGACGGTCATAGAATCCTTCGCCAGCCAGATGTACACCAAAATAGCGGTATTGAAACGGATGCAGCTCAACATGTTCGCGAATGTTGCCCACACCGCCCTTGAGCACGCTTTCGTCAAGGAAGGCGCACAGTGCATACTGAGCATCCTTCACGGCGTCAGCGCTGTAATTTTCTCCTCGAGCATGCTCTTCAAAGTCCTTGAGCCATCGATCAACGCTCTCCAGAAATTTCTCGACACTTTCTGCCTGCTGACCGCGCCGCACCATGAGGACCATGGAGATGAAATCGCGCGAGAGATATTTCAGGGTTCGTGGAGCGGCCTCGTCTACCGGCCGGGCAAGGGCTTCATTCATTTCATTACCGCCATCAGTTCAATGCTGAGGTTGGTGAACCCGCTGGGTACGTAAAAGGCAATGGCCTGCGCCTTCATCATGCGTTCGTAAACACTTCCATGGGGCTCAAGAGCAAAATAGTGGTTGTCCAGCCTGGCCGGGATGGCGCTGGGTAGTCGAGGAGCATGGGTCAGTGTGCCGCCGGGCATCGCTGTATTAACGACGACTTCAATGTCTTCAGGAGATCCCACCTTGAAGGCCCTGGGGACCAGCTCCAGAATACGGGCACCGGGCATGTCGGCATGAACACTGATATAAAAGTCAGCGTCCTTGAGACGAGCATCATTGAGCCGCCCCATATAGTATGAGGGTCGGGTCTGTTCGAGCGGGATAGGGATGTATTGATTGGGAACCACAACATCCAACAGCTCTCGCACGACCTGCTCGAGCTTCAGCAGCGAAGGAGCCGGATTGTGATGGTCATACTCAGGAATATCAGCCAGTGCATGCGACATCGAAAATGTCATCAGACTGGCAGCGAGCTCCGCCAGAAAACGATAGAGCCTTTCAGGATGACATCCCGTATGAGCAATAAGGTGGGAGAGCTGAGGGTAGGCCCGGTTGATGGTATAAAGCAGCCAGAAAAGCGTGACGTCACTGGAGCCGAATTCAGCCACCTGGTCGGCGCGCTCGCGTCGACGTCCTGAAAGAGCCTCGCTGCGCGCCTGAAGCATGCCGACCAGACGGTTACCAATCTCGAGCGGCAATGAAGAAGAAGACAGATGAAGCGAAGGCGGCATGAATTCGCGCGTCTCGAGGCTGAATCCTCCAGCAGCATTGCGCTTGAGCAGGGCTATCGGACAACTGGTGTATCCGTCCAGGCTGTCACCTTCCATCAAAAGCGTAACATTAAGCTCCAGCATCCCAAGTTCGTTTTCAAGCGAGCCTTCATTGAGGTCAACCATAGTGTCGAAACGCTGGATAAAACGACGATTGCCATTGCGGGGTACGTTCTCGTTCAGGTAGCTGGGCGCCCAGGGTTCCACCACTTTCAATGCCGCATGGATGAGCACTTCGGTATTGCGAGATAACTCATTGAGATCACGACCGAGAGGCAGCGGGTCGTGTTGCGGGGCATCCATTAGTGTGCCATCGGGAAATACCATTTTGAGGCGAGTCAGTCGAAGAGTCCCCTGCTCCAGGGCCCCCTCATCAACGGTCAGTTGCTGAACGCCCCAGTGAAACGGCGTCTGAGACTGTCGCGCCGCAGCCTGCTGACGCTGATGAAACTCATCCTGATACTGAAAGTGTTGCGGCAAAAGGAACATGCCTTCTGACCACATGATGCGATTATGCTTGCTCACTTGAATTCATCCCGAACGCCGCCGCGTTTACCTTTATGCTGTCAGCACACTGATGTATAAGCATCAGCGCCCTCCTTCGATGTCTCGTCAATAACCGGTCGCTTGCCGACTAACGGTTGATCAGGTCATCGCCTCTTTCAAGCTCCATCCGGTCCCCCGCGAGTTTCACCCGAATGCCCTCGGAGGCGCTTATCAGACCGTCACGACGCAACTCATTGGCATTCAATGCCACATGCCATGCATTACCCCCTGTGTGACGAAAGAAAGCTGCAATGCCCACATAGCGGGTTCTTTCATCGAGAGGCGCCACGTCAATTCTTTCAGCGCCAGGCAATAATGTGAGCTCACGCTGGGAAATCAACGAGTCACCCAGCACACCCTCCGCATCATCCCATAGCCGGTCAGGGGCAGCCGTTGCAAAGGGTGGCAGCTCTCCAAGCTGATAGAGTCGCACTACTACCGATAAAGGCTCACCCTGAACATCCGGATTAAGCGAAGCGTCGCTTGTGATCACTACTCTCACGCGTTCCTGGTTGCCAAATAGATCACCCGCCCAGGAATTGCTCATACGATTACCAACCCGATCAGCAACGCCGCAACCGCCAACCAGGAAAACCGCGCAAAATATTAGTACGTACCGCATTGGTGACATTGACGACGCCTCGGATTGAACAGGCTTCTGATCGAGAAAAAGGCATGTTTGACATAGCCTTTATGAAATACATCACATACTTTATCAGATTAAATCGTTATAATCCGCACAAAAACTCACCTCAAGTTACGAAAATACACTTTATGGCGATTCAAAGGACCATGAAAAAACCGATTCTGACCCTATCAATGATGACAGTTCTGGCATGGTTAACAGGCTGTGCCTCACCCTCTCCCGAAGTTCATGCCATCAGGGCAGTGGAGCGATTTGAAGGGACCCTGCCATGCCCTGACTGTCGAGGTATCACCACCGAACTGGTAATCAGTCGCGACCCCATTACCGGCGCCTCGGAAAGCTTCTATATGCACGAAATCAGAGTCGATGCGCCGGGAGGCCAGCGCGTTAATACAAGCTGGGGCCAGTGGCGAATCGAACATGACCTTATTGACGACAACACCCGCTGCTACCGGCTGATACCAGAGATTGGAGACGAGCAACTTATGCTGATTCGCTCGGATGGCGCCCTTCAGCCCATGAACAATGAAGGCCAGGCTATTACCGATGATGAGGGTAAAGAGGCCCTTTTGAAGCCCGTGACACCTGACCTTTCAATATCCACAACGTCCTCTTCCTGAGGCGCAGAAGACCTGAATACGGACAGACGAAAAGCGAACGGAAGTGGAACATCAGCTTAAAGACATGTCAAAATTAGCCACGAAAAATAACAGAACCTTTAATACAGAAGCATATTGATTAATTATATTAATATACTCGAAAACAGGGCGTCGCCTGCCAGCGGCTGAATGAAGCGGTTCACACACAAGGTATCTGCAACCATGTCCAGGAAAACGTGATGACTCAGCCCCTCGATGTTGAAACGTTCATTCAGGCAAGAAAACGCACACGAATGATCTCGGACCTGCTGAAGGCGCGGGCCAGCGATCACCTATCTACTCTGGCGCCACTGGTCAGACCCCAGCCCTTGTTCGGGGAATATCTACAGGGCGCACCGCGAGGTAGCGGTCGGGAAAGCCAGCATCATTTCAAGGAGTTTCGCTCCCTGTTTGACAAGCATGCCGGTGCAGCGCCCTTCAACCTGATGAATGAACTGGATATCCCACTGAATATCATCAGTTCGACACCTGCGCTTTTTGCACTCGAATACGATATCGACCTGACCGCCGAGGAACGTATACGTGTTATCAGCCCGGTGCGCTGGGTGGTGGGGTATTCATCCTTTGAGTTGAGTCGTTTTCGAAAGGTGATCAACGATCCCAATCGCAGCAGCTCGGAACTGCAACGCTTTGTGGTGCACTATCTGATGCTGTTTCATTGTTTCAGCAAGGCTGATGGACTGGGAAGGCTGCTACGGGACCTCCGTTTTCCCATCAGCTTTCAACGACTCAAGGGGTTTGGTGATCTTCCCTTTTGCATCATGGGCTCGCCCATTAATGCCACACTGCCCGGTGAAGATATCATCCGTCAAAGCACCGACATTTCCGGCACCCACAGCTTCGAGGAGTTGATTGATGACACCGCCATCGACATCATGCAGGACGATCTGCGTGAGCAGCTTCTCACGGCCGTACACGACATGCCGGTCAGAACATGACTTTTGCCGCACTGAGCTGCGGTCATCCTCCAACAAGCCCGCCATAACGAAACAGGAAACCTTTCATGGCCAGAAATGATAGTACCCAGCACAAACTCTCACGTGTACGTGCGCCCCGTGTTCATCTGACCTATGACGTTGAGATTGGCGACAGCATCGAAAAGAAGGAACTGCCATTCGTGGTCGGGGTGGCGGGCGACTACTCGGGCAATCCGCTCGAGCCATTGCCGCGCCTCAAGGATCGCAAGTTCGTCAACGTTGATCGTGACAACTTCGACAGTGTCATGAAGGGCATCAAGCCACGCCTGAGCTATAGAGTCGACAACACGCTGGCCAACGATGGCACTCAGCTGCCGGTCGAACTTAATTTCAACCGGATGGAAGATTTCGAGCCGCAGGAAGTCGTACGCCAGGTCGAGCCGCTTCGCAAGCTGCTGGAAGTGCGCAGCAAGCTGGCAGACCTTCGCAACAAGATGGGAGGCAATGATCGGCTGGAGGAACTCCTGATGGACGTTCTGCAAAATACCGACAAACTCAAGACCCTGGGTGAAGAACTGGGTCGAGAAGCTGCCGCCAGACCGCACGAAGACAAGGAATAACAGGAGCAACCATGGCCGAGAATCAGATAGACCAGCAAATGCAAGGAGAGACCCAGGACACCTTTGCCCCGGAAGCCTCGCTACTGGACAGCATCATCTCCGAAAGCCGTGTGGCACGCTCGGAATCAGAGCGCAGCCGTACACGTGACCTGATCGATGAACTGGTCCATCAGGTACTTGATGGTGAAGTAACGCCCAGCAAGGACCTGATTGCCGTACTTGACTCGCGAATTGCAGAGATCGACTCGCTATTGTCCGAACAGCTCAACGAAATCATGCATGCCGGAGAATTTCAGCAGCTCGAATCCTCCTGGCGCGGGCTCAAGTACCTGACCGACCAGACTGAAACCAGCACCAACATGAAAATTCATGTGCTGAACGCATCCAAAAAGGATCTGGTCAAGGATCTCAAGTCGGCTTCTGAATTTGATCAGAGCGCGCTGTTCAAGAAAGTCTACGAAGAAGAATATGGCACCTTCGGTGGAGCGCCTTACGGCATGCTCATTGGTGACTATGAGTTCGGGCGTCATCCTCAGGACATGTACCTGCTCGAGCAGATCTCCCATGTGGCCGCCGCGGCGCATGCGCCGTTTATTTCATCGGCCTCTCCCGAGCTCTTTGGCTGGGACTCCTTTACGGACATGTCAGGCCCCCGCGACCTGTCAAGAATCTTCGACACGGTCGAATACGCCAAGTGGAAATCCTTTCGCAACTCGGAAGATGCCCGCTACGTGGGCCTCACCCTGCCCCATGTTCTTGGCCGGCTGCCCTATGGCGAAGAAACCACGCCGGTTGAAGAATTCAACTTCACCGAAAACGTCGATGGACGAGACCACAACCGCTATCTCTGGATGAATGCGGCCTATACCATGGGCGCACGTGTCAACGATGCCTTTTCAAAATATGGCTGGTGTGTCGCCATTCGGGGCGTCGAGGGCGGCGGCCTGGTAGAGGACCTTCCGACACATAACTTCCAGACCGATGATGGTGAAGTGGCCCTCAAGTGCCCAACCGAAATTTCGATCACCGATCGTCGCGAGAAGGAGCTTTCGGATCTGGGCTTCATCCCGCTGGTTCATTGCAAGGGCACCGATTATGCGGCCTTTTTCGGCACGCAATCGGCGCAGCTGCCCAAGCACTACAATACCGACGTTGCCAACGCCAACGCTCGACTCTCTTCGCAACTGCAGTACATCTTCGCCACATCGCGTATCGCTCATTTCATGAAGGCCATCATGCGCGACAAGGTGGGGAGCTTTGCATCACGCCAAAGCGTCGAGGACTACCTCAACGAATGGTTGTCTCAATACGTTTTGCTCGATGACAACGCTGGTCAGGAAGCGAAGGCGCAATATCCACTGCGTGAAGCCCGTGTAGAGGTTGCTGAAGTCCCCGGGAAACCCGGCGTCTACAAGGCGGTCACCTTCCTGCGTCCGCACTATCAGCTTGATGAGCTGACCGCATCGCTGCGATTGGTATCCGAACTGCCGCAATCCACGCGCAGTTCCTGATCAGGCACAGGCAGGCATCAGAAATATCTCCTGATCCCTGCCTGTGAAAGATCCCTGCCATGCTGAAGGAGCGCCCCGCTGATGAGTGACCACCTGCAAATGGTACCGACTCTGCTGGACAGGCTACTCGATGATGACCCTGCCAGGTCAAGCGAACCACGCCCTGGACACCTGTGCTCGCTGATCGAGTACAAGGCAAGCGTCGTGCGTGATCTCGAGCTGCTGGTCAACACTCGTCGCGAACTCATTGCCCGTGAACTGGACGACTGGCCAGCCCTGCAAGGCACCCTGCTTGACTATGGCCTGCCCGACTTCATCAGCCGCGGATTACACAGCAGCGTGGATCGGCGACTGATCCAGCGCCAGCTCGAACGTACCATAGAGCATGGAGATAGACGCTTCAGTAATGTCCGGGTACGCCTGCTCAACCAGGAGCATCATGACCGGGTGCTACAGTTCCGTGTTGAAGCCGTCCTGTCACTCAGCGAAGCCTCCCAGCGAGTCGCCTTCGATGCCGTGCTCCAGGTGACCACCCGCCAATACAAGGTTTCGAATCTTACCTGATGCTCGACGATCTGCTCCCCTACTACGAAAAGGAACTCTCGCACCTGCGTTTTCTGGGGCAGGAGTTCGCCGGACGCTATCCCAAGATCGCCTCTCGCCTGCTACTGGAAGGCGATCGCTGTGAGGATCCTCATGCCGAGCGCATGATCGAATCCTTTGCTTTCCTGAGCGCGCGCGTCCACAAAAAGCTTGATGACGACTTTCCGGAAATCGTCGAGTCCTTTCTGGACGTGCTGTATCCCCACTATCTGCGCCCCACGCCATCAATGTCGATTGTCGAGTTTGAACCAGGCAGACAGACCTCGCTGACCGGGTGTTACCACGTCCCGCGTCACAGCCTGTTGCATTCGCGTCCGGTAGGCGATGCCTTCTGTCGTTTTCGCACCTGTTATCCGGTCGATATCTGGCCCATTGCCGTGACAAACGCCAGCATGAAGCGCCTGGAGCGATCGGGCTTCAATGCCCACGGCAGTGAGCATGTCGCGCGCCTAAGCCTCTCTCTTGAAAGTCTTGGCAACACCGACTTTTCCAGGATGGCCGTTGATCGCCTGCGCTTTTTTCTGGATGGGGAAGGCGGCCTGATGCACACACTGCACGAATTACTGTTCAATAACGTGGCGCGCGTCAGTCTGAGCTTTATCGACAAGGGTCAGCGCCGGGAAGTGGCACTTGATCATGATGCCATCACGCCGGTTGGCTTTGATGCCGAAGAAGGACTGATCGATTATTCATCCCGTTCCTTCATGGGCTATAGGCTTCTGCATGAATACTTTGTCTTTCCCGAAAAGTTTCTTTTTTTTGATCTCAGCGGCCTGTCCCGGCGGCTGGCCGATCATTCCGTAACCGCTGTGCAGGTCAATATTTCGTTTCATCAATATGATCAGATGGATCAGCTGGCACGTCTGGAGCAGACGCTTGGCCGGCACAATTTTCGTCTGGGCTGCACACCGATCGTCAATCTTTTCACTCAGCAGGCCGAGCCCATTCGCCTGACCCATACCCGTCACGAGTACCCCGTGGTACCCGACGTGCGTCACGCCCATTCGACGGAAATTGTCTCCATCGATGAGGTAACCCGCGTCGTACGCAGCGCAACACGCGATGAAATTACGCCCTGCCTGCCCTTTTTCGAACCTCGCGACAGTGATCATGGAAAGCATCAGAGCTACTGGATCGGACGTAGGGTGGCAGGAACCAGCAGGCAGGACCCGGGGACGGACATGCGACTTCGAATAGTGGATCGAGAGCTGGAGCTTGTTGAGAGCAGCAGCGACACTCTGAGCCTGCGCCTTACCTGCAGCAACCGTGAACTGCCAGGGCTGATGGCCATTGGCCACCCTCAGGGAGATTTCACCATGGAGCAGGAACAGGTAGTGCAACGTATTCGAGCCTTGAGAAAACCGACTGCACCGGTACGCCCACCACTGGGCAAGGGTCGAGTCTGGCGCCTTGTCTCACACTTGTCTCTCAATCACATGTCGCTGGTCAATGACGGGCGCGAAGCATTGATGGAGCTTTTAACGCTTTACAACTATCGCGAAACGTCAGCGACCCGAAAACAGATCAACGGCATTACCGCCGTCGAAAGTGCGCCGGTCATGACCCGTATCGGCCATCCCAGACCATCCTTCGTACGTGGCACGGGTATTACGCTGACTCTGGATGAGAGCCAGTTCACCGGTAGCGGTATCTACCTCTTTGCCATGGTGCTGGATCGCTTTTTCGGCATGTACTGCTCTCTGAACAGCTTCACCCAATTGACCCTGCGCTCGCCCCAGCGCGAACAACGAGTTGCCCAATGGCCTCCAAGAACCGGTACTCAGCCCCTGGTCTGATCGATCAGGCGCGTGCGGAGCCCTGGCGTTTCGGCTTTTTCCAGTTGGTCCGACTGTTACGTCTGCACTACAGCCGTAACGGTCGTATTGATCCTGAAAATCGTCCTCATCAGGACCCGTTGAGATTTCGTAGCCTGCTGTCGCTGAACTTCCCACCCAGCGAGATCAGCGACCTGCGCTTTGAAAGCGTGCCTTCCGGCCCGGCCGGTGATGCCCCGCTCAGCGAGGTTCAGGTCACGTTCATGGGGCTGGTCGGCCCGTCCGGCGTACTGCCTCGCCCCTATACCGAACTGCTGATCAACCGTCATATGGAAAAGCGTGACGATGCAGCTCACGCCTTCATGGACTTTTTCTCCCATCGAATGACGGCGCTCTTCTATGAGGCATGGCAAAAGTACCGCTTTCATATCGAGTACGAGCGCAAGGGCAGCGCTGCCTTTGAAGATGCCCTTCTGCATCTGACCGGCCTGACCCGGCACACCATGGACAAAACGTTCGCCGAAGACGATCCGGCAACACTGCGCCGTGAACTGTTTGACTGGTTTTCAGGACTCTGGACGCAACGGCCGCGCAATGCCGGCAACCTGCAGGCAATGCTTGAGTACACCTTCCGCCAGCCCTGCCATGTCAGCTCTTTTGCCGGGCGCTGGATCACTCTTGAACGTGATCAATACACCTGCCTGGGCCAGTCCAACGCCCGGCTTGGGGAAAGTGCCATCGCCGGCACCCGGGTCAAGGACTACCAATCCACTTTTCGCATTACTTTCGGACCATTATCCCTTGAAGCCTATGAGGCTCTGCTACCCGGCACCGATCAGTATCGAAAGCTCGTACGCATGGTGCGCTTTTATGTTGGCATCGAACTGGATTTCCAGATCGAATTGATACTTGATCGTGATGCCATTCCAGAACCACAGCTTGGTGCGGCCGGCAATGTTCGCCCGGGGCATCTGGGTTGGCTTAAATCCGGCAATCGTCAGTCCCGGGCACACGGGCATGCAATCTTTGACATTTTCTACAATGGAGCCACGGCGTGAGTCTCAAATCTTTGTTCGATAAGCTCAATGACCCCACCCGCACCGCTACCGAGGGTGCAGCAGCACTCTGTCTTGCGGAACGTCAGTATGACGTCGACGTCGAACATTTGCTGTTAAAGCTGCTCGACAGCGATGATAACGACGTATTGCGCATTGCGCGCCATTATGATGTGGCACTTGATCGCCTGGCCGGTCAGCTGGAAGAGACCATTTCAACCTTCAAGACCGGCAACACCCGAACGCCCGCCCTGTCCCCGCGCATCACGAAATTAATCGAACGCGCCTGGGTCATTGCCTCCATCGACCAGGGCGACACTCTGATACGCAGTGGCCATCTGCTGCTCGCGCTTTTAAAGGATGACGAGCTGCGCCGTGTGGTGATTGATGGTGCTCGCGCACTCGAGCGTATCAATGTAGATGACCTGCAGGCCCATTTCAGTGATCTGGTAACCGGCAGCAGCGAGGAGCATCATGCCAGTCCTCCCTCCGAAGGCGCTTTTAACGCAAGCGGGGCATCGGGGGCGGCCGCTGGCACTCGCAGTCAAAAGACACCGGCGCTGGATCAATACACCGTTGACCTGACAGGCAATGCCCGAGCCGGTCGCATTGACCCTGTACTGGGACGAGAGCAGGAAGTACGCCAGATGGTCGATATTCTGACACGCCGGCGTCAGAACAATCCGATCCTTACCGGCGAAGCCGGGGTGGGAAAGACTGCGGTGGTCGAGGGCCTGGCACTCCGCATCGTCAACGGTGACGTACCGCCCCCCCTGAAAAATGTCGAACTGCGCACACTGGATCTCGGCCTTTTACAGGCAGGTGCCGGCGTCAAGGGTGAGTTCGAAAACCGTCTTAAAAACGTGATCGAAGAGACGCGCAAGAGCCTCCAGCCAATCATTCTTTTCATTGATGAGGCTCATACGCTGATCGGCACCGGTGGTCAGGCCGGCCAGGGTGATGCCGCCAACCTGCTCAAGCCTGCACTGGCACGAGGCGAGCTTCGCACCATCGCTGCTACAACCTGGGCCGAGTACAAGAAGTACTTTGAAAAGGACGCCGCCCTCGCCCGCCGTTTTCAGGTGGTCAAGGTCGAGGAGCCCGAAGAGCCGGTAGCCATTAACATGCTGCGCGGCCTGTCCAGCCGCATGCAGGAGCATCATGGCGTGACCATCATGGACGACGCCATTGTTCAGGCCGTCCGTCTGTCCCATCGCTACATTACCGGTCGTCAGCTGCCTGACAAGGCCGTTAGCGTGCTGGATACCGCCTGTGCGCGGGTAGCACTGGCGCAATCCTCACAACCTGCTGCACTGGAGGATGCCCATCGCCGCGTTGATAACATTCAGACCGAGATTCAGGTGCTCGAACGCGAGCAGTTCGAGGGTAGTGATCACGGTGACGCGCTGGTGACACTGAATGAGACACTTGAGAACACTCGACATGAGATCGAGTCACTCGAGTCCCGCTGGCAGCGCGAGATGGCAATTGTCGAGCGTCTGAAAACGCTGGAAGCCCGGCGTAATGAGCTGACCAGTAATACGGCGACAGTGGATAGCGAAAAAGATTCTGAAGCGCTGGGCCGGCAGATCGGCGATACACGACGTGAACTTTTACAGGTTCAGGAGGCGCAGTCGCTGGTACATGGGCATGTTGATGGCAACGTGATCGGGGAAGTCATTTCCGGCTGGACAGGTATCCCACTGGGCAAGATGGTACGAGACGAGATCACGACTGTTCAGCAACTGCCCGAGTTGCTGGGCGAGCGTGTGCTGGGACAGGATCATGCCCTTGCGGAAATCGGCAAGCGTATCGCCATTTCACGCGCACGTATGGAAGATCCCAACAAGCCGATCGGTGTCTTCCTGCTGCTAGGCCCCAGTGGCGTAGGCAAAACCGAAACTGCCCTGTCGCTGGCGGATACACTCTATGGCGGCGAGCGCAATGTCATCACCATCAACATGTCGGAATACCAGGAGGCCCACACCGTCTCGAGCCTCAAAGGCTCCCCCCCCGGATATGTGGGTTACGGTGAAGGCGGTGTGCTGACCGAGGCCGTCAGACGCAAGCCCTATAGTGTGGTGCTTCTTGACGAAGTTGAAAAAGCGCACCCCGATGTTCTGGAACTCTTTTTCCAGGTCTTCGACAAGGGTGTACTTGATGACGGTGAAGGACGCGAGATCAACTTCCGCAATACCGTCATTTTATTGACCTCCAACGTGGGCACCGAAGAGATAATGCGGCGCTGCCTGGGCGCCGAGACACTACCGGCGCCTGATGACATCGTTAACGGTCTTCGGAACCAACTCAACACCGTATTCAAGCCTGCGTTCCTCGGGCGGCTCAATATCATCCCTTACTACCCGGTACAAAAGGAGATTCTGGCCAACATCGTGCGTCTCAAGCTTGACCGCATCAAAAGTCGTTTCGAATACAACCATCGCGCAATGCTGGCCTATGACCCGGCCATTATAGAGACGATTGCCGAGCGCTGTACCGATACCGATAGCGGCGCACGTAGTATCGACAATATTCTTTCCGGGTCACTCATGCCCTCGCTGGCAGCACAGGTACTGGATCGCATGGCACGAGGTGAAGCAATCGAACGGCTCGATATCATGCTTGATGAGCAGGGTGAGTTTGCTTACGAACTCCACTGATGACTCACTCAGGAATGCTCATTAAATTACCTTTCATAAAAGCAATGATGGCCATGCGAATTATTTTGAGTTGACAAGGTATGCGCTATTACTCTGTCAATAATTCTTATTGAGCCAACTTATTATTACTGGCTTACAGGAACAAATGGATCGGTGAGCTCTCCGAGACTGGAGGCTCACCGTATATCGAGTGGTATCCACAGCTCACGGTAATCCTGAAGCCTCGGCCTTGCATGCTGATGCATACGGTTATACGGATATGGGCAAATACATCATTGAGTTACCTTCGATATATCACATGGAAACCCTTTTCCAGTCCCAAATATATCGATGCTAATGTGGTTAGTATTGCTCTCACATTCCTTGCAAGTTCTGTCGGCACCCATAACACTACTTGTACTTCTACTATCAGTAGCCACAGCTTTATTACTTAAGCCTCCCCTGAACAGGCGCAACTCTACCTGCATTGAATAACCACAGCTACTTGCTTGAGTTGAAAGCGAGTGTTGCTGCCTGGAGGCCCATCGGCAGCTGACCTTACAGATGCGACCTGATAGACATATACAGCCAGCCCTTCTTTCAACCCGGAAAAAACTCTGACTTGAAAGTATGTCCCGTCGATATACCCCTTATAGCAGACTCACGTTAATCCGAGCGGGCTGCTGGAAATGCCTTATCGAACATGCTGCTCATCAGATAGCGTATAAATGGCGCCCCACCCCGGCGCAGCCTGGTAGACAGGAGCATTGTTTCTCGGCTTTTCTGGTTCGTTCATGAAACAGTCGCCAGAGCGTTAGCGCAATTTTTCATGTTAAAAGACTCAGACTTTCCAATCCGGACATTCAAGGCTCATTGCAGGGCTTCGGATGTTCAGACGCACTCCGGTCGGTCAGTAATGGATGCAAAGCATTATCCACCGCCTGATCGACAAGGCCCTGTTCAAGATACAAAGAAGCTTGAACTGTCTCCGGTAGAACACACTACACCACATGCAATATCCATTGGGCCGATAACACCTCGCATTTGGAAACCGGCATCAAACGTTTATAACCCGGTGTCCCACTTAATAGGACACTCCCTGTTCCGTGATATAGCCGACTCACAAGCCCATGCTGAGCACTGCAAGGTAGCGAATTGTAAATATTCCAATACAACGAGGTGACTCATGGATTATTCCACTTATGCAGGCGTTATCAACAGCACTCATGTTCGCCGTTATCCGGATCGAATCGGGGCGTTTGGCGCATCCATCATGTGGATGACAGGAAACGGAAGTGAGGATGCCGATGAGATGCAATTTCGCCTTACACAGGTAGGTCTGCCGGCATCAACGCGCTGGGCTACAGGCATGGCTGTTTCCGGGCGGGCCGTTGATGGATATGTGCGCTATCTGGATAACATGCTTGCCCCCATGAAAGGTGCAGAAAAGGGGCTGATACTGGTTCATGGACCGGGCAATTCAGTCACTGCCAAAGGTCCTTACCCCGGAGGTGCCGAGGAAATTTACACGGGCATGCGCACCGTATTGCAGGGCATTGCCGATAGAGGCTACACCCCTCTTTATCTCGGGCTGACCTATCGTCGCCCCCAGAAATCAAAACCCCGTGAAACCGCCACTTACAATCGAGAAATATGCTGGCCGTTGATCAAGGAATTTTCACCGGCAATCTGGGATTGGGACAATGACAGGCCAGCCTGGGACTTTTATCGACTCACACAGGAGCTGGGCCCATGGCTACAGGACGATAATGTACATCCCTCTCCCCCCATGCGCTGTGCCATGAGAACCTGGTGGGCCATGAAACTTGGTGAGCTACTGCACTCACGTCCGGCAGTCAGTGCCGCAGACTTCAAGGGAAAACGTATCGTTTTTTCCTTCAGCCCGGATCAAAAGTCGGCCTTCAATAACATCAACGTCATGATTGCCAGCAATGAGTCAGGTTCGAGCACCGGGCAAAATTCTGCCGCAGGCTGCTCTCGCGTCCTGACTACCGAAGGTCGGCCGCTCGATGGCGTATGGGCCACCTCGATGGGCTATAGCGGGCACAATAACAAGGGGCGAACGACGGGCACAGGCGATACCAGCGCCAGTATCCAGAATGAGACCCTGATTGCACACAATCTATACAGCGGACATGACGATGTATTTGAAGCCTTGACCATTCGAGGCTTGCCGCAGGGGCTCTATGGCACATTGACGCTTATTGCGAGCAGAAAGGCGGACGATGAAAAACGACGGGGAGATTTTTGGCTTGAAGGCCATGAGCATACAAAATATCAGGTAGATGCCTCCCTCAACCCTCCCAAACCCATCAAAATGCGATTCGAAGTACAGGGAAACCACTTGGTACTGCTAGGCCAGAAACAGCCAGACAGCGAGTATTGTTACCTTGCAGGAGCTCAACTGGATTTCGATATCTAATCCTCAATTCCACATGATGGATTCAAAAACCATTAAAAAAAGCCCTGGTACAGTGTACCGGGGCTAATACAGCAAGGAATATCCATATGCGTACTTCAGACATCGACATGACCACCAGAATTGAACCAAGGGCTATTGCACTCCTTCCTGTTGAAGACGTTTCTTCTCGGCCGCTTTCCTGGTCTTGCCTGCACGAGAAGGAGGCTGACAAATACCGCATACAAAATTATGTTCAAGGCTGTGCGCGTGAGCCACGAACTGGCCGCCACAGCGAGTACAAGGTGACAGCTGCAGCATGTCGCTTTCGAAAAAACGAATCAGCGTCCAGGCCCGTGTCAGTCCGAGTACCGCTTCATCTTCCTCAAGCAGTGAAATCTGCTCCAGATACAGTTTGTAGCTTTTAATGAGCGCATCCATCCGTGAGCAATCACTGCTCTCACTGACATAGCGATAAATATTGTAAAAAAGCGATGAGTGGATATTCGGTGACCAGGTAACAAACCAGTCAGTCGAAAATGGCAGCATCCCCTTGGGTGGCGACATGCCCCGTATTTCCTTATAGAGCTTGATAAGGCGGCCACGACTCAGATCTGTTTCGGATTCAAGCACTTGAAGCCGGGCACCGAGTTCAATCAGCTCGATGGCCATCTGAACCTGTTTAACCTCATTGAGAACGCTTTTATCAGCCACGACGCTTACCTCCTGCTACTGCTTCGCCACCAGAGCGCCCTGCCAGCAAAATGGCTTCATGGGTACGTTGAAGATCGTTAGTGCGGTTGCTGCCGGTGAGTGCCTCAAGCGCTGGCACGCTATCAAGAGAGAAATGGCACAGCAACTGGCTTGAGCTGGCAAGCTTGGCAAGCTCGGAAATCGGCAAACCACTCAGCACGTTAGCCATCTCTGCGCTGATCTTCAGCCGAAACATGGCCTGATCACGGTCTTCGTTCAACAGTCGCTGAACCAGCAACAGGTAGGACAGGTTAACGTTACGGATATCTTCGAGCAGGCTGGATGCAGAGTTCATGGGTGAGATCCTCGAATGTCGCTTGAATATGGTTTTTTTGTAATCCAGTTTTCTTCTTAAAGGTCTTTTGAAATTTTTTGTTACCTTTTGCAGCTAGATTACACATCACACAAAAAGATTACAAACACTAATCTCAAAAAAATCAGTCTAATACTCCCAAAAATAACTATCGGCTCACCTTCCTAAATTAAATTTGGCTATCAAAAAAAACCCTTAAAAAACATGAGTTTATAAAACAACTCTCCCTATCTCATTAAAAAACAACCTTTTTTAAAGCAGCTACCCACCCCCTATTTGTAGTACAGTAGTGGAAAAGACACCAACCTATAAGATTAGAAAATTACTACTTTTCATGAAATTTTTGCGACTCAGCGTATGCTGACAACGAAACATCTGGTTACAAAAAGGGCGAACATACAAAAAAAGCGCCCTTCCGGGCGCCTTATCAATTGTTACCTGTATCAACAGGTCTCGGTGGGTACGGTTTCTGCATCCCAGCGGAGATAGGCGGTATAGGCATTATTCAGAAACAGGAGGATATGAGAGAGCGTATTGGCGTTGGCAACCGTCAGATCATGGCAAAGTGCATTGACATAGTTCTGCTCCTGAAGCTGTTCACAGTCGAGATCTGGAGCAATAAAGGGGTAGACGATAAAGCGAAGCAGCACTTGCTGATGATGCTTCAGGCAACCCTGCCAGTGCAGCATCTCGAAAAGTTCGGCCGATGAGGCGCCTCGCTCCAAATGCATGGATATTACGCGCTGATTACTGGCTACAGCCCGTTTGTACCTCCCCAGCAATTCAATCATTGTCATGGCCGACTCCACTTGTGCTTCTGATCTTTCCAATAGTCTACAAACACTTTTCCAGGAATGGTCTCTTGAAAAAAAGGGTTTCCATGCGTTATTTACGTGCAAGAAAAGCATGCAGACTCAACAAGATACGCTTGAAACATATCATAAACATCAATTACGTCTGGTTACAATAAAACTTGATGCCAAAAAAGTATGGGACGTCAATATCTTACTGCAGACGCAGGCCGACCTTCAGCACCTGATTGCCTTGCACTTCATGTACAACCCAGTGGATGCCATGCCAGTCCACATCGTCACCTACTACCGGATTTCCACCCACACGACGGGCAATGAACTCACCCAACAGCTTGTCCTTTTCTCCGGCACTAAGCGTTAACCCATAAGCCTGTGCCAATTCCAGCATTGGCGCATTGCCATCAATGATGAAGGCACCGTAGAAGTCACGAGCCACCTTGAGGCGTGCTTCACCATCAAACATGCGATTCAGCGCCGCTACATCGCCGGAACGCCCAATCGCACATACAAGGTCGTGCTTTTCAAGCTCGGTGCTGCCCTTCGGATAAATCATTTCGTGATCACGAAATACCGCCGCAAGTGAGGTGCCGGATGGAAAACGAAGATACCGCAACGGTATTTTTTCCACACCTCGGTTATCGACATGGTACATCAGCATTTCAT
Source organism: Larsenimonas rhizosphaerae (assembly GCF_026240105.1). Classification (NCBI taxonomy): domain Bacteria; kingdom Pseudomonadati; phylum Pseudomonadota; class Gammaproteobacteria; order Oceanospirillales; family Halomonadaceae; genus Larsenimonas; species Larsenimonas rhizosphaerae. Next base: position 993,795 of record NZ_JAPIVE010000001.1, read on the forward strand.
AATCATTTTCGTGTAACACTCCCATGGTGCGCCGTCGTGAGGGTGATGCGCTTGGGGGTACGACAACCTTCATCCATCGAGCCATGGGCGCCAATGACATGCCTTGCACGATCAGTGACATCAGCACCACCACAAAGGCAACATTAAAGTAGATATCCGACTCTTCAACACCGCTGATCACTGGCAAAATGGCCAGCACGATAGGGACAGCACCTCGAAGGCCTACCCAGGATATAAAAATCAACTCCTTCCAGCGAAAGCCGAAAAAGGGCTTCAGACTAAGCATGACGGCGATGGGGCGAGCGACCAGTACCAGCGAAGCAGACACCAGCAGGGAAGGCCACAGGTAATCCAGTACCTGACTTGGAGTCACCAGCATTCCCAGAACAAGAAACAGCGCAATCAAACTGAGCCAGGCCATGCCATCATGCACGGGCAAAATGTGTTCGATATGTTGACCGCGCACATTGCCAACCATAAGCCCCATCAGATAGATGGCAAGAAAACCACTCCCATTCACCATATTGGTCAAGGCAAACAGCGTCAGGCCCAGCGCCATGGTCAACAGGGCATACAGCCCGGAAGCCAGATCCAGCCACTTGAGAAGCCTGCCAATGCACCATCCTCCACCAAGGCCGAAAGCAAGCCCCCAGCCAAACTGTTCAACGAACAGCATGACAGTTTCAAAGACACCACTTACCTGCCCCACCAGCATCTGGGACAAAATCAGAGTCAGGAAAATAGCCATCGGGTCGTTGGTACCGGACTCGATTTCAAGGGTGGCGCCAACGCGCTCGTTGAGCTTGATCCCCTGACCGTTGAGCATTGAAAATACAGCTGCCGCGTCGGTAGACCCTACAATCGCTCCTACCAGTAACCCCTGAAGCAGGGACAGGTCGAATACCCACATGGCGACGACGCCAACCAGACCACTGGTAATGAAGACCCCGAGTGTTGCCAGCGACAAAGCGGGTTTAAGCCCCACGCGGAAGGTCGACATCCGTGTCTGCAACCCCCCATCAAGCAAAATCATCGCCAGAGCCAGCTGACCGATCACATAAGCTCTGGAGTAATCATCAAAATGGATGCCCAGCACACCCTCTTCACCGGCCATCATGCCGATAAAGAGAAACAGGGGGAGTAATGGCATACCAATACGGGCTGACACGCGGCTGGCCAGGATACTGAGCACGACCAGCAGGCCGGCCACCACATACACACTATTAAAATCCGTCAAGGCATATTCCACTCGATTGTATTCACTGGTCACTACCCTATTTCATACCACGTTTTCACGATGACAGAAGGTCTATCCAGACTGACGCCTCTTCCACGCGTGCATACTCACACGGGCCGGTGACCTGCATGGCATGAAGTATCCGACGATACCATGCGCGATGCCCCCTGATAGAGGGCACTGGCATATGTTGCTGATAAGCGGCAATAAAGGCCTGCCTTGCCATCCCCGAAGGCACCATCAATTCCAGAAGGGTCCAGTCAAATTCGATCGGCGCCCGCACCAGCGCCTCCCAGTCACACCAGATCAGCCGCTGCGCTCCCTGCAGAAACTGATCAGGACGCATATCAGGTAACGCCATTACCGTACCCACGGAGGGCGGTAATGGCGTTACCGGCAAGGGCGAGCCATCCATTGCCTTCAAAAAATCGATAACCCGGGCCGACCATGTTGAAAGACTTGTCTGACGATCGGCTGATACAGGATCCCCTACACACTCCCCTTGGGTCGCAACATGAATCTGTCCCAGGGTATGCCCCAGAGTTTGCGCCGTGAGTGATGTCCATTCGACCCGGTCACCCTCGACCCAAGGCAACGCCCATAACGGGCGCTCCGCCACCACACCGAGGTAGCGCATCGCAAGCACCTCGAGCGGCAGAGGCGGCAGCCATGCCTTCAACTCGGGGCGACTCGGAGCGTCTCTCCAGCGATTTACCTGAAAAAGCGCATGCATGCCCTGCCAGAAGCTGCCATCACATGTCGGCGTACGCGGCATTTTGATGATTGCATCGAGTTCATGGCTTCGCCACAGCCAGTTGGCGCTGTCATCAAAGGCAATCGGCAGCACCACCAGTCGGCTGTCCTTCAAAAAGGATGCCACAGCGCGAGTCAGCGTCGCGGGAGGGGAATCTGAAGGCTCTGACATTTCGCTGGTCGCTCTGATCGATAACACGTTACACTTTCTTGAAGGATGGGGGTGCCTACGGGCTGAGAGTGCTTGCCACAACCCATTGAACCTGATCCGGATTATACCGGCGGAGGGATATCCATGCGCGCAATCGCAACTTATCTCTGCGCTACCAGCGGAGAAAGTAAATGACATCTGTACCTGGCCTGCAGGTGGCCAACGCTACCCTGTCCTATCAGCAACGCCCGCTGTTTAAAGATCTGTCATTCACATTTGCTCCTGCCACCTGGACCTGTCTGCTGGGCCGAAGCGGCTGTGGCAAAAGCTCACTGCTGCGATTGATTGCCGGGCTGGAGGCGCCAGACAGGCCAACGCTTATGGTCACGGATCACCGTGGCAATCCGCTGCCCCCTCAGGGCATTGCCTGGATGGCTCAACAGGATGCACTACTGCCCTGGCTCAATGTCATGGATAATATAACCATTGGCGCCAGACTTCGAAACACGCTGGATGATACGCATCGTGACCAGGCGCACGCCCTGCTTGAACGATTGCAACTCGCCGATCGGGCAAAAAGCCGACCAAATCAGCTTTCCGGTGGGCAGCGCCAGCGAGTAGCCCTGGCACGCACATTGATGCAACCCGCGCCCATCGTACTGATGGATGAGCCCTTTTCCGCTGTGGATGCCATTACCCGCAGCGAGCTGCACGCCCTGTCGATCGAACTTCTTGCCGAACGAACCGTATTGATGGTCACTCACGATCCTCGCGAGGCACTACGGCTGAGTGATGATATTTACATTCTTGCCAGTGGCCAACTGGAACACCTTTCCACGCGAAAAGGACAACGTCCTGCCGAACTCTCACTGGAGGAGCGTGATGCCCTTGAGCGCCACATCATGAGCCAGCTCGGAGGTATAGCGCCATGACCGCCCTTGCAACCGGTAGCCGAAAACTGATCGCATTGGCACTCACACTGACAGTGCTGATTATTGCCTGGCAGGCGATCGTCAGTCTTGCCGACCTGCCCCGCTACATCCTGCCAGGCCCCTTGTCGGTGATTCAGGCACTGGAGCGATTTGCTCCCCTACTAATCACCCACGGGCTTTACACTGCACTGGAAATTCTCCTAGGTTTTGTGGGAGGCGTTCTGCTGGGCATTCTGACAGCACTGCTGCTGGCGGCCTTTCTGCCGGTACGCCGCATCCTGCTTCCGCTACTACTGGCCTCACAGACCATCCCCATTTTTGCCATCGCGCCCCTGTTGATGCTGTGGCTGGGATACGGACTGCTTTCCAAGGTCGTCATGGCCATGCTGATCATCTATTTCCCGGTCGCCTCTACCTGCTTTGACGGCCTGCGCCACACGCCTGCCGCGTGGCTCGACATGGCCACCACACTCGGTGCAACACGGCGTCAGCGCCTGTTTCGCATCCAGCTACCTGCCGCCCTGCCTTCACTGTGCTCAGGACTTCGCATGGCAGCCACCGCGGCACCAATAGGTGCCGTCATTGGGGAATGGGTAGGTTCGAGCCAGGGGCTCGGTTACCTGATGCTGCAGGCCAATGGGCGAATGCAGACTGATCTGATGTTTGCTGCTCTGTTCATGCTGATCATCATCGCGGTAGGCCTTTATCAACTGGTGGACTGGCTAAGCCGCTGGCTGGTGCCATGGCAACAACGCACGACAACCCTCTGAGCATGTTTCGACAAGGATATCCATCATGACAACCACCAATCACTCACGCCGCTGGCTGCTCAAGACCGCAACCTTTATGACGGCAGCAGCCACGCTGCCATCACTTGCACGTGCAGATGATTCAGCCATTGCCCCCGCGGCACCGGCAGAAGCCGACCCGATCGCTCCACCACCGGTCACATCGCTATCCATCATGCTCGACTGGTACGTCAATCCGACTCATGGGCCAATCGTGATTGCCCATCAGAAGGGGTTCTTCAAGGAACACGGCCTGGACGTCACCCTTCGTACCCCAGCAGACCCCAGCGCTCCGCCGAAACTGGTAGCCGCCGGCCAGATCGATCTGGCACTGAGCTATCAGCCTCAGCTACACCTGCAGGTGGGCCAGGGCCTGCCGCTGGTACGCGTCGGTACGCTGATCGGCACGCCACTGAATGTTCTGGTGGTTCGCAAGGACAGCAACATCAAGTCGCTTTCGGACCTGAAGGGAAAATCAGTCGGCTACTCGGTCGGTGGTGTCGAGCGTGTCCTGCTGGATGGCATGCTCAAGCACAGCGGGCTCAGTGAACATGACATTGATCTGGTCAACGTGAACTTTTCACTGACACCTGCCTTGATCAGCGGCAAGGTGGATGCCGTTACTGGCGCCTTCCGCAACTTTGAACTGGCACAAATGGCCCAGGAAGGCGTCGAGGGGCGGCCCTTTTACATCGAGGAACATGGTGTTCCCGCCTATGAAGAACTGGTATTCATTGCCAATACCGAAACCATCGCCAGCCATCAACGCGCCTTCTCCAGCTTCATGAAAGCCATCGAGGAAGCGGCGCTCTGGACCATCAACCACCCCAACGAAGGCTGGGAGTTGTTCAAGGCCTATGACCCGGTCCTTGACAATGAACTAAACCATCAGGCCTGGCAGCAAAGCGTGAGCCGATTTGCCCTTCGCCCGGCCGCAACCGACGCTGGCCGCTATCTGCGGTTTCAACAGTTTCTACTGGACAATCATGCCATTGAACAGAAGGTTCCTGTAGACAGGCTCACGCTGGATATCAATAACCTGCCCCCTGCACCAAAATAACGATCCATAAAGGCCTTTAGGTGCTGACAGGGCAGCGTGCTATCATGAAGGCATTGCGCTGGAACCGTATATAGCCGCTCTTTCTTGATATCCTGGCCTGGCCAGGCTACGGAGCCGGCGGTTTTTGTGTTATTTTGTGCGTTTTGGCGAGTGACAAGAGAGAGTCATGACTGTAACCCCACATCACGAGCATTTCGAACGCGTTCGCCAGGATCACCAGCGCGAACTCGTTGAGGATTATGTGGAAGAGATCGCCCACCTTCACCACCATCTGGGTGAAGCGCGTGCCAGCGACTTGGCAGAGCGTTTTGGCGTCAGTCCGGCTGCGGTTTCCAAGGTCGTCACTCGCCTCAAGCGGGATGGCCTGGTCAATGCACGCCCCTACCGTGGCATCTTTCTGACCGAGCAGGGAGAAAACCTTGCCGTCAAGGTTGCTCAGCGCCATGAGGTCGTGCTTAACACGCTACTGGCCCTTGGCGTACCGGATGCCATAGCCCGCGCCGATTCCGAAGGCATAGAGCATCATTGCAGCCACGAAACGGTTGAAGCCATGCGTGCATTTATTCAGCGTTACCATGGTGACCTTGAAACAACCTCACGCTGAGACTGTCTCGTTACCCGGGGAGACACGCCATTCATCCGCCCTCTCTGCAGGCCTGTCATCCTGATGCACTGGTCTTCATCGAACCGACTGCTACCGGGCCTCGCCCCTCACATGACAGCCTGACCCGCCTTCACCTTGTTGAGTATCGCAATAACAGCATCACACGGGCCGACACATGGCAGGTTCCCTCGCCCCCGAACGCGGAGTTTTTCGACAGGCTGGCTAACTGGGTTGGTGAGGCATTACCCATCATTGATAATGCCCGCTACTGGCTGGCCTTTTTTCATCACTATACTCGCAAGGCAGGACAGGTTCTGCCACTGAAGCCGGTATGCCTTCGTCGTCTGGAATTCGGTATTGATCCCGATGGTACACATCAGGATACCTCCGACGACCTGATGACCCGCTGGAGAATACTGGCCGATCAACACGACCATGAAACGCTGGTGGCTCGCCTTTTGACCCAACTCCGCCTGCGCGCCCTGCCGGCTCGAGTATCGCCGGAAGAACTGACAAGCCTGCCTCACGCCCCGGGCGTTTACCTGTTTTACGGGGCCAACCAGGCACTGCTTTATGTAGGCAAGAGTATTGATCTCAGAAGCCGCGTGGCGAGCCACTTCACAAATGCCCTGCACGATGACAGGGAACTGCGTATCAGTCAGCAGACCGAACGCATCGAGTATGAACAGACCGATGGCGACTTCAGCGCGCAATTACGAGAAATAGAACTGATCAAGGCCCGCCAGCCGCTGTTCAACAGGAAGCTTCGACGCCAAAAGAACCTGCTGACCTGGCAATGGCCGAAGCACGCTGCCACACCGGTACTGACATCACAGTGGCTGCATGACGAAAGCGCCTGCTACGGGCTTTTCAAGAATCGGCGCGAAGGACTCGAGACCCTCAAAAAAACAGCGACGGAGCACAGACTCTGCCCTGAAACACTTGGATTGGAACCAGCGCACGGCCGGTGCTTTGCATACCAGCTCGGGCGCTGTGCAGGCGCCTGTCAGGGCATCGAATCCCGGGAGGCCCATGAAGATCGGGCCCGCCAGGCCATGGCGCCATGGCGCCTTGCCAACTGGAGCTGGCACGGGCCAATTCTGGTCATGGAAGGTGAGCAGAACGAGCGGGGGCATCTTTTTGACCAATGGTGCTATCTAGGGGCAGTAGACAGCATCGGCGATGCCTACCGCACGCGTCATGACAGGCCACGGTTTGATGCCGACATCTACCGGCTGCTGAAGCGATATATCGGCGTCTCAGCGCCGCCCGGTACCGTGAACGTTCTTCCGCTGGACCCTGCCCTGATGGAGTGGCGGCGCTGAGACCAGGGCGCATGAGCCACCACACACGCCTTGGTCTCAGCGTGTCAGAAAGGCCTCGACACACTGCCTGAAGCGCTCCGGCATTTCGGCATGTATCCAGTGACCTGCACCTTCCAGTGTTTCAACGTCCAGCGCTGTCATCAGCGCATTCGCTGCCGCCAGCCCCTCATCGTTTACATACGGCGACGCACCACCTCGGATCAGCAGCGAAGGCATATCTATCGGCCCATCACCGTCGGGGGCCGCAATTATCCGTGGATAATCGGTTTCAATGTTATCAAGCCCCACCCGCCAGACCAGCTGCCCTGCCTCACGAACCAGATTAGTCGCCAGAAACTGGCGCGTCATACGCTGATCCACATGGTGCGCCATCAGCTCGTCGGCTTCCTGCCGGGTTTTAACGGTAGCCCTTTCAACCTCACGCATCGCGCTGAAGACATCATCGTGACCATGCTGATACGCCAGTGGCGCAATATCTGCCACTACCAGTCGCTCAACTGTTTCGGGAGACAACCGGGCCACTGTCATCGCCACCTTGCCACCCATGGAATGTCCCAGCAGATAGCAGCGCTTGACCTCCAGGCGCTCAAGCGTAGCCAGCACATCCTGCGCCATGGCTTTATAGCTCATGCCCTCTGCATGCGGCGACTGGCCATGATTACGTAAATCAAGTGCAATGACTCGACCATGCGCCTGCCAATGCTTGACGTGAGAACGCCAGTTATCAGCACTCCCCATCAACCCATGAAGAATAACCAGCGGCGGGTGAAGAGATGTGTCCCGGCCCTCATCCAGGGCGTGAAGTACAATGCTCATGAGGTTAGCTCCCGGCAGTATAAGGCGGTGAAAAAGGCGCGCGACCGGCGTGGTCAATCTCGTCAAGATGTACCTTGAAGGCCTGCCACACCGGACTACGATAGCGGCTGGCATGCCATACCATATAGAAATGGCGTTTCAGTGACAGTCCGTCAAGACACAGCTCCACCAGCGTGCCCTGCTCAAGCTCCTCCCTGACAGCCAGCTCCGATAGGCATCCCAGCCCCAGACCGGCACGTACCGCCTGCTTGATTGCTTCGTGCTGGCCCAGCTCGAGACGAATATTGAGTCGACCAAGCCGGTCATGAATGGCTGCTTCAAAAACCGCTCTGGTCCCGGAACCTTCCTCACGCAAAACCCAGTCGGCATCAGAAAGGGCCTGAGCACTGACGTTGGGAGTAGCAGCAAGCGGGTGATCCGGGGCGGCAATAATAACCAGCCTGTCTTCCTGCCAGGGCACACTGATCAGTTCGCGATGATGACAAATGCCCTCAATGAGCCCCAGATCGGCTTCAAAGCGACGGACGCTATCAATGACCTCATACGTATTGCGCAGTTTTAGATCGAGCCGAACATCAGGATAGCGCGCTGTGAATCCACCGATGATACTCGGCATCAGATAGCTGCCCACCGTCGCACTGGCCGATAGACGCAACTCACCGCTCAAGGGGCCATCCGGCTCACGTGCCTCGCTTTCAAACAGATCCACGTCATCCAGTAACTGTTCAGCGCGGGACAGAAGACGCTGCCCCACCGCATTCAACTCGAGACGTCGACCCAACCGTTCGGCAACGCTTACCCCCAGCTGACGCTCGAATTCAGTCAGTGCCTGGCTTGTTGCCGACTGTGACAGACCCAGTTCGCGCGCGGCTGCACTGACGGACCCGGAGCGCGCCACAGCCACGAACACATGCAGCTGGCGAAGCGTAATACGACTAGACATTCAATAATCCTTGAAGGGAGCATCAGCCATCATGCGGTGTCAGGCATACCGGGCCTGACAAGGCGCGTAAGCAGCATTAAACAAATACCATACAACGGCAGAAACAACAGGCCGCTGATCACCAGCTTGATGACGTAGTCCACCCAGGCAATTTCAACCCAGTGTGTCGCCATGAACGGATCGCTGCTGCCCCAAAAGGCAATGGTAAAGAATACGAAGGTATCAAGCAGATTCCCGAATACCGTCGACAGCAAAGGCGCCAGCATGGCATGCCCTCGCCGCCGGAGCCGGCCAAACAGCCCGGCATCCAGCATCTGACCGCACACGTAAGCACCAAAGCTTGCAAAGGCGACCCGAATACTGACCCATGAAATATCAAGCAGCCGTTCCGGAGTCCAGTGCCCTGGCTGAAACAGGGTGGACAGCAGGCAGGACAGAAACAATGCCGGCAGCATGGCGCGCCAGATAACCCTATAGGCCAGCCGCTGCCCGGTCAGCCGAACGGTCAGATCCGTTAGAACAAAAATCAGCGGGAAGCTGAAAGCACCCCAGGTAGTATGCCACCCCATTAACGTTACCGGGTGCTGAACAAGGACGTTACTAAGGCAGATAACTGCAAGATGAGCCAGAACCAATCCGTTTAAAAGTCGTGTTCCCGGCGTTGAAGACACCAGCATTTCATATCCTTTTTTGACATAAAGGGGGTGAGGGAACCCCTGAAAGTAGCGAAAGTCTAACGTTTAGAGTGGTCAGGTGACAAACACAAGCCGCACTGTAGAGCCTTTGTACAAGCACTTCCGTTGAAAACGATGAAAAAACGTTTAATTCGGCATTTGAACAATGAGGCAGTTTTAAATGATCATCCTCTTATTGATTTTATAAACAGACTAAGGATGTCTCATGAGCTTATACGATACCGCCAATACCAATACTGCCGAATATGAAATGGTCATCACCGAAGCCACGCCGATTCTCAAGGCCATGGCCAACGAAAATCGCCTTCGTATTCTCTGCCTGCTGAAAGAAGGTGAGCAATCCGTTTCCGAACTCAATACGCGACTGGAACTCAGTCAGTCCGCGCTGTCACAGCACCTTGCCGTGCTCCGTCGCGAAGGACTGGTCAGCACCCGTCGTGCGTCACAGACCATCTTTTACTCACTGAAGGGCGAGCATGCCAAGGCCGTACTGAGCACGCTCGGTACCCTGCAGCGTTAACATATTGATGGCACTGGGTCACTGAACGTAAAAAAGCCGGCACTGGCCGGCTTTTTCGTACAGGTCAATTTTCCTGCCTGTTAAATGGACTACATGCGATTCCAGCGTTGTTCCATATCCTGCTGCACACGACGATCCATCCCCTTGTCGACCAATATACTGGCACTTTTACCCAGCCGTGCCAGCGCTGATTTCCTGGTGACCAGCTGCACTTCAAGAATCCTTGCCTCCTCGGCGCGGCGCTGCAGGTAATCGTCACTGGTCAATACTTCATCTACCAGACCAAGTTTGACTGCCTGGGTTCCATACCAGACATCCCCTTCAGCCACCTGGTCCATGTCCAGCCGAGGTCGACGGGCGGCAACGTGCGTCTTGAACAACTCATGCGTCTTGCTCAGGTCTTCAAGAAACTTCTCTCGACCCTCTTCGGTATTTTCGCCCAGAAGCGTCAAGGTTCGCTTGTGCCGGCCCGCGGTCAACACCTCGACATCCACATCATTTTTCTTGAGCAGACGATGAAAATTGGGAATCTGTGCCACTACACCGATCGAGCCAATCACGGCAAAGGGCGCTGCCATGAGATGATCCGCACAGCAGGCCATCATATACCCGCCACTGGCAGCCACCTTGTCAACGCTGACCGTCAGCCTGGCCCCGGAAGCCTTTAGCCGATCCATCTGGGCCGACGCCAGCCCATAGGAATGTACCAACCCTCCTCCAGACTCAAGCCTTACCAGCACCTCATCATCAGGAGTCAGCAGTGGAAGCAGCGCCGTAATTTCCTGGCTGAAGGCCGACTCGCGCGATGCCCGGATGTCACCATGAAAATCCAGCACCCAGAGTGTCGGGCCTGTCGGCTCTGAACCGGATTTTCTGGCCGCCTTGCGACTTTTTTTCAACGTCTGAGCGCGCGTTTTTTCTCTGGCCTTGCGAACAGCCGCACGTGCGCCCTTTTCGAGACGAGCGTCCTCCAGTTGTTCACGATACTGGCGATAATACTCCTGTCGATCACGAATCTTCATGCTTTGGCGTGATGGCGCAGCCTGGCCACGTGCCCGAACGACAAGGGCAATGACAGCACCAATGGCAGCCACAATAGTGAGCGCCTCGGCAACAAATAAACCAAATTCGGATAACCAGTTCATGTTTTGTCCCATGCTGATCGGGGTGCGTTCTGAAACGCATTGAAAAAATGAGCCGGCTTGACGGACCCATCTGTCGGGATACCAAAGGATACACGCATGCATTCACTGATCGAAAGCATCCGCGAAAGACTGGAAAACCATTTCAACCCCCGAGCGGCCAGGGGTATTCGCAACGTGTTTGTGTTCGATCTCACTGATGAGAAGACCTACACCCTGCTCATTGACGACGGCACAATGCAGTTTGATCAGTACCGTCATCCCGAACCCGACATCACCTTCATTACGGACAGCGCCACGTTAGAGCGTATTTTCAACGGCGAGGTCAGTGGCACCACTGCCATGATGATGGGCGATATCAAGGCAGAAGGTGACTGGATGGTAGCCACGCGCCTGAAGCGGCTGTTCAAAACCATCAAGTAATCAGACCTTAACCGGAGGGCGCGACCCCCTTCAGGAAATTGTCGATCAGGGAATGAGCAATGGAAAACGACGGTGGCAGTCCGGGAAGGTATTCCGGACTGAACCAGTCCGCCGCCTCGATTTCCACGCCATCGATGGTAATGTCCCTGGAAGCCGCCTCCGCATAAAACCCCATCATCAGTGAGTGAGGAAAGGGCCAGGACTGGCTTTTGAAGTAGCGGACGCGACCGATGCTCACACCGACTTCTTCCATTACCTCACGCCGCACCGCAGCTTCAACGGATTCGCCGGCTTCAATGAAACCCGCCAGGGTACTGAAGCGTCCGGGAGCAAAGCGCGGGCTTCGGGCCAGCAGCAGATCCCGGCCGTGTGTTACCAGAGTGATGATACAGGGTGATATACGCGGAAAGCTCGTCAGCCGACAGCTCGGACACACCATGGCAAATTCAGTCTGCTTGCGGCGCATTGCGCTACCGCAGCGGCCGCAGTATCGGTGGTCACGACGCCAGGTCATGACCTGAAGCGCCGTGGACAGTACCTCAGTCTGTACTACAGGCAACTGCCCCAGCCATTCACGCGCTGACATCCACGCTGCCGCCTCGGGCTGATCATCCATGGCAACGGCAATCGGCTCACCGTTCCAGTACCCCAGAGCCACTGCACCATCAGGCCACCGCACATCGTAACTGATGACACCATCATCACCCGGTGCCACCCCCTGGTCATTCATGCGAATCAATTGACCCCTGCGTACGCGGTCAATACCCACCAGTGTTCGCTCAAACATCCCCGGCTCCCTGACCGGATTCAGTCAATGCGTCCCACAGGCATTGGCCCGAGGCACCACGAATCCTGGCAAGTTTTTCCGCGTGGGCCTGCCACTCATCCTCGCTTGGCCGCACTACCCGCAACGCCGCTCGATCCTGCTGAATCCGACCCGCGTCCTGAACTGTACTACCGGGCTGGGTATTACTGCTTTCCGCTTCCTGATCTGCCAACAGAAGTGCTGTCTGCCCACCGGTCATGGCCAGATAAACATCTGCCAGTATTTCAGCATCAAGAAGAGCACCGTGAAGTTCTCGGTGCGCATTGTTCACGTCATAGCGCTTGCACAATGCATCAAGGTTATTGCGCTGACCGGGATGACGATCACGCGCCATCTTCAGAGTATCAAGAATCGTGCAGTGATCCTTTACCGGCCCCAGCTCCGGCGCACCGCGCTCCTGATTGAGAAGGCTGAATTCATGATCGATGAAACCTACGTCAAACGCCGCATTATGGATAATCAGCTCGGCGCCCTTGATAAACTCCCAGAACTCATCTGCAATGCCACGAAAGGCCGGCTCATTGGCTACACGTGCATTATCAATACCGTGGATGGCAATGACCTCGTCATCGATATGACGCTCGGGATTGATGTACTGGTGATAGACCCGCCCGGTAAAACGACGGTTAACCACTTCAACCGCACCGATCTCGACCAGCCGGTGCCCTTCCCTTGGATCAATACCGGTCGTCTCGGTATCAAGCACAATACTTCTACCCGCCATGGCGCGCCTCCATGAATTACAGCATTTTCAATACAAACGGGGATGCGCCCCTGTCAGGAACTGCGATCCTCAAGATTATCCATGGCCTCATTGGCCAGCGAATCGGCTCGCTCATTACCGGGGTGGCCACTGTGTCCCTTGACCCAGTGCCACTCGACCTCATGACGCTCGCATTCGGCCAGCAGCGCCTGCCAGAGCTCGGCGTTCTTGACCGGCTGTCTGGCCGCGGTTTTCCACCCCTTTTTGATCCAGCCATGAATCCACTCGGTGATGCCCTTTCGAACGTACTGGGAGTCAGTCCATAGATCGATTCGGCACGGCCGATTCAGTGCCTTGAGCGCCATGATGGCCGCCGTAAGCTCCATGCGGTTATTGGTCGTCATCAGCTCGCCGCCCTTAAGACATTTCTGATGCTCTCCGGCCTGCAGTACGGCACCCCAGCCGCCTGGGCCGGGGTTACCCCGGCAACCACCGTCGGTATAAATCACTACTCGAGACTGCTGACTCACTATCATGTTTCCTGCTGTACTGCGGCCCAGGGGGCCAGATAAAAACGGCGAAAAGTCTAACACGTTGAAACCGGTTCAGCGTGGTCATCGCTCCCGGACAATACGGCGCTGATCATTACGCGCCAGCCGGGTACCCGCGCCGGAAAGAGATGATGGCAACCAGGTGCGCATCCGGTCACGTACCGGAATCGGCCGTACGGGAACGCTCTGTCGGCACGCTTCAATGATGAGCGTATCGGCGCCCAGCGGGCAATTATAGCGTCGCCCGACCGTTTCAAGGCGGCCGCGCTGTCTTAGCGAAGGGGAAAAGTTGCAGTAATGCACCTGCTCCACCCTGAAGTCGACGAATGCCAGCCAGTCAGTCAGTTGCTGCACACTGCGCCCACGTGCAGGACTCATGACCGCACGCTGGCGTCCCTTCAATCGTGCCTTCCACCACCGCACACCAGAGGGACACCAGCCCAGTAGAAAAAGGCGACCGGAATCGGAAGTGACTCGAGTGGCTTCACGCAACACGGCATGCGGCTCATCAGTCATCTCAAGTAGATGGTGCACCACGACAAGGTCCATGGCTTCATCTTCAAGGGGGAGTGCCGACGGCGAACAGACCAGGGTTGACAGTGATGATGCCTGAGAAACGGAAGGAGCCCAGTGGATCACTTGATTCATGACATGGGCAGCAGGAAAGATGGGCACGCAGGACAGCTCAAGGGCCCGCTGTCCACGCAGGGATTCAAGTCGTGGACCAAGAACTGCACGCTGATTCTTCAACAGGTGCTGCCCGGTGACGCCGGCCCAGAACGACCTCGCTTCAATGGTACCCTCAGGCCAGGGGCCTGAAGGACGTACCAGATACTCAAGATTTGACATATGACGCGCTCCACCGCAAGGTTGACGCTCATTTCAGGTAGTTATTTCCACTGTTATCAACGCGCATAACCACTATTGAGGCTTTCATGTTGACCGTGAAACCGCTTCCCGCTTTCCAGGATAATTATATCTGGATTTTACAGCAGGATAATGACGCCCGCATCGCCGTGGTCGACCCGGGCGACGCCGACCCGGTAATCGAGTATATAGAAGCCCACGGCCTGGTGCTTGATACGATCCTGGTAACACACCATCACAAGGATCACACCGGCGGACTGGCCACACTGGCCGACCGCTATGGCCCGAACATCATCGGCCCGGCCGATTCCAGCATTACCCACCTGACAAGAACGGTAAGCGACGGTGATACCGTCCGCCTTCTGGGACGGGTATTCGACGTCATGGCCACGCCTGGCCATACCCTTGACCACCTCAGTTTTCTGGCGGCGGGCACGCCCGGCCTTCTTTTTTGTGGCGACACTCTGTTCTGTGCCGGGTGTGGGCGACTGTTTGAAGGCAGCCCGGAGCAGATGCACAAGGCTCTTCAGCGGCTGGCCGCTCTGGATGACGATACCCTGGTATTTGCCGGGCATGAGTACACCCGTGCCAACGTGGCATTCGCCCGGGCAGCAGACCCGGACAATGCCGCGCTTGAAGCCTATCAGGCAACCTGTGAGCGGGAGCGGGAGCACGGTCGCCCGACACTACCCAGCACGATCGGACGGGAAAAGGCCATCAATCCATTTTTAAGGGTTCACCGCCCGGAAGTACAACGCGCTGTCGCTACTCAGGGCACTGCCACAGATTCATTGACCACCTTTGCCACCATGCGGCAATGGAAAAATAATTTTTGATCGCCGGCACGGTTTTATAACCACAAATGGCTCGTAACGTGGAGCCGTGCTGCAGCAAGGAAAACATACAACATGATCACCCCGCGACCGCACCGATTTGTGCGCTGCCTGACGGGGGCACTGGTTCTGGCCACATCCCTTGGCGGTGTGTGCCTTCAGGCGCGTGCAGATGCGCCTGCCGCCCGCTCCTTTTATAACAGCCTGACGCTGCAGAAAACCGCATATCACTCCGTCTGGGAACGTCTCCGATCAGGCATGACACTGGCGCATGACACCAGCAACCCACGTGTTCGCGCCTGGATTGAATGGTACCAGGCTCACCCAAGGCATCTGGAGCACACCGTCGAGCAGGCCCGCCCATGGCTTCGTTTTGTGACCCTTCAGGTAGAAAATCGAAATATTCCCGCCGAAATTGCCCTGCTGCCCTTTATCGAAAGCGCCTATAACCCGACAGCCAGGCACCCTTACAGCGGGGCAACCGGGATGTGGCAATTCATGCCGGTAACCGGCGATGAAATGGGCCTCGACCGCACCTGGTGGTATGACGGCCGCAAGGATGTAGTCAGCGCCACCAGCGCCGCCCTGGGCTATCTCGACAAACAGCGCACCCGCTGGTATGACGGTGACTGGCTACTGGCTCTGGCGGCATATAACGCAGGTGCCGGAACCGTCAATCGGGCCCAGGCCCTGGCAGCCGCCAGAAGCCGGCCTACTGACTACTGGCATCTGCATCTGCCGGCAGAAACCATGGATTACGTGCCAAAACTGCTGGCGCTTTCGGCCATCATTGCCCATCCAGCAAGATATGGCATGTCGATCAATACCATCCCGGACAAGAAGACCTTTGCCGAGGTTCGAACGCATGGCCAACTGGATCTGGAACTGGCCGCGCGCCTGGCAGGCACCTCACTGGAAGAGATTCGCGCCCTCAATCCGGGATATCGCCGCTGGGCTACTCGGCCGGCAAACAATGGTCCGCTACTTATACCGGTTCATCGCAAGGCTGCATTTGAACAGGCTCTGGCCAGCCTTCCGGCCTCGGAGCGTGATACCTGGCAGCGCTACACCGTAAAACCCGGGGACGCGCTGTCGGTCATCGCCCGACGCTACAATGCACCCCTGCATATCATCAAGGCGCGCAACAATCTTACCTCCAGCCGCCTGAGGGCCGGCCAGACCCTGCTGGTCCCCGGTCATGTTGATCAGATGCTGGCAAGCGCCGCTCCGACAACTCCACAAGCCCGAGTCATCGTCAGCCGTGGGGACACCCTGTCTTCGATCGCGTCACAGCATGGCCTGACTACTCGCCAGCTGGCCACCATCAACAACCTGTCTACCGCCGACGTATTGCATCCCGGCCAGACACTGTCACTTCGCTGAGCGTTTTTTAACGGGCCGAAAGGCCCGTTATTCGTCCTATAACCCTGTTGAATGCATGCTAGATTAGCGGCAGAACAGTGCCGGTGGTCACCTGTTGAACGGGGACGATATGACGCAAACCTTCGCTACCGGAAAGGATAGCGCGCTTGAGCAGGCCATCGCATCAATGCAGCAGGCCCTCCGGTCTCTCGGGTTCGCCGTGGAGGAAACTCACTGGCTGAACCCCATACCACATGCCTGGTCGGTCAGGATTCAGGATGCCCACTGCCCGCAGATAGCAGCCAGTGGGCGCGGCAGCACGCGCAATGCTGCCCTGGCCAGTGCCTGTGGCGAACTGCTGGAGCGGCTTTCTACCCGTTACCTGTGGGCTCATACCTACCTGACCCCTGTCCTTGAGCACTTCGATTATATTCATCAACCGGATGAACGGTGGCTTTCGGTAGACCGCGATGATCAGACATGGCCCGAGCAACTGATGGACCCACCCTGCCGGGCAACGTATAACCCGCATCGCCACATTAGCCTGATGGCACTAGTGGATAGCCACGGTGATATTGGCCGAGGCATCTGCATGCTGCCCTTCATTCGCCAGCGCGATGGCCACAGGATCTGGTTCCCTGTCAGCCTTCTTGCACATCAGTTCGAATCGATCGGCATGGCATCCGGTAACAGCCGTGAAGAAGCCCAGATTCAGGCAATGTCGGAAATACTGGAGCACACCATCAAGGCACGCATTCTTCGCGAGTCAATGACCCTGCCCGCAGTGCCCGATGAGGTTATCAATCGCTACCCGAATATCAGCGCCGGTATTGATGCACTGAGAGCTGCCGGATTAACGCCCCGAGTACTGGATGGCTCACTGGGCGGTCGGTATCCCGTCATGTGTCTCGCTCTGCAAAACCCCAATGACGGAGGACTGTGCGCTGCCTTTGCAGCCCACCCCTGCATGGAGATTGCGCTGGAACGAACCCTGACCGGCCTGCTTGAGGGCCGAAGAATCGAACAGCTCGATGGCTTTCCTGCACCCGGTTCCGTTTCGGATCAGAGCATCCTGACAGACAATATGAAACGGCACGTTATACCGGCCGATGGCCACCTGAGCTGGGCACTTCTGTCTGACACACCGGATACCCCCTTTGTAGACTGGAACGACGATCGTGATGATTCAGCACGGTGCCGCGACCTGATGACACTGATTCATCAGGAAGGCACCGATGTGTATATTCTTGAAAGTACCCATCTTGGCATATATACCTGTCGCATCATTGCACCGGGCATATCGGACGTTGAACCACCAGACCATGTCGCGAAAGGACATCATCGCCTTATCCTTGCTCATCGGGCAACGCTGTTCAACCTGCCAGGCGCCCCCCGATCGGCATGGCATGCCTTTCTTGAGGATCTTGAAACTGCCGATATCAGCGATCAGCGGCCGGTTCTTGACTGGGCCGGCATCATTGCAGACCCCGGTACTGCCTGGGAAAGACTCAGGACAGGAGAGCTCAAGCTATGGCTGGCACTGGCACTGGGTTACCAGAAGGAAGGACTGAAATATATTCGCGATATCCTTGCTACCTCGGCGCTTATGCCGACAGACAAGGGGCGACTGCGCGCGCTGCAGGATGTGCTGGAACTGAATCTGAATGCCGGCTCTCTGGAGGCTTACCGCGCGGCACTGAACAGCTATCACGGCGAAGCGCTGGTGGAAGAGGCTGAAGAACTTCTTGATGGCGTCACTGTATTTCCTGACCTTGACGTCATGGATCCCTGCCGACCTACCGAGGCCCATGGTCGCTTCCTGGACGCCTACGCAAGGGTACTGCTGAGCCAGGCCGTCAAATAGCGACCATCCCATTAAAAAAAGCGATGCACGCACCGCTTTTCCGCACAAGGCCAACTGCACTATATCTTACATCGAGAAGGTATCCGCGTCCTGCCAGGCAGGAAAGCCTGCACGAAAGGCTTCAAGCTCATCACGCCTGAACGTGATCGATTCGACAAAGGCCTGATGCTGAGGCGGGTCCAGCAGCAACTCGCCCTTGAAGTCAATGGCCAGCGAATCCCCACTGTATGCCTGCCCCTTTGCATCATCACCCACGCGGTTCACGCCCACCACATAGCTCAGGTTTTCAATGGCACGGGCCTGCAACAATGTGCGCCAGGCATGACGGCGAACGGCCGGCCAGTTGGCCACACACAGCAGCAGGTCATAATGCACCGGATTATTACGAAGCCAGACAGGAAAGCGCAGGTCATAACACACGCTCAGCATGATTCGAAAACCATTACGCTCAACAATGACAGGCGCCCTGCCCATGCCATAACGCTCGTGTTCACCAGCCATACGGAATAAATGACGCTTGTCATACCAGACAAGCTCACCCTCGGGCGTGGCCCATATCATGCGATTAAAGCATTCACCATCATCCTCGATAGCCACGCTCCCTGTAATGACAGCCCCCAGTCGACGGGCCTGGTCCTGCATCCAGGATACCGTAGTGCTCTCGGCCATGGGCTCGGCCATTTCCCTTGAATTCATGGTGAACCCGGTGGCAAACATCTCCGGCAGTACAACGATGTCGGTAGTTTCCACGCTGGAAAGAAGTTTCCCCAGACTCGCTCGATTGGCCGCCGGATCTTCCCAGTGCAAATCAGGCTGCACCAGCGTCACATTCAATTGGCTCACATCACACTCCAGAAAAGACAGATCAGGAAAGCCCTGACAGATGAAGAACAAAGGGCAGCACGAAAGCAGTCATCAGGCCGGTAAGCCCCATGGCCAGACCAGCAAAGGCCCCTGCCAATGGTCCGAGTGTAGCAAAGCTGTGGGCAGTGCCGAAGCCATGCGCCGACAGTCCCATGGTAAACCCCTGCACCGTAGGGTCCTTCATGCCGGCCAGCCTGAACAGCAGTGGACCTGTCGCCGACCCGATGGCGCCGGTGATAAGTACCAGCCCTGCCGCCAGAGAAGGTATCCCCCCCAGTTCATTGGCAATGCCCATTGCAATGGGGGTAGTCACGGAGCGCGGCGCCAGCGTCATCAGTATTTCGTGCGGCGCCCCCATCAAAAAGGCGATACCGAGGGTCGTCATGGCAGATACCAGAATCCCCACCAGACAGGCTCCAAGAATGGGCAACAACATGGCACGCACCTTGGCCAGGTGATCATAAAGCGGGATCGCCAGTGCCACCGTAGCAGGCCCCAGAAGAAAATGAATGAACTGGGCACCTTCAAAATAACGCGCGTAGGAAGTTTGCGTATAAAGCAGCACACTGACAATCAGGGTTGTCGCCACAATCACGGGGTGAAAAAGAACAAACCCCTTTGACCAGCGATTGGCATACACCCCCACCATATAGGCCAGTAGCGTCAGTAACAGGTTCAACAAGGGTTCGGAGGTAAGATATACCCATAGCTGGTCAAGTGCGCCGAGGGTCATGCCTCTTCCTCCTGCTGAAACTGCTGCCCGTTGCGACGTTTCATCCAGGCCAGGCAATAAAGCGTGGCCAGCTGGGTCACAATGGTCGAAACAACCAGCGTTGCAGCGATGGCCGCGAAGTTGTTGCCAATCAGGCCAAAGTGCACCATCACTCCTACCCCGGCCGGCACATACAATAATGTCAGATACTTCAACAGCCCTTCCGACGCCAGTCTGACGCTGTCCGGCACGCGTCCGATGATCATCAGCGCCACCAGCATGATCACCATGCCGGCGACGGGCCCAGGCACCGGAAGATGTGTAGTCTTGACAAGCAGCTCTCCCAGGAACTGACATACAAGCAGTCCGGAAAAGCCAAACAATAGCGGCATATCCACCCTCTCCTGTTTCTGTCATGACGTTGTTGTTATTTTCCTACGTCATTGATTATGGGACAAGCTGCAAAAGGACAACGACACCTCTTTTCTTTTTTTAAACAGTGGTGTAGGATACGCTCCGTTCTCAAGGCATTACGCCTGACAACATTCGGAGCGTGGCGCAGCTTGGTAGCGCGCTGCAATGGGGTTGCAGAGGTCGCAGGTTCGAATCCTGTCGCTCCGACCATGAATATCAAAACGCCTCAAGGCTCGCCTTGAGGCGTTTTTTTATGCCTCCACCAGGCACCAAAGATATTCCGATCGCGTAAAAAAAGCCCGCCTTGTGGCGGGCTTTTGAACATGAAGTCGGCGAGCTTACTTCACCTTTTCCCCATGTGCCTGCTTGTCGGCATGGTAGCTTGAGCGAACCAGCGGACCGGAAGCCACATGCACAAATCCCATTTCATGGCCCTTTTCGGCGAACCAGTCAAAGGTATCCGGGTGAACCCAGCGATCCACCGGCAAATGGTTACGCGATGGCTGCATATACTGACCCAGCGTGAGCATATCAACATTATGGGCGCGAAGGTCCTTCATGACCTCGATAACCTGCTCATCGGTTTCACCGACACCCAGCATCAGGCCTGACTTGGTCATCACTTCCGGGCGAGCTTCCTTGTAACGCTTCAGCAGATCCAGTGACCACTGATAATCTGCCCCCGGACGCACTTTCCGATAGAGTGTCGGGACAGTTTCCAGATTGTGGTTAAACACATCCGGTGGCTCCTGGCGCATGATATCAATGGCGACATCCATCCGACCGCGGAAATCAGGAACCAGCACCTCGATTTCAATGGATGGGCTGGAAGCCCGAATCTCGCGGATGCAGTTATTGAAGTGCATGGCCCCTCCATCACGCAGGTCATCACGATCCACGGATGTAATGACCACGTACTTGAGACGCATTTCAGCGATGGCATCGGCAAGTTCACGTGGCTCGTCTTCATTCAATGCGTTGGGACGGCCATGAGCCACGTCGCAGAAGGGGCAACGACGAGTGCAAATGTCACCCATGATCATGAAGGTAGCCGTACCCCCATTGAAGCACTCACCAAGGTTGGGGCATGATGCCTCCTCGCACACGGTATGCAGCTTGTGGCGACGCAGGGTTTCCTTGATACGGGTAACTTCTTGGGATACCGGCATGCGAACCCGCAGCCAGTCCGGCTTTTTAGGCAGGGTTTCTGTCGGGATAACCTTGACCGGGATGCGCGCGACCTTTTCAGCGCCACGCAGTTTTACACCGCGTTCTGCGCGTTGTTTTTTCGGAGTTGCATGAGTTTCGGTCATTAACGCTGTCCTGTGTCGAAAAAAGTGTCGGCCAGAGCGGCAGGTAAATCAGGCCGCATGACCCATGAAGCGTCGTTGAGATGATGTGCCAGATGCCCCAGCACACGGTGCATTTCGGCAGACTGATCAACGGCTTTCGTAATCAGATCAGCCAGCTGAGTCATTTGCAGACCGGCATAACCGCAAGGATTGATAGCGGAAAACGGTGTCAGATCCATATCCAGGTTATAGGCAACGCCATGATAGCTGGCTCCCTTGCGCACCCTCAAACCCAGAGAGGCAATCTTGCACTGGTTTACATAAACACCTGGTGCATCGGGTCGGGCTGCTGCAGAAATGCCATGATCGGCGAGACTCTCCACCACGCACTGCTCCAGCGCGCTCACCATGTCACGTACCCCCACACCGCGACGCCGCAGATTGATCAGGGGATACATTACCAGCTGACCCGGCCCATGATAGGTGACCTGGCCACCACGGTCTGTCTGAACCAGAGGGATGCCCGTAGACGCCAGGATATGCTCGGCCTTGCCGGACTGCCCCTGAGTAAAGACCGGGTCATGTTCGACAACCCATATCTGATCCGGGTCATCGTCTCCCCGGGTATCAGTGTAGGCCTTCATCGCCGCCCAGACAGGCTCATAGGATCGGCGACCCAGACAGAATACCTCAATGGCGTCCAGGGCGCTCAAAGCACCATCCGCACGCGCTTGTTGGCCTGAAGCGCTCTGAACAGCAGTGACAGATGCTGCGGGCTTTCAGCGCGAAACGACACACGTACCGACATGTAAGTGCCATTACTGCTGGGCTGTGTGGTCACCTTGTCAGGATCAAAGCTGTCACCACAGTGTTCTTCCATAAGAGCGATAACGTCCAGCTCGAGCTGGTCAACGTTGTCACCCACTACGCGCAGACCATAGTCGCGCGGATAATCAACAAGCTCATCAGATGCAGACATGATATGTCGCTCCACGTCCAGGGGAATGCCGGGTATTTTACGCAAAAAAAGGCGGCCCGTCAGCCGGGCCGCCTTCATTGCATCACTTCATCGCTGAATCAGCATGCCTGTCAGAACAGGTTCATGACAAACTGAACAACCTTGTCCCAGATGCGCTTGAAGAAGCTGCCTTCATCAATGTCGTTCAGGGCCACCAGCGGTTCCTGATGGATAACGCTACCGTTCTGGAC
Source organism: Larsenimonas rhizosphaerae (assembly GCF_026240105.1). Classification (NCBI taxonomy): domain Bacteria; kingdom Pseudomonadati; phylum Pseudomonadota; class Gammaproteobacteria; order Oceanospirillales; family Halomonadaceae; genus Larsenimonas; species Larsenimonas rhizosphaerae. The sequence goes on from NZ_JAPIVE010000001.1 coordinate 1,016,681, forward strand.
AATATCGATCGTACCAACCTGCTGCCCTTTCGTGATGGGCGCATCGATATCCTTGTTGATATTGATTCGGGCGTTAAGCGCCGTATTGCCCTGACTGCTCAGCGTCAGGAAAACATCATGATCCACGCCGGCAGACAGCTCATTGCTGGCCCCGCCCCAGACGCGAACCTTTTTCAGCACCGCCCCCTGATCGTAAACCTTCTGGGTCTTGAAATAGCGGAACCCGTAGCTCAACAGCTTCTCTGATTCCTGAGCACGCGCATTTTCCGACCCCGTGCCCATGACAACGGAAATCAGTCGGGTACCGTTTTCCTTGCCCGAAGCCACCAGGCAAAAGCCCGCAGCATCGGTATGGCCGGTCTTCAGCCCATCAACCCGGGCATCACGCCACAACAGCAGGTTGCGGTTCGGCTGGCGAATACCATTCCAGGTGAAATACTTCTCGGAATACAGCTTATAGTGATCAGGAAAGTCCTTGATGATGTGTTGAGCAATCGTGGCCAGATCAGCCGCGGTTGAATAGTGCTCATCATCCGGCAGACCGGTAGGGTTCTTGAAATGCGTATTCTGAAGCCCCATGCGCTGTGCATGCTGATTCATGAGATCAGCAAAGGAAGAAGTACTACCGGCGATATGCTCCGCCATGGCGACGGTCGCATCGTTGCCCGACTGCACCACGATCCCCTGCATCAGGTCCTTGACCGGCACCTGTGAGCCTACCTTGACAAACATCCGCGACCCGCCGGTCCGCCAGGCATTCTCACTGATACGTACGGTATCATTCGGCGACAGACGGCCGTGATCCATCTCGTATTCAGCAATATAGGCAGTCATCATCTTGGTAAGGCTGGCTGGCGGCAGCCGGGTTTCTGCATCGTGCTGCACCAGAATCTTGCCGTTACGTGCATCCATCAATACCCACGACTTGGCATTGAGCTCCGGGGGAGATGGCACGAAATTGGCTACATTGGGTCGCGGATCAGCGACCGGATCTTCATCGGCGGCCAGCACCGGAGCCGCTGCCAGAAAGGCAGTACTTATCACTGCGGCCATGGAACAACGCCGCAAAAGGGTAAAGGATGCTGCTAAAAAAGTCATAGAGCTTGCTCTCGTTTAAACTGCTATTCACTCCGAGGGAGAGACCGTAAACGCCTGAGGATAACCAGCACGCCCCAGGGCAGATTTTGTTGATTGTACGACAATCCTGTCGGCCAGTGGTCCAACCTGCACCTTGTACACCCCCTGCTCATGAATCACACGGACAGGGTGCGCTACCCGTGCAGCAAGTTGTTGTCTCATCTGCTCAGCCTGTGCAGCCTGCTTCAAGGCTGCCACCTGAACGAAATAATTGCCGGCCGCAGCGGCCTGACGGTTGTTCGATACCGCGGCAGGCACAGCACCTGCAGCCTGTTTGACTGGCGCTGCCTGTTTCCATGTATCGGGATCAATGGCATCCACCCGAACCCGCCCGGTGCCGTGGTGCAGAATATCCAGTCGATAGGCAGCAGCGTAGGAAAGATCGATCAGACGGTCATCATGAAATGGACCACGGTCATTGACCTTCACGATCACGCTTTTGCCATTATCAAGGTTGGTGACGCGCGCATAGGTAGGCAGTGGCAGGGTCTTGTGGGCTGCCGTCATCTGATACATGTCATAAAGCTCGCCACTGGCCGTGGCATACCCCTGAAACTTGGTACCATAAAATGAAGCCAGCCCGGTGGCACTGTACCCGTTACTGTTGGGCAGAACATGGTAGGTCTTGCCCCATACGGAATAGGTCGGTCGGTTGCCGCTGGCGGACCGCGGCTCCTTGCGAGGTACCGCGTCCTTGACATGGGACATGTCCAGCATGTCCTCGGGATACCCATCCTTGTCCAGGTGATAGCGACCACCGGAAGAGGAACTACCGGCGCCTCCTCCACTGCTGGCGCAGCCCGTCAGGGCCAGCGCCAGTGCCAGAATGCAGCAAAACTGTCTCGACACCTTATTTCTCCTGTGCCATGACGTCCTTGATGTGCTCTGCCAGGGTCGTGACTGCCATGGCGTAAAGGTGGCTATGGTTGTAGCGCGTAATGACATAGAAGTTGGGCATTCCGAGAACATACCGGGTATGGCCATCTTCGAAATCAAGCGCTACCGGCAGCACCGAGGTATTACTCGGCAATGCGCCGTCAGCCTTGATACCAGCCTGTTCAAGCGCTGCGATGGTGGTCGAGGTTCCCTTGCTCACCTGGTTGAAGGCGATGGCACCGGGCGGTGTCATGGGACCGGTTGCATCAATGTAAATCGGTTCGCCGCTCTGCCAGTGATGACGTGAAAAATAGCTCGCGACACTGCCAATGGCATCTTCCGGCTCGTTCCACAGGTCCTTGATTCCGTCGCCATTGAAATCGACAGCGTAGGCCTGATAACTGGTGGGCATGAACTGCGGATACCCCATGGCACCGGCATAGGACCCTTTCAGCGCCAGCGGATCAAGCCCCTGATTCAGGGTAATATCCAGGTAGGCTTCGAGTTCCTTGCGGAAGAAATCGGCACGACGCGGAAACTCGAAAGCCAGCGTCGACAGTGCATCAATGACGCGATAAGAGCCCTTGTTACCACCATAGGAGGTTTCGACCCCGATGATGGCCGCGATGATCTCGGGCGGTACGCCGTATTCCTGCTGGGCACGCATCATGGCATCGTGATATTTTTCGATAAAGGCCGCACCGGCCTGCGCACGCTTGGGCTGAATGAAGATATTACGGTATTCATCCCAGCGAAGGTGGCGCTCGGCAGGCCGTGTCATGGCCTTGATGATGCTCTGCTTGAGCTCGGCGTTCTGCATGACCTGGATCAGCTTGCTGCGGTCCAGCCCCTTGGCATCAAGGCTATCGATCATCGCCCTGACCTCGGGATGGTCGACCGGGTCAAACTCCCCTGCTGCCATCGCTCCAGAAGAGAAGATGCCCAGCGATATTGCCAGACAGCCAGTAACCAGTCCCTTTCCTTTTACAGCATGTAGCGCCATGCAGAACTCCCTTTTCACGACGATGACTTGCGATGGGTATAAACGCTCATCAGGATACCGAAGCCGGCCATCAAGGTCACGCTGGCCGTACCGCCGTAGCTGACAAGAGGCAGTGGCACACCGACGACCGGCAATAAACCACTGACCATACCGATGTTGACGAACACATACACGAAAAACGTCAGGATCAAACTGCCCGCCAGCAAGCGACCATAGGTATCACCAGCCCTGCTGGCCATGAACAGCCCCCGACAGATAATAAGCAGATAACACAGCAGCAGCAGTAGCATACCGATCAGCCCGAACTCCTCACCCAGAACCGCGACAATGAAATCGGTATGGCGCTCGGGCAGAAACTCGAGCTGGGACTGCGTTCCCTCCATCCACCCCTTGCCGGATATCCCTCCGGAGCCGATCGCGGTCTTGGACTGAATGATGTTCCAGCCGGCGCCCAGAGGATCACTTTCAGGATTCAGAAAGGTCAGAACACGCTGCTTTTGATAGCCATGCATGTTAAGCCATAAAAGCGGCAGCGCCGCGAGTGCCAGCACGGCAAAAAAACCGACCAGTCGCCACGACAGACCACCCAGCAGCACCACGAATACGGCCGAGGAAGCCACCAGCAGCGAGGTCCCCAGATCAGGCTGCTTGGCAATCAGGGCTACCGGCAATCCCATGATGAACAGGCAGATACCCAGATCGGTCCAATTGGGAGGCAGGTCACGCTTGGAAAGATAGGCAGCAATCGTCATTGGCATCACTATCTTCATGAGCTCTGACGGCTGAAACCGTACAACGCCGGGTATCTCAAGCCACCGCGTCGCCCCCATGGCGTGAGAACCGATCACATCCACAGCAACCAGCATGGCTACAATCGACAGGTAAAACAGAGGGACCATTCGCATCAGCAAATGCGGCGGGATCTGAGCCACCACAGCCATGACCGCGAAGGCTGCGACAAACCGCATGGTTTGCGCTTCCACCAGATAACGGGACTCGCCACTGGCACTATAAAGCACCACCAGCCCACTGCAGACCAGCACCAACAGCCCCAGCGTCAACCAGGGATCGATTCGCCAGCTGCGCCAATGAAATCTTTTTTTATGACGCCGGCGAGAACGTGATGCTACATGCTGCATAAGCCTTCCTTAATGATCAGACGCACCACTGGCAAGCTCTTCAATATCGGGAGCCGCAGCCACTGCTGCCTCCTTTTTCATTCGAGGCAGCAACCAGGCATCCAGCATCTTGCGGCCGATGGGCGCTGCCAGATGATCACCACCCCCATTTTCGATGATAAGGGCAATGGCTATCTGGGGTTCATCAACCGGGGCAAAGGCCATGAACAGCGCATGATCCCGCAATCGTTCACGCAGCTCGGAGGCGTTGTACTTCTGGTTCTGGCCCAGCGTAAAGACCTGCGCCGTCCCGGTCTTGCCTGCCATCGTGTATTCAAGTCCTCGCTTGAGCGACCTGGCCGTCCCTTCATTGCTCTGAATGACGTCTTCAAGCCCCTGGTCGACCAGATGCCACCACTGGCTGTTTTTCAGCTCGACATCCGGCGGCGTTTCCGCGAAGGGAGGAGCGATCGGAGTATCACCCACCTTCATCGCCAGATGCGGACGCACCCATTTGCCCTTGTTGGCCAGCACTGCGGCAGCTGTCGCCATCTGTAGCGGCGTCGCCAGCCAGTATCCCTGCCCGATGCCCACCGAAAGGGTCTCGCCGGGATACCAGGGCTTGTTGAACCGGCCGCGCTTCCAGTCCGGCGATGGCATGATGCCACTCTGGGCCCCCCATACATCCATGCTGTAATCCGTGCCAAAGCCGAAGCGTTTCATGAAATCCGACAGACGGGTAATGCCCATGTCATGGGCAACAGTATAGAAGTAGGTATCGTTGGAAACCCTGAGCGCCCGCCGCATATTGACGCGCCCATGCCCCCAGCGCAGCCAGTTTCGGTAACGGCGCGAGTCATTCGGCAGCCTGTAATAGCCCGGGTCATAGACGGTTGTCTGTGGCGTAACCACCCCGTTCTCCAGACCGGCAAGGGCCATGTAGGGCTTGACGGTCGAGGCAGGCGGATACTGCCCCCGTACCGCCCGGTTATACAGTGGCAAATCATGATCTTCCTGCAGGGCCCGATAGTCCTTGGTCCCGATGCCGGTCACGAACTTGTTGATGTCATAACCAGGTGTCGAGACCATGGCCAGAATGCCACCGGTAGCAGGATTGATGGCCACGATGGCACCACGCTTGCCCTCCAGCAACCTGTAACCCAGTGACTGGAGGTCACTGTCGATGGTCAACGTCAGGTTTTTCCCGGACATCGGCGGAGTGCGATCCAGTTCACGAAGCGCACGGCCGCGGGCGTTGGTTTCCACCGTGCGGTAGCCAACCTTGCCGTGCAGTTCGTCCTCATAAAATCGTTCGATGCCCAGCTTGCCGGCAAAGTGCGTACCAGCGTAGTTCCCCGCATCCAGCCGTTTCAGGTCCTTTTCACTGATCCGCCCTACATACCCCAGCACATGCGACATGACGTAGCCGTTGGGGTAATAGCGCAGTAGCTGAGCCTCTACGTCGACACCGGGCAGTCGGTAACGGTTCACAGCCAGATTGGCGATCTGCGCTTCCGTCAAATCACTCATCAGCAGGGCGGACTGGTAGGGACGCTGGCGCTGACGTGAACGACGCTCGAAAAGCGCTATATCATCCTTTGGCAGATTGAGAATATCCACCAGCAACCTGAGCGTCTCATCAGCATCATCAGCCCGCTCACGCACGATGGTCAGGTTATAAGTGGGACGATTTTCCGCCAAAACGCGATGATTACGATCAAAGATGAGGCCACGATTGGGCGGCAGGGGTTCAACGCGCATCCGATTGTTGTCGGAACGCGTGATAAAAACGTCGTGCTTGATGACCTGCAGATAGACCAGACGGCCTATAAGTGTCGACATCAGCAGAACAACGACCAGAAGCGCCACAATGCTGCGGCGCCTGAACAGACTGATTTCCTGCTGGGTATTGTTAAGCGTTGCGCGGCGGCGTGGACGCATGTCGCACTTTGACCCAAGTTGGAATTAGCGGTGGTAAGGATGTCCCGCGAGTAGTGTCCACGCACGGTAAAGCTGCTCGGCCAGAATAATTCGAACCAGCGGGTGCGGCAGCGTCAGCGGTGACAGTGACCAGGACTGATTGGCACGGGCAAGGCAGCGAGCGTCAAGCCCGTCCGGCCCCCCGATCAACAGCGCAATATCCTGTCCCAGCGATCGCCACTGCTCCATGTGCCCCGATAATGCCGGCGTATCCCACCGTTTCCCCGGGACATCAAGCGCAACCACATGATCCTGTTCACGCAGCTTTGACAACATGCGATCACCCTCCTGGGCAATCGCCTTGTCTACGGAGCTGCTTTTCTGTCGCGGCCCCGGTGCCAGCTCAATGAACTCGACCGGCATGTCGCGTGGCATGCGTTTGACATATTCATTGACGCCGCGTTCCACCCAGTCCGGCATTTTTGTGCCGACGGCCAGAATCTTCAGCTTCAATGGCGGACCCTGGACTCGCGATCCGTATCGGAGGGCAAATCACTCCAGAGACGCTCAAGGTCATAAAGCGCACGGGTATCCGGTGTCATGACATGAACAACGACGTCACCCAGATCTACCAGGACCCATTCGCTGCCCTGCTTGCCTTCTACTCCAATGGGCTGAAGGCCATTGGCCTTGACATCAACAACGACGGCATTGGCAAGCGCGTTGATATGACGGCTCGAAGTGCCGCTGACTACAATCATGACATCCGTAACGTTGGTCAGTTCGGAAACGTCCATCGTCGTAATGTCACGCCCCTTGAGCCCCTCAAGGGCTTCGACGACCAAAGAGGTCAGGGTTTCTGTTTGCATGGTGTCTCGACGGTTGATTAAAAGAGGTGGCATTGTACTGACACAGTCAGCTTTCGCCAGCATTTATTGATCATAAAGGCCATGGTCCCGAATGTAACGCTCCACGGCGCGAGGAACCAGAAAACGTATGGAATCTCCCGCACACAGACGAGCCCGAATATCGGTGGAGGAAATGGCCATGGGCGACGGAAGCGAGAGGCGAAGCCAGCGACCGGCCGGCGCGTCATCAAACAGCGCTGCGGGATCGGCGGCATGACGCGCCTTCAGCCATTCGCCAAGCTCTTCTGGCAGGGACAGCTTATGGCCCGGCCGTGCGATCACCACCAGGTGGGCATAATCAAAAAGCGCGGCAGGCGCTCGCCACTGATCCAGCCGTTCGAACGCATCATCGCCAATGGCCATGACCAGACGGACATCGGGACCATACTCCTCTCGAAGGGAGCGCAATGTATCCAGTGACCAGGAAGGTCCGTCTCGTTTCAACTCTCGATCGTCCGCCAGCAGCCCCGAGGCGCCATCAATGCCGGCCTTCAGCATGGCCAGCCGGTCCACCGCGGAAGTAGCCGGCTCATCGCGGTGCGGTGGCACATGGCACGGAACCATATGCACCCGGTCAAGCGCCAGCGCCTCACCAAGCTCAACCGCACTGCGAAGATGCGCCAGATGAACCGGGTTGAACGTTCCCCCCAGCATGGCAATTCGCTCAGCCACGGCACTGCCCCTGACCGATCACGATGTATTTCTGGGTCGTCAGGCCTTCAAGCCCTACCGGTCCACGTGCATGCAGCTTGTCGGTAGAGATACCGATTTCAGCGCCCAGACCATATTCACCGCCATCAGCAAAGCAGGTCGGCGCATTGACCATGACAGAGCTTGAGTCGACCTCGGCCATAAAGCGTTCGCTGGCCGTCAGACTGTCTGTCACGATGGCGTCACTGTGATGGGATCCGTAATGGTTGATGTGTGCAATAGCCTCATCCAGATCATTTACCACCCTGACGGCCAGCACCGGCCCGAGATACTCGGTGGACCAGTCATCAACCGTCGCAGGATGCACGGCAACCAGCGACTGCACCGTGTCACATCCCCGAACCTCGACACCATGCTCCACCAGACGCGACACCAGCGCAGGCAGTATCGCTGCTGCCCGGTCCCGATGGACCAGCAATGTCTCCATGGCGCCACAGATGCCATACCGATAACACTTGGCATTGAAGGCAATATCCATGGCCATGGCATCACTTTGCGCCTGGGCATCAATATATACATGACACAACCCTTCCAGATGCTTGAGCACTGGAATCGTTGCCTCGTTCGAAATGCGCGTAATCAGCGACTTGCCACCCCGCGGAATGATCAGGTCAACCAGTTTGCTGGCCGTGATCAGTGCTCCGACCGCCGCGCGATCCGTGGTACCTATGACACTGACGGAACCGTCAGGCAATCCGGCAACCGCAAGGCCATCCTTTACGCAGCCAGCAATGGCGGCATTGGAATGACGAGCCTCTGATCCTCCGCGAAGCACCGCGGCATTACCTGCCTTGAGGCACAGGGCTGCCGCATCGATGGTCACATTGGGACGAGACTCATAAATGATGCCAATGACACCGATCGGCGTTCGCCGTTTGCCGATGCGCAGGCCATTGGCCTGTTCGCGCACCTGGTCAAGCGCCCCCACCGGATCAGCCAGCGAGGCAACCGTGCTCAGCCCCTTGATCATGCCATCGATGCGCTCATCGGTCAGTGCCAGCCGGTCAATGAGAGCCTTGTCCAGCCCCTGCGCTCTGGCCAGATCAAGATCAAGCTGATTGGCCTGTTTCAGTGCCTCACGGCGCGAATCCAGCGCCTCGGCCATGGCCAGCAGCGCCTTGTTCTTGTCGTGTGCCGGTGTACTTCGCAGCACCTGGCTGGCTTCACGAGCCGCCTGACACAATGCGTAAACGTGTTCCTCGACCGATACTGATTCGGCCTGCCCCTGATTCATGCCTCTCTCCCTGTACCGGTGTATAACGCATTCACGTCACTATAAGTCAGCCGCCCGGGCAAGTAAAAATCAAGGCCACCCACAACCCGCTTATGGCACACTGCGTTAGTGGGCAGGATACCCACAGATACATGGACGAAGGAAATAATGGTCAATGGAAGCTTCCACGTGGATAGACCCCATCGCACATTCACCCACCCTGTTGATCATCGCGCTGGGCGTGGTGGCGGCGCTGGAATCCCTGGCAGTGGTTGGACTGGCCTTTCCGGGCGTCATCATCATCACTGCCATTGCTTCTCTGGCCGGCCATGACAATTTGTCCATCGTACTGCTACTGATCAGCGCCACCCTCGGTGCCATCGTTGGCGACGGGCTGAGCTACTGGCTGGGATACAGCAACCGAGAGCGGCTGCCGCGGATGTGGCCCTTTCACCGTTATCCGGAGGCCCTGGCCCGCGGGACATCCTTTTTTCATCGCTATGGCGTGATGTCGGTGCTGCTGGGCCGTTTCATAGGCCCGATTCGCCCCTTCATTCCGCTGGTCGCCGGCATGTGTCACATGCCGTCAGGCCGTTTTTTTACCGTCAATATCATGTCGGCCCTGTTATGGGCGCCGGCCTATGTGTTGCCGGGGTATTATCTGGGCAGAACCTGGAAAACCACGCTCAGCCATTATCAGGACAGTTTTGGCTGGTTATTGCTGCTGGGACTGGTAGTCATTACTGCCTCCTGGCTTTTTTCATTTATCAGGCGCCATACCGAGCGCACAGGCTCGCTGTACCGCCTTGTGCTTCAGTGGGCACGCCGTGCCGCATGGCGCCGACGTTTATGGTTAAGCTTTCGAATGAATAAAACTGCAGGCGCCCCACCCTTGCCATCACTGTTGCTGCTGATTGGCGCACTTATCGGTTTTACCGGATGGAGCCTTTTCATTGCCCATCATCCCGACCCCTTGCCCTTTGATCACCGGGCCAACGCCTTTTTTACTACCCTTGAGAGCCCTGCCGCCAATGCGGTAGCCCTGATGCTTGCCAAGGCCGGCGATAAGCTGGGGATTCTGGTACTGATGGCACCATGGATGCTATGGCTTGTCATTCAGCGCTACTGGGTCACCCTGTTGCACTGGTTTGGGGCCCTGGGTGGCATTGCGCTGGCCAATATCTGGTTCAAGCATATGGTAGGCCGCGCTCGACCCATGACACCGGATTACCTGACCGGCTCCTTCTCCTACCCAAGCGCACATACTTCAGGCGCAGTAGTTGTCTATGGGCTGGCGGCGGCATTCATTGCCGATGGCGTAGTGCGACCACAACGACGTCATTGGGTCTACTGGGCAGCAACCCTGCTGATTGCATTGATGGCATGGTCGCGCTTGATGATGGGCGTACACTGGGTCAGCGATCTGATTGGCGGGGCGCTTCTGGGATTGTGCGTCTGTGCGGTCACTCGGATCAGCTACCACCGATTTTCGCATCGACCGGTAGCACGTCTGCCCTGGGGGCACCTGCTGTGGGTAACGGCGGTTCTCATGGCCGGGCGCATCATGCTGTTCCCGGCCGTGTAAGTCAGCGTCAGTTCACGAGCGCCGCCAGCAGGCGCTCGTGAACGCCTTCAAAGCTGCCGTTGCTCATGACCACCACCAGATCATGTGCTGATGCCATCCCCGCCACACTGTCCACCAGTTCATCGATATGATGGAAAACATGGGATGGCACCGAACTGGTGGAGACCACCTCATCCAGTGACCAGTCGAGTCCAGCCGGCTGGAACCACCAGACACCATCGGCCTGTGCGACACTACTACTCAGCCGAGCCTTCATGGTACCCAGCCGCATGGTGTTGGAGCGGGGTTCGATCACTGCCCACAGGCGGCCACCACGTTGACGTGCCAGGGAAGAAAGCCCTTCCAGGGTGGCCTCGATAGCGGTCGGGTGATGCGCAAAATCGTCCATGACCATGACACCCCGCACCTCGCCGCGCACCTGCTGACGGCGCCTCGGTGGATTAAACCGGCACAGCGCAGCGGCGGCACACTCGGGATCGACACCCACCGACTCGGCAGCCGCCATTGCCGCCAGAGCGTTCAAGGCATTGTGCCGCCCGGTCATGCCCCATTCGATGGTGTACTCCGCCTCACCGTGACTGACACGCACCTGCTGACCACCGGAGGCCAGACGTGCCTGCCAGCCGCTATCGCTTCCCCCGAACCGAACAACCGTCGACCATACACCTCTTTCGAGCACTCGCTCGAGTGCCGCAGTATCATCGGCAACAATAACGCTGCCCGACCCAGGCACCGTTCGCACGAGGTGATGAAACTGACGTTCAATGGCGGCCAGATCATCAAAGATATCGGCATGATCGAACTCCAGATTGTTCAACACTGCGATATCCGGCCGGTAATGAACAAACTTGGAACGCTTGTCAAAAAAGGCCGTGTCGTACTCATCCGCTTCGACCACAAACAGTGGTGCCTTGCCGCTGGCCGGGCGCGCCGATACGTCAAAGTTGCCGGGCACACCCCCGATCAAAAATCCGGGCGCCAGACCCGCCCACTCGAGAATCCACGCCAGCATGCTCGCCGTTGTCGTTTTCCCGTGTGTTCCTGCTACTGCCAGCACACGATGCCCCGGCAGCACATGCTCGGAAAGCCACTGTGGGCCGGAGGTGTAAGGCAGCTTTCGATCAAGAACTGCTTCCACCTCAGGGTTACCACGCGACAGCGCGTTTCCGATCACCACCAGATCCGGAGTATCGGTCAGGTTATCAGGATGAAAGCCGGACATCAGTCTGATGCCCTGCTCTTCAAGCTGAGTACTCATCGGCGGATAGACATTGGCATCGCTGCCGGTCACCCGATGCCCGCACTCCCGCGCCAGCAGCGCAAGGCTGCCCATGAACGTACCGCATATACCTAGAATATGAACGTGCATAAATCCTGACTCATCAATAAAGCCGGATCAGACTAGCACGCAGATCAACAAGTCGTCAGTCTCTGCCTCGCAGCGGTCATCTCTTTTCGCTAAGATGGCCGGCGCAAGTGTTCGGTTAGCGCAAGTAGGCAACCCGGCATTTCAGAGAGAGAAGAGAGAAGAACCCCAAAAAACAGCAGGAAGTTTCCATGGCAAAACATAATGCCTTCTATGCGCAATCCGGCGGTGTCTCGTCGGTCATCAACGCCAGTGCCTGTGGCGTGATCGAAACCTGTCGACAGCACAGTGACCGTATCGGTCACCTGTATGCCGGCCATAACGGCATCATTGGTGCCCTGACAGAAGACCTGATTGACGTGGGCCAGGAAAGTGATGAGGCCATCGCTGCACTGCGTCATACCCCCGGCGGCGCGTTCGGCTCCTGCCGTTACAAGCTCAAGGGCATCGACACTCACAGGGTTCAGTACGAGCGCCTGATCGAAGTATTCCAGGCCCATGACATTCGCTACTTTTTCTATAATGGCGGTGGTGACAGTGCCGATACCTGCCTGAAGGTGTCACAGCTTTCCGAGCGCATGGGTTATCCGCTCCAGGCAATTCACGTTGCCAAGACCGTCGACAACGATCTACCGCTGACCGACAACTCGCCCGGTTTTGGCTCCGTGGCCAAGTACATCGCGACATCCATTCGTGAAGCCGCGCTTGATGTGGCCTCCATGTGCGCCACCTCTACCAAGGTCTTCGTGATGGAAGCCATGGGACGTCATGCCGGCTGGATTGCCGCCGCCGGCGCGCTGGCTGGCGGAGAAGGCGCCGCGCCTCCTCACATGGTCATTTTCCCGGAAGTCCCCTTTGACCGCCGGCGCGTGATGCGCAAGGTCGATGAAACCGTCAAGCAATACGGTTACTGCGTCATTGTGGTCTCGGAAGGCGCCCGCTACGAAGATGGCTCCTTTCTTGCTGATGCAGGTAATACCGATGCCTTCGGCCACCGTCAGCTCGGAGGTGTCGCACCGACACTGGCCGGCATGGTGAAACAGGACCTGGGCTACAAGTATCACTGGTCAGTCCCGGATTACCTGCAACGCTCTGCACGCCATCTCGCATCACGGGTAGATGTCGAGCAGGCCTACGCCGTCGGCGTGCGCGCCGTCGAATGTGCTCTGGAAGGCAAGAACGCCATCATGCCTGCCATTCGCCGTGACAGTCAGTCGCCCTACAGCTGGTCGATCTTTGATGCGCCGCTGGCCGACATCGCCAACCAGGAAAAATTCATGCCGGCTGACTTCATTCGTGAAGATGGCTTCGGCATCACCCAGCCCTGCCGCGATTACCTGGAGCCACTGATCCAGGGCGAGGATTTCCCGCCGTTCGTCAACGGCATGCCGGACTATGCCAAACTGAAACTGGCTACCGTACCGAAAAAGCTGGCACCGTTTGAAATCTGAAGCAGCCTGATGGGGCTCAGGGGCAGCGACCGATGTCGCTGCCTTTTTTTGCCCGGCGTCCCACCAGAGGCGGCAATCCGCTCAAAACCACCACGAAATGATCAGAGCCAGCAATGAAATCCCTGCCACGATCTTCCAGCGGGTTTCTGTCCTGCGACCGGCAGGAACATGCTGTGGCGGCGGCTCCATGAGCTCCTGCCCGGCATGCCAGGCCTGGCGCGCCAGCTTGAGTCCATACACAAGTTCAGAGAGGCGTCGATACCGCAGAGCCTTCTGAGGCATCAATGCTCGCCGAAGGGTGTCATCCAGTACCGGTGGCAATGATGGCTGCTGCAGTGCAAGCGGCCTGTAGGCGAGACCATCCAGTTCACTTCGACCCGCAAGGCCATTCAGACTCTCTCCGTAAGGCAGGCCACCGCTGACCAGCCAGTAAATGACAGAGGCCAGCGCAAATTGATCGCTGCGTCGACTGACATTATCCTTCAACGCATATTCAGGCGAATGATGAGGGTTCATCCCGATGTCATACACCAGTGCGCGGGCACCCTCCTGATCATCGTGCTCCATGAAGTAGCAGGCTCCGAAATCAATCAGCACCACGCCCTCATGGCGGTCCAGCATGATGTTCTCGGGGCAGATCCCCTGATGGAGAATATTCTTGCGGTGCAGGGCATGCACGGCCTTGCAAATCTGCTGGGCAATATCCAGACGTTGCTCGAGGCTGGCTTCCGGGTGGCGCGCCATCCACTGATCAAGCGGCTCCCCCTCTACATCCTCCATGAGGTAATAAAGATGGCGGCGCGGGCGTGCCGGCGAGACAGAGCGTACGATAAACGGTGAACTGACCCGCTCGGCTACCCACTGCTGCAGCATGAAATGAGCCAGATATGCATCATCCAGCGCCAGCCCGGGGCTGGGTGACTTGAAGATGAAGCGACGGTCGGTATCAACATCGCGAACACGATATACACGCGCTTTCCCGCCAGGAGAAAGTGCCGCCTCGATATCATAACCCTCGAACTGCTCCCCCGGCACCAGCTCCGGTGGCACAGGCAGCTTGCCAAAGCGTAAGTCCGGCCCTTCACTGCCTGACTCGGGCAGCCGATCCACCCGGACAAGCTGAAAGCAGAACGACTGCCCATCATACCCCCGCTCCCCTGCACGGGCAGCCGCGGCTCTGGCCAGCTGCTGACAGGCCCCATCCAGAGAATCGGCAGAAAGACGGATCTGCTGGACGTAATCGGAGGGCAGCAACGTTCCCCTGACGGCCTGGGTTGTGAACAGGAAGATATCGCCCTGTTTCATCGGCAGTGTCATGTAATCGATATCGATATTGGCGTCCATTCCGAGAGCTCGGGAAGGATACCGATAGCCGCCGATATCGGTCACGTGATCCCGGGAAATCTGCTCGAACTCCGCGCCGCGCAGGCGAAAGACCAGCGTATCACCCATGTGAAACAGGTGGGCATCCGTGCCCTGAAACACCATCGCTGACAGGGAGCTCACATACCCCCCGCCCTTGACGAAACGGCTCTGGCTATAGCACCACCCATTCAGCGCACGCAGTACTCGTGTTGCCGCCGTCTTGACGTCCCAGTGCTCGGGCGTTGAATAATAGTCAGCAAGAAAGCCACGAGCCGACAGGTCGCCAGCCTGGCGGGCAATGGCATTGCGTGATGTCGAGTCCGAAATCAGCGCGCACGCACCCTGACTGGCCATCATTTCGCCGTCGGGAATCTGTACCACCATCGAGGAACGATGGTAGCGCTTGTCCGCAGCCACAAACGCCTGACCAAAACTCAATCGAGCGGCATCTTCCATTCACGCGCCTCGCTTTCAGTTCTTTTTAAAGCTGAAAACATATGATAAAGCATTCTGCCGCCAGGGTTGAGCACTCCGCATGGTGCATCGCACAAAATTGTGCCAAAGCGTAACTCTAAAAACCTGGCATTGGTAATCGGACGAGCCTGTTCGTATAATTCGTCCACTTTACGTTATGTTTTACTGACCCAAGCAAGGACTCACCATGAGTTTCGACAAGATTCCGGCCGGAAAGGATATTCCCAACGACATTTATGTCGCCATCGAGATCCCGGCCAATCACGCGCCGATCAAGTACGAAATCGACAAGGACATGGACGCGCTGCTCGTGGATCGCTTCATGGCCACCCCCATGTTCTACCCTGCCAACTATGGCTTCATCCCGAACACTCTGGCAGATGACGGCGACCCGCTCGACGCACTTGTTGTAACTCCCTACCCGGTACAGCCAGGTGCTGTCATTCGGGCCCGGCCGGTCGGCGTACTCAACATGACCGATGAAGCCGGCGAAGATGCCAAACTGGTCTGCGTACCGCACGAGAAACTGTCAGCGCTTTACGATGACGTTCAGGAAGTCACCGACCTGCCTGAGCTGCTTCGCCAGCAGATCGCGCACTTCTTCGAGAACTACAAGGATCTCGAAAAGGGCAAATGGGTCAAGATCGAGTCCTGGGACAATGCTGATGCCGCTCGCAAGGCTATCGAAAAGTCCATCGCGGCCTACCAGAACGAGTCCAACTAGTTCTGTCGCACCGTGACACGGGCCACCTTCGGGTGGCCTTTTTGATGGTGCGTACTGTCCTACGCATTCTACAGCGCCGCGCTGATACCGGCGTGCCTGCACCGAGCCCTGTCATGACCCAGATTCTGGCCTCCTGCCTCCTGCTGCTGACCCTTCTTTCGAGCCTTTCGGCCCAGGCCGGCCTGTTCGATGGCAACACCACTCGCAGCCCTCTTCCCGGCCAACACAGTGAAGCCACGGCCTTCCTGCCGGTGGATCAGGCCTTTTCGCCCAGCGCATGGGTAGACCAGGGCCGGCTTTTTGTACGCTTTACCAATGCCGACGGCTATTACCTTTACAAGCGTCAGTTCGCTTTTGACAGCAAGACTGATGGCGTAACGCTTGGCTCGCTTGATCTGCCTGCAGGCACGCCAAAACACGACGACTATCTCGGCGACATTGTGGCGTACTATCACGACGTCACGGTATCTGCTCCCATTCGAAGCATTGACGGCCCCCTGCCTGAAACCCTGAGCCTTGTGGTTCACTATCAGGGATGTGCCGATGCCGGGCTGTGCTACCCGCCTGAAACACGCACCCTGACTGTCGATACCGGTGGCGACAGCCCTCTCAATGCATCACCTCAAGCCAGCACCGACAGATATACCGTCAGGTCCGAGCCGGCCACACAAGGTATCGAGCCGCCGGATAATGCCCCACGACTCTGGTCATTCGGCCTGTATTTCCTGGCAGGACTGGGGCTGACATTCACTCCCTGCGTGTTACCCATGCTGCCGATACTGGCGTCGCTGATTGCCGGCCGCCAAAGCACCCGACGCCGAGCCCTGAGTCTTTCCAGCAGTTACGTTACCGGCATGGTGCTGACATATACCGTACTCGGAATTCTACTTGGCCTGTTCGGTGCGTCGCTGAATCTGCAGGCACGCCTGCAGTCTCCCTGGGTACTGGGCACCTTTTCGCTGCTGTTTGTGATATTTGCGCTGTGGTTGCTCGACCTGGTACGGGTCAGACTGCCCGGACGCTGGCAGCAGCGAACGGATCAGTGGCAGACGCGATTGCATGCCGGCGGGCCACTGGGCCTTGCCGGCGCCGGCGCCCTGTCAACGCTGGTAGTCTCTCCCTGCATTTCAGCGCCTCTGGCCGGCATCATGCTTTACCTGTCAGCCACCGCCGATGTCTGGCAGGGTGCCCTGGCGCTGGGCCTGCTGGGCGCGGGAATGGGGCTACCGCTGATTATTGCCACCACACTGGGCGCGCACCTGCTGCCACGCTCCGGCGCCTGGATGCAAACAGTCAAGCACGGCTTTGCCATACTGATGCTGGGCATGGCCATCTGGCTATCGGCGCGCTGGCTGCCCGGCACGATCAGCATGGCCCTGTGGGGCATACTCGCGCTGATGAGCGCCGTCACCCTGTGGGTGTCTTCAGCGCCAGCCAGCGACCCCGCCCGACCACGCCGTATCATCACGCTGGTCGCTGCCATGACGCTGGGGCTTTATGGCAGCAGTGCCCTTTTGGGCGCACTGGCAGGGGGCTCATCGCCTCTGATGCCACTGGCTCCCTTTACATCAGAGCAGACACCACGCGCATCGTCGCCAGCGACACTTACCTTCACAACGGTAACCAACCAAAGCGAACTTCAGGCCGCGCTGGAAAAGGCAGGTCAACAAGGTAAAAAGGCCATGGTGGATGTCTATGCCGACTGGTGTATCAGCTGCCAGGCGATGGAGCACGAACTGTTTCCCGCCCCCCCCATTCATGCTTCATTGAAGCAACTGGCCCTTATCAGACTGGATGTAACCGACAACTCACTCGCCAGTCGAAAGCTGTTGAAGGAGCTGGGACTGTTCGGCCCACCCGGACTTTTATTTTATGATGGCAAGCGCGAAATCAAGTCAGCCCGCCTGATCGGTGAGCCTGAGGCAGCACGTCTGCAACAGGCGCTTGAACAAGTGCTGGCAGACTAAGGTTCAGAAACAGTGTTTGTGCTACCAGGCCTCCCGGACTGGACACCTCTTTCATTTTTCGGCAAACTCCGCCAACAGTGACTTCAGACGCTATTTTGCTTGTTAATGATGTGATCGTGTTGAAACACGACAAGGTTAACAGCGTCTGACACCCTCCTTTTTTCACGGTGATGGCCCCGTGCCACACCTCAAGCCATGTACATTCAGGATATCCCCCATGGACATTCGCAAGGTCAAAAAGCTGATCGAACTTCTGGAAGAATCCAATATCAACGAAATCGAGATTCAGGAAGGCGAGGAGTCCGTTCGCATCAGTCGCAACATGGGGCAGGGTCAGATGCAGCAGCCCATGATGGGTGGTTATTACCCGCAGGCAATGCCGCAACAACCCGCTCCGGCACCGGCAGCGCAGGCAGCCCCGATGGCTGAAGACTCCGCCGCCCCCTCCGTCCCGGCCGGCCATGCCGTGACCTCTCCGATGGTAGGCACGTTTTATCGCTCCCCGGCCCCGGGCGCCAAGTCCTTTGTCGAAGTAGGTCACAGCGTCAAGAAAGGCGATGTGATCTGTATCGTTGAAGCCATGAAAATGATGAACCAGATCGAGGCTGACAAGGACGGTATCGTCGAAGCCATTCTGGTGGAAGACGGCGAGCCGGTTGAATTCGATCAAACCATGCTCATCATTTCCTGATTCGCAACGGACACCCCTCATGCTAGAGAAGGTATTGATCGCCAACCGCGGCGAAATTGGACTTCGCATCCTGCGAGCCTGCAAGGAGCTTGGCATCAAGACTGTTGCCGTGCACTCCAAGGCTGATCGGGACCTGATCCACGTGCGCCTGGCCGACGAAGCCGTCTGTATCGGCCCGGCATCCTCCAGCGCATCCTATCTGAATATCCCGGCACTGATTTCTGCCGCCGAGGTAACGGATTCGACCGCAATTCACCCGGGCTACGGCTTCCTGTCGGAAAATGCCGGTTTTGCCGAGCAGGTGGAACGCTCCGGCTTCATCTTTGTCGGCCCGTCTGCCGACGTCATCCGCCTGATGGGTGACAAGGTATCGGCCATCGAGGCCATGAAGGTTGCCGGCGTACCTACCGTACCAGGCTCCGACGGCCCCCTGCCGGATGATGACGAGGAAATTCTGGCCATCGGTCGCCGTGTCGGCTACCCCATCATGGTCAAGGCAGCAGCGGGTGGCGGTGGACGCGGAATGCGAGTCGTGCGCTCTGAAAGCCAGATGCTCTCTGCGGTCAGCATCACCAAGGCCGAAGCCAACGCGGCCTTCGGCAGTGATGTCGTCTATATGGAAAAATACTTGGAAAAACCCCGGCACGTCGAGGTTCAGGTACTTTCCGATGGTCAGGGTAATGCCATTCATTTGTACGATCGCGACTGCTCGCTGCAGCGTCGTCATCAAAAGGTACTGGAAGAAGCGCCCGCTCCGCATATTGATGAAACAGCCCGGGCCAGGGTACTACAGGCCTGTGTTGATGCCTGCATCAAGATCAATTACCGCGGCGCCGGTACATTCGAGTTCCTGTATGAAGACGGCGAGTTCTATTTCATTGAAATGAACACCCGGGTTCAGGTCGAACACCCGGTCACTGAAATGATTACCGGTGTCGATATTGTCAAGGAGCAGCTCAAGATTGCCTCGGGCATGCCACTGAGCATCCGCCAGGAAGACGTCAAGGCAGATGGTCACGCCTTCGAGTGCCGGATCAACGCCGAGGATGCACGCACGTTCATGCCATCACCGGGCAAGGTGACATTTTATCATGCCCCCGGCGGCCTTGGCGTTCGGATGGATTCACATCTGTACACCGGCTATACGGTACCGCCTCACTATGATTCGCTGATCGGCAAACTGATTACCTGGGGCGAGCATCGTGAAAGTGCACTGACCCGGATGCGCAATGCCCTGGACGAGTTGCTGGTAGAAGGCATTCGGACCAATATTGATCTTCAAAAGGATCTGGTGCGTGATGAGGCCTTCCAGGAGGGCGGCGTCAACATTCACTACCTCGAGAAGAAGCTCGGCCTTAGCTAGCCGCGCGACTGGTACGACACTCAAGGGGCGATCCAATCGCCCCTTTTTTATCGCTTTTTTGCACGGATACGTTATGCCCTGGCTACAGCTTAAAGCCCATATTGCTCCCGAGCAGGCAGAAATTCTGGAAGAGCTTCTGCTCACGGAAGGCGCCTGCGCGATCACGCTTGAAGACGCAAAGGACTCCCCGGTCTACGAGCCTGAACGCGGCTCAACCCCCCTGTGGAATCAGACCGTTTTAACCGGCCTGTACGATGATATTGGCGGCGCCGATGCCATGCTGGCCCGGGTGGCTGCTGCCTGGGCGACGCAGCAGCCCGGCGAGCCCTGCCCGGTCATCAATTACGATGTTCTGGATGACCAGGACTGGAGCCGGACCTGGATGGAAGACTTCAAACCCCTGTGCATGGGACAACGCCTGTGGGTGGTTCCAAGCTGGCATGAGGCACCGGACCCGGAGGGCGTCAACCTGCTGCTTGACCCGGGACTTGCCTTTGGCACCGGCACACACCCGACTACGGCCCTTTGCATGCGCTGGCTGGATAGCCTGGCCTGCGCCGGCGCCCTGACAGGGAAGGATGTACTGGATGTGGGCTGCGGCTCGGGTATCCTCGCCATTGCCGCCCTGAAACTGGGCGCAGGCTTTGCCGATGGTACCGACATTGACCCCCAGGCCCTGCAGGCCAGTCGTGACAATGCCGAACGCAACAGCGTTACCGACGAGCAATTCGTGCTGCACTACCCGGAACAGGCACCAGCACGCCAGTACGATATTGTCATTGCCAACATCCTGGCCTCGCCCCTGGTTGAGCTGGCCGGCATGATCGCAGGCTCTGTTGCCCCCGGCGGTCTCATCGCCCTGTCCGGTATTCTGGCGCACCAGGCCGATGAGGTCATGGCTGCCTACGAAGCCCGGGGATTGATCATGAATTCCCCGGAAGAAGACGAAGGCTGGGTCCGACTGGACGGCTATTGTCCTACTCACTGCTGAAATAAGGCCCCGATACCGAGAGAGTGCTTCAATATCCTGCACACGCTCGGTATCATGGGCCGCTTTCCGCCTTCCTGCCGACATGCGATCCATGACACATTTATCACCCTGCATAGGGCCGTACACACTGGATAACAGAGTCATCCTTGCGCCCATGGCGGGCGTGACGGATCGACCGTTTCGCACCCTGTGCCGGCGGTTGGGTGCAGGCATGACCGTATCGGAAATGGTCACCGCCGACAGGCGGTTATGGCATACCCCCAAGTCTCGCCTGCGGCTTGATCACAGCGGTGAAAGCGGCCTGCGCAGTGTCCAGATTGCCGGCGGGGATCCGGACATGCTGGCTGATGCCGCCCGCGCCAATGCCGATCTTGGTGCACAGATCATCGACATCAACATGGGCTGCCCGGCCAAGAAGGTCTGCAACAAGGCCGCCGGCTCGGCCCTGATGCGCGATGAAGCGCTGGTATACGACATCCTGCATGCCGTGGTATCCGCCGTCAGCATTCCGGTGACCCTCAAGATGCGCACCGGCTGGTGTGAAGATAGCCGCAATGCCGTACGCATCGCCCGCATGGCAGAAGACGCCGGCATTGCTGCACTGGCAGTTCATGGCCGGACCCGGGAGCAGCGCTACACCGGAGAAGCTGAATACGACACGATCAGACGGGTCAAGCAGAGCGTCGCCATTCCTGTCTTCGCCAATGGTGACATCGATTCTCCGGACAAGGCCGCCAGGGTTCTGGAACTGACCGGCGCAGACGCTGTCATGATTGGTCGTCCGGCGCAGGGCAACCCATGGATATTCCGTGATATCGTGCATTTTCTGGCTACCGGCGAGCACTCCGCGCCACCTTCGAACACCGAGCGTCGTCAGGTCATTCACGACCACCTCGGCGCCCTGCTCGACTTTTATGGTGAGCATATGGGCGTCCGTATCGCCAGAAAACATCTAGGCTGGTATCTCGACGGCCTGAAGGCTCCCGGGGAATGGCGACAACGCTTCAACAAGCTGGAGTCGCCAGCACAACAGCATGCCTTCATTGATACTTTTTTTGATCACGCCGATCTTTTTACAGCGCCTGATGGAACCTTTGCCGCATGACCAGCAAACCAGCGATAGCCAGTGACATGATCGACTCAACACCTGCCACGATTGACCCACCGCGCACGCTGCGTGAAGCGGTCGAGCAGTCAATGACACGCTATTTCCAGCACCTGGATGGCGGCAATGTCACCGATCTTCATGCCATGGTGATGGCTGAAGTGGAAGCGCCGCTTTTGCAGGCTGTCATGCTCAACACGGAAGGCAACCAGACACTGGCCGCCCAGATGCTGGGCCTCAACCGTGGCACGCTTCGCAAGAAACTAAAGCAGTACGATCTTATCTAGGCCGCTTCATGGCAGCCTCCTCCCGCCACTTCACTGATTTCGGAGCATCATGACTGATCAACGCCTGCCCGTTCGCCGCGCCCTGCTGAGCGTATCCGACAAGACCGATGTCGTTGCCTTTGCAAGGCAGCTGGCAGACCGCAACATTGAACTGCTATCGACCGGTGGCACTTACAGGCTGCTTAGTGACAACGGCATTCCCGTCACGGAAGTATCGCAGCACACCGGATTCCCCGAAATCATGGATGGCCGTGTCAAAACACTGCACCCCAAAATCCATGGTGGCATTCTGGGACGCCGCGGTCAGGATGATGCAGTCATGGCAGAGCACGATATTGCTCCGATCGACATGGTGGTCGTCAACCTCTACCCCTTCCGTGAAACCATTCTCAAGGAAGGCTGCACCCTGGGCGAAGCTGTCGAGAATATTGATATTGGCGGCCCGACCATGGTGCGCTCCTGCGCAAAGAACCATGCCTGGACATCGATTGTCGTCAGTCATCATGACTACAACGATATCATCGCCGAGCTGGATACCTGTCAGGGGGCCGTCAGTGACGACTTCCGGTACCGCCTGGCGGTCAAGGCGTTCGAACATACCGCAGGCTACGATGCGGCCATTGCGACCTACCTGAGCCAGCAGATCGAAGACGATGGCTTCCCCGCGACCTGGACGACGCAGTACGACAAGAAGCAGTCCATGCGCTACGGGGAGAATCCTCATCAGAAGGCCGCATTTTATATTGACCCCCATGCCAGCGAGCCCAGCATCTCGACTGCCCGGCAACTACAGGGCAAGGCACTGTCGTTCAATAATGTGGCCGATACCGACGCCGCGCTCGAATGTGTCAAAAGCTTCGACGTACCGGCGTGCGTCATCGTCAAGCATGCCAATCCCTGTGGCGTGGCAACCAGCCAGACAAGCCTGCTGGATGCATACGAGCGGGCCTTTGCCACGGACAGTGAATCTGCCTTCGGCGGCATTATCGCCTTCAACCGTTCTCTGGATGCAGACACCGCCAGGGCTATTGTCGAGCGTCAGTTCGTTGAGGTCATCATTGCACCGAGCATCAGTACCGAAGCTCAGGACATCGTAGCGGCCAAGGCCAATGTACGACTGCTCGAATGTGGTGAGTGGTCAGGCACCACCCTCTCCGGCGATGTTGACTTCAAGCGTGTCAAGGGCGGCCTATTGGTGCAGGACCTCGATCAGGGCATGGTCGAGAAGGAAGAGCTTGTCGTGGTGACAGAGCGCGCACCAAGCGATGCCGAGCTCGCTGACCTGCTGTTTGCGTGGCGCGTAGCAAAGTTTGTCAAATCCAATGCGATTGTATATGCCAGTGATCAGCGCACTGTCGGTGTCGGTGCAGGCCAGATGAGTCGTGTCAACTCGGCACGCATCGCCGGCATCAAGGCTGAACACGCAGGACTTGAGGTCAAGGGATCAGTCATGGCCTCCGATGCCTTTTTCCCGTTCAGGGATGGCATCGACAATGCCGCCGCCGCAGGCATCAAGGCGGTTATTCAGCCAGGGGGTTCCATGCGGGATCAGGAAGTCATCGATGCTGCCAATGAGGCCGGTATTGCCATGGTCTTCACCGGCATGCGCCATTTCCGGCACTGATCGACAGCAGCCACGGTTAGACATCAAAAAAGGGCAGCCCCGAGAGGGCTGCCCTTTTTATAGTGACCATCGAACACTGCCATCGCGCCAACCCGGGCAGCAGAAACAGATAAGCGTTTTTCGACGAAAATCACCTCTTCTTACGTTCAAAAACAACTACTGACCCTTACCTTCAGAAGGCGATACTCGTTATACTTTGGTCATATATCAATTTGTAACGAAAATCTACACAAAAAATGTATTTGTTGGCTATCACGGCACAGACATTAGCTGAAATCTAACTTAGACTTGCGCCCGAAGTATGATTACATGCTTCAGGATTACGAAAAACCATTATTCTAAACTCCAAGGAATATGAAATGTTCAAGGCTTTCACTGCTAAAATCGTTACAACTGTTATCGTAACTGTCAGCGTTACTGCCGGCGCTTATGCCTACTCCCAGACTACTTCTACCACCACTACCTCTTATTTCTCCGGTACTGCTGGTCAGATCTGCGGCTGAGAATATCTCGGCACGTGGAAGCTGCCCTTATGGGCAGCTTTTTTTATGCATGAATATTCAGCGCCTGCCTGACAGCAACATCCCCTGCTGCCACTGCGGAAGTGAGAAAAGCCCCTTGCCTGCCCCCTGATTCAATAGCCTGTAGACCCCCAGACACACCGCAATATTGACAGCTGTTGCGATGATCGGAAGCACAGCGGCACTCAGTTCAGAATAAAGGCCCAGTTCGGCAAAAGGCAGAACAAGCTGACAGGTCAGCAGGATGGTCATTTTATGCATGACATAGATCGGAAGGGTATTTCGCCCCATGTAACAGGTAGTCTTCAGCGACAGATAGCGGGATACCAGACAGAAAAAGTCCAGACCTGCCAGCACCATGAAAATGGCCAGCAATGTTCGCCCGCCCGGTACATAAAGCCAGTCATAATAGGCCGCAGTCGGTAACAGGAGACAGGTCAGCGTTGAGAAACAGAGAAATCGCTTGAGACTGAACTCCCGAAATGCCAGCAGCAACTGTTCCCGGTAAAAACAGCCAACGGCGAAAAAGAAAGCATTTTCCGCAATGCCCTTGATGCCCCAGTTATGAATAAACGAGATCGAAAAGATCGACAGCATCAGGGAAACGAGTACCGCCGCATGGCCATACCGGCGCATCAGTTTGAACGCGACAAAATAAATTGCCAGCGCATATAGATACCACACACCGTTGGTACCATTCAGTATTGTTGAAAGCAGTTCGCCAGGCCCTGCAGGCAGTTCACCGGCATTGGGTACTGCTGCAGTATTGGCATAATGCGCCAGAAGCCAGGCCGTTACCGTGCGCGCCAGATACCACAACACATAAAGCCACAGCATCAGATAAAGCCGAGGCCTGATGGAATCCCCCCAACTCCGCTTGACGATGGCTGAATGTGCAAGCAGTCCGGAGATCAGGAAAAACAGCGGCATTCTCAAAGGCTTGAGGGCAATGACGAGATTATACCAGACCTTGTGCGCCAGCGTCTGATTGAAAGTACTGGCATCCATCATGAAATAAACGGCGTGATAGAGTACAACCAGAACAATACAGACCCCCTTGGCCGCATCAATCCAGTCCATCCTTCCCTTTGCATCTACACTCATGATCACTGCCTGCGGATTAAATATCATTTAATCATCCAATAATCCGCGACAAGGGTCTATTTAATCTACGTTAATATACAAAAAATAATATAGTGGCTACATCAACTCATTAATGTTTAATGATGTACAGGCCACACCACCATAAAAAAGCGCTCCGACTGGAGCGCTATGACACATTATAAAACCGACGATTTATTTCAGGGATTACCTGTGGCCTTTTCAAGCTGGGCATAAAGCGCTTCGCGACGTGCTGGCGTTACAAATGCTGCTTCAATGGCGTTGCGTGTCAAAAGTACCCAGGTATCACGGGAAAATGCAAAGGCGTTCTGAACAGCCTCGTAATTGGCATTCATGTACCCGCCAAAATAAGCCGGGTCATCGGAATTGATGGTGACACACAGGCCACGCTCGATCATGGCGGGCAAGGGATGGCCGGTCATGTCGGGAACGGTCTTGAGATAGACATTCGATAACGGGCAGACCGTCAATGGAATGCGGCGGGCAATCAGGGTTTCTACCAGTGCCTCGTCATCAAGGCACCGAATGCCGTGGTCAATACGCTCGACCCCCAGGGTGTCCAGTGCACTTCGAATATAGCTGGCAGGCCCTTCTTCCCCGGCGTGTGCCACGAGGTGGAATCCGTCTTCACGGGCACGATCAAATACCCGGGCAAACTTCTCGGGCGGGTTGCCCACCTCGGCAGAATCAAGGCCGATCCCGATGAAATGCTCGCGATACGCCAGTGCCGCTTCGTAGGTTTCAAGGGCGTGCTCCTCGGTCATGTCGCGCAAAAAGCTCAGGATGATGGCGCTGGAAATACCCATCTCCCGCTCGGCGTCCTGACATGCCCGGGTAATCCCCTCAAGCTGGGTTGACAGCGCCACCCCGCGTGACAGGTGAGCCTGCGGATCAAAGAAAAGCTCGGTATGGACCACATTGTTGGCCTGACAGCGCGTGAGGTAGGCCCACGTCAGATCATAGAAATCCGCTTCGGTGAACAACACGTTCATGCCTTGATAATAGAGGTCAAGGAAGGACTGCAGATCCTCGAAGTCATAGGCAGCCCTGACAGCCTCGACCGAATCAAAAGGCAGCGTTACCTCATTGCGGCGAGCAAGCTCGAACATGAGCTCGGGCTCCAGCGTTCCTTCAATGTGCAAGTGCAACTCGACCTTGGGCAGCTGGTGTAAAAATGAGCTCACGTTAATCTCCTGCAACTGTTGATGTCGTAACCGATGGGGAATTATCCCATGTTTTCGATCCAGATGCCGCTTCCTCCCTGCACCTTTCGTCAACTAGACCAAAGGTGTCTATACAGCCAGCGTAGCGGTCGCTAGATTTTGTCTGAGAGAACAATATTCTACCTTACAGAATTGTAAGGTTCGAAAACCGGTCTGCGAGGAGCACTTCAATGAAAAAAACGATTCCCATGGCCTGGCTTGCGGCCACCACCCTTACGTTCGCTGCCGGCTCCGCACTGGCGTTTGAACCGCATGGAAAGGTTGACTGCATCGCGCCCTCTGACCCGGGCGGCGGCTGGGACTTCACCTGCCGTAGTGTTGGCCGACTCCTTGAGCAACAGGACATCGTGCCGGCCAGCGTTCAGACTACCAATATGGCTGGTGCCGGTGGCGGCGTAGCTTTCGCTCACACCATCAGCAAACGCAGCACCGATGATCAATTGATTGTGGCGGCCAGTACGGCAACCACCACCCGCCTGGCACAAAAGCAGTTCCCGGGCATGAGTGCCGACATGGTGAAGTGGGTCGCGGCGCTGGGAGCAGACTACGGAATCATTGCAGTTGGCAAGGACTCCCCCTACAACTCACTGAATGACCTGATTGCAGCCCTCAAGAAGGACCCACGCTCGGTATCCTTTGCCGGCGGCAGTGCAACCGGCGGCTGGGACCACCTCAAGGTACTCCAGACAGCCGAGGCCGCCGGGGTAGACAAGATCAAGCGCATCAAATACCTGTCCTTCAATAATGGCGGTGAAGCCATCACGCAGATCCTGGGTGGCCACATTACGGCCTTTACCGGCGACATTTCCGAATCGGTGGGTTTTATCGAGTCCGGCGACCTGAAGGTTCTCGCCGTGCTGTCTGACGAACGACTGCCGGAGCCGCTGGACAACATTCCGACAGCCAGGGAACAAGGGGTGGATACGGTCGGTGCCAACTGGCGCGGTTTCTACATGCCCGGCAAGGTGTCGGATGACAGCTACCAGTGGTGGGTCAAGACCATGGATCAGCTTTACGCCACGGACGCCTGGAAATCGGTCATGAAGCAAAACGGACTGATGCCCTTCCATCTTTCAGGCCAGGAATTCTCGGACTACGTACATCAACAGATCAAGGATATCAGCACACTGTCCAAAGAAATCGGCCTGACAAAATGAGGATCAATGATCGCCTGTTCGGAGCCCTTTTCCTCCTGCTGGCCGTCGCGTACGGCTGGCAGGCACAACAGTTCCCCGAGCCCATGGGTGGCAGTGAAGCCATCGGACCGTCAACGTTCCCCACGCTACTGGCTGTCGTTCTGGGGCTTGGCAGCCTTTATATGATGCTCAAGCCGGACGAGGATGAAGCCTGGCCGGTAGGGAAAACGCTGGTGGAGCTTATCGGCATCATCGTCATTCTGGTGGTCTACACCGCACTGCTTGAAACGGTCGGGTTCGTGATCATGACCACCCTGTCCGTTGCCCTGCTCAGCTGGCGCATGCAGGCGCCACCGCTCAAGGCGTTGATGACCGGGCTTGTCAGTGCCGTAGTGGCCTTTGTCATTTTCAACTACGGGCTTGAACTCACCCTGCCTGACGGCATTCTGGAGCTGGGCTGATGGAAACACTCAATTACCTGATGGATGGTTTCAGTGTTGCCCTGACGCCAACCAATCTATTACTGGCATTGATCGGATCCTTCCTGGGCACCTTGATCGGCGCCCTTCCAGGCCTTGGTCCGGCCAATGGCGTGGCCATTCTCATTCCTCTGGCCTTTACGCTGGGCCTGCCGCCGGAATCGGCACTGATCATGCTGACAGCCGTATATGCCGGCGCCATGTATGGTGGTCGGATTTCCTCGATTCTTTTGAATATCCCGGGTGACGAGCCAGCCATGATGACCTGCCTGGACGGCTACCCCATGGCACAGCAGGGCAAGGCTGCCGAGGCACTGACCATTTCGGCGGTAGCCTCGTTCATCGGCAGCATAGTGGCCACGATCGGCCTGATTATCCTGGCGCCGGTACTGGCTGACTTTGCCCTGCATTTCGGAGCAGCAGAATACTTCGCCCTTTTCGTGCTGGCCTTTGCTACCCTGGGCGGCATTACCGGCAAGAATCCGGTCAAGACCATTGTGGCAGCAGCACTTGGTCTGATGATGTCGACCATCGGTATCGATATCTCTACCGGCCAGCCTCGCTATACGTTCAACACCCTGGAACTGTTTGAAGGCATAGATTTCATCATTGCCATCGTAGGCCTTTTTGCCATCTCCGAACTCCTGTTTTTCATCGAAAAACACATGGGTGAAGGAGAAAGCATGGTCAAAATGAACAAGCTGACCATCAGCATCAAGGAAGTAATCGCTGTTCTGCCGACCAGCCTTCGCTGCGGCGTCGTCGGGTTTATTGCCGGGGTACTGCCAGGCGCCGGCGCCTCACTGGGCAGCTTTTTGAGCTACACCGTTGAAAAACGGATCCTCGGCAGCAAAAACCGCTTCGGAGAAGGTGATCCTCGCGGCGTAGCCGCGCCGGAAGCCGGCAATAATGGCGCAGCCAATGGTGCACTCGTTCCCATGCTGACGCTGGGGATTCCGGGCAGTGGCACCACGGCGGTCCTTCTGGCCATGCTGGTGTCACTCAACATTACGCCGGGCCCAATGATGTTTCAGCAGCATGCAGACATCGTCTGGGGGGTTATTGCCGCACTGCTGGTCGGTAACGTGCTCCTGCTGCTGCTCAACATCCCGATGATCGGTATTTTCGTCAAACTGCTGTCAGTGCCGCCGAAGTACCTGATGCCGATCGTAACGCTGGTAGCCATCGTGGGCATCTATTCCATCAGCCACTCGCCCTTTGATCTGTACTTCATGGTGGCCTTCGGGGTGCTGGGCTATATCCTGCGTAAAACCGAAATTCCGCTGGTGCCCGTGATTCTGGGCCTGCTGCTGGGGCCTGAAATGGAGAAAAACCTGCGTCATGCCATGACCCTGTCAGATGGGGACTGGAGTGTACTGTGGGGCACGCCACTGGCCATCGGCATCTGGGCCGTCGCCATTCTGGGTCTGGTACTGCCTTATATCGTGGGACCGGTACTCAGAAAACGCATGCAACGTTCCTGAGTCGACCGCGCAGCTCATCAAAACGGCCTCTTCCCTGAAGAGGCCGTTTTTTTGCCACCAATGTTCAGCCTCGTTTCACAGCCGGACTACGTGTTAAAATACTCCTTTCCTGAAGCTGTCAGAGGCGATGTCCATGGCACTATATCTTCTGACCTTTTCCGTTTGCCTTGTCATTCTGGGTTTCATGGTGGTAGCGCTGGTGCTTTCACGCCGTACTTCGCGTTATCGCACCGAGCCGGGCCAGCTGCTGGACCTGCTGGAAGCAGCGCTTGACCATCGCCTCAGTGAACATCAATGGAATGCGGTCATAGGTTATCCAATACGGCATGATGACTACCTGGAGGGCGTTCGTCGGCGCTGCCAGATCATCATGGAGCAGCACGGGCAGCCCTGGCGCTTTGAACGACAGGGCCGGCTGTTTTCAGCCGCCGGAATGGAAGAGCTGGACGCCCTGCGCAGTCATCTCGCCGCTCGCCTTGGCCTTTTGGGTGTTTCAGCCTGAGCACGCCGACAGGAAGGAGCAGTGCTTCATGACCAGCGCATCACGCCATCTGATTCGCATCGCTCCGCTGGATGCCGTCAGCCAGCATCATGCCCATGATCATTTTCAGATTGTCATTGGCCTGTCCGGGCGAGCCGCCTTCGTGATCGATGGCCAGGGAGGAGAAATCGGTCCCTTTCAGGGCTGCCTGGTGCCTGCGGGGCGAGAACATGCCTTTGCAGGCATTGGCAGCAATCGCCAGCTGATTCTCGATCTGCCGGAAAACTCACAGCCCGTATCAGGCCTTTACTATCGGCATCGCCGTCTGTTTGAAGTACCCCGCTATTTTGAAATCGATGAAGGGCTGGCCCACTACCTGGCCTTCATGGTCAAGGAAATCGATCAACAGCCAGCCGGGACCGGTAATGATCTTCTGGCAACAACCCTGCTGAGCAGCATCTATCATCGGCTCTTTACCCACGGGCATGCTACCCAGCGACTCGACCTCACCGCCATCGATGACTATATCTATCGACACATGCGCGAGGGGGTCCATGTTTCGGGCCTGGCCCAGCTGATGTTTTTGAGTACTGCCCATTTCAGTGCCCTGTTTCGTGAGCAGACAGGCATGCCACCGTACCAGTATGTCATGCGGCAACGGCTGGCTCAGGCCCGGTTTCTGCTTCGAAGCAGCGCCTCCTCGCTGACGGCCATCGCCGAGCAATGCGGCTTTGCCAACCAGAGTGCCCTGTCCCATGCCTATCGGCGCCATTTCGGTTACGCCCCTACCCGCGAGCGCCTTCGACAGACCTGAGCGCGACAAAGAGACACACCTTCCGCAGTTCTGACATGCGACTCCTTGAAAATGACAAGACGCCACCCCCGGCAGAACGTAAAGTCACCGCAAGGCGCATCCTTCCCTCCCCGGGAATAACACCAACAAATTTCCTGTTGTTTCCCGACAACAGAGACCCTACTGCGCTATTCATGGCCTCGAGAGGAACCCACATGCTATCGACCGATCAAATGCTCGACGCCGCCACCTGGCAGCACCCCCTGAATCACCTTTTCAAGCAGATCAGCGATCATTACATTGTTGATGAAGATGCCTATGTAGAGGCCCTGATCAAACTGATCTATACCGACGACCGTGATCTGAAGCGCGTCGGCGATCAGGCTGCCACGCTGGTACGCGAAGTCCGCGCGATGGATACCTCCGTGGATTCCATCGATGAGCTCCTGCAGCAATACAGCCTGGATACCCAGGAAGGTGTTCTGCTGATGTGTCTGGCAGAAGCACTGCTGCGAGTACCGGACCCGGCTACCGCTGATGCACTGATTGATGACAAGCTGGGTGTGGCCGACTGGAAGTCCCATCTGGGCAAGAGCGAGTCATGGTTTGTCAATGCCTCGACCTGGGGTCTTTTGACCACCGGGAACGTCCTCAAGATGGACAAGCCGAAAGATGGCCGACCGGCGACCTTCATCAACAGGATGGTCAACCGGATGGGCGAGCCGGTTATTCGTCAGGCCATGATGCAGGCCATGAAGGTCATGGGGCGCCAGTTTGTTCTGGGGAGAGATGTCAACGAAGCCCTCAAGCGATCAAAGCCCCTGTTCAACAAGGGCTATACCTATTCCTACGACATGCTTGGCGAGGCAGCACTGACCCGCAAGGATGCCAAACGCTATTTCGACGATTATGCCCGCGCCATCGAAGCCGTTGGCGGAGCTGTCAAAAAGCTGGGTGATACCACACCGTCACCGTCCGTATCGATCAAGCTGTCCGCCCTGCACCCGCGCTATGAATTCGCACGGCGCACCCAGGTCCTTGAAGAGCTGTCGGCTACCGTACGTGAACTGGTTGAGATGGCACGGGAACGTGACGTTGCACTGACCATCGATGCAGAAGAAGTAGATCGTCTCGAGCTGTCACTGGAAGTATTCCGGGCCGTTTACAGCCACGCCGTGTGCAAGGGCTGGGGCAAGTTCGGACTGGTAGTACAGGCATATTCCTCACGTGCCCTGCCCGTCCTTCAGTGGATGAACCGGCTGGCTGACGAACAGGGCGACGAAATTCCGATTCGTCTGGTCAAGGGAGCGTACTGGGATACCGAAATCAAGGAATCCCAGCAGATCGGCGTGCAAGCCTACCCGGTATTTACGCGCAAGGCCTGCAGCGATATTTCCTATCTGGCCTGCGCCAAGTTCCTGCTGTCGGAAAACACCGACGGACGCATCTTCCCCCAGTTTGCGACCCACAACGCGCACACCATCAGTGCCGTGCTGGATCTTGCCGGTAAACGCAATCGCCCCTTCGAATTCCAGCGACTGCACGGCATGGGTGAGGCGCTTTATGATGCAGCGCTCAAGCGTGCGCCGAAGGGCACCTACTGCCGAATCTATGCCCCGGTAGGCGCTCACAAGGATCTACTGCCCTACCTGGTCCGACGCCTGCTTGAAAATGGCGCAAACTCCTCGTTTGTCCATCAGCTGGTCGACCCCAAGGTGCCTGTCGAGGACCTGTGCATCCATCCGGTGGATACGCTCAGGCAGTACGCGTCCTATTCCAACCGACGCATTCCGCTACCGCCCAATATCTATGGCTCAGGCCGTCGGAATTCAAAAGGTGTGAACTTGAATATCAACAGTCAATACCAGCCGCTCGTCGATGACATGGCCCGTTTCATGGACAAGCAATATTATTATCGCCCGCTGCTCGGCTTTGATGTGCCCGAGGATGATTCACAGGTCAAAAAGGTCATCTCTCCGTACGACCATGAGCAGGTAGTCGGCAGCATCCAGTGGACAACTGCCAGCCAGGCCGAGAAGGCCGTCGAGGCGGCATGGAAGGCGTTCCCGGGCTGGGATGCCACCCCGGTTGAAGAGCGTAGCGCCATTCTTGAGCGCTTCGCGGACAAGCTTGAAGCCAACATGGCCGAGCTGATGGCCCTGTGTACTCGTGAAGGCGGCAAGCTGCTGACTGACGGTGTCGACGAGATTCGCGAGGCCGTGGACTTTGCCCGTTATTATGCAGCCCGTGCCCGTGAAGTGTTCGGCGAAGCCACCCTGCTTCCGGGGCCGACCGGTGAGTCCAACGAACTCATGATGATGGGCCGAGGTGTATTTGCCACCATCAGCCCATGGAACTTCCCGGTTGCGATCTTCTGCGGTCAGACCATCGCCGCAGCCGTCGCCGGTAACACCGTGCTTGCCAAGCCGGCAGAGCAGACGTCGCTGGTAGCTTCTCGTGTCATCGAACTGCTGCATGAAGCAGGCATGCCGAAGGACGTGGTCCAGCTGCTGCCCGGCGACGGTCCGACGGTCGGCGCGGTCCTGTCCAGCGACCCGCGCATCACCGGTATTGCCTTCACCGGCTCGACTCACACCGCCCAGATCATCAACCGCTCGCTGGCCGCGCGCGAAAATGCCGCCCTGCCGACACTGATCGCTGAAACCGGCGGTCTTAATGCCATGATTGTCGATTCCACGGCACTGCCGGAACAGGTGGTATCCGACGTAGTGGGCTCAAGCTTCCAGAGTGCAGGGCAGCGGTGCTCTGCCCTGCGCGTACTGTATGTTCAGGAAGACGTGGCCGACCGGGTAATCGACACCCTCAAGGGAGCCATGGCAGAACTCAGCGTCGGTGACCCGTCACTGCTGTCTACCGATGTCGGGCCGGTCATCGATGAAGATGCACGCAAGGGCCTCCAGGCACATATCGACAAGCTCAAGGGTGAAAATCGGCTGGTAGCCGAAACGCCGGTCGATGAGTCCATCGTGTCCAAGGGCTCGTTCATTGCACCTACTGCCTTCAAAATTGATGGTATCGATACGCTGGAGACCGAGCAGTTCGGGCCGATACTCCACATTGCCACTTTCAAGGCATCCGAGATAGACCAGGTGATTGATACCATCAATGCCAAGGGCTTTGGCCTCACCTTTGGTGTGCACAGCCGCAACGAATCGTTCACACGCCACGTCGCGGGACGCATTCGTGTCGGCAACGTGTACGTCAACCGAAACATCATCGGTGCGGTGGTTGGCGTACAACCCTTCGGTGGTCAGGGCTTCTCCGGTACCGGCCCCAAGGCAGGTGGTCCCCACTACCTGTTGCGGTTCGGTACGGAACAGACCCGTACCATCAATACGGCAGCGCTGGGCGGAAACGCCTCCCTGCTGGCACTGGGTGACGAATAGGTAATAGCCCCAGGCGAGCACGGCACCTGTCTGCCGTGCTCGTATAACAATAACCCGAGGAACATACCATGATTGAAAACAGTTTACTGATTGGCATAACGTTCGCCGTCTACCTGCTTCTTATGCTGGGGATCGGTGTACTCGCCTACAAGCGCACCAGTGATTTATCCGACTACATTCTCGGCGGCCGTTCGCTGGGCCCCTGGACCTCGGCCATTTCTGCCGGCGCGTCCGACATGTCAGGCTGGTTGCTGCTCGGCCTGCCTGGCGCGGCCTACATGAGTGGCCTCTCCGCAGCCTGGATCGGCTTTGGCCTGCTGGCAGGTACCTGGCTGAACTGGCTGCTGGTAGCGCGCCGTCTGCGCATCTACAGCTTCGTGGCCAGCGACTCCCTGACACTGCCCGAGTACTTCGAGCGGCGCTTCCGGGACAACAGCCACGCCATTCGCGTTATCTCGGCCATCTTCATCCTGGTATTCTTCCTTTTCTACACAAGCTCCGGGCTGGTTGCCGGCGGCAAGCTGTTCAATACCGTTTTCGGGATCGATTACTTCTGGGCGGTCACCTTCGGCACGATTGCCATCATTTCCTACACCTTCTTTGGCGGGTTCCTTGCGGTTTCATGGACCGACCTTATCCAGGGTCTGATGATGGCCGCTGCGCTGGTTGTAGTACCAATCGTAGCCGTGTTCGACATGGGTGGGATCAGCAATTCCATTGCCCGTATCAATGCCGAAAATCCGTTGCTGCTTGAGTGGTTCCGTGACGCAGCGACCGGCGACAACCTGACCTGGATTGCCATTGTATCTTCCCTGGCATGGGGACTTGGCTATTTCGGCCAGCCGCATATTCTGGCGCGATTTTCCGCCATACGCAGCCCGGACGATGTGCCCACCGCACGCCGCATTGCCGTGATCTGGTCCATGCTGGGTCTGGTTGCTGCCGTCTGCATCGGCCTGCTGGGACTGGTTTACGTACCGCGCGATCTGGCAGATGGTGAAAAGATCTTCATGATCATGGTCAACTTCATCTTCCATCCTGCGGTCGCCGGCATCCTGCTTGCCGCCATTCTGGCGGCGGTCATGTCAACCGCGGACTCACAGCTGCTGGTCTCTTCCTCGGCACTGGCTGATGACTTCTACAAGGCTCTGTTCCGCAAGGATGCCTCGCAGAAGGAGCTCATGTGGGTTGGCCGCATATCGGTACTGGGCATTGCCCTGCTGGCCTACCTCCTGGCCCTTAACCCGGATGCCAGCGTTCTGACTCTGGTGTCCTATGCCTGGGCCGGCTTTGGTGCTGCCTTTGGTCCGTCACTCATCCTGTCCCTGTACTGGAAGCGCATGAACCGCTGGGGTGCCCTCGCAGGCATTCTGGTCGGTGGCATTACGGTACTGGTATGGTCCGAGTTGAGTGGTGGTATCTTTGATCTGTACGAGATTGTTCCGGGTGTGATCTTCTCCTACATCGCGATCATTGTCGTCTCGCTCATGACCAAGGAGCCGGATGAGGCCATCAGGAAAGAGTTCGACAGCGTCGTAAACCAGCGCTGATACGAACTGCCGTGAAAAGCCCGCCTTGTGCGGGCTTTTTTGTGCCAAAGGTCCAGGGCGCTTTACAGCACGCGTTTGGTAAAATCACCTGCAGAGCCCGCCCTCACACGGACGCAGTGGTATTGAAATGGCGATGTACCAGCCATGTTGCTGCCCAACATCGTCAAAGTCTGAGGCGTCTGAAAGTGTTTCCAATCGAAAATGGCGCCAGCCAGCTCCTCAGCCACGCAGGAAAATGCCCTCCGGCCTGATTCCACCACGTGCCACCGCCCGAGGTACTCGTGTGAACCTGCATCAAGGCTGCACTCCTGCACACGCTCGTTTCACGTCCCACTGGCTCATCAGGGAAATCATGCCTGCTCACACCGAAGTGCAGACGTAAAAAAGCCCGGAAGAAACCGGGCTTTTCACTACGGCGACGCCAGGGTTCAATGAACCTTGCTGAGCGCCCAGACCATGACCTTCTGGACCACATAGGCGATGATCGCCAGGAGGATCAGGGTGAGAAACATTGAAATGGGACGAACAATCAAAGTGGCGACCAGCACACCCACCACACCACTCCACAGATAACGGTCATTGTCATCTACCTTGAGCGCATCGGGCACCCATTTTTCAACAAACCGACCAAACCCGCCATCCCAGTTCTTGAAGGCGAAAAATGCGACCAGACCGCATACCACTATCCAGATCAACGCTACCATTCTTTCTCTCCATTACAGTCAACAGCCATCAGCGACGCCAGCGGCGCCATCAGGGGCATCACGCCAGAACGTGATCGCCTACAAAGGGGTTGCTACGACGCTCCTCTCCCAGCGTCGACGGCGCACCGTGACCGGGAATAAAGCGCAGATCATCCCCCAGCGGCCACAGTGTTTCAACAATCGAGCGGATCAGGGTGCCATGATCACCTCCTGGAAGATCAGTACGCCCTATCGACCCCTGGAACAACACGTCTCCGGTTTGCGCCAGACGCGCCTGTTCATCCACATAAATCACATGCCCGGGTGCATGACCGGGGCAATGATAAACCCTGAGCGTCCGCTTGCCGATGACAATCTCGTCACCCTGCGTCAGCCAGCGGTCGATGGTAAACGGTGCCGGCGGCGGAAAACCGAACCGGACAGCCTGAATGGCCAGATTGGACAACAACGGCTCATCCGCCTGATGAGGACCGGTCACCGGCACATCATAATGGGCCACCATGTCAGCCACTGCCCCGACATGATCCAGGTGGCAGTGCGTCAACAGGATGCCCGTTACCTTGATGCCCAGTTCCGACACCGTCGCGATGATGCGCTCCGGCTCACCACCCGGATCGACAATGGCACCTTCAAGCGTGTCATCGCAGTAAAGGACCGTACAGTTCTGGGCAAAGGGGGTAACCGTAATGCACGCATACTTGAGAGTCATGGGGAAATATCGCCCGCATTTTCAATGAATGTAAAATGAAAAGAGTACCCCTCGAGCCGCCGTCGGCGCAATTTCATTCCTTGCCCACCCACATTTCTTCAAATAATTTCATGGCTGGGCCTTGAAAGATGCATCGGCCATCACAACGTAGTGATGCAAGGAACGCCAGGGCATACAAAGATCCCTGCCCTGGCCTCAAGAGCACCCGACATGCATCCGTTTCAAGGACATATTATGCAAATCGAACAGAACAAGGTCGTCGCCTTTCATTACACACTCAAGAACGACGCCGGTGAAGTTCTCGACAGCTCTGAAGGCCGTGAGCCCCTGACATACCTGCATGGCGCGGGCAACATTGTTCCGGGCCTTGAAAAGGAACTGGCAGGCAAGACTGCGGGTGACAAGCTGGAAGTTCGCGTTGAATCCGAAGAAGGCTACGGTGAAATCCAGCCGGCCCTCGTTCAGGAAGTACCGCGCGATGCCTTCCAGGGCGTTGAAAACGTCGAGCCGGGCATGCAGTTTCAGGCACAGACTGAAGGCGGCCCGCTGCTGGTTACCGTCAAGGACGTTCAGGGCGATACCGTGACCGTGGATGGCAACCATCCGCTGGCCGGCGAGCCGCTCAACTTTGACGTCAGCATCGAAGACGTTCGCGATGCCAGCGCTGAAGAAGTAGAACATGGTCACGTGCATGGCGAAGACGGCCACGAGCACTGATACGGCTTGAACGCCACTGAAGTACCAAGGGCAGCGCTTCGGCGCTGCCCTTTTACGTGCTAGATTGCATGTTTCATTTCTATCGGTTGTGGAGCATCAACGGTCATGGCCTGGACCCTACCCAAACACCTGCGTGATGTACTTGAACGTGGCCTTGATCGTCAGGTTCGCCTCGCCGTTACCGGGCTTTCCCGGGCCGGCAAGACCGCTTTTTTGACCTCCCTCATCAATCAGCTTCGCCACGCCGGCCTGGATGCACAGCTCGAGCTGGTCAGTGCCGTACGTGAACACCGGCTGCTTGGCGCCCAGCGTGTAGACCAGCCGGACCTTTCCATCCCCCGCTTTCCTTACGACGAGGCAATGGCCAGCCTTCAGGCATCGCCCGCTGCATGGCCTACGCCAACACGCGGCATGAGTGAGCTTCGTCTGGCCATCAAGTACCGCACGCGCCGAGCGTCACGCCACCTGACCGGTGAAGAAGCCACACTGACGCTGGATCTGATCGATTATCCAGGAGAGTGGCTGCTGGACCTGCCCATGCTTCAGCAGGACTTTCATGACTGGAGCGGCACCATGGCCTCCTTGATGACTCCGGAGCGCCGCGCCTTCATGAGCACCTGGCTTGAAAAGGCGTCGGCACACACTCCCGATTCAGTAGTCGAGGAACAGACGCTAGCCGAACTGGCGGCCCACTATACCGATGGGTTGCATCAGGCCCGGCGCGACGGCGGGTTTTACTTTATTCAGCCAGGACGCTTTTTGTTGCCCGGTGAACTCAGGGATGCCCCGGTACTGCAATTCTATCCGCTGGTCCAGCTGGAGGGCTGGTCACGCGAAGCACTGGACGCACTGCCGGCAGACAGCCTGTATCAAACGCTCAAGGCCCGCTTCGAGCACTATAAAAGGCACGTCATTACGCCCTTCTACAAGAGCTACTTCCAGCGATTTGACCGTCAGGTGGTGCTGGTCGACGTGCTGACCGCACTCAACAGCGGCCCGGCCGTCTTCAATGAATTGCGTTATACCATGAACGCCTTGATGCAAAGCTTCAACTATGGACGCAATGGGCTATTCAGCCGACTGTTTACCCCGCGAATCGATCGTCTGGCCATTGCAGCGACCAAGGCAGATCACGTCACACCGGACCAGCACGATGCCCTTCAGACCCTGTTGAGCACGCTGATGTCCCAGCCACTGCAGGACATGCGCTATGCCAATATTCCGGCACGCGCCTTCGCACTGGCTTCCATACGCGCGACCACCGTCAAGAAGCTTGAAAACGTCACTCCGAATGCACTTGCCCTGAGTGGCAGAACGCTTGAAGACCAGGAGGTACTGCTTTTTCCGGGGGATGTTCCATCGACACTGCCGGATGAGACCTTCTGGGCGCGCCAGGGATTTTCCTTTACCCCCTTTCATCCGGCCCGACACACCAGTGGGGCCCTGCCTCATATTCGTATGGACGCGTTGCTGGACTGGTTACTCGGAGACAAGTGGCTATGACCGACCCTCGCCCACCCCGCTATTTCGAGATGCCTGAGACCGACACTTCGGTTCACTGGAAACCTCCCCATGCCTATGACACGACCACACCCGTGACGGTCTGGGAACCTCCGGCCTCAGCCCCGGAAAACGGCACGGACAGTGCACTGGACCGCGCACTGGCCCGGCCAGGCAAACGTCGGCGAGGCCTGTTTGCCCTTCTGGCAGGCAGCCTTGCCATCGGTACGGCACAGTGCGGTGTCGCTGTCTATGAGGCGTGGCAGTACAGTAACTGGTTCAGTGGTCTGTGGGCAGGGCTGGGTGTTCTGGCTGCCGGCTTTCTGGCCCGTGGCGTATTCAAGGAACTGAAGCGATTATCTCGACTGCGTCGCCATGCCCGCCTTCGGGAAAGGCTTGAGGATGACAGCGCGCCGGTAGGGACGCTGGATGATCTGGCACGTCACATGGGGCTTGGTCGGGATGACCCGCACCTGCTGGCGTGGCAGCAGGCACAGGCCGATCATCATGACGAACGAGAACGACAACTCCTGTTTGAACACCATGTGCTGGCCCCACGGGACCGCGAAGCCCGGCGACTGATTACCCGCATGTCCACTGAAACTGCCGCGCTGGTCGCTATCAGCCCGATGACATTACTGGACATGGGCCTGATGGCCTGGCGCAATGTCCGTATGATCGACCGTCTTGCCAGACTCTACGGACTGGAGCTTGGCTATGCCAGCCGGCTGACCCTGTGCCGTCACGTACTGTCCAATATGGCCTTCGCCGGTGCCTCGGAGATCGCCGTGGATATGGGTGCCGAGCTGGTCACCATGAATCTGGCCGAGAAACTCTCGAGTCGGGCCGCCCAGGGGCTTGGAAGCGGCCTGCTGAGTGCACGCCTGGGGCTTCGTACTCAGCGCATGCTGCGCCCGCTACCCTTTCGTGAAGAAGAACGCCCGCGAATCAGTCATATCCGGCGCCAGCTGTGGCAGCAGGTCAAGGGCAGCAATGAGGCCGAGCCGCGCTAGCGGTGTCTCAACACATGCACGGGATAAATGGCGGTATATGCCCCGTCATCTACCGCCAGGGTACGACAGGTCACTCCATAGACCTCGGATAATCGCGCAGGCGTCATGACCTGAGCGGTAGGCCCCTGATGGCGCACCTGTCCGTTGACCAGCATGACGGCCTGGTCGGCGTAGCGTGTCGCCAGGTTCATGTCGTGCAGAATCGAAATGGTCATGATGCCGTGTTCACGCGTGTACTCCGTGACCGCCTCGAGCATTGACAACTGGTTGGCCAGATCCAGTGCCGAGGTCGGCTCATCCAGCAACAGCAGCCTTGGCGAGCGTACCAGTGCCAGCGCCAGCGCGATCATCTGGCGCTCCCCGCCAGACAGATTCTTCGGGCAACTGTCTGCAAAACGCTCAAGCCCCAACCGGCCCAGAACCTCCGATGCCCGACGTCGACTGTCAGAGCCGGTTCGCCAGGACAGCTTCGTACTGCTCTGGGCCAGAAGCAGCAATTCAAAAACGCTCAGGCGCACGTTCAAGGATGTCATGTCCTGAGCGACATAGCCGATTTTTCGGGCCGCCTCGACCCGGGATAACTGACTCAGCGTATCGCCATCCACCTCAACCTGACCGGTGAAGGCCTGCAGGCCGCAGATAGCGCGCATGAACGTGGTCTTGCCCGCACCATTAGGGCCCAGCACTGTCAGGGACTCCCCCGCTTCAAGGGAGATGGAGACGTGATCCACGATACGGCGCCCGCCAAGATCCACACAGATGTCCGTTGTCCGGAAACTCATCGAGCACTCAACCTCTGGTCACGAATAATCAGGATAATGAAAAAGGGCAGACCGATCAGAGAGGTCACCATACCGATCGGCAGGGCCACGCCCGGCACCACCAGCTTGCTGACAAGCGATGCCACGGTCATGAAAATGGCCCCGCAGGCAAGCGTCACTCCGACCAGAAAACGCTGGTCCTCACCAACCATCATCCGTGCAACATGAGGCGCCACCAGTCCGACAAAACCAATGATTCCCACCACGGATGTTACCGCCCCGGCCATGACTGCTGCTGCTACCAGCATCAGAATACGAAGCCTGCGAACATTGATGCCGAAGACCGCCGCCTCGTCACCGAAGCTGCGCAGCGCCGTCAGTGCCCAAGCCTTGAGCAGCACCAGCGGCACCACTACCCCAATGACCACGGCCGTAAGCTGAACCTTGTCCCAGGACGCGCGCAGCAACGATCCCATCATCCAGAACACCATGCTTTGCAACTGATCAGCCGTTGCCAGGTACTGCACCAGGCCCAGAAGTGCGCTGAAGACAAAGTGAATGGCAATCCCCAGCAGCGTGATGGTCTGAAGCCCCATCTGGCGCCCCGCCAGCAGCAGGATCAGTCCAACGGTAATCAGCGAAAAGAAAAAGGCGTTGCCTGCGACCACAAGGCTCTCATTCAAGAACGGCAACGCCGACAGGACCGAGGTATTGAACGCCAGGGCAAGCGAAGCTCCAAAGCCTGCAGCAGATGAAATGCCCAGCGTAAGCGGCTCGGCCAGAGGGTTATTGAGTACAATCTGCATCAGCAGACCTGCCAGGGCCAGCCCCATCCCCGCCAGCACCGCCATCACGGTCATGGGCATGCGAAGCTGCCAGATGATGACACGCGTGCTGTCCGACACGGCGCCGGGGTCTACCAGCCCCTTCAGTACCTGACCGAATGAAAGTGTTCCCGAGCCGATCATGATATCTGCTACCAGCGCCACGGCCGCCAGCACCATCAACAGAATCAGCAGCAGCGAACGGTGCAGGATCTGACGTCGATAACGCACAAGGCTTGCGTCTTCCAGGCCCGCCTGGGTCAGGGATGAAGTCATGTTACTCCGCTGCAAGTTGACAGAACCAAGAGAAAACCGATGCGGGCCTGCCCCACGGGCAATAAAAAGGCCATCCCATCAGGACGGCCGTTTCAGGGAATGCATTCGGCATGTGGCCAGGCGGCGCACAGGCACAGCCTGTGCCAAGGGCCGCCCACCAGCTGT
This sequence comes from Larsenimonas rhizosphaerae, assembly GCF_026240105.1. Lineage (NCBI taxonomy): Bacteria > Pseudomonadati > Pseudomonadota > Gammaproteobacteria > Oceanospirillales > Halomonadaceae > Larsenimonas > Larsenimonas rhizosphaerae. The sequence continues at coordinate 1,059,425 of NZ_JAPIVE010000001.1, forward strand.
TATGCCACGGAGTATAAACACTCTACTTTCGATATGACAATCATTCGCACCTGCAGTTCACTTTTACCGACGATCAAGCAGCTCACTCCTCAGGGTTCTGGCTACTGCCGCATCATGATGATCACCAATGACGGGAACCTCGGGCAACAGTGTGAACAAGCGAGGATTGGCGTTGGAGACGACAAACGGCCTGCCGGCCACCTGCAGCATTTCCAGATCGTTGAGGTTGTCACCAAAGGCCAGACAGTCGTCAGCGTTCAGTGAAAGGCGCTCCAGCAGCGAGCTCAAGGCCCGCCCCTTGTTGGCATCCGGGGCCATGACTTCCAGGGAGTTGGGCAGGGAATAGGTCACATACACGCGCGTATCAAACCGTGCCAGAATTTCTGTTTCAAGCGATGCCAGCAGCCGTGGCTCACCGATGAAAAATACCTTGCCGATGTGTGAATGCTCGTCAGCCCCGGGCTGACCAAGCCGATAGGCAAAGCCGGTACTTTCATGGAAAGCCAGCAATGCTTCATCCGGTGCATCGACCCACCAGTGCTCCCGGGTATACACGTTAAGCCGCACGGCCGCGGGCACGTCCAGCTCGGTCATCAGAGACCGGGCGATAGATGCCTCCAGGGGGCGCTCGAACAGTACCTCGTCGTCGGGCGACTGTAACCATGCGCCATTGGTGCTGATGATGTGTGCCTGAACGCCCAGTTGGCGCCGTACTTCCGCGATATCAATGGCGTGACGACCGGAGGCAATGGCGAGATGGTGCCCCTGGGCTTCAAGTGCCTGAAAGGTCTCGATCGTCAGGGGATCGAGCTCATGGCGGGTATTGAGCAGCGTATTATCCAGATCAGTAACCACCAGCTTCTTGGTCATCAAACATTCCCAGTGTGAGTGTAAATCAGGAGAGTGCGCGACCGGCGGTCAGCGCACGTTGTAAAAGGCAGGCACCACCGTCCAGCGCAGAGCCTGTAGCCGGCACGTAACGTCGAGCCAGACGATCAGGCAACCAGGGCGCAAGCAAAGGGCCGAGGCTGCCGGTCAGGGCCACGGGGTAACTGCCCTCAGGGTCAAGGGCATCAATCATGAGCGCCATTTCCTGCCCGGCACGGGCCAGCAAGGCAGCCGCGACCGGGTGACCGGCCTGGCGCAGCACCACAGGGGCCAACAGACCATAGTCACGTGCACTGGCCCCGGCAAATCGGCTGACGAGCGCCTCCGGGGTTGCTACATCAAGTGCATCGGCCAGCGCCTGACACAGCGCATCGGCAGGGCCTCGACCATCCAGCCCCTTTTGCAGATGCGGGAGTACATGCAGCCCCAGCCAGGCCCCGCTGGCTTCATCTCCGGCCGGAAACCCATAACCGCCAAGCAGTCGATGATTGCCCCCTTCATCGCGCATGGCACCAATACTGCCGGTGCCCAGTGCCAGCATGACCCCTGCCCGTTCAGGATGAGCCCCCCACAGCGAGGTCACTGCATCGCTTTCAAGCACCAGCATCCGACATGCCGGCGCCTGGGAGGCAAAGGCATCACGCCATTCGACATGGTTCATGCCGGCAAGGCCGGCCGCCAGCGCGCACCGTGTCCAGTCAAGAGACTCACCGGCCTCGGTGGCAGCACGGCAGGCCAGTGCCTCAATCACCTGCCAGGCCGAGATCACCCCCAGTGAAAGAGCGGAAGCCTCTCCAGTCACCTCGATGGTGACACCATTGGTAGCATGGTATAAAAGCCGGGTACCGGTGCCTCCGCCATCCACGATAATCCGCGCCGTACCGGTCTCAGATAACGTCACGGTTTACCTCCTGCCCATTCACCAGCACACGCTGAAGTCGGCGATCACGTCCCATGACGACTAGATCAGCCCGCTTTCCGGGTAAAAGCTCACCTCGGTCCTCAAGGCCAAGATAACGAGCGGGCCAGGTGGACAGACGCCTTGAGGCTACTGCCCAGCTGTCTCCCAGCGCGATCCAGTTTCGAAAGGCCTGATCCATCGTCAGTGCGCTGCCTGCCAGCGTGCCATCCTCCAGACGGACGCTGTTGCCATGCTTGTAAACCCGATGCGCTCCCAGCTTGTACTCGCCATCAGGCATCCCGGCAGCAGCCGTGGCATCGGTAACCCCATACAGACAGGGGATGGCCCGCATCGCCGTCAGCATGGCACCCTGCTCGACATGCACCAGGTCAGGAATGATCTCGGCGTAGTATGCGTGAGCCAGCGCGGCAGTGGCGATCCCCGGATCACGATGCGATACGCCGGTCATGGCATTGAAAAGGTGAGTAAACCCGCTGGCACCAGCGGCCAGTGCCGTTACACCGTCCTGATAGCAGCCGCAGCTGTGCCCGACCTGCACCCGGACCCCCTGCTCCGCCAGAAAGGTAATCATTTCCGTGTGACCGTCGATCTCCGGCGCCAGCGTTACAACGCGAATCGGCGCATGAGCCATCAACGCCATCATCTGCTCCGACGAACCGGGCCGGGCAAACGCAGGCTGTGCGCCAAGCTTGTCCGGGTGAATGAAAGGCCCTTCCAGGTGCACTCCCAGAATATCTGCACCACCGGGAGTGTCGCTGGCCATCGCTTCCGCCACAGCGTCCAGTGCCTGCTCGATATCCGGCATGGGGGCAGTCATGGTAGTCACCAGTACACTGGTGGTCCCAAACCGGGCGTGTGTACGTGCCAGAACGCCGGGGGCCATACCGCCTTCCATGGCATCCCGACCGCCGCCACCATGGACATGCAGATCGATAAATCCGGGAAGAATACGTGGCGTATCGTTATCCCGAGGGGTCACCGGCACCCCGTCGATATCATCAATGATGCCATCGCGTACGGTCAGGGTGCCGTCCAGCCAGCCATCGGGCGTGAGTAGATAACCAGTCAATCGCATGCTCGATCGTGTCCTTGCCGATAGATAACTGTTGTGGTCACTGAGTGATCACCAGATTACCGTGTTTAGGCTTCCGGCTCACGTCGTCGCGAAATCAACGTGTTCGGACATCATGAAGATAACGGTATAAAATAGACAGCACCATGGCTTCCCGGCACGCTGAGCCGAAGCCCAACCGCACCGGAGCATTCATGTCGTTATCATCTTCCCGGCCGACCCTGCCGGTTCATCTGGTCAGCGGGTTTCTTGGAAGCGGCAAGACTACACTGATCAATCATCTGGTACAGCAGCCCGACCTTTCCCGAGCGCTGGTCATCGTCAATGAGTTTGGCGATATTGCCCTGGATCATCACCTGTATGCCGAAAGTCATGACCAGCAGATCATTACATTAAAAAGCGGGTGCATCTGCTGCTCCCTGCAAAAGGATCTGCAACACACCCTGAGGGATGTGCTGTGGCGATTTTCACGTCAGGGCCAGCGTCAGTTTGATCAGGTTATCATCGAAACCACAGGGCTGGCCGACCCGGCACCGATTCTTCATACCCTGACCCGGGATCCACGCCTCGCACGCCAGCTTCATCTTGACCAATTGATCGTGACCGTAGACGCCTGCCATATCGACGCTACCCTTGAGCATCATCCCGAAGCGCTGCAACAGATGGCTCTGGCAGACGTACTGATGCTTACCAAAACCGACCTGGTCACAGAGGCGGAAATCCAGCGCCTTTGGGCAACACTGAACGCACGCTACCCCACCGCGATAAAGGCGTGCACTACACCGGAACTTCTGGCAGCGATGACTTTCCGGCCCACGCGCCTCCCACCGGCCGGGCCACTGTTCATGCCGGTGCCGGTCCCTCGCCATACTGCAGGCTGTGTGGCGATGGGGTATCAGCAGTCCAGCGGGATCCCTCCAGGTCCGGAAGCCATGACAGATTGGCTGGATGCACTTCTTTATGCTCATGGAGACCGTATCCTGCGCATAAAGGGCCTGCTTCGCGGCCCGCAGGGGCAGGCGTGGCTGATCAATGGCCTGAGGCATCAACGAGCCCCCCTGCAGGCCATGCCCCCTTCACACGATGCTGCCTCCCCACTGCTTGAACTGGTATTCATTCTGGGATCGGCCGAGGACACCCGCTGGCTGAATGAGGCCGTGAGGGCGTTATCCCCCTGGCTTTCGGCGGCTTGAATTTCGACGCCATCGACACCATCCCATCCTGAACAGGAACATACTTATCCGCTTACGGAGAACATCATGACAACACTGGTAGTAGGTGCCCATGGCAAGATCGGTCAGCGTCTGTGCGAGCGTGCTGTCAGCGAAGGACTGTCGGTCAGGGCGCTGGTGCGCAACGAGGAGCAGCAGAACGAGCTTGCCCGGACTGGCGTCGAGACGGTAATCGGTGATCTTGAAGGTGATCTGGCTCATGCATTTGAAGGATGTGACGAGGTGGTATTCACTGCCGGCTCAGGCCCTCACACCGGCGCCGACAAGACCCTCATGATCGATCTCAACGGCGCATGGCGCTGTGTGGAATACGCAGAGGCACTGAACATGAAACGCTTTATCATGGTCAGCACCCTGCACAGGGAGCCTCTGGATGGCCCCGACGCCCTGGTGCCGTACCTTGCGGCCAAGCGCGCCGCGGATTATCGGGTAACAGCCTCTACTGTCCCCCATGTACTGGTACGTCCCGGACGGCTGACCGATGACAGGGGTACAGGGCATTATTCCATCGCGGTAACCGAGGAAAATGGTGGCCGAACCAGCCGTGACAATGTCGCCGAGGCTATCGTGCACCTTCTGGGCACCCCCGTCACTGACGCCCTTGATCTCCCGTTGCTGGACGGCGATACGCCCTGGTCCGAACTTGAGAAATCACTGTCACACGGCTGAAATAGTCACTTCCCCTTTCCCCATTCAGGGCGACCCCTTATAGTAAGGCGCCCTGACCCGCCAGACACGATCGAGACTCATGCTTCAAAACAACTCGCTGCTCGCCCAGCTCAAGCAAAACCTTCGCAGCCAGACGCCACGGGTAACCGGCACCATCAAGGCTACCGATAAAAGCTATGGCTTCATGGATGCCGATGATGGCAACAGCTATTTTGTGCCACCGCCCTTCATGAAAAACGTTCTGCACGGTGACCGGGTAGAAGCCGTTCTGCATACCGAAAACGAGCGTCAGAGCGTCGAGCCTGACAGCCTGCTGGAGCCGGGGCTTGATCGTTTCATCGGCCGCGTCAAAAAGCGTGATGGCAAGCTGGCCGTCACACCGGATCACCCTTCGATCCGTCTGGCGATGAATGCCCGAATGGGCAAGCGCATGGGTGATCAGGAGGTTGCCGACGGTGACTGGGTCGAGGCACGCTTGCTCCGCCACCCGATGAAACCGGACGACAAAAGCTTTTTCGTTCAGATCGAAGCACTGATCGCCCCGAAGGACGCCGCCGATGTTCCCTGGCGCGTCACCCTGGCCCGCCATGCACTGGAGCAGGCCTCACCCGCCGACGAGGCGCCACGAACCCTGCGCGATGAAGGCCTTGAGCGGGAAGATCTTACCGAGGTGCCCTTCTTCACCATCGACAGCGCCTCGACCCAGGACATGGATGATGCCCTGAGCATTATCGAACGGCCCGAAGGTGGCTGGCGCCTGACGGTAGCGATTGCCGATCCCACCGGCTATATCGCCCCGAATGATCCGGTCGATCGCGAAGCACGCCAGCGGGCCTTTACGGTATACCTGCCGGGTCAGAACGTGACCATGCTGCCGGAATCCCTGGCCAATGACCTGTGCTCACTGAAGGAAAACGAGCAGCGGCCGGTACTGGCCTGCGATATCGATATCGCGGCCGACGGTGAACTGACAGGCCACCGCTTCTTTGCCGCCACCATTTGCTCAAAGGCCAGGCTGGCCTATGACAAGGTATCTGCCTGGATCGAAACACCGGAACAGGCCGACTGGGCGCCGAACTTCGAGCGCGGTGCCGAGCAGCTCAAGGCACTGGAAGCCATGACGCTGGCCCGCTACCAGTGGCGACTGACTCATGCCCTGGTTTTCGGAGACCGCCCGGATTACGCCTTCGAGCTGGACGAGGCAGGCAATGTACTGGCCATCCATGCCGAGCATCGCCATATCTCCCAGCGCATGATCGAAGAATCAATGATTGTCGCCAACGTCTGTTGTGCACGCCATCTGGCCGAGCATGTCGGACACGGGATTTATAACGTGCACCTGGGCATCGCCCCTGAAAAGCGCGAAGCGGCGGCTGAATTTCTGGCCGGTCAGTCCATTAATGCCACGGCAGAGCAGCTGGACCAGCTGGACTACTTCACGGCACTGCGGCGTGATATCGATGCCTCCGGCAATCTCTGGCTGGAAGCACGGCTGCGCCGCTTCCAGGGGTACGTCAACATGACGGCAACCCCCGGGCCGCATTTCGGCATGGGCCTTGACGCCTATGCCACCTGGACCTCACCGATTCGCAAGTATGGCGACATGATCAACCATCGCCTTATCAAGCAAACGCTTTCCGGTCAGACAGGTGGCATGCCAGCCGCGGAAACCGAGGCAGAAACCGAGCACCTGACCGAGCGTCGCCGTCTTAACCGGATGGCCGAGCGTGACGTGAAGGATTGGCTTTATGTGCGTTTCCTGAGTGATGACGCGGCCAACGCCCGTGAATTTGCTGCGGAAATCATGGATATTCGTCGCGGCGGCATGCGTGTACGTCTGCCGGAAAACGGAGCCACGGTATTCCTGCCCGCGTCCAGCCTTCACAGCGACCGTGATGCGGTCGCCATTGATGACAAGGAAGGCATGGTGACCATCAAGGATGCCCTGACCTGGCGACTGGGAGACACGCTCACCATCGCCCTGACGGAAGCACGAGAAGAAACCCGCTCGCTGGTCGGCCGACCGGCAGCATCCGAGTAGGTTCTCAGCAGTACGGGCCTGCCTCATGGCAGGCCCCACGTTCAAATGCCTGCCCTGTTCCTCCATAAAACGCCTGGCGAAGGACGAGGCGGCAGGCTGCATGGAGGTATCGGCACTGTGCATGTAGCCGACGTCACGATGTTTTATGCACCCTCGAGCGGGGGTGTTCGTACCTATATCGAGGCCAAGCGACGACGCTTGTGTCATATGCCGGACACGCGCCACAGTGTTCTGGTCCCGGGCAGTGAACATGCCGAGATCGGGCCGGGCCTTTTCAGCGTGCCCTCCCCCCCCCTGCCGTTCAGCAACGGCTACCGGTTTCCCCTGCGTCGCCATCACTGGTGCCGGGCCATTGAAGCCCGACAGCCGGATGTCATCGAAGCGGGCGACCCGTATGTTACCGGCTGGGCCGTGCGTGACAGCGCTCGGCGGCTGGATGTGCCCGTGGTCGGCTTCTACCACTCGGATCTTCCTGTTCTGGTAGGTAAACGCTTCGGCGAGCGCCTTGAAGCGTACACTCGCCGCTACGTCAGGCGATTGTATGACCACTATCAAAGCGTCCTGGCCCCCAGCCAGCTGATGGCAGACAAGCTCCGCCAGGCCGGAGTAAATCACGTCAGTGTGCAGCCGCTGGGGGTGGATACCCGTACGTTTCGACCGGCACTGGCCGATCCGAATGTAAAGCGTGAGCTCGGCCTTGATGAGACCACCCGGCTTTTGATGTTTGCCGGACGCGGTTCTCCCGAGAAGAACCTGCCGGTGCTGCTTGAAACCATGCAGTGTCTGGGAACGGGGTATCACCTTCTGCTGGTAGGCTCCAGCCTCCCTGCCCGCGTGCCCGACAACGTCAGCCTGATCAATCATTTCTGCCCGCCGGATGAAGTCGCTCGTTACATGGCCTCAAGTGACGCCCTGCTTCACGCGGGCACACAGGAAACCTTCGGGCTGATCGTACTGGAAGCCATGGCCTGCGGGACTCCGGTGGTGGCCGTGCGTGCCGGCGCCCTCCCTGAAAACATACCGGACGACTGCGGGCGCCTGTGTGAGCCGGACAATCCCCGGGACATGGCTCGTGCGGTACACTCCCTGTTTGAAGAAGACCAGACCCGGTTACAGGCCGCCACGCGCCAGTATGTAGAACAGCGCCATGACTGGGACGTGGTGGTCAGCGATATCAACGCTCACTATCACCACCTGGTCGGCACGCCTCTTTCTCATGACATGAGTATGGAACATGGTTGATTCACGCCTGCCCTCTGCCAGCATGCTGGTAGCGCTGCATGATATTGCACCGCAAACCTGGGAAGACTATCGCCCATTCGTGGAGACAGTAGACCGCCTGTCGGTGAATGTCCCCATGAGCTGGCTGGTCGTTCCCCAGTTTCATCATGGCCGGTCCACCTTCGATGACCCGGCCTTTCTGAAACTGCTGGAGTCCCGACTGACCAGGGGCGATGAGCTGATTCTGCACGGGTTTTATCACTGTGATGATGGCCCGCGCCCCAGAACACCTCATGAATATTTCATGCGCCGCATTTATACCTATGAAGGTGAATTCTACGGACTACCCGCTCCTGATGCCCGGGCGCGTCTGGAAGAAGGCATCGCCCTGTTCGAACGCCAGGGCTGGCCCTTGAAAGGGTTCGTGGCTCCGGCATGGCTGATGAGTGACGGCACGCGCCATGCGCTGGCACAAAGCTCGCTTGAATACACGACCGATCCAAAGCACATCTACAGCCTGCCCACCTTTGAGGCTCATGATGCCCCGACGCTTGTGTGGAGTGCGCGCAGCGCATGGCGTCGCAAAATGTCCTACGTGGTCAATGAAGTGGCCAAACGACGCCACCAGCAGGCCGACGTGCTTCGCCTCGGGCTGCATCCGGTCGATATGCGCCACAAGGTGGCCTTTGATTACTGGCTGTCTGCCATCGAACAGATGATGGATGAAGGTCGGGCCCCGTTGACCAAGCATCAGTGGCTGTGCACCACACGTACACAGCGGCGGTCAGCCTGATGCCTGCTTCATCAAATCCCCCTGTACGGGTGATGACGTCATGACCCGTACTCTCTGGTTACTGGGCATTGGCCTGCTGGCCATCATGCTGGTGCCGCTCTTTCTGGGTGGCAGCGGACTATTTGCCCAGTTGCGCGATTTCCCGCTGTCCATTTTCATCGGCATGCTCGGCATGGTCGTGGTCTGCTGGCAGCTGAATGCCCTGAAGCTGCGCATTCTGCTCAAGGGGCGCGCGCGTGGGCTCAATCAAACTCGCGCCTTCGGCGTGATCATGGCCACCGAGTTTGCCATCTGCGCCACCCCCGGCGGCACTGGCGGGCCACTGACATTGATCACCCTGCTGACTCGCTACGGCATGAAACCAGCCCAGACCACGGCCATTTTTGCCGTTGATCAGATCATTGATCTGGTCTTTTTCCTGTCATCCATGATTGCCCTGACGCTTTATATTGTCACCAAGGCGGTGGATCTACATATAGGCTGGCTGATGGGCGTACCGATTCTGCTGCTCAGCGTCGGGCTGGTGCTGATCGGGCTACTGGCACGTTATCACGACCGTACCATCCGCCTGATCGCACAGAGTCTGGTCAGGTTTCGAATCAAGCCGGAGCGACGCCAACGGCTTAACCGACGCCTGCTGGTCTTTCGCAACTCGCTGGTTGACACCCTGGGCATGCCCAGAAAACTGCTGATCGGTGCCTTTGTGGTGAGCGTAGCGCACTGGATGGTGCGATACAGCGTGCTGTACTTCACGGTAATCGGGCTGGGGCAACACCTGGACTGGTCATGGACCTTTCTGGTGCAGATGCTTTCCATGGCGGCCGGCCAGCTGACATTACTACCAGGGGGCGCCGGAGGCACTGAGATCAGCTCATCGGCACTGCTGGCACCGATTCTGGGGCAGGCCACGACAGCCGCGGCGATTCTGATCTGGCGTGCAGTTACCTATTACTTTTATCTGGTTGCCGGCGCACCTGTCTTCATGGTCATGGCCGGTCGGCCACTGCTGCGCCGTATCCTCAAGGGCAAGTCAGAAGACGAGACGCCCTCTGAAGCATCATGATAAAGATCGGGGGCGCGCCGAAAGGCACGCCCCTGATCAACTGTAACGCTGACGTCAATCCACGAGCACTACTGGCAGGATGAAGGCGACTGCGGACCCGGCACGCAGGGGGATGCGCCGTTTTCTTCGCCATTATTGACCACGTTGGGGGGCTCCAGCGTCACGGTATAGTCATCCGCAGACGGCTGGCTACTGCACCCGGCCAGTCCGGCGGCAAGCCCCAAAGCACACACTACTGCTGTCAAACGATGCATTCTCGATGCCTCCCGAGGCGTGTTTCATCGTGTCACTGAACAGTCTAGTCGATTTACGCCCTGTTATCCGGCGTTGCAACCTGACCACGCATATGGGCAGGTATCAACCAGCGCTCCAGCATTTCAAATATCAGCTCAGTCACGATCGCCAGCATCGCCGCCGGTATTGCCCCGTACAGTACCAGTTCGTAATTGTTGAGACTCAGCCCGGTCACGATCGGATCCCCCAGCCCACCAGCACCAATAAAGGCGGCAAGCGTGGCCGTGCCAATGTTGATGACCGCTGCTGTTTTAAGCCCGGTCAGCAGGTTCGGGGCCGCCAGGGGCAGGATCACATGACGAAGCTGCTCACGACGGGTCAACCCCATACCACGCGCTACTCGCGTCAGTAACGGATCCACGGTCAGCAAGGCAGTAATGGCGGCCCGCACAATCGGCAGCAGCGAATACAGAAAGAGCGCCACAATGGCTGGAAAGACCCCGATTCCGAACAACGGGATCATCAACGCCAGCAGGGCAATCGAGGGAATGGTCTGTAGCAGACCTGCCACGTACAGCACCGTTCTGGACAGTTTCGGCAGCCGATAAACCGCCAGCGACAACGGCAGCCCTACCAGCGCCGCCAGAAGCAGTGCACTCAACGTCAGCTCCAGGTGCCTGACCAGATCATGCCCCAGCCGTGACCAGGGCGTGGATACGGCCACTTCACTCCCCGCCTCAAGAATGCCCTGCTTGACCAGAAAATCGTGAGCTACCTGACCAAAACCTGCGCCATCCGCCGATACGGCGGCATTCATCGCCTGCATTCGTTGATCGGTAATCGACCCCGCCAGCTGATCAAGCGCATCGACGGCCTTGTCCGGTAGCGTGGCGCGGACAAAGGGCACAGCCAGATACTCCGGAAAATAATGCCGATCGTCCTTCAAAAGCATCAGGTCAAGGCGATCAAGGTCACCATCGGTGGAATAGGCATCGGTCATGTCTATGCGGTTATCGACAATGGCCTGGTAGGCAATACCGTGTTCGATGCCAACCGGCACCTGAGGCAGGTTATATGCACGGCTCAACCCCTTCCAGCCATCTTCACGCTCAATGAATTCGTGGGATAGTCCCAGTTTAAGCGACGGAGCCGTCGCCAGATCGGAAATCGTTTCAAGCCCCATTGCCCTGGCCTCGCTGGCCTTCATGGTCAGGGCATAAGTGTTATTGAACCCAAGCGGCTTCAGAATGCGCACTCCCCGGCGCTCGGCTTCTCGGCGAAGCGTCTCGATATCGGCACCGGGCATGTCAAACAGGGCCTGCGCCATGGTACCGGTGTATTCCGGATACACATCGATCTCTCCACCCTTGAGGGCCTGCCAGGAAACAATCGTTTGCCCCAGCCCAAAGCGTCGGTCAACGGTAAAACCTGCATGTTCAAGCGTCTGGGCAAACAGCTCACCCAGCATGTGGCCTTCGCGGTCGGCCTTGCTGCCCACGGTAATATCCGCCGCCAGGGCCTGTCCTCCCAACACCAGACCAGCCAGTAACAGTATCCAGCGCATCATTGGGCCACCTCCATCAACTGCCTGACCTGTTCATTGATCGGCGCGGCCGCGATGTCCCCAGGGGCCCCCGTCTGAAGGATCTGACCCGGCCCCATCACAACGAGGTAATCCGCCAGTTTCATCGCCTCTCTCATGTCATGCGTGACCATTACCACGGTACGCGGCTCTTCCCGCTGTAAATCCTGAAACCGGGCGTGCACATCGACACGTGTAATCGGGTCTACCGCCGAAAAGGCTTCATCCAGCAGCAGAATGGGCGGATTCAGCATCATTGCCCGGCACAGGCCAACGCGCTGCGCCTGGCCACCGGAGATCTGATGCGGATAGCGTGATGTCAGGGCTGGATCCAGCGCCATCAACGACAGCAGCGTGGATAACCGGGTCTGACACGCTGATGCACTCCAGCCGGCCAGCGTTGCCAGAAGCGTTATATTGCGTTCGACGGTCATATGCGGCATTAGACCGATCTGTTGTACGGCATACCCCATGTTGCGCCGCATGGCGGGCAGGCGCTCGTAATCCAGCGGCTCACCCAGTACGCGAATGTCACCCTGATCGGGCAGCAGCAGACCATTCATCAGATTGAGAAGGGACGATTTCCCACACCCACTGGCCCCGACCAGCGCCGTTACCTGACGAGCGGGCAGACTCAGGTTCAAATCCGTAAACAGGACATGATGTTCAAATGACCGATGAATGCCACGGCATTCGATCGCGGGCGTCTCGCCATCCATGGCGCTCTCCTCGTCCGTATGAATTCGGGTGTTAAAGGTACAGGCTACAAGCCTGGCACAAGGAAGGCCGCAACAGGGCGCACGATGGATATTTCACCATCCCCCGTGTCATCGCACCGTGTTTGTTGACAGGCTACAGGATACCGCGATTCAAGGAGCCCCTGGCTGGGGTACATCGCGCCTCTTTCCTTCTCATGGTCGCTTAATGCCGGATAATGCCTATCATCACCCGGATGAACTCATCGACGCGGCGAGTCATACCATCCCACCCGCCCGAACAAAGACCCAATTATCAGGAATGCTCATGATCGTTTCCCGACCCGGAACTACCGGATACCGCACAGGCGCTCTGTTACTGCTGATGCTGGGCATGTTGTGGGCGGCTCCTTCTCAAGTCGCGGCCAGTGAAGCGTCAGCGACCAATGGTGAGAGCTCCAACAATGCCCGGATTGAAACCACACCGACGCCACTCAAGGACAGGGATATACAGGCGCGCATTCAGGGGATTTTCTCGGAAATCGAGGGTCTGGGAGACGTCGATATCAGTGTTTCCCAGGGGGTAGTCACGCTGTCCGGCGAGACCTCAAATGACAGGAAGGCTCAGCAGGCCATTAATCTGGCCAACCGATTGACTGATGTCGTCACGGTGGACGACAGCATCAATCGCACGCTGGACGTTCAGGATAATGTTTCAACCGTTTTTCAGGGCCTCGTGGCTCAGGGCAGAAGTCTGGTAAAGGCACTTCCCCTGCTGCTGGTCGGCATGCTGCTGTTCGGGCTGATTGCCTGGTTTGGCGGCTGGTTAGCCAGAAGGCAGGCGCTATGGCAGCGGCTTACCCCCAACCCCTTCGTGGCTGAACTGCTGTCACAGACCATCAGGGTCATTTTCATTGTGGTCGGGCTGATTCTGGCCTTGAGTCTGATCGGTGCCGAAACCATTCTGGGTACCCTGCTGGGAGGAGCCGGCGTCATCGGAATCGCCGTTGGCTTTGCGGTCAAGGACACCATCGAAAACTATATTGCCTCCTTGATGCTCAGTATCCGCCAGCCCTTTCGGGCGCGCGACCAGATCGTCATCAATGGCCAGGAAGGTATTGTCGTACGCTTGACGTCACGTGCCACCATTCTGATGACACTGGATGGCAACCAGTTACGCATCCCCAATTCCGAGGTCTTCAAGGGGACCATCCTGAACTATACCCAGAATCCGGAGCGCCGCTTCACCTTCGGACTGGGGGTGGATGCCAACGATGACCCTTTGGCAGCCATCAAGGTAGGACTCGATGCCGTCCATCAGCTGGATTTCGTACTGAGCGACCCTCGAGCCATGGCCGTCATCACTCATGTAGGCGACTCCAACATTGTGCTCGAATTTCAGGTGTGGGTGGATCAATCGAAAACGGATTTTTCCAGAGCACGAAGCATTGCCATTCGGGAAACCAAGCATGCGCTGGAAAATCAGGGCTTCAGCCTGCCGGAACCCATTTATCGACTCAGGTTCAACAGTACGCTCGAACAGGCACTGGAGCAGCTTCAGAGCAGGGAAAAGGGGCGCGCCTCCCCGGAGGTGGCGCCGACGCCGCGGGCAACCACGGATCATGGCATCATCAATGACAGGGACAAGCAGAAGGCAAAGGCGCGAGCCAGACAGATATTACGCAGCCAGGGCGCCGAAACCGTCTTCGATGCACGTCCTGATGAAAGGCTGATGGCAAAGGTGGATCAGGAAATTGCCGAAAACACTGGCGAAACCGACTTGCTCGACAGGCACTCGCCACAGGAATAGGCTTTCAATGTGGTACCAGACTACGCCCGCCACACAAGGTTATACCAGGGCCATGAGACAGGAACGCCCCTTACGGGGCGTTCCTGTCAGCAATTACCCTTTTTGGCCTGGCCTGGTGGGCAGAAGCTGCCATTACCATGCCCGCCATGGCCACCATCGATGATCACCGGTGGCTCTGCCGAAATGCGGGCCGGATGATAACTGCAGGCCGCTACTGTTGTCGCCAGTGCCATGACCAGCACCACTCGCATCATATTCATTGCTTCCCCTCGCGCCTGCCTGTCGGCAGGTTATTTATCTGGATCATTACCCTGCGCACGTAACGGATACGCCCACACCGGATTATCGGTCATTGTGCGCAGTAGTTGACACCGACATGGTGCATTAACGGAGGTGCCAACTACCTGCTGCATGAGTGAATAGCGGCCGAACCATTAATTACCGCCCATGAATGACGATAATCAGGGACAGGCCGGCGCAGGTGCCGACCGTGATCAGGCTGATACGACATGAGCATCTCCAAAAGCGCCGTACCTGCCAGGACGCCCCAGGCTACGCGGGTAATGGTAGAACACGCCAGGCTGGCCTATATCCGAGGCATCATTCCCTTTGCCGTTATATTTCAATGCGCCTGTGCCCTGGTCATCCCCTTTTTCAGCATGCACATGCCTTCGATCGGGATGATGCTCTGGAGCGTGGCCATCATTGCCATTGCCATGGTGCATTTCGGCCTCTTCCACCGGTTTCCGACGCGTCAGTCGGAAAAGGCATTGAAGCGCATCAAGAAACGATTTCTGCAGTATACATTTGCCCTGGCGGGCATGTGGGCCATCTTTCCGCTGCTCGCCCTGCCCGGCAGTGACCCGATACATCAGGCGGTTATAGGGCTGGTGCTGATGAGCGTTCTCGGCGCCGGCAGCTTTACCCGTGCCGCCAGCCTGACGGCCTCGCTCGGCTGGATTGCCATCATCAGCCTGGGGGCATTCATTTCCATATGGGCGTGCGCCTTTGATCGCCCGCTGTTACTTGTCACCTTCCTGACATTTTACAGCGGCGTCAGCGCGCTTCTGTCCTGGAAGATATCCTCGATCCTTTGTCACCGGTTTCAAAATGAAGCCGAGCTTGTTCGGCGCAATGACTTTATTGAAGTCATGCTCAACGAATACGAGCACTCGGTCAGCGACTGGATATGGGAAACGAATGCCGGTCACTTCATCATTCATGCCTCACCTCGCCTGTTGCGCGTTACCGGCATGTCAGAGAGAGCGCTTGGCCGTGCATCGGCGCTGCAGCATCTGGAAGGCGCTCAGGGTATTGAAGCAATTGAAACCCTCGTGCAGGCACGCCGTCCCTTCAAGCGCCTGATCATCTGCATCGATGCTCATTCATCCCGACGCTGGTGGGAAATTTCAGGCAAACCCTATTTTGACGACCGGGGTGAATTTCTTGGCTACCGTGGCGTCGGCAGTGATATCACTCAGCGCCAGCGGGCCCACCTTGGCATGACGTACCTTGCCGAGCACGACAGCCTCACCAAGCTTCGCAACCGTGCCTGGTTTCAGCAGCATCTGCACGTCACCATTGAAAAGCCACGGACAAGTCAGGGTGTGCCGGTGCTGTTCATGCTTGATATCGACAATTTCAAGCCACTCAACGATCAATGGGGTCACGCGTTCGGTGACAGTTTTCTGATCGCCTTCTCGGAACTGCTGAAGATACTGTGCACACCTGAAAACATCTGTGCGTCTCGTCAGGGTGGAGATGAATTTGCCCTTCTCGGCATCTTTAAAAGCGAGGCCGCAGCGCTTGATTTCGCTGACCGTCTTTTGAAACGGTTCGATATCCCGCTGAACATTCAGCAGAAGGAAGTACAGGCACGCTTTTCGATCGGCCTGACCCTGCATGCCGGTGCGACAATTAATGTCCAGAAACTGATGCAGCAGGCAGACCTTGCGCTCTACGAAGCCAAGCGCCGAGGCGGACATTGTGCTGTACCCTATTACCACCAGCTGGACCTGGCAGCCCGGGAGCGCCGACAGCTGATTACCGATCTGCGTCAGGCCATAAATGACAAGGGAATGGAGCTTTACTTTCAGCCCATTGTCATGACCGGCAGCCATCAGCCGACCCACTTCGAGGCACTGCTTCGATGGAATAACCCGACGCGAGGATTTATCGGCCCCGATGTCTTCATTCCCCTAGCCGAGGAAACCGGGCTGATACATGCGCTGGGCAACTGGGTCATCGACCAGGCATGCGCCGTACTGTCCAGATTGCCGGCCGAGTACGGCGTTGCGGTCAATCTCTCCCCGCATCAGCTCAAGACCGATGACGTGCTGCATACCGTCGAAACAGCGCTGGCCACCCATGGCCTGGCCCCCTCTCGGCTGACACTGGAAGTCACGGAAAGTGCCCTCATGCATAATGCAGACAAGGCCACACGTCTGCTGGGCCACTTTCACCAGCGTGGCATACGGTTGGCCATGGATGACTTCGGCACCGGCTATTCATCACTGGCCTACCTTGATCAGTTTCCCTTCGACATCCTGAAAGTGGACCGCTCATTCATCAAGCGGCTGGGGGGCGGTGATAACGTCAAGGACAGCACTCCGATCGTAGAAACCATCATGGTGCTCGCCAGGCAGCTCGGGCTTGATGTAATAGCCGAAGGCGTCGAAACCCGTCAGCAGGCAGAAACGCTGCATGCCATGGACTGCACGTTCCTGCAGGGATATTACCTCGGCCGCCCCACGCCGCTGTCGACGCTGATGGAAAACTGCGCCAGAGTCACCTGATTGATTTCCAGGATTTCGCAGGATATGCTCATCCGACGCTTATTTTGGTGTAGGCGTATTATTCTCAGGGCGGGGTGCAAGTCCCCACCGGCGGTATCTTTCATGCTGGCAGGATAATGTCAGTCGCTGAAAGGAGCCCGCGAGCGCCTGCCATGGCAGGGTCAGCAGATCCGGTGTGATGCCGGAGCCGACGGTGATAGTCCGGATGAAAGAGAATACAACGCTACCGATGAGCCCGGGACATCCCATGCCCGAGCCTCCCCGTATGCCTTGTTAAAGCCCTGATTCTGGTGCTATTTTTTACCTTGAGGCAAACCATGAATCAGTCAAGCACGTCCCCCTCCTCACATGCCCGTCAGGCACGTATCGGTTTTATCCAGGCCGGCTGGCATGAAGATATTGTTTCCCGCGCCCGCGAAGGATTCGAGCAAAGGCTTGTGGCATTGGGCCTGCAGGCTGATCAGATCGAAGATGTCACTGTGCCTGGCGTTCTGGAAATTCCGCTGCAGGCGCGACTCATGGCTGATACAGGCCGCTATGATCTGCTGGTAGCCGCGGGGTTTATTGTCGATGGCGGTATCTATCGCCATGACTTTGTATCCTCGACCGTCATTGATGCACTGATGCGCGTGCAGCTTGATACTCACTGCCCGATTCTGTCAGTGGTATTGACCCCACACCATTTTCAGGAGAGCAGCGCTCATCTGGCCTTTTTCAAGGAGCACTTCATTGAAAAGGGAGCAGAAGCCGCCGGTGCCTGCATCATGACACTGAATAATCAGACAGCGCTGACACGCTGAGCCCGAGACTCACGTCATCATATTCCTTACCTTGTGCGCCCTGTACGGCTTCACCGGCCGGGGCGTCAATAATCTGCCTTCATATCTCGGCGCAATTGACACACCCGCCTTCTGACTGAACCATTTGTCTTCTGCCGCAGACTGACTGGTACAACGGCGCAGTTACCGCTTATTCTTTCAAGAAGACGCATCATGTCAGGGGCATTTCTCCCTGCCCCTGCGAACTGCTGCCGGAGTCACATCATGAGTACGGAAGTCAATTTCGACGGTCTGGTCGGGCCAACCCACCACTACGGCGCACTGGCCGAAGGCAATATTGCCAGCCAGAGCCATGGCCTTACGGCCTCCAACCCCAGGGAAGCTGCACTGCAGGGGCTGGCCAAAATGCGCGCATTGGTGGATATGGGGTATCACCAGGGCATCATCGCCCCCCAGGAACGCCCGCATGTCGCCACGCTTCGCCGATTGGGGTTTACCGGCACCGACGCACGTGTGCTTGAGACTGCCGCGCAAACCGCGCCCGCACTGCTGAGTCAGGTCAGCTCGTCTGCCAGCATGTGGGTAGCCAATGCCGCAACGGTTACTCCCGGTGCCGACACCATGGATGGCCGGGTTCACTTCACACCGGCCAACATGGCGACCAGCTTTCATCGCAGCATCGAACATCCAGCGACGGAACGTCTGCTGAAAGCCATGTTCGCCGATGAGGATTATTTTGCCCATCACCCGGCCCTGCCTGCTGTCGCAGCCCTGGGTGATGAGGGAGCAGCCAACCATACCCGGCTATGCCACACCCATGGTGAACCTGGCATCGGTTTTTTCGTGTATGGCCAGTACGGTCTGGATCGAACAAGGCCGGCACCACGTCGCTATCCGGCGCGCCAGACCCGTGAGGCCAGCCAGGCCATAGCCCGACAGCATGGCATCAAGGAAGAGCGTACGGTATTTGCCCAGCAGCACCCCGATGCCATCGATGCCGGCGTCTTTCATAACGATGTGATTGCCGTGGGTAGCCGACAAACCCTTTTCTACCATCAGCAGGCCTTTATCGACACAGATCGTGTGATCGATGACCTGAACCGGGCCATGGCGCAGGTTGGTACCTCACTGGTGCCCATCGAAGTTCCCACGAGCGCAGTCAGCCTCGAAGATGCTGTCGCGACCTATCTGTTCAACAGCCAGCTACTGGATATTCCAGAGGGTGGGCAGCGATTGGTAGTGCCAAGCGAATGCATGGAAGTGCCTTCCGTCAAGACCTGGCTCGACAATCTTGTTGCATCCGACAGCCCCATCAATGACGTTCGGGTCTTCAACCTCGGCCAGAGTATGCAAAATGGCGGTGGGCCGGCCTGTCTGCGCCTCAGAGTAGTCTTGAACAACCTTCAGCGTCAGGCCGTGACGCCCGGGGTCATGATGACGCCCGACCGTCTGGACCAGCTCGAGGACTGGGTTCGTCGTCACTATCGCGACCATCTGGTCGCCGCAGATCTGGCCGACCCGGCCCTGCTGTCCGAAAGCCGATATGCCCTTGATGAACTGACCGGCCTGTTGCAGCTGGGCAATGTCTATGGATTTCAGCGCGGGTAATACCGCCCGTTGCGCTACGATGCCGTACGCAAGAAACACGTCATACAGTAAAGGATGCAAGCATGCTGGAACAGTTACTGGACCTGGTGCGCCGCGAGGAAACACCTGAGATACAACAGGAAATCACTCCTGCTGGCACCCGGTTTGACTACCAGGAAGAAGGAATACTGCGCATCACACCGGCAGCTGACGTGCCAGGGGCACGTCGATTGATGCTCTCGGCAGGCATTCATGGCAACGAAACCGCGCCCATGGAGCTGCTGGATCGCTTGACGCGCGCCATTGCCAGAGACACGATTCGTCCTGCCGGGCCGATCCTGATCGTCTACGGCAATCCACCCGCCATTCGCGCCCAGCGCCGCTATATCATCAGAGATATCAACCGGCTATTCAATCAACCCGATGCCCCTGCCGGTGATACCGAAGAACATCGGCGGGCGCGCATCATCGAGACAAGAACGGCCGAGTTTTTCGAGCAGACGCCATCGGCTCTTCATATCGATATGCACACGGCCATTCGGGAATCACGCATCCCCACCTTTGCCCTGCTGCCGGGCGATGAAGAAACTACCCCGGACCCTCAGCTACTGGCGATGCTGTCACACACAGAAATCGAAGCGGTTATTCAACAGCACACCCCGGGTGTCACATTCAGTAGCCTGAGCCATTTTCGTCATGGTGCTCGTGCGGTCACCCTGGAACTGGGAAAGGCACGGCCCTTTGGCCAGAATCAGGGCGTCAGGGTCGAGGCGCTGGAATCACTGCTGACCGCGCTGATCGAGCACCGGCAGCACGCTGAAAAGTCACCTCATGCACTACGGCTGTTTGACGTAACCTTCGAGATCATTCGCACCAGCGATCAGTTCGTGCTGCACGTACCGAATGATCAGGCCAACTTTGTAGCCTATCCGCCAAACAGCTGCCTGGCCGAAGATGGTGCGCACCGCTGGATGACCGATGAGCACAGCCGCTTTTTGATCTTTCCCAATCCTGGCGTCGATATTGGCCTGCGTGCCGGCCTTGTTCTGTGTGAAGCCCAGGAATATAGGCCCGCCGTATAAGCGCCAACCTTTCTTTTATCCCTGGACATGAAAAAGCCCGCCATTCGGCGGGCTTTTTTTACTCGGAAGGCAGCTTATTCGGCTGACTCGGCGCGGTTTTGGCCGGCCTCCTTGATCAGGGTCTGCAACTCACCGTTTTGATACATTTCAACGATGATATCGCAGCCACCTACCAGCTCCCCTTTCACCCATAGCTGCGGGAAGGTCGGCCAGTTGGCGTATTTCGGCAACTCGGCACGAATGTCCGGGTTATCCAGAATATTAACGAAGGCAAACTGCTCGCCACACCCCATCATGGCCTGAACCACCTGTGCAGAAAATCCGCACTGCGGCAGCTGGGGAGTCCCCTTCATGTAAAGCAGAATGTCGTTTTCGGAAATCTGCTGCTTGATCGTGTCTACAGTAGCGCTCATGACCATCCTCGATAATATGTCTGCCCCCTGTGATCAGGGGCAAGGTGTGTATTTTTCCATTCTACCTGTCTGATCAGTGAAAATCAGCGGGTGCCAGCGTACTGCCCTGAAAGATGGGGGCACAATTGCGTCAGTCAATGACTATGGCTAGGATAGGATGTTTTCCAACAACGTGTCTGGCGCACTTACCCACCCTTGCGCCATGACCACCGGGCGCTGTCATGGGCTTCAAGGCCGATGCGGCGCTTTTTTCATTCGTGGCCCCTTTCAAGACGCTACGGTGACACAACAAGGGAAACAGGAGCGACATCATGGCCGTCAGGCACTTTCTTACCTTGCTGGACCTATCTCCTCAGGAGCTGGGACATGTTATACAACGCGCCATTACGCTCAAGACGCGCCTGAAGGAGAAAGGCCCGGTTTACACCCCGTTTGCCAACCGTACGCTGGCAATGATCTTCGAGAAATCCTCGACGCGAACAAGGGTCTCGTTCGAAACAGGCATGGCGCACTTCGGCGGACATGCCCTGTTCCTGTCCAACCGTGACACCCAGCTTGGCCGTGGTGAACCCGTTGCGGACACTGCACGTGTACTGTCTGAAATGGTCGATATCGTCATGATTCGCACCTTCGAGCACACCAAACTGACCGACTTTGCAGCGCACAGCCAAGTGCCGCTTATCAATGCGCTATCAGATGATTATCATCCCTGCCAACTACTGGCCGACATGCAGACCTGGCAGGAATGCCGTGGCCCAATGGCCGGAAAGACGGCTGTCTGGGTGGGTGACGGCAACAACATGTGCCACTCCTGGATCAATGCTGCACGGCAATTCGATTTCAACCTGGTTATTGCCTGCCCGGAGGGCTACGAGCCCGATGCCGATATCATGCAGGCCGCAGGAGATCGGGTTCGCATCGAGCGTGACCCCATGAAGGCAGCAGAAGGGGCGCACCTGATTACCACCGACGTGTGGGCTTCCATGGGTCAGGAGGAGGAACAGGCCATCAGGGAGGCCGCCTTCAAGGACTTTCAGGTGACGGAAGCGATGCTGGACAGGGCCGATGATGAGGTCATTTTCCTGCACTGCCTGCCGGCTCACCGGGGCGAGGAAATCAGCGACACGCTGCTTGAAGATGATCGTGCCGTGGTATGGCAGGAGGCAGGCAATCGCCTGCACGCCCAGAAGGCCATGATTGAATTTTTACTGCTGGGTGAAGTGAACGACTGACATACGAGGGGCCGCAACGATATTGCGGCCCCTGCTTACCAATGAGGCGCGCTGCTCATGGGCAATAAAAGCACGCACTAAAAAGGCCGCCGGAATAAATTCCGGCGGCCTTGAAATCTGGTGGAGCCTATCGGGATCGAACCGATGACCTCAACGCTGCCAGCGTTGCGCTCTCCCAGCTGAGCTAAGGCCCCTAAAGACAGGGCGTACTTTACGGATTTTTCTCTTTAAGGTCAAGGGGTCAGGTTTCTTTTTTGCATGAGTTCGCCTTGAGTTTTATCCCCGACGACGCCATAACCCACCTACAGTGATAACTACCCACAACAAGCCCAGGACATTATTCATGGCGTTTGATGCCCGCTCCTTTCTGAAAACCGTCTCGGAATCCCCTGGCGTCTACCGCATGCTGGATGATGGGGGCAATGTGCTGTACGTCGGAAAGGCCAAGCGCCTCAAGGCACGGCTGGCGAGCTATTTCAGAACGACCGGCCTGAACATCAAGACTCGGGCTCTGGTTGCGCGCATTGACGACATCCAGGTCACGATTACCCGCAGTGAAATCGAAGCGCTTATTCTTGAACAGACCCTGATCAAATCGTTTCGACCGCCTTATAACATCCTCATGCGCGACGACAAGTCCTATCCTTACGTATTTGTCAGCCAGCGCCATGACTATCCGGCACTCGAGTTCAAACGAGTTCGACAGCGAGGAACCGATGGCCGTTACTTCGGCCCCTACCCCAGCTCGGTTGCCGTGCGGGAAAGCCTGTCACTGATGCAGAAGGTCTTTCGTATTCGTAATTGCGAAGACAGCGTTTTTGCAAACAGGACACGTCCCTGCCTCCAATACCAGATCGGTCGCTGTACCGCGCCCTGTGTCGATTATATTTCAAGGGAAGACTATCGGCGTGACGTGGAACATGCCGTCATGTGCCTGTCGGGCAAGAGTGAGCAGGTGACAATACGCCTGTCCGAACAAATGGATGCCGCCAGCAAGGCGCTGGAGTTTGAAAAGGCAGCCTATCTACGCGACCAGATCAGCGATCTTCGCACCCTGCAAAGCCAGCAGTCGGTTGAAATGGATCAGGGCCATGCCGACATCATGGCACTGGCCGAGCAGCCCGGCGGTGCCAGTATCAGCGTGCTGGCCGTCAGACAGGGCCGTATGCTGGGCGCACGTCATTACACACCCAAAAACGAGCTGGGCCTGACCGGCAGCGATCTGCTGGGAAGCTTTGTCAGTCAGTATTACCTCGGCCATGACCGTGACCTGCCTCCGGAAATCATTGTAAGTCATGCACTGACAGATCAGGACGTACTGGAAAGCGCCTTCAGCGAGCAGGCCGCTCGACGCGTTCGAATTGCTCACCAGGTACGTGGCCATCGAGCACAGTGGCAATCCCTGGCAGTGACCAATGCAGAGCAGCATCTCAAGACCCAGTTGAGCGGCCAGGATCAGATGGACAAACGGTTTGCCAACCTTGCTGACATACTGGGACTCGAGGCACCGGCAGGCCGACTCGAGTGCTTTGATATCAGCCACAGCCAGGGAGAAGCCACAGTGGCTTCCTGTGTCGTGTTTGAAGCCGGAGGCCCGGTCAAGTCCGACTACCGTCGCTTCAATATTGAAGGTATCACCGGAGGAGATGACTACGCAGCCATGAAGCAGGCGCTGACGCGGCGCTACAAGCGAATTCAAAACGAGGAAGCCAAGCGCCCGGACATTCTGATCGTCGATGGTGGCAAGGGCCAGCTGAGCATGGCGCGGGAAGTCTTCGAGGAACTGGGAGTGACCAACATCATCCTTTTGGGAGTAGCAAAGGGCACCACCCGCAAGCCGGGACTGGAAACACTCTATATCGAAACAAGTACCAACAGTGTCACGCTTGATAGCACCCTTCCCGCCCTGCACCTGATTCAGCACATCCGCGATGAAGCGCACCGATTTGCCATTACCGGCCACCGCCAGCGCCGGGACAAGCAACGCCGCACGTCATCTCTGGAAGGCATTCAGGGGGTCGGGCCCAAGCGCCGGCGGGAGCTATTGCGTTTTTTTGGTGGCCTTCAGGGGGTCAGCCAGGCCACTCGCGAGGAGTTGACGCGAGTCCCGGGCATCAATGCACAACTTGCCGAACAAATCTATCTCGCACTTCATGGCTGAGAAGTCTCGATAACCACGTTACACTATCCGGCGTCACCGCTTCTGCCTTCAAGCGACCCGCAAGGACGCAACGCTACAATGAATATTCCGAACATCCTTACTCTTATCCGGATCGGATGCATTCCGCTTCTCGTGGTTGTCTTTTATCTGCCGTTCAGCTGGTCGCACTGGGTCGCTGCCCTGCTGTTCGGGCTGGCCAGCATTACGGACTGGTTTGACGGCTATCTGGCCCGAAAGCTGAATCAGAGCACACCGTTTGGCGCCTTTCTCGACCCGGTAGCCGACAAGTTGATGGTGGCCGTGGCCCTGGGGCTTCTGATAGAGCTCTATTGCACGCCCATGATGACCCTGCCAGCCCTGGTCATTATCGGCCGAGAAATCGTGATCTCGGCACTGAGAGAATGGATGGCCGAAATCGGCAAGCGGGCCAGCGTATCGGTGTCCTACATCGGTAAATTGAAGACGACTCTGCAAATGGTATCGATTTTCATACTGCTGGCCTTCACCCCGGGTACGTCACTTGCCATGGCAGGTATCGCACTACTCTACGGCGCGGCCCTGCTGACGCTGTGGTCCATGTGGATCTACCTGCGAGCGGCCTGGCCGGAGCTGACACGCTCGATGTAGATCAGCAACTCCA
Organism: Larsenimonas rhizosphaerae; assembly: GCF_026240105.1. Classification (NCBI taxonomy): domain Bacteria; kingdom Pseudomonadati; phylum Pseudomonadota; class Gammaproteobacteria; order Oceanospirillales; family Halomonadaceae; genus Larsenimonas; species Larsenimonas rhizosphaerae. The sequence continues at coordinate 1,084,336 of NZ_JAPIVE010000001.1, forward strand.
TGCTTTCAGGCGATTTTTCGGATCGCCTGTTGACTTGTCATTCACCATACGTATAATTCGTCTCCGAGTTGAGCGGGAATAGCTCAGTGGTAGAGCATCGCCTTGCCAAGGCGAGGGTCGGGAGTTCGAATCTCCTTTCCCGCTCCATGAAAGGCTGGATGGCAGAGTGGTCATGCAGCGGACTGCAACTCCGTGTACGCCGGTTCGATTCCGACTCCAGCCTCCATTCATGACTCAACGCACATCCGGCCCGGATGGCGGAATAGGTAGACGCAAGGGACTTAAAATCCCTCGCCCGTTAGGGCGTGCCGGTTCAATTCCGGCTCCGGGCACCATGTCTACATCAGCTTTTTCTTCTCCCCTCGTCTGGCATTACCCTTCCTGTAACGCAACATCCTCCCTTCCCTTTTTACGCATGATTTCCCTGACATCCCCACAGCCAATGGCGTTTATACGCTGGGCACTGCCACAACGCCGGCACACCACATAACGATCATCATCATTCAGCGGCACTACCGCAAAACTGAAAAAATGATACCAGCCATCGCGCATTTCATTGCGTGGCGTGGCACAGCCATTACAGGTGAGCCTTACCTGCCCCAGCTGTATCGCCGCATCGATCAACGCCTGCTTCATCTGCCAACTCTCCCGCTCTGGTTGAATTCATGCTTCAACCCAAGCCTGATCTGCACCAGTGACCTCCCCATGGCAATGGCATGACAGACCGGTCACCATTTGAAGTCAGATCAAAGGCATACGCTGCTCACTGGATTGCAAGCCGTCAACGCGAGTAATATCCTTGGCACCCCACATTGTTCGACACTGTTACCGATCATCAGCGAGAAAAAGGACGTTCACGCCTTGAACATACCTGCGCCATTATTTCCGCTCGCCTGGCCCATCGACATGCCGCTTTCTCTCGTGGCACCGTCCGGTGCGCTCGACAGTGCGAGACTCGAAGGATGCATCAGGGCGCTGAAGGATCAGGGTATCCACTTTACCGTGGGCCGTGCCGTCAGAGCGCGACATCGAGCGATGGCCGGCACGGTCAGTCAGCGCATCGACGATTTACATGCAAGCTTTGATGACTCACACGGCGGGCCTGTCTGGGCATTACGCGGCGGATATGGCGGCGCGCAATTACTGAAGCAGATTGACTGGCAGCGGCTTTCGGTAGAGCGGCCTCTCATCGGTTACTCGGACCTGACGGCGCTACTTGAATCAGCCCGACGACACGGAAGGTACGGCATCCATGGCCCAGTGCTGACCGAGTGGTGCATTCATGAAGAGCATGATGAAGACCGCATCAACCGACAGACCTCACTTGATTCCGTCGCGCGCATTCTGGAAGGACAGCTTCCCCGCTTCGAGATCACGCCCCTGATACTTGATGCGCCACTGAAGGGCACGGTAGTAGGTGGCAACCTGACAGTTCTGGCAAGTCTTTGTGGCACGCCGTGGGCCCTTTCCCCGCCCTCGCACTCCCTGTTGATTCTCGAAGATGTAGGCGAGCCGCTTTACCGGCTTGAACGAAGCCTGTGCCAGCTTCTGGACAGCCTGCCGGATGAGGCCATTCAAGCCATTATCCTGGGTGAGTTTGTTCGCTGCCCCGGCGCAGAACATGATGAGTTGATAGCCATGATGACGGATCATTTGACCCCACGCGGCATAGCTCTGGCGAGCGGCCTGCCGGTTGGTCACGGCCCGCGCAACATGGCCTGGCCCTATGGGCACCCCGCCCTGCTTGATCTGCACTCGCTTGATTTCAATACCCCGTCCCATCGCTGATGGGCATGACGCGGGGCTGTCCCGATACTCATTTCAGAACATCACCCACTGACGAGCTACACCCTTTACGCTCCCGCTCAAGCGCTGCCATTCCGGCGCCCCCACGCCTGGTAAATGACTGACATCCATGTTCCGATTACGCGACCCCTACCTCATTTATTACTACCGCAAGCAGCTTCATATCCTGAGGTCATCGATTGCACTGACCTGCACCTTTCTGATCATTACCTTTTTTGAACTGCCCCACAGTGCCTGGGCGCTGGTCAGCACACTCATGGTCATGGGCAACCTGCCTCATGTCGGAGGGGTACTCGACAAGGGCGGACAGAGACTGCTGGGCACTCTTCTTGGCGCCCTGCTGGGGCTGCTCATTCTGACAATACCGTCTCCTCCCGGCTGGCTGATTCCATTTCTGACGCTGGCCAGTATTGCCATTGCACTGTTCATTACCTTCACGGGCCGCTTCAGCTATAGCGCCCTGATGTTCGGCATCACGATCCTGATGGTCGTTGGCGCCGGTAATCACGACCTCACCATTGCCCTGTGGCGCTCATTCAATGTGCTGATTGGCACACTGATCGGTATTATCGTGACCGCTCTGTTGCTGCCACAGAAGGCAACCGACCTGATGCGATTCCTGATCGCCGATAATATCGACAAGCTGTCACGGCTTTACCATGCCCATACCACCGACCGACGTTACGATGATGACGAGGTCCAGCACATGCTGAAAAAAATCACGGCGCAACTGGTAAAGCAGCGCAACCTGATCGACCCGGTCCATCAGGAAGGCCGCCTCAAGCGTGGTGCGCTGGAAGATATCATCTCGCTGGAACGACGAATGATATCGACGGTAGAGCTGTTGCTCGAGACACACTGGGCCACCAGGGATGGTCACGACATCATTGAGCGATTTGAAGGGCTACGAAACGAGCAATATGAACTGGCCACCACGCTGGGCACGCTGGGCTATCTGGTCAAGACGGGCCGCAACATCGATCTGTCGGTCGGCCTGTTTCATCTCGACAGGTATGCAGACCAGGCCATGACCGCCAAAAGCAGCTCCGGACGCGCACTGTACAGTCCGGCAGGATATTTATGGCTCAACCGTGAACTTGGCCGCCAGAGCAACGCCATGATCACCTGCCTGTCCAACATGCAGCATTTGCCAAGCCAGCGACTGCGCAAGCGATCACGTCGCCATCATCTGATCAGCACCGAGAAGACACTACCGGTTCCGGAGGCACGACCGGAGTCAACGGTGCCTGACAGGGAGTGACCGGCAGCAACGACGAAAACGCCACAGAGCATCACGCTCGGCACTGTCCGGCCATACCCAGTAATGGCGACCATTGCAGCTGATACCCAGCAGCCACGCACCGGCATAAAAGACATCAACCTCGGCTGATTGCCAGCCGGCACGGCCGTCAAGATAACGCCAGCCCTGTTCACGATCGTGGCACAGGGCCGGCAGAACGTGACAGGATTCAAGGCGCAGTGCTGCAGCCAGTGCAACGGCCGTAAAAAGGGCAATCAGAGGAGAAACGCATGCTGCCATGATCAGGGCAATCAAGGCAGCAAGAAGAGACGGAACGATAACCGCCAGTCTAGATGGGACGAACGTCACGGGTGTTAGCGGTTTCGGCGTCATTGATAACCATATTCACCATGCGATGCAACTCGGGATCCGAGGGTACCTCACGCCGCATCAACCACATGAAGAGATCCTGATCCTCTTCAGCCAGCAACGTGACATACAGCTGTTGATCGTCATCGGACAACGCATCAAACCTGCGCTCCAGAAACGGCACAAGCATCAGGTCAAGTTCCCACATCCCTCGACGTGAATGCCAGTAAAGCCGCTTACGTTGTGCTTCTTCCATACCATCGTCCTTTTCAGTCCCGACTTGAATTGATCAGTATATCGCCTGCCCGGCTGCCACAACAGCAGGTTGCGGTATACCGCCTTTTATCTATAACCTGTGATGTGCTAGTTCGTTGTTTTGAAGGCAGTTAGCCGCTATGCTGTCGACACAATAAAAACGTGCCCAGCCGGGGATGCAGACGTACGGAGAGTACTCGATGACCAAGTCCGAGCTGATTGAGCAGATTGCTTCGCGCCAATCGTCGCTATCGCTCAAGGAAGTTGAATCAGCGGTTCGCCTTATACTGGATGACATCACCGACTCGCTGGCCCAGGGCGGCCGAGTCGAAATACGCGGTTTCGGCAGCTTCTCCCTGCACTACCGGGAACCCAGAGTGGGCCGTAACCCTAAAACCGGTGACGCTGTTCCCCTGACGGGAAAATATGTCCCCCATTTCAAACCCGGAAAGGAACTGCGCGAACAGGTCGACGCCAGCCGCTCGCTGGGCTATTGAACCTGATCACTGCCCTTCCTTGATTGCCAAGTTAAAAAGGATTACATCATGCGCTGGATCAAAGGCGTCATCATGGCCATCGTCGCTCTGGTGGTTATCGTGCTCGGGATCCTGTTTGCCGTTCGCAACCAGGCATCGGTTCCACTTGACATCATCTGGACCAGCCTTCCTCCTGCGTCCCTCTCCCTTTGGCTTTTAAGCACCCTGGTTGTCGGCGTGCTTCTGGGCATGATCGCGATGACGGGCATGTATCTGCGCCTGCGCACGGCACTGGTCAAGGCGCGCCATGAACAGCGCACCCAGCAAAAGGAACTTGATCAGCTTCGTACTCGGGAGCTGAAGGGCGTTTCCTGATCATGTTCAATGTGGCAGCCCTGATGCTGATCACTACAGCCCTGGCCATCGGCTGGGGGCTGGGTCGCTATCAACGGCCACGGCGCACAGCCCGTCCCGGAGCAACCTCTACGTTGTCCCGGGATTATTTTGTCGGCCTTAACTACCTCCTCAACGAACAGCCCGACAAGGCCATCGAAACCTTTTCTCATTCCCTGGAAGTCAACAGCGATACCATAGACACCCATATTGCGCTGGGAAACCTGTTTCGATTACGTGGTGAAGCCGACCGGGCGGCCCGTATTCACCAGAATCTTCTGGCCAGGCCGGCACTGTCGGAACAGCAAAGTGATCAGGTGCAACTCGAGCTGGCGCGCGATTTTTATCACCTGGGCGTTCTGGACCGCTCGGAGCGCTTGTTGATTGCACTGATTCGCCCGACCGTTGCACAGGAAATGAATCAGGCCGCCAGACAACTGCTGGTTGAAATCTACCAGCGCGAACAGGAATGGCAGCGCGCGCTGGACATTGCGCAACCGCTTGTCAGGCATTTTCCATCAACACGCCGAGCCGCAGCGCACTGGCAGTGTGAACTGGCCGAAGATGAGCTGCGTGCCGGCCTGGCAGGCAATGCCCGCAAGCACTTGCGTCAGGCCCTTTCAACAGATGCCGAGTGCCTGAGAGCCAACTGGTTGCTGGCCGACATGGAGCATCGGCAGGGTCGATACCGCGATGAAATCAAGTTCCTGAAACGCATGCAGGTACAGGACCAGCGATGCATCTCGCTGATCCTGCCCCGAGTTGTCAGCGCCCATGAGGCACTGGGGGATGAAAGCGGGCTGATGCAGTATCTGAACAACCTGCTTCACCATCATCCTCACAGCACAACATTGATCACTATTGCCGAACGCCTTCAACAACAGGAAGGGTCCGAGCGCGCGGCAGAAATGGTCAGCAGACAACTTGAACAGACGCCCAGCCTCAAGGGCGTTGACTACCTGCTCGCCCTGTACCTCGAGAATGAGTGCGACGAACCCCTGTATTCAAGAATGGGGTTACTCAAGCAGCATACCGAACATCTACTGAAGCAGCGGCCCAAATACCAGTGTCAGGAGTGCGGCTTTAAATCGCAGCAGCATTACTGGCAGTGCCCACAATGCCGGCAATGGGGCACACTACTGCCCATTACCGGCATTGAAGGTGAATAAAGCCACACCGTCTCAGCCTGCCGCAATCTCTTCACTGATGCGTCGCACGGCATCCATGGGGTTATCCGATCGCGTAACCGGCCGCCCGATCACAAGATGAGTGCTGCCGGCGGCCAGCGCATCAACCGGCGTCATGATACGGTGCTGATCATCACTGACTGCAAAGGCTGGCCGAATACCCGGCGTCACCTTCAGAAACTCCTTGCCTGCAGTCTCGCGTACCATGGCGGCTTCGCGGGCCGAACACACTACGCCATCCAGGCCTGCGTCACGAGTCAGCCCGGCAAGATGCCTTACATGCGCTTCAAGTGACCCCGGAATACCACTGGCGTTAAGCTCTTCCTGAGACAGACTGGTCAGTACCGTGACGGCAATCAACCGAGTGTCATAGTGGCCTTCCCTGAGTCTATCCGCGGCGTGCTTCATCATCGCCAGCCCACCCTGTGCATGAACGTTGACCATCCACACCCCAAGGTCTGCAGCTGCAAGCACCGCCTGCGCCACCGTATGCGGAATGTCATGAAACTTCAGGTCCAGAAACACATCAAATCCACGGCTCTGCAACTGGCGCACGATCTCAGGCCCCTCGCGCGTAAACAATTCCTTGCCCACCTTGACCCTGCACTCAAGAGGATCGAGCGTATCGGCTACGCTCAAGGCCTGTGAACAGTTCATGTTATCCAGCGCAATAATCAACGGTGTCATCCGGTCCCATCCCGAGCAGTAAAAAACCACAGTATACGAGCAGCCCCCCGTCACTCACAAAAGCACTAATAACAGGCAGCATTATATTCTTATTGACTTATTGAAAAGATCGCACGTTTTTAGACTGTGAAGGCGACACAATCACTACCAACTGCAGGGATATAACCGGATGAAAAAACTGATTGCTGCACTGATCACCGCGTCAGCACTGACCACCCTTTCCGGCGCATGGGCACAGGAAAGTACCGACCCGATTGATCTCAACACGGCAAGCACAGAGCAATTGGCAGGTCTGGCCGGCATTGGCGAGAAAAAGGCACAGGCCATCGTCGACTATCGCAACGAACATGGCGACTTCAAGCATATTGATGACCTGACCCTGGTCAAGGGTATCGGCAGCAATCTGCTGGAAAGAAATCGTGACAGGGTAACGCTTGAAACTCCCTGAACACCTCTCCAGATACAAGCGCGCCAGCATGCTGGCGCGCTTGTATTCATGTACACTCGGCCTCACATCATGACTTCAACATGAAACCGGGGAACATGAATGCCCATCCTCTTTATTTTTGCGCTACTGCTGGTTCTGGACCTTGCATCATTGATCATGCTGGGCCAGCAGCTTGGCTTTATCGTGACGCTTCTATGGATCATCGGTACATTTGCTCTGGGCTCTCACCTGATCCGTCGCGAAGGCATGGCAACCCTGCGTGATGCACAGGCCAGCATCATGGCCGGACAGGCTGCGCCCAGCGACGCCTTCATTCAGATTGCTGCCTACGTCTTTGCCGGTATTCTGCTGATTCTGCCCGGCCCGCTCTCCGATATTTTCGGGCTTGTCCTGCTATTGCCCTTTGTTCAGCCTTTGGTCAGTGGCCGCCTTCGCAAACGTCGTCCGGGCACAACCTGGCAGGATGCTGACATTTCCGGCCACAACCCGCGTCAGGAAGGCAGTATTCACGGAGAAGAACGCTCGGGTACCACCATCGACGGTGATTACGTCGCACGCGATGACGAAAAACGGTAAGAATTTTTTCATCGCCTCCCTTGAAACTTCCTTTGATGACCGCATTAAGCAGGCACGACCATCAGACAGACATGTCTGGTCTTTGAACGAAGGTGCCATACCTTTCGAGCGAGCATCACTCGCTCAAGTCCATGCAACCATCAGGAGAACGTGAGCAATGAACATTCGTCCCCTGCACGATCGCGTCGTCGTCCGTCGCGTTGAAGAAGAAGAAAAAACCTCCGGCGGCATCGTTCTGCCCGGTAATGCGAAAGAAAAGCCGACGCGGGGCGAAATCCTGGCTGTAGGCAATGGCCGTATTCTTGAAAATGGCGACGTTCGCGCGCTTGACGTCAAGGTAGGCGATACCGTGATCTTCAAGGACGGTTTCGGCGTCGAGAAGCAGAACATCGACGGCCAGGAAGTATTGATCATGAGCGAAAGTGACGTTCTTGGCGTACTCGAAAGCTGATTCAGTTCCAGCTCATTTTTTTCTGTAAAGACATTGTTTCGAGGCATTAAACATCATGGCAGCTAAACATATTCGCTTCTCTGACGACGCTCGTAAACGCATGGCGCGTGGCGTCAACGTTCTCGCCGACGCCGTCAAGACCACGCTGGGCCCGAAAGGCCGTAACGTTGTTCTTGAAAAATCCTTTGGCTCACCGACCGTTACCAAGGACGGCGTAAGTGTTGCGAAGGAAATCGAACTGAAGGATCGTTTCGAAAACATGGGCGCCCAGATGGTCAAGGAAGTTGCTTCCAAGACGTCTGACGCTGCCGGTGACGGTACAACTACAGCGACCGTACTGGCCCAGTCCATCGTGAACGAAGGTCTGAAAGGTGTCATCGCAGGCATGAACCCGATGGACCTCAAGCGTGGCATCGACCAGGCCGTCATCGCGGCAGTCGAAGAAGTACGCAAACTGGCTGTGCCCTGCACCGATTCCAAGGCCATCGCTCAGGTAGGCACCATCTCTGCCAACGGCGACAGCAACATCGGCCGCATCATCGCTGAAGCGATGGAAAAGGTAGGCAAGGAAGGCGTCATCACTGTTGATGAAGGCCGCGGCTTTGAAGACGAGCTCGAAGTGGTCGAAGGTATGCAGTTCGATCGCGGCTACCTCTCGCCGTACTTTGTCACCAACCAGGACACCATGGCGGTCGAGCTGGAAGATCCGCATATCCTGCTGGTCGACAAGAAGATCTCCAACATCCGTGAATTGCTGCCGACGCTTGAAGCTGTCGCCAAGGCCGGCAAGCCACTGGTCATTGTTGCTGAAGACATCGAAGGTGAAGCGCTGGCAACACTGGTCGTCAACAACATGCGTGGCATCGTCAAGGTTGCTGCCGTCAAGGCACCAGGCTTTGGTGATCGTCGCAAGGCCATGCTGCAGGATATCGCCATCCTGACCGGCGGTACCGTTATTTCCGAAGAAGTGGGCATGACGCTTGAAGAAGCCACCCTGGATCACCTGGGTACTGCCAAGCGCATCACCATGAGCAAGGAAAATACCACCATCATCGATGGTGCCGGTGTTGAAGCAGACATCGAATCCCGCGTTAACCAGATCCGTGCTCAGATCGAGGAAACTTCCTCTGACTACGACCGCGAGAAACTGCAGGAACGCGTTGCCAAGCTGGCCGGTGGTGTTGCCGTTATCCGTGTTGGCGCCGCGACTGAAGTGGAAATGAAAGAGAAGAAGGCACGCGTTGAAGATGCGCTGCACTCTACTCGTGCGGCAGTAGAAGAAGGTGTGGTTCCTGGCGGTGGTACTGCCCTGATCCGTGCCCTCACCAACCTGCACGGCCTGCGCGGTGATAACGAAGATCAGACCCACGGTATCGTGATCGCCCTGCGTGCCATGGAAGCTCCGCTTCGCCAGATCGTCACCAACGCTGGTGAAGAAGCCTCCGTGATCGTCAACAAGGTCAAGGACGGTTCAGGCAACTACGGCTACAACGCTGCTACCGGCGAATACGGTGACCTGTTCGAGATGGGTGTACTCGACCCGGCCAAGGTTACCCGTACAGCCCTGCAGTCTGCCGGCTCCATCGGTGGTCTGATGATCACTACCGAAGCCATGATTGCTGACGACCCGGAAGACAAGGATACTTCCGCAGGCGGCGGTGACATGGGTGGTATGGGTGGTATGGGCGGCATGATGTAATCGCTTGCCCCACCTGATAAGAAGCCCCGCGCATGCGGGGCTTTTTTATGCGCGTGGCCTTCTCGTCCATTCTTCTATAAGCTGACCCCCCTTGATACGACCCTCTTTTTCCGACTGTTTAATCTCCGGCCATCGCATGCTTTCCAATATCCAGATTGTGCTTGTTCAAACCTTCCATCCCGGCAATATCGGCGCGGCTGCACGCGCCATGAAAACCATGGGACTGAGCCGACTCATCCTGGTGGCTCCGCGTCGTTTTCCAGATGATGAAGCCACCGCCATGGCGGCCGGTGCCACGGATGTACTGGAAAATGCTCGAGTGGTGGACACACTGGATGAGGCCGTTGGAGAGTGTGTCAGCGTGATTGGGGCCAGTGCACGCCTTAGAAACATGCCCCTGCCTCATTTCTGTGAACCAGACGAGATGGCCGAACACGTCATGACGCAGGCAGCCAGCGCCCCGGTCGCACTGGTCTTTGGCCGAGAGCGTTTCGGGCTCACGAATGAAGAAATTCAGTGCTGCACGCATCAAATGACGCTTCCTGCTGCACCGGACTACCCTATCCTGAACCTTGCCCAGGCCGTTCAGGTATGTGCCCATGAACTGTTCACTGTCTGGCGCAAGAACCCGGAAAATCAGTACAGCGCTCCTGCGCCGGTACAGTCCACGCGCCCTACACAGCAGCAGCTTCAGGCCTTTTTGCAACATCTTGATCACACCCTTGAAGATGCCGGCTTTCATAATCAGCCACACTCACGCACGCTTGAGCGGCTGCATGCCTTTTACATTCGCGCCCAGCCCAGCAAAAAGGAACTGTCATTGCTGCGCGGCATGCTGAGTGCGTTTTCCACGCCGAGAGACAACGGCCCGTCGAACAAATAATAATTCAGGGAACCTTTGGCGGTTCTGTTTTTCCTATCGACAACCATTACCCATCAACTGCAGGTTTACTGCCTTGCCCTGGAGATTCTGTTTGTGTCATCACCGCTCCCTACCCGCAAGCATGATCACTTTCTCGCCAAGGTATGGGCGCTGACCAAACCCTACTGGCGCTCCGAGGAAAAATGGAGTGCCTGGGGGTTTCTGATCCTGATTCTGACGCTGACTCTGGGGAGCGTCTATCTGACGGTTCTGTTGAACCGATGGAGCGGCGAATTTTATAACGCCATTCAGGACAAGGATCTGGATGCCTTCTGGCACCTGATCGGGGAATTCTCGATTCTGGCCACGATCTATATCATTGCCGCGGTATACCAGTACTACGTCACCTCCATCCTGCAGATTCGCTGGCGCCGCTGGCTTACCAACGTCTATTTCGACCGCTGGCTGGATGGTCACGCGTATTACCTGATGGAAATGCGCCACGAGGAATCAGATAACCCTGACCAGCGTATTTCAGAAGACATAGATCGCTTCACGGACGCCACACTGAACCTCACCATCGGCCTGCTGCGGTCGGTCGTATCGCTGGTCAGTTTTTCAGTCATTCTCTGGACCCTGTCGCAGGCCGTGGCCTTTGATATTGGCCCGCTGCATGTCGACATCCCTGGTTTCATGCTGTGGGCCGCCCTGCTGTACGCCGGTCTCGGCAGCATCCTGACGCATTATGTCGGTCGGCGGTTGATTCGCCTCAACTTCACCCAGCAGCGTTACGAAGCCGATTTTCGTTTTTCGATGGCTCGCCTGCGGGAAAACTCCGAGCGAGTAGCACTTTATGGAGCTGAAGAAACCGAGAAGAGCCTGCTTCGTGGGCGCTTCAACATGGTCTGGCAGAACTTCTGGCGCATCATGCGCACCCAAAAGCGACTGATCGGTTTTACATCCGCCTACAGTCAGATTGCCATCATTTTCCCCATGCTGATTGCAGCACCAGCCTATTTCAGTGGAGCCATGCAGCTGGGCGGGTTGATGCGTGTCGTCAGCGCCTTTGGCCGCGTGCAGGATGCACTGAGCTGGTTTGTCGATAATTACGCCAGTCTGGCGGCCTGGCGCTCCGTCGTTGACCGACTTACCACCATGAATGAAAACATGGATAACCTGGTACCACCCGGCGAACGTGACGGACAGCACTATACTCACGAAACGACGAATCACATCGAGCTTCATCAGGTAGTGCTCAGGGTACCCGATGGCACACGCTTGCTGAATATCGACAGCCTCACATTCAACGCCGGCGAGCATACCCTGATCCACGCCCCTTCAGGCAGCGGCAAGAGTGTACTGTTCAGAACGCTGGCAGGGATCTGGCCCTGGTGGTCCGGCACCGTAAAGGCCGGTACATCACAATTGTTTCTGCCTCAGACACCCTATCTACCGATTGGCACGTTAAGAGATGTACTGAGCTATCCGGACCGGCACAGCGATCACGATGATGATGCCCTCAGGGCGCTGCTGCGCCAGTGTCGGCTTGAAAAGCTTGAGGACCAGCTACACAGCGAACGGCACTGGGCCCACCTGCTGTCACCCGGCGAGCAGCAGCGACTGGCCTTTGCCCGCGCACTTTTAAAACAGCCCGACTGGCTGTTTCTGGATGAATCCAGTTCCGCGCTGGACCTTGATACCGAGCAACACCTTTATGCCTTGATAAAGGAACAGCTCCCCCGGACGACGCTCATCAGCATCGCTCACCGCGCCAGCCTGAATGCCTTCCACGACCGCGTCATTGACCTGCGCGATATCAGCGCCTGAGCCCTGCGCCCCGCTTTGCCGGGGCGCAGGTTAAACCGTACAATGCCCGCATCCAGATTGCTGGCTTTCAACTACTTAATGAAAAGGATGCGGGCTGATGCGCGCCACTGAACTGCTGATTTCGACCCTCAAGGAAACACCGGCAGACGCCGAGGTAGTCAGCCACCAGCTGATGCTGCGAGCCGGCATGATTCGCAGGCTTGCTTCCGGGCTGTATACCTGGCTACCGATGGGCGTGCGCACACTTCGCAAGGTTGAGCGTATCGTCCGTGAGGAAATGACCCGTGCAGGCGCTCAGGAAGTTTTAATGCCCGCGGTACAACCAGGCGAGCTGTGGCAGGAATCAGGTCGCTGGGAGCAATACGGCCCTGAACTGCTCCGCGTCAAGGATCGCCACCAGCGCGATTTTTGCATCGGTCCCACCCACGAAGAGGTCATTACCGACCTGTGCCGTCGCGAGCTGCGTTCCTACAAGCAGTTGCCGGTCAATTTCTTCCAGATTCAGACCAAGTTCCGGGACGAAATCCGCCCGCGCTTTGGCGTCATGCGTTCCAGGGAATTCATCATGAAGGACGCCTACTCCTTCCACCTGGATCAGGCATCGCTTCAGGCAACCTACCAACGCATGTACGACGCCTACATCCGTATCTTCACTCGGCTGGGTCTGGACTTTCGTGCGGTGATCGCCGACAACGGCTCGATTGGCGGTGAAGGGTCCCATGAATTCCACGTACTGGCCGATTCCGGCGAAGATGCCATCGCCTTTGCAAGTGGCTCCGACTACGCAGCCAACCTTGAAAAGGCCACGGCAGGCGACCCCGAACAAACACGCCCTGACGGTAGCGAAACGCTGCGCAAAGTGCCCACACCCAACGCCAAGACCATCAAGGCGCTGGTTGAACAGCACGATGTCGCCATCGAAAAAACCGTCAAGACCCTGATTGTTCATGGTAAAGAAGGACTGGTCGCGCTGGTGGTTCGTGGTGACCACGAGCTCAACGAGGTCAAGGCCGAGCACCTCCCGCTTGTTCGCGCCCCGCTGACCATGGCAAGCGATGAAGAAGTCCGTGATGCCATCGGTGCCGGATTTGGCTCCATTGGGCCTGTAGATCTGCCCATGCCGGTCGTTATTGACCGGGATGTGGCGGTCATTTCCGACTTTGTCGCGGGAGCCAACCAGGAAGGCGAACACTACTTCGGTATCAACTGGGAACGGGATCTGCCGCTGCCTGAGGTAGCCGATATTCGGAATGTGGTAGAGGGCGATACTGCGCCGGATGGCCAGGGCACCCTGTCCATCGTTCGGGGTATTGAAGTCGGGCATGTCTTCCAGCTGGGGCAGAAATACTCCAGGGCCATGAATGCCACCGTCCTGGATGAGAATGGCAAGACCGTCCCCATGTCGATGGGCTGCTACGGCATTGGCATTACCCGTATCGTGGCCGCCGCCATCGAACAGAACCACGATGAACAGGGCATTATCTGGCCAGAAGCGCTGGCACCGTTTGAAGTCGCGCTGGTGCCAATGAACGCGCACAAGTTCCCCAATGTGCGCGAGGCTGCCGAGACGCTGTATAACCAGCTGGTCGAGGCAGGCGTTGATGTCCTGCTGGATGATCGTGATCTTCGGCCCGGCAACAAGTTTGCCGATCTGGAGCTCATGGGCATCCCTCATCGCGTAGTCATCGGCGATCGAGGTCTCAAGAATGGCGAATACGAGTACAAGGGAAGAAAGGACAGTGACTCCACCATGGTGCCGGTTGACGCACTGGTGGATCAGCTGCGCCAGCAGCTGGGTCGCTAGAACGGCTGTTGGACTTGTACTGTTGCTGGTCCAGGCCCCCGCGGGGGCCTGGACGCCACCCACCCTGCCAGCCCTTGACGCTTCTTCCCCCTCCGAACTGACCACCTACAGCGACTCACCCTCCGCCCGTGCCGGCATCAATGACCCCTTTGATGCGCAGGTCTGGTGGCTGGACATGGACTATCGACTGGGCCGGTTCATTACCACGAAAACCATGCGCCGCCCCCTGCTTGAAAAGGTCATGCAGGCAGCAACCCGTGCGGGGCTGTCACCGGAGCTGGTGATGGCCGTCATTCAGGTGGAAAGTCGATTTGATGCCAGGGCAGTGTCGCCGGCAGGTGCCATCGGGCTGATGCAGGTGATGCCATTCTGGAAGAAGATCATTGGCAAGCCGGAAGACGATCTGTTCGACCCACAGACCAACCTCGCCTATGGCTGTACCATTCTGGCCCATTACCTGAGCACTGAAAAAGGCGACATGACTGATGCACTTGCCCGCTACAACGGCAGCCTGGGCCAGACCTGGTACCCGGAACGGGTCATGCAGGCCTGGAACAATCAATGGTGGGTCATTCGTTGATTACTGCTTGCGATCTTCCACTTCGCTGTGGGAAACGCCGGGCTCCAGCGGGTGCCCCTTGGCCAGCTCGGCGCGGGTTGCATCACGAATATCGAGGATTTCGACACTGTAATTCAATGCCCTGCCTGCCAAGGGATGATTGGCATCGACGGTCACGTTGTCCTGATCGATGCTGACCACGGTCACCGTCCGCGGCCCATCCGGACCATTGGCCTGAAACCGCATGCCGGGCTCGAGTTCGCTGGCACCAAAGGCCCCCCGCGAAACCGTTTGCGTCAGCGCTTCATTACGCTCGCCATAGGCCTGGGCAGGCGACAGCTCAAGCTCGAACCGGTCTCCCGGGGTACGCCCTGTCATGGCCTCTTCAAGCGCCGGCATGATATTGCCGTGGCCATGGAGATAATACAGGGGTTTCTCGCGTTGACAGGAATCATCAATGACCTGCCCGTTTTCATCACGCAATACATAATGAAAACCGACAATGTGATGGGACGTTATGAGTGACATGCAGTACCTTCAGTTGAAAATGAACTTCTTGTGAGCTCTGACTCGCTGCGTAATGCGAGATTGCCATGTTATTGAAAAGAGACCTCTGGCTGCGGTCATGATGATGACGGCGACAGAGCCGACGGGTGTTGATCATCACGGTGGCAATAATGGCACGGCTTCAGCCACCTTTCGATGCCAGACCATGCCTTGAGGCTGCTTTTTTATGCCAATATGATCATTTGCCGCCTGATGCTGCCGTAGCCTGTCCGCCATCTGGAAAAACCGCGGCCGAACAGCCTGCTTGCGCCAGCGTGAGTGACGTGCGACCTTTGCACGTCCTGCGCATCAGCCGTTTCCTCCATCCCTGAAAAGAGAGTCTGCATTGGTCGGGTTCAGCAAGCATCTGGGCATTTTTCGCCGTCATGCCATTACCTTTTTAATGGGGTTCGCGTCCGGGCTGCCACTGCTGCTGACTGGTAGTGTACTGCAGGCATGGATGACCGATGCCGGCATCTCTCTTGAGAATGTCGGCTTGCTGGCGCTGATCGGACTGCCTTATACGCTGAAGTTTGCCTGGGCACCGCTGCTTGATCGCTTTTCGCTGCCCTTTCTTGGTCGCCGTCGCGGCTGGCTGTTTCTGACACAGGCCGCCCTGGTCGGCATGCTGGTGATGCTGGCGCTGTCCAACCCCGCCGTGACGCCGCTGCTGGTCGGGCTGATCGCGTTGGCAGTCAGCTTTTTAAGTGCCACCCAGGACATCGTGATTGATGCCTATCGCCGTGAGCATCTGCCCGACAATGAACTGGGACTGGGCTCGGGCTTTTACGTGTATGGCTATCGCATCGGCATGCTTCTGGCTTCCGGCGGCGGGCTGATGCTGGCTGACGTGATCGGCTTCACATCAACATACCTGCTGATGGCAGGCTGTCTGGCAGTGGCAATGCTGGTCACACTCTGGGCCCCCGAACCGGAAGCCGCTGCCCCACTTGAAAGACGCCATCTGCATCAGATATTCATCGACCCGCTCGTCAACTTCATGGCCCGCCCAAAGGCATGGGCGCTGCTGCTGCTTATCCTTCTATACAAGCTTGGGGATTCGGTCGCGGGCAACCTCACCACGCCCTTTTACAAGAGCATCGGGTTTTCCAACGCCGAAATCGGTGCCACGGTCAAGATTTTCGGCCTCTGGCCCCTGCTGGGAGGTATTTTCATTGGCGGCCTGTTGATCATGCGGTGGGGAATCTATCGCTCGCTGGTCGTGTTTGGTGTGCTGCAAATGCTCTCGACAGCCGGTTTTATCGTGCTCAACCATCAGGGCCACGATATTGCCTGGCTGGCCGGAGTAGTGAGCTTTGAAAATCTGGCAGCCGGCATGGGCACAGCGGCCTTTGCAGCCTTCATGGCCTCACTGACCGACAAGCGATTTACCGCCGGTCAATATGCCCTGCTGTCCTCCATCATGGGACTGCCACGCGTGGTCATTGCTGCACCGAGCGGCTATCTCGCCCAGGCAGCAGGCTGGGACGGGTTCTTTCTGGTCTGTACGCTTGTAGCCCTGCCTGGACTGTGGCTGTTGATCATGATCAAGGACAGCGTGCCGCGCACCTGAAGCTTCCGCGTCACCCGAACAACCTCAACATTCGGCCCTTTTTCATTAGAATACTTAAATGGAAAATCCAGCATGCTGTGTCTCGGACCCGTAGCTACCGCTACGTCTCTCATGAGGCCACCCCATGCGATATATATTTTCTCTGGACGATAACAACACTCTCCTGGTACCACCCGAGCAGTTTACCGGTGATGATGCGCGTACGTTCAGGGCCATGATCTCCGATTACCTGGGCTGTAATCCCTCGGTGCTTGCTACCCGCATCTATCTGGATGCACGGCCCATTACCCGTATTGATGCCGATGGCCTCTCGGCCATGGTGGCCATTCATTCCCTGCTGGCCCCCGCCCCCCTGACACTGCTGGAACCTTCCGAAGCGCTGACACGCACCCTGGAATCACTGCGGCTTTTTGAACACTTTGATATTTATTTCGATCGCAAGTACCTGCTCACTGGTGTCGTGACGCGTCCGGACGAGTTGCAGGAATCTTCCCTGCGAGCTCACCCATGAATGCCCGCTACGTGCCCATCCTCCTGGCACTGATGGCGATGATACTGGGGGGATGCACTCCCGTGGACCGGGCCAGCGTGTCGCCGAAGGATCATTGGCAACATAGCCGCCTATGGTCCAGTGAAGTGGAGCAGATTCCCTCCCGGCCCGCTCGGCTTGAACAGCTCAACGCTCAGCGCCTGTCGGCGGGGGATCGTATTACCATTACCGTGGCAGCAGGCGATAACTTCAACGGCCGCTACGAGATCGATCACGATGGCCGGTTGCGACTGCCATGGCTGACCCCGATAGAGGCGGTCGGCAAAAGTGCGCCTGAACTTGCCGAAGCCATTCGTCACCAACTGGAATCGGAAGGCATGTTTCGCTCAGGGCTTGCCTATGTGACGGTTCAGCTTCATAGCTGGGCGCCGATCAGCGTGCGTGTCGAGGGCGCCGTGTTCAACCCCGGCCGGGTGGATATCAGCGCCCGTTCTGCACTGGACCGTAGTGAACGCCAGAGTGTCGCTTCCGGTGAAGCCGGCACCGGTCGCCGGCTTTCGAACGCACTGGCGGCTGCCGGTGGCATCCGTCCGGATGCCGACATTACCCGCGTGGTCCTGATTCGCAACGACATACCCTATTCTCTGGACCTGGCCGGTTTCATTGATGGCACTCGGGTGATCGACCCCTTCCTGCGCGACGGTGATCGACTGGTCATTGGCAGCACGGGGCATTTTTCGTCATCCCTGATGCGGCCCATGCCCATTACCCTGCCGGGGATCAAGATCTTTGCCTCGAACCTGACCCAGCCGGCCTCAAGCAACGGCAATTCAAATCTCGGGGAAGATGCCATGGCATTCCCCTATGGCACTCGCCTGCTGCAGGCGGCAATCAAGGCCAACTGCATCGGCGGCATTCAGACGACCTCGGGTAACCGTAATATCGTTCTGATCAGCGAAAACCCGATGACCCGGAAACCGGTCATCCTGTCACGCAACTCCGATGCGCTGATGGCCCACTCGAATGATGCCGGCATCAACCCCTGGCTCATGCCGGGCGACACCCTGAGCTGCTATGACTCGGGCGTCACCAATTTGCGCGATATCGCTAAAGTGCTGACGGAAATCGTCGTTCCGTTCAGTCTGTTTTAGTGCGGAAACTACCCATGCGACGATGGCTCAGGAAAATCACGCTACACAAAAGGATCAGCGGCTGGATATGGCGCTGGCTGGCCTACGGATCAAACATGCGCCGGGCCCGTCGGCTGGCCATTTATCTCGGCATTCTGATCTCTGTCTGGGCAGCTATCGGTATTCTCGCCAGTATCGTGATTGCAAAGTCACCGGTTCAGTACACCACGCGCTGGGTCATTATTCTGCCCGGCAGTGGCGCGGGGCTGGCCGTCAGCCTGGAAAGCATCGGGCAGGCCAGCTCCCAGTCCAGCTCGCCCTATACCAATACGTCGGTAGACCCCAAGGTCAATTACCAGGCCATTGCTACCAGCGACCCGGTCATTATTGATGCAGCACGGCGCAGCAACATGAGCACCGAGGCGTTTTCATCACTCAAGATCAAACTGGTGGATCAGACAGCATTGATCGATTTCAGTATTTCCGGTGATACGGCCGAACAGGCACTGGCCAAGGCAGAGGCGCATTTTGCAGCGTTTCGAGCCACGCTTGAGCATTTACGGCGCGATGAGTTTGCCACGCGGGAAAACGCATCCCGTCTATCGATCGAGACCTATGAGCGTACGCTGGACACCTCCCAGCAGGAGTTACTGGATTTTCAAAAGAACTCGCGTCTGATCTCGATGGATCAGTTTCAGTCCATGACACTGGCGATAGAAACCCTGAAAGAGAAAATCGAACAGACCACGGCAGAGCTCAAGGCGACCCGAATCCAGCGCCAGACACTGATGGCCCGGCTGGGCATTGACGGCGACGCCGCCAGCCAGGCCATGCTGCTGCAGCGTGACGCCAGCTTCCAGTCGCTGCTGACCGAGCGCACCAAGGCTCAGGCCGTCCTGACCGAACAGGCGGGGAAATGGGGTGATCGCCATCCGGAAGTCATGACCAGTCAGGCCGGCGTGGATGCCCTCACTCAGGCCCTGTTCAGCCGCGCACGAATACTGCTCTCCCCGACCCTGTCCATGGGAGATTTTCGAGCCATCGTCAGTGCCGGTAACCGGGGAACCCAGGAGGCCATGATTCAGCGCATCGTTGAGCTGGAGATCAAGATCAAGGGGCTTGCCAGCCAGCGTGAAAGCTTCATCGAGGCCCATGCCAGGCGCGAGGAAAAGATCAACGGCTCGATGGCCGATGCAGCGCAACTTCAGGCATTGATGCGCCAGCAACAGGTAGCCGCTGCCGTCTATACCACCGCACTTGCCAAGATTGATATCGGCAAGATCGACCCCTTTACCAGTTATCCCATGCTGCAGTTGCTGTCCGCCCCGGTGGCACCGGACAGCCCGGACAAGCTGGGCAAGAAGCTCGCCATGCTGGGGGCCATCGGGTCCTCTTTCTTTGCCACGATTGGACTTGTGCTTCTATGGATTCGAAAACCGTATATCCGGAAACTACGGAAGAGCGAGTAATCTGGTGGTCGATCACCGCGACCTATCCCATTTATGTCGTTGGCGGGCTTTATGTGCTTGCTCCGGTCATGTCATGGTCATTGCTGGGCTATTTCGTTCTCAAGTGCCTTCGGCATCAGGCGCATTTCCCGCGCATTGCCTGGCCCATCTGGGGCTGGATACTGGGCATGCTGGTCATGGAAGTGGCCCTGTTGATGGGCCACATGCTCAACGGGCTCAGTACAGGCCTTACCATCAAGTCCTCGATCGGCTGGGCCAAGGGATGGGCCTTGCTGGCCGTGTTTCCGCTTCTGGGCTGTCTGCCGGTACGCCCTGAAATCATCGTACGGGCCAGCATGAAGGTATGTCTTTACACCATCCTGCTGTTGCCGGTATTTGTCGGAGCCTGGGCGGCAGGCCTTCCCCATACTCCCTACGTCTCGCCGCTGAAGGCCATTGGCGGGCCCGGGCCTGAATTCTTTGCCCTGTCACTTTATGAAATAGACCCGGGGTCCGGCCTCCCCCGATGGCGCCTGTTTACCCCCTGGGCACCCGCGGTGGGGTTTGTGGCCAATATCTACTTCGTGTTTGCCCTGATGGAAACCGATCGACGCTGGAAGGCCATCGGAATGTTCGGCAGCATTTTGATGATTTTGATGTCCGGGTCACGCATGGCCCTGGTCGCCATTGTCCTGATCATTGCCGGCCAGTTTTTTCTGACTCGCCTGTCAAGACCAGGACTCTGGTTCAGTATCAGCGGCGCCACCCTGTTTCTGGGATTTGTCGGGGAAACCATCATCAATGCCGTGGACGCCTTCATCACGGGCTTCAAGAACTCCCGGGCCGATTCAACCCGGGTCCGGGCGGCCCTGGGACGCATCGCCGTTCATCGCTGGAAGACCGAGGCACCCACCTGGGGTCATGGTGTGGTGGAGCGCGGACCACATCTGGTGGAGTACATGCCGATCGGCTCCCACCACAGCTGGTACGGCCTGCTGTTCGTCAAGGGCATCGTGGGGTTTTACGCACTGGCCGTCCCCATGGCCCTGAGCTTTTTGCATCTGTTGTATCACGCCCCGCGCTACCCGATCGCTCGCAGTGGCTTGATCATGGTGGGACTGCTGGTGGTGTATTCCTTTGGCGAGAACCTGGAAATACTCGCCTATCTGATCTGGCCGGGCCTGATGCTGATCGGCAAGGCCCACCAGGAAGCAGGAGCATCCTCATGACTTCCCTTCGCAAGGTGCTGTTCATCATCCCGCGCTATTGGCCCGCCGTGGGCGGCGCGGAGCTGCATACCCGTGAATTGTTACGCTACACCCGTACCCTGTCCGCCAGCGTCGCCTGTGTATCTCAACAGGCCGGCACATCGCTTGAGGTGGCTCTGGGCGAGAACACGCCGATTATTCGGGATCCGCAGGGGCCACCGGTTATCAGGCTTCATGCCCCGCCATCCTACCAATTGGGCCTTCGCCTGCTGGGCAGGCGGGTCGAGCATCACCGATGGGCCAGGCCGCTATATACCCGATTGATGAAACAGGCCCTTCGAGCCGAGCTGATGGCACTGGCTGCCCAACATGACATCGTTCACTACATCTATAACGGCCTGACCGGTCTGGCCGAGCTGGCAGCAGACTGTGCTCGTGAGACCGGTACCGCCTTCTTCCTGACCCCCTTGTGTGGTGACGTGGGCGTGCCGTCCGCCTGGACCACGCCACGCTTCAAACGGCTTTATCGGCGCGCAGATGGGTGTATTACGCTCACGAATTTCGAACGGGACTGGCTGATTGAACAGGGAGCAATACCGGAGAAAACCCATGTGCTGCCGGTTTCCACCCTGTTGTCACCGATCCACGACGCCAGGGCATTCCGACAGGAACATGACCTCGGCGACCGGCCGATCCTGCTTTTTCTGGGCCGTCATGAAAATCATAAGGGAGTCCACTTCCTGCATGATGCGCTGGAGACACTGTGGAAAAGCGTACCAGAGCTTCGAGTCGTGATGATGGGCCCGGAGGGGGAGTGTCGGCTGAATGCCGATCACAGTGATGACCCGCGCCTGATTCGCATCGTGGCACCGAGTCAGGAAGCAAAGGCCTCTGCCCTGGCCGCATGCACCCTGCTATGTGTGCCTTCACTGCTTGAAGGGCTCGGCGTGGTGTATCTGGAAGCCTGGCACTTCAGCAAACCGGTTGTAGCACTGGACTTGCCGGTACTTAGGGAAGTCATCGGCCATCAAGAAGGTGGCCTGCTCGGCCGTATAGACGGAAGTGACCTGGCCGAACACATTCTGGCCCTGCTTGACGACCCGGCATTGAGTCGACGTCTGGGACAGGCAGGCCATCAGCGCCTGCAGACCCGATACCGCTGGGAAACGCTGGCACACACGCTTGAAGCCCTTTACGCCAACAGCCCGCCGGGCAAAAAGGCCCTTGCAAAGGACATCCCGGATGGTGATTTATAGCCGCCTGAAAATGGCCCTTAAAGACCGGCTGGCCGGTAATCGGTTTGCAGGCAATATGCTCTGGATGGCGATGACTCAGGGCATTCACCGCATAGCCCGCCTGGCGGCAACGCTGGCGGCAGCGCGCCTTCTTATGCCGGAAGCCTTTGGGCTGGCCGCCATCGTGCTGACCGTGCATGAACTGATGCATGCCTTCACCAATTCTGCTGTGGTACCGGCACTGGTGCAGGCGCCCAGGGAGCGACTGGAACGCCTGTGCCAGCATGCCTATCGGCTGAACTGGCTGATCTGTGTGGCCCTGATGCTGGTTCAGGTACTGGTTGGATGGGGAGTAAGCCAGGTCTATGACCCCGCTCTTTTCTGGCCCATTGCCCTGCTGTCACTGAGTTTTTTATGCCTGCCCCCCGGCACGATTCAGGCAGCTCGCGTGCTGCGCGCCAACCGGCTTAATGTGGTTGCCAGGGCCGAAATGGGACAAAGCATTGGTGAAGCCCTGTTGATTGCCGTACTGGCCGTCGCGGGTGCGGGCGTTTGGGCGCTGGTATTGCCAAAGCTGCTGATGGCACCCTACTGGACCTGGGTCTATCGCCGCGCCGATGACTGGACACCCACTCGGCCTTCCGAATGGCGGATACCTCCCGCCCTGACCCGTTACTCGTTACCGATGATCAGTATCGAGCTGGTCAATGTATTGCGCCAGCACATGGATTATCTGCTGATCGGCCTCCTGTTCAGCATGGATGTGCTGGGCATTTACTACTTCGCCTTCAATGCAGGTCTGGGGCTCAGCATGGGTTTGCTACGCGCTTATTCGACCGCCCTTTTCCCCCACCTGTGTGCCGAGGACAAGGCCGTCCAAGGCGTCAAAATGCGACAGGGAATGTGGCTTTTTGCCCGCTTTGCCGTACCGATCATTCTTGCACAATGTTTATTAGCACCTATTTATGTTCCGATCCTGTTTGGCGCGGACTGGCTGGAGCGAGGTGCCTTGCCGGTCTTGATTCTGATCTGTCTGTCGGCCCTGCCGCGCATCGTGCTGGATACCTGCGCTCAGGGGCTGCGCGCTGCCGGCCTCCCCGGGCTGGATCTCAAGCTGCAGATCATGACCACGGTGCTGTTCGCCACCGGCATGGCCTGCGGCATGCCCTGGGGGCTTAACGGCATCGCTACCGGCATTCTGGTGAGTGCCACGCTGGCGGCCATACCGGCCTGCATCATCACCCAAAAACGATTAACGCTGCCATTGGCCACCGAGGTGCACAAGCCATGACTCCCCTGTTTTCCGTCATCATGCCGATTTACAACGTAGAGGCCTTTGTTGCTGAAGCCATCGACAGTGTACTGGCGCAAACGCTGGGTGATTTCGAACTGCTGATCATCGACGATCTGGGTAACGATGGCAGCCGCCGGATCTGTGAGCAGTATGACGACTCGCGCATTCGCATCGTGACTCATCCTGTCAACCGTGGTCTGGCCGGAGCACGCAATACCGGCATTCGTGAAGCCCGTGGCCGCTTCATGGCCTTTATCGATTCGGATGATATCTGGATGCCGGAAAAGCTGGCTCGGCATCTGGCTCATTTTGAACATGGCCCGGACGTTGGTCTGTCCTTTTCGCGTTCTGCCTTCATTGATGCCGGAGGCCATCCCATGAACTACTACCAGATGCCACAGCTCACCAATATTACTGCCGGCTATCTTTTCTGTCGCAACCCGGTGGGTAACGGGTCAGCACCGGTACTTCGTCGGGAAGCACTGGAGGGCATCGCCTATCGGGCGGATATCAGCGGTGAAAAAAATGCGGTGTGCTATTTCGATGAGCGCCTTCGGCGCAGTGAAGACATCGAGTGCTGGGTACGAGTTGCGCTTCAGACAACATGGCGCATTGAAGGCATCAACCAGCCGCTGACCCTGTACCGCCTCAATGCCGGCGGGCTTTCTTCCTCGCTGGACCAGCAGTACGCCTCCTGGCAAAGCATTGTCGAGCATACTCGGCACTACGCACCCGAATTCATCAAGGAATGGTATCCCAGGGCTCAGGCATATCAGCTTCGCTATCTGGCGCGTCAGGCGATTCGCCTGCGCGATGGCTCGTTTGCCCTGCGTTATATCACCAGAGCGACCAGAAGCTGGCCAGGGATCTGGCTGGATGAACCGGGACGTACGCTGGCAACCACTGGTGCGGCACTGCTGCTTGGCACCATACCCAAACGCATTTATCTGTTTCTGGAAAAAATTGCCCAGGGTGTCATCGGACACTTTCAGCGTAAACGCATCAATGCAGGAGAGACTCGATGAGCCTGTCTCACGCATCCAGCTGGCAGGAAAAAACGTCCCCGATGGCCTGCCCAACGGTCACGGTGCTGGGTATTCCCTTCGTCAACATCGATCGGGAAACGGCTCTGGAGCAGCTCATGAACTACATGCGCTCTCCTCATACCAGTGCCACGGTACATTTCATCAATGCTCACTGCGCCAACGTGGCACAGAATCATCCCAAGTACTATCAGGCCCTTCTGAACGCCAACATGATCCTGCCGGATGGCAGTGGCGTGGCAATTGCCTGCAAACGAGTAGGCACAACCCTCAAGGCCAACCTCAATGGTACGGATCTATTTCCGCTGATCTGTGAACGCATGGCCGAGGAAGGATTGCGCCTGTTTCTGCTGGGCGCCTCTCCAGGCGTTGCGGAAAAAATGCAGTTCAAGCTCAAAAAGCAGTTTCCGACCCTGAAGATTGTCGGTGTTCAGCACGGCTTCTTTGGAACCGTCGGTACCGATCAGGTCATCGACAAGATCAATGCGGCCAGGCCGGATCTCTTGTGTGTCGCGCTCGGCGTACCACGCCAGGAACTGTGGCTGCAGAAACATCGGCACCGTTTGAATGTGAAACTCGCCATGGGAGTCGGTGGCCTGTTTGATTTCAATGCCGATCGTGTATCCAGAGCGCCCCTGTGGCTGAGACGGATCGGCATGGAATGGAGCTGGCGTCTCCTGCAGGAGCCCGGCCGCATGTGGCGCCGCTATGTGCTGGGCAACCCTCTGTTTTTGCTCAGCATTACCCGATACGGACGCCATACCAACAAGCGGCTCGCCAATTATCTGGAAGGCAATTACCCACTGATGTATCGATTGCGCTCACTGCGGCGGCGCAGCTGGTGGCATTTCCGGCGCTGGTATGGCCCCAGGCTGCGGCGCCTGATGGACATTGGCATGTCAGTGTTCATTCTCGGACTGGCAAGCCCGTTGCTTCTGTTCGTGGCCTGCTGGATCAAGGTCAATTCACGTGGGCCGATCTTCTTCAACCAGGTGCGTGTCGGCAAGGGTGGAAAGACCTTCAAGATGTGGAAATTCCGCTCGATGTACATCGACGCGGAAGAACGTCTGCGCGAGCTTCAGGCCCGTAACGAATCCGAAGGCAATGTACTGTTCAAGATGAAAAGCGACCCACGGGTTACACGACCCGGGCGGTTTATTCGCAAGTTTTCGATCGACGAGGTGCCTCAACTCTGGAACATCCTCAAGGGTGACATGGCGCTGGTCGGGCCGCGCCCGGCACTGCCCCGGGAGGTCGCACTTTATCAGGCACGCGCCCGAATGCGACTTGATGCCCGCCCGGGGCTGACCGGTCTGTGGCAGGTATCCGGCCGCTCGGACCTGTCCTTTGAAGAACAGATCAACCTGGATCTTTTTTACCTTCACCGCCAGGGCATCCGTGAGGACGTCAAACTGCTGTTCAGAACCGTTCCGGCCGTACTCAAGGGCCGCGGTGCCTACTGAGTTCCCATAACAGAGAGAGCTACCCCATGCAGGTTGTGATACTGGCAGATCGAATGGGACAGGAAATGGCGCCGATGGATCAGCGTTACCCTCCCGCCCTGCTTCCCCTGGCAGGGAGAAGCATTCTTGAACGTAATCTGGACATGCTGGCCGACCACCCCGATGTACAGACGGCCACTGTATTATACGGGCGGTCCCCCGAATGGTTCCGGGCCGTGTGCCACCAGGACGATCGGTGGGGCATTCCCATTCGACTTTATCCGGTAATCGGCGAGCGGGAGCCCAGGGAACACATGCTGCGCCTTGGCGGTCGCATCGTTTATCCCTGCCTGGTGGTTCGGGGTGATGTACTGCTGGAACGAGAGTGGATCGATCACCCGGTATTGCATGCTCCCGTTGTGATCGCCAGGGGCCCTCAGGACCCGGCGCTCAATCGTCTGCGCTGGTCAGCGCTACGGGAAAATCTGATGCTTGGCCCTTCTCTGCTGGCGTCGCTGTCGCATTATCATGAACTGACCATGAGCGTGCTGAGTACTTCACAGCCGGTCGCTCCCCACGGAACATTGATCCTTGATGGACTCTGGGGCTCGGCGGGTACGGCAACACCGGACATTTCCGTGCTGGATCACGGTTTCATGGGGCCCGTGTCTCACGTGGAAAAGGGCGCCTGGCTACACAGCCGATGCGTACTGGAAACCGGTTGCTATGTCGAGGAAGGCGCTGAACTGGAAGATGTCATCATCATGCCCTTTACCCACGTCAATGGTGCCCAACGCCTTAAAAACGGTATTTTTTTCGAGGGCACTCTTCTCGACAGCAATCTGGGGTACTGGAAGAAGGACCGCCGACAGGCAGGTACGCTGGTGACCCGGGGAGTGTCCTTCACACCGCCCCATCGTCCCAGCCATACCGAGCGGGCCATCGGCGGCGTGCTGGCGATGTGCTACGGGCTGACAGGCCGTTTTGGACGCGAGAAGTACAAGGCGCTGATGGAGGTTGCTCGCGGTGAGCAGCGGCTGATCGGTCCGGTTCCCAGCAAGTCACCTGAATTGCTGGGCTATGCCGCGCGTGTCACGCGCGGCGTATTTACAGCGCCGGTCCGGCGACGCTCGCCGGACCCGATTGCAGACTGTATCGACTCCATTCATCTAAGTGAAAAGCCTCGGCTGCGCAATGCGCTGTCCGGCTGGTTCAGGCTGCTCAGAACGCGCTAGCGAAGGCGACGCATGACCTGTTTCAGAAAGTCGATGGCCCCGGGAGTAGATACCCATTGATCACGCATCAGAACGCGATACTGCCAGGCTTCGCCTCGTGATCCGGGTTCCGGCACATTGTCGGCGTGCACTTCCCGCCGAGGGCTGGCCTGCATCATCAGACCCGGCAGGTGTTCGTTGTAACGGTGCACCGCCATGATGCTCTGCTCGGCATCGTCCAGACGACCCAGCCGATACATGACCAGTGCCTTGCCGATGGTCAGACCCGGCCAGTGCTGCTCGTCATCGGACAGGGCTTCAACCATGGCCAGCGCCTGTTCGTTGTCGCCCTCACGAAGCAATTGCTCCAGCAACAGCTCTCGAAGCCCGAGGTTATCATCTCGGTCCAGCCTCAACAGCCGCTGAGCCAGTGTTCTGGAGCGCATCACATCTCCGCGCTCCATGCCGATTACCAGTGACAGGCCAAGCCTGAAGAGCACTTCGTTATCCCCGTCCTGCCACAGAAATGACTCATTGGCGGCCTCCACCGGCGCAAGCCAGGTATCCAGGCGCGTGGCGATCGGCACGAAAAAGGCGGGTATCATCCAGGGAAGGTTGCCAAAACGCACGGCCAGCGCCATGGCAAGCTCCTGAAGCACCATGGGAGAGTCCAGCCAGCGGGGGTGCTGGCACAGCTCTCCCAGCCATTCCTGCGCGTTGGGCCAGGGATCGGTCACGGATTCGTGAATACTGTCCTGGGATTCCTGAATACCGAAGAAGTCCTGCCACCGGGTGTAGTCATCCTCGTGACGCTCGGATACATGGTACTCAAGCCGCCCTTCGATATTGTATTCATAGTCCAATGGCTCAGCCGTGGGCAACTCCTCCAGCATGTCCTGCAGGATCGCCAGCGGCTCGGCCAGCTCTTCTTCCGAATTGACCATCTGCTCTGCCAGTGCTGCCACCGGATCATCAGCCAGCACTTCCAGAAAGCCGATGTAGTCAGGATCGATATCCGGCCGACGTGATAATCGTCTCAACCAGAAATCAGCACGGCTGCCAGCCTCTTCCCTGCGGCCTTCATGCAATAACAGCATGGTTTCGATATAGGCCAGCGACGGTGCATCGGGAATGGTTTTCAAGGCCCGCAAGAAGGCGGCACGGGCATCTGCCAGATTATCGGCATCAATGAAGGCCAGGCAGATACGCTCAAGCGCTGCGCCCTTGAGAAACGGTGGGCCTCTATCGACCACCTGATCCACAAAGTCAGCCTTCTTGCGCGTAAAGCCCCGCTCCTGGTACACATCCGTCAGCAGTTCGAAGGCCGGCTCGGATGCCTCCGGCACAGCGCTCCAGTCTTCCAGACGGAAAAAGGCCTCCAGAATGCGCTGAGCACGGCCAAGCTGCCCGGTTTCGGCACTGATGATAGCGGCCTCCAGCAGCGCCTGCGGTGGGGCCTTGCCAGCGTCAAGGGCCTGGCGCAGTCGCTCGCCGCGCCATTCCTTGAGTGCCAGCATCCACATCAGGTTCGAAGGAATCGGGCCCGGCACCACCACGGCACCACAGCAATCGCGATACCGCCTGCCGGAATCACACCAGCAAGGCTCCAGTGGATCGGGCTCGGCCAGTGGTTCGGGGGAATAGTTACACCGGACCAGCGGCATCTGGTTCCACAGCTGTGGTGTCAGCGCCTGCGCCAGTGCCAGATCCTCACCCAGTAATGAAGCCCCTTCATTACGCGCCCACCGGATCAACTCCGGATACTGCTCACTGCTCTGAATCGTGGCCCGCGCCCTGTCGGCAAACCCGAGTAACTGATCAACCCACCCTGCCAGCATCAACGGCTCCCTGCATCCCTGTCATTGATATTTGATCACGTGTACTTCACTTGTCATGGTTACGGCCGATAATCAGCCTGTAAGGGGCTGATTTACCGCCGAAGACGCTTTCTCCGGACCATACCGAAACGGTAGTATAGCGCCCCCGATACATCCCTCGCTCAGCAGGTTTACTGTGTTGCCTCTTCCGGTTTTCAAACGACGCGACCAACGCGATACTTCCGGCAGTTCGATCAATCTCGAACGGCAGGGTCGCGACGAGATTCGTCGCATCACCAGCGCTGTCGAAAAGGTGCCCTGGTCCATCAGTTTGATGCAGATTCTCTGGACTGCCGGCCCGGTAACCCTGATTGGCGCCTGGGGCGGCTATCTGATGGGCTACGGCAAGGCGCCCACCATTGACAACTATATCTTCTTTATCTCGTATACGGTGATCACCGGGGTTGCCGGTATTCTGGCAAACCTGGTACATAACCTGACCCGAGGCCGTCAGTATGAGCGTACCGAAGCCAAGATAGCCCGCGTCATTGATGTCCTGCCGGAACTGATCCTGTCGACCCGCAACCTGATCGTCGAGAGTCTGGACGGCGATGCGCGTCGACGGGAAGCGGCGGCCATGCTACTGCGAAAGCAGGACCTGTCGCCGGAAGGCGTCGAACTCGCGGCACTTGAACTGCTGAACGACCCGGATTCTGCGCAGATCATCTCCCGTATCGATGTCTACCGTCGCGTTGGCATGTATGCCCGCATCCGGGATCTGAATGCCCTGCACCGGGAAACCATCGAACCACAGCTTCATGAACAAATGGAACTGGCTCCGGAAGTCATCGGACTTCTGCGAGACAGGTTCGAAGGCGTGGCACCCAACCTGCACCTCGGGGTCGCTCGGGACGAGAACTTCATCGAGCGTATCATGGCGGCCATCGAGCAGGACAACGACCTGCTGATGACCCTTCAGGACGTGGAGGAGATGCTGATTCTGGCCTTCGAACTGATCAGTGGTCGCTCGATTACCATGCTGACATTCGAGTATCGGGGGCAGTGGCATCTGGCACGGGCCCTGGACCAGCTTGAGCACGCACGTGCCCGTTACCGCATCGCCCAGGCAACCGGGCTGTCACGTGTCAAGGCACTGGCTGTCTATCTGGCCGAGCAATCGGTCACGCTGGTGGAAGATGCCGCCTCCGGACTTCGCGCTGATGTACTGGTTGCACGGTCCAGAGAGGCCATGGACGCGCTGGCCGATCAGATTGTCAGCGATGCGCGCCGATTCGAGAAATCACCGGACAAGGGGCAGCTACGCAACCGGATACGTGAACGGTCCGATATTCTTGCCAATGCAATGAAACTGTTCAAATCCGTTCAGGACGCCTACGAAAACGCCGGGCGAAGCCACGCGCAGCTCTTGAAACTGTCCGAGCGCTGGGAACGCGCCAACAGCGATACGGAAACCACTCTTCGTACCGGCCGAGGACGACGCGGCCTGCGCATCCGTGAAGACACCATTCACCTGGACGACGCGGCCAAGGCCCAGGTCTGCAAGGTACTGGCCAGACATCTCAAGACCTTGCCGATACGTCACTGGGGGCATCCACGCCATACGCCCTACAGCCGGGAAACCCTGCTTGATCATGGCGCCGATACACTGAAACGCTTTGCCATTGATATTGCACTGGCGCTGGAACCGCACATTTATTTATCCCGTCCTGAAGTGCAACGTGCCATCAATGCGACCAATGCAGCCTATTTCGGTCAACTCGAACCCAACCTGTCGGCAGCGACCAAGGCTGCGCTCGGCGTGGCAATGGTCAAGAGCATTGAATCGGACCTGTCACGCTCGGCAGAGTCACTGGCCCTGGCACTGGTGCGCCACTACGGAGTTCCACTCGATGATGGTGCCATTGAGTTCCTCATCGAGCACTATCAGGCCCGTGAAGCAACGCTGAACATGATTGCCGGCTCGCACAGCAATGATCGCCCACAGGTCAGCCTGCTGACCCACAGGCCTCCGGTCACGGGCAAGCGCCCGCGGCGGTGGTACCGGGCGCTGGTCAGAGCGCGCCGTATTCTGGGCTGATCAGTCTCGACGGCTCTCGCCCTCTGCAGGTACCATGACACTGTACAAATAAACAGACTTTTCTCATGCGCCTGATTATTGCCGAAAAACCCAGCCTTGCGCGAGCCATCGCCCAGGCCCTGCCGGGCAGTGGCCGTCGCCAGGATGGCTATATCGATTGCGGAGACACCCGGGTCACCTGGTGTTTCGGGCATCTGCTCGAGCAGGCCGAGCCGGAGGCCTACGACCCGCGTTACAAGCGCTGGCATCTGGAACATCTGCCCATTATTCCCGATCAATGGCAACTCAAGCCCCGTGCCGATGCACGCAAGCAGCTGAGCCTGATCAAAAAACTGGCAAAGGAATCGGATCAGCTGGTACATGCCGGAGACCCCGACCGCGAAGGTCAGTTGCTGGTCGATGAAGTCATCAGTACCTTCAGACTTGGCGCTGCCCGGCAGCAACAGGTTCAGCGGCTACTGGTCAGCGATCTGACGCCAGCCGCCATCACCCGCGCCCTCAAGGCCCTGCGTCCCAACAGCGAGTTCATCCCCCTGTCGGTATCCGCGCTGGCCCGCAGCCGTGCCGACTGGCTGTACGGCATCAACATGACACGTCTTTGCACGCTAAAGGGCCGACAGGCGGGCTATCAGGGAGTACTATCGATCGGACGGGTTCAGACCCCCCTGCTCGCCCTGGTAGTACAACGAGATGCCTCCATCGCGTCTTTTTCACCTCATGATTATTTCGAGGTGGATGCGTGCATGGCCATGGCCCAGGGCCGTGCCGAAGCCTTTCGTGCGCGATGGCAGCCCAGCGAGGCCTGTGAGGCCTGGTGCGATGAAGAGGGCCGTGTTCTTTCGGCCAGACTGGCTGACCATGTGGCTACCACCATTACCAACCAGCCCGCCACCGTATCCGGTGTGGATCGCAAGCAGAAACGGCAGGGGCCGCCGCTGCCTTATAATCTATCCACCCTGCAGATCGACGCTGCAAAGCGCTTCGGCATGAGCGCGCAACAGGTACTGGATACCTGTCAGGCACTGTATGAACGTCATACCCTGATTACTTATCCCCGCTCGGACTGTCGCTACCTGCCAAAGGATCAACACGGGAATGCGCCCGGCATTCTGGCATCGCTGGCCGGCAGTGCACCATCGCTTCGTGACGCACTCAAGGGGGCAGATAGCAGCAGGGAAAGCAAGGCGTGGAATACACGCCAGGTGGGTGCGCATCACGCCATCATTCCCACTGGCCGCGCACTGGATGCCGATAAATTGAGTCAGGCCGAGCAGCGACTTTTTGAATTGATCGCCCGACAGTACATTGCACAGTTCCATCCAGCCTGGTGCTTTCAGGATACCCGTATTGAATTGCGTATCGAAGGCGGTACATTCGTGGCCAACGAGCGTATCTGGCAGACCGCAGGCTGGAAGGCCCTGTTTCAAAAGGAAACTACACAGGAGACGCCGAACAGCGGCACTCAGGCCAACCCGGGCGCTCTGGACGATATCAAAGAAGGGGCAACACTATGGTGCCTGCGCGGTGAGCGCCTCGACAGGACCACGCAGGCACCCGCCCCGTTCACCGATGCCTCGCTCCTGTCAGCAATGACCAATATTGCCCGCTTTGTAACGGATGCCGAACTGCGAAAGGTACTTCGTGACACCGACGGACTGGGTACCGAAGCCACCCGGGCCAGCATCATCGAACTGTTGTTCAAACGCAGCTTTCTTCGTCGGGACGGCAAGTCCATTCGAGCCAGTGAGGCAGGCAAGGCACTGGTCAGCCAGTTACCTGCCAGCATGACAACGCCTGACATGACCGCTCGCTGGGAAGCGGAACTTAATGCCATCAGCCGCCGTGAAGCCGGTTATCAGGGCTTCATGACGCAGCTCGTCGAGCAACTCACACCACTGATCGAGACTCTGGGCAATCAGTCGTTTACCGATTTCTCTGCCTTGCCAGCCCCGCCAGGGAAAAAAGCAACGGGAACGCGGCGCCGCACGCGCAAATCCTCTGGAGGCCGCTCTCGTACTACCGGCAAGTCACCGACATGAAAAAACCCGGCCGAAGCCGGGTTTTTTATACTGTCAGCGCTGTTATTTTGCAGCCTGATAGCGTTTTTCAACTTCTTCCCAATCGATCAGACTCCAGAACGCCTTGATGTAGTCCGGACGACGGTTCTGATAGTTCAGGTAGTAAGCATGTTCCCAGACATCCAGACCCAGAATCGGCGTAGCGCTTGCGCCGCCGAATTCCTCGGTCATCAGCGGGCTATCCTGGTTGGCAGTGGACATGACTTCAACCTTGCCATTCTTGACGACAAGCCAGGCCCAGCCGGAACCGAAGCGACCCTTCGCAGCCGTTTCAAACTTTTCCTGAAAGGCTTCAAAGCTGCCAAAGGTTTCCTTGATGGCTGATGCCACATCATCTGTCGGCTCACCACCACCGTTCGGAGACAGAACCGTCCAGAACAGACTGTGATTGGCATGGCCGCCGCCGTTGTTACGAACAGCAGTACGCTGTGCTTCCGGCACTTCACCAATTTTCTGCACCAGTTCTTCAACGGGCAGACCGGAAAGTTCTTCCGGCAGCTTTTCCAGCGCGCCGTTGACGTTGGTCACGTAGGTGTTGTGGTGCTTGGTGTGATGAATTTCCATTGTCATCGCGTCGAAATGCGGCTCGAGCGCGTTATAGGCATACGGAAGTTCAGGAAGCTGATAAGCCATTGAAAAACTCCTTTTTCAAACGGTTTTTTGCGTAAAAACGCGTAGGTGCGTTTCATGAAACCGGGCTGGCGATGACCCGAAAAAAAGCAGGCCAACGCCTTGTCTACCCCACAACATTAGGTGTGATGTTCGACATTTCAAGGGCTGGCCCATAAAAAAATCAGCGTCACCCTACCCGGTATTGCGAAGCCCGGCTGCAATACCTGCCATGCTGACCAGCAGCGCACGAGAAAGCTCCGAAGAAATTGCACCGTCGGCGTCTCGATTACGCTGCAACAATTCCGCCTGTACGCCGTGCAGGGGGTCAAGATACGGATTACGTACCTCGATGGCCTGCCGGATCAGCGGCGCGTGTTCCAGTAAATGCTCCTGCCCGCGAATATCAAGCAGCACGGTCACCAGCACCTCGAAACGCTCCCTCAGACTATTGCCCAGCGCACGCAGCGGCGCCTCATCGATCAAACGCTGCTCATAATAGGCATTGATATCGATATCCGCCTTGGCAAGCAGCATTTCCAGCATGTCCACATAAGTACCGAAAAACGGCCACTCATCCATCATTTCGCGCAGCACCTCAAGCCCGCCAGGCTGCTCGACACGCCGGGCGAAGGCTTCACCGCTGCCAAGCCATGCCGGCAGCATCAACCGCGTTTGAGTCCAGGCAAAGATCCACGGGATAGCGCGCAAGGTTTCCACTCCACCATCCTGACGGCGCTTGGCAGGCCGCGAGCCCAGTGGCAGACGCGACAGTGCCGTTTCCGGAGTGACTGCGCGAAAATAAGGTACGAAATTCGGGTCTTCCCGCACCACACTTCGATATATTCCATGCGCGCATTCAGCCAGAGCATCCATTTCGTCACGCCAGGCCTGTCGTGGCTGAGGCGGCGGCAACAGCGAGGCTTCAAGCACAGCGCAGGCATAGATTTCCATGGATCGCACTGCAATGCCTGGCTGGCCGAACTTGAACCGGATCATCTCCCCCTGTTCCGTGACCCGCAGGCTGCCCTGCACCGAGCCAGGAGGCTGCGAGAGAATCGCGGCATGAGCCGGGCCACCCCCACGTCCGACAGTCCCGCCCCGGCCATGAAACAGGGTCAGTGATACGTCATGAGCCGCGCAGACATTCACCAGCTCCTCCTGAGCCCGATACTGGGCCCAGGCTGCCGCCAGCTGTCCGGCGTCCTTGGCAGAATCCGAATAACCGATCATCACTTCCTGACAGTCATCGATACGCGTTCTGTATTCAGGAAAGGACAACAGATCATCGATGACCGTGCCGGCACGGTTAAGATCATCCAGGGTTTCAAACAGGGGTGAAATCGGTAGTTTGACCTCTCCGCCAAACTCCTTCATCAACAGCGCGACAATCAACACGTCCGAGGGATGACCCGCCATTGAAATGACGTAGGAGCCCAATGCTTCAGGCGGCTCTTCCGCGACGACCCGAAAGGTTTCCAGCACCTCCTGAACATCTTCCGAGCATTCCCAATGCGGCGGAATAAGCGGCCGACGCGAGACCAGTTCCTTCAACAGGAAGGCCTGCCGTTCGCTTTCATCCCAGTCGTTGTACCGACCCATGCCAAGCCAGTCCGTGAGTTCATCCATGACCTGAGCATGGCGGGAAGCCTCCTGACGAATATCCAGTTTGGTCAGGGTCACACCAAAGCAGGCCACACGGCGCAGGGTATCCAGCAGGGCGCCATTGGCGATGGTATCCAGCCCGCAGTCACACAGTGAGCGGTAGCAGGTCAGCAACGGCGCATAAAGCTGTTCCCGGGTTTCGATGATGGGTGTTTCACTGGTCCAGGGCTCACCATCCAGCTGTGCCTTGGCCCAGTCCCGGGTCGCTTCCATACGGCAGAGAAGCCGTTTGATCAGTTCCCGATAGGGTTCGGATGCATCGCCGGTCTCCGCACGCAGGGCTGAAGTGGCCTTCCACATCGATAGTTCGCGCTTGAGCTGATCAAGGTCACGCGTATAAAGATCAGCCGCCATCCAGCGCCCGAGCAACAGCACTTCGCGAGTCACTTCGGCCGTGACATTGGGGTTGCCATCCCGGTCTCCACCCATCCAGGAAGCAAAGCGAAGCGGGGATGCATCCAGCGGCAGTCGCTCACCTGCCAGATCCACCAGCAGGGTATCCAGATCCCGATAGAATTCCGGAACGGCCTGCCACAATGAATTTTCGATGACAGCGAACCCCCAGCGGGCTTCGTCTACCGGCGTCGGCCGTTCGCGCCGTATCTCATCCGTGTGCCACGCCTGGCTGACCAGTTCACTCAGGCGCCCGCGCATTCGGTTTTCAAGCTCGGGATGGTCCGCTGACTGCTCAAGCTGAGTGAGGCATTCATCGATGGCATCGTATTTTTGAATCAAGGTACGGCGCACAACTTCGGTCGGATGTGCTGTCAGTACCAGCTCGACGCGCATGGTGCTGAATGCTTCCAGAATTGCCTCGGGGTCGTGCCCCTTCCGGTGGATCCGTTCCAGCAGCTCCCCAAGCTCAGGCTGGCTGCCCGGCCGATAATCCTCCACCCGGCGAGATCGTGCCCGATAATGCTGTTCGGCCAGATTGGCCAGATTGAGAAACTGATTGAATGCCCGCGTCACCGGCAGCAATTCGTTTTCCGGCAGATGACGCAGGTAATCTATCAATTCGCTGCGCCCTTCACTGCCATGCTGGCGGCCACTTTTGGCCAGCGCTCGAATCCTCTCGATACGGCCAAGAAATTCATCGCCCATGTCGGACGCAATGGTGTGCCCCAGATTGTCGCCGAGGATACGTACGTTATCTCTTAACGACTCATGCAGATCATGACTCATGACGCCCCCCTTTTGTCACATTGTTGATTCAAGACTAGCAGGTACGCTGCGAAATGGATGAGCAATAACGACATGATGCGCCACCTCATGATGACATCTGCCCGACACGGGCTTCAGCATTGAAAAAGGGGCCCAGGGCCCCTTTTCTGCGTCACGTCTTGAGTCCATCCTTCAATCGGATGATTCCTGCGCCTTGGCTGCCTGCCAGTGCGCTTCCATGACCTCAAGCGAGGTCTCCTCCATCCGGCCGTTATCCGCCATGACTGCGGCTTCGACGCTACGAAAGCGACGCTCGAACTTGCCATTGGTACGCCGCAGGGCCTGCTCAGGATCTACACCCAGCTTGCGCGCGAGGTTGACGACCGAAAACAGCACATCACCCAGTTCGTCCTCAATGCTGTCGGCATGCTGGCGCACGATGGCCTCTTCCACTTCGGCAAGCTCTTCGCGTACCTTGTCGAGCGCTCCATGGTGCGTTGGCCAGTCAAAGCCACTGCGGGCAGCACGTTTTGACAACTTGCCAGCTCGAGTAAGTGCAGGGAGACCGATCGGAACATCATCCAGCAGGGAAGTGGCCTGGCGTGAATCCCGCTCTTCCTGCTTGAGCGCTTCCCAGCGCTGGTTGATCGCATCACTGGCCGGATCATCGCCGGCGCCACGCTTGCGCCCATAAAGCGTGCCGTCGACAAACACATGGGGATGACGCCGAACCATCTTGCCTGTCAGGCCATCAACAATACTGTCGAGATTGAACTGCTGCGCTTCCTGCCCCAGCTGCGCGTAGAACACCACCTGAAAGAGCAGATCACCCAGCTCGCCGGGAAGCTCCTGCCATGCCTCGCGCTCTATGGCATCCGCCACTTCGTAGGCCTCCTCGATCGTATGCGGCACGATCGTGTCAAAGCGCTGACGAAGATCCCAGGGGCATCCCTGTTCCGGATCACGGAGGGTCTGCATCAGATAACGCAAATCCTCCAGTGTATAAGGTGCATCACTCACAACCTGTCTCCTGCCTTGTCGCCACCCTGACGCAGACGCTTGACGTCCATGACATTGGGAAGCTGCTGAATGCGGCTGAACAACTGCCCAAGCATTTCAATACCGGATACTTCCAGGGTGATATTGAGGGTGGCCATATTATCCATCTGATCAGTGCGTGTATTGACTGACAACACATTGACCTTTTCCCCTGAAAGAATGGTAGTGACATCGCGCAATAAACCACTGCGATCCCACGCCTGGACTTCGATATCCACAGGGTACTGGGTATCCGGTCGATCCCCCCAGTCCACTTCCACAATGCGCTGGGGCTCGTCACTCTTCAGCTGCAGGATGTTGGGACAATCCTGGCGGTGGATCGTGACACCACGACCATGAGTAATGAACCCGACAATCTGGTCTCCGGGAACCGGGTGACAGCAGTTGGCCATTTGCGTCTTGAGGTTTCCGACACCCAGTACCATGACCTGGCCACTGGACGCTTCATGGGGGCTCCCCTTGCGAGGTCGGGTCAGCAGACGATCCAGCTTGTGCTGTTCCTCTTCCGCATCGTCCTCGCCAAACAGATGCTGCGCCTGAGAGAGAACCTGCCCTACTCGCAGGTCACCGGCACCGATGGCGGCATACATGTCATCAACAGCAGTGTAATTGACCGCACGTGCCAGCCGATCCCGATCCAGGTTTTCAAGATCCAGACGCCGGAATTCCTTTTCAAGCAGAGTACGACCATCCTCGAGGTTCTGCTCGCGGGCCTGCAACTTGAACCAGGCCTGAATCTTGGCCCGTGCCCTGGAGGTTTTAACAAACCCGAGCGCAGGATTAAGCCAATCGCGGCTGGGGCCGCCGCGCGTCGCAGTGAGAATTTCGATCTGCTGGCCGGTCTTGAGAAGATAGGTCAGCGGCACGATTCGTCCGTTGATCTTGGCACCTCGGCACAGATGCCCCACTTCAGTGTGAACCCGGTAGGCAAAGTCGATCGGAGTGGCTTCACTGGGCAGATCGATCACATGCCCATCGGGCGTAAAGACGTAAATCCGGTCCGGGGCGACATCAGAACGCAGTCCATGGCCCAGGTCTCCCAGATCACCCACTTCATCCTGCCATTCGAGCACCTGACGCAACCAGGCGATCTTCTCTTCATAGCCTCGGCTGCGGGAATCAACATCCGTGCCCTTGTAACGCCAGTGCGCACAGACGCCGAGTTCGGCCTCCTCGTGCATGTCGAAGGTACGCACCTGAATCTCGAGTACCTTGTTCTCGGGACCGATCACGGCCGTATGAAGAGACTGGTACCCGTTTTTCTTGGGATTGGCGATATAGTCATCGAACTCGTTGGGCACGTGGTGCCAGCGGGAATGTACCAGCCCGAGCAGGGTGTAACAGTCGGCGATGCGAGGCACCAGAATCCGTACGGCGCGCACATCATAGACCTCGGAGAAGTCGATGCCCTTGCGCTTCATCTTCCGCCAGATGGAATAGATATGCTTGGCGCGGCCGGTAACATCAAAGGGCGTGATGCCCTGCTCGCTCAACATGTTTTCCAGAAGCACCAGCACTTCGCTGATATAGCGATCACGGTCAAGCCGTTTTTCAGCCAGCTGCCGGGCGATGGCCTTGTAGTCATTCTCGTGCAGGTAGCGGAAGGACAGATCCTCCAGCTCCCATTTTATATGCCCTACTCCAAGCCGATGCGCCAAGGGGGCATAAATATCGAAGACCTCCTGAGCCACTCGCAGGCAACGCTCTCGCGAACTGTTGCGCACTTCACGCAGCATGCAGGTACGCTCGACAATCTTGACCAGTGCCACCCGCACGTCATCCACCATGGTGACGAGCATGCGACGCAGGTTGTCATGCTGGTTATGTTGCTCAAGCCCCTGAGCAGGTGCCTGAAGCTGGCTGATGGCCGCCATTTTCAGCACCCCGTCAATCAGCCCGGCGACCTCGCTTCCAAAGCGCTTGCGCACCGCCTCAAGCGTCACAAGCTCTTCTCGCACACAGCGATAGAGCACCGCAGCAATCAGGGCATCCTCATCAAGCTTGAGCTCGGAGACAATACTGGCCATTTCAAGGCCGATATGCAGGCTGGCCCCCGGGTTTCGCCAGGCACTGTCGGGATGGCGCAGCTCGGCAGCACGTGCCAGCTGCTCCGCCAGAAAACATGCCTGCCGAAACCGCTCGGGCTCCTTCATCCGGACATGAGACTCGAAGACAGCCAACCAGGCTGTCACATCGATATGCCCATCATCCTGCAGTGGTTGATCGTCGCGTACCTTTACCATTGCCTGATTCTCACCTGACGGTGCCCCCTTGTGTTACGGGCCTTCTTTTAACCGCTGCAGGCCATCAACGTGCCAGCAGTACCATGCTTTCCAGGTGCGCTGTCTGCGGAAACATATCAGCCATGGCAGATGCCTGCAGCTGATAGCCACCTTCCATCAGGTAGACCACATCCCTCGCCAGTGTGGCTGGATCACAGGAAATATAGACAATGCGCTCTGGCCCGTCAGTCGCGAGCTGACGACATAGCGCCTCGGCACCAGCGCGGGGCGGATCCAGTACGGCAAGGTCGGCATCAGGCAAGTGTGTAAGCGGTCGCGATAAATCGGCCTGACGCGCCTCAACGTTGCCATCGGGCACGGCCCTGGCGGCATTGGCACTCAGACGATTCACCATGTGTGCCTGCCCTTCCAGCGCAATGACCCTGGCGCCCCGTGCCGCCAGCGGCAGTGAGAAGTTGCCGATTCCGGCAAAAAAGTCGACCACGGTCCGGCCTTTCACATCACCACACCATGCCAGCAAACGTGACACCATGGCCTGGTTGACCTCGGCATTGGCCTGCAGGAAATCACCGTTTTCAAACCCGATACTCAACGGCTCGGACACACCGATGTCCAGCAGATAGTGACCACTCCCGCTACCCGTAACCGTTTCACGTACCAGTGGTGCCTCACGCCCCTTGAGCACCTCGAGGTGAAGCCCCTGAACAGAGGCAAAGGCCTGCCACCGCGATTCATCCGACGCCACGGCGCGCAGCAGCCGAACGGTCAGGTGCACGCCATCATCGCTGGCAACCAGCATGACATGACCGACGTGACGCGGCGCATCAAGCGTATCCAGAAGCGCCTTCATCGGTGCCAGCAGCGCCTGCAGTGACGGCACAAGTACCGGACACTCCGATACGGCAAACAACCGATCAGTGCCCCGCTTTCGAAAGCCCATGATGACCTGCCCATCGCGATCTACACGGACCCCGAGCCGGGCACGACGCCGATAGGCTATCGCGTCGCCGTCCAGTATCTCGGGCTCGGGCAATGTCATCTGATGACGTGCAAACAGCTCACCAAGCGTATCGGCCTTGTGACGTCGCTGCGCTGCATGCGCCAGATGCTGAAGGTCGCACCCACCGCAGACCCCAAAATGCGGACACACCGGTGTAATCCGGTCACTGGAGGGGTCGGCAATGTCTCGCGGATGAGCTTCATCAAAGCGGCGATGGCTATGATGAACCGCCACGGCCACCGATTCTCCCGGCAGAACCCGATCAATGAAAATGGTCTTGCCATCAGCATGGCGGGCGATACCACGGCCATCGTGCGACAGGCGCTCAACGCGAACACGGGTATCGTCCACAGGGCCTGATGCCGGCGCAGAGGACTGCAGTACGCGCTTTTTTGCCGGCCGGTTCTGCCGGCGCTGACCTAATAGAGCCACGTCAGTGCGCTCCCGGAGAATCAATGTGTTCCGGGGCAAACAGCCCGGTCGAGAGATAACGGTCGCCACGGTCACATACAATGAATGCAATGACGGCATTTTCGACCTCTTCAGCCAGACGCAGCGCGCCGGCCAGCGCGCCGCCGGAGGACACTCCGGCCAAAATACCTTCTTCACGGGCCAGGCGACGCATGTTGTCCTCGGCCTCTTCCTGACGAATATCCATGACGCGATCCACACGGGCCGATTCAAAAATGCCGGGGCGATACGCTTCCGGCCAGCGACGAATGCCGGCAATGCTGGCTCCGTCCGCCGGTTGAAGGCCGATGATCTGAATCGCTTCGTTTTGCTCCTTCAGATATCTGGACGTCCCCATGATCGTACCGGTAGTGCCCATTGAACTGATGAAGTGGGTAATGCGGCCGTCGGTCTGAGACCACAACTCAGGCCCGGTAGTCTGATAATGCGCCAGCGGATTGTCCTGATTGGCGAACTGGTCAAGGCGCTTGCCGCGCCCTTCACTGATCATGCGCTCGGCCAGATCGCGGGCACCTTCCATGCCCTCCTCACGCGTCACCTCGACAAGTGTTGCACCATAAGCCGCCATGGCCTGCTTGCGTTCACTACTGGCGCTGTCGGGCATGATCAGGATCATCCTGTATCCCTTGATCGCGGCCGCCATGGCCAGCGCAATGCCGGTATTGCCCGACGTGGCCTCGATCAGGGTATCGCCCGGTGTTATCTCGCCGCGCGCCTCAGCCCGGGCCAGCATGGACAGGGCCGGGCGGTCCTTGACCGAGCCCGCCGGATTATTGCCTTCAAGCTTGGCCAGCAGAACATTGTTGTTACCGGCGCTGATACGCTTCAAACGTACCAGGGGAGTTTGTCCTACCGTGTCTTCCAGGGTCATGTATGCCATGGATTACTTCCTCATCGGCGCCCGCTCTCTGGCGGACGTCTGGTGTCATCAATAACCGGTCTATCAGTGATCGTGATGGCAGCAACCGTCATGGTCATCGCCGCCGCCATGCTCATGATCGTGTTCTTCAAGCGCCATCATGAGGCCATTTTCCTGGCCACTGATAATCAATCGCTTCATTTCCGCCACAGCCTCCTTGAGTCCCACAAACAGAGCCCGCGCAATAATGGCATGGCCAATATTGAGCTCGTGGATACCGCCGATGGCAGCAATGGCTTCAACATTATGATAGTGGAGTCCGTGACCGGCATTGACCGTCATTCCAAGCTCGGAGGCCATTTCGGCGGCAGCAGTCAGTCGGGCATGTGCCTGTCGCGCGGTCTCGCCTGTGGCATCGGCATACGCGCCGGTATGCAGTTCAATGGTCGGCGCACCAGCTTCAAAAGCCTTCTGAATCTGCTCAGGATCCGGATCAATGAACAGTGATACATCAATGCCTGCTGCGGCCAGGCGGCGACAGGCGGCAGCGATGACGTCAAACTGTCCGGCCACATCCAGCCCGCCCTCGGTCGTCAGCTCTTCACGCCGTTCAGGGACCAGACACACATGGCGCGGCACAATACGCTCGGCCAGAGCCAGCATGGGTTCCGTGACGGCCATTTCAAGATTCATGCGGGTTGTCAGCACTGCAGCAATCAGCTCGACATCTCGCTCCTGAATATGACGACGATCTTCACGCAGGTGTAGCGTGATCCCGTCCGCCCCGGCTTCTTCAGCCAGCAGCGCGGCCTGAACGGGATCAGGGTAGCGGGTGCCACGCGCCTGACGCAGCGTGGCGATATGATCAATGTTGACACCCAGTTGGATGCGAGGCGCGTACATGCGAATCTCCTGAATACAGGGAATGGAAACCATCAGTGCGACATGGGAGGCACGGCCGCCCGACGCCGCTTGTCACCGAGTTGCTGGATCAGTTCGCGAGAGCGGAGAGGCCTGTCGCCCAGCAAAGGCGCCAGCGCCTGGCGCGCCAGGTATTTGGCGACCCGGGCATTGGCCGGCTCGCCCCAGTCGCCCTGGGCCATGGCACGAAGGGAACGGCCATCAACCCCCTGGCCCATCGGCACCACCTGAAAGTGGCGCGCTTCCTTCACGTAAAGATAGTGCGAATGCGGGTCGAGGGGGGAGCCTGCACCATCGGCAAAGACGGGATCGGCGTCCAGTGCTGACAGCACTGCCTGCTCGAAGCGACGCAACCCACTCTGGCGACGATCCGGGAATGGCAATGCACCCAGCAGCACCGCATAAGCACCAAAGACATCGGGGACGGCGCCTTCGAGCGGCAGGCAGCGAGCCAGTACTTCATTGGCGTACAGCCCGCACAGAAGCCCTTCACCAGCCAGCATTGCGCCCTGCCCGCTGGACTCGAATACCCTCAGGGTCTTCAGGTCCCCGTGACCTGCCCAGGTAATATGCAAGGGCGAAAAGGGCTGCAGTCGATGCCTTGCCTTGCTTCCCGGTCGCATGACGCCCCGTGCCACGGCCCGGACACGCCCATACTCCATGGTAAGAAGCTCCACCAGTGCGCTGGTTTCACGATAGGGGCGCCGATGAAGAAGATAGGCAGGCTGTAGCTGCATGGCCGGACTCCCGCGCCTAGTCCAGGTTATAACCGAGACTTTTCAGGGCCCGTTGGTCATCAGACCAGCCCCGTTTCACCTTGACCCACAGCTTGAGCATGACCTTGCTGTCGAACATCTTCTCCATGTCCAGACGGGCTTCCCGGCCAATCTGCTTGATCCGATCGCCCTTCTCGCCGATCAGAATCTTC
Organism: Larsenimonas rhizosphaerae; assembly: GCF_026240105.1. NCBI lineage: Bacteria > Pseudomonadati > Pseudomonadota > Gammaproteobacteria > Oceanospirillales > Halomonadaceae > Larsenimonas > Larsenimonas rhizosphaerae. The sequence continues at coordinate 1,128,507 of NZ_JAPIVE010000001.1, forward strand.
TTCTGACCATCGCGCTCAACCAGCATCAGAGCACTGATATGGATGATGTTCGGTTCGGTACGAAATTCTTCGATCTCTACCGTCATCTGGTAGGGAAGCTCATCCCCCAGCTGACGCATGACCTTTTCACGCACCAGCTCCGAAGCAATGAAGCGCGAGCTGCGGTTGGTAATCTGATCTTCCGGAAAGAAGTGCTCACTTTCAGGCAGGAAGCGCTCGACTTCATCTTCAAGCTGATCCACCTGAGTACCATGGCGCGCTGAAATCGGCAGGATAGCGGCGAAATCGCGCCTGGTACCCAGCTCTTCAAGCCAGGGCAGCAGGGTCGACTTGTCTTCGATCCAGTCCACCTTGTTGACCACCAGAATCACCGGGGCGGTCACGCTGGACAGTCGCTTTAGAACCACATCATCCTCGGCCGTCCACTTGGTCCGGTCCACGATGAAGATAACGGCACTGACATCCCTGAGCGCTTGTGTAGCGGCCTGGTTCATGAACTGGTTGATCGCGCGATTGCGATCCTTGTGCATGATATGCATGCCCGGCGTATCAATATAGACCGTTTGACGATGATCCTCGGTCTTGACCCCCAGCACCTGATGGCGAGTTGTCTGGGGACGCCGCGATGTAATCGACAGCTTCTGTCCCAGAATGCGGTTCATCAGGGTCGACTTGCCCACATTCGGACGACCGACAATGGCCACAAAGCCACAGCGCAGGGCCTCTTCCTGGGAAGTCGGGGGAGTCTGATCATTCGTCGGAGGAGTCTGATCACTCATGGCGTGTTCCTTTGGTCATGGATTCGAGCTTCTTGAGCGCCTGATCAGCCGCCTGCTGCTCTGCAAAACGCCGGCTTGCCCCCTGCCCCTCGGTAGGTTTGGACAATACTTCGATATGACAGGCCACCAGAAAGGTCTGGGCGTGTGCTTCTCCCTCGACCGATAACACATCGTAGCGCGGGAGAGCATGTTGTCTGGACTGCAGATATTCCTGCAGCCGGGTTTTCGGGTCCTTCTGGGTGTCCTTGAGATCCAGCGCGGACAGCCGACTGTCGTACCAGTCCAGCACTCGGTCCTTGATGGCCTCCATGCCACCATCAAGGTAGATCGCACCAATGACGGCTTCCATTGCGTCGGCCAGAATGGAGTCGCGACGATGACCGCCACTTTTCATCTCTCCCGTCCCCAAACGAAGAAATTCACCCAGCCTGAATTCGCGCGCCAGCTCGGCCAGCGTTTGCCCCTTGACCATACGGGCCCTCAAGCGCGAAAGCTGCCCTTCACGAGCCTCGGGAAACCGGCGGTACAGGGCTTCTCCCACCACGAAATTGACAATCGAGTCGCCGAGAAACTCCAGACGCTCATTGTTCTCACCACCAAAGCTTCGGTGCGTTATTGCCAGTTCAAGCCGCGCTATATCGGTAAATGTATAGCCGACGCGCTGGCTGAGCACATTCAAGGGACTGCTCACGTTATTCCTGTTTTATCCAGTATCATGTGTAAGGACAGAGGCTGCCACGCAGCCTCTGCCGGACGCGTGTCAGTCGATCAGACGCACGCTTGAAAAGCTCGGCAATCCGTCGTGCCAGTGCATCCAGACGGCAAAGGCCTTGCCGACGATGTTCTCTTCAGGCACAAATCCCCAGTACCGGCTGTCATTGGAGTGATCTCGGTTATCCCCCATGACGAAGTAATGCCCTTCGGGCACGGTAATCGTGCGAGTCTGAGGGCCGGCATCATTCGGGTTGTTGTAGATTTGATGGCTGACATCGCCCAGATGTTCTTCAAACAACTGCTCCCCGGCGTTGTCAGGGGCGTCCGCTTCCAGCAGTTCCTTGGGCACCGGCTTGTCATTGATGTAGAGCTGCTTGTCTGCGTAACGCAGGGTATCGCCAGGCAGACCGATGACCCGCTTGATAAAGTCAACATCGGGATCTCCCGGGAACCGGAACACCATCACATCGCCTCGCTTCGGTTCGCCAACACTCAGAAAGCGTGTGTTCAGTACCGGCAGTCGCAGGCCATAGGCAAACTTGTTGACCGCGATATAGTCCCCCACCTTGAGGGTCGGGCGCATCGAGCCTGACGGAATCTGGAAGGGCTCGATAATAAAGGAGCGAATGACCAGAACCGCCAGTAACACCGGGAAAAAGGACCGGGAATAATCAACATACCAGGGTTCCTTTTCAGTCCCGCCCGCCGTACGGCGAGAGCGCTTCAGCACCAGAATGTCCAGCAGCCAGACAAGGCCCGTGACCGCCACGGCGACAACCAGCAACAGGGAAAAATCCATCATGCGTTCCTTACGGGATCAATCATTGACTTTAAGCACGGCAAGGAAGGCTTCCTGGGGAATTTCCACCTGACCGACCTGCTTCATGCGTTTTTTCCCCTGCTTCTGCTTTTCCAGCAGTTTCTTTTTACGGCTGACATCGCCGCCATAACATTTTGCGGTGACGTTCTTGCGCAGGGCCTTGACCGTTGAACGGGCCACGACGTGCCCGCCGATGGCGGCCTGCACTGCCACATCAAACATCTGGCGTGGAATCAGCTCTTTCATCTTTTCAACCAGAATGCGGCCACGCGAGTGGGCATGATCACGGTGAATGATTAAAGCCAGGGCGTCTACACGATCACCATTGATCAGGATGTCCAGCCGTACCAGCCTGGCCGCTTCGAAACGCTCAAAGCTGTAGTCAAGCGAAGCATAGCCTCTGGAGATGGATTTCAGCCGGTCAAAGAAGTCCATGACCACTTCCGCCATCGGCAACTCATACACCAGCTGCATCTGACTGCCCAGCACCTGCATATCCAGCTGATTGCCACGACGATTGACGCACTCGGAAATCACGTTGCCGACAAATTCCTGCGGCACAAGAATGGTCGCGCGCACAATCGGCTCACGCATCTCGTTCACATTGCCCATGTCCGGTAGTTTGGACGGGTTAGAGATGTAGGTGATGTCACCGTTATCCATGGCCAGCTCGTAATTTACGGTCGGCGCCGTGGTCAACAGTTCAATGTTGTATTCGCGCTCAAGCCGCTCCTGGATGATTTCCATGTGCAGCGTACCGAGAAACCCGACACGAAACCCGAAGCCGAGTGCATCCGAGTTTTCAGGCACGTAATCAAGGGATGCATCATTGAGCGCCAGTTTTTCAAGCGCGTCACGAAAGTCCTCGTAGTCATCGGAACTGACCGGGAAGATGCCGGCATAAACCTGGGGCTTGACCTTCTGAAAGCCCGGCAGACGAGCCACATCCCTGGTTTTCGTGTGAGTAATGGTATCGCCGACAGGCGCACCATGAATGTCCTTGATACCGGCGATGACGTAGCCTACTTCACCGGCACGCAGGATCCCGGTATGCGTCTGCTTGGGCGTAAAGAAACCAATGTCATTGACCTCCCAGTCTCGTCCGGTGGATTTCATGTGCATCCTGTCACCCTTTTTGAGGGTGCCGTCGAACAGACGAACCAGCGAGACCACACCCTGGTAGTTATCGAACCAGGAATCGATGATCAGGGCCTGCAGCGGGCCTTCCCTGTCTCCCTTGGGGGGAGGAATATCACGCACCAGCCGTTCAAGCAGCAGGTCAATGTTCAGGCCGCTCTTGGCAGAGACCTGAACGGCATCATGAGCATCAAGACCGATGATTTCCTCGATCTCGTGAGCTACCTTTTCCGGGTCAGCCTGCGGCAGATCCATCTTGTTCAGTACCGGCAGTACTTCCAGGTTCTGCTCGATGGCGGTATAGCAGTTGGCTACCGATTGCGCTTCGACACCCTGGGCAGCATCCACCACCAGCAGCGCCCCCTCACAGGCATACAGAGAGCGGGACACCTCGTAGGAAAAATCCACGTGCCCGGGTGTATCGATGAAGTTCAGCTGATAGATGTGTCCGTCTTTGGCGTGATAATCCAGTGTTACAGACTGTGCCTTGATCGTGATGCCTCGTTCACGCTCAAGCTCCATCGAATCAAGCACCTGCTCCTTGAGCTCGCGGTCGGTCAACCCGCCACAGACCTGGATGATACGGTCTGCAAGCGTCGACTTGCCGTGATCAATATGTGCAATGATCGAAAAGTTACGGATCTTGCTGAGGTCGCGACGAGTTGCATCTTGCGTCATGGAATACTTATCCACCTGTAAAAGCCATCACGGCACCCGCTTCTCGGGCCACCGGCGGCTGATGAAAAAACAGCAGGCATTGTACCGACATCGGTACGCGAGTTACAGCGCACCATCAGCACGGCATCAATCAGTAGTTATCGACATGGGGATTTCCTGCTGTAGCGGCCCTGCCGACCAAAAGCCTGATCGGCATAAAATGTAGACCCGAGACGACACATACGGCACATCACCCGCACCGCCGCTCCCCTAACATGCACCTACATCAAGCGTCGACTCTACATGCACCGTGATCCGTGATCACACCCGCAGCCGAGATGACCGGCGCCTCCCAGACCCGATATGCAGCGATGCGAGACTTATATCATGGAAAAGCCGACTTCCCCGAACACCGCCCAAACCACCAGCAATGATCCGTGTGACCCCAACTTCCACGCCTGGTGGAAATGGATGCAGTCCGGTGACACCGCATACCGCGCCCGGTTTGATGCCATGGTCGACTGGCATATCTCCTTCAAGCGCCAGCAACGTGCCGGCCACCTTGACGTCGAGTAATGACCCACTTGCCCATGAAAAAGCCCGCTTTCGCGGGCTTTTTCATGGCTGATCATTTTTTGGGTAACGTGATAGCCACAAAAAGGGGCTGCCCATCACGACTGATGCGAAGTGGCACCGGCTTTTCGGCCGGCAGATGGCCTACCGCTTTCTCAAGCGCCGCCACGTCATCCACGGCCTTGCCATTGAGGCTGGTAATGACATCACCGGGCTGAATACCCGCCCTGGCGCCCGCACCATCGGGATCAACCGACTCAACGACAACCCCCCGATCCACGGACAGCTGACCCTTGAGTGCATCCGTCAATGGTGTCACCTGAAGGCCCAGCGAGTTGTGCCGTTGCTCGTCGGCACTGTCTCCGATCGAGGAGGACTCATCCTTCGGCCAGTCAGCGACAGTAGCCTTGAGCGTCGTGTGATGTCCGTTACGAAGCACCTTCATGCTGAGCGTATCACCCGGCGTCAGGTGTCCGACAATACGCGGCAGCTCATCAGAGGAATCAACGGTTTCACCATTGGCCTCAAGAATGATATCACCTGCTTTCAGACCCGCCTTTCTGGCTGGCCCGGTGGGTGCTACATCAGCGACAAGCGCCCCGGTTTCCTGATCAAGGCCGAAGGAACGGGCAAGATCCCTGGACACCGGCTGAATGACAACGCCGAGCCAGCCACGATGTACCTGACCGTCCTTCTTGAGCTGATCGGCAATATCCATCGCCACATTGATCGGAATGGCAAAGGACAGGCCCATGAAACCGCCACTACGGGTATAGATCTGCGAATTGATGCCAATGACCTGACCGTTCAAGTTGAACAGCGGGCCACCGGAGTTACCCGGGTTGATGGCCACATCGGTCTGAATGAACGGAACATAAGTGTCATCCGGCAACGTGCGATCAATGGCACTGACAATCCCGGAGGTCACGGAATGGTCAAAGCCGAAGGGTGAACCAATCGCAACCACCCACTGCCCCACTTCCAGCGAGTCCGAATCTCCCATATCAAGCGTTGGGAGGTCGGTGGCATCGACCTTGATCAGTGCCACATCGGTCTTCTTGTCTTCGCCTATCAGCTTACCGGTCAGTTCACGGCGATCATTCAGGCGAACCTTGATGGTATCTGCCCCGTCGATGACGTGTGCATTGGTGAGGATATAGCCATCCTTGCTGATGATGAACCCCGACCCGAGTGAACTGAGCTCACGTCCCTTTGGACGAGGCCCACCGGGTGACCTGGGCTGCTGCGGCCCCATCGCTCCTGGAGGAAACTGATCGCCGAAGAAGTGGCGAAAGATGTCCGGCAACTGCTGCTGTTCAAAGGGGCTGAATGCCGTATTCACTTCACGCGTGGTGGAAATATTGACCACTGCCGGAGCAGCACTTTTTACCAGCCCGGTAAAATCGGGTAATTGCGCCAGTGGCGCAGCGGCCTGCGCACAATGAGCCGCAATGAGAAAGACCGTAGCCATCAGCCATGTCGACATGCGTCGGTAAACAACATCCATGAAAAACTCCTGGGGTCTGGTGCATCAGGGAGACAGGGCGAAAAACGCCAGGTGGCATCACATTTCATTGACGGCGAGACTTACAATTAGTTCATTGCCGTTACAACATAACTGAAACTTAAACAGCCTGACCAGGGCCAAAAAAAACAGGACCTGACCATGTCAGATCCTGCTCATCGCATTCAGTGGAGACGCAGGACTATTGTCCGGCCACCTGATCATAACCCGCTACGGCATTCGGGTTGTATCCAGCGCCCTGCACAGGTGAGGCAAGGTATCTGGCCCAGGGGGCATCATCGTCATTGGCACTGGCATCACCGGACATCAGCCATGTAGACGCACCATTGACGCGAATCGGCCCATTGGTCGCGCCACTTTCGGAAGGCGTATCGAAAAGCGGCAGGCTGACCAGAGACACATTGGTCCTCATTGAGCCATTGCCTGAAGCACTGACACGCGAGGTATCCAGCGCAAAGTCGTTACTGCCCGGCAACGATGTTTCAGCGCCACCTTCTGCACCGCCACGAAAGACCTGAACACCGGTAATGACCATCAAACTGACTGCCGCCGCAATCGCGGCGCTGCCCATGAAGGAGAACGGCGCATGACGCTTGCCCTGACGATTTGCTGCAGGCTGGCTCTCGGATTCTGCCGCCTGGTGTTCCTGCTCGATTCGAGCACGAATCTGTGCCGAGAAATCCATCGACACATTGATGGGCTGCTCACGCTTCATCACGCTGCGCGCCACATGATATCGCCGCCATGTATCGGCTTCTTCAGGATGTTGCTCAAGCGTTTTAAGGACACGCGGAAGAGACAGCTCATCTCCCTCGTCATCCATTACCGCTGACAGCGATTCCCGCAGATCCTGGTTCATTGCACCCATCCTCATACTGAACACGATTTTTGCTTCCTGCCTACATGGACCACACAACTGTCAGGAAGTTTAACTTCATCAGAAAAAAACGATGCACTACGCCGTAGCGTCAGTATCATCGCCCGGTCCGGACATCAGCGGTGCGATGTGATTATCGACCGCTTCGCGGGCCCTGAAGATCCGTGAGCGCACCGTACCTACCGGACACTGCATGATACTGGCGATGTCCTCATAGGACAGGCCTTCAAACTCTCGTAGTGTAATGGCTGTTTTCAGATCCTCCGGCAGCTTCTCGATCGCCTCGAAGACAGCCGCCTCGAGCTGATCACGAGCCAGAGAGGCCTCTGGGGTTTCGGTATCCGATAGCCGGCCACTGACATCCACGACCTCGGCATCGGAAATATCCAGATCACTGCCCGGCGGCCGGCGGCCGCGGGACACCAGATAGTTCTTGGCCGTATTGATCGCAATGCGGTATAGCCAGGTATAAAACGCACTTTCACTGCGAAACCGCCCCAGGGCACGATAGGCCTTGATAAAGGCCTCCTGAGCCACATCCTGCACTTCCGATTGATCGTTCACGTAACGGCTGATCAGGCCAATGATCTTGTGCTGGTATTTCCTGACCAACAGATCGAACGCAGCGTTATCGCCCTTCTGGGCACGCGCGACCAACTGCTGATCGGTAGTCTTTTCCGTCATGACGCCGACCTTGTATTTCCTGAATCCATTGCGACCGCCATTTCCGGAATCGGCGAAACCAGGGTGCTCTCGTTCCGTACATACTTGTTCATAGCTGGGGATCACCACTGCACGCGCTGGGTCGAATCAACAAGGTGCTAGTGTTCCTGTTTATGGCACGGCTATCAAGGCAGACACCCTGAATTTCGTACGCATCGTTCTCCTTTCCCACCGATCATGGCATGGTAAGATGCCTTCATCGCGCGAGGCAGGCGCATTTCTACCACGGATAAAGCAGGTGTCATTGCACAATGTCTGAACAGCAGGTCAATAACCTCAACATTCTGTCTCAGGACGTTCTTACTGCACCGGAAACACTGACGCGCGATATACCGCTCAGTGAAGCCGCCGAGCGGGTCGTGATCGACGGACGCAATACCATTCAGCGCATTCTGGATGGCACGGATCACCGGCTGATGGTCGTGATCGGCCCCTGTTCCATTCATGACATCGCATCCGCAAAGGACTATGCGCAGCGCCTCAGAGCCCTGGCCGACAAGGTCGGCGATACCCTGTATCTGGTCATGCGGGTCTACTTCGAAAAGCCGCGCACTACTACCGGCTGGAAAGGCCTCATCAATGATCCACACATTGATGACTCCTTTGATATCGAACACGGACTCAAACTGGCTCGTCAGCTGCTGGTCGACCTGACAGAGCTGGGCCTGCCACTGGCCACTGAAGCACTGGACCCGATTTCGCCCCAGTACATGCAGGACTGCATCAGCTGGTCAGCCATCGGCGCTCGCACCACGGAATCGCAGACCCACCGCGAAATGGCCTCGGGCCTGTCCGGACCGGTCGGTTTCAAAAACGGTACCGACGGCAGTCTGGGCGTGGCCATCAATGCCCTGCAGTCCGTGGCGAGCCCGCACAACTTCCTCGGCATCAACAAGGCAGGCCAGGTCGCCATTACCCGCACCCGCGGCAACCAGTACGGCCACATCGTCCTGCGCGGCGGCAATGGCAAGCCCAATTACGATAGTGTCAGCGTGGCACTGGCCGAGCGTGAGCTGGAGAAAAACGGCCTCAAGCCCAACATCATGGTTGACTGCTCGCATGCCAACTCCAACAAGGACCCGGACCTTCAGCCACTGGTGCTTGATAATGTCACGCAGCAGATTCAGGAAGGCAATACCTCCATCATTGGCCTGATGGTCGAATCCCACATCGAATGGGGCAGCCAGAAGATCCCGGCCGACCTCAAGGAGCTCAAGTACGGCGTCTCCATTACGGATGCCTGCATCGACTGGGAGACCACCGAACGAACCCTGACCGATATGGCCGACAAGCTTCGGGACACACTGCCAGGGCGCGCCCGTTGAATCACGAACTCGGGTATGTGCCGGGTATAAAAAAAGCCACCGCAAGGTGGCTTTTTCATGACAGCAGGATGAATCAGTCAGGCGATGTCGCGCCGAAACGGCGGCAGCGAGTCCAGCAGTGCCTGACCATAACGCCGGGTCAGCACACGCCGGTCCAGTAGCGTAATGGTGCCCTCATCCCCTTCCTTGCGAATCAGCCGACCACAGGCCTGAATCAGCTTGATCGAGGCATCCGGCACCGAAATCCGCATGAACGGATTCCCTCCCTGTGACTCGATCCATTCCGCCAGCGTCGCCCCGACCGGATCATCCGGCACCGAAAAGGGCAAGCGGGTGATCACCACATGCGTCAGGTACTTGCCGGGAAGATCAATGCCTTCGGCAAAGCTTGCCAGACCAAAGATCATGCTGCCCTGACCGGCATCCACCGCCTTGCGATGGCGCTCCAGCAGCTCACGCTTGGGAAGCCGGGTCTGTGAAAGTACCCGCTCACCAACAGAGTCAGGCAACGCATCAGTGACACTTTTAAGCTGTGCTCGTGAGGAAAACAGCACCAGGAGAGCCTCGGTATCAGACTGACGCGACAGAAAACTCACGATGGCCTGGTCATGGGCCTCTTTCTGAGCAGGATCAACTGCCTCCTTCGGCACGGCCAGCACCCCTCTGGAATAATCCAGTGCGCTCGGCAGGCTTTGATACCGGTAGCGATTGGCCAGCCCGGCACGCTCCTGAATCCGATCAAACCGTCCCAGCGCCGTCAGGGTCGCCGAGGTAATGACAGCACCGAAGCAGGCGCCCCACAGATGGCGCGCCAGAGTATCCGCGGCGCTGACAGGACTTGCCGAAAAAATCAGCTCTCCTTCATCCATGTTCTGGATTGACTGGGTCAGCCAGCGGGCCCGTGGTGGCTTCTGCGGATCATCCTGCTCGGAAAAGGCCTTCCACAGGGCGTGACAGTCCAGCGCACGGCCATGAATCAGCGCCATCATCGGCAGCCAGCTTTCAGCCTGCTCCCGCTCGATCCCGGTGGCCTTGTCCGGGTCCAGGCTTTCACGCAGCATATCAGTCACTGTTTCCAGCGCCCGCGACAGGGTGGCAAACGGTATAACCAGCCGCGCGGCCTGATCGCGAAGCTCGACAGGCACTTCTCCACGCGGAAAACGGAAATGGCGCGTATTGCCCTGGGACTGCGCCGTGGCACGCTCATCAAAGTCTGCCAGCTGACGTGACACCTGCACGGCCTCACCGATGCCGCTTTCAGCCATGTTAAGGGCCTCGGGCAGGGATTCCAGCAGGCGAGCCAGCGTTGTCTGATGCCCCAGCGCGGTCAGGGCTTCCGGTAAAGACTTCCTGAACTGCCCCAGCCAGCGAAGCGTGCCGTTGACCGGTGAGCGATGATAAAAGTGCTCCAGTGCCTTTTCCGGCAGGTGATGCCCTTCATCAAGCACGTAAATGCTATCCTTCGGGGCCGGAAGCACCAGGCCACCGCCCAGTGAAAGGTCCGCCAGCAGAAGGTCATGATTGGTCACAATCACATCCACTTCTTCCTGACGACGCCTTGCCTTGAAAAACGGACAGGCACTGAAATGAGGACAGCGGCGATTGGTGCACTGGCGGTGGTCCATCGTCAGCTGCTGCCAGTGCACCGGGTCAATGGTATCCGGCCAGCTGTCGCGGTCGCCGGCCCATTCGCCACTGCCCAGCGCCTCCGCCAGCGATGCCGCCAGATCGCTGACATCCTTGTCGGGGTCAGCCCACTGTTCAAACAGCGCCATGCTGGCCTGGCCGCCCTCGTGGCCATCCAGAATCTGTTCAAGCCGGGTCAGGCAGATATAGCGGCCACGCCCCTTGGCCAGAGCATAATCAAAACTCAGGCCGCTGTGCCTTTTAAGCATCGGCAGGTCCTGATGAAGCACCTGCTCCTGCAGCGCGATGGTCGCCGTCGAGATGACAAGGCGCTTGCCCCGCGCCCGCGCCACCGGCAAGGCTGCCAGGAGATAGGCCAGCGTCTTGCCGGTCCCCGTCCCGGCCTCAAGCACACATACGTGCTCGTTGCCGACCCGACGCCCGTCATCATCCTGTTCGATATCTCCCAGGGTTCGGGCGATTTCCGCCATCATCAGCCGCTGACCGTAGCGAGGCGTCAGATCAAGCGCCTCCACCACCTTGCGGTAGGCGCCCTGAATTTCAGCCTTCAGTGCATCATCAAGCATGGTGCCGGCTTACTTTTCGATCGGCTTGCACAGGTGCTCCGGCGGCTGCACACAAGGCAGCTTGTCATTGATGTAGGCTTCGATTTCCGGCATGGCAAACCCGTCTTCCTCGCCGACAAAGCTGATGGAAACACCCGTGGCCCCGGCACGGCCGGTACGCCCGATACGGTGAACATAATCTTCCGGGTCTTCCGGCAGCGTATAATTGATCACGTGGCTGACGTCATCGATGTGAATCCCCCGGCCCGCAACATCCGTGGCCACCAGAATGTCCACTTCGCCGGAGCGCAGGTCTTCGAGCGTCTTGATACGCTGACGCTGCGGCACATCACCGGACAGCATGGCGACTTTGACACCGGCGGCACGCAACTGACTATCGAGCTTGCGCACATGGTCACGTCGATTGGCAAAGACAATGGCCTTGGTGACCTGTTCCTCGCGCACAAGATTGGTCAACAGCGTCAGTTTTTCACTGTCGCTGACCAGATAGACCCGCTGCTCGATATTGTTGGCCGTCTGGGTATCCACCGCGATCTCGACGTAGGAGGCTTCATGCGTCCACTGCGTGGCCAGATTCATGATGTCCTGCGTAAACGTGGCCGAATAAAGGAATGTCTGGCGATCTTCCTTTTTGGGCGTCGCGCGGATAATGCGCTTCACGTCCGGGATGAACCCCATGGACAGCATGCGATCGGCTTCATCCAGCACCAGAATCTCTACCTGAGACAGATCAAGATCCCGTTTCTGATGAAAATCAAGCAGACGGCCCGGCGTGGCGACCAGTACATCCAGCGGACGTGACAGCGCATTTTTCTGTTTCTGATAATCCATCCCGCCGACCGCACAGGCCACTTTCAGGCGCGTAAAGCGCATCAGTGCCTTGGCATCCTTCTCGATCTGAAGGGCGAGTTCGCGGGTCGGCGCAATGATCAGTGCTCGCGGCGCGCCGTTTTTCTGGCCATCAGGCAGCTCTTCTTCCAGAAAATAGGCAAGCACAGAGATCAGAAAGGCAGCCGTCTTGCCGGTACCTGTCTGCGCCTTGCCGACGATATCACCGCCCAACAGCGTTTTCTGCAAGGACTCGAACTGAATCGGTGTGCAGTATTCAAACCCCTGCTCGTGGATCGCCCGCATCAGGGGAATCGGCAGGTCAAAGTCATGAAACCGCCACTTGCCCGCGACAGCAGGAACCTTGAAATTCGACAGGTCCCACTGCTGCTGACGTGCACCGTTGCCACGGCGTGAACGATTGTTCCGGCGTCTGCGCTTGGGCTGGCGCGACTCATTCTGGGTCGGCTGAGAGGTCTTTTCCGACTCGCTCATAAATAGTCATCACTTCGTTGATTGAAAATACCCGGTGCAGAAGGCGCCAGGCCCTTCATTCCCCCTGCCTTTCACAGGCTGATGCCGGGAATCAGTGGGTCGGAGCGCGTCTCACCAGGACCGAATATCGGACAGACAGTCCCTGAAAGGGCATTATTGTATCAGGCTCGCGCGTTCACCGCTTCCTCCTGCCGGCCGGTCTGATCCACACTTTACTGCAGCAGTCGGGAGCGTCAGTTGGTAAGATGGCGGCGACTGCATTTTACACCCCCTTTGTTTAGTGAGAGTGCCATGACACGACAGAAAAAGACCCGCTCGCTGGCGGACAAGGTGACCATTCGAACCGGCCGCCGCAAGGATTACCGCCAGTGGCGCCACGACAATCCGGACGAAGTCACCTCCTCACGGCGGTATGTTCAGAAAAAGGCTCGCCAGCGCAAGGCGCAGGCCGTCAACAAGCAGGAACGGATGCAGCGCGAGGGCTTTACCCTGCCTCTGCATGGCAACACGCCATCGAGCGAGGAAAGCCACTGACCATGCGTGTTGTTTCCTTCAATATCAATGGCGTACGCGCCCGGCCGCATCAGCTCGAGCACCTGAAGAATACTCTGGACCCGGACGTTATCGGTCTACAGGAAACAAAGGTGCAGGACAGCGAGTTTCCGCGAGAGCATATCGAGGCGCTGGGTTACCATGTCTACTACTTCGGCCAGAAGGGCCATTACGGTGTGGCGCTACTGACGCGCGAGCCGGCCCTGGAGGTCCACTATGGCTTCCCGGACACGATCAAACCCGACATCGGTGCTCATGAAAGTGATGATCAGCGCCGCATGATCGGCGTTACGCTGTCTGCCAAGGATGGGCCGGTCACCATCTGGAACGGCTATTTCCCCCAGGGCGAAAGTCTGGATCACCCGAAGAAGTTTCCGCACAAGCGGCGCTATTATTCCCAGTTGTTTGCCCTGCTGGAACACTACCACCAGCCAAACGACAGGGTGATAGTGATGGGCGATTACAACATCTCCCCGCAGGATCTGGACATCGGTATCGGTGAAGCCAATCGAAAACGCTGGCTGCGAGAAGGAAAGACCAGCTTTCAGCCCGAGGAACGGGCGTGGATGGACCGACTGTATGCACTGGGCCTCAGTGACAGCTATCGCCTATGCCATCCACACAGCACCGACTACTTCAGCTGGTTTGATTATCGCTCGAAGGGGTTCGACCGAGACCCGAAACGGGGCCTTCGAATCGATTTGATCATGGTCAGCGAGGCACTGAAAACCAGGGTCACCGCGTCAGGCATTGACTATGCGGGCCGGGCACTGGAAAAACCCTCTGACCACGCACCGGTCTGGACGGACCTGACACTGTAAGCCACGTCAGGCACTGCCGGCACCGCTTTTAGACGGCGTCAGTGCCTTTCTCCAGGCAAGCGCCTGCTGCCTGATTTCCCCGTTACCCGCGCTGACGGCTTTATCAAGCGCGGCCAGTGCCTGCTGGTGGCGGCCCGCTGTAGACTCGGCTACGGCCTGCAACAACCAGCTGCGCCCCACATGCTCAAGCCCGGCTGCACGTGCACGGGTCATGGCCGTAACGACCAGGTCCCACTGCCCCCACTGATACGCCAGCTCGCCCATCTGTGACCAGTCCACTGGAGCCCGGGTATGCTCGGAGAGTGACTGCCAGGCAGTGAGCGCCTGGTGTCTGGCCCTGGCCGCTGTCCAGGCATCCGCCAGCTGACGCAAGTGAGCCTCATCGGAGGGCAGGATGCCCTCCTTCAGAGCCTGCTGAAGATATTCGGCAGCGCGTGCCGGCGTCCCGCCCGCCAGGTGCAACCTGATCCGCGTTTCCAGCGCCTCGGCCCCGCTCAGCACTCCCCGACGCCAGCCGGCCTCCCAAAGGGCTGCAGCCCTGCCGGGTTGATTCATCTGCTGGTAAAGCGCCACACCACGCTTCCATACCATCGGGTCATCAGGCGTGCGATCAATATCACGCTGAACCAGCCGCTGGGCATTACCCGCATCGCCACTGTGCTGATAAATCGCCTGCGCAAGTGCACTACGTTCTGACGTCATTGCAATACCGGCCTGCGTCGCACGTGATAGCCAGTGCGAAGCGCCAGACCAGTCTCTGGCCTGTACCGCCAGCTCAACCAGGGTCCAGAGATCCTGAGCGGAGGGCGTACTCTGACCGGCCCAACGTTCGAACAGGGCACGACCACGCGCCGTGTCACCGGCCGCAAGCGTCCAGCGTGCAGCCTCACGCAGCCAGTTCCTGCGCAGTGCGATCGGCGCGACGTCATTGTTGCGAGCCCGGTTGAAATACTCTGCCGCCTGCTCTGCCTTGCCCTGAGCAGCAAAGGCTCTGGCCATCAATTGCCAGTAAAGCGCCTGTACCCATTGATCCTGACGACTGGAGGATAACTCACCGAGGGCTCGACGTGCCTGCTCAATGACACGCGCCGGATGACGGTCCAGCGTGCCCTCAAGCGACTGGATTCGGGTCACCGTCGCCTCCGGCAGGGCCGGCCCGTCTGCCAGTACCGGTCCGACACAGACAAGTCCGGCCACCAGCAGCAATGCAACGCGCAACACCTTCATCGGATCAACCTCGCAACTTGAATTCAATGCGCTGGCGGGTACGCATCGGCTGTGGCCGCCTTGGATACTGCCACTGCGCCACCGCCTCAAGCGCCGCATCGTCAAAGGTGGATCCCGGTCGAGACTCCAGCACCTTGATGGATGCGCGATCAACCCGCCCGCTGCGCAGGATCACATACTGCAGTTCGACATATCCTTCCGTACCTCGCAGCCGTGCACGGCGGGGGTAATCCGGCAGCACCTTGCGCGTGGGCTCGGCGGCACCGCTTTGCATGGCAGTACTGTCACTTTTCTGCCCGCCCGCTGCCGCGGCAGGTGCCGATGAAGGTGACGGATCCTGGGCAGGCGCAGGGGACGGGCTGGGCGTCGGCGGCGCCTTTGCCACACTCAGCGACGGCGCAGCTGTTCTGGAAGGCGACACCTTGGGCGATACCGGGGGCGTCGGAGTCGGTGGTACCGATACGCTACTTTGTACATCCGGCGCCGGTGCCGGCCGGGCTTCCGGACGTGGCGGCGCCGCGGGCGGTGGCGCAGGCCGTTGCTGCGCTCGCGAAGAATGAGCGTCTCCCCTGGCCTTTTGATCCTGCGGTGCCTCTACCATTGATACCGAAAGACGCGGTGGCGGCTCACTGAGAGATTCCGGCGGCGCCACCAGCAGGGCCAGCAAATAGAACAGGCACAACGCCAGAACGGCCCCTCCGATCAGCGCACCGAGTCGACGCCCTGCCATCATGAACCACTCCGGGTTGCGGCAACTGCGATATCATCGACTCCGGCCTGACGGATGGCATCCATGGTTTCAACCAGCAAGCCAGTCCGAGAGCGCCGGTCGGCCTGTACGACGACGCCACCACCACTGCGCTTCACGGCCTGAGCCACCGCCGAGCCGACCTGATCGGGGTTGATGGTTTCACCGTCAAGCCACAGCGCACCCTCGGATGTAATGGCCACCATGACCTGCGCACTGGGTTGCGCCGTCGCCCCGCTGGCTTCAGGTCGCTCGATATCTACCCCGCTTTCCTTCACGAAGCTTGTGGTCACAATGAAGAAGATCAGCATGATGAACACCACATCCAGCATCGGAGTCAGGTCGACCCCGGCGGTGGTATCTTCCTGCAGCTGCCGACGACGTCTACGCATCTACTCGCTCCTCGATGGCTCGTGCCATGCGGTCATGCAGCCGCTGGCCTTCACGCCGGACAATATGTTCAAAATGGCCGGCAAACAGCAGACCCACTACCGCAACGGCCATGCCGGCAAGCGTCGGCAGGGTGGCACGCGCAACGCCATCGGACATCGCACGTGACTGACCGGTCCCGGACAGGGACAAGGTATCAAAGACCTGAATCATGCCGGTGACCGTGCCCAGCAGCCCGAGCAGCGGGCACAGCGCCACCAGCACCTTGAGCCAGGGCAGACTGCCACGCAGGGTGCCAAGCAACTCGTCGCTCCAGCAGGTTCGCAGTGTACGGGCACTCCAGCTGACGTGGTCCTGACGTGCCTGCCAGCGTGTCAGAAGAGCCCTGCGGTCACGTCGATACCCCAGACGCCAGTAGATCCAGCGCTCCAGCGCCAGTGCAAACAACAACATGGCCACGAGCATGATCAATACCAGCACCGGGCCACCGGCATCACTCAACCGTGCAATCGGGTCAAGCAGAGGGGACATGAGCGCCCCCGGTCGCATTTCGGTCGGCGGGACGTTCAAGCCGTTCGGCCAGATGGGCACTGGCCTGCCCTTCCAGAACATTCAGCACCTTGCGACTGCGCGAGGTAAGGCCCGTGTGAGCAAACAGCACCGGAATCGCCACCACCAGACCGATCACCGTGGTGATAAGTGCCTGGGAAATACCGCCGGCCATCAGTTTCGGATCACTGCTGCCGAACACGGTAATCGACTGAAAGGTGCCGATCATGCCCGTCACGGTGCCCAGCAGGCCCATCAAGGGCGCGATGGCGGCAATCAATTTGACCAGAGACTGGCCTCGTTCGATGACCGGCTGCTCGGCCAGCAAGAGCTCATCCAGCCGCGCCTCCAGAGCCTCGGGCTCACTGCCGGCATGAACGCCCTTGAAGCGAGCCAGTACTCGCCCCAGTGGATTATCATCCTTCGGCTGGTCGAGCTGTTTGATCTGACGCCGCACACCCAGACTGATTCGCTGTAGATAAAGCCACTGCACCAGGGCCACCAGCAACCCCACGGCACCTAGCGCCAGCGTGATATAGCCCACGATACCGCCCTGCTTCAGCCGCTCCATCAGCCCGGGCTGATCTGCCAGCGCCTTGACGATGTCACCGCCGGAGGCATCCACCGGGACAGCGCCCTGACGCTTATCAATGAAGGCGGTCAGTCGATCAGCCACATCGGACGGGGTTCGAGGCGCGACTATCAGTGGCTGTCCTGATTGAGGGGGGCTCAGCAGGTGCCCGGCCGTGAAGCTCATGATGTTGCCAAGCTGCATGACCGGCTGCGCCGATACGGTGCCGTCCGGCCCGGCGACCGGCCGCGGTGCCAGGCTGACCTGACCGGTACGAGCCATCAGCCCTGACAGTTGCTGACCCAGGGTCTGGAAGGTTTCAGCGCTCGGCAGGGCATCGTCGCCGGGACGAGAAGGCACCAGTGAGGGATAGAGTGCCACTACCCAGCTGCCCTTGAGCGAGCCTGCCAGCTTGTCAATCTGGCCGGACAGCGTGTGAGCGACCTCACTGACGCCTGCCCCCTTTTCAGCTCGCTCATCACGCAACTCATCAAGTGTTTTCTGCTGGCTGTCAAAGCGGCGCTCAAGCTCGGTCTGTCGCGTTTTGGCCTGATCACGGGCCGCCCTTGCCTTTTCAAGCGCCGTCGTCAGTTTCGATCGGTCGGCGACCAGCGCATCCAGCCGCGCCTGGTCCCGCGACTCGGCCTCATCGGCCTGTTGATTGAAGCGGGTAATGGCCTCATCCAGTGAACTCGGTGCGGCCGTTGCCGCCACACTGATACTCATGAGTACGCTGCCTGCCAGCAGCATCCAGCCTGGGCGCGTCATGCACCACCTCCGGAAGACGATGTATCGGTAGAGGCCGTCGATGCAGACACCGGCAACGACAGGGGCAGCGTCAGAAGTTCGGGTGCCTGCTGGTCATGGGCCATGCGCACGGCATGACGCAGACTGGACAGGGCTTCATGGTCCAGCGGCTGCCAGCCCTTGCCCTGCCAGACACCGCCCTCATCCCCATCCAGACTCAGGTAGTAGTAGCCGACGCGCCCAAGACGAACAAACTGCACCTGACGCTCGGTCTTGTCTGCACCGTCAAGCTTGCCACGCCAGCTGTCCAGCGTACTGCCGTAATCGATCTCGGAGCGCCATACACTCAGGATGCGCTTGAGTTTCTGGCCGTCCGACATTGATGCACTGCCCAGCATGCTATCCAGGCTGTCGAGGCGTGCCAGACGTTCGTCGTGGCGAAAGGGAAGGTCTGCCGCGACCATCGCACGCAGCCTGTGAGTGAGTGAGGCAAGTTCCCCGGGAAGAGCCTCCCTGATATCCCCCGCCTGGGCCAACTCGGCCTTCTGGCGTGCAATACGTCGAGACTGGTCTTCAACCTGTGCCTCGAGCGAGGCGTTGTAGCTGTCCAGACGATGAATGGACTGCTCGGCATCCCGAAGCGATACCAAAAGGGCGCGAGTGCTGTCATCTGCGGTATCGATCGCGTGCTGCAGACGCTGCTGCTCGGCCTGATGGGCCGATGTCGCATCACGCAATGTGGTCGGTGCCCCCACGGCAGGCATCGACAGCGTGGCAAGACCCAGCGCGCCGACCAGGGCAAGCATCTGCCCGTTGAATACACGACCCTTCACGTGCGTCTCCCGACTCATGGTCATCAAAGATTCTGGCGTGCATCACGATGTACGCGTGATGCTCCCTGCAAGCAGTCGATACGCTAATACAAACAATAACAATTATCAATTACCGCGATGATTAATGTCATCTCGGCCACGCAGGCAAAAAAAAGGCATGCCCCAGGGGGCATGCCTTTTTCAACACTGCAGCTTATTCAAAGCTTCTCGGCAAGCTCCGGCAGGACGGTAAACAGGTCACCGACCAGGCCATAATCTGCCACGTTGAAGATCGGCGCTTCATCGTCGCTGTTGATCGCCACGATAACGCGGGAATCCTTCATGCCGGCCAGATGCTGAATCGACCCGGAAATACCAACGGCGATATAAAGCTCCGGTGCCACGACCTTGCCGGTCTGACCGACCTGCATATCGTTGGGAACAAACCCGGCATCCACGGCCGCACGTGACGCGCCGATGGCAGCACCAAGCTTGTCGGCCACGGCTTCGATCAACCGGAAGTTGTCGCCATTACCCATGCCTCGGCCCCCGGAAACCACAACGCGGGCGCCGGCAAGTTCCGGACGCTCACCTTCCGGGCGGACTTCATCGACGAATCGCACGCCGCGGGCCACTTCAACCACTGCCAGCGTGTCGATAGCCGCAGCAGACTGCTCACCCACCGGATCAAAGGCTGTCGTACGAATACTCAGCACCTTGAGAGCATCCAGGCTTTGTACGGTGGCAATCGCGCTGCCAGCATAAATCGGCCGCTTGAAGGTATCCTCGGACTCGATATCGATGACGTCCGACAGGGGCTCGACGTTCTTGAGCGCGGCCAGCCGCGGCAGGATGTTCTTGCCGCTGGTCGAGGCCGCAGCCAGGATGTGACTGTACTCATCCGACAGTCCCGCCAGTACCTGCGCCGTATTTTCCGCCAGCGGATGGGCAAAGGCTTCATTGTCTGCCACACGCACGCGTGATACACCCTCAAGCGCGGCGGCCTGCGCAGCGGCATTGGTCATGTTCTGCCCCAGCAGGACAATATCGATGTCACCACCCAGCCGTTTCGCGGCCGCCACTACACGCGCAGTGGCCGGGTCCAGATCGCCTCCAAGGTGTTCTGCGAAAATCAGGGTTGCCATCAAATCACCTTTGCTTCGTTTTTCAGTTTATCAAGCAGCGCATCAACGCTTTCGACACGCTCACCGGCCTGGCGCTCCGCAGGCATTTCGACCCGAAGAAGCCGTGTACGCGGTGCAATATCCACCCCTGAATCTGCAACGGAACGAACATCCAGCGGTTTTTTCTTCGCTTTCATGATGTCAGGCAGCTTGGCATAACGAGGCTCGTTCAGGCGCAGGTCAGACGTAATGATCGCCGGAAGATCGAGCGCAATGGTCTGCAGGCCGCCATCGATTTCCCGGGTTACCGTGGCCTTGCCATCTTCGATGAGGACTCTGGAAGCAAAGGTAGCCTGCGGCCAGTCCATCAGCGCGGCAAGCATCTGCCCGGTCTGGTTGTTATCGGAATCGATGGCCTGTTTGCCAAGAAGCACAAGTTCCGGCTGCTCTTCGTCGATAACCGATTTCAACAGCCGTGCCACTGCCAGCGATTCGACCCGCTCATCGGTTTCCAGATGAATGGCACGATCCGCGCCCAGCGCCAGGGCAGTGCGCAACTGCTCCTGAGCGGCTTTCGGGCCGATGGTGACTGCGACAACCTCGGAAGCTACGCCACGCTCCTTGAGCTGAATGGCTTCTTCCACCGCAATTTCGCAAAACGGGTTCATCGCCATTTTGACGTTGGTCAAATCCACATCGGAATGATCGGGCTTGACCCGCACCTTGACGTTGTAATCGATGACGCGTTTCACCGCGACGAGTACTTTCATGATGTCCTCGTTCTTTCAAGTAGGCCGAAATGCCTTATAAGAAAAGCAGTTCCAGCGTGAGGGAAAAACCCGAATAAATTACGCCACATCGAGCCGATATCGGCGACTGTCATCTGACGGGAAAGGGCCTTGCAACGGCCATCAGGGCCGCGCCGCCACTCCCGCCCGATCAGAAAAAATGCCACAATGACACCAACTTACCTTATTTGAGCACGCCTGCTGTGCCTGTTCGCCATTGTCATGGCCCTGAAGTGTAACATGGCACCGGTTAACAGGCCGTTTACACCGAATGGGGGCAGGTGCCTCATTATAAAAGACATGCCATGCCGACAAGAGCGCACATGGCAAGGAGATCACCTGTTGGACGCCGAACGCGAATACATGGAGTTTGATGTTGTCATCATTGGTGCCGGAGCAGCAGGGTTATCGGCCGCCTGTCGCCTGATGCAACAGGCCAGTGAAGCCGGGACGGAGCTGTCGGTCTGTGTGCTGGAAAAGGGGGCCGAAACAGGCGCTCATATTCTCTCCGGAGCTGTATTCGAGCCTCGGGCGCTGGATGAGCTGTTTCCTGACTGGGAAGCCCGCCAGGCACCGCTGACCATCCCGGTCAGTAGCGACGACATCTTTCTGCTGAAGGATGAACAGGACGCCACTCGCCTCCCCCATATAGCGGTGCCACGCACCATGCTCAATGATGGCAACTATGTGATCAGTGCAGGCAACCTGTGCCGCTGGCTTGCAGAACAGGCCGAATCGCTGGGAGTGGATATTTTTCCAGGCTTTGCCGCTCAGGAGCTTCTGCTGGGCGAAAACGGCGAAGTTCAGGGAGTGCTGACTGGCGACATGGGAGTGAACCAGGCCGGCGAGCCCAGAGAGACCTATATGCCGGGTATGGGCATTAGAGGGAAATACACACTGTTTGCCGAAGGGGCCCGTGGCCATCTGGGCAAGCAGGTGATATCCCGCTATGCACTGGATGCCGGCAAGGATCCGCAGCATTATGCCCTTGGCATCAAGGAGCTGTGGGACATTCCGGCCGAGCACCACCAGCCGGGCCGAGTAATTCACACCACTGGCTGGCCTACCGAAGGTCATGCCCATGGGGGCGGGTTTCTTTACCATGGCGATAATCAACAGGTCATGGTGGGATTCTTTGTCGATCTTGACTACGAAAACCCCTGGGTATCCCCGTTCGACGAAATGCAGCGCCTGAAACACCACCCTGTCATCAGCAAGCACCTCAGGGGCGGCACACGTGTCGCCTATGGGGCTCGTGCAGTCACCAAGGGCGGGTATAACTGCCTGCCGGACATGGCCTTTCCAGGCGGCCTGCTGATCGGTTGTGACGCCGGCACGCTGAACTTTGCCAAGATCAAGGGGCTGCATACCGCCATGAAGTCCGGCATGCTGGCCGCCGAAAGTGTTTTCGACGCGCTCAGCAAGGGAGACAGCGGCGGCAGGTTACTGGAAGGTTACAAGACCCGCGTTGAACAAAGCTGGCTTCATGAAGAGCTTTACACAGCGCGCAACTTCGGCCCGGCCATCCACCGGCTGGGTACCGTTCTGGGCGGTGCATTCAATACACTGGACCAGGCTCTCAATGGCAGGCTGCCTACCCTGCATGACCGCACGCCGGATTACGCCAGACTGCAACGTCAGGTGCGATGCGAACCCATCGACTACCCGAAACCGGACGGCATCCTGTCCTTCGACAGGACATCATCGGTGTATCTATCCAACACCAATCACGATGAAGACCAGCCCTGCCATCTCAAGCTGACTGACCCGAGCATTCCCATACAGGTCAATATGCCCGAGTACGCCGAACCCGCGGTCCGCTACTGCCCGGCAGGTGTGTATGAGGTCGTGGAAGACAGCGAAGACGCACCACGGTTTCAGATCAACTTCCAGAACTGCGTGCACTGCAAGACCTGTGATATCAAGGATCCCGCCCAGAATATTACCTGGGTGGCGCCCGAAGGTGGCGGAGGTCCGAACTACCCCAACATGTGAGGCCCAGAGCATGCTGCCCCGCCTGACGGCGTTACAGGCGGAGCAGCAATGCCCTGTTTCAGGGCGACAGGAGGGACAGAGGCGCCTGCGCCGCGATCAGTTTTCGTGTCCCTGCCGTATCGAACTGAACCGTCAATACACGGCGCTCCCCTTCCCCACTCACGTGCTGAATGGTCCCGGTTCCGAAAATGCGATGATCCACCCGCTGTCCGGGGGGCCAGTCAGTATCATTGCGCAGGGAAACTGTCCGGCTACCGTCGGCCGTGGATGGATGGGGTGCCACATGAGGCTTTTCCATGCCACAAACAGCCAGATAGCGCCTTACCAGAGCCGGCTCCTCGACCGGAAGCTCATCAGGCACCACGGCATCAGGCGCCATCAATCCCCCGATTCGGTCACACTCCTGCCAGGCACTTTCTGCAATGAACCGGCTCGGGCGATGACCGACACCATCATGAACCAGCATCAATGACGCTCGTGCCCGCGTGACTGCCACGTAATAAAGCCGACGCTCTTCTTCAAGACGCGCTGGCGTCAACGGGCTTTCGCGATGATAAAAGGGGAAGTCCTCTTCGTTGAGGCCATACACAAATACCTGGTCCCACTCGAGTCCCTTGGCCCCATGCACGGTGGAAATGATCACTCCGCCGGGCTGATCTTCTACCGGTGCCTTGAGCATGGCGACAAAGCCGGCCGGATCATCCGCCATGGCCTGAGCCTGCTCCACCAGTACATCCAGTAGCCGCACATCTTCCTCGCCCTTGTCAGGGCGAGCCGCAGCGCGCTTCAGCAGTTTATGTGCATCCAGTGTATCAATGACATGCGTCAGTACCGTCGCCGGTGTCCAGCGCCCCGCCACCCGGGCAAGCTCCACCAGCAGCTCCCAGCGTTTCTTGAGCGTGCGCTGCTGCCCGCGCGACAGCCCACTCAGCTGGGCATCGTTTCGCGCAAACCACTCACCTCGTCGGGCCAGAGCCTCACACAGCATGGTCAGTCGCTCTCGCGCCACGAAGGGGGTCGGCTGGGAAAACAGCAATTCAACATGTGCCGGGTCAGCCAGCAGCGAGGGCTCGCTCGCCAGCTCGATATATCCCGCCAGAGCCTGCACCAGCGGCAGACGAAACACGAATCGCTCCTGACGCCCCAGTTGGAAGGGAATACCGGCCCGCAACAGCTGAAGCTGTACCGGCACGCTGAGTGACCAGTGACGCACCAGAATCGCACACTGCTCGAAGGCTGCACTTCTGCCCAGCGAGGCAATGATCGCATCCAGCGATCCGGCTACGGCCAGCGTGGTTGTCGGGGTGCCCTCTGCCGCCAGGCACAAGGGGCGATCAGCCCGCTCGTTGGCACGAATGGCATGGTTGGCCAGCAGCGCGAGGCGGTGGCCATGGCGAAAGGTCCGGGACAGGGCATAAGGCGTGCTGTCACCAAACACCCGGGCAAACCCGTCCAGCATGGCGTCCGGCCGCGCACCGCGCCAGGCATAAATGCACTGGTCCGCATCCCCGACAGCCATTACCTGGGCCCTTGATCCGGCCAGACTGGCGAGCAGCCGTAACTGGACTTCGTTGATGTCCTGATATTCATCGATAATGATATGGTCCATGAATCCCTGCACCCGGGCAGCCAGCGCCGGGTCCGCCTCCAGCGCCATCAGCGGTCGATACAGCAGGTCGTCATAGGTCATGAGCCCCTGATCGGCCATGCGCTGCTGCAGGTAGTCAAAGGCCTCGATGTAATAGCGGCTGTCACGGCTGTAGCCATCACGCTCAAACAACGAAGACGGGCTTAACAGCTCTGCCTTGACAAGCGCACAGAACTGGCCGAATTCCTCCAGCCGTTCCGGCTCGAGTGCCCATTCCAGGGTGGCGCGATCATCACCGATAGCCTCACCGACGGCCTGCTTGAGCAACCGCTCGCGCTGCCAGTCCGCCTGAAGCAGCTGACGCGGGTCGAGCACTCCCCAGCGAGTCAGGCTCTGGGTCAGGCGATGGCCAATGGAATGAAAGGTTCGCACCTGCGGCAACCGGCTTGCCTGACCGCGTCGGGTGGCCAGCTTGGCCGCAAAATCATCGCGGGCCTGTCGGTTGAACATCAGAATCAGCAATCGTTCGGGCGGAACGCCGTCATTCAACAGCGCATCAACCCGGGCGACCATCGTGGAGGTCTTGCCTGCCCCGGCAACGGCCGTGACGCGTGCATGACCGTCACCATGGTTGATAACGCGCTGCTGCTCGGAGGTCAGCTCAGGCGCAGGCGAATGATCTGTCATGACGTGCCGTCAACCATCCGCCCGAGACACTGCCAGATACCCTGACTCATGACGCCACACTCGGTCAGGCTGTCGGTCTCCCGGAAGATGGCGTCGTCGACCCAGCGATAAAAGACATTGCGGTGCACTCTGGCCGTCAGGCCAAACCGTACAGGCATCGTGGGCGGTCGGTCGGAATCGTCGAGCATCAAACAATATGAGTCATCCAGCACGAAACGATCACCCACATCAGTGGTCACTTCCCACCCCTCATCCCGACAGGTGGCATCCATGATATAAAACGGAGTGTCTTCAACCTGAATACGCAACTTTTCCACCGGCGTAACGAGATAGAACTCACCATCACTCTCGCGGCGCATCAGGGTGGCCAGCAGCCGGCGCAGGGGTTCCCGCGTCATCAGCGTGCCATCGTGATACCACTGGCCGTCGTGATCGATGATCAGGGGCATGTCACCGGTCAACGGAGGATTCCAGTCCATCAGGGGCGGAATGGCCGCTGCCGGCTGGCCATCCAGGTGCGCAATAATTCGTTCCAGCATGTTGATAGCCCTGCCTCGTTGTTCAAGCGCTCATGGTGTGATTGATGTGGCCAAGGCGGGACTGTACGTCTTCCGGCATCTGCGGCACTGCATGTCGGAACAGGTGATAAAAGTTGGCGGAAGTCTGCATCGCCACTTCATCCATGCTGATGCCTCGCACCTCGGCGATCATCCGGGCTACTTCGACAACGTGCCGAGGCTCGTTGGATGTGCCTCGGTGAGGAACGGGAGCCAGATAGGGGCTGTCGGTTTCGATCAACAGACGATCCAGCGGCAGCTGCCGAGCCAGCTCCCGCACGTTATCGGCCTGATTGAAGGTCACGATGCCGGACAGGGAAATATAAAAGCCGAGCCGTATGGCGCGCCGCGCCATATCAAGATCGTCCGTAAAGCAGTGAAGTACGCCGCCCACCGCCGGATCAACATACTTCTCCAAAAGCGTCAGCGTATCTTCCTTTGCACCGCGCGTATGAATGATTACCGGCAGCTCCGCCTCACGTGCCACGGCCAGATGGCGTTCAAAGCGCTCACGCTGAACGTCGACCGGTACTCCAGGGGCCTTTCCTTCAGGCGCCATGTAATCCAGTCCGATTTCACCGACGGCAACCGGCTCAAAGGTATCCACGGCCTCGCGGAGCGCCTCAAGGCTTGCTTCTTCATCACGGGTGCGCAGGGGGTGCACGCCAATGGCATAGACCACGTCCGAATGAGCCCGACTGATCTCGACGATCGCCGGCGCATCGGTAATATCCGTGGCGATGGCCAGAAACTGTCGAACACCGGCGTCCCTGGCGGCGTCCAGCGCACCGGCCAGCTCACCGTTATAGGGCGTCAGATCCAGCTTATCGAGGTGGCAATGGGAGTCGACCAGAGTGATCGGGTTCGCCTGAGGGGTCATTATTCGGGCCTTTAGCTGTTCAACAAGGCCCCTATTCTAGCAGGTCAGCAGGCCGTCTCGCAGGCCCGGGCGCGTCCGACATGATGCACATTGCGCTATAGCGTGAAACTGGTGTGAGTCGTGTTGAGCCTGTCACCCAGCATCTGCTCGATCGTACTGCACAGCCCCTGCTCGGAAGCATCCAGGTGAACGCCGATCCCGGGCAAGCGCCGGCCACTCATTCCGGGCGGCGATACCCAGGCTACGGTACCGGAGACCGGCACACGGTTATCCGTATCCGGAAGGACAATCAACAGAAAAACACGCTGGCCGAGTTCAAAGCGGTCCCTGGTGGGCACGAACAGGCCACCCCGCTCCAGAAACGGCATATAGGCAGACAGCAGGGTATCCAGGCTATCAAAGGTTAATGACAGGGCCTTGTGAGCGCTCACGGTAAACTCCTTGATGATCCGGTGGTCACGATGCCATCAGCTTCTCAGCAGCGCCGCCCACCGAATCAGCCAGGCTTCATACACAAGCTGAGGATTGGGGTTGGCGCCCCGAGCGACCAGGCGACGCTGTTCGCGAGCGTAGTCCAGCAGTTTGAACCAGTCTCTGACGCGACCATTCTTGATCGCCTGACGATATAACGGCATCAAATCCCGATTGCGTACCCCGGCTTCGTCGCCCGAGGTGCCCAGCCGAATCAGATCTTCAAGCCAGGTAATCCCATAATGAAGAATCAACCCCAGGGCCCCCTTGTCAAGACGGGCTGCCTCGGCTACCGGGTCTCCGCCTCGGATCAGGGCATCAAAGCTGTCCTGAAGCTGCTGCCGCAATCGACGCTGCTCCGGCTCGGCCAGCATTCTGGCCTGGAGGGGCACACCACCAGCCACATCCCACCAGAACAGCGCCTCCTCTGCATCCATATCTCCATGCCGAGTCAGCCACTCAAGCCCCTGCTGTCGTTCGGGCAGGGGCAGCTTCCACTGCTGGCAGCGACTGCGGATCGTCGGCATCACCCGTGACACAATGTCAGCAGAGAGCAGAAATACCGTGCGCGCCCCAGGCTCTTCCAGACTTTTCAACAGCGCATTGGCGGCCGCCGTATTCATGCGCTCGGCGGGGGAAAGATCAATGACGCGATAACCGCCCTGCTGGGCGGTCTGGGATACAAAGGCACTGATGTCCCGAACGGCATCTACCCGGATCATTTTGCCCTTATCGGCAGGATGAACCCGCAATACATCCGGGTGATGCCCTGCCAGCAGCATACGGCAATCGTGGCACGCCCCGCAGGCCACGGCATGCCCCTGAGCACGCCGGCATAAAAGCCGCGCTGACAGTGCATTTACCAGCTGTGATTTTCCCAGCCCCTCGGGGCCGGTCAGCAGGATGGCATGAGGTAGACGCCCGTCACCGAGCACGTCGGCAAAATGATCAAAAAGCGGCTGCTGCCAGGGGTAGGGGCTTACGTCCATGATGGTATCAGTCGATCAAGATGGGTCATGATGTCCTGCTCGATGGCCTTGAGAGACCTGGCCGCATCAATCACCTTGACGCGGCCAGGCTCCTGTGCAGCAAGAGACAGATACCCCTGACGAACCTGCTCGAAAAAGGCCGCCCGCTCCTGCTCGAAGCGGTCTGTCTGCCCGCCTCGTGCAGCGACCCGGTTCGCGGCGTCAGCAACCGGCATATCAAGCAGGAACGTGATGTCCGGCGTCAGGGCCGGATGCACCAGGCCACGAAGCTGATCAATCCAGGCGCTCGGCATTCCCCGTGCAGCCCCCTGGTAGGCGTAAGTCGCATCCGTGAAACGATCACAGACCACAATGGCTCCCCGAGCCATGGCCGGACGGACAACCTGGCTCAGATGCTGCGCCCTGGCGGCAAATACCAGAAGCAGCTCGGCACAGTCATCCAGTGGCTCATCGTTCGACGGATCAAGCAACAACGCACGAATCGACTCTGCCCGGGGTGCTCCTCCCGGCTCCCGGGTTCTGACCACTTCCAGCCCCTGTGCCGCCAGGTAATCACAGACAAAGGTCATGTTGGTGGTCTTGCCGACCCCTTCAGAGCCTTCAAGCGTAATGAAACCACCATGTGCTGCGCTCATGACTATTGGCCCTGACCAAGTTGATAACGTCGTACTGCCCGATTGTGCTCGGCCAGCGTATCGGAAAACTGATGGCGGCCGCCGCCCTTTGCGACAAAGTAAAGCGATGATCCAGGCAGCGGATGTACTGCTGCATCGATGGCCGCCTTGCCGGGCAGCGCGATCGGCGTAGGCGGCAGCCCGTCGATGACGTAAGTGTTATATGCTGTGATGCCCTTCAGATCCGCGCGGGTAATATCCCCGTTATAGGATTTTCCAAGCCCGTAGATGACCGTGGGATCCGTCTGTAGCCGCATGCCCTTTTCAAGTCTGCGCACGAACACACCAGCAATTTCACGTCGCTCTTCAGGAGCCCCGGTTTCCTTTTCAATCAATGAAGCCAGAATCAGGGCTTCATAGGGCGAAGTCAGCGGCAGATCCTTGTCGCGCTCCGCCCAGGCCTTGTCGACCACATCGGACATGCGGGCAAATGCCTGACGATACAGGTGTAAATCGCTGGTGCCCTTGTGGAACCGGTAGGTAGAGGGAAAAAACCGCCCTTCCGGATTCATTCCCTCATGACCCAGCTCGGCCATCAGAGCGTTGTCATCCAGAGTGCGAGTCGAGTGATCCAGCTTGTCGGCACCATTGATCAACTGACGCATCTGATGAAAGGTCCAGCCCTCCGGGATCGTCAGGCGATAGGTAACCACCTCGTTGCTTGATAGCCTGTCGAGCAACTGGTAGGCCGTCATGTCCGGCGTCACCTCGAACTCACCGGCTCGCAGCCTGCGAAGGCGGTCAGGCTCCAGCAGCCCCAGCACCTTGTAAGGCCAGACGGCACTGATGATGTCCTGCTGCTCAAGCGATGACAGCACCTGACGCGCTCCCTCACCCCGGGTCACTTCAAAGACGGTCGGGCTTTTAAGGGCTATTGGCTGTGACAGCACAAAACGCCACCAGCCATAGGCACTGGCACCGGTCAATCCAGCCAGAACCAGAATAATCAAACACCATTTGAGAAATCGCATGGGACGGCATCACTGTATCAAGGAGGGATAACCCAGAAAGGGGTGGGCGTCATGCTGAAAGGTACGATGCAGGGCAAGGTCATTCCACTCGGCAAGCAACTGCCCATCACTGCCCATGAGCCGCTCAAGGGGCCAGACGCCCTGCACCGAATTGAAAACCACAACCGCATCGCTATGGCTCAGACCAGCGGTATCTATCGCACTGATGGTCAAAAAGCCGGCATCCAGAAGCGCTGCTCGCAGCGTACCGGCAACACCACTATGGCGAAGGCCGGGCGTAAACCACTGCCCCTGCTCGCACCAGGCTACATTCATGCAGGTGCCTTCCACCAGCTCACCCCGAGCATCAAGAAGCAGACCCTCGGCAATTCGTGGGTCCGTCCACTCTCGACGCGCCATGACATTTTCGAGCCGACTCAGGTGCTTGATCCCTGCCAGTGCAGGCTGGTCCGACAGCACAAGATGACACAGGCGAGCCGTGATGCCTTGCCAGCATGCAGTATTCGCGTCAAAAGGCACGGCGCGACACTGCCAGGCCGGCTCGGCCACCGATGGGGGAAGATAGCCTCGTCCGCCTTCACCACGTGTCACGATCAGCTTGAAGACCGCATCGCCCTGCACCTGACTACAGGCAGCGGCCATCGCGTCGTGCAGGGCCTTTTCAGAAGGCAGTGAAATGCCCAGCCTGCGCCCGCCATCATGCAGGCGAGCGACATGGTACTTCCACAGCATGGGCGTTCCGTCACGTACCAGGATGGTTTCAAACATCCCGTCACCGTAAGCCAGTCCACGGTCGCCAAAGGAGACACCGGACGGCCCGTCCACAACACCCATGCTCATCAGACCCGACTGAAGACCAGCGACCCGTTCGTACCGCCAAACCCGAAGGAATTGGTCAGCACATGGTCGATGCGCATTTCTCGCGCAGTATGGGGCACATAATCCAGATTGCAGCCCTCACCCGGGTTATCCAGGTTAATGGTCGGCGGCGCTACATTATCACGCATGGCCAGTACCGATAGAATGGCCTCGACAGAGCCGGCTGCTCCCAGCAGATGGCCGATCATGGACTTGGTCGAACTGACCGCTACCCGTGATGCTGCATCACCCAGCACTGCTTCAATGGCCTGACTCTCGGCCGCATCGCCTGCCTGAGTCGAGGTTCCATGAGCATTGATGTAATCCACCTGATCACCATTGATTTCGGCATCCAGAAGCGCCTTGCGCATGGCCTGGCCGGCCCCGGTGCCGTTGGGTGAAGTAATGTGATAGGCGTCATCACTCATGCCAAAGCCCGTCAACTCGGCATAGATCGTCGCGCCACGGGCACGCGCATGTTCATATTCTTCCAGCACCATGACGCCGGCACCATCGGAAAGAACAAAACCATCACGATCCCTGTCCCAGGGCCGGCTGGCGGCCTGCGGATCATCATTGCGGGTGGACAGGGCTCGCGCCGAGCCGAAGCCCCCGATGCCCAGCGGCGTAGATGCCATTTCCGACCCGCCACAGACCATGACATCAGCATCACCGTAGGCGATGGTGCGCGCGGAGTACCCGATGTTGTGGGTACCTGTCGTGCAGGCCGTCGTGATCGCGATATTGGGGCCCTTGAAGCCGTGCATGATCGCCAGATTCCCGGCGATCATGTTGATGATCGAGCCGGGAACAAAAAAGGGCGAAATACGACGGGCACCGCCCTTGAGCATGGCGTTATGGTTATTCTCGATCATCGGCAAACCGCCGATACCGGAACCAATGGCTACACCGATACGCTCTGCGTTGTCCTCGGTGCACACGATGCCCGAATCCTGAATGGCCTGCGTGGCAGCCGCCACTCCATACTGGATGAACAGGTCCATCTTGCGGCCATCCTTGGGATTGAAATAGGCACCAGCATCAAAATTCCGGATGGGACCACTGAAGCGAGTATTGAAGCCTGTGGCATCAAAATGCTCGATCGGGCCGATACCACTCTTGCCGGCCTTGATGTTGGCCCATGTCTCGTCGACCGTGTTGCCAACGGGTGTCAGCATGCCAAGGCCGGTCACCACGACTCTTCTGCGAGACATTGCTACTCCTCCAAACTACCCAGTGATTGCGGGACCAGGCCGCGAAAAAATGTCATGCAGCAACAACTGCCGACAGCAAACCACGCATTATACCGATAATTGTGCCTGGTGGGATAATCAGCCCTCATCGATTTACTGGATGACAGCCATTCCATTGACCTTTGCCACGCACGTTAAAGCCCACATAAAGACGAAGCCGTTCTGTTACCAGAACGGCTTCGTCACCTGCAGGCGTCTAGCGACGCGCTCAACGCGGCTTACTGATGAGCGTTGATGTAATCGATGGCTTCCTGCACGGTGGTAATCTTTTCCGCTTCCTCGTCGGGAATTTCAGTATCAAATTCCTCTTCAAGCGCCATCACCAGTTCTACGGTGTCCAGAGAGTCCGCGCCAAGATCTTCGGTGAAAGAAGAGCTGTTCTGGATCTCGTCTTCCTTGACATTCAGCCGTTCGGCTACGACTTTCTTTACGCGCTCTTCGATGGTACTCATTATCTCGTTACTCCTAGTAGGACGAATCCGCTAGCTCAAATCAGCGGGTAGTTTATAGGCCGGCACCGGACGACGCAACCGCGCCGCCACAGTTATCAGCGCATATTCATGCCGCCATTGACATGGATGGTTTCACCAGTGATATAGCCTGCCTGATCACTGGCAAGAAAGCCTACGGCGGCCGCGATCTCTTCCGGCCGCCCCAGACGGGACAACGGCACCTGAGACAACAACGCCTCACGATGCTCTTCGGGTAATTTCTCGGTCATGTCCGTTGCAATGAACCCGGGCGCAATGCAATTGACGGTAATGTTCCGCGAGCCTACTTCACGCGCCAGCGAGCGGGAGAACCCTTCCATGCCCGCCTTGGCGGCAGCATAGTTGGTCTGCCCCAGATTACCAGAGGCGGCCACGACCGAGCTGATGCTGATAATACGGCCAAATCGTGCTTTCGTCATGCCCCGCAGGCATGCCTTGGAAACACGGTAGACGGATTTGAGATTGGTATCCATCACCGAATCCCACTCATGCTCCTTCATGCGCATCAGCAGGTTGTCCTGGGTAATGCCGGCATTGTTGACCAGAACCGTCGGCGCAGCATGCGTCTCGGCAATGTGCTTCAGCACGCCATCAATGGATTCGGCACTGGTAACGTCCAGCATCAGCCCCATACCGTCGACATTCAGGGCCGCCAGATCCTCACTGATCCGCCGAGCGCCGTCTTCAGTAGTCGCAGTACCGATAACGATGAAACCCTGCTGCCCCAGCTGACGGGCGATGGCCTGACCAATACCCCGACTGGCACCTGTTACCAGCGCTACCTTGCGTTCATCTGACATTCGAAGGACTCACTTGTTGTCGCTTGTGCTTTCCCGGGCCATCTCCAGCGCACTGGCCAGACTTTCCGGGTCATTGATGGCCTGACCGCGAATACCACGATTGATCCGCTTGCCAAGGCCTGTCAACACCTTGCCGGGGCCACATTCGATAAAGGTCGTGGCACCCTGCTCTACCATGGCATTGACACAGTCGGTCCATAGAACCGGCTTGTAAAGCTGTTGAACCAGATTGTCGGACAGCGTCGCCGTATTATCGGGCGCCAGCGCATCAACATTCTGAACCACCTGGTAACGCGGTACCCGCACATCCATGTCACCCAGGGCATCGGCCAGCACTCGAGAGGCCGGCTCCATCAACGCGCAATGGGATGGTACGGAGACCGGCAGCGAGATGGCTCGCTTGGCACCCGCTTCCTGACAGGCGGCAATGGCACGTTCGACGGCAGAACGGTTACCGGCAATCACTACCTGACCCG
This sequence comes from Larsenimonas rhizosphaerae, assembly GCF_026240105.1. Taxonomy (NCBI): domain Bacteria; kingdom Pseudomonadati; phylum Pseudomonadota; class Gammaproteobacteria; order Oceanospirillales; family Halomonadaceae; genus Larsenimonas; species Larsenimonas rhizosphaerae. Next base: position 1,162,192 of record NZ_JAPIVE010000001.1, read on the forward strand.
GCGCATTGTAGTTAACCGCCGCAACGATTTCACCCTGAGACGCATCATGACACGCCGCTTCCACGGTTGCATTATCCAGGCCCAGCACGGCGGCCATGGCTCCAACGCCCTGAGGTACCGCGGCCTGCATGGCCTCCCCCCGGCGGCGCACCAGGCGAACCGCGTCAGCAAAGCCAAGAGCACCAGAGCAGACCAGGGCACTGTACTCACCGAGACTGTGTCCCGCCATGACATGTGGGCGCGGGCCTTCAAGCTCCTGCCACACACGCCAGATGGCCACACTGGCAGTCAGCAGTGCAGGCTGGGTGCAGGCCGTTTCGTTAAGCGCCTCGGCAGGCCCTTCCTGAACCACGTTCCACAAGTCATAGCCCAGTGCCTGGGCACCTTCCTCGAAGGTCGTTCGCACCACGCTGTAGCGCTCGGCCAGCTCTCTGAGCATGCCAATCTGCTGAGAGCCCTGACCGGGGAACACGAAGGCCAGAGAGTTGGTCATGACAGTCACCTATATCTGTTCTCGTTGAATACCGAAGCAGGGCCAGCGGCCCGCCATACGCTTTCCTGATCAGTTGATTGATCAGGAAAGCGTACCGGCGCGCATCATACGCGAGCCTGCCCATGAGCAAAACCTTGTTCTTGCGTTATTCCCCGACAAGCCACTCCGATAATCGCTCGGGCAAGCGCTGGGAGGCCTCCAGAGCCGCGCGACGAACCGCAAAGGAAAATCCCCGGGCATCCGCGCCGCCATGACTTTTCACCACCGTCCCGGCCAGACCAAGAAAGCTGGCCCCATTGTAGCGCACCGGGTCGAGCTCCTCGCGAAAGCGGCTCAGCGCAGGACGTGCCAGCAGGCTTACCAACCGCGTACGCCAGCTGTGCTCGAATGTCTGCTGAAGTCGCTGGCCCAGCATTCGTGCCAGCCCTTCACTGCTCTTGAGCACGACATTACCTACCGCTCCGTCGCACACCACCACATCCACTTTGCCGGAAAATATGGCGTCACCCTCCACAAACCCCACATAATCAAAACCGCTTGAGGGTGAGGATCTGAGCAGTGCGTCAACATCCCGCACACGACGCTCGCCACGCCCTGGCTCGACTCCTACGTTCAAAAGCGCCACTCTCGGACATGCCAGCCCATCAACAATACTGGCCATGGCAGCACCCATCCGTGCAAATTGTGCAAGATTTCGAGGAGGCGAGTCGACATTGGCACCAAGGTCCAGCATGTAACAGCGCCCATCGCGCTCCGAGGGGATGGCGGCACTGATCGCCGGTCGCTCCAACCCGGCACTCATGCCGATATAGTGACGGGCCAACGCCATCAGTGCGCCGGTATGCCCGCCACTGACACACGCCTGCGCCCTGCCATCACTGAGTGCGAGAAGGCATTGATGCATGCTTGACGTATCAGGAGCTCTCAGGACCCGAGAAGGCCGGACATCATCACCCACCACATGCTCTGCATGCACAAGGGACATGCGCTCACGTGCATCGCGTAGCGAAGCGGGTAAAGCTTCCAGAAAGGGATACAGGACGTCGGAGGGACCAAACAGTGTGGCGCTGTACTCGGCGTTGGCGGCAAGTGCCTGAGCCACCCCGCGCACAGTAGTGCGGGGACCGAAGTCCCCGCCCATGGCATCAACAGCGATACGCACCGATGTGCGCTCAGTGTCGATTATGCGTCGATTTCGACAACCTGACGCCCGCGGTAGAAACCGTCAGGAGCGACGTGGTGACGACGATGCGTCGTGCCGGTTTCCTTGTCTACCGTCAGAGTAGGTGCGCTCAGCGCGTCGTGTGAGCGACGCATGCCGCGCTTGGAACGGGTCTTGCGGTTCTTTTGGACAGCCATGACAGGTCTCCAGTCGTGATTACAAAAATCAGTGTTTGTCTTTCAGCGAGCCGAGCACACTGAAAGGATTGGGTTTGGTCTCTTCACTGACCGCATCGGCATCTCCACTTTTGAGGTCTTCCTGACGAACAGGGCAGTCACTCTCATCGTGGTAGACGACCTGAGGCAGTGTCAGCAACAGCTCGTCTTCAACAACCGGGAGCAGATCGAGCTGCTCGTCTTCCACAAACACCGGCTCGTAGCGGCCCGGCAAGCGAGCTGCAAGTTCGTCAGTGGTCACCAGCCCCAGCAGAAACGAGCTGTCCAGTGATACCGGAAGCGGCTGAAGGCAGCGTTGACACCGCATATCAACATCGGCCCTTAGCCGGCCTTCGATATAGTGTTGACGCTGCATGTCGATACCGAACACCAGTTCGACCTGACACTCGTTGACCTGGTCACCAATCGCGTCGACCAAACGCGAAAAATGGGCAAGCGGAAGAGACCCGCTCAGGAGTTCACCCTGAGAGGCCAGCCGATAAGGCTCAACGGTCTTTGGCAATCGTGTGGTTGACATAGGCGCGCAATAATAGGGATTGTCCCGGGCGCTGTCAAAGTCTATCGCGCTCAACCCCGGCACCGGGCGCATTCGCCTCAAAAGGAAATACCATGACCGACCACCCTGCCCCACACCCTGCACGGCCTCGTTTGGTGCTGGCATCCAGTTCACCCTGGCGACGTCAGTTACTGGAGAGACTAACATCGTCCTTCGAGTGCCATTCACCGGACATCGATGAGACACCCCACAGGGACGAGCCCCCGGAAGTACTGGTCGCTCGACTGGCACGACAAAAGGCAGAAAAAACGGCCATTCCTCATGCCGGCAGCATTATTGTCGGCAGTGATCAGATTGCCCTGCATGATGGCAGCATTCTCGGAAAGCCGGGCCACATGGACGCCGCCTTCGACCAGCTCAGCCGATTTTCAGGCCAGCATGTACGCTTCCTGACCGCCCTGACCGTCATCGATCCCGCAGGCATGGCGCGCCACCATACAGAGCCCTTTGACGTCTACTTCAGACACCTCACAGCAGAGGAAATCAACGCCTATCTTGCCCGTGAGCACCCTCTTGACTGCGCAGGAAGCTTTCGCATGGAGGGGCTGGGTATCACGCTGTTCGAACGACTGGATGGTCGTGACCCCAACGCACTGATCGGCCTGCCCCTCATTGCACTGTGCCGCCTGCTGCGCGAAAGCGGCATGGACCCCCTGCTCGCCATGCCGTGACGGCGAACAGAGTGCTTACGGCACCTGATAACGCACAGGAGACCCTGTGGACTGACTGCCTATCCCAAGCCACTGGGCCGCGACCTGGCCCAGCTGGCGCGACAGCCGTTCAAGGGGATCCGGTGACAGGGTATAGTCAACAGCCTGCTCCACGCTGAAACGGTCACGAATCAGCTGATCAAAGGTGGCCACTCCATCGGTCAGGCCATTGACCTGCGCCTGCTCTCCCGTCCATACCAGCCCGGAAAAAAGGGCAGGATCCGAGGCAAGTCGATCACCGCGACCAGCCTTCACATCATTGATGAACTGCTGGTGCGTGGTATCGAGAATGGTTTTCCAGAAGTCACGCTGAGCCTGGGTCACATCTCGAAAGGGATCAAGCAGGTCCTTGTTTTCACCCGCCGTAAAGACTCGCCGCTCTACCCCCAGGCGACCGATGGCCTCCTTGAAGCCAAAGCCCGAGTAGATGACACCGATCGAGCCCACCAGACTGGCCGGCGCCGCATAGATATCATCGGCCGCCGCAGCGATGTAATAGGCACCACTGGCCCCGATATCCTCGATGACTGCCACTACCGGCCTGTCGGGAGAGTGTCCCTTTAGTCGTCGAATTTCCTGATAGATGCGCTGAGACTGCACCGGCGACCCACCAGGACTATTGATACGCAGTACGATGGCTCGGGCCTTTTCGTCATCAAAGGCATCATGCAATCCCTTGATCACGGTATCGGCACTGGCCGGCCCCTCGGCATCGATCACACCATTGATCCGCACGGTAGCCACATGCGGACCGCCGCCACCTCGGGCTCCCGCGTCAACATCAAGCGACCCCACGCCCCGGTAAACCCCGAATACCAGCAGACCGAACAGGCCGATATAAACAAGGCGAAAAAAGATCCTCCAGCGCCGTGATCGACGCTGCTCCCGCGTAATTTCCTGCACCCAGCGATCCATCAACCGCGCCTGATCATCCGGGGCACTCCGTGAACGTGACGGTGCAGGCCGCTCATCGCGGCCTTCCGCCCAGGGGTCAGACGAATCATGATCGCTCATGCCATACACTCCATTGGCCAGAAATAACGCAAAAAAAGCGCCATCACACGGCGCGCTCAATCCAGTTCACAAGCGCTGAAAAATCAGCCGTTTCATACACCGGGGCATGACGCCGCAACACTTCCGGGGCATGAACCCCATAGGTCATGGCCACACGATCCATGCCCAGTCGCTGTGCCATTTCAAGGTCATAGGAGGTGTCACCGACCATCAAGGCCCTGTCAACCGGCACATTCAGCTGTTCCAGCAGCTCTTCAAGCATCAGCGGTGAGGGTTTTGACTCGGTAAGATCTGCCGTCCGACTGGCTGCAAACCAGTGCCCACAGGCATGGCTTTCGAACTGCCGATCGAGCCCGCGTCTACTCTTGCCCGTAGCCACCGCAAGCGTCAGACCAGGCTGTCGGTGCAACCGGTCCAGGCCCTGCCTGACGCCCGGAAAGAACTGCATCGGGGCATCATGCGTCTCGGCTGCCACGAAATAATCGGCGTAATACTGCCGCATGACCTCACGCTGAGGAGCAGACAACGACGGACACAACACAAGAATCGCTTCCGGTAGCCCCAGCCCGATGATATGACGCACCGCCTCCGATGACAGGGAGCCGGCTCCTGCCGCCAGGGCTGCTCGTTGCATACAGCTCACGATGCGCGCCTGGGAATCCATCAAGGTGCCATCCCAGTCAAAAATGATCAGTTGATATTTCATCTCTACTCCGCCCGGAAAACACCACTCACCTGTAAAGAAAACAAATGCTCAGGTTAAAAGCCGCGCTCGAGCCAGCGCCGAGGTCAATTCATCGCCCATACGCGCCTTGATGGTAACTTCCCGGCCACTGGTCGGGTCAGGAAAGCTCAACTGGTGGGCATGAAGGAACAGGCGCTCAAGGCCGATGCGTCTGGCCATCTGCTCACCTTCCCGAGAACCGTACTTCCGGTCCGACAGCAAGGAATGCCCAGCATGCTGGGCATGCACACGGATCTGATGCGTTCGTCCGGTAATCGGCTCAGCCTCCATCAGTGTCATGCCTGCGAAGGTCTCGACCACGTTGAAGCGGGTTCGGGAGCGTTTGCCATTCTTGTCGACACGCACACGACGCTCACCATTACCGGCATCATAGCGATCCAGTGGTGCACTCACCCAGTCGCGTCGAGCCGGCCAGCGACCTTCCACGAGGGCCAAGTAGCGCTTGTCCATTTTCTTCTGCTTGAGGGCATCATTGAGCGTTACCAGTGCATCACGCGTCTTGGCAAGCAGCAAACACCCTGATGTATCCCGATCCAGCCGATGGACCAGTTCAAGGAAGGTCAGGTCAGTACGGATCTGTCGCAGGGCCTCGATCAGCCCGATCTTGACGCCACTGCCGCCATGGACAGGCAGCCCGGAAGGCTTGTTGATGACCAGCCAGGCATCGGATTCGGCCAGCACACTGCCGGCCAGCACATTCTTGAGATTATCACTGACTTCTCGAACGGCTTCCTCGGGCTTCAGGCGCAGCGGTGGTACCCGCACCAGATCACCGATAACCAGTCGCTGATCTACCTTCGCCCGTTTTTTGTTGACTCGCACCTCACCTTTTCGAATGATGCGATAAATCAGGGTTCGCGGCGCACCCTTGAGCCGCGTCAGCAAAAAGTTGTCCAGACGCTGACCGGCATGGCCACTGTCAATCTCTATCCACTGTACGTCACGCCCTTCAGCCATCCGACATCCTCGTAGCTTGATACATCGATAAGGTGGCCATCTTAACGGATAATTTGACCACGGGGGCGAATTGCTGGGGTGGGGGTTAACTGATATATTGCCAGAGCTTGGACAGGGCCTTTATTTCCTGTTGAAGCGCCTGCACTTTTTCGAGAACACGCAGGCCAAAGCAACGAATAAGATCGGTATGAAATACCCGTTTATGTAATGCCCGGCTTTCTTTAGAAGTTCGGGAAAATAATGACCTCCGTGTCGAAGACCGGCGGCGTTGCATCGGCAAATGCCAGGTGTCTGGTGATAGAAACAAGGACCGGTAGATGACACATCACCGCGACATGTCCTGATATTACCGCGTACTCATCATGATCACGTCATGTACTGATGGCCAAGGCCGTCAAAGGCATGCAAGGCATTCTCGACATGCATTGAGCACAACACACTGCAGACCCGTTCGGCGTCGTTGATGTTTTGAACCCATACTGACGCCTTTTTTGCACGCGGTGTGAAGGGCACGAAAATGACAACTTGTCATCGATGCCAAGGCATCCCTGAACAACTGTTCGCCTTCACCCGTGACATGAAGGCCCTGTAGTGGTTCATGACAGTCTCTCGATGCGCTCTTGTTTTGCGAGACACCATGAAACGAATGTTGATTAACGGCACCCAGCCGGAAGAGCTGCGGGTAGCCATGGTAGACGGACAGCGGATTTACGATCTTGATATCGAATCCGGTGCTCGGGAACAGAAAAAAGCCAATATTTATCGCGGCAAGATTACTCGCGTAGAGCCCAGCCTTGAAGCCGCCTTCGTCGACTTTGGTGCAGACCGCCACGGGTTCCTGCCGATGAAGGAAATTTCTCGCGAATATTTCGTGAAGGATGTCAGCGGTCGCCCCAACATTCGTGAAGTCCTGCGCGAAGGCCAGGAAGTCATTGTTCAGGTCGACAAGGAAGAACGTGGCAACAAGGGTGCAGCCCTGACCACGTTTGTAAGCCTGGCAGGACGCTTTCTGGTACTGATGCCCAACAACCCGCGTGCCGGCGGTATTTCACGCCGCATCGAGGGCGAGGAACGTGCCGAACTCAAGGAAGCCATGAGCAAGCTCGACATGCCCGAGAAAATGGGCGTGATCGTGCGTACGGCCGGTATCGGCCGCTCGGCAGAAGAGCTTCAGTGGGATCTCAGGTATCTGACTCAGGTATGGGAAGCCATCACTGAAGAAGCCGGCAAGCGCTCGGCTCCGTTTCTTATCTATCGCGAATCCAATGTCATCATTCGGGCAATGCGCGACTACCTGCGTCAGGACATCGGTGAAGTCCTGATCGACAGCCCCAGCATACATGAAGAAGCACTGGCCTTTGTCCGTACGGTCATGCCGACCTATGAAAGCAAGATCAAGCTCTATACCGATGACGTTCCGCTCTTCTCACGTTTTCAGATCGAATCACAGATCGAAACGGCTTATCAGCGTGATGTGAAACTGCCCTCCGGCGGCTCGATTGTCATCGACCATACCGAAGCGCTGGTCTCCATCGATATCAACTCTGCCCGTGCCACCAAGGGCAGCGACATCGAGGAAACGGCCCTTCAGACCAATCTTGAGGCGGCAGAAGAAATCGCTCGCCAGCTGCGCCTGCGTGATATCGGCGGCCTGATCGTGATCGACTTCATCGACATGTCACCGGCCCGCAACCGCCGCGATGTCGAAAATCGTCTTCGCGACTCGGTCAAGCTTGATCGTGCACGCGTGCAAACCGGCAGCATTTCCCGCTTTGGCCTGATGGAAATGTCACGCCAGCGTCTTCGCCCCTCTCTGGGTGAAACCAGTGGCGTAGTATGCCCGCGATGTGACGGTCAGGGCACCATCCGTGACGTTCGCTCACTGTCGCTGTCGGTCATGCGTCTGATTGAAGAAGAGGCCATGAAGGAACGCAGCTCCCAGATTCGTGCCCTTCTGCCGGTGCCGGTTGCCACCTATCTTCTGAATGAAAAACGCAGCGTCCTGGCCGCCGTCGAGGAGCGTCAGAACGTCAAGGTAGTCCTTCTGCCACAACCGGACATGGACACGCCTCACTATGAAGTGCAGCGCTTCCGTGACGATCAGATGGATGAAGATGATATCGGCAAGCCCAGCTTCGAGCTCTCGGCCGAAATCGAACACCAGCTTCATGATGATGCCCTTTCGGCTGAAAAACCCATTCAGCGTACCGAGGCAGCCGTCAAGATGGTGGCTCATGCCCCTGCGCCTGCTTCACTCAAGCAAAACGATGACGCTGCACCAGCAGCTCAGCCTGAACAGGCACAGCCCACAGGCTTCATGGGTCGACTGTTCCGCGGCATGAGCAGACTGCTCGGTTCCGAGTCTGACATTCCCGCAGAGACCCCTCCTGCCCGCCCGGCCACTCGCGAAAAACAGGCTGCCCCCACCAGGCCGACGACAGCCGGCACCGGCAAGGACGGCAGCAATGCATCGTCCGGTACGCGCACTGGCAAAACAGCCGACACCGAGCGCAAGCCGGCTGCCAATGAGCGCAAGTCGGATGACAACGAACGTACGCCTGCCAGCGAAGGCAACAACGGACGCCCTGACAAGCGCCGCAATGCCAACCGTGACCAGGATGGAGAGCGTGACGACAAAAACAGTTCTTCCAACCGTGACCGTCGAAACGGCAAAAACGGCAAGGGCAATAGCGATACACGTGAGCCCCAGGCCAAAAACGATGATCGCAACGCAAATCGGAAGAACAATAGTGGCAACGACCGCAAGCCATCCCAGGCGGATCGCACCGATAAATCCTCGGACAAGCCCGCCGAGAACAAACCGGTAGACTCCAAGGCCGCCGACACAAGTCACACAGCGACGGATACCAGCGGTTCAGGCACCACGCAGGAAGAGCAGCCGACCGGCAAGCCCAAGCGTACGCGTAATAATCCGCGCAATCGCACTCGCAAGCAGGCACTGAATCCCAGTGCTGTTGCCGAGCAGGAAACCCTGCAGGCGCAGGGAGACAATGCTGCGCCATCAACGGATACGGCACCCGCACAGGGCAAGCCGACTCATGGCACCCCCACTGCCGAATCGGTACCCAGTGCCCAGTCGCCTGACAGCACCACGAAGAAGGAAGGCAGGACGGAAGCTACAGGAGAGACGGGCACACGTGCCCCCAGCCTGTATCACAAGACACCGCCCTCTTCACGTGGCACGTCGAGAAAAGAAGACAGCACTCAATCTGCCGACGCACAGTCAGCCGACAGCAAATCAGCAGACGCCAGCGCCAAGGCGACCGAGTCAGCCAACGCCAAACCGGCAGATGCCAAGGCAACTAAGCCGGCCAGTGCCAAAACGGCAGATGCAAAAGCGACTGAACCGGCCAACGCCAAACCGGCAGATGCCAAACCGGCAGATGCCAAGGCAACTGAATCAGCCAGCACCAAACCGGCAGATGCCAAGGCAACTGAACCGGCCAACGCCAAACCGGCAGATGCCAAGGCAACTGAATCGGCCAGCACCAAACCGGCAGATGCCAAGGCAACTGAATCGGCCAGCACCAAACCGGCAGATGCCAAGGCAACTGAATCGGCCAGCACCAAACCGGCAGATGCCAAGGCGACTGAATCGGCCAGCACCAAACCGGCAGATGCCAAGGTGACTGAATCGGCCAGCGCCAAACCGGCAGATGCCAAGGCAACTGAATCAGCCAGCACCAAACCGGCAGATGCCAAGGCAACTGAATCGGCCAGCGCCAAACCGGCAGATGCCAAGGCAACTGAATCGGCCAGCGCCAAACCGGCAGATGCAAAAGCGACTGAGTCGGCCAGCACCAAACCGGCAGATGCCAAGGTGACTGAATCGGCCAGCGCCAAACCGGCAGATGCAAAAGCGACTGAGTCGGCCAGAAACAAACCGGCAGATGCCAAGGCGACTGAATCGGCCAGCGCCAAACCGGCAGATGCAAAAGCGACCGAGTCAGCCAACGCCAAACCGGCAGACACTCTGGCAGAGAAAGCCTCACCGGGCACAACACCTGCCATTGCCCGCGCCGGCACTACAGCAGTGGAGCCAGCCATAAGCGCTGACAATGCAGACAAGGCCGGGAGCGATACCGCGCCTCCCAAGGGCGCCGGGCTTACATCCCGCGGTCGGGCCTACAACGACCCACGGGAAGTCAAGCGTCGCCAACGGCAGCAGCAGAAGGATCAGGACGCCAGTCAGACCTGATCCGGGGCGCTTGACGTGCCCTCACAAAAAGCCCCTCGGTTGAGGGGCTTTTTTTATAGGTCGGCAGGATAGATAGCATCATCTTAAGGTCAATGTGCCGGTAGCTCACCCCAGAAACCAGGCTCACGCTCCAGCACGACCCCGAAACGACCCTGCACGGTCTCGGCTATATAATCGGACAGCGCCAACACATCCTCCGCGTTACCACGGCCATCATGGGTCAGGACAAGCGCCTGACGATCATGAATGCCCACGCCTTCCGGCCACTTCAATCCCTTGAGACCACACTGATCGATCAACCAGGCCGCGGCTACCTTTGCACCGGCACTATCCACCGGATAGATGGGTATTGAAGGATAGTCGCGCTTCAAGCGCTCTATTACGTCCAGAGACACGATCGGGTTTTTGAAAAAACTGCCGGCATTGCCGATATCTGCCGGGTCAGGCAGCTTGGATCGGCGAAGAGCCGTTACAGCATCTGCGACAGTACGGGGTGAAAGCGCAGCCTGCTCCGCCAGATGCGTAAGCCCCTGGTAGCCCAGGCGAGGAGACGGCGTGCGGGACAAGCGCAGCACGACACGTACAATAACGACCTGACCGGCCAGCGCCTGCTTGAAAATGCTGTCGCGATATCCAAACAGGCATTGCGCCGAAGACAGAATGCGATAGGCACCGCTCTCCAGCTCGATCAAATGGACTTCATGCACGACATCAGACAGCTCGACACCATAGGCACCAATATTCTGAACAGGTGCAGCGCCTGTCGTACCGGGAATCAGCGCCAGGTTCTCGATGCCCCACCACCCGGCATCACAGCAACGAAGCACCAGCGCATGCCAGTCGATACCAGCTTCAACATGCAGCAACCGGTCAGCCTCGTTGAGCCACTCGCCAAACCAGCAGCCCTGCCCGGTATATCTCAGTACCAGACCTGATACTACAGATGGCAAAATGACATTACTGCCGCCCCCCAGCACACGGACACGCCACTGTCGTGACTGCGCGATCGCAAGAGTGTCACGCAGCGAGGCAATCGTATCGACCTCACACCACCATTGCGCTCGAGCAGGAAGACGCAGTGTATTGCGCGCCGCAAGATCAATATCCTGACGCATCATGCCTGCCACGGGGCCATTCGCTGAAGTTCATTCAGAAAGGCGTCGCTGGCCTGATCCACCAGTGCATAGACCTGATCAAACGCCTCATTGCCTTCCCCATAGGGGTCAGGTACATCCGTGACATCAAGACGTGGCGCAAACGGCAGGAAAAGCGCAATTCGGGCACGAGCATGCGGGGGGGAACGCCGCTTTATATCACGCAGATTCGCGCTATCCATGGCCAGAATCCAGTCAAAGCGCTCGAAATCGCTGTCATCCAACTGCCGTGCTCGCAAATCATCCAGGGACAGGCCTCGATCAGCGGCGGCACGGCGGGCCCCCGGGTCTGGCGGCTGACCGACATGCCAGTCACCGGTACCACAGGAATCGATCAGAATGTGCTCTGCCAATCCAGCCTGGGCCACCTTGCTCCTGAAGACGCCTTCAGCTGTAGGTGACCGGCAGATATTGCCCAGGCACACGAACAATACGCGAATGCAGCGTTCACGGTTCGCCATGCGACCTCCGAATCCAGCCACGTACACGCTCAAGGTCTTCCTGAGTATCTACTCCGGGTGGATATGCTCCCTCACACAGGGTGACCTGAATGTGATGTCCATGATACAGCGCCCGTAGCTGTTCCAGCTGTTCACACTGTTCCAGAGGCGCTTCCGGCCAGTTCACATATGCCTGCAAAAACCCTACCCGGTAGGCATAAAGACCTATATGGCGGTGCCAGCCGGCACCAGGCAGCGCAGGCGCAAGCTCGGCAGACAGCGTAAAGGCATCACGCTGCCATGGGATGGGGGCCCGCGAAAAATAAAGGGCCCGGCCGTAGCGATCGCAGACCACCTTGACCACATGCGGCGAGGCCAGCGTCTCGATGGCATCGATCGGCTCGGCCAGAGTGGCAATCGAAGCCTGCGGCACGGCATGCAGGGTATGCGCAACCTGGTCGATCAGTTCCGGTGGAATCAAGGGTTCATCGCCCTGGACGTTGACCATACAGGTCTCGGCATCCAGCCCGAGCTGCTCGGCGACATCAGCCAGCCGGGAAGTACCGTTCGGATGATCCGGCCGAGTCATGATCACTTCAGCACCCGCCCGGGAAGCGACTTCACCGACGCGCGCATCATCCGTGGCTACCACCACCCGGGAAGACGATGACTTGAGTGCCTGCCGCCACACGCGAACCACCATGGGCTCGCCTTCGATATCAACCAGCGGCTTGCCCGGCAGACGCGTCGAGCCGAACCTGGCAGGAATCACGGTAACGAACCTGCTCATGACGGTTTGGCCATGACCTCATCGGCGTCCATCACACGGGCTTCTTCAACCAGCATGACAGGAATGCCATCACGAATGGGATAGGCCAGGCCACTCTGACGACACTTGAGTTCATTGGCAGCACGATCGTATTCAAGCGATGCCTGGCTTTGCGGACATACCAGCATTGCCAACAGTTCCTTGTCCATGTCTTCTCTCCAAAGGTTACAGCTGCGCCAGACGCTGACGCAGATAATCGATCAGGGCCGGCTCGGGGTGCGCCTCCACATCCAGGGACCAGCAGCGCTCATTGGCAAAACGCCGGCACTTCACGGCGTCCTTGGCGGTCATGACAACCGGCCGATTATCGGCAAACTTCAGATCCTCTGCCGTAAACCGGTGATGATCTGCCAGAGGATGGCGATCAAACTCGACCCCAAGTGATTCCAGCGTTCTGAAAAATCGCTGGGGATTACCGATGCCGGCCGTAGCGTGCACCTTGCCGCTGAACGGCCGGGCATCCACGGGATAGCATACGCCATCGCTCAGATGACGCCAGGCACTGGGCACCAGGGTCATTGCGTATTCGGAAGCATCAACACGGCAATCCAGCTCACCGTTGGTAATCACGGCATCTACCGTGGCAAGCCGCGTCAGCGGCTCACGCAGTGGGCCGGCAGGCAGGCAATGCTGATTGCCGAAGCCCTTCTGCCCATCAACCACCACCAGCTCGATATCACGCCCCAGATACAGATGCTGCAGGCCATCGTCGGAAACGAGAATATCGCAACCGGCAGCGATCAGCTTGCGCGCGGCTCTTGGCCGATCAGGGTCCACCGCCACAGGCAGTCCGGTCTGCTGGGCAAGCATTACCGGCTCATCACCGGCATGGGCAGGATCCGTACTTTCATCGACATACAGCGGATACCGGGGGGCATGGCCACCATACCCTCGTGAGATAATGCCGGGATGCCAGCCCTGCTGCTGAAGCCAGCGAACGAGCCAGGCCACCAATGGCGATTTTCCGGTTCCCCCGAGGGTAATATTGCCCACGACGATTACGGGCACGGAGCCTTCCCAGATCGTTTTGCTGCCGGCCCTGAACTGTTGATGCCTGCGTGCCACTGCCCTTTTGTACAGCGCCTCAAGTGGTGTCAGCATCAGAGGCCATGCCGAGCCATTGTACCAGGCTTGTTCGAGTCGCTTCATGTCGCTGTACCCGCCGTGTCACTGAACTGAATCCGATGAAGAGCCGCATAGGCCCCCTCTCGAGCCAGCAGCTCATCATGGCTGCCGGATTCCACCAGATGACCGTTATCCATTACCACAATGCGGTCAGCCCGCTCGATGGTCGACAGGCGATGTGCAATCACGAAGGTCGTTCGCCCCTTGCATACATCTTCAAGCGCCTTCTGGATATAGCGCTCGGACTCGGTATCCAGCGCGGACGTTGCTTCATCAAGGATCAGAATCGGGGCATCCTTGAAAATCGCACGAGCGATGGCCAGACGCTGACGCTGACCACCGGACAGCATGACGCCATTATCCCCGATCAGGGTGTCATACCCGTCGGGCAGGCGCTCGATGAACTCATCAACATAGGCTGCGCGGGCAGCGGCTATCACATCCTCGCGGGTCGCCTCCGGCTGGCCGTAGGCAATATTATTGGCAATGGTCGTGTTGAACAGCACGACCTGCTGGCTCACCAGAGCAACCTGACGACGCAGCGCCTTGAGTTCCAGCGTCATGATGTCCTGGCCATCAATCAGGATACGGCCACCGGTCGGGTCATAAAAACGCGTCAACAGGCTGACAAGTGTGGTCTTGCCGCTTCCGGAACGCCCGACCATGGCTACCATTTCCCCGGCCCGGGCTTCAAGACTGACGCCATGCAGTACATCACTGTCACCCTTGTTGTAGGTAAAGCGCACCTGATCAAAGGTAACCTCACCACGCACCCGGCCTGGATCAATATGGCCGGGATCCGGCTCAGGGGGATGGTCCGTGATCGCAAACAGCTCCTGTACTGCCGAAAGCCCCTTTTGAATCATGCCGCTGATTTCAGTCAGCGACTTGATGGGTTTTGCCATCAATGAGGCCGCCGTAATGAAACCGATGAATTCGCCCGCATTCATGCCCCCCATGATATCCGGCGCGAGGGCAAGCCATACCAGCAAAGCCAGTGACAGGGCCATCAAGGTCTGAATGACAGGCGCACTGACCGATTTGGTGAGGGATTCCTTGAGGCTCTGCACGCGATTGTATTCGCTGGCACGACGAAAGCGTTCGTACTCGAACTCCTCGGCACCATGCGTACGCACCACCCGATACCCGGTAATGCTTTCAGACGCCACATGGGTGACATCACCCACGGAGCGCTGAATGCGCCGGGCGAGCTTGCGAAACCGCCGGCTGGCGTAGGCCACGACACCAGCAATCAACGGTGTCACGGCAATGAATACCAGTGTGAGCTTCCAGTTGGTCCAGAACAGATAGCAGGTCAGGCCAATGACGTAAAAACCTTCCTGCATGATGACCGTAACGGCCTTGGTTACCGCACCAGTGACCTGCTCGACATGATAGGTAACGCGGGACAGCAGGTGGCCGCCGGAATGCTGATCATAAAATCGGCCGGGCAGGCGCAGCATTTGCCGGAAGACATCGATACGCAGTGCATGCACCACATTGCGCGCAACGCGCTGCATGAAAAAGCCACCCAGGAAGGTACCCACCCCACGGCAGGCAAACATCAATACCACCAGCATGGGCAGGAACTGCCGAAACTGAGCATCCGGGTTCTGGATACCATTGGTCAGGTATTCCATGACCTTGGCAAAGGCCGTACTGGACGCGGCATAAATGCCGTACCCGATTGCAGCCACCACAAAATCCTTCCAGTGTGGGCGCACGTACTTCATGAGGCGCTTGTAAAGCGTCCAGCTACTGGTGTCGTTCACGTCTGCTCCCGCCATCTTCGTTGACTCATAACGTGAGGCCGGCATGCATCACGCCGTCAGGCCATCCATCAAATGCTCCGGCACGTCAAGCCAGGCTCAGGGCGCGGATTCTACCCCAAGGCAGCCCGGTTCGATACCGCCACGGCGCGCCGCCGCCCTGACCGTCACCCCATCAGCAACCGGTGTCAGCGTAATCGCGCCATCCAGTGCCGTACTCCAGAGGCAACTGCCCGTGGCACGAAATTCCTGAACCACCTCCGGGTGTGGATGATCATAACGGTTCAGATAGCCTGCACTGAAAATGACGTGATCAGGGCGAAAAAAACGTATCGCCTCGGGATCAGAGCCGGTCCGACTGCCATGATGTGAGGCAATCAGTACATCAATATCTGCCAGCCGAGCGCCATACCGGCGCACAAGCCAGCGCTCCACCCTGCGGCCGGCATCACCCAGCACGAGCGCACGATACGCTGGAGTCTCTACCAGCAGCACGCAGGAACTGTCATTGCGATCTTCCGTGGGGGCACGCCATGTGCGTTCGGGCCACAGAAAGGTCAGCCGTGCATCCCCCTTCTGCCAGCCTTCTCCCGCCACACATCGCCGCGACGGTGTCGCACTCACGGGCACTGACGCGGAGCGCCACAGCCGTTCGATGACACCACCGGACGACTCAAGCCAGTGAAGACCGCCGGCATGATCCAGATCCCCATGACTGATGATGACATCATCCAGCACAGGCGCGCGATCCCACAGGGTAGACAGCGGCGCAAAGCCCGAACGAAAACGGGGGCCTGTGTCGTAAAGCGCATGATAGTCAGGCGCCATCAACGACACTGCCAGCCCCTGACCAACATCATGTACCTGCATGGACAGACCGGGAGAGATGTCTGAAGGCGTGGCAAGATGAATCACCGAGCCGGCAAGCAACACTGCCATGATTGCGGCCTTGGCCATACGACCCACCCCCGGCATACACAGGGTCAGTGCCGCAATAAACAGCAGAACGGACAGGGCTTCCCGCAAGGCCTCGGGCACGACAATCACAGGCCATACTGATGCCAGCCAGTGGCTCGCATCCCAGAATACCTGCGCTACCCAGCCGAATATCTGCCAGCACATGCCTCCAAACCAGGGCCCGGCAATCCATCCTGCCAGTGCCAGAGGCACCATGATCAGGGTGACCAGCGGAATCGCGACCAGGTTGACCGGCAGTGACAAAACCGACCACTGGCCCAGCACCAGCACGACCAGTGCCCCCATGCCAAGCGTCAGTATCAGCTGACTGCGCCACTGACCCCACCACCACCCGGGGATCGGACGGTTCACCCAGGCCATCAGCAATAACCCGACCGCAGCGAAGGAAAGCCAGAAGCCCTGACGCTGGGTTGCCAGTGGATCCAGCCACAGCACCAGCAGCATGGCCAGCCACCAGCCCTGCCATGGACTGGGCGCGCGACGACCACTGCGGACCCATAATGCCATCAGCGCCATGATGGCAGCTCGTGTAACAGGCGGTGTCCAGCCGACCAACGCCGCATACCCAACCGCCCCCAGTGCGGCCATCACCCATGGGATCGGTGAAACCCGCCAGCGTGATGGCATCACGCATCGCACTACCTGCCGGGTTACCCACCAGATCAATGCAATCACCAGCCCTACATGCAGGCCTGACACCACAAACAAGTGGGTGATGCCCAGCGCCGCGAGCGTTTCCCATTCGTCACGACTCAGAGCCTGACTGTTGCCAAGCGTCAGTGCCGACAACCAGCGCTGCGTATCGGAAGAGATGTCGCGCGCTGCGAGAATGGCGTGCAACGCCTGGCGCAACGATGGAGGCGCGTCATGGATGCGCTTGGCCACGGCACGGCTGCGAACATAGCCCGTGGCAGAGATTCCCTCGCGCAGTAACCAGGCCTGGTAATCGAAACGTCCCGGGTTGTGATAACCATGGGGAGGCTTCAATCGTGCCGTCAGTTGCCAGCGTTCACCCACAAGCACGGCAGGCGCATCGTACCAGTCAAGACGCAGCCGGTTCAGCGGGCCGCACTCAACCATGTCAGTCGCCACCGGCTCACAGCCAGCGACCGTTCCTTCCAGCCGGAGACGATCACTCCCTGCATCAACCCGATCAACCTCGAGCATCAACCTCATATCCCGACCCGCCAGCGTGTCGGCCAGCACAGGGGTCTGATGCTCATGGTGCCAGCCGGCAAACAACACCAGACCTGCCAGCCACATCAACCAGCATCGACACGTTAGCAACCAGCCCGAAACGATGCCCACCACAAGAAGCCCCACCACCCACCAGAGGAGCTCCTCACGCAGGGAAACAGCCAGCATGGACAGCACCATACCAGGCACGATCAGCAGGTCAGGGTATCTTCGGGCGGCAACTGCTTCACTCCGTGAACGCATTGCCTGTACCATCAAGTCATGCACTGGAGTCAATCGCACCGTATACTCCGTCGCTATTCTTTTTCATCGGACTCTGGCGCTCTCATGCCCCGTCGATTGATCAACCGCTTTCTGCCGGACCCGGAGACACTTCAAAACAAGAAGTCGCTCCGCTGCGTCAGCCACTTCATTGCCAATCCGGCACTGTGGCAGGTATCACGACGCACGATTGGCAACGCCTTCATGGTCGGCATCTTCTGTGCCTTCATGCCGATACCAGCCCAGATGCTGGTGGCGGCGGTTGGAGCATGGCTCTTTCGATGCAATCTACCGCTATCGGTCGTTCTGGTCTGGATTACCAACCCGCTGACCATGCCGGTTATCTTTTACGGTACGTATCGGGTCGGTACCTGGGTATTGAATACACCACCGCGCACCCTGCCGGATCATTTCACGGCACAGTGGATCGCCGAACAGTTGGCTGACATCCTGCCGCCGCTGCTGACCGGCTCATTGATCAGTGGTGTGGTTATCGGGGTCACAACCAATATCTTGATACGCCTGCTGTGGCGCTGGCACGTGTCGCGCCAATGGAAGCGCCGACAGCGACGGCGGCGAACACACATAAAAAAAAGCGCCTGAAGGCGCTTTTTTCATGCTGGAACAAAGGTTCACTGCTGAACCAGATGCCCCTGATCAAGATGCATCACCCGGTCCTGGTGCGCTGCGAGCCCGGTATCGTGCGTCACGATCACAAAGGCACTGCGGCTGCTGGAGGCCACATCATCCATCAGCGCCAGAATGCGCCCTGCCGTGGTCTGATCAAGGTTACCGGTCGGCTCGTCCATCAGTACAAGACTCGGGTCTGTCACCAATGCACGCGCAATGGCAACACGCTGACGCTCGCCACCGGAGAGCTCACCGGGCTTGTGAGCCGCGCGCTTGTCCATGCCGACTCGAGCCAGTATGGCGCGGGCCTTCTCGCGGGCATCGCGGCGCTTCATGCCTCGGATAACCAGGGGCATGGCCACGTTTTCATCCGCGGTAAATTCCGCCAGCAGATGGTGAAACTGATAGACGAAGCCGATATGACGATTGCGAAACCGGCCAATGTCTGCCTCGGACATGCCCTTGATTGACTGGCCGGCGATGGCAATATCACCGGCCGTCAAACGATCCAGCCCGCCCAGCAGATTGAGCAGGGTCGTTTTTCCCGACCCGGAACTACCGACGATGGCCACCCGCTCACCGGCATGAACGGTCAACGACAACTCATCAAGCACCGTCAGGTCCTGAGGGCCCTCATGGTAGGTGCGGGTAATCCCCTCGCACTGCAGCATGATGTCCTTATTCATAGCGCAATACCTCCGCTGGCTGAATCCGCGCAGCACGCCAGGCGGGATACAAGGTCGACAGAAAACTGAGCAGCAGCGCTACTCCGGTAATAACGGCAACATCACTGCCTTCCAGCCGAGACGGCAGATAACTTATGAAATACACCCCCGGGTCCAAAAACGTGACGCCAAAGGCCTGCTGAAGCCAGGCCACCACATCCGCCACGGTCAATGCTCCGATGATGCCGAAAATCACCCCGAGCACGATACCGACCACGCCAATGGTCAGCCCCTGCACGATAAAGATACCCATGATGGTCATCGGCGTAGCACCAAGGGTACGCAAAATCGCAATGTCGGCATGCTTGTCGGTGACGACCATCACGAGCGTTGAAATGATATTGAATGCCGCGACGGCCACAATGACCGACAACAGCAGTCCGATCATGTGCTTTTCCATCTGGATGGCCTGAAACAGGTTGCCCTGGGTATAGGTCCAGTCGATGCCACGATAGCCTGGCGGCATCTCGTTGATGATCTCTCGAGTCAGCGCATGCGCCATGAACAGATCGTCCAGTTTCAGACGAATGCCCTGCGCCTCGCCGTTGACACGCCCGAGTTTCGCCATGTCCGCGAGGTTGGCATACGCCAGATTGGCATCGAGCTGAGCACCTACACTGAAGATGCCCGAGACATTGAATCGCTTCATGCGCGGAAAGATACCGCCGGGTGTTACCGAAGCTTCCGGTATCATCAAGGTCACTCGATCGCCCACCCCGACGCCCAGACTACGTGCCAATTGCTGGCCCAGGACCACATTCCAGCTGCCAGGCGACAGGGAGTCCAGCGAGCCCTGCGCCATATGACGGCCGATAATGGACACCTTCTTCTCGGCGGCCGGATCAATCCCGTTCACCATGGCCCCCTGCGCGTTGCCGCCGCTGGCAAACATGCCCTGCTGCTCGACATAGGGCGCAGCGCCGACAATATGCGGGCTTTTGGCTGACAGGGTATCTGCCAGTTTGTGCCAGTCCTGTACCCCACCCACGGCTTCTATCCGGGTATGCGGCACCATGCCAAGAATGCGGCTGCGCAACTCATGATCAAAGCCATTCATGACCGACAACACCAGAATCATGACCGCCACGCCGAGCGTCAGGCCCAGCATGGAAGTCATGGAAATAAAGGAAATAAAACCGTTACGACGCTTGGCCCGCGTATAGCGAAGACCAATCAGAAAAGGGAGGCGGTCCAGCATGTGAAACATTCCTGTCCGTGAGGAGGCGATCATGGTACGCACTTTTCACCACCACTGCATCAGCCGGCCACTTTTCTAACGTCGTGGCTTGAGGCATTATCGCGCCCACGCTCCTGGCCCGCTCGCCCCGAAGCAGGCCCCTGTTGATGGATATACAGCGATGACTTACTCCCTGCCGGCAGAATGGTATCCCCAGGACGCCATTCAGTTGACCTGGCCTGCCAGTACCAGCGACTGGGGCCCACTGTGCGACCGCCTGGAAGCCATGCTGGAAGCCCTGGTGCTGTCCGTGACGCGCTACCAGCAGGTTCTGATCACGGTGGAAAACGATGCCACAGGCCAGGCACTGGCGTCCCGCTTCGAGTCCATTGGCGTCCCTTCATACCAATATCACCTGGTGACGGCCTCAGCCGACGATACCTGGACGCGGGATCATGGCCCGATTACGCGCCTGAACGATGGCCATCCTGAACTGCTGGATTACCGTTTTACCGGCTGGGGCGGCAAGTTCGAGGCACAACAGGATAATGCCCTGTCTCTTGCCTTGCAGGAACAGGGCGTCTGGCAGGCGCCACTCATCAACCAGCAGGCCCATATCCTTGAAGGCGGAGCCATTGAAAGTAATGGCGCCGGTACACTGCTGACAACGACAGCCTGTCTGCTCAATGCCAATCGAACGCCGGGAGCCACGCGAGAGCAATGGGAAGCCCATGCCCGAGACCAGTGGGGAATCACACAGGTCCTGTGGCTGACCCAGGGCGATCTGGAAGGAGACGATACGGACAGTCACATCGACACCCTCGCCCGCTTCTGCAACGAGACCACGATTGCCTACGTTCGCTGCGATAATCCGCAGGATAGCCATTACCCTGCCTTTCAGGCCATGGAGCAGGAATTGATGGCCCTGCGTCAGCCCAATGGCGACCCCTGGCAGCTGGTTGCACTGCCCTGGCCCAGGGCAGTTCATGATCAGGAAGATGGCCATCGATTACCGGCCACCTATGCCAATTTCCTGATCACCAATGAAGAAGTACTCGTTCCCGTCTACGCTGACCCGGCAGACCTGGAGGCCCTGAACACTCTGGCCTCGGTCTTTCCCGAACGTCGCATTATTCCTCTGGACTGCCGTACCGTAATACGCCAACACGGCAGCCTTCACTGCCTGACCATGCAGCTGCCGCGAGGCACGCTCGCACCGGCAGAGGCCAACGCCAAGACACAGGAGCTGTCATGACCCATCTTCGCGCAGGGCTTGTACAACAACCGGCCTGGCCGGATAAACAGAAAAGTCTGGCAGCCTCGGCAGAAGGCATCCGCGCCCTCGCCGCCGATGGAGCACGACTGGTGCTTCTTCAGGAGCTGCACGCTACGCATTACTTCTGTCAGACAGAAGACGCCGATCTATTTGATCTGGCCGAGCCACTGGACGGCCCGACAACGACCTGCCTGGCCGCGCTGGCTGCCGAGCTCGACATCGTGATCGTGGGATCGATTTTCGAGCGTCGCGCCGCCGGGGTATATCACAACACTGCCGTCGTACTGGACGGCAAGAAGGGCCGAGTCGGTCACTACCGGAAAATGCATATTCCGGATGACCCCGGTTTCTATGAAAAATTCTATTTCACCCCCGGGGATGCCGCCCAGCAGGAAGGGCTTGGCTTTACCCCGGTTGAAACCTCGGTCGGCAGACTTGGCATTCTGGTCTGCTGGGATCAATGGTACCCGGAAGCAGCCCGGCTCATGGCTCTTGCCGGTGCTGATATACTGCTTTATCCCACGGCCATCGGATGGGATCCGGATGAAGAAGGCGACGAAAACCAGCGCCAGCTGGATGCATGGACACTGATCCAGCGCTCACATGCCGTTGCCAATGGCCTGCCGGTCATGGTCGCCAACCGCACCGGCCATGAAGCAGCGCCCGATCAATCGAGCGCCGGTATCCGGTTCTGGGGGGGCAGCTTCATCGCCGGGCCCCAGGGTGAGTTTCTTGAACACGCCGGCGAAGAACCCACGACACTGATTACCGATATCAGCATGGCGCGCAGCGAGCAGATACGGCGCATGTGGCCCTACCTGCGGGACCGCCGGGTGGATGCATATGGGCATCTGACCCGCCGTTACATAGACTGATCCCATCCCCATCGCCGGGCACTCTGCCCGGCATTACTTCAGGAACCCCATGTCCACCAAACCGCTTTCCAGTTACCAACTGACGGCTGAAATAGAACAGGCCTTTGATGGTGTGGTTGAAGCCACTGCCCGATTCTGTGATGCCGTCGACACCAGAAAGCCTCGCCAGTGGACATTATGTGACACGTCGGCGCCCGCGCAGTGGCTACGCCAGGCTCTGGAGGACATGTGGTATGAAGACGGGCAGGATGGCCGCGCAACGCGCAACTATATTGGCGTGGTACTCGCTGACGATACCACTCTTGAACTCGCCATGACCCTGAACGAACGCAAGGACCATTTTGGTACACTGGTGGGACAACTGCGCAAGCAATCTGCCAGCGCGGTTGCCGAGCTGAAGGTACACCTGCCACGCCGACACCCTGCAGTGGAAGCACCACTGGAGCAGCGTGGTCTGGCCAGGCTTCACCTCAAACAGACATGGCGACGCCTGCCAATTGCCGAAGCACCGCTGGCCCGCCTGCACCTGTCCTGGTATACCAGCGGACGCTCCATTAAACGCCTGACGGTGGAACAGGCTCAGGAGAAACTGGCAGCATTCAACAATGAGGCGGCACACATCAGAATCCAGTGGCAAAAGCTGGCCGCCCTGCCGAGTGACGAAATCCTGGCGCAGGTTCAGCACCAGGCACCTGTCATGCGTGGCAATCTGTTTTTCAAGGAGCCGCTGGCCGATGGCCATACGCGACGCGCCCTGAACATGGCCCTCCCGTTGATCATTCCGGCCGATCACACTGATCGGTTACCACTGATCAACACGCCGCCCGCCACGCCGCCGACGCACCGCACCCGAGCACGGCGGGAAGATACCCGAATCGAGGATGATCCCTATATTCCCAGTCTGAGACTGTACCGCTATCGCTCACAGTAAATCAGGCGCTATAGATCCTCGGGCCGGGCAGGCAGGTGCTTGAGGTGTATTGATCGGGCCAGCTGAATGCCAGGCCGCAGCAACAATTGCGCACTGCCGATGACAAACAGCCAGGTACCGATCGTCAACAGGGTGCCTTCATAAAAGAAACAGAAGCTACCGACCAGAAACCAGAGCCCGATCATCATGTCATTGAGCATGCTCAGGATTTCGTAGCGGCGATGCAGCACGATTTCATCGTGCCCAAAGGTAAAGGTCAGATCACCATCGCTTTTTTTTTCGCGCTGCATCTGCAACATGCCTCCATTGGTATATCGACAACAGTCGCCTAGAAAATCCGGTTGTAGCCATTCTGGGCGGCGACCCGATAGGCTTCCGCCATGGTCGGGTAATTGAAGGTTGTATTGAGGAAGTACTTCAGCGTATTAGCCTCGCCCTTTTGCCGCATGATGGCCTGACCGATGTGAATAATCTCGGACGCCTGGTCACCAAAGCAGTGGATTCCCAGAATGGCCAGTGTTTCGGGGTGAAACAGGATCTTGAGCATCCCGACACGGTCGTTGGTAATCTGCGCCCGCGCCGTATCCTTGAAAAAGACCTGTCCAACCTCGTAGGGAACACATGCATTGGTGAGTTCACGCTCGTTCTTGCCTACGGAGCTGATCTCGGGAATGGTATAAATTCCGGTCGGGATATCATCCACGAACTGGAAATCGTCATTCAACAGATCCGCTGACGCAAAACGTCCCTGGTCATAGGCGGCACTGGCCAGACTGGGCCAGCCAATGACATCCCCGGCCGCATAGATGTGGGGCAATTCCGTACGATAATGCTCGTCCACCTGAAGCTGGCCACGGGAATTGGCGGAGAGTCCGATATTTTCAAGCCCGAGCTGGTCGGTATTACCGGTCCGACCATTGGCCCACATGAAGGCATCGGCACGCAGTTTCTTGCCCGATTTCAAATAAACCGTAACGCCGCCCTCATCCCCTTCAACACGCTCATATTCTTCATTATGCCGTACCAGTACGCCGTTGTTTCTCAGGTGATAAGAGAGCGCATCGCTGATCTCATCATCAAGAAATGACAATAGGCGCTCGCGTGTATCGACCAGATCAACCTTGACGCCCAGCCCGGAAAATATGGAAGCATATTCGGAGCCAATGACACCGGCGCCGTAGATGATCAACGTGCGGGGTGAATGACTCAGATCCAGAATGGTGTCGGAACAGTAGATACGGGGATGGCGAAAATCGATATCTGCCGGACGATACGGGCGAGAGCCCGTAGCGATGACGACCTGCTGTGTCTTGAGCTCCTCGACGCCATCGTGGTTATCCCGTACCACAATGGTGGACTCATCCTGGAAGCGCGCCGTACCGAAAAAAAGGTCTACCCGATTATGGGCATAAAAATTGGTCCTCATTTCCACCTGCTGATCAACAACACGGCGGGAATGCTCCAGCACCCGCGAAAATGAAAACCAGCGCGGCTCGCCTACTTCCCGGAACAGCTTGTTGGTATTGAACTCAATGATCTGCTTGACGGCGTGGCGCAACGCCTTGGAAGGAATGGTGCCCTTGTGGGTACAGTTACCACCTACCGACGACTGAGCCTCGATTACTGCCACGCGCTTGCCGTGCTTGGCCGCATTAAGCGCCGCACTTTCGCCGGCCGGACCGGAACCAATCACTACCACGTCGTAATTATATACAGCCATCTTGTTCCATTAGCTCCTGTCGTGAATATCAGGTCCGGCGGCGCGTAGCGTCGTAACCCAGCGAACTGTCTGCACTGGCAGCGGCGCGTGGAACTACACCGGCTCGCTTTTTCTGCTCTTCTTCACAGATTTCATCCTTGCCACCACAGATATCACACCCCTGCTTGAGCCCAAGGTTATTGAGCCCGCCACATGAGCCGGCGATCGGCTTGCGTCCCATCAATACTCCGACGGACATGGCTGTCACCAGCAGCAACATGGCTGCAAATACCAGAACCCAGATCATCATGTTTATTCCTCCGGACGATGAATGCTCGTCTGCCTGTTGGCCTGAACCCATTGTATCAAATATGTACGCCGGGATGCTCATCCATGCACCTCAACAGTATATTCACCAGATGAGAGGTGATTACCGTGACGACGCTGTCTAATCAGCAGATGTCGATGACAGTCGCTGACAGGATGTCAGCATCAGCGGCATCTGACGAGATGGATATGCAAGCGGTGGCGTAATCGGCGCATCAACACTCACAAGGCATCGCCGCACCGAACGCTCTCCTGGCCCCGGGTAAAGCATGCTTCGCGTTACCAGCCAGCCCGACACTTCAAGCTGATAGTGCGTTATGCCGCGTGCAGCAAGCTCATGCTCAAAGGCATCCATCAATGCCAGCGCCGGTATCTCCACCGGCTGATCAAGGCCTTGCTCAGGCATGATGGCCAGCAATGGCGGCGCAGCAATCAACCGGGTTTCAAGCCGCATCAACTCATCTGACGAGACGGTGTCCGCCGGCACGGCCAGCCGCCAGGGCAAGGCCAGGGTTACCCCACCAATGTATCGATTCGATTGACGAAAACTGCCTGTTTCAGCATAAAAAAGGGCCAGCCCCGCAAGGGCCAGCCCGATTAAAGTGCAGCCGATAATGCGCATCAGCCGCCAAAGTCATCCAGAAGGATGTTTTCAGGCTCGACGCCCATGTCTGTCAGCATCTTGACGACAGATGCGTTCATCATGGGCGGCCCGCACATATAATATTCACAGTCTTCAGGAGCCGGATGGTCCTTCAGGTAGTTTTCATACAGAACGTTATGGATAAAGCCTGTCGGGCCTTCCCAATTATCTTCCGGCTGCGGGTCAGAGAGCGCAAGATGCCATTCGAAGTTCTCGTTTTCGGCTTCGAGCTGGTCATACTCTTCGTTATAGAACGATTCACGCATGGAGCGCGCCCCGTACCAGAACGAAATCTTGCGATCACTATTGAGACGCTTGAGCTGATCGAAGATATGGCTTCGCATGGGCGCCATACCGGCACCACCACCCACAAACACCATTTCAGCATCGGTATCCCGGGCAAAGAACTCACCAAAGGGACCATATACCGTGACCTTGTCGCCTTCCTTGAGACTGAATACCCAGGTCGACATCAATCCGGGCGGATGGTCCGTATTCGGCGGAGGTGTGGCAATACGGATGTTGAACTTCAACATGCCACGCTCTTCAGGGTAGTTGGCCATCGAGTAGGCACGAATCACCGGCTCGGTGGTCTTCCCGGTCACATTGAACATCCCGAACCGATCCCAGTCTCCCCGGTACTCTTCGGGTATATCGAAATCGCTGAACTTGATGTCATACGCAGGCGCTTCAAGCTGCATGTATCCACCGGCGCGGAAAGCCACGTTTTCGCCCTCCGGAAGGCGCAGTGTCAGCTCCTTGATGAAGGTAGCCACGTTCGGGTTGGAAACCACGGTACATTCCCACTTCTTGACCCCGAACACTTCTTCCGGCACTTGAATCTTCATGTCCTGCTTGACAGGTACCTGGCAGGAAAGGCGCCAGCCTTCCTTCTTTTCACCCATGGTGAAATGGCTTTCCTCGGTCGGCAGAATGGATCCGCCGCCCTCGGCTACCCGGCACTTGCACTGCGCGCAGGAGCCACCGCCGCCACATGCAGAAGACAGGAATATGCCATTGGCTGCCAGTGTCTGCAGCAACTTGCCACCAGCTTGGGTGGTCAGCGTGCTGTCCGGATCATCGTTGATTTCAATGGTAACGTCACCACTGGAAACCAGACGGCTGCGTGCCATAAGGATCACGGCAACCAGCCCGAGGACGATCACGGTAAACATGACCACGCCGAGCAGGATAATTGTTGAATCGACCATGTCGAGGTTCCCTATCGCGTTCTAGTTGTAAGCGTCTTAAAGCTGAATGCCTGAAAACGACATAAAGCCAAGCGACATCAACCCTACTGTCAGGAAGGTGATACCCAGCCCCTGCAGGCCGGCCGGCACATCGCTGTACTTGAGCTTTTCACGAATACCAGCCAGAGCAGTAATCGCCAACGCCCAGCCAACTCCGGCGCCAGCGCCATAAATCACTGATTCACCGAAGTTGTAGTCGCGCTGCACCATGAAAAGCGAGGCCCCCATGATGGCACAGTTCACCGTAATCAGCGGCAGGTATACACCCAGCGCGTTGTAAAGTGCCGGCACGAACTTGTCGAGAAACATCTCGAGGATCTGAACGATCGCCGCGATAACGCCGATATAGCTCAACAGCCCCAAAAACGTCAGATCAATGTTTTCTGCCCCTTCAATACCTGTCCATGACAGGGCACCCGCCTTGAGCAGATAGTTCAGGATCAGGTTGTTGACCGGCACGGTAATCATCAGTACCACGACAACGGCGATGCCCAGCCCCAGCGCCGACTGCACCTTCTTGGATACGGCCAGAAACGTACACATGCCGAGGAAGAAGGCCAACGCCATGTTTTCAACAAATACGGCCTTAATGAACAGACTCAGATAATGTTCGAACATCAGACAGCCTCCTGCGCTCGAGTATTGGCAGTAATCTTGAAGTCCGCTTCTTCAACCTGTTCCGGATTCCTGCTTCTGATCGCCCAGATCATCAGGCCGATCACGAAGAAAGCCGATGGCGGCAGCAGCATCAAGCCATTGGTGACGTACCAGCCACCGTCCTTGACGGTATGCAGAAGGGTGTACCCCATCAAGGAACCTGAACCAAACAGTTCACGCACCGCACCCACTACCAGAAGAACAAAGGTATAGCCCAGACCGTTGCCAACACCATCAAGGAAGCTCATGCCCGGGCCGTTCTGCATGGCATATGCCTCTGCACGCCCCATGACGATACAGTTGGTGATGATCAGCCCCACAAATACCGACAGCTGCTTGGAAATTTCATAGGCATAGGCGCGCAGCACCTGATCCACCACAATAACCAGGGAAGCAATGATCGTCATTTGCACGATGATTCGGATCGACGACGGCATGTGGTTACGGATCAGCGAGACAAAGAAGCTGGAAAAGGCAGTAACGGCAATAACCGCAAGCCCCATGACCAGCGACGTCTGCACCGAGTTGGTAACCGCCAGCGCCGAGCAGACCCCAAGGATCTGCAGGGCAATCGGGTTGTTTTGAAAAATCGGCGTCGTCAGGACGCCCTTCGGCGTATCAGCAGCCATGATTATGCTCCTTGAGACGGATCACGAAAACGTGACAGGTAGTTGGCAAATCCTTGATCGCCCAGCCAGAACTGCAATAGCTGAGTTACACCACGGCTTGTCAGTGTGGCACCGGACAGGGCATCCACCTTGTTTTCGGCATTGGGCGTCTGCGCGTCGACGCCGCCCTTCACCAGACGAATAACAGGCGTCATGCTCTGATCAGCATAGACCTGCTTGCCATCCCAGAGGGCTTTCCACTTGGGGTTGTCAACCTCTCCTCCAAGCCCGGGAGTTTCACCCTGCTGGTAAAAGGACAGACCCACGATCGTGTTGCCATCGCCCTTGAGGGCCAGATACCCGTACATGATGGACCACAGCCCCTGGCCACGCACGGGAAGGATGATCTGATCCGGCCTGGCCGGGTCGCCCACCAGATACACGGTGGCAAAGTTTTCGCGACGACCGATACCGGCCGGATCATTCCCGCCCAGTGAACGGGATGTCGCCGGATCAGCGGCTGCCGCGAACTGATCAAAGGTCTCCGGATCAAACTTGTCGGAGTATTTGCCCGTATCCAGATTTACAACACGGGGAGTAATGTGACTGAACTGCTCCGCCACGCTATCACCCGGCTTGTAGAGCTCGGCCACCTGCAAAATATTGGTCTTCCGATCAAGTTCCTGGTTGGTCTGCTGGATCGGTCGCAGCGCAACGGCCGCGGCCGATACCACTACCGAACATACAACGCACAGGGAAAAAGCCACAATCAGCGTTTTCTTGATGGAGTTGTTATTACTGGCCATCAGGCTGTCTCCTTACCGGCTGTCGCAGTAGCAAGCCGCTTCTGACGACGCTTGACGTTGGCCTGAACCACAAAATGGTCCATCAGAGGGGCGAACAGGTTGGCAAACAGGATTGCCAGCATCATGCCTTCAGGGAAGGCCGGGTTCACCACACGGATCAGCACCACCATGATGCCAATCAGAGCACCGAAGGCGAGCTTGCCCTTGTTGGTCATCGACGCCGATACCGGGTCTGTTGCCATGAAAATCATGCCGAAGGCAAAACCACCGATTACCAGGTGCCAGTACCAGGGCAGTACAAACATCGGATTGGTTTGCGAACCAATCAGGTTGAACAGCGTGGCTGTCAGTACCATACCCAGAAATACGCCCAGAATGATCCGCCAGGAAGCAATGCGGGTCCACAGCAGAACCGCCCCACCGATCAGAATCATCAGTGTGGAAGTCTCGCCCATCGAGCCCTGAATGAAACCGAAAAAGGCATCACTCCAGCTCATCTGCTGCTGCAGCTGTGCCATACCACCCTGAGCCGCCGTGGAAAGTGCAGTCGCACCGGAGTATCCATCGACACCGGGCACCCATACAGAGTCACCAGACATCTGAGCCGGATAGGCAAAGTAGAGAAAGGCACGGCCTGTCAGCGCCGGATTGAGGAAGTTCTTGCCTGTACCGCCAAAAACTTCCTTGCCAATGACCACACCAAAGGTAATCCCCAGTGCCACCTGCCACAGCGGCGTTGTCGCCGGCAGCGTCAATGCAAACAGCACTGACGTTACAAAGAAGCCTTCGTTGATTTCATGGCCGCGCTTGACGGCAAACAGTACTTCCCAGAAACCACCTACCGCAAAGGTAATGAAATAGATCGGGATGAAATAGGTGGCGCCGAGCACGAAGTTGGCCCAGATACTTTCCGGATCGTGCCCACCGGCCAGTGACATCGTGACCGCGTCACGCCAGCCCGACAGCGCCGAGACGCCCTCGGTCAGCAGTGCTGTATTGGCCTGAAGTCCGGCGTTGTACATGCCGAAGAACATGGCCGGAAACGTACACATCCACATCGTGATCATGATGCGCTTGAGGTCAATCCCGTCACGCAGATGAGAAGTTGACCGCGTTACGCTGGGTGGCGAGTAGAAAATGGTATCTACCGCTTCATACAGCGCATAGAACTTTTCGTACCGGCCACCACTATGGAAATGAGGCTCGACCTTGTCGAGAACCTGTCGAATGCCCATTTATTAAGCCTCTTTCTCAATTGTCGCGAGATTGTCACGCAGAATGGGTCCGTACTCGTACTTGCCGGGGCATACGTAAGTGCACAGGGCGAGATCTTCTTCATCCAGCTCAAGACATCCCAGCTCCATGGCCGACTCGATATCCCCGACGATCAGCGAGCGAAGCAGCTGGGTCGGCAGAATATCAAGCGGCATGACGGTTTCGTAGGCACCTACCGGTACCATGGCGCGCTCGGAACCATTGGTGTTGGTAGTAGGCCGGTAATCTTTCAGCCCGGTAATGCGGGACATGTATATGCCCAGTACGGAGTGACGCTTGGCACCCGGTGACAGCCAGCCCATGAAGCTGTGCTTGTCGCCCTCTTCGATCAGGGATGCCTGGGTATGAAAACGTCCCAGATAATGCTCGGCGCCGCGCGCAGTACGACCACCAAAGACAGACCCCGAGATCACCCGCGTATCATCCGGCTTGATGATTTCACCCTGCAGCAATTCCTCAAGGCTCGCTCCCAGGCAGGTACGTATCAGACGGGGCTTCTCGGCACGCGGGCCACCAATGGCAATAACCCGTTCGCTGTTCAGCACACCACCATGAAACAGCTCACCGATGGCAATCACATCCTGATACCCGATATGCCAGACCTGTCGATTCAGGCCAACCGGAGAAAGAAAGTGAATATGTGTTCCCGGCAACCCGGCAGGATGCTTGCCGCCAAAGGAGGCATAGGACACATCCTTCTCGTCTTCACCGGTTCGACCGTCAGGCGCCTTGCAGACGATAACGCGCCCTGAGGTCAACCGCTTGAGTACGCGCAGCCCTCGCTTGAAGGCACCGGCACGTTCATCAATGATCACACTCGGATCAGCCGAGAGCGGATGCGTATCCATGGCGGTCACGAAAATATCGGCCGGCTCGGAGGTTAACGCAGGCACACGCGAGAATGGACGGGTACGGAAGGCCGTCCATAGACCGGATGCCACCAGTTGCTCTACGGCCGCATCCCGAGACAGGGAGGCAAGCTGGTCATCACTGTAGGCAGTGAATTGTACCGGCTCCATTCCCTGGTCCTTGCGGATGACCACAGACAACAGGCGCCGTTTTTCTCCGCGGTTGATTGCCACGACCTCACCCGAGGCAGGGGCGGTATACATGACGCCGTCGGTTTTCTTGTCCGAAAAGAGCGCCTGACCCAATGCGACCTTATCGCCTTCACGTACCAGCATGGTGGGCTTCATGCCCACATAGTCACTGCCGAGAATTGCTACGTGACGGACATCACGACCGGTCTCGATGCGCTGCTCCGGCGCACCGGCGATCGGGAGGTCCAAGCCTCGCTTGACTTCAATCATAGTCTCGCTCAATTGTCGGTTCTGATTTTTGTGCACGGTATAGCGGGAGGAAAGCATGCTCGAAAAGCACTGTCACAGATAATCACACCCGGCGCTGGCGCGGATGAAACCCGATATCGTTGTTAATCAGATGGTTGTTGCGAAGACCCGAGATAAACGAGCCCGATAAAAACCGGATTATTATAAAGAGGGAACGCTCGAAAGGCTATCAATCCCTAAACCGGGTTACAAACACAAAAGCCCTTTTAGACTAAAGTCTAAAAGGGCTTGCACCTGAAAGGTATGATCAGGCAGGCAGCTCGATCAACTTCTGGCAGGCCATGCGCTGAACAAGGCGCGTTACCTGACAGCTGTAACCGTACTCATTGTCGTACCACACATACAGCACGATCTGGCGCCCTTCCGCGATGGTAGCCTCGCCATCGACAATCCCGGCATGCCGATTACCGACAAAATCCGATGACACTACTTCCGGTGAGCACACGTAATCGATCTGGTGGCCAAGCGATGAGTGGATGGAAATATCGCGAAGGTAGTCGTTGAGTTCGGCCCGATCGGTTTCGCTGGCCAAGGTAAGATTAAGAATGGCCAGCGATACATTGGGGGTTGGCACACGAATGGCATTGCCGGTCAGCTTGCCATCAAGCTCGGGCAGCGCCTTGACAACCGCCTTGGCTGCACCGGTTTCAGTGATGACCATGTTAAGTGCAGCACTGCGCCCGCGTCGCTCGGCCTTGTGAAAATTATCGATCAGGTTCTGGTCATTGGTGTAGGAATGCACCGTCTCAACATGACCATGCTCGATCCCGAAACGATCATTCAGCACCTTGAGCACCGGTGTAATCGCGTTGGTCGTGCATGAGGCCGCCGAGATGATGTCATCACCGTCAGTCACGCTGTCATCATTGATACCCATGACGATGTTCTTGAGATCGCCCTTGCCCGGTGCCGTCAGCAGCACCTTCGCCACACCCCTGGCTTCAAGATGCTGCGCCAGTCCATCGCGATCACGCCACTTGCCGGTATTGTCCACGACAATGGCATCATTAATGCCGTAATCCGTGTAGTCGATGGAGGACGGCGAGTCGGCATAGATTACCTGCACTCGATGTCCATTGACGATCAGCGCATTGCTGTCTTCATCCAGAGCAATCGTGCCCTGAAACGGGCCATGAACAGAATCACGACGCAGCAGGCTGGCACGCTTTTCAAGGTCACCTCCGGCGCCACGTACCACGATGGCTCGCAGGCGCATCTGGCTGGCATCACCGGTTTCAATAATGATACGTGCCAAAAGGCGCCCGATGCGGCCGAACCCGTACAGCACCACATCCTGCGGCGACTGGACCTTGCGCGCTTCAGCGTCATGGCGACCAACGACCGGTGCAAGCTGCTGTTTCAGGAATGCCAACGGGTCGCTGGCCCCTTCACGCTTGAAACGAACGGCCAGCTTGCCCAGATCGATCTCGGCAGGACCAGGCGCCAGTTCGAGCAGACGCTTGACCAGCGGGAACGTATCGCGCACGGTCAGCTCGGTGCCCTCCACCTTGCGAACAAAGCGGTGATCCTTGAGGATCCGAATGACTGATTGGTGGGCCAGGGGGCGTCCATAAATCACCGGAATAACCTGGTATTCGCGATACAACCTTCCCAGCAGAGGAATCATTTCCTCGGCCAGTGCCTCATTTGACTGCCAGACCTGAAAGCACTGGTCATCCGGTCCACGACTCATGGCTTGCCTCTCCTGAAATATGAATTCTCTCTCTCGACACCTGTTCTCGCCTGAAGCGCTTATAACCCAGGGTTATAGCCTGCTTGTGAACGCAGCATTGGCTCCAGCAGCGCCCCGCATGGGCGGAACGCAAAAAAACGTGGAAAACAAGCAACGGGCGCATTATCCGTATTCGTTATAACGGCGACAACCACGGCGTAGTCGACCCCGGTGTAACACGACTACACGAGAGCCCCTACAACAGCGCCCTGCAAGGCCCCTTCGACGGCACTTCAGTCACTGAACTACAAGAATCCTTCAGCCTCGGAGCCGGACCATACCGGGCATTTACGCCGGAAGAACTGCCCCTGTCGCTCTTCTACCTTTAAACTACACTCCAGCGTCTCCACGTTATGTCCTGCTGTCCGCGCCCGGTGTCGGCACAAAAGGCTTCAATCGTTCACGCACACAGTCAAGGCGGTTATTTCCTCGTGACAGATATCACCTACAGTCCGTTTTCTCCCCCGAGTCCTGCCTCACGGGACAAGACCTGCTACTGGGGCCCGCTTGATGGCAGTGCCAGTGCCCTTGCGCTATTTCACTGGGCAGCCCGACACCCCGGGCCTTCCGTCGTCATTGCCCCGGATACCGCCACTGCCCAGCAGCTTGAAAACAACCTGCGGTTCTATGCCGGTCATGACGCTGCCATCACCCTGTTTCCGGACTGGGAAACGCTGCCTTATGACAGCTTTTCGCCGCATCAGGACATTGTGTCCGCCCGACTCAAGCTATTGAATCAGTTACAGGTCGGCTTTGATGGCATAGTCATTGTGGCTGCCAACACCCTGATGCAGCGGCTGCCTCCTACCGGTTACGTCGCCATTCAGGCCATGACCCTGACCCAGGGACAAACGCTGGACCGCGAGCATTTTCGCCACCAGCTTCACAAGGCCGGCTATCGCGCGGTTGAAACCGTCTACGAGCCGGGTGAATACGCCTTCCGCGGCGCCATTATTGACCTCTATCCGGTCGGGAGCGAGGCACCTCTGCGCATTGATCTATTCGACAATGACATCGACACGCTACGCACCTTCGATCCGGACACCCAGCGCTCCATCGACAAGGTGGAGCAGGTTGCCCTGCTGCCTGCCCATGAGTACCCGCTGACTACGGAAGCCATTGCCAGATTCCGAGAACAGTTCGAGACCCGCTTTGATGTCGACCCGCGGCAATGCACGCTTTATGTAGATGCTCTGCGCGGCATACCGGCCCCGGGACTTGAGCAGTACCTGCCCCTGTTTTTCGAACAGACATCCATGCTGTTTGACCACCTGCCGGCCGACACACCGGTAGCCCTGCTTGATGGTGTCTTTCAGGCCGCAGAAGCCCACTGGCACTCCATCACCTCACGCTTTGAAAACCTGGGGGTGGATCCGACGCGCCCTCTCCTGCCACCCGCCGACCAGTTCGTGCCGGTAGCTGAGCTTTTCAAGCTCATCAATGAGCGTCCACGGGTGCAGATGACATCGGCAGAACACCCTCATGCCCAATTCTTTGCGACACGCGCCCTTCCGAACGTCGCCATTGATGGACGCAGCACTCAGCCCCTGAAGGCTCTGCAGGAGGCCCTGGCTGCCCACCCCGACCAACGCGTCCTGCTGGTTACCGAATCCCTCGGGCGCCAGGAAGTCCTTCAGGAAACCCTGACACCCCTCAAACGCTCGATCGTTAATGTATCAGGATGGCAGGACTTTCTGGCCTCGGATGCATCACTGGCCATGACCCATGGCTCACTGGACACCGGCACCTGGATCGACGGAGCGTCCTCGCTTCTGGTATTGAGCGAGACCGAACTGTTCGGGGACATTGTCCGCCAATCCCGACGCCGGGAGCGTGTCACTGATGACAACGAAATGGCCGTGCGCCACCTTTCCGAGTTGCAGGAAGGCTCACCGGTAGTACACCAGCAACACGGAGTAGGGCGCTACCTGGGGCTTGAAACGATCACCACCGGCGGACAGCAGGCAGAGTTTCTGACGCTGATGTATGCCAATGAGGCCCGCCTGTACGTGCCGGTAGACCACCTTCATCTGATTTCACGCTATTCAGGCGCCAGTGATGACAGCGCGCCACTGAACAAGCTGGGTTCGGAGCAGTGGAGCAAGGCACGACGCAAGGCGGCCGAGCGCATCCGTGATACCGCCGCAGAGCTACTCGACGTCTATGCGCGGCGTGAAGCCCGCGAAGGCTATGCCTGTCAGCCGCCGGGCGAGGAATATGCCCGCTTTGCAGCTAACTTTGCCTTCGAGGAAACGCCGGATCAGCGCCATGCCATTCACTGCGTTATCGATGACATGACCGCCCCGAAACCCATGGACAGGGTGGTATGTGGCGATGTGGGATTCGGAAAAACCGAAGTGGCCATGCGCGCCGCGTTCCTGGCAGTCCACTCCGGGCGCCAGGTCGCGGTACTGGTGCCAACCACCCTTCTGGCACAGCAGCATTACGACTCGTTCATCAACCGATTTGCCGAAACAGCGATCAATATCGAGCTGATTTCACGCTTCACCACCGGCAAGACCCTGAAAAATACCTTTGAACGCATCAATGAAGGGCGCGCTGATATCGTAATCGGCACACATCGTCTGCTGGGCCGTGACCTGAACTTCGATAACCTTGGCCTGGTCATCATTGATGAAGAACACCGCTTCGGGGTATCCCAAAAGGAACGCCTCAAACAGCTGCGAGCCGAAGTCGACATTCTGACCCTCACCGCCACCCCCATCCCCAGGACCTTGTCCATGGCGATGAGTGGCATGCGTGACATGTCGATCATTGCCACCCCCCCGGCCCGGCGCCTGTCGGTCAAGACTTTTGTTCAGCAGCGTAATGAAGGAATCCTGAAGGAAGCGATCCTCCGCGAACTACTGCGTGGCGGTCAGGTATATTACCTTCATAACGAAGTCAAGAGCATCGAGACCACCGCAGAAAAACTGCGTGAACTCATACCTGAAGCTCGTATCGGCGTAGCCCACGGCCAGATGGCCGAACGCCAGCTTGAACACGCCATGTCCGGGTTCTATCACAAGCGGTTCAATATCCTGATCTGCTCAACCATCATCGAAACCGGCATTGATGTACCCTCCGCCAATACCATCATCATCGAACGCGCCGACAAGTTCGGCCTGGCGCAGCTGCACCAGTTGCGGGGGCGCGTAGGCCGCTCGCATCACCAGGCCTACGCCTACCTTCTGACCCCTCCTCCTCGACAGATGACATCGGATGCCAAAAAGCGCCTGGAAGCAATTTCCCAGGCCGAGGATCTGGGCGCCGGATTTACTCTGGCCAGCCACGACCTTGAAATACGAGGCGCCGGCGAGCTGCTGGGAGATGAGCAAAGCGGCCAGATCGAAACCATCGGATATACACTGTATATGGAAATGCTTGATCAGGCCGTATCCGCGATCAAGGCAGGCAAGACACCCAATATCGAGCAGCCCCTCAATGACGGGGTGGATATCAACCTGAACGTTCAGGCATTACTGCCAAACGACTACATGCACGATGTGTCTCAGCGCCTGATGATGTACAAGCGCATCAGCAACGCGCGCAACGATGCCGAATTGCGCGAACTACAGGTAGAGCTGGTTGACCGGTTCGGATTATTGCCGGAGTCAGCCAAGCACCTGTTCCGGCAGGCAGCACTTCGTCCACGGGCCGAGCGGCTCGGCATTACGCGCATCGATGCCTCGGAACGGGGCGGCCGACTGCAGTTCAGCCCTCATACCGAGGTGGACCCCATGACGCTGGTCAGCCTGATCCAGAAAAACCCATTGATCTACAAGTTTGATGGCGCCAGCACCCTGCGCTTTGAACAGGATCTGAACACGGCTGAAGCCCGCTTCAATGCCGTGGAAGCCCTGCTGAAGCACCTGAATGCCAAATCGGCGGCTTCGGCCTGATGGCCTGTGACCACCAGCCGACATGCGGTACAAAAAAGCCCGGCCAACAGGCCGGGCTTTTTCACGAAGGTATATCAATCACGATTCAAGGTCAGGTACATCCGAGCAGACCAGAAGATGCTCCAGAAGCCCTCGCGCCTGAACCATGGCGCCTTCAAGAGCGGCCTCGATCTCGGCCATGGTGATTTCGGCATCCGTGACGCCCGCAGCAGGATTGACCACCAGAGAAAGACAGGCATATTCCAGTGCCAACTCACGTGCCAGCGCCGCTTCCGGCATACCGGTCATGCCCACCAGCGTACATCCATCGCGAGCAAGACGACTGATTTCAGCGGCTGTCTCAAGTCGCGGCCCCTGAGTTGCGCCGTAAATACCACCATCCACTACGGATAGCCCCTGATCACGCCCGGCCTGCAGCAGCGCCTCACGCAGCCCGGCGCTGTAAGGCCATGAAAAATCAATATGTTTCAACGGCTTGAAGCGCCCATCAAAGAAGGTAGCTTCACGATCATGGGTATAATCCACCAACTGGTCAGGCACCACCAGTGTGCCGGGCGCCAACAGCGGATCAATTCCACCCACCGCATTGACACCTACCACACGGGTAGCCCCGGCCTGCTTCAGGGCCCATAGATTGGCACGGTAGTTGATGCGATGCGGCGGCAGCTTGTGAGGATGGCCGTGACGCGCGATGAACAACACGTCACGCCCGTTAAGCCGGCCATGGGTTACCCCGTTGGAGGCAGTGCCCAGCGGTGTTTCACTTGAGAAATGTCCAACAATATCAAGGCCCGGCATTTCCGTAAGCCCGGTACCACCAATGATGGCCAGCATGACGTTTTCCTGTAGCAGCGTGGGGCTTACATCCCCTTGGGTGCAAAAATGCCCGGCGCGTTACGCCAGTAGCCCTTGTAATCCATTCCAAATCCGAACACATAGCGGTCTTCGACTTCAAGGCCGCAGAAATCCGCCTTGAGCCCCGGCACTGCCTTCCTGTCATGGCGCTTGTCAACCAGCACGGCACTGGACACACTGCGCGCTCCGGCCTCATGGCAGTACTTGAGAATGGCGGCCAGCGTGGTCCCCTCATCCAGAATGTCATCGACAATCACCACGTGACGCCCGGACATGGGGACTTCAGGCGAGACACGCCAGAACAGCTCACCACCCCGGGTACGACCGCGATAGCGCGTCGCGTGCAGGTAATCCACCTCAAGTGGAAACCCGAGCCGCGTCAGCAGATGACCGGTCGTGATCAGCCCGCCATTCATGACACAGTAAAAGACCGGCAGCTTGTCACCCAGCTGCTGCTCAAGCTGCTGCGCCATGCTGTCCAGAGCGGCTTCCAGCTGTGATTGAGTCACAAGACAGTCCGACTGCTCCATCAGGGTACGCATGTCCATGTAATGACGTTCATGGTCCGGGGTAAGATCGTTATCAGGCATCATCGGCATCTTGCTGTGAAGTGGTCGAATCATCCGGCGCCTCGCTGCCCTGCCCGCCACGCTGGCGATCACGAGGGGAAGAAGAAGGCGCGGATGGTGTAGAACCGGCC
Source organism: Larsenimonas rhizosphaerae (assembly GCF_026240105.1). Taxonomy (NCBI): domain Bacteria; kingdom Pseudomonadati; phylum Pseudomonadota; class Gammaproteobacteria; order Oceanospirillales; family Halomonadaceae; genus Larsenimonas; species Larsenimonas rhizosphaerae. The sequence continues at coordinate 1,201,454 of NZ_JAPIVE010000001.1, forward strand.
ATCTTACTTGAATCGGAGCGCTCAGGCATCTCGACAGCCACATTCGAGGCCATCTGAATCCTTGAAACAGGCAGCGCCAGCGCTGCACCATGCTCCTCGACAATATCACGCACCTTCAGCAGGACATGCTGCTTGATTTCGTGATAATGCTGCCAGTCCGTTATCTCGGTGAGCGCATACACCATGATGTCCAGCGAGTAGGGGCCAAAGCCGGTGAGCTTGACCGTGATCACGTCATTGCGATCAATGCCGTCCAGGTTATTAAGCATCTCATCGATGTCATGTGTTATGGCATCCACCACACCGGCATCCTCGTAACGGATGCTCAGGGTTTCCCAGATCCGCCGATTGGTCATCCGACTGGGGTTTTCAACCACGACCTGGCTGAAAATTGCGTTGGGAACATACAACAGCGGCCCGGGAAAGGTTTTTATCCGGGTCAAACGCCACCCGATGTCCTCGACCACCCCTTCGATGTCACGATCCGGCGAGCGTATCCAGTCTCCCACCTTGAAGGGACGGTCCACATGCACCACCATGCCGCCAAAAAAGTTGGCCAGCAGGTCCCGTGCGGCAAAACCTGCCACCAGCCCACCAAACCCGCCAAAGGCCAGCACTCCGGAAATCGACACACCCAGCACATTCAGCGCACACAGTACCAGTATGGTCAGAAGCACTGCGCCAAATACCTTGGTCAACGCATCAGTGGTGGTTTTTTCCAGCGCTCGGCCCTTGCTGTTACCGGGGGGAAATACCATGCGCCGCTCGATGCGCCCGATAAATCGCCAGCCAAGCCAACCGATCAGCACCAGCGTCAGCAACTTGCTGACCATGGGCGCACGCTCGGTCAGCCAGCTCTGGTCAAAGTGAAGCCCCACGGTCATGACAATGATGGTTAATCCCACCAGCCATACCCATGCGCGCAGCGGCGCACGCACAGCGGCCACCAGCACATCGTCCCAACGATTGGGGGTGGCTTTCAGGCGACGCTCAAGGGGCTTGAGCGACAGCCAGAATACAAGGTCCACCAGTATGGTCAGCCCCAGCGCGATCAGCGGCGTAACAAGCCAGTCCGGCACTCCTACCTTGTCTATCCAGCCCCGGAGCTCGTTGATTATCGAAAAGAAACCATCCATGCCATCCATCCCGCCTGCTCAAGCATTATTGTTGTCTCTCGGCGAGCTCGCACATGGCAGCCAACCGCGCATGAATCTTGCGCCATCGACCAAGGGCTTCCAGCGCCTCCAGCGAAGGGCGGGCCCGGCCGAACCGTAGACGGGACAGACCGCGACCGCCCAGCTCACGCCCCTCGAAGCCGGCAACCGCCTGGCGAGCGCCGTCAGGATCATTACATATCAGTACCATGTCACAACCTGCTGCCAGTGCCATTTCCGCGCGTGCCAGCGGTGTACCGGCGCCGTGCGCCCCTTTCATGGACAAATCATCGGAAATCACCACACCCTTGAACCCCAGGCTTTCCCGTAAAAGCCCCAGCCAGCTTGGCGAAAATCCGGCGGGCCGGTCATCAAATGCCGGATAACAGACGTGTGCCGGCATGATGGCGGTCAAATGCGGCGCCAGATGCCTGAAAGGCACCAGATCGATGGACTCGATTTCCTTGAAGGACCGATCATCTACCGGCAGGGTCAGATGGGAATCCAGTGCTACATGACCATGCCCCGGAAAATGCTTGCCGACACTGGCCATACCGGCTTCACGCAACCCTTCGATGAAGGCTCCGGCCAGCGCAGCCACCATATCGGGGTCATCGGAAAAGGCGCGGTTGCCGATGGCCGGGCACCGGTCGCTGTCAACGTCCAGAACCGGCGCGAAGGAAAAATCAACCCCGACAGCGGCCATTTCCATACCAAGCAGCCAACCGGTATCACGCGCCACACTCACCGCTACAGTTTGCCCTTCCCGTTGTGCAAGCTGCCCGAAACCTGCCATGGGCGGCAAACGGGTAACCCCCGTCACCAGCCGTTGAACTCGCCCCCCCTCCTGATCAATGGCAATCAGAAGTGCCGGATTGACCTGTCGAATCGAGGCACACAGCTCACGCACCTGGAAGGCGTCATCAATATTTCGAGAAAAGAGGATGACACCCGCCACTGCCGGCGAGGCCAGTAGCGTCGCCTCCTCGTCAGTCAACTGCGTACCGGCGATATCGAGCATGACCGGGCCAATGGATAACGTCATAAGGAAGTCTCTTGAGAAAAGGGGCTAATGGCTGCGGAGTCCGTAGAAGGTGCCTGCAGAGTGGCCAGCACCATTGGCCGAACCTGGCCGGCCAGAGCACGTACGGGCATATGGCCGGTTTCACCGGGATGCATGCCGCGCAGAGTATCCAGACTGGACAGGGTAAACACGATCGATCCCAGTAGAAAATGCAGGCGCCAGAATCGATCTTCACGCCGCAGCCTTGGAGTTGCCTGTGTAACCAGATCAATGAAGTCGGCAAACAGTGGACGATAATGATCCTGCAGGTACTCGCGCAGATTCGGTTGATGGCGGGTATAGGCCATTCCCAGCAACTTCATGAACACGCGAAGATCACCGTGAGATGAGGAGGTGTTGAGCGCGCAGTGAATCAGGGTATCTATCAGCACATCCAGAGACGGCGGCGAATCAGCTTTCAAACGCTCCAGAGCGGCGCCAAACAACTCGGCGAACGGATCGAAATGGCGCGCAAAGACCGCTTGGATAAGGGCCGTCTTGGAACCAAAATGATAATTCACTGCCGCCAGATTAACGTCGGCCTTGCGCGTGATCACACGCAACGAGGTTTCGGTAAACCCGTGCTCCACAAAGAGCGCCTCGGCGGCATCGAGGATCCGCTCCGAAGTAGTTGTCTGCTCCATATGTTCTTTTCCGTCCTGTCACCCTTGAATGTTGCTTGGCAGAGCGTAAAGGACTGGATAAAATCACAGGCTGTACACCCTTTCAATATGGAGTTTCCATGGCACGCCCGCTGACTGCGCGACAACAGGAAGTGTACGACTTTATAAGGCGAACACTCCAGGAGTATGGCTACCCGCCCACTCGAGCAGAAATTGCACGGGCGCTGGGCTTTCGTTCCGCCAATGCCGCGGAAGAACATCTTCGCGCCCTGCAGAAAAAGGGTGCCATCGACATGATTCCGGGTACGTCTCGCGGTATTCGCCTGCCGCAGACCGAGGACACGGCCGAGAGCGGCCTTCCGGTCATCGGCGAAGTGGCCGCTGGCTCACCGATTCTGGCAGAGGCCCATATCGACCGCTACTGCCCCCTGCCGTCAAATTACTTCAGTCCCGGCGCAGACTACCTTCTTCGTGTCCGCGGCCTGTCAATGAAGGACATCGGCATCCTGGACGGTGATTTACTGGCGGTTCATCGTACCAGCGAAGCACGAAATGGCCAGATCGTTGTGGCCCGCATCGACGATGAAGTCACCGTCAAGCGTCTGGATCGGCGCGACGACACAGTGTATCTCCTGGCCGAGAACACTGATTTCGACCCTATCTGCATCGATCCGACAACCCACAGCTTTTCCATTGAAGGAATCGGTGTTGGCATCATCAGAGGCGGTGAAAATGGTGGGCTGCACTGACCTGCCCTTGCCGACTGCATAAAAAAGCCTCCCTTCCGGGAGGCTTTTTTTACACAGGGCATAACCACGACTCAGTCAGTGTCACGGCCGCGTGAAGCGGCAATGCGCAGACGCAGGGCATTGAGCTTGATAAAGCCCTCAGCATCCTTCTGGTCATAGGCACCGGCATCATCTTCGAAGGTGGCAATCGAGGCGTCGAACAGGGAATCGTCCGATTTTCGGCCAGCCACAATCACATTCCCCTTGTAGAGCTTGAGGCGAACCACACCGTTGACTACCTTCTGCGTTTCATCGATTGCAGCCTGCAGCATTTTTCGCTCCGGGCTCCACCAGTAACCGTTGTAGATCACCTCGGCGTAACGCGGCATCAGCTCATCCTTCAGATGCGCCGCTTCACGGTCCAGCGTCAGAGACTCGATGGCCCGATGGGCACGAAGCATGATGGTGCCTCCCGGTGTCTCATAGCAGCCACGTGATTTCATGCCAACATAGCGGTTTTCAACGATATCAAGGCGACCGATGCCGTTTTCGCCACCGACCCGGTTCAGCCAGGACAGCACTTCATGCGCCTTCATCGGCTGACCATCGATGGCCACAATGTCGCCGTGCTCGTAGGTAAGCTCGACATAGGTCGGCGTGTCCGGTGCCGCTTCCGGACTGACGCTCCAGCGCCACATGTCTTCTTCTGCTTCCTCCCACGGATCTTCCAGATTGCCACCCTCGTAAGAGATGTGCAGCAGATTGGCATCCATGGAATAAGGTGACTTCTTCTTGTTCTTGGCAAAATCAACCGGGATATCATGCTCTTCGCAATACCCCATCAGCTTTTCGCGCGAATTCAGATCCCACTCACGCCAGGGCGCAATGACCTTGACGCCAGGCTTGAGGGCATAGGCACCCAACTCGAAGCGCACCTGATCGTTGCCCTTGCCGGTCGCACCGTGTGAAATGGCATCGGCACCGGTTTCATTGGCAATTTCAATCAGACGACGCGCAATCAACGGACGGGCGATGGACGTACCCAGCAGGTACTCGCCCTCGTAGATGGTGTTGGCGCGAAACATCGGGTATACATAATCGCGCACAAAGACTTCACGCAGATCCTCGATGTAGATTTCCTTCACGCCCAATGCTTCAGCCTTGGCCCTGGCCGGCTCTACTTCCTCGCCCTGCCCCAGATCGGCAGTGAAGGTCACCACTTCACAGTCATAGGTTTCCTGCAACCATTTGACAATTACCGAAGTGTCCAATCCACCTGAATAGGCAAGAACGACCTTCTTCACATCGGACATGCTTTTCTCCTCGTTGATGATGAAGCTCACGAAAATAGCGTATCGCTTTATTACGCGCAGGCGCCAGTTTCAATGATTATAACGTCCCTCTCCCGTGGCGAACACCGCTTCTGCCTACGCACGTGAGACGGCCCCATGATCACCTGTTACACTTTGCACTAACCCTTTTCACTTCACGTTTCATGTGTGTGCCCAGCGCGGCCTCCCAGTAAGGATACTTTATGACCGATGCCAGCCCGGCAGCTTTAATGGCTCGTCGTTTTCGTGGCTTCCTGCCGGTGGTAATGGACCTCGAAACAGGTGGCTTCAACTCGAAAACAGATGCCATTCTCGAGATTGCGGCCACCACCCTGACCATGGATGACCAGGGCAACCTGATGCCCGACGAAACATGGGCATTTCATATCACGCCCTTTGAGGGCGCCAATATCGAACAGGCCGCTCTTGATTTCACCGGCATTCAGCTGGACAGCCCGTTTCGAAAGGACATTGCCGTCAGTGAAAAGGAAGCGCTCGATGCACTGGTCAAGCCTGTACGCAAGGCCATCAAGTCACATAACTGCACACGAGCTATTCTGGTAGGCCATAATGCCGCCTTCGATCACGGCTTTTTAAATGCCGCTATCGAACGCCAGGGACTCAAACGCAATCCCTTTCATCCCTTCTCGAGCTTCGACACGGCTACTCTGGGTGGCTTCGTGTACGGCCAAACGGTTCTGGCACGCGCCTGTCGCGCTGCAGGTATTCCCTTTGACAGCCAGTCAGCTCATTCCGCCCGATACGATACAGAGCGTACTGCCGACCTTTTCTGCGCCATGGTCAATCGGTTCAAGGACCTTGGCGGATGGGAACAGGCACTCACTGAACAGCGCATGGATGACGAAGGCTGATACCGCCACGGACCTATGGTTACCATGGTTATGCCAAGCCACAGACCGATTCTGACACAATCGAGCAGACATAAAAAAAGCCGCCCCGAAGGGCGGCTTTTTAGCGGCAGTCATTCCCTGATCAGGAATCCTGCTCCATCTGCTGCTTGATCAGATCGCCGATGGTAGTCGGGCCTGATGCTGTATCAGCAGTGCTGTCCTGATCACGCATGGTACGCATGGTCTTGCGCGTATCAGACTGATCCTTCGCCTTGACAGACAGGTTGATGACGCGGTTCTTGCGGTCAACGTTAACGATACGTGCTTCGACGCTATCGCCTTCGTTCAGCACATTACGTGCGTCTTCAACACGGTCAGCGCTGATTTCAGAAGCCTTCAGCACTGCAACAACATCAGTTGCCAGTTCGACAAGCGCTTCCTTGGCATCAACTTCAACAACGCGACCCGTTACGAGAGCGCCCTTGTCGTTCACTGCCAGGTACTCGGATACCGGATCGCTTTCCATCTGCTTGATGCCAAGAGAGATACGCTCACGCTCGGGATCGATGGACAGGATGAGTGCTTCAGCTTCATCACCCTTCTTGTAGTTGCGAACCGCTTCTTCACCCGTCTCGGACCAGGAAATGTCGGAGAGGTGAACAAGACCGTCGATGCCACCGTCCAGACCGATGAAGATACCGAAATCAGTAATGGACTTGATGGTACCAGTGACGCGATCGCCCTTGTTGAAGTGCGTGTTGAACTCTTCCCAGGGGTTCGGCGTGCACTGCTTGATACCCAGGGAAATACGACGACGCTCTTCATCGATATCAAGAACCATGACACCTACGTCATCACCGACCTGAACAACCTTGGACGGATGAATGTTCTTGTTGGTCCAATCCATTTCGGATACGTGAACCAGACCTTCAACGCCTTCTTCCAGCTCGGCAAAGCAGCCGTAGTCGGTCAGATTGGTGACGCGTGCTTCAACACGTGTACCTTCCGGATAGCGCGCCTTGATGTTGACCCACGGATCTTCACCCAGCTGCTTGAGACCCAGGGAAACACGGTTACGCTCACGGTCGAACTTCAGCACCTTGACGTTGATTTCATCACCAACGGCAACGATTTCGCTCGGATGCTTGATACGCTTCCAGGCCATGTCGGTAATGTGCAGGAGGCCATCAACACCACCCAGATCAACAAAGGCACCGTAGTCAGTCAGGTTCTTGACGATACCATTGATCTGCTGGCCTTCCTGAAGGGTAGCGAGAAGCGCTTCACGCTCTGCACTGTTTTCAGCTTCCAGAACCGCACGACGTGATACAACGACGTTGTTGCGCTTCGGATCAAGCTTGATGACCTTGAACTCAAGTTCCTTGTTTTCAAGGTGAGTCGTGTCACGAACCGGACGAACATCTACCAGTGAACCCGGCAGGAAGGCACGGATGGAGTTGACGTCGACAGTGAAACCGCCCTTGACCTTGCCATTGATGATGCCCTTGACGACAGCATCATCCTCGAACGCAGCTTCAAGCTCTTTCCAGGCTTCAGCGCGCTTGGCTTTTTCGCGGGACAGACGAGTCTCGCCGAAACCGTCTTCAACGGCTTCCAGAGCGACCTTGACTTCATCGCCCACACTAATTGTCAGTTCACCATTGTCGTTTTTGAACTGAGCAGCCGGAATCTGGCCTTCGGATTTCAGACCGGCGTTAACCGTGATCCAGTCACCGTCAACATCAACCACTGTAGCCATGACAATGGCACCGGGTTCCATGTTGATGTCCTGAAGGGACTGCTCAAATAGTTCAGCAAAACTTTCGCTCATGATGTTCCTATGTCTCAACGTGAAGCGGCATTAACCGCCTGCTCTCCGCACCACCAGCAAGCACGGGCCAGTATAAAATCCCCGGGAGTGTTAGCGCTGGTTAGACGTGAACATGTTTTCTGATACGTACATGCTCACCCCATGACACTGTACCGGGGCCTTCGAACAAGGTAGGCGTTACGTCAGTTGCCGCGCCTGGGCAAGGCTCATGACGTGTGACACGACATCCTCGATGGAACTCGACGTGGTATCCAGGACGATGGCATCTTCAGCCGGCACCAGTGGTGACGTACTGCGTTCCATGTCCCGGGCATCACGCGTTTGAATCTCTTTCAGAAGATCGGGCAGGCTAGCATGTATGCCTGCCTCCTGCAACTGACGCCACCGGCGCTGCGCTCGCTCATCGGCGCTGGCGGTCAGGAATATCTTGAGTGCCGCCGTCGGGAAAACCACGGTCCCCATGTCGCGCCCGTCGGCTACCAGCCCCGGTGACATGGCGAAATGACGCTGACGATCCAGCAGGGCCTGCCGAACCGATGGCAGGGAAGCCACACGGGAGGCATCACCTCCTGCCTGCTCGGTTCGAATCGCACAACTGACATCTTCGCCACCGAGCAGGACACGAGTGGTAGCCTCCTCCGGCTCAAAGGCAATATCGAGAGCCCGAGCGAGCTCAGCTACCCGACCCTCATTATCCAGTGCCACCCCCTGTCGGCGACAGGACAGCGCGGCAAGCCGGTAGATGGCACCGGAATCCAGCAAATGCCAGCCAAGTGCTTCGGCCACAAGGCGGCTGATAGTGCCCTTGCCCGCACCGCCTGGCCCATCGAGCGTAATAACCGGGTAGCTCATTACGCCTCCTCGGCCTGCACACGCATCCCGATGGATGCTGACAGCGACAGAAAATCCGGAAAGGACGTCGCGACGTTTGCGCAGTCCTGAATCGTGATGGCTTCACTGGCGCAAAGTGCGGCCACGCTGAACGCCATGGCAATACGATGATCTCCCAGACTATCTACCGTACCCCCGCCATACTGACCGCCAACAATATCGATACCATCTTCCAGTACCGTATGCTCAATACCCAGCACGGCCATCCCATCAGCCATGGCCTGGATACGATCCGACTCCTTGACCCTAAGCTCTTCGGCGCCGCGCAGACGTGTCTTACCTTCCGCATTGGCAGCGGCGATAAACAGAACAGGGAACTCATCAATGGCCAGAGGAACCTGATTCGGGTCGATATCAACACCCTTGAGTGGCGCGTAGCGAACATGAATATCTGCTACCGGCTCACCGCCGACTTCCCGTTCATTTTCAAGACGCAGGTCAGCACCCATCGCCTGAAGAATGGCAATCACACCGGTACGCGTAGGATTCACACCAACGTGTTCGAGCACAAGGTCTGCGCCAGGAGTAATGGACGCCGCCACCAGGAAAAAGGCAGCAGATGAGATATCTGCCGGCACATCAATCGGCCCACCGGTCATGCGGCCACCACCTGCAAGGCGCGCCTCATTGCCGCTGCGCTCTACCGGATAGCCAAACCCGTTGAGCATCCTTTCCGTATGGTCGCGAGTCGGGGCTGGCTCGCGCACCCGGGTTTCACCTTCGGCATACATGCCTGCCAGCAGAATGCAGGATTTGACCTGTGCGCTTGCCATGGGCAAATCGTAATCCAGCCTTTGAAGCACCTGCCCCCCCTTGATACGCAGCGGCGGCCGATCACCCTCGCTCGCCTCGATGTGTGCTCCCATCAGGCGCAGCGGATCAACCACCCGCCCCATGGGGCGACGTGTCAGCGAAGCGTCACCAGTCAGCTCGGTATCAAATGCCTGGCCAGCCAGCAGACCGGCAAAAAGACGCATGGCGGTTCCCGAATTTCCTACATACAACGCGCCAGCCGGAGCCTGAAGGCCATGCATACCCACACCATGAATCACGACGCGACCATCATGAGGCCCTTCAATCACCACACCCATTTCGCGAAATGCCTGCAGCGTGGCCAGGCTGTCCTCGCCCTCGAGAAACCCGTCGACCTCGGTAACACCGTCTGCCAGCGCTCCAAGCATGATGGACCGATGAGACATCGATTTGTCGCCCGGCACACGAATACGGCCCTGCACATGACCGCCAGCGCTCGCACGATAGGTAATATTGCGTTGTTCCATTGACTGATAGCTCGCTTGATTCAACAATGTTTCAAAATAATGTCGCGCATGGCTCGCCCGTGAGAAGGCCCCCAGCATGGCATCATCATCGTCAGCCTCGATCGCCTGGCGAAGCCGTGACACTCCCTGCTCAAACTCATCGAGCGCGCCCAGCACTGCTGTCTTGTTGGCCCTGAACACATCACGCCACATCACCGGGTCACTACCGGCAATTCGAGTAAAATCGCGAAATCCGCCCGCGGCATAACGGAAGATGTCCAGTCGCTCATCCTGGCGCGCCAGCGTATCCACCAGCGAGAATGCCAGTAGATGCGGCAGATGACTGGTACGGGCAAGCACATCATCGTGGCGCTCAACGCCCATCTCGAGCACATCCGCCCCCAGCCGTTGCCACAACGCATGTACTCTGGCCAGCGCCGAACGACAGCTATCTGCCTCTGGTGTCACAATAACCTTGTGACGCTCAAAGAGGCCTGCCTGCGCCGCCGTCACGCCACTGCGCTCGGACCCGGCAATGGGGTGCCCCAGTATCATGTTCGGCGGTATATATCCAAACACCCGCGCCACCGACTGTCGCACGGCCTGCTTGGTACTACCGACATCCGTTACAACCAGATCATCGCGCCATAACGGAGCCATGGCTTCCAGCACGGATTCAATGGCAAGCACCGGCACGGCAATAACCACCAGCGTTGCCTGGGGAATCAGCTCGTCAAGCGGTCCACTGCCATCGATGATCCCCATCGACAGACCGGTCTGAATATCAGCCTCGCGCCGGTCACTTGCCAGCACGCGCCCACCAAAACCGACAGCCTTCAGACCGGCTGCCACCGAAGCCCCCATCAGTCCCAGCCCGATGACAAGCACGGTTTCCCGGTCGAGTGCACTCGCTGGCACAAAGGCTGTCACAACACCCCCACCGGATAGGACCCCAGCACCTTGAGTTCGGCAGCACAGGCCTGAGCCTCATCCAGAGCAGCCCGGACCTTTTCGTCATTCTGGTGCCCCTTGAAGTCTATGAAAAAGACATAGCTCCAGGCGCCATTGCGGGAAGGCCGACTTTCGAGACGAGTCATGTCGATGCCATGGCGCTGGAAAGGCTCCAGCAGATCATGCAGTACACCGGGCTTGTTCCGCATCGCGGCCACAATGGATGTCTTGTCGTCACCGCTCGGTGGTACATCGTGGGTTCCGATGATCAGGAAACGGGTTGAATTGTCCGGCTGGTCCTCGATCTTTTCAGCTACCCGCTCAAGCCCGTAGCGTTTGGCCGCCATGTCTCCGGCGATGGCGGCACTATGCCATTCGCTTTTCACCAGGCGCGCGGCTTCAGCATTGGACGACACGGCAATACGCTCGGCGTGCGGATAATGAGCATCAAGCCATTTACGGCATTGAGCGAGCGACTGGCTGTGCGAGTAAATACGAGAGATCTGATCTCTCCGGGTACGTTCGGAAACCAGCAGATGCTGGTGAATCCGCAGAACGACTTCACCGTTGATCTTCAGCGATGGCGAGGCAGCCATGAACGAGTCCAGCGTGTGGCTGACGATACCTTCAGTGGAGTTTTCCACCGGCACGACCCCGTAATGGGTCGCACCAGCCTCAACCTCACGGAAGACTTCATCGATGGCATTGGTGGACACATGCACTGCACTGCCCCCGAAGTGTTTCAGGGCAGCCTGCTCGGTAAAGGTACCTTCCGGCCCCAGATAAGCCACGCGCACCGGCTGCTCAAGCGCCAGACAGGACGACATGATTTCGCGGAAAAGGCGCGCCATTTCCTCGTTGCTGAGCGGCCCCTGGTTGAGCTCCATGATCCGACGCAACACTCCTGCTTCCCGCTCGGGACGATAAAAGATGGCATCGGGGTTTTCAGCCAGCTTGACGTTGGCCACGTCCTGCGCACAGCGGGCGCGCTCACTGATCAGATTCAGAATATCCTGATCGAGCCGATCAATACGCTGCCGAAGCGTGTCCAGCGTCTCGCTATCCTGTGAAGGCATGTGATCCGACATACGGTTTACCCTTTCCAGTGACGTTGTTCAAAGGCTGCCATGAAATCTACCAGCGTATCCACGCCTTCTTCCGGCATGGCGTTGTAAATGCTGGCCCGCATGCCACCCACACTGCGATGCCCTTTCAGCGTCAACAGTCCTGCAGCTTCACTTTCCCGCAGGAAAGGATCATTCAGAGCCTCATCCTTCAATGTGAACGGTATATTCATGATGGAGCGACTACCCACAGCAATCGGGTTGTCATAAAGGCGACTACCATCGATGGCACGATACACCTTCTCCGCCTTCCGGCGATTGACGACAGCCATTGCCTCTACTCCACCCTGCTCCTTCAGCCACTCAAAGACCAGACCGGCAAGGTACCAGGCATAGGTAGGGGGAGTGTTATACATCGAGCCGTTTTCAGCCATGACCTTCCAGGACAACATGGACGGAATGCTGTCCTGCGCCTGCTCCAGAAGATCATTACGCACAATCACCAGAGTCAGGCCGGCCGGGCCGATATTTTTCTGGGCGCCGGCATAGATCACGCCATAGCGGGAAATATCCAGCGGGACAGATAGAATGGAAGACGACATGTCACAGACCAGAGGTACATTCACCTCGGGCAGGCGATCAAACTGAACACCGCCGATGGTCTCGTTATCGGTAAAGTGCAGATAGGCCGCATCATCGCTGAGCTGGATGCTGTCCGACGCCGGCGTGGCCGTATAGCCATTGGACTTGCTGCCTCCAGCAAGATGCGCCCCTGTCAGGCGCTCGGCTTCAGCCATCGCCTTGCGCGACCAGATGCCGGTATCAAGAAAGTTGGGCGTACCACCCCTGCCGGTCAGGTTAAGCGCACTGGCCGAGAACTGCGTTGCCGCGCCACCCTGCATGAACAGCACACTATAATTGTCCGGCACCCCAAGAAGGTCGCGGAAATCCGCTTCGGCCTTTTCTGCAATTGCCATGTAATCGCTGCTGCGATGGCTCATCTCCATCACGGAAAGCCCCTTCCCACGATAATCGAGCATCTCGGATTGAGCGCGCTCAAGTACCGCAAGAGGCAGCGTGGCCGGGCCTGAACAGAAATTATAGTGTCGAGTCATCTGACGTGCGTCCTTCAAACCGGGAGGGCACGGCGGCCCTCCCCTGTAACGGAAGCAATGCAGGTCACGGACCTGCATTGCAGATCAAGTTAATACACGTGCCCGATGCACAGTGCCCAACAGCGTCTCGGGAAATAGCCCCGAGGCAAACCATCAGTCATCCGTGTCGGTAGTGTCCATCGAGGATTGCTCATCAACCGAAGTATCAGCCTGTTCTTCCGACTCGGTCGTCTCGCTTGACGGCTCTTCAACATCCAGCTCGTCCAGGCGCACGGTGGACACGAGCTGCTCATCGGTCGCCGTACGAATCAGGGTAACCCCCTGAGTGTTTCTGGAGCTGATCGAGACCTCACTGACACGCGTACGTACCAGGGTACCGCGATTGGTGATCATCATCATCTCGTCCTGCTCCGCCACCTGAATGGCTGCGACCAGAGCGCCGTTTCGCTCCGAGGTCTGCATGGCAATCACGCCCTGCCCGCCTCGACCCCGCAACGGAAACTCCTCAAGACGAGTGCGCTTGCCATAACCGTTTTCAGATGCGGTCAGGATATAAATCTGCTCGGACTGGCCATCCTGAGCTGACGGTACGGCTACCGTTTCATCAGCATCCTCGGCGTCTGCAGCAGCATCAATAACCGTGGAGCCCGGGATAATCAGGCTGATCACTCGAGCATCACCCAGCAGTCGCATACCACGCACACCGCGTGCGGTACGACCCATGGCGCGGACATCGTTTTCATCGAAGCGAATGGCCTTGCCATTGGAGGAGCACAGAATGGCATGATCACTGCCCGAAGTAATGGACGCGCCGACCAGCCGATCACCGTCTTCAAGGTCCAGGGCAATCAGCCCGGAACTGCGTGGCCGGGAGAACTGGTCCAGCGTGGTGCGCTTGACCGTACCGTTGGCCGTGGCAAAGAAGATATAGCTGTCTTCGCGGTATTCACGCACCGGCAGTATGGCCGTAATCCACTCGCCATCATCCAGCGGCAGCAGGTTGACCATGGGACGACCGCGCGAACCACGACTTGCCTGAGGCATTTCGTAGACCTTGAGCCAGTACACCTTGCCACGATCCGAAAACAGTAGAACCGTATCGTGTGTGGAAGCCACCAGCAGGTGCTCGATCACATCTTCGTTTTTCATGACCGTGGCCGACTTGCCGCGCCCGCCACGCTTCTGAGCCTGATAATCCGACAGCGGCTGCGTCTTGACGTAGCCGGAGCGGGACATGGTCACGACCATATCCTCTTCGTTGATCAGGTCTTCGATGGTGAGATCAAGCCGGCTCGTCTGGATTTCCGTACGCCGCTCATCACCATACTGGGCCCGGACAGCTTCAAGCTCCTCACGGATGACTTCCATCAACCGGTCAGCAGAGGCCAGAATGCGGGTAAGCTCGGCAATACGGTCAAGGATGGTCTTGTATTCATCCAGCAGCTTTTCGGTTTCAAGACCGGTCAGGCGGTGAAGGCGAAGTTCGAGGATGGCCTGCGCCTGAACCGGAGTAAGCCGGTATTCGGTGCGGCTGTCGGAAAGACCGAACCCGGACGGCATGTCATCCGGCTCACAGGCCGATGCACCGGCGCGGTCGAGCATGTCAAGCACCTGCCCCGGCGACCAGACGGCTGCAATCAGCTTTTCCTTCGCCTCTGAAGCCGATGGCGAGGCCTTGATCATCTCGATGACACTGTCGATGTTTGAAATGGCAACAGTCAGGCCCTCAAGGATATGCCCCCGGTCCTTCGCCTTTCTAAGTTCAAACAACGTACGACGGGTCACCACCTCACGACGGTGACGGATGAATGCCTCAAGCATCTGCTTGAGGTTCAGGGTACGGGGCTGTCCGTTATCCAGCGCCACCACGTTGATGCCGAATACGGTCTGAAGCTGCGTCTGTGCAAACAGGTTATTGACGATGACATCGCCACTTTCGCCCCGCTTGGCTTCAATCACGACGCGCAGGCCATCCTTGTCAGACTCATCACGCAGCTCGGCAATGCCCTCGATGCGTTTTTCCTTGACCAGTTCGGCAATCTTTTCGATCAGACGTGCCTTGTTGACCTGGTAAGGCAGCTCGGTGATCACGATATGATCGCGCCCGGTCTTTTCGTGATACTCAACGGTGTGGCGTGCACGCACATAGATTCGACCACGTCCGGTGCGGTATGCATCGATGATACCAGCGCGACCATTGATGATGGCTCCTGTCGGAAAATCAGGGCCGGGAATGTATTCCATGAGGTCATCAATGGTGAGCTCATGGTTATCAATCAGGGCCAGACAGGCATCCACGACTTCCGTCATGTTATGCGGCGGCACATTGGTCGCCATGCCGACAGCAATACCCGAGGCACCGTTGACCAGCAGATTGGGCACCCGTGTCGGCAGTACGGCGGGAATGCGCTCGGTACCGTCGTAGTTGTCGACCCAGTCAACCGTTTCCTTTTCCAGGTCGGAAAGAAGTTCGTGGGACAGACGCGCCATGCGTACTTCGGTATAACGCATGGCTGCGGCACTATCGCCGTCGATCGACCCGAAGTTCCCCTGGCCATCGACCAGCACGTAGCGCATCGAGAAGGTCTGCGCCATACGCACGATCGTGTCGTAGACGGCGCTGTCACCGTGCGGGTGATACTTACCGATCACATCCCCTACTACACGTGCAGACTTCTTGTAAGCCTTGTTCCAGTCATTACCCAGCTCGTGCATGGCAAACAGAACACGGCGGTGAACCGGCTTGAGGCCATCGCGCACATCAGGCAGGGCCCTCCCGATAATGACACTCATCGCATAATCAAGGTACGACTGCTTGAGCTCATCCTCGATATTGACTGGCAGAATTTCTCTGGCGATCTCACCCATGGGTCGTCGAATCCTTTATACAGCGTTCGGCAGGCGCAGCACCGCAAGCTAGGGCTCACACAGTAAGCTGGCTGCCTGATAACATGATCTCGTCACGGCACAACGTCTACCGACGCCCAAGACGGTTGGCAAACGCGACGAGTGTATCATATTCGAAGGTCGTGGCGGCACGCTCGCGTTGCGACGTATGGATCATCTTCGGCAAACCACAACGCTGGCCGAGCGCGCTTTCCTTCGACATAATATGGCGCTCTCAAAGGGAAGGTCATCATGTGGTTCAAGCATTTACATCTTTATCGCCTGCATGACGAGCAGGTTATACCGCTCGACGCGCTGGAAGACGCCCTCGACGCTCAGGCCTTCAGGCCGGTGGGGCCCCACGAAGCCAAACGCGCCGGCTGGTCTCGTCCGGCAGGTCGTCACGGCCGCTCGCTGGTACACGAAATTCAGGGCCATCGCCTGCTGACACTTAGCCGTCAGGAGCGCCTGCTGCCCTCATCAGTGGTCAAGGAACTGCTGGAAGAGCGTTGCCTTGAGCAGGAAGCTCGTCAGGGATACGCCGTCACACGCCGTGACAGGCTTGCCATCAAGGAAAAGCTGGTAGAGGAACTGTTGCCCCAGGCCTTCACCCGATCTACCCGGATCGATGTCTGGTGGGATACACGACGCCGGTTGATCGGCGTGCACTGCGCCAGCGTCAAGCGGGCCGAAGATACCCTTGATGTGCTCCGCCAGTCCCTGGGCAGCCTCAAGGTCACGCCCGTGACCGTTTCGATACCGCCAGGCAGGACCATGACGGAGTGGCTCACCAAACCTGAAACTCGCCCGGACACCCTGCTGCTGGGCGATCAGATCGAGTTGCGCGCTGCCAGCGAGGAAGAAGGGGTATTTCGCGGCCGCCAGGTCGATCTCGAGGGCGAGGAAGTGCAGGCAGCGCTCGATGCCGGCCGACGCGTCAGCCAGCTTCGGCTGTCCACGGAAGGCCAGATGAGTTTCACGCTTCACGAGGATCTTGCCATCAAGTCCATTCGTTTCAGCGATAACCTGGTGGATGAGGCCAATGACAGTACGGACGATGAAGATCCGATCCTCAAGCTCGATACCGAGTTCTCACTGATGGCCCATACCCTGACCTCCACACTCGGCCAGCTGATAGACTGGCTGGGCGGTGAAACAGAGACACCTCCTGCCACGCCATGATGACTGACACGACAGAAGACCCGTATGCCAGCATTCGCCCTTATCATGACGATGAGGTCGCTCCCGTCATCAAGCGCCTGACGGAATGTGACGAATTTCTGGGAACCATTACACGTTACCGGCTTCCCCGGCTGTCTCGTTATTCTCCCTGGCTTGCAAGGCGGCTGGTGAGCCTGGGCCTCAAGCGAAAACTGAAGGACGTCAATAGCGTCAAGGCGTTTCAACAGCATATCGCCTACTACATGGATCAGATGATCAAGCGCAGTACCGACCATTTCGAAGTGGAAGGGCTGGAAAAGCTTGATGGCAGTCAGGCCTGGTTCTTTATCGGCAATCACCGGGATATTTCCCTCGACCCGGCCTTTGTCAATTACGCCCTGTATCAGCAGGGACGTGACACCGTGCGCATCGCCATCGGGGACAATCTGCTGCAGAAGCCTTACGTGACCGACCTGATGCGCCTCAATAAAAGCTTTGTGGTGCCTCGCTCCGCCAAGGGCAAGCGTGCCATGCTGGCCGCTTACCAGATGCTGTCAGGCTACATCCGTCATTCCATTGTCAGTGATAATCACCCTGTATGGATGGCACAGCGTGAAGGTCGCGCCAAAAACGGGATAGACAGGACAGACAGCGCCATCATCAAGATGCTCAGCATGGCCGGCCGCCAGCAGGACAAGGAGTGCAGTGTAGGGCGTGCTGTATCAGAGCTGCATGTAGTGCCGATCTCGATCAGCTATGAATTCGATCCATGTGACATTCAAAAGGCGCGTGAGCTCAAGGCGGCAGACGAAGGCCAGCCCTATCAGAAAAAGCCCTTTGAAGACATCATGTCCATCGCAGCAGGTATCTCTGGCCACAAGGGACGCGTCAGACTGGTTTTCGGCACCCCACTGAAAGATCTTCCTGACAGCGCCGAGGCCATTGCAGCCGTCATTGATGCCCAGGTACTTGAGCACTACACCCTGTTCCCGAGCCACTATCTGGCTCTTGAGGCACTTGGTACTGCGCCCGAACTGGTCAATCATCAACACATCACCCCGGCCGATCGACTGCGATTCAAGGCGCGCCTTGACGATGTCCCCGAGGCACTCAGGCCCTGGTGGCTGATGCAGTATGCCAACCCGGTACTTAACAAGGCCGGCCGCCTGTAGCGATGATCATCAATTTAAAGGGGACGCTTAAAAGGCGTCCTTTTTTTATGTAAAAACACCGATTGTTCTCCCCTACCAAAGAAATTCTTTTACCGCCTTGCAGCCCTGAAGCCTGGGTCTACACTTTCCATAGGAAAAAACTTATTTAATAGTTTCCTTCAAACGAAGCGGGACGCTTATTGCCGAGAGCCTTTAAAGATGCCCACCAGACAGTCTCCGTTTAATGCATTTTTCAATCCGTTCGGCGCCCCAAATCTGGCAGGATTCGATATCCCCCTGTTCAGCACGGACACGATCCAGAAATGGTTTGCAGGATTGCCCGGCATGGAAGATGTGACACCACGGGAAAAGCACCCTGACTTTCCGCGAGTACCTCCGGACAAGCTGATGAGCCTCAGCAGTCAATACACCCTGGAGCTGACCCAACTCTGGCAAAATGTACTGATGGCCAGTATTCCGGCACTTGAAGATCCCCGCTTTTCCGGACCCGCCTGGCAGCAACCAGGCTACGGCTCCATAGCAGCGCTCTATCTTTTAAACGCCCGCTTTGTAATGAGTCTTGCCGACGCGTTGACCGGTGATGCCAAGACCTGCACCCGCATCCGCTTTTGTGTCGAACAATGGGTAGCTGCCAGTGCTCCCAACAACTATCTGGGTACCAACCCCGAGGCACTGGAGCAGATTGAAAAAACCGGAGGTGAAAGCCTGCGGCGTGGCATGGAGAATTTCTGGGCCGATCTGGCGCGCGGTCGAATTTCCCAGACCGATGAAGATGCCTTTGTTGTTGGCCGTGACGTGGCCCAGACGCCTGGGCATGTCGTATATGAAAACGACCTCATTCAGGTCATTCAATATACCCCCACCACGCAGAAGGTACATGAGACCCCCCTGCTGATCGTACCGCCCTGCATCAACAAGTTTTACATTCTCGACCTGCAGCCGGCCAATTCCCTGGTACGCTACACCCTGGACCAGGGGCATCAGGTCTTTTTGATATCCTGGCGAAATGCAGACCAAAGCCTGGCTCACAAGCAGTGGGATGATTATGTCGATGAAGGCGTAATCAATGCCATCAATGTGGTCACGGACATCAGCGGCACCAAAAAGCTCAATACCCTTGGATTCTGTATCGGGGGCACCCTGCTGAGCTGCGCATTGTCGGTACTCCAGTCTCGTGGGAGCAGACCGGCCAGCAGCATGACACTGTTGACATCCATGCTCGATTTCAGCGAAGCCGGCATTCTCGATGTATTCATCGACGAACAGCAGATCCGCTGGCGCGAACAGACCATCGGCGGTCAGGGCGGCGGGGCACCAGGCCTTCTCAAGGCGTCCGAGCTGGCCAACACCTTTTCATTTTTACGGCCCAACGATCTGGTCTGGAATTATGTAGTTGGCAACTATCTCAAGGGAGCCACTCCTCCGCCGTTCGATCTGCTTTACTGGAACAGCGACGGCGCCAACCTGCCAGGGCCCATGTTTTCCTGGTACCTGCGCCATGCCTACCTGCAAAACGATCTGAAAACGCCGGGCGCCGTCACTGTATGCAATGAACCGCTGGATCTGACCCACCTGGACGTCCCGGCATATCTTTACGCCTCGCGGAGCGATCATATCGTGCCCTGGCAAAGTGTTTACAACAGTGCCTGCGTGCTTGGTGGTACACCTCGCTTTGTTTTGGGTGCTTCGGGCCATATAGCCGGTGTCATCAACCCCCCGGTCAAGAACAAGCGCTGCCACTGGCTGGCAAATGACCCTTCCCTTCCGGATGACCCCGAACAATGGTTTGCGCAGGCTCAGGAGCTGCCTGGAAGCTGGTGGAACGATTGGTCAGAGTGGCTGAGTACCTTTGCCGGCAAACAGAAAGCCTGTCCGAAAAAAGCAGGAAACAGTACATATCGTCCGATCGAAGAAGCACCGGGGCGCTATGTTCGTGCCAGAGCCTGAAACCTGGCGATGAATATGTACCTACTCAACACACATACCATACGGTTGAATTCTTGATTGAAGGGAGTTGATATCATGGCACAACAGCGCATTGCATTTGTAACCGGCGGAATGGGCGGGATCGGAACCGCCATCAGTCAGCGCCTTTACAAGGATGGCTTCAGGGTCGTTGTCGGCTGCAGCGTGAATTCAAGCCGCAAGGAAAAATGGCTGGCAGATCAGAAGGCGGAAGGTTACGAGTTCGAGGTCAGTGAAGGCAATATCAACCAATGGGAATCGGCCAGGGAAAGCTTCCTCAAGGTGCGTGAGGAAATCGGCCCGATCAGCGTGCTTGTAAATAATGCCGGTATCACCCGAGACGCCGTGTTCAAGAAAATGTCTCCTGAAGACTGGAACGCTGTGATCAATACCAATCTGACCGGTCTTTTCAATACGACCAAACAGGTCATCGATGACATGCTGGAAAGCCAATGGGGACGCATCATCAACATCGCCTCAGTCAACGGTCAGAAAGGCCAGTTTGGACAAACCAATTACTCCGCTGCCAAGGCCGGTATCCATGGCTTTACCAAGGCGCTGGCACAGGAAGTCGCGTCCAGGAACATTACGGTCAATACCGTGTCGCCAGGCTACATCAAAACCGATATGACCTCCGCCATTCGAGAGGACGTTCTGGAAAAGATCACCAATGGCATCCCGACCAAACGCCTGGGGAACCCGGAAGAGATAGCATCCATTATCAGCTGGCTGGCTTCCGACGAAGCGGCCTATTCAACCGGCGCAGAGTTCTCGCTTAACGGCGGCCTGCACATGAGTTAGCCTATGGGGCAACTGCAATAATACTGATAAAGCCCGGCGCCGTCGGGCTTTCCTGCATGGACACCTCATGACAGAAAAAAATACCGCTCCCCGTCTGATCAAGAAATATCAAAACAGACGCCTTTATGACACGACAGCCAGCAGCTATATCACGCTGTCGCAAGTCAAATCACTGATTCTGGCTCACGAAGACATTACCGTCATTGATGCCAAAAGCGGCAGCGACATTACACGAAGTATTCTACTGCAGATTATTCTCGAAGAAGAAAGCGCCGGTGAACCCCTGTTCAACAGCGACATGCTGCAATCGCTGATTCGTTTCTACGGACATGCCATGCAGGGCCCAATGGGCGAATATCTGGAACATCATCTGGGATATCTCAACGATTTTCAGCAGCAGATCGCAGGTCAGGGCATCAACGCATACAGCCCGCAACAGGCACAGGAAGCATGGGAAACCATGCGACGCATACAGCCTGCATTTGTACGTGAACTGATGGATACAAACCTTCGGCAGTCCAAAGCCTTCATGGAGCAGATGCAGTCATTCTGGACAGCTCCGTTTCGCCCGGCTCGACGCAACGATGACAGTGATGAAGGCAGCCACGAATAGAACCAGCATTTCCCTGCTTGCCCCATGCAAAAGGCCCCTCGAACGAGGGGCCTTTTGCATGGGGCAAGCAGGGAAGCAATTCAACGCTGCGGGAAATCCAGCACCCGGGCCGAATCGGAATCAATGCGACGCGAAGCCTGCTCACCACCACTTTGTTCCTTCATCTGCTGGGCACGCTTGCGTGTCAGACATACCACACGAGGCGCCGGCGCTGATGAAACAGGAGTAGATGGCGCTGTAGAAGACCCGGTCACCATGGGCGGACGGCGCGCACCAGCGTCATCACGCACCAGCGTCAGAGGCGCCTTGAAGCCGTGCTCAGCCCGGTTCAGGCTGTTGTAGCCAACCACAACCTGTATGAATGCCGCCAGCAATGTAAGGGCACCACCACTCCAGGTCATGACAGTGGCATGTTCTGGATAAAGGCATACCGCAGAGAGGAAGCAGGTCAGAGCGATGTGACCAAACAGGCCACTGAAACGTGCTACCGAGCGGGACCTGCTTCTGGTGCGTGCATTAAGGGCCGGCGCTGTCGCGTGAAAGGCGCGTGCACCAATACTCAGCGCAGCCACGCCCAGCATGAGGGTGATGATGGCCGGCATGGGCACTGAGACGTACATGAAGAATACGGCGGCCAGCATGGCTGCGTAAAACAGGCTGTCCAGCGTCGTTTCCAGAAAACGTCCTGACGCCGTACTGACATCTGCCCATCGTGCGATGGCACCATCCAACGCATCCATTAGACGATTGACGACTATCGCACCAACAGCCCATGCCGGTTCACCGAGCCACAGGGCCGGGATGGCAAGCAGGCCGACCACAAAACCGAAAATGGAAACCTTGGTCGGTGTAATATTCCACGCCACCAGGTGACGTGCGACCCAATGCAATGGACGTTGAATACGAGCATGAAACCAGTTGTCGAACATACGCACCCATCCTCCTGAAGGAGGAATTCCCTGTGATCCTTGAATACGGGACATGTTGCAGCCTTCCTGTGGCATGTGCTGTGCAGAATAGTCAACTCTGGTACTTACGCATCAAAACAAACCGGTTCGGCACAATTTTATACTTGCTCGTCATTCTTTTTAACTAAAAAATAAAAAATAACGTGCCTTAACATTAGTCAACAGGAATGAGAAGGATGGGATAAAAGAAGGGATAACGACGGGTCTGACACCTCAGGAAGCATCAGGCCCGCCATGCGCTTACTTCATGGCCAGGCGGGCCGGTATATCCTTGGGAGTAACGGTACGACGAGCCTGCCAGTAATGGCGAGCCCAGTAAGGATTATCCAGCCGGGAAAGTCGCACGCCACTGGAGCTTGAAGCGTGCATGAAATAGCCATCACCGACATAAATGCCAACGTGCCGGTCACCACGGTAGGGCCTGAAGAAGACGAGATCACCAGGTTTAAGGGCTGTCTTGCTGATCTTGTCTCCCTCAAGCACCTGCCCCAGCGTGGTACGGGGCAGATCAATATCAAAGCTGTTACTGAAAATCTGCTGCACCAGCGCCGAACAGTCGATACCGCTTCGCGACTCACCTCCGTAACGATAAGGTGTCCCGGACCACTCATCGTATTCCGACATCAGGGAGTCGCGAATCGTGGACCACTGGACCACGGGCGATGTCTGTGCATCCGGTTTTTTCTGTTTGGCCCTTGCATTGGCCTTGGGCGCCGTGATCGACGGCATGGCTACATCATAATAGTGCGCTTGAGGGCTGCTCTGCTGTGTTGCACATCCAGCCAGAAAACCGGCCAGTACACATCCGCTGATCCATCGCCACATTACGATTATCCTGGTAACGCCAACACCTGCGATAGAGTGTCGGTCTGATATAAAAAATCATGTTCTACACGGCACTGATCAGAATCGATGAAACAGTCGAGTGCATCGAATTGTGCCGAACGTGACACGCATAATGCACGTATCGGCATAATTGACGCAATCCAAACCTCGTCAGCCTGCATATTTGGTGCATTTTCTTCAATTAAGGTTTTGTCTTGACGGCAGAACCGCACCGAATATCCAATATTTTAAACAAATGCTTTATTTACTGGACAGCACCGACCCTAATATAGTGGTTAAGCAGCGCCTCTTATCCCTGCCCGTCCAACTACAAACAGACACCACAGGGCCGGAGGCACTTCACGTCCTCATTCGATCAGTGTCAGACGCAGGAGTCGGTAATGAACAACAAGCAATTGAGCGAGCTGAAACAGGCTTATGTGGCCAGAGGCGCACCTCACATGATTCCCGCGTTTGCCGAACGTGCGGAAAATGCAGAAATCTGGGACGTGGAAGGTAATCGCTACATCGATTTTGGCGGCGGCATTGGCGTATTGAATCTGGGTCACCGGCACCCGAAGGTCGTTGAGGCCGTCAAGGCACAGCTGGACAAGGTCATGCACACCTGTGCCACCGTCATGCCCTACGCGCCTTATGTGCAACTATGCCAGAAACTGTGTGAAATGATGCCCGGCGATGGTGACAAGCGAGCCCTCCTGGTCAACTCCGGCGCCGAAGCGGTTGAAAATGCCGTGAAGATAGCGCGAGCCGGCACAGGCCGAAGTGCCGTTATCGCCTTTGATGGCAGCTTCCATGGTCGCACCATGATGACATTGGCCCTGACCGGCAAGGTGCTGCCTTACAAGCATGACTTTGGCCCAATGCCGGGAGATGTTTTCCGCGCGCCCTTCCCTGTTCCCGCTCATGGCATCAGTGACGAGGACAGCCTTGCAGCCATTCATCGACTGTTCAAGACCGACGTACCCGCACACCGGGTGGCGGCCATTATCATCGAGCCCGTTCAGGGTGAGGGTGGTTTTTATCAGGCTTCGCCGGCCTTCATGCAGGCACTGCGTGATCTGTGCGATGAGCACGGAATTGCCCTGATTGCCGACGAGGTACAAAGCGGCTTTGCACGTACCGGCAAACTGTTCGCCATCGAACATACCGGAGTAGTGCCGGATATCATCACCACGGCCAAAAGCCTGGCAGATGGCATGCCACTGGCAGCGGTAATCGGCAAGGCCGATTTAATGGACGCTTCGGGCCCGGGCTCACTGGGTGGCACCTATGGCGGCAACCCGCTCTCATGTGCTGCGGCGCTGGCCGTTATCGAAGCCATTGAAGAAGAAAACATTCTGGCCCGAAGCACGGCCATGGGTGAACGTCTGGCACAACGTTTCAAGCAATGGGAAGAGCAGTTCTCATGGGTGGCGCACAGCCGCAACACGGGCGCCATGGCAGCCTTTGAACTGGTCAATGACGCTGGCGAACCAGATCCCGAGCTGACCAGGAAGTTGACGAAAACGGCAGCTGAGCAGGGTTTGATCCTGCTGTCATGTGGCTTCTACGCCAACACCATTCGGATTTTGGTTCCCCTTACAGCACGGGATGAGCTGCTGGAAGAAGGGCTGGATATCATCGAGCGCTGCCTCGGTTTACTGCACTGAACATGCCCTGCAAAAAGAGGCCCTTATGGGCCTCTTTTTTATTGCCGGATACAGCGCGCATCATTCTTCGGGACGAGCCATTTTATCGGCGTGTGTGCTCTTGCGCTCACGATGAAGCAAGTGGCCCTGCAGCCAGTTCCGAACACGCACCACGAACTGCTCCTGAAATATAATGCAAAGAATGACCGTCATGATCAGGAACACGGGATACAACCAGATGGTAATGCCGCCGGCAGCGTCCAGGCAGCCTCTGAAACTGGAAAAACACATGCCCGGGTCACCGGACAGCACCCGCTCCACCCGAGAGAAAATGATATAAAGCGGCACATGCAGTGCAAACATCGGCAGCGATGCTCCGCCCAGCCGACCCGCCAGCCGACGTACCCACTCACGGCGAGGCATGGGAACAAGCAGACACAAGTAAATCAGGGACAACTGTGCCGGCAACAACAAGCCATTATGCATCAGGTAATACCAGGCATGCGCTCTGGGCAACAACAACTCAGCCGCAGTAATGGATACCACGATAATGCCCACCAGCATCCATATGTTGTTTCTCGTCAGCGTACGTCCCTGAGACCGCCTGCGTGCATACAGACCACATAGCAGGATGCCTGCCAGAAATTCCGGCAACCGAATGATCGGGTTACGATGTAAAATACCGGTTTCCGGCATACCGTAATCCGTAAAGGCAATAACCAGTAATGGCGGAATCAGATAAATCCCCATCGTCACGGCCAGTGCTCGCCATGAACGGCGGACACGCATCAGACGAGGTGCCACAAAGGGAAATACCAGATAAAAGAAAAACAGCGTGGAAATCGACCAGGACGGCGGGTTGAAGGTTAGATACAACGGGTTCCATGCATGCAAAAGCAGCAGGTTCAAAACAACATTCAGCGTCGCCTCGCCGCCACTCATGAAGTGATGTAGTGCATTGGGATCTGTCTGCCCTAGATCATTGTTCACGTCATAAATGGTAAACAGCGCCGATGTCTTGGCATCCTCGGGCAGGATGGCCAGATACGGAATGATCGACATCACGGCAATGGTCAGGAGAAACGAGCCGATATGGATAGGATAGAGGTTCGAAAACCGCTTGATCATGAAGCTTCTGGCGGGCTCTCGCATCTCGTTATTATCGTTGAGATAGACATGCGCCAGCAGGAACCCGGACAGAACAAAAAACGCACTGGTCGAGAAGAAACCAACCTGCGAGACGTAGTTCCCCCAGCCCCTGGCTTCCGGGTAATAATGCATGGTGTGAAAGATAACGATATAAAGGCCGAGCAGAAACCGCATCCACTCAAGCCCTATGAAGCGTTCCTTTTTCATAATGCGACCATCAGCGATGCAACGTGCCATCGCCCTTCCCTGTTATAAAATCGATGTACGATCAAGTCATGACGATGCCTGTCGCACCCCTGGATGGCGCCTATAGTGCCTTAAGGGGTTGAAAAAAGCTGTTTAATTTCGCTTAATCGGCGTCATTAAGGGAAGAGCCGGGGTTGCGCTTGAAATGCCTCGTACCGGGCTTGTGCGAAGCATCCGGTAAGCCGGCTCTTGAAGCCCATACGCGATCTACAGGCATTAAAAAAGCGCCGTCAAAGGCGCTTTTTTACATGCTTTCCTGCTTGATTCGGGGTCAATCACCCTTTTCGCTTGATCAACGAAACAACCCAAAGCAGTACCACGGCACCTATCACTGCGGTCACCAGAGACCCTATGATGCCACCGTTGGACGACAGGCCCAGCAAACCAATCATTGCACCACCGATCACCGCACCGACAATACCGACCACGATGTTACCTACAACACCAAAGCCGCCGCCCCGCATGATCTTGCCTGCAATCCAGCCTGCCAGACCGCCAATAATCAGCCACAGAATAATCCCCATTGCGCCCTCCTTTGATGCAGACAAGGATGTATAAAACCTTACATCACGCTTTTCCCTCAGCGAGTGGTTGGATTATAGAAGACATGGGTATTTATGCCAGCAGTACCGCAAAGAAGGTGTTTTGACATACATGAGAAAAGCTATGTCAGACAATTGGCCAATAGCACTTTTCTGAAAGCGTAATAAACTCGCCATGGTTCGAGGGTGAACATGCGCGTTTGCGCGCCAATAACCATTATAAATCTGGCAAGGACTTTTTCTCACCATGCACGCAATTACCATATTGTCGTTTTTGCTATTCACACTGGTGGTAGCAGCCATCACATGGAAGATGACGCGAAATGATGACCACCGTCACTCCAAGGGATACTTCCTGGCCGGCAGGAGTCTGTCCTTTCCCCTGATCGCTGGCTCACTGCTGATGACCAACCTGTCCACCGAACAAATGGTTGGGTTGAACGGTGCCGCTTTCGTGGATGGTTTCAGCGTCATGGCCTGGGAAGTCGTGGCGGTTATTGCCATGGTTCTGATGGCCCTGTTCTTTCTGCCACGCTTTTTGAAAAGCGGCATCACCACCGTTCCTCAGCTGCTGGAAATCCGTTTCGACAAGGGCACACAGCTGATCACCAATATTATTTTCCTGTTGGCCTATGCCGTTATCCTGCTGCCGATAGTGCTTTACTCCGGTGCGGTAGGCCTTCTGGGCATGCTGGACCTTCAGGGCCTTACCGGCATCGAATCCAATACCACCCTGTTGTGGGGAACGGTCTGGCTGGTAGGGCTGATCGGGGCAATCTATGCGCTGTTCGGTGGTCTTCGCACCGTCGCGGTGTCCGACACCATCAACGGCATAGGCCTTCTGATCGGCGGATTCATGATTGTGTACTTTGGTCTTCAGGCCGTCAGTGATGGCAATGGCGCCTTTGAAGGCTGGCGCATACTGAAGGAAGCCACGCCCGAGCGCTTCAACTCCATGGGCAACAATGAACAGTCCGTGCCATTTCACACCCTGTTCACCGGTGTCATTCTCCTGAACGTTTTCTACTGGTGTACCAACCAGCAGATCATTCAGCGCACCTTTGGCGCCAGCAGCCTGGCCGAGGGCCAAAAAGGCGTGCTTCTGACCGGATTTCTGAAACTGTTCGGCCCGCTGTATCTGGTTATTCCCGGTATGATTGCCTTTTATCTCTATGCCAACCAGGGCATCAAGGCCGATGCAGCCTACGGCCATCTCGTCTTCAATGTACTACCGCCCTATCTGACCGGGTTCTTTGCTGCCGTCATGGTGGGTGCGATCCTGTCCTCGTTCAACTCGGCCCTCAACAGCACTACGACGCTGTTCAGTCTCGGTATCTACAAGGAGATACTGCGCAAGGACGCAAGCGATGAGGAAGTGGTCAAGTCAGGCAAGGTCTTTGGCTGGATCATGGCCATTGCGGCAATGACCATTGCTCCACTGCTGGCCGGGCAGGAAAGCCTGTTTGTCTACCTGCAGAAAATGAATGCCCTCTACTTCATTCCCATTCTGGCTGTCGTGGTAGTAGGTCTTCTGACCCGTCATGTTCCCCCGATTGCTGCCAAGCTGGCCCTGATTCTGGGCTGCGTTACCATTTTCCTGGTGTATTTCGTTCCGCCGTTCACCGGCCTGCTGGATTACATCCATGACTTCCATTTCATTGGTCTGGTATTTGCCCTTTTGATCGTCATGATGCTGATCATTGGCAAGCTCGCACCCACCTCGGAAGCCTGGATTCAACAGGACAGTGGTGAGGTCGATCTTACTCCCTGGAAAGGCGCTGTACCTTTCGGCATTTTCCTCGTGGTCTGTGTTCTGACAATCTACATCTCCTTTGCCTGATTACTTCAAGGCATGAAAAAGCCCGGCCATTGGCCGGGCTTTTTAACATTCATCCCCGTTATTTTCTGGAGGATGCTGCATTCTTGGAGGCTTCTGCAGCCTTCTGGGCCTGAGCGCTGGCATCCTTGGCCGTGGCTTCAGCCGTGCGGCTGGCTGTAGCCATTTGCGCTTCTGCAGTCTGCGCCGATTCCTTCACTGCAGACTGAGCCTCGCTGGCATACCTGGAACTCATTTCAGTCGCCTTGCGCGCCTGGTCATGAGCCGTGCTGGTCGCCGCTTCAAAGTTACGCTCCGCATTTTCAATTGTCTGGCGCACCATCTTCTGCATGGTGTCGTAGAAACTATTGGCAGCAGTGGTTGCAGACTTGGCCATGGAAACCGTGGACTCGGAGCCTACCGGCGCATTACGCGCCATATCATCGATATAGCCCTGAACCGCCTGGACACGCTGCGAGGTTTTTTCCTCGGCTGACTTGATCACGTCAGACTGCACACCAGACATGATGCGGTAGGCATTTTGCGTATAGGCCATGCTGCGCTCGGAAAACGGCTGGAACATGACGGTCTGCAGATTGAACACTTCCTGCGCTTCACGAGCCGAGAGCATCTTGCGAGTCATGTCGGACCCCTGCTCCATCATGTCACGCGTGGTACGCAGATTCAGTTCGGTCAACTGCTCGACGCCTTTCATCCACTGACGGGAAAAGCCCATCATGGAGTCCAGCTGATCGCGATACATGTCTTTCATTTTTTCAGGGTTGTTCATGGTATACATAATGCTTCTCCGTTCGGTGGTTCCACCGGTTACCTGGTGACTAGATGACACGTAGAACCTTGCGAACTTTGACGGGTGTCGCCAGATTCCCTTGCATTCGTTGTGCAGTGCACAAACACAGTATTGCTGCACCGCACAAAACTGTCAAGCCTGATTCGTATCTGCGTAACATTTAATGAACTCGAGCAACTGCGGATACAGCCGGGTACGAAAGCGCCGACCGGAAAAAATGCCGTAGTGGCCGGCCCCTTCCAGCATGATGTGATGATGACGCTTTGTATCGATACCCGTGCAAAGCTCATGTGCCGCAAACGTCTGACCATCTCCTGATATGTCATCGCGCTCACCTTCGACCGTCATCAGTGCGGCCCCCCTGATGCGGGAGGGATCGACGACCTGACCGCGTACTGTCCAGGTACCGCGTGCCAGACCATACTCCTGAAAAACCACTCGAATGGTATCGAGGTAATACTGTGCAGGCATATCCAGCACGGCGTTGTATTCATCATAAAACTGACGATGGCTGTCGGCGTCCTCATCATCTCCACTGAGCAGATGCTCATAGAAATCCCAGTGCGACTTGAGGTGAAGGTCCGGGTTCATCGCCAGAAATCCGGCATGCTGCAAGAACCCCGGATAAACCTCTCGACCGGCCCCCGGATAAGAGCCGGGGACACGATAGATCACGTTATCCTCAAACCAGCGCATCGACTTGTTGGTGGCCAGTGAGTTGACATCCGTCGGGCTTTTACGGGCATCGATCGGCCCTCCCATCATCGTGATGGTATTGGGCAGCGGCTCATCATCCGCCGCCATCAGAGACAGGGCTGCCAGTACAGGAACAGTAGGCTGACATACTGAAATCACATGTAGATTATCGGTGCCAATGGTGCGAATGAAGTCGCGGATGTAATCCACATAATCATCCAGATGAAAGTTACCCTCATCCAGCGGCACCATGCGAGCATCCTTCCAGTCCGTAATGTACACCTTGGTGTCATGCAGGAACTGGCGCACGGTATCACGCAGCAAGGTGGAGTGATGGCCTGAAAGCGGCGCGCACAACAGCACCCGCGGCTCGTTTTCAAATGCATGAGCAAGCTCGGCATTATCGGCATAGCGCTTGAAACGGATCAGCCGACAAAACGGCTTGTCTTCGACCACTTCTTCAACGATCGGCACGATGGAATCGTTCTTTTCGATCGTAGTAATGTTGAATGCCGGTTTTTCATAGTCCTTGCCCAGCCGATGCATCAATTCAAGACCTGCGGCTGCACGGTTGGACCAGGGCAGGTGAGAAAAGCTATAGCGTGAATCCGTCAGCACCTGTGCCATGACATTGGACATGGCCGATACCGGGTAAAACATCGATCGCTGAAATTCATAGAATTGATACAACATGGGAAGTCCCCTGTGTGTCAGGCAAAAGTAAACTGCCAGTAGGCATTACCAGCATACTGTGACGCATTTTGTGCAGTGCAGCAACGAAAGGCCTCGGTAATTGCCTTAGACATGTGCCCAATAAAAACGCCCCGTGGGTTGCACGGGGCGCATGATCAGCAAATGGACAGCCTGCTATTTTCGCCAGAACATCGGCGTTACCAGTACCAGCACGGTCAGGATTTCCAGACGACCCATCAGCATGCCGAAACTCAACAGCCATTTGGCCGCTTCCGGCAGGGAGGAAAAGTTGCCGGCGGGCCCGATCGTATCTCCCAGCCCCGGC
The DNA here is from genome assembly GCF_026240105.1 of Larsenimonas rhizosphaerae. Lineage (NCBI taxonomy): Bacteria > Pseudomonadati > Pseudomonadota > Gammaproteobacteria > Oceanospirillales > Halomonadaceae > Larsenimonas > Larsenimonas rhizosphaerae. The sequence continues at coordinate 1,232,633 of NZ_JAPIVE010000001.1, forward strand.
CCCACATTGGACACTGCAGTAGCGGCACCGGACAGGGCCGTGATCAGGTCAAGCCCCATCATGGCCAGCCCCAGCGCGATCAACGCCACGGTAAAGAAAAAGAAGAATGAAAAGGCAATAACAGCGCGGACCACCTCATCGGTCAGCATGCGGCCATTATAGCGCTGGGAAAATACACCATTGGAATGTACCAGATGGCGCAGCTGATTGATGAGCATGATGATCCCCACCTGAAAGCGGAAGATCTTCATCCCCCCACTGGTCGACCCGGAACAACCGCCTATAAAGGTCAGGTAGAAAAAGCCCGCTACCGCCAGCGGCCCCCACAGGGTGTAATCATCCGACGCATATCCGGTAGTCGTCACCACCGAGATCACATTGAAGGCCACCTGAGTAAGGGCATCAAAGAATGGCACCCCCCGCGCCACCCGATACAGGGTCAGGCCGATAATGACCCATCCCAGCATCAGCAACATGCCACGCACCTGCTGATCCTTCCAGAAAGCACCGTAATGGCGTTCCTTGAACATTCGGATATAGAGCACAAACGGTACCGCGCCCATCAGCATGAAGACATCCGCCATCCACATGATCCAGGGCTTGTCGGCATAGACGCCGAAGGAGCTGTCGTAGTTTGAAAAGCCGCCGGTGGCTACCGAACTCATGCCATGCACCACCGCATCCAGTGGCGTCATGCCCGCCAGCCAATAGGTCAGGACGGCAATCAGGCTGATGACCAGATAAACCACACCGATCGACTTGGCGACCCCGCCGGAGCGAGGCAGGATCTTGTCGGACCAGTCCGAGGACTCGGTCTGAAACAGGCGCATCCCGCCAACCTGCAGGAAAGGCAGAATGGCAATGGCCATGACAATGATGCCGATACCACCGACCCACTGCATCAACCCCCGCCACAGCTTGATGCCGTCCGACAGGTTATCGATGCCTGTCAGTACGGTGGACCCTGTCGTCGTAATGGCAGACACCGACTCGAATACGGCATCGCCCATGGACAAATGCGGTGCACCGAATACCATGGGCAGGCTGGCATATGTGCTGATGGTGACCCAGCTCATGGTTGTCAGAATGAACATCTGGCGTGGCTTGAGCTGAATATCGATGCGGTGAGTAACCAGTAACATCAGGCCGGCACTCGACAGCGTCATTACTTCGGAATACAAAAAGGCCCACATATCATCATTTTGCTCGACCACCAGCATGATCAGCGGTATAGCCATCATGGCGGCCAGTACCAGCAAAAGCATCGCCAGAATACGAAGCACCGGCCCAGCGCCGGTTGCTCGTTGAAAAAGGGTCAGGCGTGACATGATATACCCTTATTACAAACTGTCGTTGGAACGCGCCACTATACGCGCTCGTGCGCGCCGGTGCAGCAAGGAACCCTTGACCTCATGAGTGATATCGACACCCGCGCGACAGATCGTAATGCCGCACAGCGTATTACCCTGATCGGCGCCCTGTTTGACACGTTGCTGGGCTTTTTCAAGATTCTGGTCGGCGCTGCCACCCACTCCAGTGCTCTGGTCGCCGATGGCGTTCACTCCCTGTCGGACCTGGTCACGGATGCCTTTGTGCTGCTGGCCACCCATTACGGACGTCAGGCTCCGGATAATGACCACCCCTACGGCCATGGACGCATAGAAACCCTGGGCACACTTGCACTGGGCATCATGCTGATTGCCGTGGCCGGCGCGCTGGCGTGGGACAGCATCCAGCGTCTTGTGGCCAATGAAGCCCTTTCCAGCGCCGGCATGGGCGCCATCGCGCTGACCGTGGCGTCCATGCTGATCAAGGAGATTCTCTTTCGCATCACCCTCAAGGTAGCCCGCCGACAGCGGTCACAACTGCTGGAAGCCAATGCATGGCACTCACGCAGTGATGCCCTCTCCTCACTGGTTGTCCTGATTGGCCTGATCGGCCTGCAGTTCGGCCTCGACTGGCTTGATAGCGTGGCTGCGATCGTAGTGTCATTAATGGTCGCCAGGGTCGGTGGCGAGCAACTCTGGCAGGCCAGCCGTGAACTGGTGGATACCGCACTCCCTCCCGAACAGCATCAGCGCATCAAGGCAGTAGCCCTTGAGGTTGATGGCGTTCACAACGTGCATGATTTAAGAACGCGCACCCAGAGTGGCTCCGTCATGCTGGATGTCCATCTGACCGTGGATGCCCGCATCAGCGTGTCCGAGGGTCACGAGATCGGCAACATGGTGATTCGCCGCCTGCGCGCGGAACACCCGGAGCTTCATGACATCGTGTTTCATATTGACCCGGAAGACGACTCCGACGCGCCCCGGGTTGAATTTCGTCAGGAACTGCCCCTTCGCCGTGATATCGAAGCTGCTCTGGCCCGGTGCTGGTGTCAGCATCCCATATGGGATGCTCATCTGGACCTGCAGTTTCACTACGTCACCCGCATGGAAAGCCGCGAAGTGGATATCGAACTGTATGTACCGGCCGGCACCCCCGTCACGGCCGAACAACGCCGCCAGCTTGAACACTGTGCCAGGGCACTGCCATGGATTGGCCACATCAGCCTGTGGCAGGAACAGCCTGCACCGTGATGAATGCGCCCATTCACGGTATGCTTGATCCCATATCACCTCAGGGGAGCACAACATGAGTACAGCAACGGAAATTCAGCAACAGCGGATGATCACCGAGCTTCGCCACTTCATCAAAAAGCTGCTGCAGGAACCGGACATCCTTTCAAGCTCACTGGCAATTGCGCGGGAACATCATGGCGAACCGGATGCCATGGCCCGCATTGCCAATGCCATTTCCGAATCCACCAATGTCAATATCCCGGAAGACCCCCGCCATCATTCCCCGGCAGATGGCCTGTTCCTGGCGGTACTGAAGGAAGTGGTCGAAGAAGAAAAGGCCATGTACTAGCCACCAAAAAGCCGGCATTTGCCGGCTTTTTCGTGAATTTCTACTTATCACTTAATCAGCAAGTGCCGTGGAGCACCCGTTAGGCCGATTACCTGCATCGATATCCGTTTTACATGTCCATGCGCCATTGCCATCACGCTGCAACTGAATTTTCTTTTTATCCAGATTGCCGCCAGAATAAAGGAACTGAAGCCCTCCTTTATCATCCAGAAGTGAGACTTTCCCCAGGTTACTGGCATCCTCAGGAGTGCCGATGTACCCCGCATCAGTAGAAGTCAGTGAGGGGGTATTACCGGTCAGTACTCGCTCTTCATAGGCGGTCTGAACACCCTTGATGGTAGCCAGTCCTGACGCCGCTTCAGAGCGTGCGACATAGTCCTGATATCGCGGCACGGCAATGGCCGCCAGTACCCCGATGATGGCCACCACGATCATCAGTTCGATCAATGTAAAGCCTGCCTGCCTGTTTGCTGACATGAGTCTGTCCCTTTTACAAACGCTTGAATAATGTGTGCCCCGCGCACGGATGCTCATAACCGCATCGCTGGTACTAACGACCACATCCCGGCAAAACTTTACGTTCGTTAACATTACTTGTCGGTCAGCGTTCAGTCGTCTTTTCACTTGCCGATAAAGACTTTCGATCCAGCTCATCTGTTGAATGGAAGTCATTCATGGCCACCTCCTCGCTCTACCCTGTTGGAAATGCCCTGCGCGGGCTGGCCAAACGGCTGGTCCAGGATGGCCTGTTAAGCGAAGAAGATGCCCTGGCGGCCAGCGAGAAAGCGCGCGAGCTCGAAACAACATTGATGGATTACCTGATCAGCCGCAGCTACGTTACTGGGCGTCAGGCCGCTCTGGCAGCAGCGCAGGAGTTCGGTCTGGGGTGTCTGGAGCTCGATGCCGTTCCACTGGCTCGCCTGCCCCTTCCCGGCAAGTTGCCGGAGGATTTGCTTCGTCGTCTGTCCGTGCTGCCGCTGATTCAGGGTGAGCATTCCCTGACCATTGCACTGGGCAGTCCGGCAGCGCTCAACGCGCTGGATGAACTGCAGTTCGTGACCGGTCATCGGGTAGAAGCCGTACTGGTACCGCCGGATCAGCTGGAACGTCGGCTGGAAGAATATCTGAATGCCCACTTCCAGGGCGCCATGGCGCTGCTCGACGACGATGGCTCGTTTGATGATCTGTCCATCGCGGATGAGGACGAAGCAGACGATCAGATCGTTTCACTGAATGATGATGCGCCGGTCGTTCGATTCGTCAACAAGCTGATGCTGGATGCCATACGGCGCAACGCTTCCGATATTCATTTTGAGCCCTACGAAACCAGCTACCGGATTCGGTTTCGCATCGACGGCATACTGACCGAGGCCGCCCGCCCACCGCAACAGATGCGCCAGCGTTTGGCGGCACGCCTCAAGGTCATGGCGAAGCTGGATATTTCCGAGCGGCGACTGCCTCAGGATGGCAGCATCAAACTCAAGGTCTCGGCCAAGAAACAGATCGATTTTCGCGTCAATACACTGCCTACCGTCTATGGCGAAAAGATCGTGATGCGCCTGCTGGACCCGTCCAGCGCCAGGCTAGGCATCGACAAGCTGGGTTTTTTACCGGCGCAGAAAACCAGTTTCGAAAAGGCGCTATCACATCCACAGGGCATGATTCTGGTCACCGGTCCGACCGGCAGCGGCAAGACCGTCACCCTGTATACCGCCCTGAACATTCTCAATACAGAAACACGCAATATCGCCACGGCGGAAGACCCGGTCGAGCTGAAGCTTGAGGGAATCAACCAGGTCAATGTCATGCCTCGCATCGGGCTGGATTTTGCCAGTGCCCTGCGCGCCTTTCTTCGTCAGGACCCGGACGTGGTCATGGTCGGTGAAGTCCGTGATATCGAAACGGCCGAAGTGGCCATCAAGGCAGCACAGACCGGGCACCTGGTACTGTCAACGCTACACACCAATTCCGCCACCGAAACCCTGACCCGACTGCGTAACATGGGCGTCGCGGCCTTCAATGTAGCCACCTCCGTTTCGCTGATCATCGCCCAGCGACTGGCGCGGCGACTGTGCGATCACTGCAAGGAGCGTGTCGACCTGCCGGAACTGACGCTACAGGAAGAAGGATTCACCGAGCAGGACCTGCGCACTCTGGTCCTGTATCGGCCCAGGGGATGTGCCCGCTGTACCCAGGGGTACAAGGGACGGGTAGGACTCTATGAAGTATTACCGATTTCGGATGCAATGAGCCGACTGATCATGGAAGACGGCAGCTCCATTGATCTGGCCGATCTGGCGCGAAGGGAGGGACATCATGACCTGCGTCGCAGTGGCCTGATCAAGGTCATGGAAGGCGTCACCACCCTTGAAGAAGTCAACCGGGTTACCAGGGGATAGTCATGGCCACATCACGTCAACATCGCGGCGCGGGTATCGAGCAATTCAGTCAGTGGCAATGGCGCGGCAAGAATGCCCGGGGCGAGCTTCAAAAGGGCATCGTGGTCGCGAACGGCAAGGAAAGCGCCCGCAGTCAACTCGTCAAACAGGGCATCATGATCAAGCAGTTGCAGAAAAAGCGACAGCTTGTCTCATTCGGTCAGCGCGTCACTGGCGCGCAGGTTGCGGTATTTACCCGCCAGCTGGCCACCATGATCCGGGCTGGCATCCCGCTGCTGCAATCACTAACAGCCATCGGGGACAGCACCAATCATGCCGGCATGCGCCATATGATTCATCGTCTCCACAGTGACATCTCGGAAGGTAAAAGTCTGGCCCAGGCCCTGGAGGCCCACCCCCGTACGATCGATGCCCTGTTCGTGAACCTGGTAGCCGCCGGGGAACAGGCCGGTGCCCTGGATCGCATGCTGGAGCGCGTAGCAGACTACAAGGAAAAGATTCAGGCACTGAAATCAAAGGTGCGCAAGGCGCTTTATTACCCGGCCGCGGTCATCAGTGTCGGACTGGGGGTGACAGCCATGCTGCTGATCAAGGTGGTTCCCCAGTTTGAAAGCATGTTCAAGGGATTTGGTGCCGACCTGCCAGCCTTTACCCAGCTGACACTCAACCTCTCGGCCATGGCACAGGCCTATTGGTGGCAGGCCCTGCTGGTTACAGGCGCCGGCCTGATGACGCTCAAGGCAATGCTCAAACGTTCGCCACGACTGGTTCTCGCTCGTGACCGGCTCGCGCTCAAGTTACCCGTGCTGGGGCCGATTCTGGAGCGCTCGGCCGTGGCGCGCTTTGCCCGCACCCTGGCCACCAGCTTCGCTGCCGGGGTTCCCTTGATTGATGCACTGGAAACCTCGGCAGGGGCGGCCGGCAATCGCCTGTTCGAACAGGCCATCCTTGGCATGCGCGAAGATGTGGTCAATGGCCAGTCACTTAATTTTGCCATGCGTAATACCGGTTTGTTCGGAGGCATGGCGCTGCAAATGGTAGCCATCGGCGAAGAAGCCGGGTCACTGGACGCCATGCTCAACAAGGTCGCGGATTTTTTCGAGCAGGACGTGGAGGATCGCGTGGATACGCTGACCTCTCTGCTCGAACCCTTGATTATCGTAGTTCTCGGGGTACTGGTAGGCGGTCTGGTGCTCTCCATGTATCTGCCCATTTTCGAGATGGGGAATGCCATCTAAACGGCACCCGCACTCAAGAGGCTTTTTATGCTGACTTACTCACTGGCAGGCTGGATGTTTCTGATATTTGTCGGTCTCTCGTTCGGCAGCTTTCTCAATGTCGTCATAAAGCGGCTGCCGGCAATGCTGCAGCACCGGTGGCAGAGAGAAGCACTGGATATCATGGAAACGCGTGAAACCACGCCGCCCGATACCGGTACGCGTTTCTCATTGATGCACCCCAGGTCACACTGCCCGTCATGTCGTACCCCCATCCGCTGGCATGACAACATCCCCCTGCTGGGCTGGTTCAAACGCGGCGGACGCTGCGCTGCCTGCGGCGCCTCCATCAGCTGGCACTATCCTGCAGTCGAGGCAGCCTCGGCATTGCTGGTCATTCTGGCCATTGCCATTCATGGGCCAGGCGTTGAGGGCCTGTTCATTGCTGCGGCGCTGCTGATACTGCTGACGCTGGCTGTCATCGATGCCGAAACCCTGCTGCTGCCCGACTCCCTGACCCTGCCGCTGCTATGGCTGGGCCTTTTGTTCCATGTCGTGGCGCAGCCTGAGGCACTACAGGGCGCCGTGCTTGGCGCCATGATTGGCTATTCACTGCTCTGGTCGTTTTTCTGGCTGTTCAAGGTCATTACCGGGAAGGAAGGCATGGGCTATGGCGACTTCAAGATGCTGGCTGCGCTGGGAGCATGGACCGGCTGGCTGGCGCTGCCGTTGATCCTGATTCTGTCGGCAGGACTGGGAGCTCTGGTCAGTATCGCCATCCAGTTGCTGGTACCCTCAACACGCCAGAAGATGATCCCCTTCGGCCCCTACCTGGCGATGTCGGGTATAGTGATGCTGCTCTTTGGTGATACGCTGATGCGCCTTTACACCCTATAAGGATGTTTCAGCCATGACGCTGACCATTGGTGTGACCGGCGGTATCGGAGCCGGAAAAACCACGGTAGCCCGCTGCTTCGGTGCGCATGATATTGCCTGGATGGATGCCGATCAGGCCGCCCGGGATATCGTTCGTCCGGGTGAAGCCGCCCTCGAGGAGATCTGCACGGCCTTCGGCCATCAGATGCTTGACGCTTCCGGCGAGCTGAATCGTCGAGCATTGAGAGCACTGGTGTTTGATGATGCGGAAGCCCGCCGACAGCTTGAGGCCATTACGCACCCGCGCATTCGAGAGCATCTGGTCACCTTTCTGGAGACGCCCAAATCATCGGCGTATCAGCTGCTGGTCTCACCGCTGCTGCTTGAAACCAGCCAGAAGGCGCTGGCTGACCGCATACTGGTAATTGATGTGCCATCCGAGGTGCAGGTGTCGCGTACTACCGCCAGGGACCAGACCGATGAGGCGCAGGTCAAGGCCATCATGGCAGCTCAGCTGAGCCGTCAGGAACGACTTGCACTGGCAGACGACGTTATCGACAATCAGCGGGATATTCACCATTTGCGCCGGCAGGTCGCTGCATTGCATAAGCAGTACCTGACTCTGGCAGGAGCATCATCATGACCACATCCCCTGCATCTCCACTTACCGTCAATTGCCCTCATTGTCAGAAGGCAGTTGTCTGGAACAGTGACAGCACCTGGCGGCCCTTTTGCTCCAAACGCTGCCATCTGATCGATCTGGGCGCCTGGGCCAATGAAGATCATCGCATTGCCGGTGAGCCCGCCATGGATAACATCGACATAGATGCCTTGATGGCCGGCATTGAACGCTGATCATCCATGCATGAAAAAAGCCCCCGTTGCGGGGGCTTTTTTATTCGGTACAGGATACGGCTCAGTCCGGCAAAAAACTCCGAATGGATGCCACACCCTGCGCTCCCACTGCACGCGCCTGATCGATGTCGTCCAGTGTCGTGCCTCCCAGCCCGAAGACAGGCATGGCAGCGTACTCCACCATCTGCTGAAAATCATGCCAGCCGATGGTCACTGCATCCGGATGACTGGGTGTATCACGCAGGGGTGACAGCGTAACAAAGTCACACCCAAGGCGTGCCGCCTGATCCAGCTGCTCCTTGTTGTGCGTGGACGCTGACAGCCACTTGTCTGCGGGAACGGTTCTTTCCTGCGCGCTCATCAGCGCCTTGCTGGTCAGGTGAATACCGTCGGCATCCACCTCATTGAGCAGCTCGGGAGCACCGTTCAGTACAAGCCTTGCCCCATGAGCACGGCACAACTCAAGCGCCTTGTGAGCACGCTCAAGGTAACGTTCCGCACTCAGGGACTTGGCACGCAGCTGAACCAGCAGCCCATTACAGTTCTCGAGGGCATGGGTCAACGTGGACACAAAGGCTTCATCATCATCGATCTCATCGGTGATGACATAGGCATGAGGCAGGCCAACGGCTTTCACGATGGGCCCATTTGCCGGCGGGAAGGGATAGCGCGACAGGCCATCGATGTCTACCCAGCGAACTGCCTGACCTTCACAGCCATAGGGCTCACCGCTGAACTGACGTACTTCCCAGACATCCAGCAATATGAACTTGTCGGGATATTCGTAGTGCACCCGAATCAAGGGCTGGGCGTGCTCGATCTCGATCCCCAGCTCTTCCTTGAGTTCGCGCTTCAGTGCTTCACGCCCGGTTTCGTAAACCTCGAGCTTGCCACCGGGAAACTCCCAGAGGCCACCCTGATCTGCGATGGAGGGGCGACGGGCGATCAGCACCTGGCCCTGATCGTTGTAAATGGCTGCCGCAGCAACGTGTACCCTTCGTTTCGGCATTATCCGAACTCTTCCTGTGTGTGATTCAAAACATGCTCTTTCAAATGGATCAACTGCGATAATCTGCATTGATCGAAACGTAGTCATGCGACAGATCCGAGGTCCAGACGCACTCACTGCATTGACCACGCCCCAGTGCAACCCGGATGGTAATATCTTCAAGGGCAACCGCTGCACTGCCCTGTTCCTCGCTGTACCCTTCGGCACGCCCGCCGTGCTCCGCCAGACGAACACCATTGAGATCAAGCGTGACCTGATCGACATCCAGTCCGTCTACCGGGGCCTTGCCGATGGCCATCAACAGGCGCCCCCAGTTGGCATCACTGGCATAAAGCGCCGTCTTCACCAGCGGCGAGTGAGCGATACTGAACGCCACCTCCAGTGCCTCTTCACTGCTTCCGGCCTCGACCACATCCACGGTAATGAATTTGGTAGCGCCTTCGCCATCACGAATAATGGCCTGTGCCAGTTCCTGCATCACCTCAAGAAGCGCCGCACGAAAGGCATCAAGCCCTTCGGCATCAAGCGGTTGCGTCTTTTGGGTAGCAATCAAGACACAAGCATCATTGGTGGAGGTATCGGAATCAACCGTAATTCGGTTGAAGGACAACGTGGTCGTCTCCTTCAACAGTGCCGTCAGCTCCGCCTGCCCCAGCGAGGCATTGGTGGCGACAAACCCCAGCATGGTCGCCATGTTGGGACAGATCATACCCGAACCCTTGGCTATTCCGCTGATATGAATGGTTTCTCCATTGATATCCAGACTGCGGCAGGCTCCCTTGGGTCGGGTATCGGTTGTCAGGATACCGCGAGCCGCCCGGTCCCACTGATCAGGCGCTGCCGATGCCAGCGCCTGCGGCAGCGCCGCCTTGATGCGGTCGACGAACAACGGCTCGCCAATGACACCAGTCGAAAACGGCAGCACGGTTTCAGGTGGCAATCCTTCCAGTGCCGCCAGCCCTTCGCAACAGGCTCGGGCATTACTGATCCCGGCCTGGCCGGTACCCGCATTGGCATTGCCGGTATTGATCAACAACCAGCGCGGCGCAGCATCAGCCAGATGCCGTTTGGCGACATGCACCGGCGCTGCGCAAAAGGCATTTCTGGTAAAGACCGCCGCTACTTGCGAACCGTCCTCGATGCCCACGACGACCAGATCATCATGTGCCGACTTCTTGATCCCGGCCTGAGCCACACCTAGGGTAATACCCTCGATAATCGGCAACCGAGGAAACTTCGCTTCACCTACAGCCACGTTACTCTCCTTGATCCAGAACGTCTGGCAGATATCAGCTCAAACGGCCGTGACACTGCTTGTATTTTTTACCTGAACCACAGGGGCAGGGATCATTGCGACCCACCTTGGGCTCATCACGACGGACGGTTTCCTGACCTGCTGCCATTTCAGCACCGGCCAGAGCCTCTTCACTCAAGGCATCCTCTTCCATGAACTCGTTTTCGCGGGTCTGCTCGCTCGCTGCCTGTTCACGGGCAAGGCTCTCGCGCCGCTGACGCTCAAGCTCATCCACTTCATCAGGCTGACGCACCTGCACATGGCTCAGGATGCGGACAACATCGCCCTTGATGTTTTCAAGCAGTATCTGAAACAGCTCGAAGGCTTCACGCTTGTATTCCTGCTTCGGATTCTTCTGTGCGTATCCCCGCAAGTGAATACCACGTCGCAGGTTATCCATTGACTGAAGGTGTTCCTTCCAGCGCGTATCCAGAACCTGAAGCATGACCTGTTTTTCAAACCGTCGCATGACGTCGGGACCAACGGCCTGCTCCTTGGCAGCAAAGGCATCGCTCAGCTGTTGATGCAGCCGCTCGCGCAACGCCTCTTCATGGAAGTGCTCATCCTGGCCTGCCCACTGAACCACGGGTGCGTCCAGATTGAAATCCTGTTGCAGGCTATGCTCGAGGCCTTCAAGGTCCCATTGCTCCGCCAGACTCTGAGGCGGTACATGTCTTGAAATCGTGTCATCAAGTACTTCGTTGCGAAGCGCCACGATATTGTCTGACACATCGGCCGCATTGAGCACATCATTGCGCTGCTCATAAATGACCTGACGCTGATCATTGTTGACGTCGTCGTATTCAAGCAGCTGCTTGCGAATATCGAAGTTGCGACCCTCAACCTTCTTCTGGGCTCGCTCAACGGCATTGGACACCATCTTGTGCTCGATGGCCTCCCCTTCCTTCATCCCCAGGGCGCCCATTAATCGCTGCACGCGATCGGATCCGAACAGGCGCATCAGGTTGTCTTCAAGCGACAGGAAAAAGCGTGTGGAGCCAGGATCGCCCTGACGTCCGGAACGTCCTCGCAACTGATTATCGATGCGCCGGGACTCATGACGCTCACTGCCGATCACGTGTAATCCACCTGCAGCAATGACCGCATCGTGCCGTTCCTGCCAGGCCTTTCGCACCTCGGCAATGGTGGCCTCATCCGGGTTATCGAGTTTTTCGATATCGTTTTGCCAACTGCCTCCGAGCAGGATATCCGTACCACGGCCTGCCATGTTGGTGGCAATGGTAATGGCGCCCGGGCGACCGGCCTGAGCAATGACCTCGGCTTCCCGTGCGTGCTGCTTGGCGTTCAGGACATTATGGGCAATACCCTGGTCACGCAGCAGATTGGACAGGGCCTCCGAGCTTTCGATGGAGGCGGTACCTACCAGTACGGGCCGGCCTGCGTCTACACGACCCTTGATGTCTTCGATGATGGCGTGGTACTTGTCGATCGTGGTCATGTACACCAGATCATTTTCGTCCTTTCTCGCCAACGGTCGGTTGGTAGGAATCACCAGCACATCCAGCGTATAGATCTGGCGGAATTCAAATGCTTCGGTGTCTGCCGTGCCAGTCATTCCGGACAACTTGTCGTACAGGCGGAAGTAGTTCTGGAATGTGGTCGAAGCCAGCGTCTGGCTTTCCTTCTGAACCGTCACGCCTTCCTTGGCCTCAACCGCCTGATGAAGGCCTTCCGACCAGCGCCGGCCGGGCATAGAGCGCCCAGTGTGCTCATCCACAATGACGATTTCATCATTGGCGACGATGTAGTCCACATCCCGAGTATAAAGATGGCGGCCACGCAGGGCAGCGTGTACGTGGTGCAGCAACCCGAGGTTCTGCGCAGCATAAAGGGAATCTTCTTCCGACAGCAGCGATGCCTGCTGCATCAGCTCCTCAACATGCTGATGCCCCTTCTCGGTCAGCTCGACCTGTTTCTGCTTTTCATCCAGCGTGAAATCGCCCGTGTCAGGATCTTCTTCATCCGTGCACTGCTGCAGGCTCTTCACCAGATTGTTGATCACTGCATACAGGTTGGTATCTTCATCCACCGGCCCTGAAATGATCAGGGGCGTTCGCGCCTCGTCAATCAGGATCGAGTCAACTTCATCGATGACGGCATAATGAAGTTTCCGCTGTACCTTTTCTTCCAGCGAGAACGCCATGTTGTCGCGCAGATAATCAAAACCGAACTCGTTGTTGGTGCCATATACGATGTCGCAGCCATAAGCTGCCTTTTTCTCGACAGGCACCTGACCTGCACGAATAATCCCGACACTCATGCCGAGAAATTCATACAGGGGGCGGAGCATTTCAGCATCGCGAGAGGCCAGATAATCGTTGACGGTGACGACGTGAACACCTTCTCCCGGCAATGCATTCAGGTATGCCGACAGGGTCGCAACCAGTGTCTTGCCTTCCCCGGTCTTCATCTCCGCGATGCGCCCTTCATGCAGCGCCATGCCGCCAATCAACTGAACATCATACTGCCTCATGCCCATGACGCGCATGGTGGCCTCACGTACGGTCGCAAAGGCTTCAGGAAGCAGCTTGTCGAGTGCTTCGCCCCCGGCAATACGGTCACGAAATTCCTGAGTACGAGCTCTCAGCGCCTCATCATCCAGCGCCTGCATCTTCTCTTCGAGTGCATTGATACCGGCAACAACCTTGCGCATTCGCTTGAGCTCACGCTCATTCTTGCTGCCTACAAATTTACGTACGAGACCTGTGAACATCCGTTTGTCCTGTCTTTATAAAAGAGAAATATACGTGGGCAATGACACAGGCGTGCGAGGTGGTCCGCGACGCGACATGACACTCATGTCGTGCGCCACAGACCAGACTGACGTCAATAACGTCAGGAAGGACGGGAACAGCGCAGTAAAACGGGGTGCCTGCACCGGCCTGCATACGGAATTGACACGCATTTGATGCGCGCGCAGGTCCGCCAGCGTATGAAGAACCAGTGAGGAACAGAAACAAAGCTGCAACTGGTGACGCGCTTCGACATTGTCTGTCCGCGCCTGGGCAAGGCCCAGTGGCAGCAAACAGCCAAACAGCAGGCCGGCCAGCCAGCGCGAGCCTGGCCGGTGCCAGCTACCAACGTTTCTGTCAGTGGGCCCGGATGTCATGGTAAATTGCAGTCATCTCTCGTGAGGTGATGGGCCATGAGTATAAAGGCTAAGAACCGACGCGCACAGCCCGTGTCGAAATTGATAGGTAGTTCAAGCAAGGGGCCGATGTCCCTGCTGATGAAAAAGGCTCGATTACTTGGCCAGGCACAACTGCATCTTGAGCAACAGCTGCCTGAGCACATGAGAAATCATGTCTTTGTCGGGGGATACTCTCAGGGACGACTGACGTTGATGACCAATCAGGCCACCCATCTGACATGGCTGCGTTATGAACAGCCTCGCCTTGTTACGCTTATGCGCCAGCTTGAAGGGTTTGAAGCGCTGATGGGGTTTCAGCTCAAGGTCCGTCCGATGCGCGTACCCCGCAAGCCACTTCAGCAACCTCGACACCTTGGCATGGAGGCGGCAGACAATCTGCTGGCATGTGCAGAAGATGTGTCCGACCCGCGCCTCAAATCCGCCATCGAGCGACTCGCAGCCCGCGCCCGAACAACGCCTTCCGATACGGACATATAAAAAAACGCCGGCCCGCAGGCCGGCGTCAAGAGTCACTTGAACCGTTTGATCACATGGCAAATGCAGGTGATGTATAGGAAATCGGGGACGTGGCTTCCTCGCCCTCAAAGGTCACCATTTCCCATGCGTCGGGCGTGGCCAGCAGCTCACGTACCAACAGGTTATTGAGACCATGACCGGACTTGTATCCACGGAACTCGCCGATCAGGCTAAAGCCGGTCTGGTAAAGATCACCGATGACATCGAGAATCTTGTGTTTGACGAACTCGTCTTCGTAACGAAGCCCTTCCTCGTTGAGGATACGATAATCATCCACCACGATGGCATTATCCAGGCTGCCACCCAGCGCCAGGTTACGCTCACGCATGGTTTCGAGGTCTTTCATGAAACCGAATGTGCGTGCTCGACTGACTTCCTTCACGAATGAGGTCGTCGAAAAATCAATGCTGGCTGTCTGCTTCTGACGGGCAAAGACCGGATGATCAAAATTGATCGCCAGACTGACCTTGAAGCCTTCATGAGGGATGAAGCTTGCAAACTTGTCGCCATCGGAAACCGATACTTCCTTCTTGATGCGGATAAATTTCTTCGCAGCAGACTGATCTGCAATGCCTGCAGACTGAATCAGGAATACAAACGGGCCGGCACTGCCATCCATGATGGGTACTTCGGCGGCGCTCAGTTCGACAAAGACATTATCAATTCCAAGGCCGGCCAGGGCTGACATCAAATGCTCTACAGTGGCAACTCGCACATCGCCCTGAACCAGGGCCGTGCACAGGGTAGTATCCTGTACATTTTCAGGATGAGCCTTGATATGTACGGCCGGCTCCAGGTCAGTACGTACAAATACTACGCCAGTATCCACCGGCGCAGGGCGCAGGGTGAGGTACACCTTCTTGCCGGAATGCAGGCCAACGCCTGTCGCACGAATGGTATTTTGTAATGTTCTTTGATAGATCATGATATAAGTGACCCAAGGTAATTCAAACGGTTGTTTATTATTCTACCAGCTGAACCGCGCCCTCACAACGAACAGTGTTCGATAAAGGCATAATTAATGTGAATCCGGTGGTATTGATAGCTGAAAGCCCCAGCGCAGGGCATGGGGCTTTCAGTAGATCAATCTGCCTTTCGACGTAGAAAGGCAGGTATATCCAGATAGTCGTCAAGCTCGCCGGAAGACTTCTGCCGCTTGCCGCGGGCATCCTCTTCCTTCTCGCGAGCAGGCTGCTGA
Organism: Larsenimonas rhizosphaerae; assembly: GCF_026240105.1. Taxonomy (NCBI): domain Bacteria; kingdom Pseudomonadati; phylum Pseudomonadota; class Gammaproteobacteria; order Oceanospirillales; family Halomonadaceae; genus Larsenimonas; species Larsenimonas rhizosphaerae. Next base: position 1,248,082 of record NZ_JAPIVE010000001.1, read on the forward strand.
CGAGCCGCTGCGGTCTGCTGCTTGCTGCGGTAATCGTCACTTTCACCGACACGGCGTGCGCCGGCAGTTGACGAACGCTGGGAACCGGCAGCAGAGCCCGAACGCTGATGGGCCCCTTCAAGACCTGCCGCCACTACTGTTACACGAAGCTCATCGGTCATATCCATGTCAATCGAAGTGCCCACCACGATCGTGGCATCCTGAGAAGCGAACTCCTGCACCGTGGCACCCACATCATTAAACTCACCGATGGACATGTCCGGACCCGCAGTGATGTTGACCAGAATACCGCGCGCGCCATTGAGATCGATATCTTCCAGCAGCGGAGAGCGAATCGCCTTCTCGGCAGCTTCACGCGCCCGGTTTTCACCCGTCGCAGTGCCTGATCCCATCATGGCCATACCCATCTCGGACATGACCGTACGAACGTCGGCAAAGTCGACGTTGATGATACCCGGGCTGGTGATCAGTTCGGCAATCCCCTGCACCGCGCCAAGAAGCACATCATTGGCAGCGCTAAACGCCGTCAGCAGGCTGGCGCTCTTGCCCAGCACGGTCAGAAGCTTCTCGTTGGGGATCGTGATAAGAGAGTCAACGTGCTCGGACAGCTCCTTTACACCCTCCTCGGCAACGCGCTTGCGCTTGGGCCCTTCAAACGGGAACGGACGTGTGACGACCGCTACTGTAAGAATGCCCAGCTCCTTGGCAACCTGCGCCACGACCGGTGCACCACCGGTACCGGTGCCGCCACCCATACCGGCGGTAATGAATACCATGTCCGCGCCCTGCATCAGCTCGGCAATACGCTCACGGTCTTCCATGGCCGCCTGGCGGCCTACTTCCGGGTTGGCACCTGCACCAAGCCCCTTGGTAATTTCCGTTCCCAGTTGAAGAACAGTCTTGGCCGAAACGCGTTTGAGCGCCTGTGCATCGGTATTGGCACAGATGAATTCCACGCCCTCTATATTGCTTTCGACCATGTGGTTGACGGCATTACCACCACCGCCACCGACACCGATAACCTTGATGACAGCACTGCTTGAAGGTGCGTTATCCACTAGCTCGAACATAAGCCCCGTCTCCTGTGGCTATCGGTCGATAGCCCCCTGAAGTTATTAAAAGTTTCCTTTGAACCAGCGCTTCACTTTCTCTAGCGCGGAAAGCGCGTCCTGCGACTGGGTGCGCTCTGCGGGATATTTACGCGACGTATCACCGGGCTGGCGAGCCGGACCTTGGGGCGCCTGACGGGCATGCCTGATACCGTATAGCAGCAGCCCGACGCCTGTCGAATAAATCGGATTACGCACTACATCCGCCAATCCCCTGACATTCTGCGGGCAGGCGATACGCACCGGCATGTGGAAAATATCCTCTGCCAGTTCGACCACGCCTTCCATCCGGGAGGTGCCCCCCGTCAGTACAATACCTGCCGCAACCAGATCCTCGAATCCACTGCGACGCAGTTCTTCACGCACCAGCGTAAACAATTCCTCGTACCGCGGCTCGACCACCTGCGCCAGAGACTGGCGAGACAGGTCACGGGCCGGACGATCACCTACGCTTGGCACCTTGATGGTTTCATCACTGCTGGCCATCTGGGTCAGTGCACAGGCGTATTTGACCTTGATGTCTTCTGCATACTGCGTTGGCGTACGAAGCGCCATGGCAATATCATTGGTGACCTGATCGCCGGCGATGGGAATTACTGCCGTATGGCGAATCGCGCCTTCGGTAAAAACGGCGATATCCGTGGTTCCGCCACCGATATCCACCATGCAGACACCCAGCTCACGCTCATCTTCGGTAAGCACCGCATGGCTGGATGCCAGCTGCTCCAGAATGATGTCATCAACTTCAAGGGAGCAGCGATGGACGCATTTCTCGATATTCTGTACGGCATTGAGCGCCGCCGTGACCAGATGGACTCGTGCTTCAAGCCGAACGCCGGACATGCCCAACGGCTCACGAATACCTTCCTGAGTATCGATGGCATATTCCTGAGGCAGCACGTGAAGAATGCGCTGACCTTCGGAAATTGCTCGAGCACGGGCCGAGTCAATGACACGCTCGATATCCGAGGGCGACACTTCCCTGTCCTTGATGGCCACAACGCCATCGGAGTTCATCGAACTGATATGACTCCCCGCGATACCCACATATACTGAATGAATATCACAGCCAGCCATGAGCTCAGCTTCTTCGATGGCGCGCTGAATGGACAATACCGTCGATTCGATATTTATCACGACGCCTTTTTTCATGCCTCGTGAGGGATGAGAGCCAATACCTACAATTTCGACACCGCCATCATCGGCAGGCTGCCCGACAATGGCAACTACCTTGGATGTCCCGATATCCAGCCCGACAACCATATTGGATACATTGGATTCACCTGCCATAGGTCGGGCCTGCTCCTTGTCCAGCTCGGTATAAATATGAAAAAGATCACCGTGCACCTACCCTGGCAAACGGTAAAAAAACAGAAAACCACATATATTATGTCGAGAATACGGCGATTAACGCCTGAAAGAAATACCTGTAAGCAAAGTCGCTGTATAATTTAACGTATGAAAACGGGTTTTAACTTAAGGTAATAGAACCATTTTTAATCATTTCAGGTATTAATCTGCCGCCGCACTTTCACCATGCCAGGATACCGCTATCCCGTTAGGGTAGCGCAAATCAATATAACGAATCGATCGATGCCTGCTTTCAAGGTCGCGCTGCCAGGCGGCGATGAACCTCTTCAGGCGCTGCTCCCGGTCGTCCTGGCCTACCATGACCCAGAAATTGTCATTGGCCTGAAAGCGCCACGCACCGCGAGGTTCAAGTCGCAACTGGGATACGGACAACGACAGCGGCGTCAGAAGCCTTTGAAGGTAATCGAGGTAATCAATCACTTCCGGACCGCTGCCCGGCGGCCCTCCCAGATGCGGCAACTGACCCACGTTCGTCACCCCCTTGAGGGAAAAGGCCTCACCATCCTGGCCCAGCAACTGTCCGTCGTTCCAGTAGGCGACCGGCCGCCGCTCATCGATATCGACCACCAGCGTACTGGGCCACCGACGTGATATTCGTGCATTCCTTATCCAGCCGGCCTGCATGATTTTCGTTCTCAGATCCTGCAGGTCAACCGATAACCAGGTCTGCCCCTTCACCATGGGCAACACCTGCTGATTGAGGTAGGCCGTGTTGATGTGCCTGAGCTCACCCTTGATGGCAATACGCTGTATGGGCTTGTCCAGCCACAGCCACAGCGTGCGCCCCCCTGCCCCAAGCAGGGCAACGATCAACACCAGCCCCAGCAACCGATTGGAAACCACGCTTGCCATATTAAGCCTTCAACGAAGAAGAGGATGAGGCAGGCAGGGTCGTATCAAGAATACGACATACCAGCGCATCGAAATCGATCCCGATATGTGCAGCCGCCTGAGGCACCAGGCTATGACTGGTCATGCCCGGCGAAGTATTGACCTCAAGCAGCCAGAACCCACCCTGAGCATCACGCATGATATCAACACGTCCCCAGCCCTCGCAGCCGACGGCGTTGAAGGCCGCCAGACTCAGGGCTGCCAGCTCGGCCTCGTCATGCTCGCTCAGACCGCTGGGCAGCAGGTAGCGCGTTTCGTCGGAAAAGTACTTGGCCTCGTAATCATAAAAGCCATTGGGTGCTTCCACGCGAATGGCCGGCAACACCTGCTGCTCAATGACCGATACGGTATATTCCTCCCCCTCGACAAATCGCTCAGCCATGACGGCATGGTCGTAGTGGCAGGAACGCTCCCAGGCCACCTTCAGGGCATCCCGGCTACGCACGATCGTAAGCCCGAGTGTAGAGCCTTCATTGACGGGCTTGATGACCATCGGCAGGCCGATGCGATCTGCCAGCGCATCCCAGTCGGTTGATGCATCAAGCCGCTCGCTTTGAGGCGTCGGTAATCCCAGTGCACTCCAGACCTGTTTGGTACGAACCTTGTCCATGCCCAGCGCCGAGGCCATCACACCGCTACCGGTGTAGGGAATATGAAGAAGTTCCAGCGCGCCCTGAAGCGTACCGTCCTCCCCTCCCCGGCCATGCAGGGCAATAAAGACCCGATCCGGCGCCAGAGCGATCAGCCCGGGCAGCCCGGCCTCGGCAGGATCATACCCAATGACATCGATGCCGTTTTTTTCGAGAGAGGCCAGTACTGCCCCACCACTCATGAGCGACACGTCTCGCTCGGAAGATGTACCGCCATACACCACTACCACGCGCCCATACTGCTCAGGAGCCGTCATGTCATGTCCTCTTCACTGATCTGCAGCTGGCACCGGGCCAGCGTCGTGCTGATACTGCCGATATCCCCAGCGCCCTGGGTAATCAGAATGTCACCATCACGCAACACGTTTTCAAGTAGCGTCGGCAAGGCCGACTTGCCCTCCACAAACAACGGGTCGACCTGGCCACGCTGGCGAATCGAGCCGGCCAGCGACCTGCTGTCTGCCCCGGGAATGGCGGCTTCGCCGGCACTGTAAACGTCCAGCAGCAGCAGGGTGTCCACATTCGAAAGCACCCTGACGAAATCTTCATAAAGATCATGCGTACGGCTGAAGCGGTGTGGCTGATACAGCATGACAAGACGTCGCTCCGGCCATCCTTCCCGTACGGCCTTGATCACCATTTCCACTTCACGCGGGTGATGACCATAGTCATCCACCAGCATGACCTGTCCCTTGCCACCTGCGATTTCGAAGTCACCATGAACCTGAAAGCGGCGCCCGACCCCTGCAAATCCGCGAAGGGCTCGCACGATAGCATCATCACTGACCCCGGCATCACATGCCACCGCAATGGCTGCCAGCGCGTTCAGGGCATTATGTTCGCCAGGCATCGACAGACAGACCGGCAGAGGGACACCCGAAGGACGCTCCACCGTAAAACGCACCAGGCCCGCATCCTGTGTGAAATCGGTGATGCGGTAATCGGCTTCGGCATCAAACCCGTAGGTTACAAACTGCCGTTGCACCCGGGGCATCAGCCGCCGAACGATCGGGTCGTCCAGGCACAGTACCGCCAGGCCATAAAATGGCAGGTTGTGCAGGAACTCCAGGAAGGTATCCTGCAGCCGCTGAAAATCCCCTTCATAGGTGGCCATGTGATCGGCATCGATGTTGGTCACGATCGAGGTCATGGGCTGCAGGTGCAAAAATGAAGCGTCAGACTCATCCGCCTCTGCCACCAGGTAATCCCCTTCACCCAGCCGCGCATTGGTTCCTGCACTGGTCAGCCTTCCCCCGATGACAAAGGTCGGATCCAGGCCGCCTTCAGCCAAAAGGGTGGCGGTAAGACTGGTGGTGGTGGTCTTTCCATGTGTACCCGCCACCGCAATGCCATGGCGAAAACGCATCAATTCCGCCAGCATTTCCGCACGGCGGACAATGGGAATGCGGTGTTCCCGGGCGTGCTGAATCTCGGGGTTGGTCGTATCAATGGCGCTGGACACCACCACGACGTCCACGTCGTACGCGTGCTCGGCCTGATGACCGATATAGACACGGATACCGTGCGCCATCAGATGTTCGGTGACTGACGAGGCATTGAGATCACTGCCGCTGACATCAAACCCCTGCGTTTTCAACACCTCGGCAATCCCGCACATGCCCGAACCGCCGATACCGACAAAGTGGATGCGGCGAATGCGGCGCATACCGCTGCGAGACTCTTGATTACTGATCAAACCCTATCTCCATGCAGTCTCTGGCCATGATGGTCATGGCCTCCAGTTTTGCCTGCGCGCGTGCCTTGTGTGCCATGTCGGCAAGCACATCAGCAGACAGCAGCGTCTCAAGCGTGGTAGCCAGCCCCTCATCATTCAACGAAGACTGTCGAATCATGACCGCAGCGCCATGGTCAACCAGAAAGCGCGCATTGACAGCCTGATGATCGTCAACGGCAAACGGATAAGGCACCAGCACGGACGGCTTCCCTGCGGCAGCCAGCTCCGAAACGGTCAGCGCTCCGGAGCGACAGATCATCACATCAGCCCACTGATAAAGCGCGGCCATATCGGTCACGAATTCCGACACTTCGGCTTGTATACCAGCCTGTTCATAAGCCGCACGCGCCGCATCCCCCTTGCCGCGACCGGCCTGATGGCGCACCAGCGGACGCTTCGCGTCAGGCAGGCGCGCCAGGGCGGCTGGAACCGTGTCATTGAGTGACTGTGCGCCCAGAGAGCCTCCGGTAATTGCCAGATGCAATGGCCGGTCAGTCATGTCCGCAACCTCACGGGGCGGCTCGCCCAGCATCGCAATGTCATTACGCACCGGATTACCTACAACAATGGCTCCTCGCCGGTCCTTGAATGCCCCGGGAAAGGCGGCATACGTCCGGGTCGCCAGGTATGAAAGCAGTGTGTTGGTCATGCCGGCCACTGCATTTTGCTCGTGGATCACCAGCGGGCAGCCACCGAGTCGGGCGGCCACTCCCCCAGGGCCACTGGCAAATCCACCCAGGCCAATCACGATGCCAGGCGACACGGCACGAATCACCTGCCGCGCCTGGTGCAGCGCCGCTACCAGTTTGAAGGGCGCCTTTAACCAGCCGGCAGCGCCATTGCCACGCAGTCCGGCCACGCGTACATGATGCAGTGGGTACCCGGCCTCAGGCACCAGTGTATTCTCGATCCCACGAGGGGTGCCCAGCCAGTGCACCTCCACCCCAAGCTCGGTCAACGCCCGGGCCAGTGACAGGGCCGGAATAACATGTCCGCCCGTCCCCCCTGCCATGATTAGTGCGCGTCTCGGCGTACTCATGCCTGACCTCCCTGCTCAGCCTTTTTGACCTCACGCCTGTTGCGCTTGCTGACATCTGCGGCAATACGGCGACGTGCCCGCGTCTCACCATCAACCCGCAAAAGCAGCCCTACCATGGCACCGCTGACAATCAGGCTGGAACCACCATAACTCAGAAGTGGCAACGTCAGCCCCTTGGTCGGGAGAAAGCCGATATTCACGGCAATATTGACAAAGGACTGAGCCGCAAAGACCAGCCCGATGCCATAACAGACATAGGCTGAAAAAAGCCGTCCCGAGGTTTCGGCCGTGCGTCCCACCACAAAGGCCCGCGAGATGAGAATGCCGAACAGGATCACGACCCCTACCGCGCCGGCCATGCCCAGCTCTTCCGCCAGAACAGAAAACACGAAGTCGGTATGCGCTTCCGGCAGATAAAACAGCTTTTGAACGCTATTGCCCAGCCCGAGCCCTTCCCAGCCACCGCGTCCGAAGGCGATCAATGCCTGGGTCAGCTGATAGCCGGTGCCGTACTGATTGGCCCAGGGATCAAGAAAACTGGTAATACGCTGCATACGGTACGGCTCCGCCACCGCCATGAAGGCCCCCAGAACGACCACGCCGCCGGAGAGCAGCATGAAACGCCATAGCGACGCCCCGGCCAGCAGCAGCACTCCCATGGCGGTAGACAGCAGTACCACGGTTGCTCCGTAGTCCGGTTCAAGAATCAGTAGTGCACCCAGGCCGAAGGTCAGAAACAGCGGTGCAAGAAACCCCCACCAGGTCGTGCGTACCCGCACCAGATGACGCTCGATATAGCCACTGAGATAAACCACCATGAACAGCTTGGCCACCTCGGAGGTCTGCAGATTGATGGGGCCTAACGATATCCAGCGGCGGCTGCCGTTGACCTCGCGCCCGACCACCAGCACCGCCGCCAGCAAAATGGCTGCAATCAATAGCAGTGTTGGACCATTACGGCGCCACCACACCATCGGCACCCGCATGACCACAAAGCCGCATACTGCAGCCATCAGTACGAAGATGCCATGACGGATACTGTAGTAATACGCGTTACCGGTCAGACTGGTCGCCACCTCGGTGGACGCAGAGGTCACCATGATCCAGCCGATGGTCATCAGCGAAATGGCCGACAGCAACAGCCAGCCATCGATGACATGATGCTCGGTAGACCAGCGGCGCTGCCATTCACTCCACTTCATGAGCCTGCTCCTGCTGCGTCACATACTGCCGAAACGCCTCACCGCGCGCTTCAAAATTTTCGAACTGATCAAGGCTTGCACAGGCGGGCGACAAGAGCACCACATCACCGGAACGGGAACATGCGACAGCGGCCTGGCAGGCCTCTGCCAGCGTATCCACACACTGAACAGCCACATGGGGTGCCAGGGCCACCTCCAGCAACGCCCGATCACGTCCGTAGACAATGGCCTGCCCGCAGCCACGCAGGGCGCGAGCCAGCGGCGAAAAATCCGCCCCCTTGCCAATCCCGCCTGCCAGCAGAATCAGCTGTCCATCGCACTCGGCACGGAGGCCGTCGATAGCCGCCAGGGTCGCGCCGACATTGGTTCCCTTGGAGTCATTGATCCAGGCCACCCCCTTATGATGTGTGATCAGCTCCATCCGATGAGGCAGCCCCTTGAAGCTTGCAAGAACCCGGCACATCGAGGCCATCGACCAGCCCATGGCCTCGCCTATGGCAAGCGCTGCCAGCGCATTGGTCAGATTATGCTCGCCCTGCATGACGACGTCGGCCGCCTTGATCAGGGGAATCTCGCCGTGCATCAGCCAGCGTTCGCCGTCGCGATCGGCCAGCCCCCATTCATCTGGGGATCGGGGCGCCTTACGGGTAAAGAAGGCCGTCGGCATCGAAGGCACCACCGGGTGGGTCAACGGATCCTGGCGGTTGGCAATGGCCAGATGCGCTCCTTCGAACACGCGCTGCTTGGCCCGGCCATATCCTGAAAGATCCCCATGGCGGTCCAGGTGATCCTCGCTGAGGTTCAAATAACAGGCCACGTCGGCATGGAGCGGCTCGGTGGTTTCCAGCTGAAAGGAAGACAGCTCCAGGATATACACATCAGCGTCCTCGGGCAGCTCCAGAGCGGCCAGCCCCAGATTACCTCCCACCGCCGCCTTGATACCCTGCGCCTGGGCCATGGCTCCGACCAGCGTGGTCACGGTGGACTTGGCATTGGAACCGGTAATTGCCACCAGCCGCGACGCCGGAAAACGTTGACGGCGACGAGCAAACAGGGCCAGTTCGCCCACCACACGGGATGGCAGGCCTGGCGTCAACGGCGATACCCCAGGACTGATAACCACCTCGCGGGCCAGACGCATGTCCAGTGCCGACAGCTCACCGGTGTAGACAGCCACCGCTGGAAATTCAGCCTGAAATGCCGCAAGCCCCGGAGGCGCGACGCGCGTATCGGCCATCATGAAAGGCACGTCTTCGCAGGCCAGGTGACGTGCGATCGCCATGCCGGACACGCCTAGTCCCACTACCAGTGTTACGCCGTCAGGCACCTGATTGATCATCTCAGCGCACCTTCAACGTAGCCAGCCCCAGCAGCACCAGCACTACGGTAATGATCCAGAAACGCACAATGACACGCGGCTCGGGCCAGCCCTTGAGCTCGTAGTGATGATGTAGCGGCGCCATGCGGAACACGCGCTTGCCGGTCAACTTGTAGGAAGTGACCTGAATCATGACCGAGAGCGTTTCGGCCACAAACACCCCACCCATGATGAACAGCACGATCTCCTGACGCACTACGATGGCGACGGTACCCAGTGCAGCGCCGAGAGCCAGCGCTCCCACGTCGCCCATGAACACCTGAGCGGGATACGTGTTGAACCACAGAAAGCCCAGCCCGGCACCAACAATGGCCGCACAGAAGATGGCCAGCTCCCCCGAACCCAGAATGAACGGAATATGCAGGTAGGAAGCGAAGACACTGTTGCCACTGGCGTAGGCAAATACAGCCAGGCCCATGGCCACCAGTACGGTCGGCATGATGGCCAGACCATCCAGGCCATCCGTCAGGTTGACGGCATTGGAACTGCCGACGATGACCAGGTAGCTCAGCACCATATAGAAGGCACCCAGCGGAATCACGATCTGTTTGAAAAACGGCACGATCAGGCTGGTTTCGGCTGGCGAGTGCGCCGTGGCATACAATACGACAGCGGCAATCACGCCAATGACGGATTGCCAGGTATACTTCCATTTGGCCGGCAGGCCGCGAGGATTCTTCTCGACCACCTTGCGGTAATCATCAACCCAGCCAATGGCACCGAAGCCCAGCGTTACAAGCAGCACCAGCCAGACATAGATATTGCGCAGATCGCCCCATAGAAGCGTCGATACCGCGATCGACACCAGAATCATGACGCCCCCCATGGTGGGCGTTCCTGCCTTGGAAAGATGTGACCTGGGACCATCGTCCCGCACGGCCTGGCCAATCTGCCCGTCGACCAGACGACGGATCATCCAGGGGCCTATCAACAGGCACATCAACAGTGCTGTCAGCGTGGCAAGGATCAAGCGCAGCGTCAGATAACCAAACACATTGAAACTGCTGTTGATGTGGGACAGCAGTTCACTCAAAAAAAGCAACATAGTATTTTTTTCACCTGCTTCTAATTACCGACCTGCCGACAGCGCCTCGACAAGACGCTCCATTCGCGCTGAGCGCGACCCCTTCACAAGCGCACTGGCACCGGCAGGCAAGTGCTGCAACGCAAACGCTTCAAACGCGTCCCAGTCGTCAAAGTGCCGCCCTTCGGAACCAAATGCCGCCGCCGCAGGCTGTGCACCTTCTCCAAACGTGCAGATCATGTCGAGCCCGGCCTTGCGTGCATACGCGCCAACCCGATAATGGGAGTCTTCGCTGGTGCTTCCCAGCTCACCCATGGCCCCCATGAAAAACCAGCGGGGGCCCGGCAGCGAGGCAAGCACGTCTATCGCCGCACACATGGCACCGGGATTGGCATTGTAGGAATCATCCAGCAGCCGGGTACCTCGACATCCGGCGACCGCACGCATGCGCCCCCTGCCGGATTCAAACGACGCCAGCCCGGCAAGGATGGTATCCCCGTCAAGACCCGCCAGCTGCGCTGCTGCTGCTGCTGCCAGCGCATTACTGACGTTGTAGCGACCGAGCACACCCAGCTGAACTCGCCCGAGACATTCGCCATGAGCCATCAGATCGAAGGCATAGTGCCCATCGGCGTCACACGTCAGCGCCTCCGCCCGGACATCCGCCCGGGGATCAAATCCAAAACTGACCACTCGCCGGGGAGAGGCACAGGCAGACCAGAATGGAAAATAGTGATCGTCATGATTGAGCACTGCGACCCCATCATCAGGCAGCGCCGCAACCAGCTCCCCCTTGGTCTGGGCGATCAGTCCCGGACTTCCAAACTCACCGACATGCGCCCCCGTCACATTGGTTACTACCGCGATGTTCGGTTCGGCCAGTGACGCTGTCCAGGCAATTTCACCGGTATGATTGGCCCCCAGTTCGATCACGGCACGACGATGATCAGGCAGTAACCGAAGCAATGTCATCGGGGCGCCAAAATCGTTGTTGAGATTACCCTCGGTCACCAGGGAAGGCGCCTCTCGAGACACGATCGCCCCCAGCATTTCCTTGACCGTGGTCTTGCCGCTGTTACCGGTCACGGCCAGTACCTGGCCTCCCCACTGACGCCGAAAGGCCCGTCCCAGCAGCCCCAGCGCCAGCCGTGTGTCCGGCACCACCAGCTGACGGACATCATCATCTTCCGCCTGCTCGACCAGGGCCGCTGAAGCTCCCGCCTGGAGTGCCTGTGCCACGAACCGGTGGCCATCAAACTGCTGGCCTCGCAGCGCAACATATACGTCCCCGGGCTCAAGACGCCGGGTATCGGTCACGATGCGATTGAATGTACCACCGAGCCCCTCGGGTATTGTGATCTGCAGTACGTCAGCCAGCCGGCGCAGTTCATGCATCATGACGCGCCTCCAGTGCTGTCCTGGCGATATCGTGATCGGAAAAGGGATGTTTGATGCCGGCGATCTCCTGATAGGTTTCGTGGCCCTTGCCGGCAATCAGAATCACATCGGACAGGGCCGCTTCGCGAATCACCTGCTCGATTGCCTGACGACGGTCAGCCACGGCCTGCACTCCCGGCACGTCCTTCACGCCGGCCAGCATCTCGTCACGAATCGCGGCGGCAGATTCGCTGCGTGGATTATCATCGGTAATCACCAGCCGGTCTGCCCCATCACACGCAGCGCGAGCCATCAACGGACGCTTGCCGCTGTCCCGGTCACCACCACAGCCGACCAGGCACCAGAGCCTGCCCGGCACGTGATCCCGAAGGGCTTCAAGGGCATTGGTCAAGGCATCAGGCGTATGCGCGTAATCGATGATCACGGTGGGCCCGGGTGCGGCGATACGCTCCATTCGGCCTGGCACCGGCGCCAGTTGCGCCATCGCCTCAAGAAGCACCTCCAGCGGCGCCAGCGCCTGACCGTAGGCGGCGGCCAGCGCCAGCAGGGCGTTGGTCAGGTTGAAATGCCCCATCAGCCCCAGCGATAGTGTGACCTCGCCCTCCGGCGTCATCACGCGTGCAGACTGCCCCGTATCCTCGGGGTGATGTGACAGCACCCTGAAGTCGGCGCTGTCGCCATGACCAACACGAAGGACCCGAACTGCCGGGCCGCAGCCCGCCACCATCAGCCGCGACAGAGGATCATCCTCATTGACCACCGCCAGAGCCAGTTCCGGTCGACGAAACAGTCGCGCCTTGGCTGCGGCGTAGGCCGCCATGCTGCCGTGATAATCCAGATGATCCCGGGTCAGGTTGGTAAATATGGCGGTGTGAATCGGCGTGGCCGCCAGGCGGTCCTGATCCAGAGCATGCGAGGAAGCCTCGAGCACGACCCGCGTCACCCCATCGGCTGACAACGCCCCCAGTGCGGCCTGAATGCCCACGATGCCCGGCGTCGTCAGGCCGGTATCCGTCAACTGCCCTGGACGCCCTACGCCCAGCGTACCCATAAGCCCGCATGGCCCCGCGACCGCTTCGGTCAGTGACGCCAGGTAATGGGCTACCGAGCTTTTGCCATTGGTACCGGTCACTGCCGACACGAACAGGCTGTCCGACACCTGATGGATTCCTCTGGCCAGCACGCCCAGCCGGCCCTTCAGGTCAGTTACGGCCATCACGCGGTGATCGCCTTCAACCGGCCCTGCTTCAGCATCGTCATCCACATGAGCAAGCACCAGGCCAGCTTCTGCCTGCAGAGCCTGGACGATATAGTCTCGTCCATCGGCGACTACGCCAGGCACCGCCAGGAAGACATCACCGGCCCTGAGCAGGCGTGAATCCGTTACCAGACGTGTTCTGGCCGGCAGAACCGGCCAGACGTTACCCGGCCAGAGGGTTTCAAGCATCTGCAACACACTGGCGCGCGTGACCGTGTCGCTTCCTGAATTCATCGTGTGGCCTCCGCGGTATCATGAGGGTCATCCGGGGGCACATCGAGCAGTCGGAGCGCCTTGCCGGCAACCCGGGCAAAGATCGGCGCCGCCACCTGGCCGCCGTAGAATTCCTTGCCCTTGGGGTTATCGATCGAAATCATGGTAATGATCCGGGGATTACTGGCGGGCGCGATGCCGACAAAGTTGGCACGGTACGCCTTGCGCTGATATCCCTCGGCACCCACCTTGCGCACGGTACCGGTCTTGCCGGCTACCCGATAACCGTTCACGGCCGCCCGATGACCACTGCCGCCGGGCTCTACCACCGTTTCCATCATCTTGAGCACCTGATGGGCGATTTTGGCCGACACCACCTGCTTGCCCTTGACCGGATCGCGCCGTTTGAACAGGGTGGCCGGAATACGCTCGCCATCGTTGGTAATGGCCGTATAGGCCGCTGCAATCTGCAGTGCCGATGCCGACAGACCATAACCGTAGGCCAGCGTGGCACGCTTGGCCTTTGACCAGCTGAAGGGCGATGGCAGGCTGCCGTCCCCTTCACCCGGGAAATTGATCTGCTCCGGGGGCTGCCCAAGTCCCATTGCGTTGTACATGTTCCAGACTGCCGCGTCAGGCAGCGCCAGCGCCATATGTGTCATGCCGATGTTCGAGGACTTGGTAATGATGCCGGTCATGGTCAGTTTGCCGAAATCGAGGCTGTCCTTGATGGTGTAGCGGTGGTCCAGCACCATCCAGCCAGGCGACGTATCAATAACGGTATCCGGCGTAAACTTGCCTGAGGCAAGGCCGGCGCACATGGCAAGCGGTTTCATGACGGACCCGGGCTCAAAGGCATCGGTAATCGCACGATTCCTGAGCCCGGCCGGGTCGAGGTTGGCCCGGTTGTTCGGATTGAAGGACGGCGCATTGGCCATCGCCAGCACCTCGCCGTTGCGGGCATCAATCATGACCAGTGTACCGGCATCGGCATGGTGCTCGGCCACGGCAGCCTTGAGTTCGCGATAGGCCATGTACTGCAGACGCAGGTTGATGGACAACTGCATATTGCCGCCGGGTTCAGCGTCACGAATCAGGTGCAGATCACGGACCAGCCGCCCCTTGCGGTCCTTGAGGACGCGGCGCTTGCCGGGCGTACCGGTCAGGTAATCGTTATAGGCCAGCTCCAGCCCTTCCTGCCCCTTGTCGTCGATATTGGTCACCCCCAGAAGCTGGGCCATGACCTCGCCGGTAGGGTAATACCGCTTGTACTCATGCTGGCCGTATACACCGGTAATCTGCAGATCCAGCACGCTCTGGGCCGGCTCCGGCGTTACCTGACGCTTGAGATACATGAAGGATTTATTGCGGTAGTTATCCACTCGCGAAATGAAATCCGCCGGTCTCTCACCCAGCGCCTGGGCCAGTTGCGTCAGCGTGGCCTTGTCCGTGGGCAGTTCCTGGGGATTGGCCCAGAGCGTCACTACCGGCGTGGACACCGCCAGCGGCTCACCATCACGGTCGGTAATCATTCCCCGGTGGGCATCTATGGTTTCAACACGGAGCGTACGGGCATCACCCTGCCCCTTCAAAAAGGGCTGATCCACCACCTGCAGATACACGATGCGCCCGGCCAGTACCACCAGCGCCATCAGAATCAACAGGACAATGAACCGAAACCGCCACGGAGACATGGCATGGTGCGTCGAGGAAGAAGGCGCCTGATTGCGTCGCTGGCTCATGGACGAATTACTCTACTTTCATTGACATCAGGCACATGCATATCGAGGCGCTTGCGTGCCAGTGCCTCGATCCGGGAGGGAGAAGACCAGGTACTTTCCTCCAGCAGCAGACGACTCCACGTCGTCTGCAACTGATCATGCTGGCGCTCCATCTTTTGCAGGCGCACATACTGGACCCGCGTATGGTGTGCGCTGGAAACCACGACAAATGCCGAGATAACCACCAGCAAAAACAGAATACCCACCCCGACATACGTCACCCGAAAGCGCGGACTGAAGGGGAGCTGTCCGAGAAATTCATACCGTAGCTGTGAGCGCCTGCGCTTCGCCATACGTCCTCTTATGCCAGTTTTTCCGCTACACGCATGACAGCACTTCGGGCCCTGGGGTTCATTTCTATTTCATCCCGGGTCGGTTTGAGTGCCTTGCCGACAAGCGTCAACCGCTTGTTGAGCTGGTCATCGCGCAGGGGCAAATGCCGGGGCAACTGGTCGCCGCGCGCCTTGTCACGCATGAAGCGCTTGACGATCCGGTCTTCCAGCGAGTGAAAGCTGATCACCACCAGACGTCCGCCCACGGCCAGCGCCTCAAGCGCGCTGTCGAGCGCACGCTCAAGTTCCCCCAGCTCATCATTGATATAAATGCGAAAGGCCTGAAAGGCTCGCGTGGCAGGATGCTTGTGCTTTTCCCAGGCGGGGTGCGCATCCTTCAGAAGGCGCGCGAGGTGATGGGTGGTCTCGATCGGCCGTTCAAGCCGTTCGGTGGCAATTGCACGCGCCAGCCGCTTTGCATAGCGCTCTTCACCGTAGGTTTTCATCACCCAGGCCATGTCCTGCTCGGAGGCCGTCGCCAGCCAGGTGGCCACACTTTGACCGCTGTCCGGATCCATCCGCATGTCCAGCGGGCCATCACGCATGAAGCTGAAACCGCGCTCACCATCATCAAGTTGAGGCGAGGACACGCCAATATCCAGCAAAATGCCATCGAGACTGCCATGCAGGCCCTGCTCATGAGCCAGATCGCCCAGTGTCGAGAAGGTACCGCGGGTAATTGAAAAGCGGGGATCGGTGATTTCGGCTGCCGCCGCCAGCGCGTCAGGGTCACGGTCCATGGCCAGCAGCCGGCCGGCATCGTCCAACAGCCCCAGGATGGCGCGGGAATGGCCGCCTCGCCCGAAGGTGCCGTCGATATACGTACCGGAAGGGACCTGCACCAGCCGGTCCACCGCCCCGTCGAGCAGGACGCTTTTATGAATGAAGTCCTGAGACGGTGCGGGGCCTGATGACATTGAGGGGTACTCGAAGCTATAAATTGGCTTGCGGAAAGGAAATGGGAGGGAGTCGGCCTGTAAGCCGGGTTCTGTCGAGGACAGTCATTCCTCTAGGAGACGCGTCACCACGTCCCTCAAGCAACCTACCCGAACCCAGTGCGGGCCACACCTCAGGGTTCCTATTTGGTCTTGCTCCGAGTGGGGTTTACCATGCCACGAGCTGTTGCCAGTCGCGCGGTGCGCTCTTACCGCACCCTTTCACCCTTACCGGCAGTCAGACTGCTTTGGCGGTCTACTCTCTGCTGCACTTTCCGTCGGCTCGCGCCGCCCAGGCGTTACCTGGCACTCTGCCCTGTGGAGCCCGGACTTTCCTCCCCCGAAGACATGCTTCAGCGGCGACTGTCCGGCCGACTCCCAGGCGGAGAAGAATACCAGTGCCCCTGCCCCCCCTCAACTGCTGTTTTTGATCAGTGACATCTGGATGCACTTTTTCTACACGCCGTTACCTTTATCCAGAAGTCGTTGATACCACTGCTTTTTGCGTCCACCCAGCAACCTGGCCGCAATGGCCGCCGATTGTTTGACCCCCACACCCTCGGCTTGCAGGGCCTCGAGCAGCGCCTCGGCTTCAATATCAACATGCTCCTGCTGGCCTTCCAGCGCCGGCGCTCCTTCCACCAGCACCACAAACTCGCCCCGCGCCTGATTGGGATCTTCCTCGATGCGAGCCAGCAGTTCAGGCGGCGTGCCATCCAGAAAGGTTTCGAAGGTCTTGGTCAGTTCACGCGCCAGGACGACACGACGCTCGGGCACGAGCGATTCAAGCGCCTCGAGAAAGGCACGAATCCGATGGGGAGATTCATAAAAGATCTGGGTTCCCACGCTTCGCACGCTGCGCTCAAGCTCTTCCAGGCGAGCCTGCGCCTTCGCCGAAACAAACCCGCGGAAGGTGAATGGCTGCGAAGGCAGTCCGGCTGCACTCAACGCCGTGACCAGGGCGCAGGGACCGGGGACCGGCACCACGCGACTGCCACGTTCACGGAGTGCCTGCACCAGACGATACCCCGGGTCGGAAATAAGCGGCGTACCGGCATCGCTGATCAGTGCAATGTTCTGCCCCTGCTCGATACGCGCGACCATCGTATCGATCCGCGACGCTTCATTGTGCTCATGGAGTGACATCAAAGGCCCGCGAATACCGAAATGATCCAGCAGCCGCGCACTGTGACGGGTATCTTCCGCAGCAATCAGGTCAGCCTCGCCCAATAGCCGCAGGGCACGCGCGGAAATGTCTTCGAGGTTACCAATCGGTGTGGCAACCACGTACAATGCCCCTTCGTGATTTTGAGTCATTCGCTGTCCACATTCTGTACAGATCACTGTCTCAGTACCGCCTCCAGGCGGACACATGGAGAAGGCGCCAGACGCCCCGATCAAGGTTGATTAAAGAGGCAAGACTACATGCGTACCTCATGGCGATCCGCCGCTGCCATAGCGGCCATCACCCTTACACTGGGCGGGTGTGCGGGCTCATCGATTTCTCGCCCCTTTGGTGGTGGCGAGCCATCGGCTCAGGCACTGATTACCCAGGCACGGCAGCAACAGGGCGCTGAAGCGGCCACTACCCGGCTTCAGGCCGCCGGTATCCTAGCACGGCAGGACAGGACGGCGCAGGCGCTGGATCTGCTGAAAAACATGAACGACACCCTGCTACCGGCCGATGGTCGTGTGCAGTGGGCACTGCTGACCAGCCAGACGGCCATTACCCAGCACGATGGAAAATCAGCCCTGACGGCCATCGAGTCGGTAGAATCCATCCCCACCTCCGACAGCAATCGTCAGACACTGGCACAGCGCAAGGGCGAAGCACTTGGCCTGCTGAATCAGCCCCTCAAGGCCGCCATCACGCTGATTACACTGCAGAATGAAACCGATGATACCAGCCTGAATGATGCCATCTGGCGTCAGGTAGCACGGCTGGATGAAACGCAACTGAACACCCTTTCCGACACTGGCGGCTGGTCTGCAGGCTGGATCAGCCTGGCCCAGGTCGCCAGAGACCAGGGCGGCGACCTGCAGCAATTGTTCGATGCAGTATCACGCTGGCAACAGTCACGCCCATCGCACCCTGCATCCAGACGCCTGCCCAGTGACCTGGCCGCGCTGGGTGATGCCAAAGGCCGTCAGATCAGCCGCATCGCTGTATTCCTGCCGGAATCCGGCCCGCTCAAGACCATTGCAGACTCGATTCGCGAAGGCATCAGGACACGTAACTCAACGGCCGCGTCTGCCGGCGAACAGATGCCTCAGATCACCTTTCATGATTCCAGTGGCCAGGACATCAAACGCCTTTACGCACAGGCCATGATGGAGGGTGCCCAGCTGGTTATCGGGCCCCTGGACAAGGACAAGGTCACCTCGCTTGAGAAGATGGGCAATGTACCCGTTACCACCCTGGCCCTGAATTACGGCACCAGTGACACCAACAAGGCCGACAATCTTTACGAATACGGCCTGTCTGCCGAGGATGAAGCGCGTGAAGCCGCACATCGCGCCTGGGTGGACGGTCACCGCAACCCGGCTGTCATGGTCCCTGACAATGACTGGGGGCAGCGTGTCATGGAGGCCTTCCAGCAGCGGTGGCAGCAGGAAGGGGGCCAGCTGGCCAGCAGCGTAAGCTATGACCCGAAAGGATCTGTTGCCTCCGCCGTCAGCAAGGCCCTGCGCAGCGGAAGAACTCCCGACGCCCTCTTTCTGCTGGCACTGCCAGGCTATGCTCGTCAGATTCCGCCCACATTGAACTATTACTACGCCAACAATCTGCCGGTCTACGGCACATCCCACCTCTACCAGGGCACCCCACAACCTCACCTCGACCATGACATGAATGGCGTGCTGTTCTGTGATATTCCCTGGCAGATCCCCGACCCTGCAGCAGGCGGCAAGGAGGCATTGCCCTTTGCCGATGACTACCGCCAACTGGCGCAGGGCGATTCGCCATCGCTGCTCAAACTCAAGGCCATGGGCGTTGATGCACTGGAACTTGGCCGACGCCTGCCGCTGATTCAGCAGGTACCTGCCAGCGAAATGCGGGGCGCAACCGGTACACTGCACCTGGGCCCACAGCATCGCTTTCAGCGCATACTGCCCTGGGCGCAGTTCAAGAACGGCATTCCTTCGCTGCCTACCCTGACCTCATCGAGCAGCGTCAATGTGGACGAAAGCCTCTAACACCCGTGCTCGTGGCGGCCGAATGGAAACCCTGGCCGCGCGCTGGCTGCAGGCCCGGGGCCTGCAGCTTGTTGCACGCAACCTGACCTTTCCCGGTGGGGAACTGGACCTGATCATGCGCGAGGATGATACCCTCGTGTTTGTCGAGGTGCGGTACCGCAAGTCAAGCGCCCACGGATCAGCGCTTGAAAGCATCACGCCGGCAAAGCAACAGCGCCTTATCCGGGCCGCCACTCGCTACCTGCAGAAATTCCCGCAACCGGCATCGCGCTTTGATGTCGTGGCTCTGGACGGTGATGAAGCCGCGCCCGACATCCAGTGGATACGCCACGCCTTTGACGCCTTTTGAGCCACACTGGCATCGCCAGGGCTGGACTGGCATCATCGCCGCAATACCCTTGTTATCAGACCCGGTTTTTACACCCCTGTCACCCGAAAGCGACCGAGACCGCCATGGACCTTCAATCCCGCATTCTTGACCACTTCAATGCCAGCATTGACGCCAAAACCTATGCCAGCGAAGTACTTCCACCCTTTATTGAAGCTGCCAGCGCCATGATGGTTCAGACGCTGATCAATGATGGCAAGATTCTGGCCTGTGGCAACGGCGGCAGTGCCGGCGACAGTCAGCACTTCTCGTCCGAGTTGCTGAATCGCTTTGAGCGCGAGCGTCCCAGCCTTCCAGCACTGGCCTTGACGACCGACACCTCAACACTTACTTCGATTGCCAACGATTACAGCTACAACGAGGTATTCTCCAAGCAGATTCGCGCGCTGGGCCAGCCCGGCGACATCCTGCTGGCAATCTCGACCAGCGGTAATTCAGCCAACATCATACAGGCCATCCAAGCTGCACATGATCGTGAAATGAATGTCGTCGCCCTGACCGGACGGGATGGTGGCAACATGGCCTCCCTGCTCGGCCATGAAGACTGCGAAATTCGCGTACCTGCCACCTCCACGGCACGCATCCAGGAAGTGCATTTGCTTGCCATCCACTGCCTGTGCGACCTTATCGATCACCAGCTTTTTGGCAGCAACGAGTAACAACGCCATGAAAAAAACCGGATACCTTACCGCCGCTCTTCTGGTCGCCTCTCTGGGGCTGACCGGCTGCAGCGTATTCAGCACCAACGCCAATCCCAATGACTACACCACACGCACTCAGACCGAGATTCAGGGCGACAAGCAATTGCAGCATGCCCTGCTGAACCTCTACCTGCAGGGCGACAGCCGCTATGGTGAAAGCCATGTGAATGTGGATGCCTATAACGGCTATGTACTACTGACAGGACAGGTTCCCTCTCAGGACCTGAAGGATCTGGCAGGCGAGGCCGCCAAACGCCATCGTGGCGTCAGCGGCGTACGCAATGAACTTACCGTGGGCGAAAACACGTCACGAACGCAGCGCATCAAGGACAGCTGGATTACCACGCGCATCACCTCAAAGCTGTGGACGAATAACCGCATCAACGGTGACAGCGTGCATGTTATTACCGAGAACGGCAGCGTTTATCTAATGGGACATGTCAGCCATCGCCAGGCAGACACCATTACCGCAACGGCTACTCCGATCGATGGCGTGAAACGCGTTGTCAAGGTCTTCCACTACATCGACTGATGTACGTTCGACGACGTCTTGAAAGGCCATAAAAAAAGGCAAGCCCGAGGGCTTGCCTTTTTAGTGCGACACATGCAGTGGATCACATGTGCTATTTGATCACTCGCAGCGAAGGTCGCTTCGATGAAGGGCGTGACGCCTTGTCATCATCTCCGCCAGCACCATCTTCGGAGCCCGCATCAGATGCTGATTCCTCGGACGCTTCAACGCTACGCAGGGACGGTCCGGCCGAAGAAGATGCCTTGTCGTCACCCTCATCCTCCTCGCCCTCGGGAATCACGGGCTCGTGACCAAAGACCATACCTACGCCGTTTTCACGTGCGTACAGGGCCACCAGCGCTTCAATCGGAATCTCGATGCGCATCGGCTGACCACCGAATCGGGCACTGAAGGCAATCATGGCATTTTCCATTACCAGATCACGCACGGCACCAGGCGCGGCATTAAGAACAATTTGTCCATTCTGGACAAACTGACGCGGCACAATGACACCGTACATCTCGGCATCCACCACCATATACGGCGTCAATTCGTTATCAAGCAGCCACTCATAGAGCGCGCGTGCCAGATAAGGACGACTACTGGAAGACATGTTTTCCTCCTGCAACAGGGAAGCAGCCACGCCTCCCTTCCATTTAGACCCTGATTTCGCGCTCGGCTTCAAGCAGGGAAGCCTTGAAGGACTCCCTCGCAAAGAGCCGCTCCATGTAGTCCATCAACGGCTTGACCTGACGCTCGGGCAACTCGATACCAAGACTTGGCAGACGCCAGAGAATCGGCGCAATGCAGCAATCTGCCAGCGAGAATTCCTCGCTCATGAAATACGGCAGATCTTCAAAGATCGGGCTGACACCGACGAGGCTTTCACGAAGCTCCTTGCGCGCGGCTTCCTGCTCCTTCTTGGTACCTTCACCGGAAAGCAGCAGCTTCACCTTCGGGCACCATTCACGCTCGATCCGGTGCATCCAGAGACGCGTTTGCGCCCGCGCAACCGGATATACCGGTAACAGCGGCGGATGCGGGAAACGCTCATCCAGATACTCCATCATGACCTGCGATTCATAAAGCACCAGATCACGGTCCAGTAGCGTTGGTACGCTGTTGTACGGATTCAGATCTGCAAGCTCTGCCGGCGGGTTGGTCTCGGATACTTCCAGGATATCAACGGACACCCCTTTTTCGGCCAACACAATACGCACACGATGGCTGTAATGATCATCATGGCCGGTATAAAACGTCATCGACGAGCGCTTGGCTACGACACCCATGTAACAATCCTCGCTTCAATTCAAGCCCAATGATACCACGAGCGATGCCCTGCGTGGGCGAGTTGAACCGATGCCCGCCCCGATTGCATCGGCAAGACACAAAAACGCCCAGGCCATTGGCCCAGGCGCTTTCCGTACAACAGTACTGCTTAACGCTTGGAGAACTGAGGACGACGACGCGCCTTGCGCAGACCGACCTTCTTACGTTCAACCTTACGTGCATCACGCGTAACATAACCCGCGTCACGAAGCGCCTTGCGGAATTCTTCGTTGTAATCAAGCAGTGCACGGGTAATACCGTGACGAATGGCGCCGGCCTGTGAGGAACCACCACCACCCTGAACAGTGACATTGATGTCGAACTGGCCATTGGTTTCAGTCAGCTCGAGCGGCTGACGAACAACCATCTGCGCCGTAACACGACCGAAGTATTCGTTCAGTTCACGGTTGTTGACCGTGATCTTGCCTGTACCAGGCTTGACGAAGACGCGGGCGGTAGATGTCTTGCGGCGACCTGTACCGTAATATTGTTGAGACATATCAGACCTTCCTTCAGATGTTCAGAGCTTGGGGCTGCTGCGCAGCATGCGGATGCTCGGCACCAGCATAAACCTTGAGCTTGGAGTGCATCACGCGGCCAAGCGGACCCTTGGGCAGCATGCCCTTGACGGCGAACTCGATAACACGCTGAGGCGCATGATCGATCATCTGTTCGAAGGTCATGGAGCGCAGACCACCGGGATAACCGGTGTGGCGGTAATAATTCTTGTCGGTTGCCTTGTTGCCCGTAACACGGACCTTTTCGGCATTGATGACGACAATGTAGTCACCAGTATCGACATGAGGAGTATATTCCGGCTTGTGCTTGCCTCGCAGACGACGTGCGATTTCTGTGGCAAGACGGCCCAGAGTCTTGTCCGTAGCGTCGACGACATACCAGTCGCGCTGGACGGACTGCGGTTTAGCGCTGAACGTCTTCATGAAAAATTACCTCTTTCGGGTCAGGCCGCAAGGCGTTGACCAATCCCTATTTTTCTTGGTTACCCTCACATTCTGCCGGGGTAACTATGAGCGAGCGCGCATTATACATACCTCAATGCGCGCTGATAAGCCCTATATACCAAATCAGGGCTTGTGGGGAAGCGCCAGATAGTCTCTGGACTGCATTTCCTGAAGCCGGGACAGGGTACGGTCAAATTCAAAGGCCAGTGCACCACCTTCATAAAGCCTTTCGGGTACAGCTTCGGCACTCATCAACAGCTTCACCCCCCGGTCGTAGAACTCATCGACAAGATTGATGAACCGTCGCATCTGATTGTCCGACCCGCGATCCATGACCGGTACATGAGACAGGAAGACCGTGTGATACTCGCGTGACAGTTCGATATAGTCGTTCTGGCTACGCGGCCCATCACACAACTCGGCAAACGTGAACCACACTGTACCTTCATGAAGACGTTCCGCCGTCAGCGTACGATGGTTGATGTCGATGGCCTGGTTGCGTCTTGCCTCGCCCCCGGCGATTCGGGAAAAGCTATCCTCAAGCGCCTTCTGTGCAGCACTGTCATCCGGCGAGTGAAAAATCTGCACCTGCTCGAGTGTTCGCAAACGGTAATCAACGCCTGAATCGACGTTGACGACCTCACAGTGGCGATTAAGCAGATCAATGGCCGGGATGAAACGAGCACGTTGCAAGCCGTCCTTGTAGAGATCATTCGGCACAATGTTCGACGTCGCCACCAGCACGACCCCCTGTGCAAACAAGGCCTCCAGCAGATTGGCCAGAATCATGGCATCGGTAATGTCCTTGACAAAGAACTCGTCGAAACAGATAACCCGCGCTTCGCTGGCAAAGGTGGCAGCAATTTGGGTCAGAGGGTTTTTTTCGCCCTTGTGCTGCTCGAGCTCTCGATGAACGCGCTGCATGAAGCGGTGGAAATGGGTCCGCATCTTGCGCTCGAACGGCAGGCTGTCGTGAAAGGTATCCACAAGATACGTCTTTCCACGACCCACCCCTCCCCAGAAGTAAAGCCCCTTGATACCGGGCACCTCGGGGGCCTGAGGCACGGCGGCCTTGCGCCCGAACAGCCCGGCCATCCTTCCCTTGAGGCCACTTCCTTCGGATTCCGTGGTACGCGGTGTCGGCGCAGGCGTAGCGATCAGCTCATCATAGAGACGCTGAAGGTGCTTGACCGCACGCTCCTGGGCCTCATCGTACTGAAAGTCGTCGCGCTCCAGGTCCTGCTTGTACTTCTGCAATGGGGTCGGTTTTGAACTCATGAAGGGGTATCAATCAACGTTGGGAGTGAATAAAGGCCACTCAGTATAGCCAAACCGATCGTCAGGGTGGCATCCCCGTTTGACTGGATTGTGCTTAAGCTCTTTAATGGCTCGATAAAGTGGTGCGCTTTACAGCAGTGTACCAATGTTCGGCAGCAAGGAGAGATGGTGTGAACGAAGGCAACATCGACTGGATTCTGGGACTGGCCTGCCTGTTGGTCGGCATGGGGATCGGGGCACTCGGATATCATCTGATGAATGCCAATGCACGGCGTAATCGGCAGGCACAGCAGAAGCTGAAGGATACCGAACGCGAACTGAATCAGGTTCGTGAGACGCTCAACGGCCACTTCAGCCAGACTGCTGACCTGGTGGCTCAGCTTCAACGTACCGGCCAGGAGCTTCAACAGCAGTTTGCTGCAGATGCCGAACGCCTGTGCAGCGATGAGCAGGTCAAGCGTCGGCTGCGCCCACAGGACGAAACAGCGGAACGTGAAGAGGAATCCTCGCTTCACATCCCCCGGGATTATGCTGAAAGCGCACGCGGCACCCTGTCGGAAAATTACGGCATCCGCCGCGGGCCGGCTGAGGAAGACCCCCAGCCTCCACGCTACTGAAGCGGGCTGCAGTACACGTCAGCGCCACCTGGCGCTGACCCTGCCTGTCATACCGGGTTATCGATATCGGCAAATCGAAACGCGATACCCGCATTTTCTGCCAGCCAGCTCCCCAATGCCTGAACGCCACCTCGCTCGGTCGCGTGATGCCCCGCCGCGAAGTAACTGATGCCCTCTTCACGAGCAATGTGCGTTGTGCGCTCGGACACTTCTCCGGAGACAAAGGCATCCACACCAGCAGCGAGCGCCTCCTGAATCATGTCCTGCGCCCCGCCGGTACACCAGGCAATACGAGAAATCGGTCGGTCATGGCCGGCAAGTACCAGCGGCGCCCGCCCGAGTTCCCGTGTCATTGCATCCGCCAGTGCCTCATGAGTCATCGGTACTGCAGTACGCCCCGCGTATAAAAGCCCCTGCCCCACAGGCCCATCCAGCACCCGATCCATGGTCCATCCCAGCTGATGAGCCAGCTGGATGTTATTGCCGAGCTCGGGATGTGCGTCGAGAGGCAGGTGATAAGCCAGCACATTGATATCGTGCGCCAGCAGTTTGGCCAGACGCCGCCTCTTCATGCCAGTGACCTGAGCGGGCTCGTTTTTCCAGAAATACCCATGATGCACCAGCAGCGTGTCAGCCTGCCAGGCAATGGCTTCATCGATCAGTGCCTCACTGGCCGTCACTCCCCCCATGACACGCGCAATGTGCTCGGCGCCTTCCACCTGAAGCCCGTTGATGGTGTAGTCCCGAAAACGCCAGGGTTCCAGCACGCCATCGAGCATTTCAAGCACCTGTTGACGCTCGGCCATGATCCCTCCTGATAATCAAAGATGTTACACTCGCTGCATTGTAGCGGGCCGACGAATGCCCGACGAGCCTGCGACACAAGGAACACTATTTAAATGCGTCAGTACCTTGCCGCACTGTTCTGGCCAATTATCAGTGGCATCCTGCTTGCGCTGGTAATTCTGAACTATATGCCCGGAAGCACTTCCTCCCCTGCACCCAGAACAACCGTATCGCCATCAACCGTGCCCGAGCCCGACCCGGACGTCCCACCGCCTTCCGAGCGGGCTGCGCCGGACACCCAGACCGGCACGCCCCTGGAACGTACCAGCGGACACAGTGGCTATTCCACGGCCGTCGAACGCGCCGCGCCCTCGGTCGTCAATATCTACTCGTCACGCATTGTTGAAAAATCAGATGCCAGTGCCATGGATACACCGATCATCGAGCGATTTTTCAGCAAGGGCACGCCAGCGCGCCAGCGCATGCTTTCAAGTCTGGGCTCAGGCGTTATTGTCAGCGACCAGGGGTATGTACTGACCAACAATCATGTCATTCAGGGTGCGGATGAAATTCAGGTCGCGCTGCGCGACGGCCGTGAAACCATCGCGCACCTGATCGGAGCCGACCCGGATACGGATCTGGCCGTACTCAAGATCGACATGAATGACCTGCCGGTTGCCACTCTGGCGGTCGCTCATGATACACGCGTCGGAGACATCGCTCTTGCCATCGGTAATCCCTATGGCGTTGGCCAGACAGTGACCATGGGCATTGTCAGCGCACTGGGGCGCAACCACCTGGGCCTGAATGCCTACGAGGACTTCATTCAGACCGATGCAGCCATCAATCCGGGGAATTCAGGCGGCGCCTTGATCAATACAGATGGCGCAGTCATCGGCATCAATACAGCCATCTTTTCCCGCACCGGCGGCTCGCAGGGCATCGGCTTTGCCATTCCGATCAACGCGGCGCAGCGCATTCTGGATGACCTGGTCACTCAGGGTCGTGTCATACGGGGCTGGCTGGGTATCGAAGCACAGGAAATATCCCCGGCACTGGCCAACTCGTTCAATCTGCATGCCCCGCGTGCCATTATCGTGTCACGCCTGATCGCAGGCGGCCCCGCAGACAAGGCTGGCGTCAGGCAGGGGGATATCCTGCTGTCGATAGATGGCAAGGCGCTGCTGGATGCCCAGGCAGCCCTTGTGGATATCGCCAACGTCGACCCGGGCCGCAGAATCCCCCTGACCCTCTATCGTGATGGCAAGGAAATGAAAGTATCAATCAAGGTAGCAGAACGCCCCGTCAACCAGCCCGCGATTCAAAAGACAGAGCTGCCAAAAGGCAAGAGCAGCTCCTGAATCGATAACAGGCAATAAAAAAGCGACCCGAAGGTCGCTTTTTTATTGCGGTAATATCACGGCTGAATTACCGGTCACCATCCGGGTTCAAACGATTTTCCGCAGCCCGGGCATGAGCTGTCAGGGATTCGCCACGCGCAAGCACCGAAGCGATCCGGCCCAGCCGATCGGCCCCCTCGGCGGAGCAGTGAATCAGGGAAGACCGTTTCTGGAAGTCATATACGCCCAGCGGCGACGAAAACCGTGCGGTACCCGAGGTAGGCAGGACATGGTTCGGCCCGGCACAATAATCTCCCAGCACCTCGGCCGTGTAGGACCCCATGAAGATGGCACCAGCATGCCGCACCTGATCAACCCACGATTCCGGAGAGGCAACCGACAACTCCAGGTGCTCCGGCGCAATGCGATTGATCAATTCAACGGCCTGCTCCGGACCATCAACCCGAACCAGAGCTCCCCGACCTGCCAGTGAGGCGCGAATGATGGATTCTCGCTCCATGGTCGGCAACAGACGCTCGATGCTGGCCTGAACCTCATCCAGATGAGCGGCGTCCCAGCTGACCAGAATGGCCTGGGCATCTTCATCATGCTCTGCCTGGGAAAACAGATCCATGGCAAGCCAGTCCGCAGGGGTACTGCCATCGGATACAACCAGTATTTCGGAAGGCCCGGCAATCATGTCAATGCCGACCTGACCAAATACTGCGCGTTTGGCTGTCGCTACATAAATATTGCCCGGCCCGACAATCTTGTCGACCCGCGGAACCGTTTCTGTACCGTAGGCCAGTGCAGCTACCGCCTGAGCCCCCCCGATGGTAAACACCTGCTGCACGCCGGCCACGAAGGCGGCCGCCAGCACCAGCTCATTGATAACACCATCCGGAGTCGGCACCACCATAATGATATCGGCCACTCCAGCCACATGGGCAGGCACTACATTCATCAATACCGAGGAGGGATAGGCCGCCTTGCCACCCGGGACATATACCCCGACGCGGTCAAGCGGCGTTACCTTCTGACCGAGCATGGTGCCGTCGGCCTCCTCGTACTGCCACGATGATGGCTTCTGCCGCTCGTGATAGCTACGGATGCGCTCTGCCGCCTGATCCAGCGCATTACGCTGCGCCGGATCAATCGCCTCATAGGCCTGAGCCAGGCGCGCCTGATCAAGGGTCAATGACGTCATGTCCGCCACATCTACCCGGTCAAAGCGGTTGGTCAGCTCGACCAGCGCTGCATCACCCTGACGCCGCACGGCCTGGATGATGTCACTGACGCGGGTCTGAACCTCCGCATCGGAAACGCCTTCCCAGTCAAGCAGCGCATCAAGTGCTATTGAAAAATCATCATCCCGGGCATCAAGGCGGGCCAGAACGGCAGCCTGTGTCGTACTCATGACTCCACCTCCTGCAACCGGGCTTCACTACGAGCCTGAACGGCGTCACGCAACCGGTCGATCAAGGGCTTCAAGCGTTCGTGCTGCATGGTCATTGAAGCCTTGTTGACTACCAGACGCGTACTGATGTCGGCAATCAATTCACGAGGCGCCATGCCATTGGCACGCAGCGTATTGCCGGTATCCACGATATCGACGATTTCATCGGCCAGATTCATCAATGGCGCCAGCTCCATCGCGCCATACAGTTTGATGACTTCCGCCTGGATTCCTTGAGAGGCGTAGTAACGACGCGCCACATTGACAAACTTGGTCGCGACGCGCCGGCGCGCCCGGCTGGGCGTATTGCCGACAACACCCGCCGTCATCAGCCGACAGCGTGCAATATCCAGATCGAGAGGCTCGTACAGACCGTCACCACCATGCTCCATAAGCACATCCCTGCCTGCCACACCCAGATCCGCCGCGCCCAGCTGGACGTAGGTCGGCACATCTGTCGCGCGAATCACCACCAGACGCACATCCGGGTGATGAGTTTCAAACAGAAGCTTTCGGCTCCGACTGATATCCTCGACCGGCTCGATACCTGCACTGGCCAGCAGTGGCAGGGTTTCTTCCAGAATGCGCCCCTTGGAGAGCGCGATCGTCAACGGTGTGCTCATAACCTCACTATCGCGATATCACTTCATCGCCCATCAGTCGTGTCAGCGAGGCACACGTCGAATACGTGCACCCAGTAATTGCAGTTTTTCTTCAATGCATTCGTAACCGCGATCAATATGATAGATCCGGTCAACCACGGTTTCGCCTTCGGCCAGCATGGCTGCAATCACCAGACTGGCAGAAGCCCGGAGATCCGTCGCCATGACCGGCGCCCCGGAGAGAGACTCTACCCCGGTGACAATCGCGGTATTGCCTTCCAGCGCAATATCCGCCCCCATGCGAACCAGTTCCTGCACGTGCATGAACCGATTTTCAAAAATGGTTTCAGTCACATGCCCGACCCCTTCGGCCACCGCATTCAGGGCCACGAACTGAGCCTGCATGTCGGTCGGAAAGGCAGGATACGGCGCCGTGCGAATATTCACTGCCTTTGGCCGACGTCCCTGCATGTCCAGGGTAATCCAGCCTTCGCCGGTCTCGATTACTGCCCCGGCCTCTTCAAGCTTGGCCAGTACGGATTCGAGGATATCTGCCCGAGTATCACGTACCTTGACCCGGCCGCGTGACGCCGCCGCCGCGACCAGAAAGGTGCCGGTCTCGATACGGTCTGGCATGACGTCATAATGACAGCCATGCAGTGCCGGCTGACCTTCAATCGTGATGGTACTGGTACCATGACCGGAGATTCGGGCTCCCATGGCAATCAGGCACTCGGCCAGATCCACCACTTCCGGCTCTCGGGCAGCATTTTCGAGCACGGTTTGCCCATCTGCCAGTGACGCCGCCATCAAAAGGTTTTCCGTTCCGGTCACCGTCACGGTATCCATGATGATATGGGCACCTTTCAACCGGCCATCGGTACGGGCACGAATATAGCCCTTCTCGACCCGAATATCTGCGCCCATGGCCTGCAGGCCACGGATATGAAGGTCAACCGGCCGAGAACCAATGGCACAGCCACCAGGCAGTGATACGTCAGCTTCACCGTAATGAGCCAGCAAGGGACCGAGCACCAGAATGGAAGCGCGCATCTTCTTGACCAGATCATAGGGCGCGTGACAGTCGCGGACACGACCACCCAGCTGGATGGACATCTTTTCGCCCATGACAGGCTCAATGCCCATTCGCCCGAGGAGCTCAAGCGTCGTGGTAATATCCTGCAGATGTGGCAGGTTACCGATGGTTATATGTTCTGCGGTCAACAGTGTGGCGGCAAGAATCGGCAAGGCCGAGTTCTTGGCTCCGGAGGTCCACACTTCGCCCTCCAGCGGCACGCCACCATTGATAATCAATTTATCCATGCGTAAAAAACGCCCTTGTTTCGTCAGGGTTCAGGCCTTGCCGGCCTCTTCCCACTGCTGAGGGGTATAGGTTCGAATCGTAATGGCATGGAGAGCGCCACTGGCGATTTCATCAGCCAGTGCGGCGTAAATCAGCTGCTGACTCTTGAGGCGTGACAATCCTTCAAAGGGAGCACCAACGGCTTCTACCTGAAAATTGCACCCTTCGCCCTGAATATGAAAGTCACAGTCATCGATCCGTGATTCCAACAGCGCCTTGACTTCCTGTGGCTGCATGATTGCTCCCGTACTGGTTTAATGAATGGGCATATCATAAATGAAAAGATGGCCCGAGTGCGATGCACCCGGGCCATCTGATGAAACAATGATCAGTACGTATGAGTTATACGCTGTCAAAGACCTCATCCAGCGCTGTAACGGTTGCCAGCCCTCGCAGGGTGGGCGACAGCATTACTCCCGCCACTTCCAGTGACGCGGCATTGGCCGTTCGCAGCCACTCAAGCAGCACTGAAAGGGTCGCACTGCTGGCATTGGTCACGCCTTCGGCGTCCAGCGTCAACCGACTACCCTGTTCGAGCGTCTTCAGATATTCGACACCCTCATTGCGCAGGTCAGCGGCATGATCAAAATCTGGCGCGCCGGCAATACACAGCCGGCCATCACCGGCTGTCAGCTCGATGCCATCCCTTGAAAAGAGCGACTCAGCCATTGGCCTTCTGATCTCCCTTCTCGAGATCCACTTCCGGGGCCCAGCCGGCAATAACCGCATCGATATCCCGGTTGTTGTCACGCATGGCCTGATCGAACTGATTGCGGAAAGTCAGCCCCAGATTGATGCCGTTTACAACCACGTTGACGACCCGCCATTCGCCGCTACGCTGCTTGAGCGTATAGGACACCGGATAGACTTCGCCACTTTCGGCCACGACTTTCATGTCGACGTTGGCCTGGTTTTCATAACGCTGGGTATCCTGATTTTCCGGCACCTCAAGCGTCTTGTAATTGAACGTCACCAGCCCCTTGGCATAGGTATCAAGCAGGGTCTTCTTGAAGACACCGGCAAACTTCGAGCGCTGCTCCGGGGTGGCTGCGCGGAAGTACTTGCCCATCACGCTTGCACCGACATAGTTGAAATCAACGATCGGGCTGACGGTACTGTCAACCAGTTGCTTCAACTCATCCTCGTGCTGGCGATAATACTGCTGACGTCCTTCAAGCTTGCTCATCAATGCCTTGGCATTGTCGCGGATCAGGGTTTCAGGGCTATCCTGTGCGGCCTGTGCATTCATGGCCATCAATGCCGTCATGCACACCACACACCACGTCATGATCCGAGTCAGTATTGTCCGTTGCATCTATCTGATCTCCTTGTCGTCCGGCACATGCCGAAAATACGTTTTACACGTCAACTCTTGCTGAAGTTCGACACCAGTTGCTGGATAAGTTCTTCCAGCACCAGCGCCTGCTGGGTATCCTTGATCGTTCCACCATCCTGCAGCATGTCCGGCGAACCGCCCATTGTCAGACCGATGTACTGCTCGCCAAGAAGCCCGGAAGTCAGAATGGCCGCCGTTGTATCCTCGGACAGCTTGTCCTTCAGATCATCATCCACCGCCAGAGTCACGCGGGCGTCATACCACTTGGGGTCAAGCGAGATATCGGTGACATGGCCTACCGTAACGCCCGCCATGGTCACGCGAGAGCGCTCCTTCAAACCGCCGATATTGCTGAAGTTTGCATACAGGGTGTAGGTATCATTGGCCCGCGACAGGGACAGCCCGCTGACCTGCAGCCCCAGAAATACCAGCCCCAGAAAGCCCGCCACGACAAACACACCCACACCACATTCAAGCCATTTACTGCGCTTCATTAAATATCTCCAAACATCAAGGCAGTAAGGATAAAGTCCAGACCCAGCACTGCAAGAGAACCATAGACCACGGTGCGCGTTGTGGCCCGCGATATGCCTTCGGACGTCGGCTCGAGGTCATAGCCCTGAAAGACCGCAATCCAGGTAACCACCAGAGCAAACACCACACTTTTCAACATGCCGTTGAGAATATCGTCCGTGAACATGACACTGCTTTGCATGGTGCTCCAGAACGAACCGGAATACACACCCAGCCAGTCCACACCCACCAGGTAGCCGCCAAGGATGCCGACCACACTGAAAAACACCGTCAATACCGGCAGCGATATGAACCCGGCCCAGAGCCTGGGAGCAATAACGCGTTTCAGCGGATCCACACCAATCATTTCCATGCTGGTCAACTGCTCGGTCGCCTTCATCAGGCCAATCTCGGCCGTGAGCGCCGAACCGGCACGCCCGGCAAACAACAGCGCTGTCACGACAGGGGCCAGTTCACGCAGAAGCGACATTGCCACCATCTGCCCCAGTGCCTCCTCGGCACTGAACCCGACCAGCACCACATACCCCTGCAGTGCCAGCACCATGCCGATAAAGGTACCGGACACAACAACAATCGGGAGGGACAGCACGCCGATGAAATGGATCTGCGCCAACAGCAGCTTCAACCCGCCACGCACGGGAAGACGTAACCCCATCACCAGGAAAATAACCGAACGACCCAGCGATTCCAGCGTTTTAAGCGTCACTCCGCCAAGTCGTGATAATTGATGCATCATGACCTGCCCCTTTTACCGGTATCACTGCCCTTGAGCATGTCATTGCGAAAGCTGGTGTGGGTCGGATAATGAAACGGCACCGGCCCGTCAGGTTCACCATGAACAAACTGGCTGACTCGCGGGTCTTGCTCGGTGGCAAGCTCGTCTGGTGTGCCCTTGGCCATCACACGACCATCGGAAATAACGTACACATAGTCCGCAATGGTCAGTGTTTCCTTGATGTCATGAGAAACCACCACCGCTGTCATGTCGAACGCCTGATTCAACTGACGAATCAGCTTGACCAGCACTCCCATGGAAATTGGATCCTGGCCGACAAACGGCTCGTCATACATGATCAAATCCGGATCCAGCGCGATGGCACGCGCCAGTGCAACCCGTCGCGTCATCCCGCCGGAAAGCTCCGACGGCATCAGATGATTGGCACCCCGCAACCCTACTGCCTGCAGCTTGATCAGGGTCAGGTCGCGGATCATGGATTCAGGAAGATCGGTATGCACACGCAGGGGAAAGGCCACGTTTTCAAAGACGGACAGATCAGAGAAAAGCGCGCCGCTTTGAAACAGCATTCCCATGCGTCGGCGCATGCGAAAAAGCTCCGGGCGAGACAATCGGTGCACATTGCGCTCGGCAATATGTACCGTACCTGCGTCCGGCGTCAGCTGTCCGCCCATCAGCTTCAGCAGCGTGGTCTTGCCCGTACCGCTTGGGCCCATGATGGCGGTGATCTTCCCACGCGGGATCGACAAATTGACCCCGGAAAAGATTTGGCGACCGCTTCGCGAAAAGCTCAGGTCAGCCACCTCTACCAGATTCGAGTCGTTCATGGACTCCCACTATTACAAAGGATAATTATCGAACATCGTATCCTAACCCTGCACTACAGGGCCAGCCCCTACGACACACCGAGCATTACGGTAGCTTATGCCTGCCCTGGTCCAGGCAGGTAGGCACCGGCTGGAACGCTCGCGGTCATTGCGGATATGCGCGCCATCATCATCCGGTGGCCTGCCGAATGAAAAGGCTCATTGTCTGCTTCACATGGGCATACATTTCCGGACAGTTACCTGCACCCGGACCAGCCACATTCAATACTTCCACATTGAAGTCATTGATGAAATCGATCAACAGCGCTGCAGCCTGATCAGGCATGATCAAATGTATATCGATCAGTTTGTATGGCCTGCCCTGACGAATGCAGAATAAAACCGTTGCTTCCGTGCCACCACGTACGTACGAGGCATAGAAAACAACAGTTCCATCTGCATCGATGACATTGTGCTTCGTGCGCTGTCGGTAGCCTCCGCCTATCTCAGTCAGGGGGTATATGTCGGCAAGCGGCCCGTCCTCTGCCACTCGCCCTACCGGGCAACTCCCTCCGATCGGGAACCCTGCATCAAGACCGGCATCGAGCGCCGCTCGATCGGCCCCTGTCTGCCCACCGCTTATTACCTTTGAAAGCATGTCAGCACCTGATGAAAAAGGTGTCCACGGTCATCATCTCCAGGGCGTGTCATCCCGCTGACTGGTCAGTGACAGTGGGTCCTTGAACGTAAGCGTTCGGTACGGGAACGGAATCTCGACGCCCGCCTCGTCCAGCGCATACTTGATAGCCGTCACTACCCTGTCTCTGCTTTTATGCATATGAATCGGCTCTGACTCCGCCCACCACCGCACGGTAAAATCAAGCGATGATGAATTGAACTCACGCGCATAAACTTCGATACCGCGCTGCTGATCGATGCCCTCGACCTTTTCAAGGGCGCTGGCAATTACCTGACGCGCCCTGTCGACATCTTCACTGTAGGCCACACCCACTACCAGATCGAAACGGCGAACAGCCAGATCCGTCACGACATAGACAGGATTCTTGAAAAGAAAGCTGTTGGGGAGCAGCACCAGCTGACCATCGGTTTTACGAAGATAGGTTTCCCGCACCGTAATCTGCTCAACACGTCCGCTAACGCCTTCGCATTCCACGAAGTCATTAATGCGCATCGGCTTGCGCAGCATGATAAGAACACCGGCAAAAAAGTTTTCAAAGATATCCTTGAAGGCGAGCCCCACTGCAACCGACCCCAGCCCGAGAGCAGTCAGCATCTTGCCCGGTGTAAGGCTTGGAAAGATTATGGTTACCGCCACCAGCGACCCTATTATCCATACCGTCACCTTGCTCAGGCTGATAAACAGGTCACGTAGTGAGCGACGAATTCTGGCATTCTTCAAGGACCCTCGGATAACAACAGTCAGAATGGCTGACACGCACCAGGTAATCAAAAGGGCAACCAGCGCGACCACCAGCAGGGGAAGCATATCAATGAAACCAAGCCACATGCTTCGAGCCTGCTGATAAAGTGGTTCAACAAATCTCATTTTCATACTCCCCAAGTCATACCGGCCGGTTCCCGTACACGCCCTGGCACAACGATGAAATACGCTGCCCCCTGTCACGGTCTTCACCTCTTCACCGAGAGTGCATCCGTTGCAACATCCAATAGCCTGCGATGGCTGCCAGCCTGAAGACATCATCAAGGCCTGCACCGCGTAAAAGACAAAGGATAGTAGCAACCCGGGAAGAGAAAGCAGTCACCTCCATCCCGCAGGCACATACGGCATCAGTACCAGACGGGCTCGGCAACATGATACATCAACGATACCTGATTAAACCGGGATTGCGCGGCGACGCAAGAAGGCCGAAAGCGGGTCGGACTGACAGCCTGACAGTGCACCAGCCACGCACACACTGTTGACCTCATATGCTAAAAACGTGCAATGGTTGCACAACGGGGGCCGCACCCGTTTAATAAGTGCCCTGGTTTACTCGGCCTGATGAGGCCACTTCTCGTACCATGCCGCTGGATTTTTCATGTCAGATACCGATGCTTTACCCTTTATAGACAGTGGCCGGCGCACGCTGGCTACTGAACGGGACGCCATCAACGGACTCATCGACACCCTGGATCATCACTTTGCTTCAGCCTGTGCGCTGATGCTTGAGTGCAAGGGCCGAATCGTCGTCACCGGCATGGGCAAGTCAGGTCATGTCGCGCACAAGATTGCAGCCACACTTGCCAGTACCGGCACGCCGGCCTTTTTCATGCACCCGGGTGAAGCCAGCCATGGCGATCTGGGAATGCTGACCGCCAGCGATCTGCTACTGGCACTATCCAATTCAGGCGAAACGGCCGAAGTAACGGCGTTGCTGCCGGTACTGAAGCGACGGGGCCTGACCATGATCGCCATGACAGGCAGAAACGATTCCTCGCTGGCCCGCCACGCAGATATCCACCTGACCATCAGCATCGAAAAGGAAGCGTGTCCGCTCAATCTGGCGCCCACCTCATCAACCACTGCCGCACTGGCGATGGGAGATGCGTTGGCCATTGCACTGCTGGAGGCTCGGGGATTCAGTGTCGAGGATTTCGCCCTCTCCCACCCGGGTGGCAGTCTGGGCAAGCGGCTGCTGCTCAAGGTCAGCGACGTCATGCATCAGGGAGAACGGCTTCCAAGCGTCACGCTGGGTGCCAGCCTGAGTGATGCGCTGGAAGAGATTTCCAGAAAGGGGCTGGGATTTACCTGTGTCGTGGATGAACATGGCACATTGTGCGGGGTCTATACTGATGGCGACCTGCGACGCACCATTGATCATCATGACAACCTTCGTGCCCTGAGCATCGACGATGTCATGACCCGGGGAGGACACACGACCTCGCCTGATCTGCTGGCCGCGCGGGCACTCAATCTGATGGAAACCTGCCGCATCACCGCGTTGGCCGTTGTGGATGAGGCTCATCGTCCCGTGGGCGTATTGCATATGCACGACCTCCTGACCCATGGTGTTGTCTAGAAGGAAGGACGCCGCGCGCTTATTTCACGCTGTGCCCATCGGGCACGGCACGGTATACGGAATTGATATGTCACATTGGCTCGATACACCCGCCTGCAGCAAGGCGGCCAGGCTTCGTCTTCTGGCACTGGATGTGGATGGTGTACTCAGCGACGGCAGGCTCCTCTATACAAGTGATCACCAGGAAATCAAGGCGTTTCACGTTCATGACGGCGTGGGGATCAAGGCCCTGCAGCGACTCGGTATTCAGGTGGCCATCATTACCGGCCGTCGCTCGCCCATGGTTGAGCGGCGCTGCAACGAGCTGGGCATCGATCATCTGATCATGGGCCGGGACGACAAGTGGGCTGCCCTGCAGGAGTTGACTCGCCAATTGGGCATCGACATTACAGAGACAGGGTACTGCGGTGATGACCTGCCGGACCTGGAAGCCATCCATCGTGCAGGCCTGGGCGCAAGCGTGCCCAATGCACCGGACTACATCCAGCAGGCAGCGGATATGGTAACCACCCGACGCGGTGGCCAGGGAGCTGTCAGGGAGCTCTGCGAATTCATCATCAACGCCCAGGGACGCTGGAACGAGGTACTGACCCATTATCACGTGGAGGACGCCGCCTCAATACCACCCGGCACGACCTCCAGCCAGTACATGGGGGAATAATCATGCGCTCCCTGCTCTCACGGATCTCCCCACGGCTCTGGTTTATCCTGATCCTGCTGATTGCCGGCGGCGTCATGGCCTGGATCGAACAGCGCGACCGGGCAAACGACACCGACACCTCGCTCGGCAGCCAGCAGGAAGCCCCCGACTACTATGCAGAAGGGGCTACCTATACTCGCTATAATGATCAGGGGGAAATCTACCAGACCCTGGCCTCGCCACGGATAACTCACACGCCGAATGATGACATGACGCATGCAGAAACGCCGGAACTGACCTGGACAGCCTCCGGTGGCGACGTCTGGCACGGCCGCGGTGATACCGGCCAGGTGGAAGGAAACGGTGAGCACATCACCCTCTCCGGTCATGCACGCCTGCGACAGCCTGACAATGACTGGACGCTTTCCACCGACACCCTGCACTACACACAGCAGGACCAGCACGCCTGGAGCGATGTAACCTCAACGTTTACCCAGGAAAACCAGACCACGACATCGAACCGGTTTGACGCCTGGATTGATCAGGACAGGGCCGTACTGGAAGGCGACGTCAAGGGCAATTACCCGCCCTCCCGGTAACAGCATTACTGACAAGGACTATTCATGATATTGCGCACTCCCCTTCGGCTGGCCGGTGGCCTGACCCTGGCGCTACTGGCTCACCAGGCGCTGGCTCTCCCCTCTGACGCCAGCAAGCCCATCCACATCAGTGCCGACAAGCTGAACCTTGACGACAAGGCCGGCACGGCGGTGTATACCGGCAACGTCGACATGACGCAGGGTACCATGCTGCTCAAGGCCAACCGCGTTGACATACAGCGTGGCAACAATGGCAATGTCTCCCGGGTTACCGCCATCGGTCAGGGTGAGCGCGCCTACCTGGAACAGAAACCCAATCCGCAGGACAGCAAGGTGCAGGGATGGGGTGACAAGGTCATTTATCACGCCGACACCCGTCGCGTGGAATTGATAGGCAATGCCAAACTGATCCAGAGTCCGGACACCTTCAATGGCGCCTACGTCGAGTACTTCCTCGATCGCCGTCAGGTCAATGCGCGAGGCGGCAAGCCAAGCAGTTCGGACAGCAGCGACCAGCGCGTGGAAATGACACTGAACCCGCAAAACAGTCAGAGCCAGTAATTCGCCATGAAAACACTGTCAGTGGCCCACCTGGCCAAAAGCTTCAAGGGCCGTCGTGTCGTCCATGACATCAGCCTCACGATTCGTCAGGGCGAGATTGTCGGCCTGCTTGGTCCAAACGGTGCCGGCAAGACCACCTCGTTTTACATGATTGTAGGGCTGGTGCAGGCAGATGCCGGCACGATCATCATTGATGACCGTGACCTGTCCCGCCTGCCCATGCACCAGCGGGCCCGCGAAGGCATTGGTTACCTCCCGCAGGAAGCCTCCATCTTTCGCAAGCTGAGTGTTGCCGACAATATCATGGCGATTCTCGAAACCCGACGCGATCTTGACAAGGCAGGCCGGCGGGCAAGGCTTGAAGAACTCCTGCAGGAATTCAATGTCACGCACATCAGGGATAACCAGGGCATGGCACTATCGGGCGGAGAACGTCGACGCGTCGAAATTGCCCGCGCGCTGGCCACCGAGCCGGATTTCATCCTGCTGGATGAACCCTTTGCCGGCGTGGACCCGATCTCGGTCGGTGACATCAAAAGCATCATTCGCCAGCTGAAGGCGCGCGGCATTGGGGTGCTGATCACCGATCATAACGTACGCGAAACGCTGGATATCTGTGACAACGCCTACATCGTGGGCAGCGGTCAGATCATCGCAGAAGGCGATACGCCATCCATCCTGGCCAACCAGCATGTCCGCGACGTCTACCTTGGGCATGAATTCAGATTGTGATGTCAGTCAGGCCAAGGATCTCATACCCTGGCATGAAAATTGCTTCAAATAGTGTTTTTTGACTTGCACGTCCCGCCAGGTCTCGATAGCGTAATCACGGACTTGTGACGACCGGGATCGTATAACGATGAAACCATCCTTGCAGCTCAGGGTCGGCGCTCACCTCACCATGACGCCGCAACTGCAGCAGGCCATTCACCTGCTGCAACTCTCGACGCTGGACTTGCGTCAGGAAATACAGCAGGCACTGGACAGCAACCCCATGCTTGAGCAGGAAGACCTGTTCGATGAGTGCGCCAGCCCAGCCGACAATGATGATGACTGGCAGGAAAGCATTCCCGACGAACTGTCTCAGGACAGCAGCTGGGAAGACAGTTTTCAGGATGCTTCCCTTGGCAGTCTGAGCAGCAGCGTCGCGCCTGCCGGCGAGTCCGATATCGAGCGCAACACCTCGGAGGATACCCTTCAGCAGCATGTTGAATGGCAGGTCATGATGCTGGACCTGGATGACCAGCAACGCGCCATTGCCGAACGATTGATTGATGCACTGGACCCCAATGGCCTGATTGCCCAGCCTCTCGAGGACATCACGGAGGGCCTGCGCGCCCAGGGGTTCGAGTCCCTGAGCGTTGCCGACGTGGAACGTACTGCCATCATGCTCCAACAGTGTGAACCGGCCGGTCTGTTTGCCAGAGACCTGCGCGAGTGCCTGTTGCTTCAGCTTGATCAACTTCCTCAGGACACTCCCCTGCTGGCTCAGGCACGCCGGTTGATTCGCCAGTTCCTTGAAGCCCTGGGCAACGGTGATACAAGGCTTCTGAAACGCCGGCTGGGCATCGATGATGAGAGTCTTGAACGAATCACATGCCTGATCAAGGCACTGGATCCACATCCCGGCCGTCAGTTCGACAGTACCAGCCACCAGTACGTTATTCCTGATCTGACTCTGCGCCACAGCACACGCCATGGCTGGCAGGTCGAGCTCAATGAAGATGCGCTACCGCGTCTTCGGCTGAATCCGGACTACAGCAGCCTGGTACGCCGTGCCGATAAAAGTGATGACAATACCTTTTTCAAGCAGCACCTCCAGGAAGCGCGCTGGTTCATCAAGAGCATCGCCAGTCGCAATGACACCCTTCTTCGAGTGGGTCGCGAGATCATGGCCCGCCAGCATCGGTATATCGACATGGGGGAAGAAGGCCTGAAACCGCTGACCCTGTCCGACATTGCAGGCGCTGTCGACATGCACGAATCCACCATCTCGCGGGTGACGACACAAAAATTCATCCATACTCCCCGCGGAGTGGTCGAACTCAAGCTATTCTTTTCAAGTCAGGTAGGGGGAAGTGGGGAAGGAGACGCCCACTCCGGCGCCGCCATTCGCGCCAGGATTCGCAAATACGTCAGTGAAGAGCCCACAAGGCGCCCCCTGTCCGATGCCCGGCTGGTTGAATTGCTCGATGACCAGGGCATCAAGGTGGCACGTCGCACTGTCGCCAAGTACCGTGAAGCGCTGGGTATACCATCTTCCAGCGAACGTCGGAAAATGGCCTGAATGACGCCGGAAAGACAAGGCTTTGCCTGACAGTAAAAAAGGTTACAATCCAGTATTCATCCGTGGGAAAAGGAGTACGCCATGCAGGTCAATATCACTGGTCATCACGTCGAACTGACAGACGCACTCAGAGAATACATCAACCAGAAACTTTCTCGACTGGAACGCCATTACGACAACATCACCAATGTCCAGGTGACCCTTTCCGTCGAAAAGGAACGCAAGCTTGCTGCCTGCACCCTGCACGCCAGCGGCGCCGACCTGCACGGCGACGCTTCCCACGAAGACATGTATGCCGCCATTGATGCGCTGGCCGACAAGCTGGACCGCCAGCTGGTCAAGCACAAGGAAAAGGCACAGGCACGCGCCCAGGGCGCTCGTTGAGATCCTGGTACTATGAAGCTTGATCAACTCCTTCCGCCCGAACGCACGCTGTTTGATGTTCAGGGCGGAAGCAAAAAAAGGGTGCTGGAATTTTTCAGCACCTTTATCGCTCAGAATATTCCCAGTCTGGATGATCAGGAGGTCTTTTCACGCCTGATCGGTCGCGAGCGGCTGGGCAGTACCGGTGTGGGCAACGGGGTAGCCATACCCCATGCCCGCAACCCGCACTGCAAGTCGCCACTGGCCAGTTTTATCCGGCTGGCAGACCCCATCGACTTTGATGCCATCGACAACGAGCCCGTGGACCTGGTGTTTGTGCTGCTCGTGCCTGAAGAAGCCGAGGATACGCACCTGACGCTTCTGGGCCAGATTGCCGAGCTGCTCAACGACAGCGAAAACCGCAGTCGTCTTCGCCATGCAACCAGTCAACGCGAACTCCATGACACCCTGACCGATCTCATACAGCAACAACACCAATAGGGTACTCATCATGCAGCTGGTCATTATCAGTGGACGTTCCGGCTCAGGAAAGTCCATTGCCCTGCAAGCGCTCGAGGACCTGGGCTTTTATGCCATCGACAACCTGCCGGCCACCCTGCTGGCACCGTTGATCGATGAGCTGGATGCAGGCAGCGTTGGACAGCGACGCATTGCCGTCAGCATTGATGCACGCAACCTTCCGGAAGCGCTGGAGCGCTTCCCCGCGCTTCTGGCGGATCTGTCCAAACGAGTAGACAGCCAGGTGGTTTACCTGACCACGGACACAAAGGCCCTGCTGGAGCGCTATGCTGCCACCCGCCGTCGACACCCGCTGACCCGCGGCAGCCAGATGACACTGGCCGAGGCCATCGAATCCGAACAGACCTATCTTGCTGCCATTCGCAACGCCGCCGACCTGATTATCGACACGACCAGTCAGTCAGTGCACGAACTGCGTAGCCAGATTGCCACGCAGGTAGCAGACCACACCAGCCGCCAGATGACGCTGACCATCGAGTCCTTCGGATTCAAGCACGGGGTACCTCTGGATGCCGATACGGTATTTGACGTGCGCTGCCTGCCTAATCCCTACTGGATACCCGCCCTGCGCAGCCATACCGGTCAGGAAAAGGAGGTTGCTGCGTTTCTCGAAGACTATGGCGATGTTACCGACATGTATAACGACATCGTCAAATGGCTGGAACGCTGGCTTCCCTCCTACACGGCAAGCAATCGAAGTTATTTTACCGTTGCCATTGGCTGCACAGGCGGCCAGCACCGCTCAGTCTACCTGGCAGA
Source organism: Larsenimonas rhizosphaerae (assembly GCF_026240105.1). Lineage (NCBI taxonomy): Bacteria > Pseudomonadati > Pseudomonadota > Gammaproteobacteria > Oceanospirillales > Halomonadaceae > Larsenimonas > Larsenimonas rhizosphaerae. Next base: position 1,291,128 of record NZ_JAPIVE010000001.1, read on the forward strand.
GCGTCTGGCCAGTCAGTTTGCCGGTCAGTATCCCTCCCTCAGGCTCCGCCATCGGGAGTTAAGCGTCCAGAAAGTTTTGAACGAGACTCCGAATGCTTCGCCGTGAACTGACGCTGACGAACAAGCGTGGCCTGCACGCCCGCGCAGCAACCCGCCTTGTTCAGTGCTGCCAGCCCTATCAGAGTTCCATTATCGTGTACCGTGGCCAGCACAGCGCCACGGCCAATAACGTGATGGCTCTCCTGATGCTAGCCGCCCCCTGTGGTACCCCGCTGACCATTGAAGTGGACGGCGATGATGAACAGGCGGCGCTCGACGCGATTGTGGCCCTGTTTGATGCCCGCTTTGACGAAGATGCCTGAACATCTCGTCCATGAATGACAAGGATCTGTCATGAGCAATGACCCGGTCGATACTGAAGACCACATGGACAGGCTGCACCGCGCCATTGACCGTCAGGCGACGGACCAGATATGGCGCCTGCTGAACAACACCATGGTTCCGGCCGAAGTGGCACATGCGCTGGAATCCAGCCCGCCACGTGAGCGCGAGGAACTCTGGACACAGGTGGGCCCGGAAACCCAGGGCGAGGTACTGCTGTATCTTAGCGAGGAAGTCCAGGACGAGTTTCTCGATAGGATGGACGCCGCCGAGCTGCTGACGGCGACGGAAAACCTGGACACTGATGACCTGGCCGATCTACTGCAGCGCCTGCCCACGTCGTCCATCCAGCAGGTGCTGGATTCGATGGAGGCCCAGGAGCGTGAACGGGTCGAGACCGTCCTGTCCTATCCGGAGGACACGGCGGGCGGGTTGATGGATACCGATACCATCACCATCCGCCCCAACATCACGCTCGACGTGGTACTGCGCTACATTCGTCGCCACGAAGAACTCCCCCAGTCTACCGATGTGCTGTGGGTCGTAACCCGTCGTGACGAACTGATCGGACGCCTGTCCATCAACAAGCTGCTGGTATGCGACCCATCCATGTCCGTGCGTGAAATCATGGATACGGACTTCATTCGACTGGATGCCCTGGCCTCACAAAATGACGTCGCCCAGCTCTTCGAGCGCCATGACCTGATTTCAGCTCCGGTACTGAATGAACGTGGCCAGCTGGTCGGTCGAATTACCATCGACGACGTGGTCGATGTCATCCGAGACAGCGCCGAACACACCGTCATGAGCATGGCCGGCCTTGACGAGGAAGACGATACCTTCGCGCCGGCCCTGCGCACCACGCGCCGGCGGGCCATATGGCTCGGCATCAATCTGCTGACGGCCTTTCTTGCCTCCTCGGTCATCGGCATGTTCGAGGGCACCATCCAGAAGATTACAGCACTGGCTGTTTTGATGCCGATCGTGGCCAGCATGGGTGGCATCGCCGGGTCTCAGACACTGACAGTCCTCATCCGTGGTATCGCACTGGGTCATGTAAAGACCAACAATGTACGCTGGCTGCTGGGGCGCGAGATGATCGCCGGTATGCTCAACGGCGTGCTGTGGGCAGCGGTGGTGGCCGCGCTGGCCATTGTCTGGTTTGATGACTGGATGCTGGGAGGTGTTATTGCACTGGCCATCGTGATCAACCTGGTCGTGGCTTCTTTGACCGGCACTCTCCTGCCGGTGCTGCTCAAGCGCTTGTCGATTGACCCGGCGTTGTCTGGCAGTGTGATTCTGACCACGGTCACCGATGTTGTCGGCTTTCTCTCCTTCCTTGGGCTGGCCAGCGTCATCTATCTATAGTCGTGCCTCCCACTGCAAGAGGGCCTGCGAATGCAGGCCCTCTTGCGTCATGGCACGTATCTCACCCTTCAGCCTGCGACGGTCATTCCATCGATCAGCCAACTGCCGGTATGAATGCTGCCACGGGTATCGACATCATCTCCAAGAGCCGTCAGCGCACTGAACATGCCACGCAGGTTACCTGCAATGGTGAACTCCTCGATCGGGCCTGTAATCTGCCCGTTCTCGACCAGAAACCCGGATGCCCCCCGAGAGTAATCACCGGTCACCGTATTGATGCCCTGCCCCATCAGTTCAGTCACGATTACGCCTTTATCGATGCCACTGATCAGTGATGAATATGCAGTCAGCGGCGCATCGATGCGTACATTGCGAGCGCCGCCGGCATTGCCAGTCGTGACCATATTCAGTCGGCGTGCACTGTAGGCAGACAGCATGTAGCTTGCCAGGTGGCCATCCCTGATGAAGTCATTATCCCGTGTAAACACACCATCGCCATCAAAGGCAGCGCTTGACGACTCACCCGGTAACTGCGGTCGCTCTCCGAGGCTGAACCAGTCCGGAAACAGGCGATCGCCAAGTGCATCACACAAAAAGGACGCCTCACGATAGAGTGCCCCTCCGGCAATACTGTTCAAAAAATGCCCGACCAGACCGCTGGCAACCTCGGGAGCAAACACAACCGGGAAAGTACCGGACGGGGCGCGTTTGGCACCAAGCCGGCTCAGCACACGTTCCGCTGCCCGATGGCCAATATCTTCCGGAGCACGCAACAGAAACGGGTGCCGACTGGAGCTGAAATCGTAATCACGCTGCATGCCATTGTCGTCACGTGCAATCAGCACGCAGGACAGGCTGTGCCGACTCCCCCGCTGCACCCCGAGAAACCCGTGACTGTTGGCATACAGGCTGACACCCTCGCCGGTGGCGAGGCTGGCCCCTTCCGAGTTGGAGATGCCTTCGACATCAAGCCCGGCCTGCTCGCAACGTGTCGCCATGTCGATGGCTTCCTCCACGCTCAATGCCCAGGGGTGGTGTACGTCCAGATTCGGCAGGGAGGTGGCCATCAGATCAGGGTCTGCCAGCCCGGCCATGGAGTCCTCGCCGGTAAAGCGAGCAATATCCACCGCCTTCTCAACCGTTTCTCTAATCGAGCGCTCGCTGGCATCGCTGGTAGAGGCATTCCCCTTGCGCTGCCCGACATAGACGGTAATGCCAAATCCCTGATCACGTGCCAGTTCCAGCGTATCCACCTGCCCCATGCGCACATTGATATCCGTGCCCTGGCTGATGGCGGCACTCAGTTCGCAGGCCGTGGCGCCACACTGTCTGGCGTGCGCCAGGGCAAGCTCCGCCTGGCGGGTAATTGCGTCCTGCTGCGCGGCGATATCGAATGCCTGACTCATGAACGAACTCCTGATACCTGGTGCATATCGCCTGTTATACTGGCGGCACCCTGATTGACTGGATGCATCATGTCGAGCAAATTTTCTCCCGATCACGACGAATATCAAAGCAAGACCCAACGCAAGCATGCCATGGAGGCCATGCAGGCTCTGGGTCAGCGTATTCTTGACCTGCCCCGGGACCAGCAGCGGCTGGTTCCCCTGTCCGATGACATGCTGGCCGCCATTGAAGAAATGGACCGCATCTCGTCGCGCGAAGCACGACGGCGCCACATGCAGTACATCGGCAAGGTCATGCGCAACGAGGACCTGCCTGCCATCGAAGCCTGTTTTGCTGAATTCGACCGCCAGCGGCTGGCACGTGACCGGGGCTTTCACCGGCTGGAAGAATGGCGGGACCGGCTGATAGCAGAAGGCGCACCGGCCATTACTGTCTTTATCGAGCAGCACCCGAACATTGATGTGCAGCAGTTGCGACAGCTGACCCGCAATGCGCAGCGCGAGAAGGAAGCCGGCCGATCAACGGCCAGTGCCCGTAAACTGTTTCGCCTGCTGCGCGATGCCGAACTGAACTGATTGCCCCGAGCCTAACCGGCCTGGGTGCCGCCCACGGTGATCTCATCGAGCTTCAACGTGGGCTGGCCCACACCAACCGGCAGTGACTGCCCTTCCTTCCCGCAGACACCTACACCGGTATCCAGCGCCATGTCGTTGCCAATCATCGAGATGCGGCTCATGCTTTCCGGCCCGTTACCGATAAGCGTCGCCCCCTTGACGGGATAACTCACCTTGCCATCCTCGATCATGTAGGCTTCGCTGGCAGAAAAAACGAACTTGCCCGACGTGATATCAACCTGACCACCGCCGAAACTGACGGCATAAAGACCATGCCTGACGCTTTTGATGATCTCTTCGGGATCATGCTGGCCGTCAAGCATATAGGTATTGGTCATGCGTGGCATCGGCAGGTGCGCGTAGGATTCACGCCGCCCATTACCGGTTGGAGCATGGCCCATCAGGCGAGCATTGAGCTTGTCCTGCATGTAGCCGGTGAGAATGCCATCTTCAATCAAAGGGGTACATGCACCCGGCGTGCCTTCATCGTCCACCGAGAGTGAGCCACGCAAATCACTCAGCGTGGCATCGTCGACGATGGTAACGCCACGGGCAGCCACCTGTTCTCCCATCCGACCGGCAAAGGCAGAACTGCCCTTGCGGTTGAAATCACCTTCCAGTCCGTGCCCTACCGCCTCGTGCAACAGCACGCCAGGCCAGCCATTGCCCAGCACCACTGGTAACTGCCCGGCAGGTGCATCACGGGCATCAAGATTGACCAGCGCCTGACGAACCGCCTCACGGGCGTAACGTTCGGCCACGTTGTTCTGCACGAACCGGTCAAGCCCGTACCGGCCACCACCGCCGGCGCTGCCGCGCTCGCGGCGGCCATCACGGGTAGCGATCACTGAAACGTTGAAGCGAACCAGCGGGCGCAGATCGGCCGCCAGCGTGCCATCACTGGCACGAATCATCACCACATCATATACCGCCGACAGGGACACACTGACCTGTCGAACAGCGCTGTCGAGACTTCGGGCAATGCGGTCTGCCTCACGCAGCAACGCCACCTTGTCCTCGGGAGCCATCCCGTCGAGCGGATTCCCACCGGCGTAGCGGGCAGGAGCCATTGTCCGGGCTTCTGCCTTCACCCCCAGGCTCTGCCCCTGACGAACAATGCTGCTGGCCGTTCGCCCCGTATCCATGAAGGCATCGGTACTGATTTGATCTGAATAGGCAAACCCGGTCTTCTCACCGGCCTGGGCACGAATGCCCATCCCGCCGTCGATATTGAATCCGGCTTCCTTGACCTCCCCATCCTCCAGAGACCAGGACTCACGCCAGCTTCGCTGCAGATAAACATCGGCAAAATCGACCCCGGGCCCCATGGCATGGGAAAGCCCGGCATCCAGCGCCTCCAGTGACAGGCCGTACGGGTCAAGCAACAGTGCGGTAGCCTGTGAAAACGTATCGTGGTTCATTGAGCATTTTCCAGCCGCAGGTGCGGAGCGCCCCAGGGGCCCTTCACACGGTAGTGAATTTGAGAGACGTCATTAAGCCACCCCTCGAAAATTTCGTGGAACAACCATAACACGCCACCGACCTGCGGCGCGCCTACAGCCAGTGCCGCCAGTGGCAGGTTCTGGGAAACAGGCACCGTCACGCTTAATCGGGCATCCAGCATCTGCTGAATGAAGTCCACCTGCCCGTCAATGGCAAACGGGGTTGAGGTACCGTCGATCCTGACCGGGCCATCCGTGACAAGGCGCCCTTCATAAAGACTTGCGGCCCCCTTGATACTCTTGAAGGCCACCCCTTCCTGAGTCAGATCGGAAAAATTGAACATCAGTCGCCGTACCAGATTATCCAGATTGACAGCGCCGACCAGCTTCGCCAGATTCGAATCCACAAACAGCAGCCGACCACTGCCGGTCGAGAAATCAAGATGACCATTGATGCGCTCGAGCGCCACCTGCCACGGGGCACCAGGCCAGGCCAGACGCAGCGCCGAGTCGGCCGACTGGGTGTGAACACTCGGCTTGGGCGTAACAAGTGCCACGGTATCGGCCAGATCACCACTCTTGAGATGACCATTGAGCCGCGTGAGGCTACGCTCACCAGCCTTTTCCCAGATCAGCTCCCCCTTGAACCGGCTGCCCGGCACCGAAAGCGTCAGGGGTGACAACTGCAGTGAACGCGCACTCGACTGCCAGGTGCTGTTCAGCGGCCCCAGCTGGTGACCTTCATAATTGATGCGATCGATGGAGATCTGGCCCGGCGGCAGGCTGCCCATTCCGGACGGAAAAGGGTTAACGTCAAAGGGCATCTGCACCCGTTCACCGGCTGCCAGCAGCGGATATACCACATCGGCGGGCCGCGTGGCCGTTTCCGTCATGGAGGTATCGTTGATTCGTATCAGACGGGACAGATCCAGCCGATCAAGATGAACATCGATGGGCGTGGGAAGGGCCTGAGGCGCCCATCGCAGAAGGCCAGAGGCAAGCGCGGAACGCAAGCGAACCTGCCACTGACCGTCATGGGGTTCAGCATACAATGTCAGCGGCCCCTGACAGTGGCCGGCAATATCCAGACAGCCCGCATTGAGTCCCACACGCGCCAGCAACTGATTGATCGGCCGCACACTGCTGCCAAAGGCGTCTTCTCCCGCCTGGGCAGAAGCGGCTGCACGGGGTGTCAGGGAAAGCTCCGCCAGCGGATCAATCCATTCCCGCGGCGCCAGCCGGTCGGTATCCCAATGCACGTACCAGTGATCGCTGTCAGGCCAGTCCGGAGTGTCCGGCCAGCGCTGAAGCCAGATCTGACCCTGCGCATCACTGTGGCGCCACCGGGCACGCACCCGATCCTCAAAGGTCAGCTCACCGGTTCCCTGCCCAAAGTTCATTTCAAGCGATAACGGTGCCGAGCGATCCACGAGCTTGGCGAAAGGCTCCGGCAGATTGACGGCCAACCCCTTCATGGGCGACTCAAGGGTCAGCACCGGCCCGGAATCCTTCAGATGCAGTGCCGCATGATAGTCAAATGCCCCATGAATGCTGTTGGTCAACCCATCGATACCCAGCCAGCCTGTGACTCCCTGAGCATGTGCCCGACCATCAAAGGTCACCAGATTTCTGGCCAGATCGACGCGCGTTCTGACAACGTCCTCGAAGACGCGACCGGTAAAGTCGCCAGTCAGGTCATCCGTATTCCCATGATGGCGATAATCGAACGTACCGGCGATGTCGGTCGTGGTGATATCGGCCGGCAAAAACAGAGCGCGCCCCTTGTCGATTCGACCACTGGCACGAATATCGGCCTGGCCCTTCTCGGTCATGGGCACGCGAACATTGACCATGCCTGTCAGTGGCCCACTGACACGCCATTGCGCCAGGCTCTGGGACAGTGAGGCATCCAGCGGGGCCTGTTGAAGGAAGGCCAGCGCACGGGAAGCATTGCCACTGACCGGCGCCGAGGCCTCCAGCACGTCGTTTTGATAGCTGACCCGCCCCTCATGGGTCACCATGCCATTCTGGCTGGCATGATCAATACGTGCGTCGAACGTGTCGTCCCGCAGGGAAACATGACCATCGATATCGGTCAGCGCCGGCCAGCCGTCGACGTAGCGCATGGCCCCCTCCTTAACGTCCATGTCCAGCCGCACCCGATCCTTGTCAGGGCCTGGGCCATTGAACACCAGATTCAGGGCCAGCGAGCCGTCGGGAATATGGCCCGAGATAATATTGGTACCAAGCCAGGTACTGATTTCAGGGCTTAATGCGTTGAGCGGCAACCACTCCTTCGGCCTTTTGGCATTGACATTCTTCATCGATAGCCGCACGGCCATCGTCTCGTCCCCGTCGACCGGCAGAACGATGCGAAGGCTACCGGTAGCGCTGGCACCGCGGCGCGTGGCGTCCAGCGTAGAGCTTCCAAATACCCAGCCTGACTCATCATGCGTCCAGTAAAAACCGCCGGTAACGCTGTCCAGATCCCAGGGGGTTGCCAGCACGCGGGGCATTTTCAGAACGGCATCGCGCCCCGTTGCCTTGATCACGCCTTCACGCGAGGTACCATCGACCCAGATATCCAGCGGCCCACCGGCAGGGGCATGCTCCCAGGGCGATGTTTCAATACCCTTGCCGGCCAGCTGAAGCGTCCAGCCATCCTTCCAGCCCAGAGCTGCACCTGTCACCTCTCCACGAGGCGACATGGCAGTCAACGCCTTCGTCATCATGGTGGGCAACGGCAAGGCCGGCCACCACGCCTGAAGTGGGTCCAGAGCCAGCGCGGGAACATGCAGCGTGAAGGCATCCAGTGTGGACGAGGCGGTCAGGCTCAATCGCTCGGGAAGCACCGACGCCTTCTGTCCCGGCGCCAGAGCCGACAGGTTATTCACCAGCCCGACCCAGCCATCCTCACGTCGCTCAAGCCAAAAGCGGGCGCCAATCCCCTTGATGACATGCGCATCCCCAGGCGCCAGATCCAGTTCGGGTACCGAAAGCCGGCCCGATACATCGGTCAACTGACCCTGTTGCCACCTGGCATGTACTGTCGCCTGCCCCTCGTCAGCCGCAGGTGTCACAGCCCCGGGCGGCGCGACTACACTCCAGAGGGAAAGCGCCTGATGTGCAGCCACATCCAGCTGCAGGCGCGCATCAAGGGATGAACCGGTCTGGGGCAGTACGGCAACTATCTGCAACCCGCGAGCATGCCCCTGACCTACATGCCCCCAGGCTTCCAGTTGATAGTCATTGCCATTATCAAACAGCGCTACCCGGGGCAGGCTAATGCGCAGGGTGTCTTGCTGGCCGTGAAGTACAGCCTCGGCATCAGAGATATGAAATCGCTGGCGAGACAACAGCGCCGCCCAGGCATCGAGCCGTTCAAGCGTCATGCCCTGGCGTGAAGAAGAGGAAGAAGACTGATCCCAGGGCCACTGACCCTGGCCATTCTGGTAGAAATGCACGACCGGACGGCTGATATCGAGCCGGCTCATGACAAGGGCGCCGGCACGCAACGATGCCAGCCCGTCAATGCGGGCCGAAAAGCTGTCGATACTGAGCATCGGCCGTGGCGCGCTGCCGGCGGTGCCCTTTCTTTCAGGCATATCAAGGCGGAGGTGATCAAACTTCAGGCGCGGATCAAACCCGACAAAACGCAGCGACACATCGCTGGCCGCCAATCCGGCGTCATCAGGAATTCCCATCATGTTGAGGACCATCGGTTGCACGGACGGCAATGACAGCACCCCCATGCGCAGGGCGCTCAATGCGATGGCCACCACCACCAGAAGTGCTGCCCCGGTCATGACTGCCAGGCGAAGCAATGCACGCACAAGTCTCATCCCTTTACATCAGTACGATGTCGTACTGCTCCTGGGTGTAATGGTGCTCCACCTGAAACCGTATCGGCTTGCCTATAAAGGACTCAAGGTCAGCAACGGCCGTCGATTCCTCATCCAGTAAACGGTCCACTACATTCTGTGCTGCCAGCACCATATAGGTATCCGGCCCGTAGGCCCGCTCTTCCCGCAGGATTTCACGGAAGATTTCATAGCATACCGTTTCCGCCGTTTTCAGAGTGCCTCGGTTATGGCACACGGGGCAGGACTCGCACAGCACCTGCTCGAGGCTTTCCCGGGTACGCTTGCGCGTCAGCTGAACCAGTCCAAGCTCGGTTACGCCGGTCAGCTTGGTCTTGGCACGGTCACGCTCCATCGCCCGTTCAAGCACGCGCATGACCTGGCGGCGATGCTCGGCGTCTTCCATGTCGATGAAATCGATGATGATAATGCCACCGAGGTTGCGCAACCGAAGTTGGCGAGCAATGGCGGTGGCTGCTTCAAGGTTGGTCTTGAAAATGGTTTCTTCAAGATTGCGATGACCGACAAAGGCACCGGTATTGATATCAATGGTGGTCATGGCTTCGGTCTGATCCACCACAAGATAGCCACCGGATTTCAATTGAACCTTGCGCTCAAGCGCTCGCTGAAGCTCATCTTCGACAGAGAACAGATCGAAGATGGGGCGCTCGCCCGGATAATATTCGACCTTGTCGAGCATGTCGGGCATGAACTCCCGGGCAAACTCCATCAACCGGGCATGATTTTCCCGCGAATCGATACGTACCCGCTCGATATCATCACGCATCACATCACGTAAAATGCGCATGAAAAGCGGCAGGTCACCATAGATCAGACTGACGGCAGGCGACGCCGGGCGCGCACGCCGTGCATCAATCTTGTTCCAGAGCCGGTGAAGAAACCGGATATCGTTGCAAAGCTCGTCGCTGGAGGCGCCTTCAGCGGCAGTACGAATGATGAACCCGGGGGGATGGCTGCCCTCATGGCTTGTCTGCGCCTGCTCCTGCTCGACAATGGCCCTGAGCCGCTCCCGCTCTTCGGCATCCTCGATACGCTGAGACACGCCAATGTGTGCCGAGTCCGGCATATACACCAGATAACGCGATGGCACCGACAGATGCGTGGTCAGTCGTGCGCCCTTGGTGCCGATCGGATCCTTGGTGACCTGGACCACCAGAGACCGCCCTTCCTGAAGCAGTTGATTGATGGATAGCTGTTCACTGGCGGGCGTATTGGCCGGCATGACTTCATGGGCATGAATGAAGGCGGCCCGCTCAAGCCCGATATCAATAAAGGCGGCCTGCATGCCCGGCAGCACACGCACCACCTTGCCCTTGTAGATATTGCCGACAATTCCGAGGCGACGGCTGCGCTCGACAAAGGCTTCCTGAAGGACGCCGTTTTCGACTACAGCCACCCGGGTCTCCATCGGGGTCAGATTGATCAGCACCTCGCCACTCATGCAGCCATCTCCTGTTCGTTGGACCGGCCTTCCCGGCGAGCCAGCCACGGGTCAGCGATCGGCATCCGTTGCCGCTGCCTGCCACGCGTTAATTCCCTGCCGAGCCAGCAGAGCAGCACTTTCCGCCAGCGGCAGACCTACCACTGCTGAATAGCTGCCCTCCAGCCGGGTCACGAACACCGCGCCCAACCCCTGAACAGCGTACCCTCCCGCCTTGTCCTGCGGCTCGCCGGTTTCCCAGTAGGCAGCAGGCTCATCAGGGGCCAGGGTACGAAACTGTACCTCGGTCACCACGGTATCGGTCAGCACCCCGGCCGGACCGATGACGCAGACACCGGTCATCACCTGATGCCGCCGGCCCGAAAGCCGTTGCATGGTGGCAATGAAATCATCACGATCAGCGGGCTTGCCCAGAATGGTGTTATCCACCACTACCACGGTATCCGATCCGAGCACGACACGCTCGGGATGGCCGGCATGCCCAGCGCGGGCCTTTTCCTCGGCCAGCCGAGCAACCAGCGCCAAAGGCGCCTCGTCAGGCCGAGGTGTTTCATCAATATCAACACCCTGGCCTTCCGCCATGATGCCGATGGAAGCAAGCAGTTCACGCCGGCGCGGCGACGCCGATGCCAGCCATAGTCGGGTAGAGGTTGTCACACCGCGTCCTTATACCAGTGTCAGTTGGCGTCGAATGACATTTATCAGGGTAAACCACCAGGGCCAGAGCACACCGACCACGATGGCTGAATATACAAATTCGATGTGCAGCACCGAGGCGCCGAACATCAGTCGCAACCACTGATCCAGCAACTGGATCAGGCCGAATATGACAATAAGCAGACCCGCCTGCTGCCACAGGGAATAAATGCGAAGGCGCTGGTAGAGCAATAGAACAAGATAGGCCATCAGCGACAGCAACAAGGCATTATGCCCGAATGTGACCCCTTCCAGCAGATCAAGAAACAATCCGAAGATAAAGCCGTAAAAGACGCCTACGCGCGAAGGCGTCACAATACACCAGTACGCCAGCATCATGCCGAGCCAGTTGGGGCGCCAGATCAACCACGCATCCGGCATCGGCATGACCTGCAGCCCCAGTGCCAGCAGCAAGGTCGCCCAGGTAAAGAGCCTAAGGGGCATCACTGACCTCCTGACGATCCTTCAGGGGCTCGAGCCCCTGAAGGTGACGCGATACCGTAATGGCCTCATCGCTGACATCGGGGATATCCTTCAGGGCCTCGCGGGCAAACAGCATCAAAAAATGCCGGCTTCGCTCCAGTCGGGCTACTGGTGCGGCTTCCACCGTGGCAAAGGGGCCACCGTCGTCAGGTTGTATTCGGGTTACTCGCGCTACGGGATACCCTTCAGGAAAACGACTTGCCAGTCCGGAGGTAACCAGCAAATCCCCTTCCCTGACATCTGCATTGTTGGGCACATGCAGCAGCTCCAGACTCACGTTTTGCCCGTTACCCTGAATAATGAACCGAAGCCCGGTGCGATTATCCTGCACCGGTACGGCACTGTTGGCATCGGTAATCAGCAATACACGGCTTGTAAAGCGGGAAACGGCAATGACCTGACCGGTCAGGCCGGAAGCATCCACAACGGGCTGCCCTTCGTAGATGCCGTCATCATGCCCTCGATCAACGATCATCTGCTGCACAAAGGGGTCGTTGTCCAGCATCATGAGCTCGGAGGCAACCCAGGAAATATGGCCACGTGGCGTGGCATTGAGCAGGTCACGCAACCGGCTGTTTTCTTCTACCAGGCTGGCCATGCGCTGATTGCGCTGGGAGAGAATCAGTAACTGATTGCGCAGCGCCTGATTGTCATCAATCAGGTCGTTTTTGCTGCTGAGAACGGTCGACAACCAGGTCAGGCCCCGGGAGGGCTGACTGACAAACCATTGAACAGGCGCTACCAGCGTCGCTGACTGCTGGCGAACCTGGCTCATCCACTGAAAGCGATGATCGGCGAACATCAGTACCAGTGCCAGGACCGCGCACAACATCATGCGGTACCCTGGCACGGGTCCTTCGAGAAAAAGCGGCTTGATAAGTCCATGCTCCTGCAGGCCGGTGACAGCACAGGGGCACTGTCACAAGACGGGCTCAGTCGGACGCCAGCAGTTCAAAGGCATGCTGATCAATCATTTCCAGTGCCTTGCCACCACCGCGAGCGACACAGGTCAGTGGGTCTTCGGCAATGATGACCGGCAGACCGGTTTCTTCCGCCAGCAGCTTGTCGATATCACGCAACAGGGCACCACCACCGGTGAGGACCAGCCCCCGGTCCGCAATATCCGAGGCCAGTTCCGGAGGTGATTGTTCCAGTGCACTCTTCACGGCCGCAACAATCGACATCAGCGGTTCCTGAAGGGCATCCAGAATTTCGTGCGAATTGAGCGTAAAGCTTCGCGGTACGCCCTCGGCCAGATTACGGCCACGCACGTCGATTTCAAGCAACTCGCCTTCCGGCCAGGCACTGCCGATCTCTTCCTTGATCCGCTCGGCAGTTGCCTCACCGATCAGGCTGCCATAATGGCGGCGCACATAGGAGGTAATCGCTTCATCAAAGCGGTCACCACCCACACGCACGGATTCGGAGTACACCACACCGGACAGGGAAATGATGGCTATCTCGGTTGTGCCACCTCCTATATCGACCACCATCGACCCCTGAGCCTCCTCGACGGGCAGCCCCGCTCCGATCGCTGCCGCCATGGGCTCCTCGATCAGAAAGACTTCCCGAGCACCGGCACCTTCGGCCGATTCCTTGATCGCGCGGCGCTCTACCTGCGTCGACATGCAGGGCACACAGACCAGTACGCGTGGGCTGGGTGTCAGAAAGGTGCTCTGATGGACCTTCCGAATGAAGTGCTGCAGCATTTGTTCGGTCACGGTGAAGTCGGCAATAACGCCATCCTTCATCGGTCGGATTGCCGTAATGTTGCCGGGGGTACGCCCAAGCATTCGCTTGGCGTCCAGCCCGACAGCGGCCACACTGCGCATATTCCCGGACTGGCGAATTGCCACGACCGAGGGCTCGTCGAGCACGATACCGCGACCGCGCACGTAAATCAGTGTATTAGCCGTTCCCAGGTCGATGGAAAGATCGCTGGAAAATAGTCCGCGTAAACGTTTAAACATGTAAGTCTTTCACCTAGTCCAGACCTAAACCCTGTGCAGATGCGAACGGTATCATCGCCACCCTGATGCGGCAAGCAAGCACGCCTGCCTTCCTGATACGAGTTATGATACCTTTTTTAGTCAGCCATTCTTACTGGCAGATACATTTTTTCGCATTATTCTTGCTAACCGCCGGAACCACTTCAGGAGTTTCCATGGCGATTGAACATGCCGATGTCCTTCGTGCCGCGCATCTGGCCCGTCTGGGCATCGATAATACCGATGCCGAACGTTACGTGGGCGACCTCTCTCGTATCCTCGATATGGTAGACGCTCTATCGGGTATTGATACCGATGGCGTCAAGCCGCTGGCTCATCCCCTTGATGCGACCCAGCCGCTCAGGGCCGATGAAGCCATTGAACCCAACCGACGCGATACCTATCAGGAAAGTGCCCCGGCCGTAGCCGACGGTTATTACCTGGTACCCCGCGTGGTCGAATGAGCCTGATTCCTTCAATGCCGGATTATTTGACCCTTTTCATGATCTGCCGAACACGCCAAGGAGTTCGCTCCCCCCATGCATGACCTGACGCTTGCCGATATCGCCAAGGGACTCGCCAGAGGCGACTATTCAAGCCGCGAACTGACACAGCATTACCTGTCGCGCATCGAATCCCTGGACCGCCGGTTGAACAGTTTCATCACTGTGACAGGCGAACACGCCCTTGCCGCCGCCGATGCTGCCGACGCTGCTCGTCAGAGCGGCCAGGCCGGCATCCTGGCCGGCATACCACTGGCCTATAAGGATATCTTCTGCACCGAAGGCGTACGCACCAGCTGCGGATCAAGGATGCTCGACAGCTTCAAGGCACCCTATGACGCCACCGTTGTCGAGAAGCTGAAGCTGGCCGGAACCGTCAGTCTGGGCAAGACCAACATGGACGAATTTGCCATGGGCTCGTCCAATGAAACCAGCTTCTACGGTCCGGTACGCAACCCGTGGAATACGGATCTGGTGCCCGGTGGTTCCTCTGGTGGTTCTGCCGCCGCCGTAGCCGCAGGGCTGACCCCAGCGGCCCTGGGCACTGACACCGGCGGCTCCATTCGCCAGCCTGCTGCCTTTTGCGGCATTACCGGCCTGAAACCGACCTATGGTCGTGTCTCGCGCTATGGCATGGTGGCTTACGCCTCGAGCCTTGATCAGGGCGGCCCCATGGCACGTACGGCTGAAGACTGCGCGCTACTGCTCAATGCCATGGCCGGCCATGACCCTCGCGACTCCACAAGCGTTGCCCGCGCGGTACCGGATTACACCCAGTCGCTGGCCGAACCCCTGAAGGGCCTGAAAATCGGCCTGCCCCGTGAATATTTCGGCGAGGGCCTGGACGGTGGCGTCGAAACCGCCGTGCGTGATGCCATCAAGGTGTATGAAGCCCTCGGCGCACAGGTCATCGATGTCAGCCTGCCACATACCCGTCTGGCCATCCCGACCTATTACGTCATTGCCCCGGCCGAGGCCTCATCGAACCTGTCACGTTATGACGGTGTACGGTTCGGCCATCGTTGCGATGCTCCGACGGATCTGATGGATCTGTACAAGCGGTCGCGGGTTGAAGGGTTTGGTGAAGAGGTCAAGCGCCGCATCCTGATCGGCACTCACACCCTGTCCGAAGGGTTCTTTGATGCCTATTACAAGAAAGCCCAACAGGTACGTCGCCTGATTCGCCAGGACTTTCTGGACGCCTTCGACAAGGTTGATGTCCTGATGGGACCTGCTGCGCCTACCCCGGCCTTCGAGCTTGGCAACCAGGCCGATCCGGTACAGATGTACCTGCAGGACATCTACACCATTGCCATCAACCTGGCCGGCATTCCCGGTATCAGCGTACCCGCAGGCTTTGCCGGTGACCGCCCGGTCGGCCTTCAGATTCTGGCACCGCATTTCAGTGAAGCCCACCTGCTGAACGTGGCCCATGCCTTCCAGATGCAGACAGACTGGCATACCCGCCGCCCTGCGCTGACCGCCGACGAGTGACAAGGAGAAGAAACCGATCATGCAATGGGAAACTGTAATCGGGCTTGAAGTGCACGTTCAGCTGGCCACGCAGTCCAAGATTTTTTCCGGGGCCTCTACCGCCTATGGCGCCGAGCCTAACACCCAGGCCTGTGCCGTGGACCTGGGCATGCCGGGAGTGCTCCCGGTCGTCAACGAAAATGCGGTGGCCATGGCCGTAAGGTTCGGACTGGCCATTGGCGCCGAGATTCCGGAAGTATCGATTTTCGAGCGCAAGAATTATTTTTACCCCGATCTCCCAAAGGGATATCAGACCAGCCAGATGGCCCAGCCGATTGTCGGGCCGGGGACGATTGACATCACGCTTGACGATGGCACCGTCAACGCCGTGCGCATCCACCACGCCCATCTGGAAGAGGATGCCGGCAAATCCATGCATGAGAGCTTTCATGGCATGACCGGCATCGACCTGAATCGGGCCGGTACGCCGCTGCTGGAGATTGTATCCGAGCCGGACATGCGCTCGGCCAGGGAAGCCTCTGCCTATGTGCGTGCCCTGCACGCAATTGTCACCTACATGGGCATTTCCGACGGCAACATGGCGGAAGGCTCCATGCGATGTGATGTTAATGTCTCCGTACGCCCCAAGGGCCAGGAAGCATTCGGCACCCGCGCCGAGATCAAGAACGTCAACTCGTTCAGGTTCATCGAACAGGCCATCGAATGCGAGGTGGAACGTCAGATCGATCTGATCGAGGACGGCGGAAAGGTTGTGCAGGAAACGCGTCTCTTTGACCCGGACCTCAACGAAACCCGCAGTATGCGCACCAAGGAAGAAGCCAACGACTACCGCTACTTCCCCTGCCCTGACCTGTTACCAATGATGCTGGACGACGCCTATATCGAGCATCAGCGGTCCCTGCTGCCCGAACTGCCTTCGGAAAAGCGGCAGCGGTTTGAAACCGCTCTGGGTCTGTCTGCCTATGATGCCAGCGTGCTGGCCAGCTCAAGGGCGATGGCAGACTACTTCGAGCAGGCCATGCAGTCCTGTGGCGATGCCAAGCTGGCTGCCAACTGGGTTCAGGGCGATCTGTCTGCTCGACTGAACAAGGCCGGTCTGGACATCAGCGAAAGCCCGGTCAGTGCGACGCAGCTGGGTGAGCTGCTGGCGCGCATCAAGGACGACACCATCAATGGCAAGGCCGCCAAGCAGGTATTCGCTGACCTCTGGGACTGCAAGGGGGAAACTGCCGACCAGATCATCGAGGCACGCGGTCTGAAGCAGGTTACCGATACGGCAGCGATCGAAGCCATCGTGGACCAGGTCATTACCGACAACCCGGTTCAGGTAACCCAGTATCGGGAAGCCGAACCGGACAAGCGCGGCAAGATGATCGGATTCTTCGTGGGCCAGGCCATGAAGGCCTCTCGCGGCACGGCCAACCCGCAACAGGTCAATGCCCTGATCAAGAGCAAGCTGGACGCCCTGTTGTAGTTCGGCATCCGGGCCCCCCAGGGGCCCGGCATTCTGTTCCGTGACCATCTATACTCTTGCATCGTATTGATAATAAATACCAGGGACGGGAACTCGTTGACATGCCTTCGCCGCAGTCTGCCTATCGGTGTGAAACACCGGAACCATCTTGCTTATCGTCGGACACCCTGCACAACGCGTTGCAAACTGCGCTGCTGGGAGACAACGCAGCCAGTGATGACATCATCACTCGTGCCTGTCGGCATCACCTCAAGACCACTGGCGGATTGCTCCGGGCACGACTGGCCTTCAGCACGGCACGCGCTCTGGAGATCCCCTCAACCACAGCCCTGACCCTTGCACTGATTCCCGAGCTCTTGCATAACGCATCGCTGATCCACGATGACGTGCAGGACCGGGATGAAACCCGTCGTGGTCATCCGAGCCTCTGGAAGGCCTTTTCTTCCGAAGTTGCCCTGTGTGTGGGTGACCTGCATATATCTGCCGCCTACGGCTGCGCAGGAGCGCTGCAGAACTACCCGAATATCCTTGCCGAACTGATCACCTGCACTCATGCAGGCGTAACCCGGACCATACACGGCCAGGCACAGGATCTGGCCGGGTCGGCTGGATGCGAGCTGACAACCTACCTGTCGATGGCACGTGACAAGACGGCCCCGTTGATCGGACTGTCGCTTGAACTTCCCCTGCGTACCGGTGGCCATCATGCCGCCCTGCCATGGGCCGCAAAAGCCGTGGATGCCTTTGCCATTGCCTACCAGATTGCCGACGACATCGATGACATCGAGCGGGATGCCCTACGCCCCGGCAGTGACAACCTGGTCCACCGACTGGCTGCTGATCATCCGGATGATGCCCTCGACAGGGCTGTTCAGATGGCCATGCACTACCTCGATCAGGCCGAAACAATGGCTCGCCAACTGCCTGGCGACAGTGGCCTGCCACTACGCCATGAGACACACCGACTCGGACAGCGTCTGAGTACGTCAAGGGACACCCAATGAGCCACACCATCGTTATCGGCGGCGGTTTCGGCGGCATCGCCGCCGCCCTTCGCGCCCGCAAACTGGGGCACGATGTGACCCTGCTGGAGCGCAACGATTCGCTGGGCGGACGGGCTCAGGTCTTCGAGGACCAGGGTTATCGCTTTGATGCCGGCCCGACCGTTATTACCGCGCCCTTTCTGTTCGAAGAGCTGTTTGGCCTGTTCGGCAAGAAAATGTCGGACTATCTCACCATGCTGCCACTGGACGTGTGGTACCGCTTCCACTTTTCCGATGGACGTAGTTTCGATTACGGCAGTGACATGGACAGGACACTGGCCGACATTGCGCGTTTCAATCCAGAGGATGTCGACGGTTATAAAAAACTGCTGGCTCGTTCGGAAGCGATCTACAAGGTCGGCTTCGAGCAGCTGGCCGACCAGCCGTTTCATCGTGTCTCCACCATGCTCAAGCAGGTTCCAGCGCTGCTCCGACTGGGCAGCTATCGGTCGGTGTGGGGAATGGTCAGCCATTACCTCAAGGACCCTATGCTGAGGCGCGCCTTCTCCATTCCCCCGCTGCTTGTCGGCGGCAACCCCTTTCGAACCACCAGCATCTATGCGCTGATTCCGTGGCTTGAACGCAAATGGGGTGTTCATTTTCCAAAGGGTGGTACCGGCGCCCTGGTACAGGGGCTGACTCGCCTGATGCGCGAAGAAGGCATTCAGATCCGTACCCAGTGCACCGTGGATCACATTACCTGCGAAGGCCGTCGCGCCACCGGCGTCCGGCTGGCCAGCGGTGAAACCCTGACTGCGGATCGAGTCATTGCCAACGCAGATGCCGCCTACCTGTATCGTCACATGGTACGCGAACTGCCCAGGGCAGCCCGTTTCAAGCTCGATCATGCAAGATACTCGATGGGGCTGTTTGTTCTTTACCTGGGCGTCAACCGCACCTATGACGATGTAGCCCACCACACCATCTGGCTGGGAGAACAGTACAGGGAACTGCTGGAAGACATCTTCGAACACAAGGTCATGAAGGATGACTTCTCGCTTTACGTGCATCGACCCACCGCCACGGACGACAGCTTTGCTCCGCCAGGCTGTGACTCCTTCTATATTCTGGCACCTGTTCCCAATCTGCAGGGCGATATCGACTGGTCAGAGCGTGCCGGCACGCTGGGTGATGCGATCATCAAGGCCCTGTCGGCCACCATATTGCCTGACGTCGAAAAGCACATTGACACGCGGTTTCACATGACACCGGAAGATTTCAAAAATCGCTATCTCAGCGAGCACGGCACCGGCTTTTCAATCGCGCCCCTGTTTCAACAGTCCGCCTGGTTCCGGTTTCACAACAAAAGTGAGGTGCTCGACCGATTGTATCTGGTAGGAGCTGGCACTCATCCGGGAGCCGGACTGCCTGGCGTGGTATCCAGTGCCAAGGTTGTCGAGCGACTTTTGAAAGAAGAAACCCCATGAATGAAGCACGTGCCCTGCTTGCCCGACACGGCAAGTCATTCTGGTTTGCCAGCCGGTTCATGGAAAAAGGCGATGCCGATGATGCCGCACAGCTCTACGCTGCCTGCCGTATTCTGGATGATCTTGCCGATGAAGACATGCCCAGCGCCGAAGAAAATGTACGGGCACGGCAGCGCCTTCAATGCATTCGCGAAGAACTTTTTACCCCGGCCGCCGCCGGTGATGACCCTGTCACGAAAGCACTCAAGGACCTGCATGTACGCCGTGGGGTTAACCTTGACGCTGCTGCTGCACTGATTACGGCATTGACCCGCGACGCCGACACCAGCCTCCAGCTTGATAACCAGGCCGAACTGCTGCGGTACTGCTATGGCGCAGCCGGCACCGTGGGTGTCATGATGGCGCCACTGATCGGTGCACCCTCCGATGCCTGGCCCCACGCCATCGATCTGGGCATCGCCATGCAATTGACCAACATTGCCCGGGATATTCAGGAAGATGCGCGATTGGGCCGACGTTATGTGCCTGGCGACTGGGTCGACCAGGCCCCGCCAGCGGCGCTCGATAATCCGGCTGGCTCGCTGGCCGTCAAGGCAGCCGCGGCCAACCTTGCCCTGCTGGAACTGGCCGACACCTACTATCAAAGCGGTGCCGATGGCTTTCAACGTATCCCGATCAAAAATCGACGCGCGATCGCCGTCGCAGCAGAAGTCTATCGCGGTATCGGCCTTCAACTTCGTACGCGTCAGGGGCGCTACTGGGAAGGCCGTGCCATGGTGTCACTGCCAGGTAAAGTGAGGCTCGCCGCCAGACGACTGACAGGACATGGGCATATCAGGCCCGCCGGTCGCCCTGGGCATGACAGCACCCTGCATGCGGCGCTGGCCGGGCTCCCCGGCACCCATCCGCCCTCATCATGAGCGCCCGCTGTGATATCGCGATTCTGGGAGGTGGCTGCGCCGGCCTGAGTCTGGCATGGCACCTCTGTCAGCAGCCATCAACGCAGCGCATCATCATCATAGAACCTCGCAGGGAGTATGAGGAGGACCGCACCTGGTGCGGCTGGCCGCTCGCGCCTCACCCCTTTGATCACTGCGTTGTCGCGCGCTGGCATCAGTGGACACTGACCACGACACAGGGCCACACCCGAGTCAGGTCGCCCCTGGGCTACGAAATGATCAGCGCGCAACTATTTTACGACACGACTCGGGCCGCCATTGACGCCGCACCGCACGTCACGCTGTGGACCGGTGTCCGGGCCGGCCCGCTCGAAGAGCGCGATGATGAGGTGATAATCACGCTGGATAATGGCCAGACCCTTGCTGCACGGCAGGTTATCGACACCCGCCCCAGAGCAACCAGGCTGGCACCCCCCTGGCGCTGGCAGGATTTTGCCGGGCGCCTCATCGAATCCCCCCAGCTTGGGGAGGATGCCACGGCGGAGTTGATGAATTTCGCTGCAGCGCCCCCGCCGGACGGGGAAGCGCTGGATTTCGTGTACCTGCTGCCGACGGGAGATCACACGGCACTGGTAGAGTGGACCCGGTTTGGACGTGCCCCCACTCCACCCGGCGAACTTGATGCCCGGCTGATGCAGTACATAGACCAACGCTTTGGCAAGGTTCACTGCCTGCGTCAGGAAGCCGGGACACTGCCCATGGCACCGGCTGACGGCCATCACCAGGGTCGCATTCTCCATGCAGGCACCGCCGGAGGCGCCATGCGGCCGGCAACCGGCTACGCCTTTCACGCCATTCAGCGCTGGGCACTCGACTGTAGCACCGCGATGATCGCAGGCAAGGCTCCGACAGCGCACACTACACCATGCTGGCTGCTGGAACTTGACCGCATCTACATGACCGCCCTGTCGCGCTATCCGGACCAGGCTCCTGAATTCTATCGTCAGCTGTTTGCACGATTACCGGCCGAGCGTGTGATCCGGTTTCTGGCAGGGCAGCCAACGTTCACGGATGTATGGCGCGTCATGTCAGCCCTTCCTCCCCGCCCGTTTCTATCAAGTGCGGCGCACCTTTATCTTCCCCTTCAGAGCAAATGATCCTTCGTACCATGAAGTGCTAACACAAAGTATTATTTCGCCAGACGCACCTCCGTTCTAATCTACGTGAGCACGACGTAACAATATGTAATAAGACACGTCTTCTTACGCACTACAGGGAGTACTGCTCATGGCACTTAACGCCTCCAGGTCACTGGCACTGGCTGCGGGTCTCGCCGCGCTTCTCGGGATCACGCAGGCCCAGGCCGAGCAAATCGTGATCAAGTTTTCACACGTAGTGGCTGACTCGACCCCCAAGGGTCAGGGCGCCCTCATGTTTCAGAAACTGGTCAAGGAAAGGCTGGGGGACAAGGTGAGGGTTGAGGTCTATCCCAACTCCTCCCTGTATGGCGATGGCAAGGAAATGGAAGCGCTGCTGCTGGGCGATGTACAGATGCTGGCCCCTTCGCTGGCCAAGTTCGACAAGTACAACAAGCAGCTGCAGATTTATGACCTGCCATTCCTGTTCAAGGATATTAATGCCGTTGACCGCTTTCAGCACAGCCCGGAAGGCAAGCAGCTGCTGACCTCCATGCAGGACAAGGGCGTTCTGGGGCTGGGCTACTGGCATAACGGAATGAAACAGCTGTCAGCCAACAAGAAACTGCAGGATCCACGCGATGCCCGTGGCCTGAAGTTCCGTGTCCAGTCGTCCAATGTGCTTGAGGAACAGTTCAAGGCTGTCAGGGCCATCCCACGCAAGATGAGTTTCTCGGAAGTATACCAGGGCCTCCAGACCGGCGTGGTCAACGGGGCAGAAAACCCTTGGTCCAATATCTACAGCCAGAAGTTCTATGAGGTACAGGATTACATCACCGAATCCAATCATGGTCTCCTGGACTACATGCTGATTACCAATGCCAAGTTCTGGAACGGCCTGCCGGACGATGTACGGTCCGAACTTGATGACATCGTTGAAGAAGTCACCACGGCAGTAAACGAAGAGGCCAAGCAGATCAATGACAGCGATCGTCAGAAGATCATTGATGCCGGCACCACGACGGTCATCCAGCTGACACCAGAGCAGCGCAATGAATGGCGCGAAGCCATGAAGCCGGTCTGGAAGGAGTTTGAAGGTGATATCGGCAAGGATCTGATCGATGCCGCTGACAAGTCCAACCAAAGCTGAAATTACCGGGCTACGGCCCGGTTTTTTTGATACCAAGGAGTAAGCCGATGCGCGGACTTGTCCGACTCTGGAACAATCTGGAGGAAGGTCTGGTGGCTTTCCTTCTGGCGGCCATGACGCTGGTCACGTTCACCTATGTCATGGCCAATAACCTCTATGCGGTCTTTTATGCCGCAGCAGATGCCATGCCCTCCATGGAGGATTTCTGGTTCGCCATTGGTGACTACCTGCTGGAAATGGCACAGGAAATGACCTGGAGTTCGGCGCTCACCAAGGCCATGTTTGGCTGGCTTATCTTCCTGGGTATTTCCTATGGCGTACGTGTCGGGGCCCATATCGGCGTCGACCTGCTGACTCGAACCTTTCCGATGCCGCTTCGTAAACTGTGCGGCATTCTCGTTATTCTGATCGCCATGGGGTACGCATTGCTGTTCATGATATCCAGCTACGACTGGGTCATGGCACTGTTCAATGCACAGCTCGGTGCCGAGGATCTGGATGAATTTCATGTCATGCAATGGCATATCGCCCTGATTGTTCCCGTGGGCTTTGGACTGGTGCTGCTTCGCCTGGTGGAAGCCCTGATCAATGTGGCCCGCGGACGCCAGATCGGGCTCGAGATGGGAGACGAGGCCGCCGATGCCATGAAACTGATGAACAAGGATGATGCCGCCGAGGAGAATCGCCCATGACAATCGCCTTCTTGTTCGTGGCGCTGTTTGCCCTGCTGTTTCTGGGCATGCCCATCGCCATCTCCCTCGGGCTGTCCGGCGCCCTGACCATCCTGCTGTTCAGTGAGGACTCCGTTCGCTCTCTGGCCATCAAGCTGTTTGAAACCTCGGAACACTATACACTGCTGGCCATTCCCTTCTTTCTGCTGTCCGGCGCCTTCATGACCAGTGGTGGCGTGGCCAAGCGTCTGATTGACTTTGCCAATGCCTGTGTTGGCCACTTCCGGGGGGGCCTGCCGATTGCCTCCGTCATGGCCTGCGTGCTGTTTGCAGCGCTGTCCGGCTCGTCACCGGCCACAGTGGCCGCCGTGGGATCCGTGGTTATTGCCGGGATGGTGCGTTCGGGCTACACCAAGACCTTTGCTACCGGCATTGTCTGCAACGCCGGTACGCTGGGCATTCTGATTCCGCCCTCCATCGTCATGGTGGTGTATGGCGCGGCGACGGAAACCTCGGTAGGCAAACTGTTCATGGCAGGGGTGGTACCGGGCCTGATGCTCGGTCTGCTGTTGATGGTGGCCATCTATGTCATTGCTCGCATCAAGAACATGCCAGCCATGCCCAGGGTTCCTTTCCGGGAAGCATTGCGGCTGGGACGCAAGTCCTTCTGGGGGCTGATGCTGATCGTCATCATTCTGGGCGGCATCTATTCCGGGATGTTCACCCCAACCGAAGCAGCAGCGGTAGCGGCCGTATATGCGGCGTTCATTGCACTGGTTGTCTATCGCGATATCAGCTGGCGTGAATGCCCGCGGGTGATCCTTGACGCCGCGAAACTGACCATTGTGCTGATGTTCATCATTGCCAATGCCATGCTGTTTGCGCACGTACTGACCACCGAGCAGATTCCGCAGGCCATCACTGCCTGGGTTGTCGCACAGGGCTTCTCGCCGGTGACCTTCCTGCTGGTTGTGAACGTTATCCTGCTGGTAGCCGGCAGCTTCATGGAGCCCTCGGCGATCATCCTGATTCTGGCTCCGATCCTGTTCCCGATTGCCATGCAACTCGGCATTGACCCGGTTCATCTGGGGGTCATCATGGTTGTGAACATGGAAATCGGTATGTTGACGCCCCCCACCGGTCTCAACCTCTTCGTGGCCTCTGCCGTCACCGGGCAACCGCTGACTCAGGTCATTCGGGCTTCCAGCCCCTGGTTGATTCTGCTGATCGGCTTCCTGTTGCTGATTACGTATGTCCCCTTCATTTCGCTCGGATTACCCAATTTAATGGGCATGCCCTAGCGGGGAATCGTAATGAAAAACGCCGGGCATCTGCCCGGCGTTTTTCATTCACACTGATCCGTTTATCAACGAGACCGCAACTCCGTCCACAGCTGCTGCACGAATTGAAGTTGCTGGCCGTCCAGTGACGGTGTGTAGGCCAGTCGTTTGCGTTGCTGCTCGTCTGGAGTGGCCACCGAATCACGCAACGCAGGCTTTAACAGCGGCACGGCATCAGCCACCGGTGTACTGTAGAAATTGGCATTACTGACGCGAGCGGCCACTTCCGGGGTCAGCAAGTAATTCATGAAGGCCGCGGCCAGCTCGGGATGCGGTGCATGTGCCGGTATCACCATGGCATCTACCCAGCGCTGACTCCCCTCACGCGGGATAAAGAACCGAATATTTCTGAAACTTTCCGGATCTTCGACCTGTTTGCGTGCAAAATCCCCGTTGTAAACCACACCGACATCGATAACCCCCCGCGCCAGTTGATCCAGTGCGGCAGTCGCACCGACAAAGCCCACATAGTTGGCGCGCTTCAGGGTCGGCCCAACGACCTTGGCTGCGGCCAGCCAGTCTTCACGGCCGATACAGTCATATCCCTTGTTCAGATAGGCACAGGCGGTAGAGAGGGTAAACTGACCATCGCCCTTGAGCAGCGCAAAGGGATGTGTCGGGTTGGCTTTCGGATCGAACAATGCATGCCAGTCCGGCGGCAGGTCCGGCAAGGCGTCGGCATTATAGGCAATACCTGTCGCCCCCCACTGATAGGGCACGCTGTAGGATTCGTCCGGGTCGTAGGAAGGATTTCTGAAATCAGCCAGCAGATGAGACCGGTTGGTCAGCCTTGCTCCATCCAGAGGCTGTACCAGCCCGGCCTTGATCAGCCGCGGAACGAAGTAATCCGACGGGAACGCCAGGTCGTACTGGTGATCACCACCCGACTGAAGCTTGGCCAGCATTTCCGCATTGGAGTTGTAGTAGTTCTGCACTACCCGAACGTGATGTTTTGCCTCGAACTCATCCACTACATCCTGAGGCAGATAATCTGCCCAGTTGAAAATGGTGAGGGTAGGCTCATCTGCGGCGGCAACCGACATGCTGCCCAGCGCCGAGCCCATGACGGCCATGCCGAACATGGCCGCAATCATTGGTCGTGTCATTACTGTTTCCCTGCCTGTTTATTGTGGCAATCCTGGTCTCGATCCTAGACCCTGAGTAACAAGTGTTCACGTTCCCAGGAGCTGATCACCCGGAAATACGCCTGATGTTCAGCCCGCTTGACTGCCAGGTAGTTCTTGACGAACCGGTCACCCAGCACTTCCGACAGCACATCGCATGCTTCCAGCATTTCAAGCGCCGGACCAATGTCGTTGGGCAGGCCGACCGAGCTGCTGCCCCAGCCGGAGCCACTCAGCGGCGGACGCGGGTCCAGCTGGGTCATCATCCCCAGATACCCACAGGCCAGTGATGCCGCCATGGCCAGGTAGGGGTTGGCATCGGCACCGGGCAGCCGGTTCTCCACCCGCATGCTGCTTGGCCCCCCCACGGGAACACGCAACCCGGCTGTACGATTATCGAGGCCCCACTCCACATTGGTTGGCGCAGAGCCGCTGGTTGCGCCAGGCGTGAAGCGCCGATAGGAATTGATGTTGGGTGCCAGCAGGGCAAGCCCATGTGGCAGGTACTGCTGCAGGCCGCCGATGTGGTTCAAAAACAGCTTGCTGGGCTCGCCATGCTCATCCGAAAACAGGTTTCTGCGCCCTTCCAGATCCCACAGGCTCTGATGCAGGTGCATCGCACTACCAGGCTCATTGGCCATCGGCTTGGCCATGAAGGTGGCATACATGCCGTGCCGCAGCGCCGTTTCGCGCAGGGTGCGCTTGAAGATGACCACCTGGTCGGCCAGTTTCAGCGGGTCACCATGCTGAAAGTTGACCTCCATCTGGCCGGCCCCTTCCTCATGGATCAGCGTGTCGATATCCAGCCCTTCCGCTTCGCAGAAGTCGTACATGTCCTCAAACAGCGGATCGAATTCATTGACGGCGTCAATGCTGTAGGACTGCCGTCCGGTTTCCTGGCGACCGGATCGACCGACAGGCGGTTCAAGCGGGTAATCGGAATCCGTATTGGTCTTGACCAGATAAAACTCGACCTCCGGTGCCACGACAGGTTTCCAGCCCCGGGCCCGATACAGTGACAGCACGCGCTTCAGCACATGACGCGGCGCAATCTCGACAGGCTCACCGTTCAGGTAATAGCAGTCATGAATGATCTGGGCGGTAGGGTCGCTGGCCCACGGGACCAGAAAGACAGCCCCGGGATCGGCAATCAACTGCATATCCAGCTCGGCCGCGTTCCAGTACCTCAACTCGTCATCATCGGGGTACCCCCCGGTTACCGTCTGAATGAAGATGGAGTCAGGCAGCCGGGGCAACCCGCCATTGAGGTACTTGCCTGCCGGCATGATCTTGCCCTTGAGCACACCGGTCATGTCACTGACCAGACACTCCACCTCCGTAATGCCATGCCGGGCAAACCATTCGCTCAAGTCTGTCTTGTGTTGTTCTGTTGACATACCGTTTCTGCCTTGCCTTCAAGGCGGGGCCTGAAGGCCCCGCAGGAACCGTTACCGGGATTTAACATCACTCCAGATCTGCTGGAACATCTGCAGCTCCTGTCCATCCAGACTGGGCGTGAAGAAAAGGTGTTTCATCTGCTCGTCGGTCGGCAGGGCCGGCGGTTGCTGCAATTCGGGCTCAAGGTACTGCACTGCAGCCTGATTGGGAGTGGAGTAAAAGTTATAATTGGACAGCTGTGCCCCGATTTTGGCATCCAGAATGAAGTTGATGAACTGGTGTGCCAGTTTCGGATGAGGTGCCTTGCTCGGAATCATCATGGTGTCCACCCAAAGCTCCGAGCCCTCTTTCGGCAGCATGAAGTTCAGATGCTTGTAGCCTTCCGGGTTTTCGGACTTGTCGAGCAGGTAATCGCCGTTATAGGTCAACCCGAGCTGAGTGACCCCCCTGGCGACCTGCGGCAGTACCGGCGTACCGTCGACAAAGCCTGTAAAATTACTGCGATGCTTGGTCTTCAGCACCAGTTTGGCTGCATCAACCCACGCGTCCTGCCCCTTGCAGCCATACCCCTTGCCCTGGTAGGCGCAGGCAGCGCCGAACATGACCTGACCATCGGTCATCATCGAAAAGGGCTGTCCCTTGTTGACCTCGGGATCAAACAGCAGAGACCAGCTTTCAGCAGCGTTGGGAAACACCTTTTCATTATAGATAATACCGGTCGTGCCCCACTGATAAGGCACGGTGTACTTCTCTCCCGGGTCGTAGGCGGTGTTTCTGAACTTTTCCATGACATTGGGCAGGTTCGGCAACTGTGACTTGTCCAGCGGCTGTACCAGACCGGCATGGATCAGGCGAGGCACGTAGTAGTTGCTTGGTACTACCACATCGTACTGGGAGGTGCCTCCGGCCTGCAGCTTGGCGTACATCTCATCGAGTGAGCCAAAATAGCTCTCGACCACATCGACGTTGAACTGCTTTTCAAATGCCGTAATGATCGCCGGGTCCATGTACTCGGTCCAGTTGAACAGATAAAGCTTCTGTTCGGCACCATAAGCCGTCTGGGACAGTAGCAGTGCACCGGCAGCGGCGGCCAGCAACCCCTTTTTCTGTTTTTTGGTCATTATATGGTTTCCCTGATCATTAAAGCCCCGGATCCTTGATTCAGCGTCCTTCCGGGGGAGTTTGAGGCCGGCGACGCGTCACCAGCAGACTGATGATGGCTGCGACAATAACAGCGGCAATCATCAGGGTAGCGATAGCATTGATTTCCGGTGTTACCCCTTTTCGAATGGCACCCCAGATGTAGATCGGCAGCGTGGAACTCTCCGGTCCCGAAGTAAAAAAGCTGATCACGAAATCATCGATCGAGAGAGTGAACGACAGGAAAAAGGCCGAGATCAACGCAGGCTTGATGGCAGGCACAATAAAGTGCCATGCCCGTTTTACCGGTGAGGCATAAAGATCCTTGGCGGCATCGAACAGGGTGGGATCAAGGCCTACAAAACGGGAATAGACGATCAGGGCCACAAAGGGAATTTCAAAGGTCACATGCGACAGGATCATCGGACCAAGGCCCGGCGCCAGCCAGCCGGTCAATGCGTTGATGCGTACAAAGAACGTCATGTCAGCGATGCCGAATACGATGTCGGGCATCACGATCGGCAGATAGATCAGGACAATCAACCAGCCCAGCCCGCGGCGACGATGCCGATAAAGGCCATAGCCGATAAGGGTACCCAGCAGCACCGCGATCACCGAGGAACTCATGGCCAGCACGATACTGTGCCACAGCGCGCTCATGATCTGGTCATTGGCCAGAAGCCGGTAATACCAGCGCAGCGAAAAGGACTCGAAAATGGCCGCGCTATTGATCGAGTTGAAGGAAAACAGAACGACAACCGCCAGCGGCAGGTACAGGAAAAACAGCAGTACCCACCAGTAGATGCCCAGCGCCCGCTTCAAGGCTCCACGTTTCATATGACGACCTCCTCTCCGCCACCGGCACGCTTGCCGAGCCGCCGCAACAGAAAGATGCCGATCAGCGTAGCCGCCAGCATCAGCAACGCCGCCGCCGCGCCATAAGGCCAGTTGGACGCGCCGGTAAACTGTCCGGCCACCAGGTTGCCGATCATCATGGACCGCCCGCCACCCAGCAATTCCGGCACCACATACATCCCGAAGGCAGGCACCGCCACCAGCACCACACCCGCCAGAAGACCTGGCAGGGTCTGCGGGAATACGGCGGCCCAGAAGGCACGCATCGGCGACGCATAAAGATCGATCGCCGCCTCGATCAGGGTGGTATCGAGCTTTTCAAAGGCAGCGTACAGCGGTAGCACCATAAAGGGCAGAAAGTTGTAGACAAGCCCCAGGGTCACGGCAAAACTCGAGGGAAAAAGTCCCATGTGCTCGGGAATCAGGCCAAGAAACTGCGCCGCATCCGACAGGGGAGTTTCCGGAGCCAGCAGATTCATCCAGCCAAAGGTACGAATCACCTGGTTCGTCCATGAAGGCACCACCACAGCCAGCAGCATGATCGGCCTCAGGGAGGCGCGACAGGTAGTGATGTAATAGGCAATCGGATAGGACAACACCACCACCAGCCCGGTGGCGACGATCGTCTGCCATATCGAACGAAGCAACGTATACAGATTGCCCGGGCTCCAGCCCAGAAACCCGAAACCGGCCAGCTGACGGAAGGCATCCAGGCTCAGGGGCATTCCCGGCTGGCCATAGGGGCCATTGGTCATGAAGGCCATGCTGACCAGATAAAGACTGGGTAATACCAGAAAAATGACGATCCACAGTGCGCCCGGGGCGGTCGTCAGCAGAAGATGGCGCGTTTCACGCCATTTCAGGCTGCGCCGGGAAACTTCAAAGGATGGCGGCATGATGATTATTCCCCGTCGGTCACGGTGACAATGTCTTCGGGGCAGATGCTGATAGGCACACGTTCGCCGTTCTTGTGCAGCTTCTGCCCCTGATTGCTGCTGAGCGCCCTCAGGGATACCTCCCCGACATCAAGGCGGTATTCGATATAGCTGCCTCGATAAAAGCTCTCACGTACCACCGCCGTAAAGTAATTGGCATCCGTTTCGGCATCCTCACCCAGCTCAATGGTTTCAGGCCGAATCAACACCTTGTCACCGTGGGTCCGGGTGTCCACCGTCAGACGGCCCAGCGGCGTATCAAGAAGGTCACCCTCCCGAGAAGTAATATCAAACAGGTTGTCATGCCCCATGAAGCGAGCCACAAAGGTGTTTGCCGGACGCTCGAAGATTTCACGCGGCGTGCCCAGATGCTGAATCTTGCCGTTATTGAGAACAGCGATGCGATCGGACATGACCATGGCTTCCTGCTGATCGTGCGTCACGAACACAAACGTCATGCCCAGACGACGCTGAATTCGCTGCAATTCGACCTGCAACTGACCACGAAGGCCGGCGTCCAGCGCCGACAGGGGCTCATCAAGCAGCAGCACATTGGGTTCACATACCAGAGCCCGTGCCAGCGCGATACGCTGACGCTGCCCACCGGAAAGCTGATCGATGCGCCGGCCCAGCAGGGGCGTAAGCTTGATGAATTCTGCCATCTCACGTACGCGCCGCTGACGGTCATCCTTTTCCACGCCCTGCATCTTGAGGCCGAAGGCAATGTTGTCTTCGACGTTCAGATGAGGAAACAGCGCATAGGACTGAAATACGGTATTGACGCTGCGCTTGTGAGGCGGAACTTCAGTGACATCATGGCCACCAATCCGAACAACCCCCTTGTTGGCGGTATCCAGACCAGCCAGAATCCGCAGCAGCGTGGTTTTCCCGCACCCGGAAGGGCCGAGCAGTGTAAAGAATTCACCGGCACGGATGGTGAGATCCACGCCATCCAGCGCTATCACATCCCGGCTGAAGGATTTCTCTAGCCCTTCCAGAGTGATGGAAGGCGCCGGTCGGCCGGCGTCGTCGGTTGCCAATGCATTTGTCATCAATTTGCCTACAGAAAAAGTGTCACAACATCCGGCCGAATGCTCGCTTCGACCGCTGCCCCTACAGCCGATCCTTCAACTTGAAAAACGAGGTCGCCAGCACCAGCAGAGGGGTTCGTAACCGCTGACCACCAGGAAAGCTCCGGTGTTTCAATGCGGCAAAGTGATCAAACCGCCGTGGTTTGCCGGCAATGGCTTCACACAGGAGCTTGCCGGCCAGACCGGCCAGCGCCAGACCATGGCCCGAATACCCGTCGGCATAATAAAGGTGCTCTCCATGACGCCCCAGATGAGGCGCCCGGTTGCGTGTAATGGCCACGTCACCTCCCCAGCGGTAATCGATCGAGATACCTTCCAGTACCGGAAACAGCCAGGTCATCTTGTCCTGCATTCGCTGCAGCAGCCCGGGCGGCTCACGCCCGTTATAGCTGACCTGACCGCCATACAGCAGGCGCTGATCGCCGGAAAGCCGATAATAATCCAGCACGAAGTTGGCATCCGAGACGGCCTCATTGAACGGCAGTACCCGGGCGACCTGTTCATCGCTGAGCGGTTCGGTAGCAATAATGTAATTGGCTACCGGCATCAGCTTTGATGCCAGTGGCGGCAC
Organism: Larsenimonas rhizosphaerae; assembly: GCF_026240105.1. Taxonomy (NCBI): domain Bacteria; kingdom Pseudomonadati; phylum Pseudomonadota; class Gammaproteobacteria; order Oceanospirillales; family Halomonadaceae; genus Larsenimonas; species Larsenimonas rhizosphaerae. The sequence continues at coordinate 1,323,080 of NZ_JAPIVE010000001.1, forward strand.
CAGCCCCTGATGATAGGCGTTGGTTGTCAATACGACCTTTTGGGCGCGGATAGTGCCTGATGGGGTTGTCACTCGGCAAGGCTCACCCTGCGTTATTGCGGTAGCAGGTGAATGTTCGAAGATATCGACCCCGGCGTCACTGGCTGCCCTCGCCAGCCCCAGGGTGTAATTAAGCGGATGAAGATGGCCGGCCCCCGGCTCGGAAAGCCCACCGAGGTAGGCATCCGTAACAACCCGCTCCCTCAGTGCGGAGGCATCCAGCCACTCAAGGCCTTCATAGCCATAACGGGAGGCCATCGTAGCCTGCCAGCCTTTCAATTCTTCCACGTGACGCGCCTTGAGCGCCACATGCAGGTAACCGGATCGGAAATCACAGGGGATGGAATATTGCCGGATCAGTGACTGCACCAGCTCGACGGCCTCAAGGCTCATGGTCCAGATCGCACGTGCAGCGTCCAGCCCCAGCTGACGCTCTATCACGGCAAGATCAGTGCCAAGTCCGGGCAGGATCTGCCCGCCACTCCGCCCTGATGCACCATAACCAATGGTTTTACCTTCCAGCAGCGCAACACGATACCCTTCGTGGGCAAGATGCAACGCCGCCGAGCAGCCACTGATGCCGCCACCAATGACACAGACATCCACCTCCCGGTCTTCGGAAAGCGAGGGGCACGGTACCCAGGGTACCGTCACACTGTCTTCGTAGTACGAATTGACCGCGACCGACATAAGGGCTCCAGACCATGAAGACGAGCATTTCATCTCGCGTTGTTATTGATATCTCAAGGTCGCTCTTTTTCCAACGCCCCGGTAAAGGCTGTCAATGATAATTCAACTCACGGCTTCAACGCCGCTGTCATGAACCAGACGACAGCATCAATGAAACCATACCGCTCATTTCATGCCGAGTCATTGCTCATGACCTGGGCGAGAGTTGCCATGAAGCCTTCACGCAGCCGATGGGGGCGCTGCTCGCGGCGATAGATGGCCAGCATCGCGGTGCTGAACTGCCAGGTCGGCAGGGCGACGGACACGAGCCGCCCCTGGGCCACCCAGGGCGTCGCCATGTGTACGGGCAGGAATCCGACATAGCGTCCGGTCAGAATCAAAAACGCCATGCCTTCCCGATTGGAGGCTGTCGCGGTACTGCGCAACTGCCGCTGCAGTGCATGGCCGGCAGGAGGAAGGGCATACTCGGGCGATACGGCCTCACAATCAGGCAACGCCTCCTCCAACCCGGCCTGCGGCATGATGGCCAACGGGTGGTCCGGCGTGACATACAAGGCCGAGGTCTCTTCGTAAAGCGACTGGTATATCAAACCCTCCAGCCGATGACGTGCCGGCACAACTCCGACCTGAAGCTGACCGTCCAGCACCCCCTGCTCGACCTGTTCCGGTGTCAGCATGTGCAAATGAACATGCACCGCCGGAAAGTCCGCGCTGAACCGGGCCAGTGCATGCGTGATCGACATCTCCGGCAGAGACACCAGCGCATCCGCCAGCCCCAGCGCCAGACTGCCGCGCGGTGTCTGATGGACGCTATCGATGTCATCGAGAAATCCATCGACGGCCCTGAACAGTCGCGTGGCAGCCTCGAAGACCTGCTCACCTTCCGAGGTCATCTGAAAGCCGGCCCGCCCGCGATGGCACAGCCGAAGGCCCAGGCGTGTTTCAAGATCCGCCATGTACGTGCTGATGGAAGACCGTCCCACACCCAGCACCGGCTCAGCAGCACTGAACCCGCCACTGTTCACCACGGCCATGAAAACACGCAACAATCTGAGATCGACATCACTGACCTGCCCCAGCGCCCGACCTCGTCCCACGAAGGGCAGATCCATGCTCGACAATGCCTGATGATTATCCATGCCGCCCTGCCCTCGAAACACTATCCCTATAGTCAACACTAATCAGGCGCCTGCTTGAATAGCGATGGATTGCTAATCGCCAACGTAAACGTCTTGATCCTTCTATTGCTTCCAGGGACCTCCTTTGGACATCATTGGCTGATCAACGCTCGCCTGCCTGGAGAACACTCATGTCCCATACCGATGTTTCCGACTCGGCATACTGGCTGCCCTTTTCCGGCAACCGCGCCTTTCATGATACTCCACGCATCATTACACGCGCTGAAGGCCGTTATCTGTTTGATGACAGGGACGCACGCAAGTTTGACTCGCTCTCCGGATTATGGTGCTGCGGGGCCGGCCACAATCGCCGCGAGATTCAACAGGCCGTGGCCCGGCAGCTGGAAACGCTGGACTATTCACCCGCCTTTCAGTATGCCCACCCCCAGGCCTTCACACTGGCAAAACGCCTTGCCAGCATGGCACCGGAAGGCCTTGATCATGTCTTCTTTACCAATAGCGGCTCGGATGCAGCAGATACGGCCATCAAGATGGCCAGAGCCTACTGGCGTCTGCGGGGGCGTCCGGAAAAGATACGGCTGATCGGCCGTGCCAAGGGCTATCATGGCGTCAATGTCGGTGGTACCAGTGTCGGTGGCATCGGCCCCAACCGCATGGCCTATGGCCCGCTGCTGGAAACCAGCCACCTGCCTCACACCCTGCAGCCGGAGCTGTCATTTACCCGCGGTCAGGCAGACACCGGCGCCGAGCTGGCTGATGCCCTGCTGGATCATATCGCCCTGCAGGGCGCGGACAACATCGCTGCCGTTATCGTGGAGCCCATGTCCGGCTCCGCAGGAGTCATCGTGCCGCCAAGGGGGTATCTGGAACGCCTTCGTGCCCTGTGCACCGAGCACGAGATCCTGCTGATATTCGATGAAGTCATTACAGGATTTGGACGTGTAGGCGCCGCCTTCGGGGCCCAGGCATTTGGCGTCACGCCGGATATCCTGACTCTTGCCAAACAGGTCACCAACGGCGCTATCCCGATGGGCGCTGTCATTGCTGACCGCACCATTCACGACGCCTTCATGAACCAGAGCAGCGCCCGACATGCCATCGAGTTTACGCACGGGTATACCTATTCGGCGCACCCGGTAGCCTGTGCCGCCGCGCTGGCCGCACTGGATTTATATGAGCAGGAGGATTTTCCGGGTCAGACACGACGGCTTGCACCGCATTTCGAAGAAGGGCTGCACTCACTCAAGGGGGTGCCGGGCATAACCGACCTGCGCAATTACGGCCTTGCTGGCGCAATTCAGCTCGCACCGCGAGACGCGGACCCGACCCTGCAGCCCACGAACATCGCCAAAACCCTGTGGGAGCAGGGCTTTTATGTTCGTCACGGCGGCGATACCCTGCAGTTTGCTCCCCCCTTCTCGACCACTCCCGAGGAACTGAGCGCGCTGTTCAATGCGGTGGGCGAAGCGATAGAGCATCACGGGCAGGGCTAACCGCCCGCCCGGTCTCGGCAGGTCGAACAGGCAGGGTCACGCGGCACATCAAACTGCCGCCACTCTCCTGACAGACCATCCAGCGTCGACAGGCCGCCTGCCCGCGCCCCCGCCCCACTCAGCAGCTTCACCGCCTCAAGGGCCTGGAAGGCGCCAATGATGCCCACCAGCGGTGCGACTACACCGCTTTCGGCGCAGGTCAGCTCATCGTCTTCAGTGGAATCACCGTACAGACAGGCGTAACAGGGAGAGGCCTCATCGCGCGGATCGAATACCGCCAACTGCCCGGAAAAACGAATGGCGGCACCGGAAACCAGCGGCGTGCCCGCAGCCATGCAGGCACGATTGATCTGATAGCGGCTTGTGAAACGATCCGTGCAGTCCAGTACCACATCGGCCTCCACCGCCAGCGCACGCATATGCGTCTCATCCGGACGAGACGTCAACGCATCGATATGACAGGAGGGGTTGAGTGCCAGCGCCTGGCGTCGGGCAGACTCTGCCTTTGACTGGCCAAGTGATGAAGTGGTGTGCGAGATCTGACGCTGGAGGTTGGTGACGTCCACTACATCGTCATCCACCAGCGTCAGATGACCAATGCCGCTGGCCGCCAGATACAGGGCCGCAGGAGACCCAAGACCACCGACGCCCATGATGACAACGTGAGCGGCCAGCAGGCGCTCCTGACCGACGATATCCATCTGGGGAAGCATGATGTGCCGGCTGTAACGCAGCAGGGCCGAGTCATCCATTTCGAAATCCTTTTGGGGTTACGTCAGACGTGCAAGGGTCACGCGATCACGTCGCCCGATATCCTGCACGGTATCAATATGGCCGAACCCGGCCTGGTGCATGGCACATCGAACCGCCTCGCCCTGCCCGTGCCCATGCTCCAGCAGCAGCCAGCCGCCGGGGAACAGCCATGTACGGGCTTCATTCACCAGATGAGCAAGATCATCGAGCCCCTCACCGGTGGCAACCAGCGCAGAGCGCGGCTCGAAGCGCACATCGCCCTGATCCAGGTGCTCATCATGGTCGGCAATATAGGGCGGGTTCGAGACAATCACATCAAAGTGCATCGGAGGCAGGCCATCGAACCAGTTGCCTTGCCGGCAACGGATATCAAGGTTCAGACGCTGCGCGTTGCGCCGGGCAAGCGCCACCGCCTCATCAAACAGGTCGACCGCCGTAACGTCCCAGCCGGGGCGCTCGCTTTTAAGAGCCAGTGCGATGGCACCGGTGCCTGTTCCAAGGTCCAGCAGCTGCCCCGTTTTACCCGGCATGCGCATCAGTGCCTGTTCAACCAGACACTCGGTATCAGGGCGGGGAATCAGCGTGGCCGGCGAGGTGTAAAGAGGCAGCCCCCAGAACTCCCGCTCGCCGACAAGATAAGCCACGGGCTCACCCTCGGCTCGGCGGCTGACAAGTGCCTGATAAGCCGCCAGATCAGACGAATCCACGAGCCGATCATTCCACGTATAAAGCCAGGTGCGGGACCGCTCAAGGACATGCGCCAGCAGAACATCAGCATCGAGTCGCGCCGTGTCCGATATATTGCCGAGCTGTTCCGCAGCCTCCGCCAGAACAGCATCAATACGCGCCGCTGACATCAGGAGGCCTGCATGGCTGACAACTGATCTGCCTGATGTTCCTGCACCAGGCTATCGATGATGTCGCCCAGCTCATTGCCAAGAATGATTTCGTTCAGCTTGTAAAGCGTCAGATTGATACGGTGATCGGTAACCCGCCCCTGAGGAAAGTTATAGGTGCGAATGCGCTCACTGCGATCGCCCGATCCAACCAGCGAACGACGCTCATCAGCCTGCTGCTGCTGAAGCGAACTTTCCGCAGCCTGCTTGATTCTTGCCGCCAGCAGTGACATCGCCTTGGCACGGTTCTTGTGCTGTGAACGTTCATCCTGACACTCGACGACCGTACCGGTTGGCAGGTGGGTGATACGGATGGCCGAATCCGTGGTATTGACGTGCTGACCGCCTGCGCCACTGGCACGGAAGGTATCCACGCGCAGATCCGAGGCGCTGAGCTCGACGTCATCCACGCTGTCTGCTTCCGGCATGATGGCCACGGTACAGGCCGAGGTATGGATGCGGCCCTGGGATTCCGTCGCCGGCACCCGTTGCACCCGGTGCGCACCGGATTCGAACTTGAGTCGGCCATACACTCCCTGACCGGACAGACGCGCGATGACTTCCTTGTAGCCGCCGTGTTCGCCCGGACTCTGGCTGATGATCTCTGTCCGCCAGCCCTGCAGCTCACCGTACCGGGAATACATGCGAAACAGATCCCCGGCAAAGATGGCGGCTTCATCTCCGCCTGTGCCGGCACGAACCTCAAGAAAGACGCTGCGTTCGTCATTCGGGTCCTTTGGCACCAGCAGTTTCTTGAGCTGACCTTCCTGTACCTCGAGCTGATCGGTCAGCAAATACCACTCCTGCTCACCCATGTCGCGCATGTCAGCGTCGTCATCTTCTCGAAGGGTCGCCGCTTCCTCGCGGTCGGCTTCCAGACGGCGATAACTCGCCCATGCCTCGACCAGAGGTTCGAGATCGGCATATTCACGGGAATAGTCACGGAAACGACGCTGATCCCCGATGACCTCGGGGTCGGACAAGAGAGCGGCCAGTTCCTCGAAGCGTTCGGAAAAACCATCGAGACGTTGACGCAGTGATGCTTTCATGAAGGGTCCTGTTCTGCCTCTGAAGGGTCCAGCAATAATTCTTCGGCGGCCTGCAGCAGGTCAAGCCGCTCGGCGCCCGAGGCTTCGCGCAGGCGCCGGGTGGTGCCATGCAACAGCCGGTTGTTGAGTTGATGGGTCAGCCGGCGAATGACCTCCTCCGCCGATTGCCCCTGGGCGAGCTGGGCAAGCGCCTGGGCCTCCGCATCGCGACGCAGTCGTTCGGCCTGCTGGCGATACTGACGGATGACCTGGCCGCCCCCTCTGATCCGGCGCTCGTGCTGCCAGGCATCGATACCCGCCGTAATGATCAGTTCGGCCTGATCGGCCGCGGCCTGGCGCTGACGACGGTTTTCTTCGATCACATCGTGAAGGTCATCGACGGTATAGAGAAAAACGTCGTCCAGCTCACCGACCTGGGTTTCAATATCCCGGGGTACCGCGATATCCACCATGAACATGGGACGAAATCGCCGCGTCTTGAGCGCCGCCTCCACCATGCCCTTGCCCAGGATCGGCAGCGGACTAGCGGTGGATGAAATAACGATATCGGCACAGGTCAGTGCAGACGGAATTTCTTCAAGCCCGATTGCCGCCCCGCCTACTTCATCAGCCAGCGTCTGAGCACGCTCCTGAGTGCGGTTGGCCACGATAATACCCTGAATACCGGCTTCCCGGAGATGACGCGCCACCAGTTCGATGGTTTCTCCGGCACCGATCAGCAGCGCCCGCGAGCGAGAAAAGTCATCGAAGATGCGGCTGGCCAGGTTTACGGCAGCAAAGGCCACGGAGACCGGGTTTTCACCGATTCCCGTATCGGTACGTACCTGCTTGGCAACCGAAAAGGTATGCTGAAAGAGCCGATCCAGCTCGCCCTTTACCGTTTTCTGATATTGCGCCTTTTGATAGGCATCCTTGAGCTGCCCCAGGATCTGGGGCTCGCCCAGCACCATGGAATCCAGACCACAGGCTACGCGCATCAGATGGCGTGCGGCCTCGGGGCCGGTGTGGCAGTAGCTGCACGCCCTGATTTCCTCGATAGACACGCCATGATAACGGCTGAACCACTCCACCACGGCCTGCTCGTCACCCGCCGTTTCAAGTGCGCAATACAGCTCGGTACGGTTGCAGGTAGACAGCACGACCGATCCTCTGACGCCCGGGATGGCCGTCATGTCGATCAGCGCATCATTGAGCTCGACCGGCGAGAACGCGATTTTTTCGCGCACATCGACAGCAGCGGTGCGGTGATTGATACCCAGTGCGAGAAGCGTCATATTACGGTGTCGTTCAGAGAGCTTGGCGGCGCAGACCTCACTGGCGTCCTCCGGCGCAGCGCTCTCCTTGCCAGGCGAACGATACGTCTCGGGTTCCATGGTCCTCGTCAGGTTTATCATCGTCGGTAGATCAGAGAGACTGATAGCCCCCTGCTCCTTGATAAACGGGCATTCTACCATAGCGTTGGCGTCCTTGGGATGGCGTGAATACGCAGGAATGCACTCATCGCCTGCACTGAACAAACACCTAATATACGAGGGCTGGATGGGCATTCGCACATTGTTCTTTCCTATAGTTGCCATTGGTCTGGGCACCTTGAACGGCTGCGCCGCACCGGCCACGCCCTCCGCCTTTTCCGATCGTCAGCTCATGTATACGCCGAATGATTCCGACCGAAGCGCTGATCTGGAAAGGCTGTTGACCGCCGAACTGGCGGCCTCCCGCGGCCAGTTTGAAACGGCCACCAGGGAGTACCTGAGCCATGGCGAGCGCATGACTACACCCGCCATGGCGGAGCGGGCCACGCGACTGGCCGGGCAGACCAATGATGAGCTGCTGCTGCGCCAGACCGCCAGCCTGTGGGCTGAAGTCGCCCCTGCCAACCCTCTTCCACGACATATACTGGCGGAGCTGGCAGGAAGTAACAGGGACTGGCCAGAAGCACTGACGCTGTTGCTGACATTACCCCCGGATGAGCGCCCTACCCTGGCTGGTTTCATTGATAACGCCATTCATCATGGGGCCGATGCCAAAGGCTTCATACCGCCTCTCCAGCGACACATCGCCGCACACCCGACGGATCAGGAAGCTCGTCTGGCGCTGATTCTGGCCGACATTCATGCTGACAGACTGGACGTGGCCCGACAGCGTTATCAGCAAGAGCGTCCGGAGAGCATCCGGTCAACAGGCGTCAACTACTGGCTGGTAGGGCAGCAACTCTGGCTCGCCGACCGGCAGCCGGATCGGGCCATTGCCTCGGCCCGCGCGGGCCTTGCGGTGCATCCGAATGATTACCGACTGACAGTGGCACTGATTCAGGCACGTCTCGCCGCCGGAGAGCCTGAACGCACCCGCCCACTGACGGCGCAACTGCTGGCCCGAACAGATGACGATACAAGCCTGCGCCTGTCACTGGCCCGGCTTCACCTGGGATACAAGGCCCCCGAACAGGCCATGGCACTGCTATCCCCCCTGCTGGACACGGATCAACCGGAGGGCCTGCTGCTGGCCGCCTCGGCAGCCACCCAGCAGAACAATCCTTCACAGGCACTGGTCTATTATGAGCGCATCCCTGAAGGTAGTGCATTCATGGCAGCCCAACGGCAGGCCGTAGCCCTGTTGCTGGACATCAATCAGCCTGATGACGCCGTGGCATGGCTGCAGGCGCAACGGGATCGTCATCCACACTACCTTGCCGAACTGGCAGCCAGCCAGGTAGCCCTGCTGGATCGCCTCGACGCACCCGGGCAGGGCGATCAGCTGCTGAACGACCTGATAGACAATCACCCCGATCACAATGACGACCTTCTTTACCTTCGCGCCATGCGTCGCCTGAACCAGCAAAAAACAGGTCCGGCCCTTGACGATCTTCGTCTTCTGGTCGAGCGCCACCCCGACCAGCCTCACCTTCTCAACGCCTACGGATACACTCTGGCCGACCTTACTGACCGGTCCAGGGAGGCCATCGCACTCCTTGAAAAGGCACACCGGCTCGCCCCGGATGACCCGGCCATTCAGGACAGCCTGGGCTGGGCTTATACCCGTGCGGGTCGTTATCGAGAGGGAATCCTGTTGCTCAAACAGGCCTACAACGACATGCCGGACGAAGAACTTGCCGCCCATCTGGCCGAAGCCCTGTGGCTGGACAGGCATCGCCCGCAGGCACTTGCCGTCATCAACGATGCCCTTGAGCGTTTTGAAGAACACCCTACACTGGACGACCTGTTGTCACGTCACCCGAGCCTGAGGCCGGAACAGGGCACATCCTCCACCCAGATACACGAGTAGCTGCATGACACGTTCATTACCGCTGATAACCCTTGTTGCCCTGCTGGCCGGCTGCGCCACTCAGGCTCCTGGCCCCAACGGCACGCGCCATGTCGGGGACTGGAAAAACCAGCAGACCACGCTGGATGAGCTGGATACGTGGAAGCTCGCAGGCAAGGTAGGCCTGCGTGCGCCTGACACCCATCAGAGTGCCAACCTGGACTGGACACAACAGGCCAGCCATTATCGCCTGCTGCTGACCGGCCCCTTCGGCGCGGGTCGCACCGTGCTGGATGGCCAGCCCGGCCAGGTCACGCTGACCAATGGCGATGGAGAGTTCAGCGCCCCGACGCCGGAAGCCCTGATGCAGGAGCGTCTTGGCTGGTCGCTACCGGTCTCATCGCTGGATCACTGGATCAAGGCGCGCCCCGCCCCGGGCAGCGAATCGCATATCGAAAGAGATGATCTGGGCTTTCCGGCCACATTGAGTCAGGCCGGATGGGTCATTACCTACAAGCGCTGGACTCTGGTTGACGGCCTGTGGCTACCGGGCCGAATCACCATGACCCAGGGCGACATCCGTGCCGTACTGGTCGTAACCAACTGGCAGCCGGGAGCCTCGCCGTGAGCACGTTGTCCCTGCCCTGCCCGGCGAAACTGAACCTGATGCTAAATATCACCGGGCGGCGCTCCGATGGATACCACCTGCTGCAGACCCTTTTTCAGCTGCTTGATTACGGTGACACGCTGCACTTTCGCGACTCGGCCACCCCCGGCATACAGCTCGCCTCATCGATCGAGGGCGTAGCCCATGAGGACAATCTGATCGTTAGAGCGGCCAATGCCCTGATCGACTACACGGGAACCTCCCGGGGCGCCCTGCTTGATCTGGAAAAGCATCTGCCCATGGGCGGTGGGCTCGGCGGCGGCAGCTCCGATGCAGCAACCACTCTGGTCGGGCTTAACCAGCTCTGGTCACTGGGGCTTTCCCTCGACGTGCTGGCCCGACTTGCAGAGCCTCTGGGCGCGGATGTACCGGTATTTGTTCGCGGGTACAGCGCCTGGGCAGAGGGCATTGGCGAGCGACTGGAGCCAGTCACCCTGCCAGAGCAATGGTTTGTGGTCCTTCACCCCGGGCCACACGTATCGACTGCCTCCCTGTTTTCAACGCCGGACCTGCCCAGAAATACGCCACCAATCTCGCGCGACCAGGCCCTCACCCTGACCCATAACGACTGCGAGCAAGTCGCCCGACGCCTCTATCCTGAAATCGATGATGCCCTGACGTGGCTTGCGCCCTTCGGGCCTGCCCGACTGACAGGCACAGGCGCCTGTGTATTCTGCCCCTTGACGTCGGAGCAAGAGGCCGCTAACATTCTGCGCCGTATTCAGCAGGAGCGTGACACCCACGATGGTCGCCGGCAATGGCAGGCATTTGTGGCGAAAGGCTGTAATACTTCTCCCCTTCACATTACCGTGGACAGCCCCGGATAATGTGACTGGCAGACGACGTGTTGGGGTATAGCCAAGTGGTAAGGCACCGGTTTCTGGTATCGGCATTCCCAGGTTCGAATCCTGGTACCCCAGCCATTTACTTGATAACGTCTGGCTCAGTCTCGTTCTACCTGTTTCCTTATACGACTCCATTAGCGTCCAAAGGTGGCTGCGCGTGTCTAAATTGATGGTTTTCGCGGGGAACGCCAACCCCGAACTCGCCCGTAAAGTTGCAGAATGTCTCGATAACAGACTCGGCCATGCAACAGTTGGTCAGTTCAGTGATGGGGAAATCGCCGTTGAAATCAATGAAAATGTTCGCGGCAAGGACGTGTTCATTCTTCAATCTACCTGCTCCCCTACCAATGACAACCTGATGGAACTGATCCTGATGGTGGATGCGCTGCGTCGTGCATCGGCCACACGGATCACGGCCGTCGTACCCTACTTCGGGTATGCACGCCAGGACCGGCGCGTACGCTCAGCCCGCGTCCCCATCTCTGCCAAGCTGGTTGCCGACATGATGGTCAAGGCCGGTGTTGACCGTGTCATGACCATGGATCTTCACGCCGATCAGATTCAGGGCTTTTTCGACGTGCCCGTCGACAACGTCTACGGCTCTCCGATCCTTCTGGATGACATCGAACGCCAGAACTATGACGACATCGTCATCGTTTCGCCCGATGTCGGCGGCGTGGTACGTGCCCGAGCAATCGCCAAGCAGCTCAATACCGATCTTGCCATCATCGACAAGCGTCGCCCTCAGGCCAACCAGGCTCAGGTAATGCACATCATCGGCGAGATCAAGGATCGTACCTGTATTCTTGTCGACGACATGGTCGATACTGCCGGCACCCTGTGCAAGGCTGCCGAGGCACTCAAGGCCCACCAGGCTCGTCGTGTGGTGGCCTACGCCACTCACCCGATCCTGTCCGGCCCGGCCGTGGACAACATCAGCCAGTCCAAGCTCGATGAACTGGTCGTTGGTGACACTATTCCACTGTCGGAACATGCCCGCAGAAGCGGCAGAATCCGGCAGCTAAGCATGGCGGGACTGATCGCGGAAGCGATACGTCGCGTCAGCAATGAAGAATCCGTCAGCGCCATGTTCCACTAGGCACTGAGGTACTGGCGCCGCGCCATCGCGGCGCCTTTTTGGCGGAAACGGACAGTCTGGTCGCGGACAGCCGTTTTCGCCTTCATCATTTAAAGTGAGTAAATAAACCATGTCACAGCAATTCATTCTGAACTCTCACGTTCGCAGCGAGCTGGGGAAAGGTGCGAGCCGCCGCCTGCGTCGCAAGAACGATTTCGTTGCCGCTATCGTCTACGGCGGTGAAGCTGCACCGCAGCCGATCGCCATCGACAAGCCCGCCTTCTACAAGGCCATCGAAAGCGAATCCTTCTTCTCCTCCATCATTACGCTGGACATTGAAGGCAAGAAGGAAAGCGTGGTTGTACGCGACCTGCAGCGTCACCCGTACAAGCCGCTGATTACGCATGCCGACTTCCTGCGCGTTGATGCTACTCACGAACTGACCACGACGGTTCCGCTGCACTTCACCAACGACACCACCTGCAAGGGCGTGAAGGACGAAGGCGGTGTACTGCACGTTCTGAACAACGACGTTGAAATCAGCTGCCTGCCGAAGGACCTTCCGGAATATCTGGAAGTGGACGTGGCCGACCTGAGCATGGGCGACACCCTGCACCTGTCCGACATCAAACTGCCTTCCGGCGTATCTCTGGTTGCACTGAGCCACGGCGACGAAGACGCTGACTACGGCATCGTCAGTGTAACGCACGCAAGCCCGGGTACCGAGAGTGACGACGACGGTACCGGCGAAGCTGCCGATAGCGACGCCAGCGAAAGCTGAGTATAAGGACGCCTGCATGACGGACATTCGTGTATTGGTTGGTCTGGGAAACCCCGGCCAGCAGTATGAACTGACCCGACATAACGCAGGCGTCTGGTTTATCGAAGCCCTGGCAGGGCACTGCGGCACATCACTGCGCCCGGAAAAGAAATTTTTCGGCCAGTATGCCAAGGTCTCCTTTCAGGGCATCGAACTTCACCTCCTGGTCCCCACGACCTACATGAATCGCAGCGGTCAGGCCGTTGCCGCCCTTGCCAATTTCTTCAAGCTGCCCCCGGAAGCCTTTCTCGTCGCCCACGATGAGCTGGACATTCCCACGGGCCAGGCCCGCCTCAAGCAGGGTGGTGGCCATGGCGGACACAACGGACTTCGCGACATTATCAGTGCTACGGGCAATAACGCCGGCTTCATGCGCCTCCGCCTTGGCATAGATCACCCCGGCCAGGCAAAACTGGTCACCAATTACGTATTGAGCGCTCCCGGCAAGGCAGAGCGCCAGGCCATCGATGCCGCCATTGACGCTGCCATCGACTCCCTCCCCGCATTATTAAGCGGCGACAAGGCTCGCGCCATGAACCATCTTCATAGCGTAAAGTAACGCCCTGTCCGGTCAGCAGCCTTCCTTTTTACCCGTTTCAACACGACATACAGGATGACAGCATGGGTTTTAACTGCGGCATTGTCGGTCTCCCCAACGTCGGCAAATCGACACTGTTCAATGCATTGACCAAATCAGGCATCGACGCCGAAAACTTTCCCTTCTGCACCATCGAGCCCAACACCGGCATCGTACCGGTACCGGATCCACGCCAGGAAACCCTGGCAGGAATCGTCAAGCCGGAACGCACAATCCCGACCACCATGGAGTTCGTGGATATTGCAGGCCTCGTGGCAGGCGCATCCAAGGGCGAAGGTCTGGGCAACCAGTTTCTGGCCAACATCCGCGAAACCGACGCCATTGCTCACGTGGTGCGCTGCTTCGATAACGATAACGTTATCCATGTAGCCAACCAGGTGGACCCGACGGCCGATATCGAGACAATCAATATCGAGCTGGCTCTGGCAGACCTGGACAGCGTTGAGCGCGCCATTACCCGTCTGGCGCGGGCCGCCAAGGGGGGCGACAAGGATGCTGTTACGACAAAGGCCATTCTTGAACGCATCCAGCCGCACCTCGCCGAAGGCCAGCCACTGAGAAGCTTCGCACTCGACAGCGATGAGCTTTCACAGCTCAAGGGGTTCGGCTTCCTGACCCTCAAGCCGACCATGTACATTGCCAACGTCAATGAAGATGGCTTTGACAACAACCCCTACCTCGATATCGTGCGCGCCATTGCAGAACAGGAAGGCGCAGTAGTAGTTCCGGTCTGCAACAAGCTGGAATCCGAAATTGCCGAGCTGGATGACGAAGAACGTGGCATGTTTCTGGAAGAGCTCGGCATGAGCGAACCCGGGCTTGATCGGGTCATTCGTGCAGGCTATGACCTGTTGGGCCTTCAGACCTACTTCACGGCCGGCGTCAAGGAAGTACGCGCCTGGACCGTCAAGTGTGGCGCCACGGCCCCTCAGGCCGCCGGGGTCATCCACACCGATTTCCAGAAGGGCTTTATCCGCGCCGAAGTAGTTGCCTACGACGATTTCGTGGCAAACAACGGTGAACAGGGGGCGAAGGAAGCCGGAAAATGGCGCCTGGAAGGCAAGGACTACATCGTGAAGGACGGGGACGTCATTCACTTCCGGTTTAACGTCTAAAATCCTTGACTTGGCGGGGGCTGATCCGTATTATCCACCCCCGTTCGACGGCTACGTAGCTCAGCTGGTTAGAGCACATCACTCATAATGATGGGGTCCCCTGTTCGAATCAGGGCGTAGCCACCAGAATTTAAAAACCCGCCTTTTGGCGGGTTTTTTCGTTACTGACTGCTCAGCGATCATTGACGGCAGCAAAAAAGGCCACCAGGGCCCGAATGAGATATTCGGGGTCATGCGCGCCTGCCGTTTCACGAATTGAATGCATGGCCCACTGGGGCAATCCGACATCGATAACCGGGATTCCGAGGGCCGTGGCCGTAATCGGACCGATGGTGCTGCCACACCCCATATCAGCTCGCGTCACAAATTCCTGCACCGGTACCTCGGCCATGGCGCAGGCAGTCCGAAACAGGGCCTGCGTTTGACTGTTGGTCGCATATCGCTGATTGGCATTGACCTTGATTACCGGGCCCCCGTTGATTTTTGGTCCATGATTACCGTCATGCTTCTCCGGGTAATTGGGGTGAAGCGCGTGAGCGTTATCACAGGACACCATGAACGAGCGCTGAATCATGCGCACCCATCCCTCACTTCCCCCTTCGCCAACAGCAGATTCATTGATCCGGGACAGTACGTCACGAAGAAAGCTGCCTTCAGCCCCGCTGGCCGACCCACTGCCCACCTCCTCATGATCGTTTGCTACCAGCAATACGGCCTGATCCGGAGACGCCTCACACAGCGCCTGCGTTGCACAAAAGCACGACAACAGATTATCCAGCCGCGCACTGGCAACAAGCTCACCGTCCCAGCCGATACAAGCTGCAGGCTGAGTATCATAAAGGCACAGCTCATGACCCAACACACACTCTATATCCCCTTCGCCCTGCACCCTCAATAGCTCACGAATCAGATCATCCAGCGTACGGCCTTCACCAACCTGCCACAGCACCGGCGACATCTGGGTCTGTGCATTGAAGGTCCGATTCTTGTTGGCTTCTCGATCCATGTGAATGGCCAACGAAGGTATGACAGCAATTGGCTTCCTGGTATTAATTAATATACCTTCAATTGTCTGATCCGAGCGTCGCACATGCACGCGACCCGCCAGCCCGAGATCACGGTCGAACCAGGGCGCCAGCAAGGCCCCTCCGTACACTTCAACGCCAAGCTGCAACCAGTCATCTGACTGAATCAGAGGATTGGCCTTCAGCCGAAGACAAGGACTGTCGGTATGCGCCCCCATCATGGAAAATCCTTCCAGTGGCTTTTCAGGCAATTGAAATGCAATCAGCGCCGTATCATTGCGGGTAACCATGTATCGGCCCCCCGGTGACAGCGTCCATGCTGACCGCTCATCCAATGCCTGATACCCTGCCTGTGACAATTGATCGGTCATGGTGCTGGTTGCGTGCCACGCCGTCGGAGATGCATCGAGAAACCGACACAAGTGGTCCTGTACCCGGGAAGCTGAAACCATAAAAAAAGCCTCGTGATATGCCTGTTGAATGTTTTGGAAGGCGTCATGAATAAAGCCTGCGCCACGCGCAGACAAGTGCAAGGAATTCAGGAACAAGTGTACATGAAACAGGGAGAGCTTCATTGATGAGCCCACGCGTCGTGGCAAGCCAACTGGCCATTACCCTTCTATGGCTGGCCTTCAGCCTGCCGGCTTCTGCCGCCCCCATCACGTCTACCAGTGAACAACAGCAGGCTTCCAGAGAAGTCAGCGAAGCACTGCGCTATGGCCACTATGACGATGTCACTATGGACCAGGCGTGGTCCAAACGCGCCTTTGAGCGCCTTCTGAAGCTGCTTGACCCTCAACATGTCTACCTGCTGGAAAGCGACATCAATGAATTCAGCGGCCTGGAAGACAGTTTTGGTGATGACATCAAGGAAGGCAACCTGGACCCCATCTACGCCTTTTATGACCGCTTCCAGGACCGCCTTGAAGCCCGACTGAATTACGCCATCAACCAGCTAAGGCAAAAGCCTGTCTTTGACTTTTCAGGCAACGAGCGCATGGTACTGGACCGTGAGGACAGCGACTGGGCAGCCAGCAGCGAGGAACTCGATGCCCTCTGGGACAAGCGCATCAAGAACTCCGCACTGACCATGTCACTGTCAAATACCGCAGATGACGACATCGTCAAACAGCTATTGACCCGCTATGAAAATCAGCTTAACCGTATTCGTCAAACCAAGTCCGAAGACGTGATGAGCGTCATCATGAGCGCCGTTACTGGCTCGATCGACCCTCATACTGAATACCTGTCTCCCAGCCAGGGCGAATCCTTTGATATTCAGATGAAATTGTCACTGGAGGGGATCGGCGCCCTGCTGCAAAGCGAAAACGAATACGTCAAGGTGGCAAGCCTGGTACCCGGCGGCCCGGCCGACAAGGGAGGCGCACTGAAACCCGCCGACCGCATCGTTGCGGTGGGCCAGGGGGAAGACGGCGAAATGACCAATGTGATCGGAATGCGGCTTGATGATGTGGTTGACCTGATTCGAGGCGCAAAAGGCTCTATCGTGCGACTTGAAATCATACCTGCCAAGGCCGTTGATGTGACGCAAACCCACGTCATCAAGATCAAGCGAGATACCGTCAAGCTTGAGGATCAGGCCGCCAAGAGCCAGATTGTCACGCTCGAGCGTGACGGTAGACCGGTCAAGGTAGGCGTTATCACCGTACCCGCCTTCTACGTCGATTTCGAAGCCTGGCAGGCAGGCCGCCAGGACTACCGCAGCACAACCCGTGATGTACGCAAGCTGATCGAGAAGCTCAAGGACCAGGACGTGGAAGGCATTGTGCTCGACTTGCGCAATGATGGCGGTGGCGCCCTTCAGGAAGCCAACTCCATGATCGGCCTGTTCATCGACCGTGGGCCCACGGTACAGGTTCGTGATGCCCGTGGTCGCATCAGCCTCTACGGAGACACCGACCGAGGTGTTGCCTACGACGGGCCACTGGCCGTACTGGTCAACCGACTGTCGGCTTCAGCATCCGAGATTTTTGCAGGCGCCATCCAGGATTACGGACGCGGCATCATCGTAGGCACCCGCACCTTCGGCAAGGGAACCGTTCAGACAATGTCGGATTTGAGCCATGGCGAGCTCAAGATGACACGGGCCAAGTTTTACCGAATCACCGGAAAAAGCACCCAGATGAAAGGCGTCACGCCGGACATCAGCTTCCCGAGCATGCTCGACAGCGAGGAAATCGGTGAAAGCGCACTGGACAACGCCCTGCCCTGGGATACCGTCCGCCCGGTCAACTACCGCCGTTACGGCAATCCGGCACGCTGGATGAGTGAACTTGAAAAACGCCACGAACAGCGCGCATCCAACGATCCCAACTTCCGATACCTCGAGCAGGAAGCACGTCTGGCCAGAAAACTGCGGGAACAGACCAGCTCGGTCAGCCTGAACAAGCGTCAGCGCAAAAACGAAATGGATGCCCAGGAGGCGGAGCAACTCTCGCTCGAGAACCAACGCCGGCGCGCACTGAAATTACCCGAGATAAAGGACTGGACTGACAGCCGTGACGATAAGGACAGCGCCACCCCAATTGACGAGGCTGAACTCAATGAAAGTGCTGCCATCCTTTATGATTACCACCAGCTGATGCAGGACCAGTAATCGATCACTCCATCCTGAAAAAAAGCCGCTGATAGGTATCAGCGGCTTTTTTATTTATTCAATAACATTAGCGGTCCAGCCACACCAGCACGTCCATCATGGTTTGATGATCAATGTCGTACTGAGCCATCAGGGCATCAAGCCGCTTCTTGAACTGCTCATCCACATCGTTGCGAGTATCCAGCCCGCGCAGCAACTCACCCAGTTGCGCATCCAGCGCCCACTTCTCCTTTACGGACAAGACGTTTTCACGAGACATGCGAATCCTTTAACACTACTGTCAGCAATAAAAATCAATACATCAGGGAAACCCGTCAGGAAAGCACAGGCAGTATAAATACCTGCAGGCCCGACCGCGATCTACGCGCCATTGACACGAACGCAGGCCAAACACCAGCGGCCACGGGCAGCTGGTGCTGTTCTTTTAGCAAAGCATACGCTTAAAGGCAAATAAATACAGAAAGGTCAAGCATTATCTACATCAGATAAAACCAGGATCGATGAACGACACTAATAGATATGACAATGAAATTCTTGCAGAACCACAAAAAGGAGATTTACCGGCAGGATTTACAAAATGGCTCCCCGAACAGGACTCGAACCTGTGACCCAATGATTAACAGTCATTTGCTCTACCAACTGAGCTATCGGGGAACATACATATTGTAAATTGTAACTCGGACATCAGGGATAATGGCTCCCCGAACAGGACTCGAACCTGTGACCCAATGATTAACAGTCATTTGCTCTACCAACTGAGCTATCGGGGAATGACGTCCTGAGTACGCGGCGTAGTATAAGGATTTTAAATCGCTCGTCAACACCTGTGGCAATGACGCTCCTTATTTTCTACTACACCCATGGCTTACGCCATTTCAAGTGGTGGCTACGCCCTGATTCGAACAGGGGACCCCATCATTATGAGTGATGTGCTCTAACCAGCTGAGCTACGTAGCCAACAACGGCAAGTATCTTACACCATGGAAATTTACATGCAAGTACTTATTTTTACAGGCCTAACTGTCAAAGCGGGAAAACGCGGAAAACAGGTGCGATCAATGCCCTTTTCTTCTCTGGCGTTTACAGGCCGGCACCGTTCAATGTCTGACCCGATGCGCCGATTTCAGTAAAACAATCCTGCAATGAACACTCGAAACGCCGAACTTCTTTTATTGATTGAACGTTCAATAAAAAATGATACACTGACTGTATTAACGGTAATCCCATTATCGCGATACCCGGGAGCAAGCGCATGCCTAAAGTAGGAATGGAGCCCATCCGCCGCCATCAGTTGATCAAGGCCACCATGGAGGCCATCGATGATGTCGGTCTTGCAGATGCCACCATCGCACGCATTGCATCGCGCGCTGGCGTATCGACCGGCATCATCAGCCATTATTTTGGTGGCAAGGGCGGGCTGCTGGAAGCCACCATGCGCCACATTCTTGCTGATCTGGGCGATGCCGTAAGCCAGCGCCAAAGGATGCTGGGCACCAGTGATCCGCGCGCGCACCTCCGGGCTATCGTTGAAGCCAACTTCGATCGCAGTCAGATCAGCCGCAGCGTCATGAAAACCTGGCTGGCCTTCTGGACCACCAGCATGCACCGGGACGATCTGATGCGGCTGCAGCGCGTCAATGACCGCCGCCTCTACTCCAATCTGTGCTTTCAGTTTCGCAAGAAAATGCCTCGTGACGAGGCCCAGAACGCTGCCCGCGGCCTAGCGGCCCTGATCGACGGATTATGGCTTCGCGGTGCACTGGCACCGGAGGGCCTCAATATCCCCAGGGCGATCTGTATCGCGTTTGATTTCATCGATGAACAATTCAACAAGACAGCCGACCACGCCGGCAACCTGGAACAGGCGTGCCGGTAGTTACCTTTTCAATGACACCTCCATTCAACTCAGGGAGCGATGGTATGAGCGTTTTCGAGACCCAGAAGCTTTACATCAACGGTCAGCACGTAGAAGCGACCTCCGGCGAAACCTTCGACACGATCAACCCGGCAACCGGTGAGGTACTTGCCACTGTGCAGCAGGCATCTCAGGCAGATGTCGACAAGGCTGTCGACGCCGCACGTCAGGGGCAGAAGGTCTGGGCGGCAATGACCGGGATGGAGCGTTCACGTATCCTTCGCCGTGCCGTCACCCTGTTGCGCGAGCGCAATGATGAACTGGCTCGTCTGGAAACCCTTGATACCGGCAAGGCCATGAGCGAAACCACGGCGGTGGATATCGTGACCGGTGCCGATGCCCTTGAATACTACGCAGGCCTGGCTACCGCAGTGGAAGGTCAGCAGATCCCGCTGCGCGAGGATTCCTTCGTATATACCCGCCGCGAGCCGCTCGGTGTCTGTGCCGGCATCGGGGCATGGAACTACCCGATTCAGATTGCCTGCTGGAAGTCTGCTCCGGCTCTGGCAACCGGCAACGCCATGGTATTCAAACCCAGCGAAGTCACGCCGCTGACGGCCATGAAACTGGCTGAAATCCTTACCGAAGCCGGCCTGCCGGACGGTGTATTCAACGTGGTTCACGGCGATGGCCGTGTTGGCGCCATGCTGACCGAGCATATGGGCATCGACAAGATTTCCTTTACCGGTGAAGTCGGTACCGGCAAGAAGGTCATGGCAGCCTCTGCAGCCTCTTCCCTTAAGGAAGTAACCGTGGAACTGGGTGGCAAGTCACCCCTGATCGTCTTTGCCGACGCCGACATTGATCGCGCCGTTGACGGTGCCATGATGGCCAACTTCTACTCTACCGGTCAGGTCTGCACCAACGGCACACGCGTGTTTGTCGAACGCAGCATCAAGGATGACTTTGAAGCACGTCTTCTTGAGCGCCTCAAGAACATCAGGGCCGGTGACCCACTGAAGGAAGACACCAACTTTGGCCCACTGGTCAGCTTCGAGCATATGGAAAAGGTCATCTCCTATCTGGAGCTTGGCCAGCAGGAAGGCGCACGCCTTCTGGCCGGTGGTCACCGCATGACGGAAGGTGAATTTGCAAAGGGTGCCTACGTTGAAGCCACTGTCTTCACCGATTGCACCGATGACATGCGCATCGTCAGGGAAGAAATCTTCGGGCCGGTCATGTCCATACTCGCCTTCGATGACGAAGAAGAAGTCATTCGCCGCGCCAATGATACCGAATACGGCCTGGCCGCCGGGGTCTTCACTGAAAGCCTGAACCGTGCACATCGAGTCATCCACCGGATGGAAGCCGGCATCTGCTGGGTCAACACCTGGGGTGATTCACCTTCTGAAATGCCGGTCGGTGGGTACAAGCAGTCCGGTGTCGGCCGCGAAAACGGAGTGATCACGCTGGGGCACTATACCCGCGTCAAATCAGTGCAGATCGAAATGGGCCCGTTTGAATCCGCCTTCTGAAATCGGCGGGGCCGGCCTGCCGGCCCCCTTCCCTGCGGTGACGCAACCCACGACGACCTGACACGAGGAATACACCATGGCAGATCGCCAGGAATTTGATTACGTCATTATTGGTGCCGGCTCTGCCGGTAATGTACTGGCCACACGTCTGACCGAGGATCGTGATGTAACGGTACTGCTGCTTGAAGCGGGCGGTCCGGACTATCGACTCGACTTCCGGACCCAGATGCCGGCAGCGCTGGCCTTTCCGCTACAGGGAAAAAGGTACAACTGGGCCTTTGAGACCGACCCCGAACCCCATATGGACAACCGCCGGATGGAGTGTGGTCGTGGCAAGGGGCTGGGCGGCTCATCGCTGATCAATGGCATGTGCTATATCCGGGGTAACGCCATGGATCTCGACAGATGGGCCGAACGGCCAGGCCTGTCGGACTGGACCTATGCAGACTGTCTTCCGTATTACCGCAAGGCAGAGAGCCGTGACATCGGCCCCAACGATTACCACGGCGGCACAGGCCCGGTCAGTGTTGCCACACCCAAACAGGATACCAATCCGCTGAATCTCGCCTTCATTCAGGCCGGTGTCGATGCCGGATATCCGCGCACCGATGACCTGAACGGCTATCAGCAGGAAGGCTTCGGCCCGATGGATCGTACGACAACGCCCAACGGACGCCGTGCCTCTACCGCGAGAGGTTATCTTGATACCGCAAGACAGCGCGATAATCTGACCATTGAAGTACACGCCACCACGGACCGCATTCTGTTCGAGGGCAAGCGGGCGGTAGGCGTTACGTATGATCAGAAAGGCACCCGCAAGGAAGTGCACGCTCGCAAGGAAGTACTGCTGTGTGGTGGAGCCATCGCCTCGCCACAGATTCTGCAGCGCTCGGGAGTAGGCGATCCGGAGTGGCTGAGCGAATTGAACATCGATGTGGTTCATGAACTGCCAGGTGTCGGCAAGAACCTGCAGGATCACCTCGAGATGTACATTCAATATGAATGCAAGAAGCCGATTTCGCTCTACCCGTCGCTGAAAATCCATAACCAGCCCAAAATCGGGCTTGAGTGGATGATGTTCGGCAAGGGCATCGGTGCGAGCAATCAGTTCGAGGCAGGCGCCTTTATCCGCTCGGACGACAACGAAGAATGGCCCAACCTGCAGTACCACTTCCTGCCGATTGCCATCAGCTACAACGGCAAGAGTGCAGTCGAAGCACACGGTTTCCAGGCTCACGTCGGATCCATGCGCTCCAACAGCCGTGGCCGCATCAAGCTGCGCTCCACTGACCCGCATGATGCCCCCAGCATTCTATTCAACTACATGGCCGAAGAGCGCGACTGGGAAGAGTTCCGTGCCGGTATCAGGCTCACACGAAACATCATCAATCAGCCGGCCATGGATGAATTCCGGGGCGAGGAAATTGCGCCTGGAGCGCATGTTCAAAGTGATGAAGAGCTTGATGCCTTCGTACGCGAGCATGCCGAAACGGCCTACCACCCCTGCGGCTCCTGCAGAATGGGTGATGATGACATGGCCGTGGTCGATGGCGAAGGACGAGTACACGGCATGGAAGGGCTTCGCGTGATCGATGCGTCACTGATGCCTGTCATTGTTACCGGCAACCTGAATGCCACCACCATCATGATGGCTGAAAAGCTGGCCGACAAGGTACGGGGACGCGCCCCACTGCCGAAATCCGATGCCGACTATTTCAAGGCAGAAGGCCGGCCGGCCCATGAGGCGCCCAAACGCGCCTGATCCCACCGTCGATCAGACCACTGCCTCATGTCATCAAGGCCCGCCACTGGCGGGCCTTTCCGTTTGATATTGACTGAAGAAATCAGCAGCATCTTCTACACCTTTAGCAGGGCTTGGCAGTACAGTGGTTTCTCCTCTACAGTGATTCAAACGACCGTTTAAATATACCGGGAGCCCGCCATGATAACCTTGCTCATCCTAGTGATCACCGCAGGAGCCACCCTGTGGTTACTGGCTCGAGAAGCGGGTGCCAAACCCGTAATGAGCCTTTTCCTCGTGCTGGGAACCGTGGCCCTGTTCCTGCATTCCTGGGTCATAGGAGTGCTCTGGTGGTTGATCGGTATTACCCTGGCCGTCTGCGGCCTTAAAAACGTTCGCCGCCACTGGCTGACGCCCAGACTGTTCAATCTGTTCAAACAGGTGGCCCCCCGGGTTTCGGAAACCGAGCGTATTGCCCTGGAAGCCGGCACGGTATTCTGGGATGGCGAGCTGTTCAGCGGTCGCCCCCAGTGGAACCGGCTGTTCGATCAACGCTGTGACGACTTTACGGAAGAGGAACAGGCTTTCATCGATCATCAGTGCAGCGTGGCTGCCAGCATGTGTAATGCCTGGGAAATTTCAAGAGAGAGAGCCGACCTGCCTGAAGAGCTCTGGGCCTACCTCAAGCGCGAACGTTTCTTCGGCATGATCATTCCGAAACAGTACGGCGGCCTGGGCTTTTCAGCCAGGGCGCAATCTGCCGTACTGCAAAAGCTGTCGATCGATGAAACCCTGATGGTGACGGTCGGCGTGCCCAACTCACTCGGGCCTGGCGAGCTACTGATGAAATACGGCACCGAGGAGCAGAAGAATCACTACCTGCCCCGGCTGGCCGACGGCCGTGAAATTCCCTGTTTCGGGCTGACCGGACCGCGTGCCGGCAGTGATGCGACCTCCATTCCTGATATCGGCCAGGTGTGCCGTCGAATGTTCAGAGGCAAGGAAACCCTGGGCATTGCACTGACCTTTGAAAAGCGCTGGATTACTCTGGCCCCCATCGCCACCGTGGTCGGGCTGGCCTTCCGCCTTTTCGACCCGGAAAAACTGCTGAGTGACATTGAAGATCGGGGCATTACCTGCGCCCTGGTCCCCCGTGACACCGACGGCCTGTCCATCGGCCGCCGCCATCACCCGATCGGCAGCCCGTTCATGAACGGTCCGATTCGCGGCAAGGACGTTTTCATTCCACTGGACTGGGTCATTGGCGGACCGGACATGGTCGGTCAGGGCTGGCGGATGCTGGTCGAGTGCCTGTCCATCGGACGCTGTATCACCCTGCCGTCAGGATCCAGTGGTGAGGGCCGCTATCTGGTGGGACATGCCGGTGGCTACACCCGCATTCGCCGTCAGTTCAACCAACCGGTGGCCGATATGGAAGGTGTACAGGAAGCCCTCGCTCGACTGGCCAGCCGAGCCTACATTGCACAGGCGGCCGTGATGCATACGGCCAACATGATCGACCACGGCATCAAGCCGGCGGTGCCCTCCGTGATCATCAAGACGCATCTGACCGAGATGGCACGCCAGATGATGATTGATGCGATGGATGTCCATGGCGGCAGGGCCGTAACGCTTGGACCGCGTAACTACATCGGTCTGGCCTTTGCAGCCACGCCGGTATTGATCACGGTAGAAGGGGCCAACATCATGGGGCGCAGCCTGATGATCTTCGGTCAGGGCGCCATTCGCTGCCATCCTTACGTGCTCAAGGAGCTGGCGGCCAAGGATCAGGATGACCTGATTGCCTTTGATGGTGCCGTGTTCAGTCACATCGGATTTGTGGCCGGCAACGGGGCTCGAAGCCTGCTGCATGGTCTGGGACTGACCAGACCCGCTTCCAGCATAGACGCTACCCTTGCATCGCATGCGCGGGCCATCGACCGACTGAGCAGTGGCTTTGCCCTGTGTGCCGATGCTGCCATGGGATCACTGGGCAGCCAGCTCAAGCGGCGTGAGATGCTCTCGGCTCGACTCGGTGACACCCTGTCCAACCTTTATCTGGCCTCGATGGTCATCAAGCAGGCCAATGAGCGCGCTCTGGTGGAAGAAGAACACGGCCTATTGAATTTCAGCCTCGACCGGCTGCTCTACAATGCCGAAAAGGGATTGATCGACTTTCTCGCCAACCTGCCCAACCGAGCACTGGCCACAATATTGAAACCGCTGATCTTCCCCCTTGGGCGGCGTCACCAGATCCCCTCGGACCAGGTTGCCCGGCGCATTGCTCAGGCTATTTCGACCGACACACCACTTCGTCATCGCCTGACCGAACTGACCTGGGACACATGGCAGGAAGGCGATCGCGAAAATCCGCTGTATCGTTACAACTGCCTGCTCAGGGATCAGGCTCGGGCAGAACCGCTTTATAAAAAGCTTCAGAAGGCTCAATCCCGGGGTGATATACCGGCCCACAAGCTGCACCCCGAGCAACGGATTGAAGCCGGTATCGCCAGCGGTCTGCTCAGTGCCGAAGAAGGCGAATTCATGATTGCCTTCGAAACCGAGGTACTGGACATGCTGACCGTCGATGACTTCGACTTTGATGCCTTTGCACTGGATAAACATCACAGCAGCGCTCATCACTTCGAGTGATCCCACCGCGGCAGGATGCCTTGTCATCCTGCCGTTTGTTTATGGCATTTCCTTCAGGTTTGTTTTCCTACCTGCCCGCTTTTCTTTATGCTGTAGACACTTCCTTTTCAAATATCAGGTCAATTCAGCACGGTAAGCCTGCCTGCCGACCTGCCCCAGTAGATTTGATTTCAACCGGATGTCACTGATGACCTCACCCAAGGCCCCAGCCCGCCCACTCGTGCGGCGTCCCCTGTTCTGGGTTGTATTGATTGCGGCCCTGCTCTTGATCGCACTGACCGTATCAAGATTCAACCACACCCCTGATGACAAGACAGGCCAGCCAGCGGCCCCGACCACGGCTGTTTCAACACAACAGGCGATCGAGGCCGATTTCCCGGTAGAAGTCACCGCACTGGGTACCGTCAAGTCTCTGAAAGGCATCGAGGTCCGCCCCCGCGTCGAAGGTGAATTACTGTCGGTAGATGTCAGAGAAGGCCAGCAGGTAAAAAAAGGCGATGTCATTGCCCGGATAGATCCCCGCAGCTACCAGGCACAGCTTGATCAGGCCCGAGGGCAACTGGCCCAGGACCAGGCACAGCTGTCCACGGCCCGGGATGATCTGGCACGCTATCAAAAGCTGATCAAAACCAATTCCATCTCGCGACAGGATCTTGAAACCCAGCAGCAGCTGGTCAGGCAATATACCGGCACGGTCGCTTCGGACAAGGCCAGCGTTGAGGATGCAAAAGTACAACTCGATTACACGACACTGACCGCGCCGATCGATGGCCGCATCGGTATCCGCAACGTGGACCCCGGCAATATTGTCCAGCTCGGGGACGAAGACCCGCTGATGACCCTGACAGACCTTTCCGCCATGAGCGTGGTCTTTTCCCTGCCATCTCGCTACCGCAATGATATTCTGCCACGCTTCGATGCTGGCCAGCCCCTGAAGGTCACGGTGCTCGATGATGCTGATGCTCCCCTGGCAACAGGTAGCGTTACCGGTGTGGACAGCATGATCAATACCGCTACCGGCACGCTCAGGCTGCGCGCTCGTGTCGACAATGATGAAGCCTCGCTCTACCCCAATCAGTTCGTCAATGTCCAGCTGGTGCTGCATACTCTGAAAGGGGCTGTCGTTCTGCCGCGCTCTGCCATTCAGACCAGTGACGACAAAAGCTTTGTCTACCACGTCGAGGGCGACAAAGTATCACGCCGCCCTGTCACTCTGGCCGCTGACAGTGATACGCGGGTAGCCGTGGCAGAGGGAGTATCGGCAGGAGATGACATCGTTGTCGACGGCGTTGATCGGCTGAGCGATGGTGCCAGAGTCAAGGTGGTGAGCCACGCCCTGCCAGGTGACCCGGCTTCCGAGGCCAAGGGCAGTCCCACCGGCCCAGCAGATGCCGAGCCGGACGCATGAACCCGTCTCGCCTGTTCATACAACGCCCCATTGCTACCACGCTGGTGATGGTCGCCATACTGATCACCGGCATCCTTGCCTACCGGTTACTGAGCATTGCCTCCCTCCCGCAGGTGGATTATCCGACGATCCAGGTCAAGACCCTGTATCCCGGCGCAGGACCGGACATCATGCTGTCCCACATTACTGCTCCACTGGAAGACGAGCTGGGCGAGATTTCCGGACTGGATACCATGAGTTCCACCAGCACGGGGGGCGCCTCGCTGATCACCCTGCGCTTCGGCCTGGATATCGATATCGGCACCGCAGAACAGGACGTTCAGGCTGCCATCAATCAGGCCAACAGCCTGCTGCCGAAGGATTTGCCCCAGCCACCGAGCTATAGCAAGGTCAATCCGGCCGATACGCCGGTACTGACGCTGGCCGTTACCTCGAGCACGCTGCCGCTGACCAGGGTCCACGACCTGGTGGATACCCGTGTAGCTCAGAAAATTTCCCAGATTACCGGCGTAGGCGAAGTATCGGTCATCGGTGGTCACAAACCGGCCGTACGCGTACGCGTTGATACCCGCAAGCTGGCCGCCCGCGGGCTGGATATGGAAGACGTTCGTACAGCCATCAGCAATGCCAACGTCAACCTTGCCAAGGGCAGCCTGTATGGCCGCTACCGTACCCTTACCCTGGATGCCAACGATCAACTGACCTCGGCTGATCAGTATCGTCGCCTGATTCTGACGCACGACAACGGCGCCGTACTGCGTCTGGCCGATGTGGCCGAGGTCTCCGATGGCAGTGAGAATGCCTACCTTTCGGCCACGGCAGACGGGACGCCGGCCATCATTCTCAATGTCCGACGACAGCCGGGCGCCAACGTTATTCAGGTGGTGGATAACATCAAGCGGCTACTGCCATCCCTGGAACGCACCCTGCCCGGCAATCTGTCAGTCAACGTCATGAATGATCGCACCACGACCATTCGCTCTTCCATTGACGATGTACAGTTCGAACTGGTGCTGGCAGTCGCGCTGGTCGTCATGGTGACCTTTCTGTTTCTGCGCAATATTCCTGCCACCATCATCCCGAGCCTGGCCGTGCCCCTTTCACTGGTAGGCACCTTCGGCGTGATGTACCTGCTCGGCTTCAGCCTGAATAACCTGTCATTGATGGCCCTGACCATCGCAACCGGGTTCGTGATCGATGATGCTATCGTGGTGCTGGAAAACATCATGCGGCATATCGAAAATGGCGACCGCCCCTACAAGGCTGCCCTCAAGGGATCGCGGGAAATCGGCTTTACAATCGTATCGCTGACAGTCTCGCTGCTGGCGGTATTGATCCCACTGCTGTTCATGGGTGATGTCGTGGGCCGACTGTTTCGGGAATTTGCCATGACACTGGCCATCTCGATCGTCATCTCCGCATTTGTGTCGCTGACGCTGACCCCGATGCTGTGCTCGAAGATGCTGAAGGCACGCCCTGAAAAGGCAGGAAACGATGCCCGTCGCCGGACCCTGTTCGAGCGACTAGGCAGTAGCTACGCTCGAGCCCTTTCCAGAGTGATGCACCATCAGCGCCTGACCCTGCTTGTGGCACTGGGCACATTTGGCGTGACCGCAGTCCTGTATCTCTCCATCGCCAAGGGGTTGTTCCCAACCCAGGATACCGGCCTGATCCAGGGGATCTCCGTGGCAAGCCAGGACACTTCCTACCAGGCCATGACGGCCCGCCAACAGGCACTGGTCAAGGCGCTGATCAAGGATCCGGCCGTGGAGAGCATTACCTCCTTCATCGGTATTGATGGCACCAACACCACCCTCAATACCGGGCGCCTGCAGTTGAGGCTGTCCCCGATCGGTGGTCGTGACGACAGCCGCGAAGTCATTACCCGATTGCAACATCGCGTAGCCGATCTGCCGGGGATAACCCTGTACCTGCAACCGGTGCAGGATCTGACACTCGAAGACAGCGTCAGCCGCAATCAGTATCAGTTCACGCTCACCAATACCGACCGGAAAAGACTGGATCAGGAAGTCCCGCGCCTGATTGATCAGCTGGCGCGCTCACCGGTGCTGTCCAGTGTATCGACCGACCTTCAAAACAACGGGCGCAAGCTCATGGTGACCATCGATCGAGACCGGGCCAGCCGGCTGGGCGTATCCGTGGCCGATATCGACAATGCCCTGTATAACGCCTTTGGTCAGCGCCTGATTTCCACCATCTTCACCCAGTCAAACCAGTACCGTGTCGTCCTGAGTGTTGACCAACAGCATCAACAGGGACCATCCGCACTGTCGAGGCTTTATGTGGTGGATGACAATGACAACCGCATTCCGCTATCAACACTGACAAATATCAGCGAAACCACCACGGCGCTGTCCATTCAGCGACGAGATCAGTTCCCGTCGGCACTGATCTCGTTTGATGTTGCCGAAGGCTACTCTCTTTCCCAGGCCTTTGATGCCATTGATGATGCCAGACAGGCCAGCCGGCTTGATGCCGGTACCGAGCTTGCCTATCGCGGAGCGGCACTGTCATTCTCGTCATCAACAAGCAATACGCTCTGGCTGGTACTTGGTGCCATCGTCACGATGTACATCGTGCTGGGGGTACTTTATGAAAGCTTCATTCACCCACTGACGATTCTATCGACCCTGCCGTCGGCGGCCATTGGGGCCCTGCTGGCACTGATGGCAAGTGGCAATAACCTGGGGATGGTCGGCATCATCGGCATCATCCTGCTGATCGGTATCGTCAAGAAAAACGCCATCATGATGATCGACTTCGCCCTTGATGCCGAACGCCATCAGGGCCTGGCGCCTGAGGATGCCATCTATCAGGCTGCCTGCCTGCGCTTCAGGCCCATCATGATGACGACCTTTGCGGCCCTGCTCGGCGCCCTGCCACTGATGTTCGCCAGCGGATATGGTGCCGAGCTCCGCCAGCCCCTCGGGCTGGCCATGGTCGGAGGCCTGATGGTCAGCCAGCTGCTCACCCTGTTTACCACGCCGGTGATCTATTTGTTCTTTGACCGACTGGCCGGCCGATGGCGCCGCACGTCGAACACCGGCGGCCCGGAGACCGAGCCTGCAGATCCCGACCATGGAGCGCACCCGTGAGCCTGTCATCGCCCTTCATTCGGCGACCGATTGCCACGGTACTGCTGTCGCTGGCCATTATCATGGCCGGTACGCTGTCCTACTTTCGGCTGCCGGTGGCCCCGCTGCCGGATGTGTCGTTTCCGGTCATCATGGTCAGCGCCAACCTGGCCGGCGCCAGCCCTGAAACGATGGCATCGACGGTTGCCACTCCCATTGAGCGGTCGCTGGGCAGCATTGCCGGTATCAGTCAGATGACGTCGTCCAGTTCGACTGGCTCAACGCGCGTCATCATTCAATTCGACATGGACAAGGACATCAACGATGCGGCCCGGGAAGTGCAGGCGGCCCTGAATTCGGCCCAGGCCCTGCTGCCCAGCGCCATGAAAAGCCGCCCGACCTACCGCAAGTTCAATCCGGCGGATTCGCCGATCATGATCCTGAGTCTGACCTCGAGCACCCTGAGCCAGGGAGCGCTGTACTCCATGGCAGATGAGCAGGTCTCACCCAGGGTAGCGCAGGCAAAGGGAGTCGGTAACGTGTCAGTGGCCGGCAGCTCATCCCCGGCCATACGCATCAACCTGAACCCGGTCAGGCTGGACCATGCCGGCATTGCGCTCGATCAGGTCAGCGCAGCCATCAGCAATACCAACAGCAACGCCCCCAAGGGCTTTGTTCACAGCGGGCTGTATCGCTGGGAAGTGGACAGCAACAGCCAGTTGTTTGATGTCGATAGCTACCGTCAGCTGGTATTGAGCGATGATGGCAAGGGCAACATCATACGACTGGGTGATGTGGCACGGATCGGCCGGGGCGTTGAAGATATCTACCGGGTCGGTTTTCTGAACGAGACGCCAGCAGTGCTGATGGTCGTGACGGCCGCCAGCGGGGCCAACGTCATCGAGACCATCGACGGTATCAAGGCCCGAATGACAGATATCGCCCGTAGCCTGCCTGCCAGCGCGCAGCTGACTACGGTCATGGATCGCTCTCCAGGCATACGGGGGTCACTGCACGAAACCCAGCTTACCCTGCTGCTGGCCGTAGCTCTGGTGGTAATGGTGGTCTTCGTCTTTCTGCGCAGCGGACGGGCGACGCTGATTCCCAGTGCCACCATTCCAGTGTCAGTGCTGGGAACGTTCGGCATGATGTATCTGCTGGGCTACTCCCTCGACAGCCTGTCACTGATGGCCCTGATCGTAGCCATCGGGTTTCTGGTCGATGACGCCATCGTGGTCACCGAAAACATCGCACGTCATATCGAGCGCGGCCTGCCCCCCATGCGCGCCGCCCTTGAAGGTGCACGAGAAGTCGGCTTTACAGTGATGTCGATGAGCCTGTCACTGGTGGCTGTCTTTATACCCCTGCTGCTGCTCGGCGGGATAGCGGGTCGGCTTTTCCATGAATTTGCCATGACCCTGTCCATTACCGTACTGGTATCACTGGTCGTATCATTGACCCTGACACCCATGCTGTGCGCCCGCTGGCTGAAGCCGCATCATGCCTCCGAACCCGGCCGAATGACTCGGTGGGTCAATCACCTGGGCGAGATGTTCAACCGCGGCTACGCCCGCAGCCTGGATATGGCCCTGCGTCACCGGCGGCTGACCCTTTTGTCACTGGTCGCGGTCATTGTTCTGAATGGCTACCTTTATGCCGCCATCGACAAGGGCTTTATCCCTGACCAGGATACCGGCCGACTGATGGGTACGGCCAAGGCCGACCAGGGCATCTCGTTCAATGCCATGACAGCCAAGCTCGACACCCTGCGGGCGCGGCTGCTGGCCAATCCGAACGTGCACCAGGTGCTCGGGTTTGTTGGCGGCAGTGGCCCGGGCGGCGGAGGCAGCAATTCAGCAACGCTTTTCATCACCCTGAAAAACGAGCGCACCCAGGACACCCGGACCATTGCCAATGAGCTGACAGCCAGCACCAGCGACATGGCAGGCATGAGCGTCTACATGCGCGCTCTGCAGGATCTTCAGTTTGGTGGCCGGGAAAGCAATGGGCAGTATGAGGTCACACTGAAAAGCGACAACCTGTCCCTGCTCAATGAATGGGCACCCAGGGTGCAGGAAAAACTGAGAAGCGTGGATGCCATTACCAGCGTCAGCTCCGACAGCCAGAGTCAGGGGCTGTCACTGACACTTCAGGTAGATCGAGACAAGGCGTCTCGGCTGGGAGTCGACATGACCACGATCGATACCCTGTTGCAGGGGGCCTTCAGCCAGAAGCAGGTCGCCAGTGTCTATCAGGGAGCCCACCAGTACTACGTCATCATGGCACTGGATGCCCGCTATCGGCGCTCGGCAGATATTCTGTCGCGCCTCCATGTGTTCAACAGGGACGGCGACCGGATTCCCCTGTCGGCCTTCAGCCATGTCGAGCGCACCAACACGCCGGTCAGCGTCAGCCATCAGAACCAGTTTGCTGCTACCACGGTATCCTTCAACCTGGCCGATGGGGCCACTCTGGACGCTGCCACGACGCGTATCAACGAGGCGCTGGATCAGCTCGGCCTGCCTACCGCCATTCAGGCTGGCTTTGAAGGCGGGGCGGCCAGATACCAGGAAGGTGCCTCTGCCATGCCGCTGATCATTCTAGGCGCACTGGTGACGGTCTACCTGGTGCTGGGCATTCTATATGAAAGTTATATTCATCCATTGACCATACTGTCCACCCTGCCCTCCGCCGGTATCGGTGCACTGCTGCTGCTCATGCTATTGGGTAAGCCCTTTACCCTGATTGCCGCCATCGGCATCATCCTGCTGATCGGTGTGGTCAAGAAAAATGCCATCATGCTGGTAGATTTTGCGCTCGACGCAGAACGCAATCGCAAACTGCCACCGCTTGAAGCGATCCGTGAAGCCGCACTGGTGCGTTTTCGCCCCATCATGATGACGACACTGGCCGCCATTCTGGGCGCGCTGCCATTGATGTTCGGCACCGATGAAAATGCAGACATTCGCGCACCGCTGGGTATTTCAATCGTCGGGGGGCTGATTGTCAGTCAACTGCTGACCCTCTATACCACGCCGGTGGTATATCTGTATCTGGACAAGTTGCGGCGAGGCAGAAAAGCTACTGACGAGTAAGGGCGGGATACCACCCCCTGCAGGATCAGGGGGTGGGGCATGTCAGCCGGCGCTGAGGGATGGCGCTTCGGCAAGGGCCGTGGTGAAGCGGTTTTTCCATTCTTCAAACAGCTCCGACTTGTGCTTGAAGCTTCGAAGAATGACGTCTTCATCAAAGCTGACGGTTTCCGGTGCCTCATGAAGGGAGGTCACTCGCGCCAGCTGGTTGAACCCGACCCGGCTGCCGGTATCCGCGTAAAACCACTTGTTGAACCCCAGCGCATGGAAAAACTGCTCCAGACGTGGGTCGCGGGTTTCCACCCGAAGACTGGTCGTGGCCGTCAGCCGCTCCACCAGCTCACGCCCATATCCCTGTCCGCGCACGTGTTCAGGGGTTACCATCAGCTTCAGCTCCAACCCTTCGCCTTCGATATCCAGTACCAGAAGCGCAGTACTCAAGACCTTCTGACGGGCATCAAGCAGGGCCACCACTCGGGCCGCATCGTTATCTATCAGGGCAGCCAGGGCCCCGGTAAATACAACCAGCGGCTTGAGGCCGGCCTGCTTGCCATATACTTCGGCGCACATCAGCGCCACGCAGCTGTCACGCTGCGCCTTGTCCTTGATTTCGGCCACTCTCATGCGGAGACTCTTTATTACTGAACACGCCCGTATTTGATGCATACGATTTCACCGCGGAGCCTAGCACAGCCAGCGTCGATCGCGCAGTAAAACAGCATGCACCGCTGGCAGGTACCTGCAACACGCTATACTTTTTACCCGGTGAGCTTCACCGCTATTTTCTACCGCAGGACAGATTCAACATGGCACTTCCACAATTTATCGGCCATCGGGGATACAGCGCCCGAGCACCTGAAAACACTCTGTCTGCACTGCATGCAGCCGCGGATGCAGGCATTGCCTGGGTCGAACTCGATGTACAGTGCCTGGGCGATGGCACGCCGGTCATCTGGCATGACACCCACGTCCGACGGTGCAGTGATGGCAAGGGCCGGCTCAAGGAGCTGACCCTTGCCGAGGCCAGACAACTTGATGTAGGACGCTGGTTCGATCCGCGCTTTGAAGGCGAGCGCATGGCCACGCTCAAGGAAGCGCTGGATGTCATTGCCGAGCGCGGACTGGGACTCAATCTGGAGTTCAAACTGGATCATCGGGACGAGCCGTCCCCACTGATTGATGCGGTGCTTCCGATTCTGAACGGCGGGTTACCGCGAGAGCGCCTGCTGCTGTCGAGCTTTTCAAACGACGTGCTTGATGAGATACGCCAGCGGGATAAAAAGGCCCCCCTGGGGATTCTGTTTAGCGAGGAAATACCCAGAGACTGGCTCTGGGACGCGGAACGGCTGGAACCGGAGAGCATCCACGTCGACTGGCGCTACATGAACGAAGCGAGGGCGCGGGAAATCATCGAAGGCGGCATGGCACTGGTCTGCTACACCGTGAACGACCCCGACAGGTTCAATGACTGGTGGGACATTGGTGTCACCAGCGTCATCAGTGATGACCCATTGCGTTTTGATCGCTTCACCCGGGCACTCGAGAACTGATGGGGCGGTGGCCGTTCCATGACGGCCACCGACATCTCCCGGGGCAGGATATCAGAAGAAGAGTCGACGCAGCGCAGCGCCCGCATCCGGATCACGCATGAAGCTTTCACCAACCAGAAA
This sequence comes from Larsenimonas rhizosphaerae, assembly GCF_026240105.1. Taxonomy (NCBI): domain Bacteria; kingdom Pseudomonadati; phylum Pseudomonadota; class Gammaproteobacteria; order Oceanospirillales; family Halomonadaceae; genus Larsenimonas; species Larsenimonas rhizosphaerae. The sequence continues at coordinate 1,358,213 of NZ_JAPIVE010000001.1, forward strand.
GCCATTGACGTCATGCGCCTGCATACGGTGCACATCGTCGCGGGTGGCAATGCCTGATTCCGTGATGACGGTCACACCATCGGGAATCATCGGCAATAGACTGAACGTGGTATCAAGCGATGTTTCAAACGTATGCAGGTCACGGTTGTTGATTCCCACGAGAGTCAGATCCAGCGCCAGTGCACGATTGAGTTCGAGGGCATCATGCACTTCCACCAGCACATCCATATCCAGGTTGCGGGCCTGATCATGAAGGGCCTTGAGCGCGTCATCATCCAGAGCAGCCGCAATCAGCAGAATACAATCCGCGCCCAGTGCCCGGGCCTCGAGCACCTGATAGGGATCAATCACAAAGTCCTTGCGAAGCACCGGCAGTGCACAGGCATCGCGGGCTGCCATCAGGTATTCATCACAGCCCTGAAAAAAGTCGACATCGGTCAATACCGACAGGCAGCTGGCACCGGCCTCTTCATATTCCCGTGCAATATCAGCCGGCCTGAAATCCTCGCGAATAACACCTCTGGACGGAGAAGCCTTCTTGACTTCGGCAATCACCGCCGGGTCCCCGGCCAGCATGGTACGCTCAAGTGCCTTGATGAATCCGCGGGGCATCGGAGCCTGCTTGACCCGGGCCTTGAGGGCGTTCAGTGGTGCAATGGCCTGACGCTCGATGACTTCTTCGCGCTTGCGCGCGATGATACGGGCCAGAATGGTGGGCAACTCACTCATCTGCCACTCCTGCAAAAACAGACGTGAAATGGGACAACTCGCGCAAACGCTCTGCTGCCAGGCCGGTATACAGGGCATCCTGGGCCATGGCCACGCCCTCCTTGATCGAGGAGGCAATACCTGACACGTAAATGGCAGCCCCTGCATTATAGGCCACCATATCTGCAGCAGGACCATCACCTTTCAACGCCGTCTTCACCATCGCCAGACTTTCTTCGGCATTGGACACCTTGAGCGTCTCCAGTGAGCTGCGCGACAGCCCGACGTCTTCCGGTGTCAGGGTATAGGTCGTGATCTCCCCGTCCTTCAGCTCCGCGACATGGGTTACTCCGGCAATCGACAACTCATCCAGCCCATCCTCGGCATGAACGACCAGGGCATGGGTACTGCCGATGCGACGAAGCACCTCTGCAAAGGGCTCGATCAGCGAGGCATCATAAACACCGATCACCTGTTGCTGTGCACCGCTTGGATTGGTCAATGGCCCGAGAATATTGAACATCGTCCGGACCCCGAGCGACTGGCGCACCGGCACCGCGTGACGCATGGCCGTATGGTGATTCGGCGCAAACATGAACCCGACACCAACATCTTCGATACAGCGACCGATCTGCGCCGGAGTCAGATCCAGCGTGACGCCGGCCCGCACCAGCAGGTCAGCGCTGCCGGAGCTGCTGGAAACGCTGCGCCCGCCATGCTTGGCCACATGCGCGCCTGCTGCTGCGGCTGCAAAGCACGAGGCTGTAGACACATTGAACAACCCCGCACCGTCGCCGCCGGTCCCTACGATATCGACCACATTGTCAGCCTGAACCCGGACGGGCGTCATCAGCTCACGCATGACCTCAACAGCCGCCGTGATTTCGTCGACGGTCTCCCCCTTCATGGCAAGACCGATCAAGAACCCGCCCATTTGAACCGGGTCGGCCTGGCCACTCATCATTTGATGCATGACCTCACGCATTTCCTTTAGCGCAAGGTGCTCGCCCCGTGTGACACGAGTGATGGCTTCTTTCAGTTCCACGACAATCCTTCCTGTAGTTGTTTCAACCTGAGTGAGGCGTGTGCGCCGGCGGCTCAGGCGACTGCCCGCGTGGTGATCGGACATTCGCCTCGTTCGAGAAAGTTCGCCAGTAGCTGATGGCCCTGACGCGTCAGGATGGATTCCGGGTGAAACTGGACTCCTTCGATATCAAGGGTCCGATGGCGCAGCCCCATGACGAGCCCGGGCGTGACATCATCATCACCGGTAAGGGCCGTGATCTCCAGGCAGTCCGGCAGGCTGTCACGATCGACTACCAGCGAATGATACCGGGTCACCTCCAGCGGGTTTTCAAGCCCCTGGAAGACCCCCACGCCTTCATGATGCACCAGCGAGGTCTTGCCATGCATGACCTGCGGTGCACGCACGACCTGACCGCCATAAACCTGACCAATGGCCTGATGGCCCAGGCAAACACCCAGTATGGGCAACCGGCCGGCATATTCGCGTATCAATGCCATGGAAATGCCCGCCTCGTTCGGCGTGCACGGGCCCGGCGACACGATCAGGTGCGTAAATGATTTTCCGGCAATGTCTTCAAGCGTGACGGCATCGTTGCGGAGGGTTTCGACTTCGGCACCCAGCTCCCCCAGATACTGCACGATGTTGTAGGTAAAGCTGTCGTAATTATCGATCATCAGTACAGACATGATGTACTACTCCTTGCGTATCAAACCATCCGCCGACCGCGCCAGGGGAAGACACAAAAATGCCGCCCTAGCGGCGGCATCGTCGATCACACAAACACACGCTGGCCGCCTGTCTTCTAGCGAGGCCACCAGGCGCCGAGGCGCGAAACGAGTGTAGTTGTCGTGATCATCATACAATGCATAGTGTGTTGCCCGCAGAACCATGTCAAGGCCCGCATCATGCGGCGGGCCTTATAAGATCAGTCCAGATTATCGAGCCCTTTTTCAGCCATTGCGACCGCCTTGAACATGGCACGCCGCTTATTGAGGGTTTCCTGCCATTCGTCGTCCGGGTCGGAATCAGCCACGATGCCACCGCCCGCCTGCACGTGCAGTTCGCCCCGCTTGATGACGGCAGTACGGATGGCAATCGACATGTCCATGTTGCCGGACCAGGACAGATACCCTACCGCCCCCGAATAGATTCCCCGCTTGACCGGCTCGATTTCGTCAATGACCTCCAGCGCCCGGATCTTGGGCGCGCCGGACAGGGTGCCTGCCGGGAAGGTGGCTCGCAGAACATCCATCGGCCCCAGCGACGGCTTTATGCGCCCCACCACATTGGACACGATATGCATGACATGCGAATACCGCTCGATGCTCATGTTATCGGTCAACTCGACGGTTCCCGGCTGACTGATCCGGCCAACATCGTTACGGCCCAGATCGATCAGCATCAAGTGCTCGGCACGCTCCTTCGGATCGGCCAGCAGTTCAGCTTCAAGGGCCAGGTCTTCTTCCGCGGTGGCGCCACGATGACGCGTTCCGGCGATGGGGCGAAGCGTAATCTCGTCACCCTCGAGCCGCGCAAGGATCTCGGGCGATGCGCCCACGACGTGGTGATCGTCCAGGTTGAAGAAAAACATGTAGGGGGACGGGTTCAGGTAACGCAACGCCCGGTACAAATCCAGCGGCGGAGCCGAAAAGGGAATCGACATGCGCTGGGAAGGTACACACTGCATGACATCGCCGGCCAGGGTGTATTCCTTGATGCGACGAACGGCGTCCTTGTAGCCCTCTTCCGAGAAGCTCGCAAAGAAATCATTCTCGCCAATATCGTCGCGACCGGAGCCCGGACTGGATGCCGACAGCATGGTGGCCCGCAGTTGGGCTTCCAGCACATCAAGACGCTGATAAGCGCCGCGCAGGGCCTCCTCTCGAGATGGATCCGCATGCACAACCAGTGTCAGCTGGCCTGAAAGGTTGTCGAATACCACGACTTCCTCGGCCACCATCAGCAGAATATCCGGCACATCGATGGGGTCCGGCTTCTCAACGCCCTGCAGGCGTGGCTCGATATAACGAATGGTGTCGTAACCGAAGTACCCGACCAGTCCACCGGTAAAGCGCAACGTATCTTCTTCCGGCACCTTGAATCGCTGCCGGTACTGATCGATCCAGGCCAGCGGGTCCGTTACCTGTGTAGCACCGGCATCCTCACCATCCATGAAATGACGGATGGTAAAGCCACGAACTTCAATTCGCTCGCGGCAAGGCAGCCCGATAATAGAGTAGCGGCCCCACTTTTCACCCCCCTGTACGGATTCGAGTAAAAAGCTCCATGGCGCGTTGGCCAGCTTGAGATAGGTAGACAGCGGCGTATCAAGGTCGGCCAGAATACGACGTGAAACAGGAATACGGGTATAACCGGCATCAGCCAGTTCATTAAAGCGTTCAGGTGTCATGGGGGGTCTCGGCAAGCGCGTCAGGCGCATGAATAACAGGAAGCGAAGGCCCGGGAATCAGGCCGAAAACAGGGCGCTCGTTATCCTCGCCAGCCCGCCGCATTGCATCTGCAGGCGTCCGGCGTTTCGAATATGGGCATGGCAATATCCTGATCTTCATTGAAAAAAGGCCCCGGCGCGGGGAAATTTACCCTAAACGAGTTCAATCAGTGATTCAACAATCACATCCGGGCCGGCGTCAGCGATCGGCTGGCCGTGATTATAGCCATAGGGCACGCCCAGTGTACGGCACCCTGCTGACTGCCCGGCACGAACGTCATGCACTGAATCCCCGACCATCAGGGTCTGACCCGGCCGTGCCCCGACCTGCTCCATCACATGTAAAAGCGGTAGCGGATCGGGCTTTTTGCGAAGCAGGGAGTCTCCCCCGATCAACAGGGTAAAGTAGCCGCCCAGCTGCAGCCCTTCGAGCAGCGGCGCAATGAAGCGCGATGGCTTGTTGGTCACCAGCACCTGCGTCAGGTTACGAGCCTTCTGGGCAGCAAGGCACTCATGTACCCCCGGATAGACCCGGGTAGCACGGCAGGCGTAACGGCCATAATGATGCAGAAACCGCTCATGGAGTGCATCGACCAGCGCCTTGTCCGGTGGTGCCATCAACCCTTGATCACTGGCCGCCCCCAACGCACGCTCGACCAGTACCAGCGATCCGTTGCCAACCCACTGACGCACGGCCTCTTCCCGGGGGACCGGCAGGTGGCGTTCGCTCATGGTCTCCTGAAGCGCAAACGTCAGATCCGGGACAGAATCGATCAGCGTGCCGTCCAGGTCATAGGCAATCAACGTAATGCCCTCCAGTACCTCGTGCATGTGCTACTCCCCTGTCTGTATGTTCATGTACTGGCTGATTGTGCCATCAGCCTGCTTCGGTATGTCATGGCGCCATCAGTAAGAGTATTCTTGGAACTCCATTTTTTCCATTGCTGACAGCAACTTGAATTCACAAGGGCTAATTGAAGCAGGGTAAGGTACTCCCTCGAGGCCCCTGACAGGAAAACATCATGAATGCTCCTCGTATTGTAATTGTAGGCGGCGGTGCCGGCGGCCTTGAGCTGGTCACACGTCTGGGCAAGAAACTTGGCAAGAAAAAGAAAGCCGATATCGTGCTGGTCGACCGGGATCAGACGCACGTCTGGAAACCATTACTGCACGAAGTGGCTACCGGAAAACTGGACTCCGGGCTTGATGAAGTGTCCTATCAGGGCCACTCCCGCCACAATGGCTATCGGTTTCAGCGTGGCACCATGACCGGCCTTGATCGGGAAGCCCGCCGCATCCATCTGGCCGCCATCGCAGATGAAGACGGCCATGAAATCCTGCCACAGCGTACGCTGGATTATGACTACCTGGTACTTTCCCTGGGCAGCGTCTCGAACGATTTCGGCACCCCCGGTGTCAGCGACAACTGCTACTTTCTGGACAGTACCCTGCAGGCCGAACAGTTTCGCAAGGCGCTGCTGAACACGTTCCTGCGCCATAATCATCAAAACGATGACCAACAGACACCACTTACGCTGGCCATCGTGGGGGCCGGGGCAACCGGCGTGGAACTCTCGGCCGAACTGCTTGATGCCACCGACATGCTCAACAGCTATGGCGTCACCCGCGTGGACCGGCACAAGCTCAAGATTCATTTGATTGAAGCTGCCCCACGCGTGCTGCCGGCCCTGCCCGAGCGCATAAGCCAGCCAGTGCATCGTCAGCTTGACCGACTCGGCGTTCAGCTGCACGTGGATACCCGGGTAACCCAGGCCGATGAACATGGTTTTGAAACCGGAGACGGCAAGCGCATCGAGGCAGACCTTTCCGTCTGGGCAGCAGGAGTCAGGGCCCCGGCCTTTCTATCCGAGCTGGGGCTGAGTACCCGACCGAATCATCAGGTGCTGGTACATCAGAATATGCAAAGCGTGGATGACGCCAACATCTTTGCCTTTGGTGACTGCGCAGCCTGCCCCCAGCCAGGAGACAAGTTTGTTCCACCTCGAGCCCAGGCGGCCCATCAGCAGGCCAACCTGCTGTTCAGGAACATCCTGGCCGCAATGGAGAACAAGCCCCTCAAGGACTTCAACTATCGGGATCTTGGCTCATTGATATCACTGGCTCATTTCGATGCTGTCGGCAATCTGATGCGCAGCTCTTCTTCCAGGGGCCTGTTTGTGGAAGGGAAACTGGCGAAACTGTTTTATGTCTCGCTTTATCGCATGCACCAGCGCGCAGTGCACGGCACGGCCAGAGCAGGCCTGACCATGCTGGTTGATGCCCTCAACAGCTGGATTCGACCGCGCATGAAACTGCACTGATCAAGGCACCTCAATCGCCTTGGTCAACGTATAAAGCGTCGTATTGACGGGGGTGGGCACCTGATGCTCACGCCCTTTTTGCATGATGAACCCATTGAATTCCTCGATTTCAGTCACCCGCCCTCGCGCAATATCCTGCGCCGTGGAGGAATACTGTTCAGGCATGGTGCGTACAATATGCAGAATATCGTCCCTTAGCCCCGGGTCGATGGCCACCTCACAGGCGGCTGCCACGGCAGCGCACTCATAGAACAGGGCGTCCATCACATCCATCATCGACGGCACCTGCATCAACTCGCCATAGGATTTTTGCGCCACGGCAGATAACGCATTCAGCACACAGTTGACGATGAGCTTGCGCCAGCGCGCAGCGGTCATGTCATCGCTGTGATCCAGGGCGATCAGCTCACCAACCAGTGACGGATGCCAGGATGTGGCCCGCGCTCGCTGATCAAGACACAGGGTATGCCCCCCCCGGTGTGCCACGATACCGGCCGCCTTCATCCCGATGGCTGCGTAAACAAGTACCGGCCATACTTGATGATCAGGTAACCGGTTCGCCAGATGGTCTGCACTGGTCAGGCCATTTTGAAGAGCCAGTACCGGCACGCCGTGATGGGTATACGTCCTGATTGCCTCGGCCGCCTGAACGACCTGATCGGCTTTCACGCAGCACAGCACCAACCCGGCGTCCGCCAGAGCCGAACTGTCTGTAGTAGCCTTCACGGCATGAATGAAGCGGGTGCGCTCTCCTTCATGAATACCAAGCCCCTGTGACGTGATGGCCTCAGCGTGCGCCGGCCGGGTAATCAAGATAACGGACTGTCCCTGCTCGGCCAGCAGTCCGCCAAAAAAACAGCCCACGGCACCTGCTCCCAGTACTGCAATCTTCATCCGCCCTCCCGTCTGTTTCTTCAAAAAAAACGCCACTCGGGATATCCCGTGTGGCGTCCTCATCAAGTACTCTACGGCACTTTATCTACTTTTGGCGCTACGCGATTCAGGCACGCAGCGCAGGGCAGATAATACCATGCAGGTCGACGATCGTCAGCTCATCTGCCGGCATCATGCCCGGTTTCAGCTTCCCTTCCAGGGCTCAGGGCCTGGTCGTTGAGCCGCTCCGCCAGCCACGCTCGCTTGGCACTGGGAGACAGTTTCTTGATCCGGGCTTCAAGCCTGAGCGCCTCGCCCTGGCTGCCAACCACTTCCTGATATGCCAGCGTCAACGGCCCCTTTCCGCGTAATGATCTTGCACCGCGTCCGCTGACGTGCTGCCGAAATCGACGTGCAACATCAGTACTGATACCGGTATACAGGGCACCACGGCCTGTCCACAGCATGTAAAGATGCCAGACCGGTTGCTCAGTTTCGGCGTGCATTGCGCTTCAGTGTATCGATCACGCTGTCGTAACCGTGGGGGTCTTCATCACGACGATGCTTGAAGATGGCAGAACCGGCCACGAAGGTATCCGCTCCGGCCGCCGCGATATCGGCAATGTTGTCGGCCTTGACGCCACCATCAACCTCAAGCCAGATATCACGGCCACTTTCATCGATGCGTCGGCGGGCATCGCGAATCTTGTCCAGTGTCCCCGGTATGAAGGACTGGCCACCAAAGCCTGGATTGACACTCATCAGCAGCACCATATCAACCTTGTCCATCACGTAATCCAGCCAGTGCAAGGGAGTGGCCGGATTGAACACCAGACCCGCTTTGGCACCACCATCACGAATCAGTTGCAGGGAGCGGTCGATGTGCTCACTGGCCTCGGGGTGGAAGGTAATCATGTTGGCACCCGCATCCAGAAAATCACCGATCAAGCGGTCAACCGGTGACACCATCAAATGCACGTCGATGAAGGCATCGATTCCGTAATGACGCAATGCATGACAAATGGGAGCGCCAAAACTCAGGTTCGGAACATAGTGATTATCCATCACATCGAAGTGGATCATGTCGGCCCCACTGGCCAGCACATCCTCGACATCCTGGCCAAGCCGCGCAAAATCGGCGGACAGAATGGATGGCGCGATACGGCATGCAGACACAGGCGTCTCCTTGCGGGTTCAAAAACGAAGATATCCAGTATAACAAAGCCGCCCCGAAGGACGGCAATGCAATAAAACGCAGATCACTGCAGGGCAGCGGGCACTTCGTGCCTATTGCTCTTCGCTTTCGTAGCGACGCTTGGCATCAAGTGCTTCGGCTTCACTTTCATGTTCACTCAATAAAAGCCCTTCTTCGGGTACCACCCCGCGCAACTCATACATGTAGACCGCTTCGCCTTCCGGCGTTTCACCGCGCTGGTCCCTGACAATTTCGGCCTTGCGAGGCCATGGTGCTTGATCCGGCATGTTTCTCGTCCTTGAAAGGGGAAGTACACCTTCGACTATAGCTGGTTTTGAGCCGGGCAAGGCCCCCCGGTGATACGAAAGTGCTACTCTGAAAATTCACCCTCGGCCCCCCGGGTACGCGGGATTTCAATAACAGGACGTCAAGGAACCTGCTCATGCCAACATGGCTATCCACTTACGGCGTGCACACTGCGGCAATGGCCCTGGCATGCACATTATCCTTTCCGGCCACGGCAGCTCAGAACGATTCAGCCCCTATCATCGAAGGTGAGCGTTTTCATCCTGCTGAAGGTACTCATGGCATGGTTGCGACCAGCCATTATCTGGCCAGCCGTATCGGGCGGGATGTACTGGACAATGGTGGCAACGCGGTCGATGCCGCCGTGACAGCCGGCTTTGCTCTGGCGGTCACTCAGCCACGCTCCGGAAATATTGGTGGCGGCGGGTTCATGCTGATATCGGATGAAAAAAGCGGCCGGGTCATCGCCATCGACTACCGTGAAAAGGCACCTGGCGGTGCGTATCGCACCATGTTTCAGGATGAAGACGGCAATGTAGTGCAGGAGCGTTCCCGCTTCTCGGCCAATGCTTCCGGCGTACCTGGCACCGTGGCAGGCCTTGCAATGGCACTGGATACCTACGGCACGCTCACCCTGGCGCAGGCCCTCGCCCCGGCCATTGCCCTGGCCGAGGATGGCTTCATTGTGCCCGAGCGATTCGAAAAGGGAGTAACCGATGCGCGTGAGCGCCTCGAGAAATGGCCGTCCAGCCGCAAGGTGTTTTTCAAACCGGATGGAAGTACCTATCAGGCCGGCGAACGCTTCAAACAGCCAGAACTGGCCGCCACGCTGAAACGCATTGCCGCCCATGGGCCACAGGAATTTTATACCGGCAAAACGGCACAGTTGATCATTGATCAGATCAAACGCCACGGCGGTATCATGACACTGAAGGACCTGGCTGCCTATCAGCCGGCACTACGGGAGCCGGCACACGGTACCTATCGCGGATACGACATTTATTCAATGTCGCCCCCCTCTTCCGGGGGCGTGCATATCGTCGAAATCCTCAACATGCTGGAAGGGGATGACATTCACGCGCTGGGCCCCAATTCCGCCGCAACGATCCACTTGATGAGCGAAGCCATGAAACGGGCCTACGCTGACAGGTCTCAGTACCTGGGGGACAGTGACTTTGTCGATGTGCCGGTGGCTGCCCTGACATCAAAAGCCTATGCAAGCGCCCTTCGCAAGACCTTCAACATGGATCATGCCACCCCCTCCAGCGACATTGGCCCGGGGCCTGTCAGCCGTTATGAATCCAATGAAACCACGCATTTTTCCGTGGCTGATGACCAGGGGCTGGCCGTCTCAAACACCTATACCCTCAACTTCAGCTATGGATCCGGCATGGTCGTTGATGGCGCAGGGTTTCTGCTCAACAATGAAATGGATGACTTTTCATCAAAACCAGGCGTACCGAACGCCTATGGCCTGATCGGCGGCGAAGCCAATGCCATCGCCCCGAACAAGCGGATGCTGTCATCCATGTCTCCCACCATCGTCAAGCATGAAGGCAACAACTTCCTGATTACAGGCAGTCCGGGCGGTTCACGTATCATTACCACCACGCTGCAGGTGATCATGAATGTCATTGATCATGGCATGAATATTCAATCCGCCGTCAGCGCTCCACGTATTCACGATCAGTGGCTGCCGGAGGAGCTTCGCATCGAAGCCGGCATCAGCCCGGATACGATCCGACTGCTCGAACAGATGGGTCACACGGTCAAGGTGAAACCCGCCATGGGGGCGAGTCAGTCGATTGTCATCGACAATGACCATTTTTACGGAGGTGCCGATCCCCGCCGGGAAACGTCCTCGGCGCTCGGGCTTTAGGCCGGAAAGAAAACAGGCCCGTGGCACGGGGCCCCAAGGCCCCGCGCCATCACGCAGGTGACAGCTCGCCACACAGGTTTGTCTCCATCAACTGACGACGACGGGTCTCGTCAAGGGAAGCCTGGTGAAGCAGGAAGTGAAGCTTTGCCAACGCCGTCTCGCGGGTCATGTCACCACCGGAGATCACGCCGGCAGCTCTCAGCTGCTGACCGGCTTCATAAATATCCAGCATGATTCCGCCTTCCAGACACTGACTGACCGCCACCAGCAATATACCCGCCTGACGGGCACGTTCGAGTGCGGCCATGAACGCGGGGTCGTCCCCGGGGCCCGTGCCGCTGCCAAAACACTCCAGCACCACTCCCCCATAGCGGCCACTATCAATCAGTGCCGTCAGGATACTGGCGTCAAATCCCGGGTAAAGCGGCACGATACCCACTTGTTGCGCCTTGTCGGGCATATCGAAGTTGAAGCGATCTGCCGGCGCAGTGGCGGGCCCACTGTCACCCGCCACTGCCTGGAAGGCATGACGGCCATGGCTACGCACCTTGCGGGTGCGCGTGGCGGGCAGCAGCGTCCCATGGAAGTAAAGCCCCACGCCAGGGGCAGCATCGGCAATCGCCGTCAGGCTACCGAAGAAGTTCTCCCAGGCATCACTGTCTGGTGCCCCGGCAGGCAACATGGCCCCGGTAATGATGACCGGCACGCTCACATCCATCAGCCAGAAGCGAAGTGCTGCTGCCGAAAAGGCCAGCGTATCGGTACCGTGAAGAATCACGACCCCGGAAGCGCCTTTTTCCACGGCCTCTCTGGTTGCCCTGGCAATATTGATCCACTGCAACGGTGTCATGTTGGCGCTGTCGATCAAGGGCGAAAGCGAAGTGAACTCCCACTCTGGCACCTCCTTCAGCGCTGGCGATTGCTGCTGGACATCCCGGGCCAGCAAATCAAGCCCGGCGGCCGGGGCCAATCCTCGCGGACCGGGCTGCATGCCGATGGTGCCGCCGGTATACAGCACATGAACGGGCTGGGTCATGATATCTCCGATGTCAGCCTCTCAGCGGTTTCAACCGCGGGGCAATCATGTTGGCAGGACGCAGGATGTCGGTCAGGGTATCGTCATCCAGCAGTTTTTCCTCTCGAACCAGTTCCAGTACGCCACGGCCGCTGGTCAGAGCTTCGCGGGCAATGCGCGTGGCGTTGTCATAGCCGATCCAGGGATTCAGGGCGGTAATCAGCCCGATCGAGTTTTCGACCAGTTCCAGGCAGCGCTCTTCATTGGCGGTGATGCCTTTGATGCAGTGCTCTTCCAGCATGGTCATGGCACGCGTCAGCAGACGTACGGAGTCAAAGGTCCGGTAGGCAATCAGCGGCTCCATGACGTTAAGCTGCAACTGGCCTCCTTCGGCTGCCATGGTCACGGCCAGATCATTGCCGATGATATCAAAGGCTACCTGATTGACAGCTTCGGGAATGACTGGATTCACCTTGCCCGGCATGATGGAACTGCCCGGCTGTCGTGGTGGAAGATTGATTTCGTTGAAGCCGGTACGTGGCCCGCTGGACAGCAGCCGAAGGTCATTACAGATCTTGGAGAGCTTGACCGCCAGCCGCTTGAGCATGCCGGAGATCAGTACAAAGGCGCCCATGTCGGAAGTGGCCTCGACCAGATCAAGCGCCGGACGCAGCGGCATGCCGCTGATTTCCGCAAGCCGGGCAACGGCAATGCGCTGATACTCGGGATCGGAATTGATACCGGTACCAATTGCGGTGCCGCCAAGATTGACCTCGACCAGCAGTTCCGGGGCCATGCGATTCAGGTGCTGAAGGTCTTCCTTCAGGGTATTGGCAAACGCATGAAATTCCTGGCCCAGTGTCATGGGCACCGCATCCTGCAGCTGGGTCCGCCCCATCTTGAGCACATGGGAGAACTCATTGCCCTTGTCAGTGAGGGCACCAGCCAGGTTATCAAGGCTGTCCAGCAGGTAGTGATGTCCCAGCAGCAGCCCCACGCGAATGGCCGTAGGATAGGCGTCGTTGGTGGACTGGGCCATATTGACGTCATTGTTGGGGTGCAGGTAGTGGTATTCACCGCGAGCGTGCCCCATCAGTTCCAGACCGATATTGGCGATGACCTCATTGGCGTTCATGTTGGTCGACGTACCGGCGCCGCCCTGAATCATGTCCACTACAAACTGATCATGAAACTCGCCATCAATGACCTTGCGGCAGGCGCCGGTAATGGCCTGATGCTTTTCATCGTTCAGGTAGCCCAGCTGATGGTTGGCATCGGCGGCGGCCTGCTTGACCATGGCCAGTGCGATCACGAATTTTGGATAATGTGACAGGGGCACGCCGGTCAGGCGAAAATTATCTACCGCCCGCAGTGTCTGTATACCGTAATAGGCATCCCCGGGAACCTCCAGACTGCCCAGTAGATCCTTCTCGCAACGAAAGGCAACGCTCATGTCAGATAACCACTCGAATTCAGGGAAAACGCCACCTTACGGTGCCCCCCTTCATTCGTCTAATGCCGGTATGCTCTGGAGTATGTCGGTCGCGTATAGCGCTGTTGTCACCGCTGCACCCTGACCTCTTCTTCCAGGGGGCCCTTGCGGACCAGCATCCAGACCGATTCGCGCTCATCTTCCGCCGGTTCGAACTCCTCAAGCAGGGTACGCTCGAAGTTGCCGTCAAACAGAGCACCCACCTCTTCAGGCGTCACATGATAAGGCGGGCCTGAAAGCTGTGTTGCGGGTGGCTTTTCAAGGGTGATCAGCAGCCCGGCTGCACCGGGAGGCAACAGCTGGGCCAGATGAAAGGCATATCGCTGGCGCCTGGCCGGCGGCAGGGCAATCAGCGCCGCCCGATCATAGAATGCCCGTGCCACATCGCTGTGCCCGCGATGAAAATGAAAGAAGTCGCCACACAGCAACTCGATACAGCCCTGGCGCAGCCCCTTGAAGCCGTCACGCTGAATGCGTTCGACGCCTTCGGCACTATCGGCAGTGAATTGCTCCAGCGCCTGATAGGCCAGCTCCACACCGGTCACCGGGTGACCATGTCTTGCCAGCCAGCGCATATCCACGCTTTTACCGCACAGCGGAACCAGCACTCTGGTACGCGGAGGCAACGCCAGTGTTGCCCAGTGCTCCACAAGCCCGGGATGAGGGCGGGACTGGTTGAAACCGATCCGCCCGTTTTGCCACCTGGCCAGCCAGGCTTCATTCGCCACCAGCGTTCTCCTTCACTCAATGCGCATTCATGGATGCTAGAACCAGCGGTCGCGCTTTTTGCGCCGTCTTGGCAGGTGTGGAACGATCAACCCCAGCAGCAGGCCGGCCCCTGCCACACTGCCGCCATATACAAAATAGCGCATCAGCAGGTCGTCCTTTTCACTGTCAAGGCGAGCCTTGTAGGTCCGGGACTGCGATTGCGCCTGACTCAGCTGCTTGTTGAGGCTGGCGGTGTGCTGCTCAAGTTCGGCAATGCGCTGCTGACGGGCATTGAGCAGCTCCGTCGAGCCGGCCACCTTTTTTTCCCAGGTTTCATTGATGGACGACAGGCGTGATTGCAGCTCATCGGCCCTGGCCTTGAGCGCAGGCACCTGCTCGGCCACGCTTTCCTGCTCCTGAAGATCGGCGCTCTTTATCCACACCGTATCGCCGCCCTGGCTACGAATACGACTGTAGTCTCCATCGGTCGCCAGCAGCGTGACCCTGTCGCCGGATGCCACGGTACCCACGATCCGATACTCATCCGTGGGCCCGCTGCGCACATAGGTTGATAAATGATCACTGACCCAGCGGGTCTGGTCGGCCTGAGCAACTCCTGCCACGGTGCAGGCCAGCGCACCGATCACCAAGTATTTGATTCTGGACATATTCACATCATCTTGTGGCTATGAGGATACTGCCATCCAATCGCGGCTCAGCATCCCGGTGAAACATCAGTGCGTTCCTGCGCTGTTATCAAACGCCCCAGGAACCGGCGTTTCATCCACACAATCTGTGGATAACATTTTGGACAACAGCCAACCCTGCATCGGCGGAGGGCCGAATGACCTGCCGCGAGCACAGATTGATCAATTTTTAACCAGACTGACATCAAAACGTCATTTATCAGTCTTCCCTCCCTCCCCAGTGAGGAGGCGTTGGAAAGGGAGACACATTTCCTGTTGCCTTGACGGCTCGCGCCTCGCCCTCGCGCTCTACTTCGTCAATGCGGACAACCATGTTCAAGGGAATATAACTGCGTTGCACGCCTTCGAAGGCCTTGCGCAGCTTCTCGACGGCCGGGTCGACCACCACCGAGGATGCTTCCCCGAACACGATGCCTTCAACTTCCAGAAAGCCCCATAGCTCGCTTTGATAAATTTCGCGGGCATACAGCTCCCAGACTTCACCCTGCTGATGAAAAATCACCCGATACATTGCTTTGACTGGCATGCGAGCCTGCTTCCTCCACGAAAAAAATCCGGGTTAATGATACAATTTTGCGAGTCTACCACAGAGCCCTGGCCCTGCACCTGCCCCACTGGTCGAGCGCACTCACGCGCCGTATAATGCTGCCCAAACGACCAGAACGCATCATCATGGCCGCATCGGCCCGCTCACACCCGACCGTGCACTGCCCACCTCTCTGCCACCGCGCGGATGTTGACATCACCGCAGCGATGCTTCGACGTTACTGGTTCATCACTCATGACAGGCCCTGGTGCCTGCGATAAAACGGCTTTTGACATGACGAAGAAACTCTTCATCAAGACCCACGGCTGCCAGATGAACGAGTACGACTCTGCCCGTATGGCAGATCTGCTCGGTGAATCGCACCAGATGGAACTGACCCACGATGAAAACGAAGCCGACGTGGTGCTGCTTAACACCTGCTCGATTCGTGAAAAGGCACAGGACAAGGTATTTCATCAGCTGGGCCGGTGGAAAAAGCTCAAGGCCAAAAACCCTGACCTGGTAATTGGCGTAGGCGGCTGTGTCGCCAGCCAGGAAGGCAGCAACATTCAACAGCGCGCCCCTCATGTCGACATGGTGTTCGGTCCGCAAACGCTGCACCGCATCCCCGACATGCTCAATAGCCAGGAAGGCAAGCGCATCTCGGTCGTTGACGTGACCTTCCCCGAGATTGAAAAGTTCGATCACCTGCCCAAACCCAGTTCCGATGGGGCCACGGCCTTTCTATCCATCATGGAGGGCTGTTCAAAATACTGCAGTTTCTGCGTGGTGCCCTATACCCGGGGCGAGGAAATCTCGCGGCCGTTTGAAAGTGTCATGAAGGATGTCATTCATCTGGCAGACCAGGGTGTACGTGAAATCAACCTGCTGGGGCAAAATGTCAACGCCTATCGCGGGCTGAACCAGCAGGACGAGGAAATCGACCTGGCCGAGCTGATTGCCTGTGTGGCTGCGGTCGAGGGAATTGACCGCATTCGCTTTACCACCTCACATCCGGTCGAATTTTCCGACAGCCTGATCGAGGCCTATGGCGAGATTCCTGAACTGGTCAGCCACCTTCACCTGCCGGTGCAATCCGGGGCCGACCCGATTCTGAAAGCCATGAAGCGCGGCCACACCCGTGAGGAATACATTGCCAAGATGGAACGTATTCGTGCCCTGCGCCCGGACATCAGCTTTTCGTCGGATTTCATCATCGGTTTTCCCGGTGAAACCGAGCAGGACTTTCAGGACACCATGGCACTGATCGAACAGATCGGATTCGACATGTCCTTCAGCTTTGTGTACTCGAAACGCCCCGGCACACCCGCATCGGACCTCGAGGACACGACCCCTGAAGACGTGAAGAAGCAGCGTCTGGCGCTGCTGCAGGCACGGATCAACGAGCAATCCATGCAGATCTCACGCCGAATGGTCGGCAGGGTCGAACGCATTCTGGTCACCGGATTTTCGCCCAAGGACCCGAGTGAGCTGTCAGGACGCACCGAGAACAATCGAGTCGTCAACTTCAAGGCTGCCAACCCGATCGACATGATCGGCTACTTTGTGGATGTCACCATCACCACGGCCTATCCCAACTCCCTGCGTGGCGAGCTGGTTTCCGAGCAGCGCTACTGATTCGATCCCGCATCTCACCGGTCAGGCCTGGAAACGGGCCTGACTCGCCCTGTGTTATTGCCCCCTGCTGCCTTCACACAGTAAGCTGCCCTTATACATCCAACAACCTGCATGGACATCCAACTTGAGCCAGAACGCCAGCAACGCACATCGCATTCTTCAGCTGTCGCTGGAACCCAACGACCCGATGAGACTGGCCAACCTGTGTGGTCAGCAGGACGAGCACCTGAAGCTCATTGAGGGCCGCCTTGACGTCACGGTCAGAAACCGTGGCAACGCCTTTCAGATTGCCGGCCCTCAGGTCAAGACCCGGGCAGCAGCCAATGTCATCGAACACCTGTATCGCGAAACGGCTACCGAAGAATTGTCACCGGACACGGTACACCTTTATCTTCAGGAATCAGGCATAGAGGCGCTGGAGGAAGAGGATGCCAGCGACGAGTCGGCCGGCGGTGTAGTGATCCGCACGCCACGGGTCATGATCAAGCCTCGCGGTCTCAATCAGCAAAGCTACGTTCAGTCCATTCACGACAACGACATCAATTTCGGGATCGGCCCCGCCGGTACGGGCAAGACCTATCTGGCCGTGGCAGCGGCAGTTGAAGCACTCAACCTGCAGCAGGTACGTCGTATCCTGCTGGTACGCCCAGCCGTTGAAGCCGGTGAAAAACTGGGCTTTCTGCCCGGCGATCTGGCTCAGAAGATCGACCCCTATCTTCGCCCCCTGTATGACGCCCTGTATGAAATGCTCGGGTTCGAGCAGGTAGGCAAACTGATCGAGCGCCAGGTCATCGAGATCGCCCCACTGGCCTATATGCGTGGACGAACGCTCAATAACGCCTTCATCATTCTGGATGAAAGCCAGAACACTACACGTGAACAGATGAAGATGTTTCTGACCCGGATCGGCTTTGGCTCCACGGCAGTCATTACCGGAGATGCGACGCAGGTCGATCTCCCCAAGGGGCAGGCGTCGGGCCTTATTCACGTCATGAAGATCCTGTCGGACGTTCCCGGCATCAGCCTGACCCACTTCGCCGCCAAGGATGTAGTGCGTCACCCGCTGGTTCAGCGCATCATCGAAGCGTATGAACGGTTTGAAGCCGGCCAGGAGGATCATTCACACGAATGAACACCACCGCCTTGATTGACCGGCAGATTGCCACGGCATTTACACCACTGCCGGACGAGGACCAGCTGACTCGATGGGTCGGCCTGGTTCTTGATACCGTCGGCATCGAAGATGAGCGGGAACTCACCCTGCGCTTTGTTGATGACGATGAAATGCGTGACCTCAATGCCACCTACCGCGGCAAGGATAAAAGCACCAATGTGCTGTCCTTTCCGTTCGAGGCCCCGGCCGGCATCGAGCTTCCCCTGCTGGGCGACCTGGTACTGAGCCCCCACGTGATTGACCGTGAGGCCCGCGAACAGGGCAAGACGCTGCAGGATCACTTTACACACATGGTTATTCACGGCACCTTGCACCTATTGGGTTATGATCATATCGAGGATGCCGAGGCCGAGGAGATGGAAGCCATGGAGCGACGTCTTTTATCAGAACTCGGTATCAGCGACCCCTACCTGCCATCCAAAGAGGACGAGAGACCCCCCGAATGAGCGATGATCGATCGAGTAGCCAGGGCAGCAGATCCTGGCTCGACAAGTTGCTCGGTGCATTTTCCAGCGACAGCGAAGAACCCAGCTCGGTTGACGAGCTGAAACTTTTTCTTCGCGACGTCGGCACCCGCCTGAGCCTGGACCAGGACGGCATGGCCATCATCGAAGGCGCGTTCGAAATCAGCGATCAACAGGCACGGGAAGCCATGATTCCCCGCTCCCAGATCGTTGCCATACGCGCCGACCAGTCCCCAGAGGACTTTCTCCCGATCATCATGGACAGCGCACATTCGCGTTATCCGGTGGTTGACGAGAATCTCGATGAGATCATTGGCCTGTTGCTCGTCAAGGACCTGCTGCCCCTGATCATGCAAAGCCCGGAGGAGCGTGAAAGCCTTGATATACGCACCCTGCTGCGCCCGGCCATGTTCATCCCCGAATCCAAACGGCTGAATAACCTGCTCAAGGAGTTCAGGGATACCCGCAATCACATGGCGGTCGTGGTGGACGAGTACGGCGGCACCGCCGGTCTGGTCACCATCGAGGACATTCTCGAGCAAATCGTGGGTGATATCGAAGACGAGCACGATACGGATGAAGAAGACGATATTCGTGATCTCGGTGACGGGAGCTTTGCCGTCAAGGCCCTGACCCCGATCGAGGACTTCAATGACCGCTTTGAAACGGAATTTTCCGACGAGGAATTCGATACCGTAGGCGGTCTTGTAATGCAGCGACTCGGTCATCTGCCTCGCCGGCTTGAATCGACCGACCTTAATCAGTGGCGCTTTACCGTGCTCAATGCCGATAATCGCCGGATTCGCCTGTTGAAGGCCACCCATATCGGGACCCAGGCCGCCGGGGCACCCAATGAATCCTCAACCGATTCACGAGATGACCACTGAATCGAGAGCCGCCTGCGGGCGGCTTCCGATCCCCCGATCAGCGCACTAAAAGCCCGCTTCTCCACAGACACTCGTCTTCCCTTCCTGATATTCTCACCGTCTGTATGCACCGCCTGTCGGCGAGTAGCGCCCTGTATTGACCATCCAAAAGGCCATGTATGGTATTTTCCGACCCGCTTGCCAGACGTACCTGGCTGGGCGATTTAACGGCGCTGGCCGCCGGCGCCCTGATGACCCTGACATTTGCTCCCTTTGATGCCTGGTGGCTGGCGCCGGTGCTGATGGCACTGGTCTATGCCAGCCTGCAACAGATTGCGCTGGGTCGCACCCTGTGGCGAGGCTGGCTGTTCGGGTTTGGCCTGTTTGGCGCCGGCACCTCATGGGTCTATGTCTCGATCCATGATTACGGCTATACCGGAGTACCTCTGGCCATCCTGCTGACGGCACTGTTTGCCGCCACTCTGGCCCTGTTTTATCTGATCACCTTCGGCCTGTATCGATATTGTCGACCACGCGGTGCAGTAAACCCGTGGGCCTTTGCCGGCATCTGGGTACTGGGGGAAATGTTTCGAAGCTGGGCCTTTACCGGGTTTCCCTGGCTCTACCTCGGCAGTGCTCAGGTCGAGGCGCCCATTCGCAGCCTGGCACCACTGGGGGGCGTTTATCTGCTGAGCCTGACCGTCGCGCTTTCCGGTGGCCTGCTGTATCGCCTGGTAATTCGCAGGGCCTGGTTCAATGCCATACCGCTGCTGGTTATCTGGCTCGCGCCACTGGCACTGCCCACCCTGTGGGCGACGCCTACCGGCGCGCCCCATCAGGTAGCTCTGGTACAGGGCAATCTTCCCCAGCTGGAAAAATGGACACCCGATGGGCAACGCACGGCGGCGAACACCTACGCCACCCTGACACGCGAGCAGGCCGGCGATGCCGATATTGTGATCTGGCCTGAAACCGCTCTTCCCATGCTGGATACCCAGGCCATGCCGTTTCTTGAACGCATTCAGGCGACTCTTGCGCCCGAGGCAGCACTTGTTACAGGCGTGGTACAGCGTGATGTTGAAGGCCATTACTTCAATAGCGTGATGGCCCTGGGCAACGGAGATGGTACCTATCGCAAGGCTCATCTTGTTCCCTTTGGCGAGTACCTGCCGCTGGATTCAATGCTTCGCGGCGTGATTGATTTCTTCAACCTGCCCATGTCGAATTTCAAGGCCGGACCCGCGGCACCCGCGCCCCTCATGGCAGATGGCCTGAAACTGGGGGTAGCCATCTGCTACGAGATTGTCTACCCGGACCTCGTTCGACAGCGGGCGGCCACGTCCGACGTGCTGCTGACGGTATCCAACGACAGCTGGTTCGGTCACTCCATCGGCCCGTTGCAACACATGCAAATGGCTCAGCTACGCGCACTGGAAAACAACCGCTACCTGCTGCGCGCTACCAGCAACGGCATGACGGCCATCGTCGGTCCCTCCGGCGAAATACTGGCCGAGGCACCGCGCTTTTCAAAACAGGTGCTGACCGGCTCGATCCGGGCAATGCACGGTGCCCCGCCCTTCACCTTCTGGGGAAGCTGGCCCGCCGGCATTCTGGCGACACTGCTGGCACTGTCGGGCATCGCGGCGCGCTGGCTGGAACGTCAGCGCCGCCGGCGCAAACGCCAGGAACAACAATTTCATGACGAGCTTTACTAAGCCATGCTGAATCTTCTCAAGACCTTTGCCCTGCCTCCGGGCATCTTTCTGGTAATACTGCTGATCATTCTGGTGCTGATGCCCAAATGGCCCCGCCTGATGCGGTGGCTGGGCATCGCCACCGTGGCTCTGTTCTGGGGGCTGTCCATGCCTCCCGTCGCCAGTCTGTTGCTCAAACCGATCGAGCATATCGGTCCATCAAGTGTCGCGCAGTGGAAAAGCGCGGAAGCCATCGTGGTCCTGGGTGGAGGGCGCGATTACGGCGCCCCTGAACTGGGATGGAAGGACCGCACCAACCCCTCCTCGCTCCAGCGGCTGGATGAAGGAGCACGTATTGCTCGTCGGACCGGCCTGCCGATACTGCTGTCCGGCGGTGGCAAACAGGGATGGACAATAAAATCAGAAGCACAGTTGATGGAGCGCAGTCTGGAGCAGGAGTTCGGCATGAGCGCTCGCTGGCTTGAAAACAACAGCAGCAATACCGAACAAAATGCTCAGTACAGTGCCAGGATACTGAAAAAGGCCGGTATCAAGCGCATTGTGCTGGTCACCACGGCTTATCACATGCCGCGAGCCATGCATAATTTCGAAAAGGAAGGGCTGGACGTTGTGCCTGCGCCAGTCGGTTTTTCCAGCGATATTTCCGGTGGCGAAATGTGGTGGGCCCCGCAGCTTGACAGCCTGGCTCGCAGCCAGCTGGCCCTGCACGAATACATGGGAAGGCTGGCCGGGCGATAAAGGGCCCGGCCCTGACAGACTAACCGACACGGATGCTGTCTCGCTTGAAGTAACGATGACCACAGCCATGACAGGCCTCCAGCAGGCTGGACGTGGTAAAGGTGACCGTTTGATCACAATGCACACAGCGCATCCGCCCTGGAAGAGCCAGTTCCCCCTCGCAGTAGTCAGCCTGGGCGGCTTCCAGGTCATCATTGAAACGGTATTGATCGATAGCGGTACGATCAGCCATGGAAAACAGGGCCTGGCGCAGCCGGTTCGACAGGTAATCCAGATCGATGCCCATCCACTGCGCCAGCCCGCCCCCGCCTTCAGCCATGAAATGGCCGAACTGGCGGACATCCCGCTCAAGCCAGGCCCGCAGCAACGATAGCTCGTCCCTGGTAAACTCCTCGACGTCAGCTTCAAAGGCAATGATTTCGTCCAGCTCGCGCGCAAGCCCCTCCTTCGACCAGCGTGAGGTATCCTCCCGCTGTTGCTCGCGCTCCCCAAACCGGGACATGGAACGCTCGTAAGCGTCCTTCAAACGCTGCTGACGATCCGGCTGATTGTTCATGACCTCACTCCTCTGGTGACTCCCCTACCTGTCGGTCGCCGACTGGGGTATGCTTGTGGCCCTGCGGGCCAGACCCTGTGGGGATAGCGACGCTGTAACGTCGCCCCCATGATCAACGGCATGCGCTCTGATCACGCACGGATTCCTTCGGCTTCAAGGTATGCTCAAAGCATAGACCATGTGACTGGCAGGCCCTCCGAAATCAACGCGATAACGCGAACACGGCAAGGTATTAAAGCGAGTACGATGGACGCACATTATTCTCCCCGGGATGTAGAACGCGAGGCTCAGAATTTCTGGGCCAAAAATCAGTGCTTCAAGGCAGTAGAAGACGCCAGTCGCGAAAAATTCTACTGTCTGTGCATGTTCCCCTACCCCAGCGGCAAGCTGCACATGGGGCACGTGCGGAACTACACCATCGGGGATGTGGTCTCGCGCTTTCAGCGCATGAACGGCCGTAATGTCCTGCAGCCAATGGGCTGGGACGCCTTCGGCATGCCTGCCGAGAATGCCGCCATCAAGAATAATGTGGCCCCTGGCAAGTGGACGCATGAAAACATTGATTACATGCGCGGGCAGCTCAAGGCCCTCGGATTTGCCTATGACTGGGATCGTGAGTTTGCCACCTGTGACGTGGACTACTACCGCTGGGAACAGTGGTTTTTCGCGCGCCTGGTCGACAAGGGGCTGGTCTACAAGAAAATGTCGACCGTCAACTGGGACCCGGTCGATCAAACCGTACTGGCCAACGAACAGGTCATCGACGGGCGGGGCTGGCGTTCCGGTGCGCTGGTAGAGCGGCGTGAAATTCCGTTGTGGTTTTTGAAGATCACGGACTACGCCGAGGAGCTTCTGGCGGATCTCGATGACGTCGAATGGCCGGAACAGGTCAAGACAATGCAGCGTAACTGGATCGGAAAGTCCAGGGGCGTCGAACTGACCTTTGGCGTGACCGGCAGCCAGGATATCGATCAGTTGACCGTGTACACCACGCGGCCGGATACGCTGTATGGCGTTACCTACCTTGGCATTGCGGCAGATCACCCGCTGGCCCTGGAGGCCTCCCGACATGTTGAAGGCCTGGAAGCCTTCCGGCAGGAATGTCGTCAGGGGGGAACCTCCGAGGCCGACATGGCGACGATGGAAAAACGCGGAATGGATACCGGCTTCAAGGCCGTGCATCCGCTGACCGGACGTGAAGTGCCCGTTTATGTGGCCAACTTCGTGCTGATGGAATACGGCACTGGTGCTGTCATGGCCGTACCGGCCCATGACCAGCGTGACCATGAATTTGCAACGCGTTACCAGCTTCCGATCGAGCCGGTCATTGCCGATGCAGCTACCGGGCAGACGCCGGACATAACCGACGCCGCCTGGACAGAGCACGGTGTACTGATCAATTCAGGCGAATTTGACGGACTGGACTTCCAGGCGGCCTTTGACGCCATCGCCGCGCGCCTCGCCGAGCTTGGCTGCGGCGAAACGCGGACCAACTTCCGCCTCCGCGACTGGGGCGTGGCGCGTCAGCGTTACTGGGGCGCCCCCATCCCGGTCAAATACGGGCCGAACGGTGAAACGGTTCCACTGACCGATGATGAACTCCCCGTGGCATTGCCGATGGAAGTCGAGCTCGATGCCAGTGGATCACCGCTCAAGAAATCCCCCGCCTTTTATGATCTGGGTGATGGATGGACGCGTGAAACCGACACCTTCGACACCTTCATGGAATCATCCTGGTATTACGCGCGGTTTTGCTGCGCCGATAACCAGGACGCTATGCTGGATGAGCGGGCCAACTATTGGCTGCCGGTCGATCTTTACATTGGTGGGATCGAGCACGCCATCCTTCACCTGCTGTACGCCCGGTTTTTCCATAAGCTGATGCGTGATTTCGGTCTGGTAGACAGTGATGAGCCCTTCAAGCGCCTGCTGACGCAGGGCATGGTGATTGCCGAAACGTTCCACCGCCAGAATGCCGATGGCAGCAAGGACTGGTTCAACCCGGCCGATGTGGAAGTTACCCGCGATGACAAGGGCCGTCCGCTGTCAGCCACCCTGATCAGTGATGGTCAGCCTGTCGACATGGGTGGCATCGAGAAGATGTCGAAATCCAAGAACAACGGTGTTGATCCGCAGTCGATGATCGACCGCTTCGGGGCCGATACCGTGCGGCTCTTCATGATGTTTGCCGCCCCGCCCGAACAGTCGCTGGAGTGGTCGGATACCGGTGTGGAAGGCGCGCACCGCTTCCTGAAACGGTTGTGGCGTCTGGTGCACGAACATGTCGAGGCCGGCACACCGGCAACACTGGATACCAGCGCACTCGAGACCAGCCAGCGTGAACTGCGCCGCAAGACGCACGAAACCATCGCCAAGGCGGGTGATGACATCGGCCGACGCACCACGTTCAACACGGCCATCGCGGCCGTCATGGAGCTGACCAATGCCGTTGGTCGCTTCAACGACACCAGCCCTCAGGGACTGGCCGTAGCCCGTGAGGCCGTGGAAGCAGCCGTGCTGATCCTCGCACCGATTGTTCCTCACCTGACCCATGCCCTGTGGGGTGTGCTGGGCCATGACTCGCCCGTGATTGATGCCTGCTGGCCGGCCGTCGATGAACAGGCTCTGACCCGTGACAGCATTACCGTGGTCGTGCAGGTCAATGGCAAGGTACGTGACAAGATCGATGTATCACCGGATGCAACGAAGGATGCCATCGAAGTTCAGGCCATGGCATTGCCCAATGTTGTCAAGCATATCGACGGCAAAACGGTGCGCAAGGTCATTGTGGTGCCCGGCAAGCTGGTCAATATTGTTGCAAACTGATTATCGTGCGCCGGGCGACCCTGCCCGGCGGATTGATGCAAGGAGGCTTTGATGAATCGACGTGCATGGCTGGCCGGCACGGCAGGACTTGCAGCAGCGCTGACCCTCAGCGCATGCGGTTTTCAGCTGCGAGGCTATCAGGATGCGGCGCTGCCCTTCAGCACACTGGCCGTACAGTCACGGGACGGGGGTGGGCCGCGGGATTACGCCTACAAGTCCGTAGTCGACACGCTTGAAGGTACCAATGTCGCTATTGACAGCAATGCCCCGCTGACGCTGAACCTGGGCAGTGAATCGTTCTCCGAACATGAGCTGACCTTTGGCGATGTCGGCAGTCAGGAGCGGGAAGTCACCTACACCCTGCCCTGGTCAGTGCAGCGCAGTGAGGACGGTGCCTACCTGGCTGACCAGCAGACCGTGGAAGCCACCGGAACGTACACCACCAGCACGGACCGACTTCTGTCGCGCGACAACCAGCGTAATGATCTCGAGAGACAGCTGCGCGAAGAAGCGTCCCATCAACTGATCGAGCGCCTGCAGGCCCTGGATACTACTGCCGTTTCCGATGAAAGTCTTTCCCGACAAACTCGCTGAACAGCTGGGCAAGTCTCTCGCCCCGATTTACCTGGTGGCGGGAGATGAGCCGCTGATCCACATGGAAACCTGTGACCGAATTCGGGCAGCAGCCCGGAACGCAGGGATAGAGGAACGCGACGTCATGCACGTCGAGCCTCAGTTTTCATGGGGCCAGTTGCTGGAAAGCGCCAATGCCCTGTCGCTGTTTTCCTCCCGCAAGCTGATCGAGGTTCGCCTCGGCAATCAGTCTCCCGGTCAGGAAGGTGGCAAGGTTCTTGCGGAGTACGCTCAGTCAGCCAGCCATGACAACGTGCTGTTGATTACGGCCGGACGCCTTGATCGCAAGGTGCAGCAGAGTGCCTGGTTCAAGGCCGTCGACAAGGCCGGCATTTTTGTCCCGGTCTGGCCGGTGGATCATCAGCGCATGGGGTACTGGATCCGTGATCGGGCACGACGAGTGGAGCTGGAACTGTTGCCTGAAGCCGCCCAGTTACTGGCAGACCGCATCGAGGGCAACCTGCTGGCGGCCGATCAGGAGTTGACCAAGCTGCGCCTGCTGTATCCGGCAGGCAGCCGGCTGACAGCCGAGGCCATCGCGGCAGGCGTCGAGGACAGCGCCCGATTTGATGTCTTCACCCTGACGGATGCCTGCCTGCTCGGCGAGCGTGATCGCAGCGTACGCATCGTGCAGGGACTGAAGGCAGAAGGTATCGAAGCGCCGGTGGTTCTGTGGGCACTGGGGCGGGAGCTGCGCACGCTACTGTCACTGCGGCAACTGCTCGATCAGGGCCAGAGCCTTGAACATGCCTGCAAGGCCCAACGGCCGATGATCCCTGAAAAGCGTCGCCCAGCCTATCAAAAGGCGCTCGGCAGGCTGCCGCACAAGCGGCTCAACAAGTTACTGCTGTTCGCTCAGCGCATAGACCAGTCCATCAAGGGAGCGCATCCGCTACCAACCTGGGATGCTCTGGCCGATCTGGCGCTGACCCTTGCCGGTGGCAAGGGCCTGCTTGCCGAATGGGCAGGTGCCTACACCAGTCAGACTTCCTCCTAGCCGGCAACGGCGGGACAGGTATCCCCGACAATCAACCAGGTTGGCAGTATCACCTGCTCCTGGTCGCTCTGATCGATAACCATCAAGGCCGCCAGCCGTCCCTTGGCCCGACTGTTCTGATAGACCGTGGTCAGTATCGGCCGACGCTGCTGGCCTTCCGGAATGCCGTCGAATCCGGTCACTGCCAGCGCCCCCGGCACATCGATACCGCGCTGCTCTGCAATGGCGAGTACCGTCAGTGCCAGCTGGTCTGACATGCACAGCACCAGGTCCGGAGCATCCTCGCTCAACAGAGCCTCCACCACCGACACCGCCTCTGTAAAGGTATTGCTTTTCACGTTCCACACCGGCACCTGTTGCGGATCATGACCGGCCGCCAACAAGGCCTCATCAAAACCTGCCAGACGCTGATACGCCATGGTATTGGGCTCCATTGCAACCTGATCACGGTCATAACGCCCGGAAGACATTTCAAGTGACATGCAAAGCGCCAGTATTGCAGGGCGGCGCGCTCCGCTTGCCAGCGCAAACTCCCCGATCATGTTCGACGCCGCCTGATCATCGATCTGCACGGAAGGAATATCAGCCTGACGCATGTCAATCGTGACCGCCGGGCTGAAATCACCACGGGCCAGCGCAGCGGAGGTCGTGGTGGGCAGAGACCCATACACCAGGTAGCCATCCGAGATGCCATTGAATTCGTTACGAATCTCCTGACTGGCTGACTGAGTCAGCAGCAGCATGCGATACCCGTGCAAATCCAGCACCTCCGAGATACCCGACAGAAACTCGCTGGCCACACTATCTGTCAGACTGTGACTCAGGTTATCGGCCAGCATGATCCCGATAATGCGACTCTGGCCGGTGCGCAGGCTACGACCAAGACTGTCCGGGCCCTGATAACCCAGCGCACGGGAAGCTGCCAGCACCTCTTCACGCAATTGACTGGATAACTGGTCAGGGCGGTTAAAGGCATTGGAAACGGTAGCGGTGGAGATATTCAGATAAGCAGCGACGGATTTCAGCGTAGCTCGCCGAGGGGCCGTAGCATTCCTTTGCTTTTTCAATCGAAGCTCTCTTCATGAGGGGGCTACCCAAGTATGCAACCACACTCGATCGTCAAACAAGGCAGGGCCGATAAATCCGCCCTGCCCTGATCTCAGGCGCGCAGCCAGACAGCCGCGTTGGCGGGAATACCGTCCTGGAAGGTGTTATCAGGCAGGCTGGTCACCAGAACATCTCCCTCGGGCATCGGCACCGTCTGATCCCCCAGGTTGATGACCAGTCTCACCCCCGCATTGACCAATGACAGCACAGCCTCCTGCTCGACAGGCTGCCACTCGACCTCCCCGCGCCCCAGTTGATGAGCCTGCCGCAGTTGCAGCAACTGACGATACAGGGAAAGCATGGAGGTATCATCGTGCTCCTGCTGGTCTACTGCATAGCGCGCATAGCTTTCAGGCTGGGGTAACCAGGGTGTTTTTTCGCCACCAAAGCCCAGTGCGGGCGCATCGGCCTGCCAGGGCAGTGGCACTCGACACCCGTCACGGCCGATTTCCCGGCCCTGCGTGCGATGGAAGGTCGGATCCTGACGGTATTCGGAGTCCATGGTGGTATGGTCCGGCAGCCCGAGCTCCTCCCCCTGGTACAGGTACGCCGATCCCGGCAGTGCCAGCGTCAGCATGATCAGGGCACGGGCACGGCGATACCCCAGCGCTTCGTCCGGCTGCGGGTCCTGAGCGGTCAGCCCGTTCGGGCGCGCACCGGGGTCGGCCAGCCCCAGTCGCGATGGGTGACGTACGCCATCATGGTTGGACATGACCCAGGTGGGTACCGCACCGACACTGGCAGACTGCGCAATGGAAGTATCGATCACCTGTTTCAGTGCCTTGCTGTTCCAGCGCGTCAGCAGGTAGTCAAAGTTGAATGCCTGCTGCATTTCATCAGGGCGGACATAACGGGCCAGGCGTTCCTGCGGATGAACCCAGGCTTCTGCCACCATCATCCGGTCGCCATCATACTCGTCAAGCACCTTGTGCCATGCCCGATAGATCTCATGGACCCCATCCTGATCCCACATTGGCCCCCGGTTGCCCCCCTCGATCATTGACTGATCACCTTCAAAATCAGGCAGGCCTTCCTGCTTGATCATGCCGTGTGCCACATCTACACGGAATCCATCGACGCCCCGATCCAGCCAGAAGCGCAGTACGGATTCAAACTCTTCGCGCACTTCGGGATTGGTCCAGTCAAGGTCCGGCTGACTGCTGTCAAACAGGTGCAGATACCACTGATCCTCGCCCTCTACCCGGGTCCAGGCTGGACCACCAAAAACACTTTGCCAGTTATTGGGGGGTTGCTCGGCATGTTCCCCACGGCCCGTCCTGAACATGTAGCGAGCCCGCTCCCTGCTGTTCGGGCCTGCCGCCATCGCCGCCTTGAACCAGTCATGTTCCGAGGAGGTGTGGTTGGGCACCAGATCGACAATGATCCGCAGCCCTCGATCATGGGCGCCACTAAGCAGATCATCAAAATCCGCCAGCGTTCCGAACAGTGGATCCACGTCACGATAGTCAGCAACGTCATATCCGGCATCCGCCTGAGGAGAGCGATAAAACGGAGACAGCCACAGCGCACCCACCCCGAGCGTCTTGAGGTAATCCAGTCTCGATGTCACGCCCGGCAGATCGCCGATGCCATCACCGTTATTATCCTTGAAGCTGCGCGGATAAATCTGATAGATCACCGCATCGCGCCACCAGGCCTGGTCAGTCATGATGTTACTCTCCCGGGACAGTTCAAAAGACTGCCCTTGATTGATGTATTGCCCGGGATGGTGCATCCGGGCGCTTGCACTGCGAGTCAGTGCGAGATCCTTTATTGACGATCGGCGCCGGTACGCGCCAGGGCACGCTCATCGCTGTCAAACAGGTGAACATGCTGCGGCTCCAGATGAAGTGACACCGTATCCCCACGCGTGATGGGCGTTGCCGCCTCGACACGACTGGTCAGGAAGGTATCCGTCGCGTTATCCAGATAGATGCAACACTCATTCCCCAGATATTCGACATTTACCACATCGAACCGGTTGTCTCCTTCGGGATCGCCGGGCTGAAGGTGTTCAGGGCGAATACCCAGTGACAGGGATGCTCCTCT
The DNA here is from genome assembly GCF_026240105.1 of Larsenimonas rhizosphaerae. Classification (NCBI taxonomy): domain Bacteria; kingdom Pseudomonadati; phylum Pseudomonadota; class Gammaproteobacteria; order Oceanospirillales; family Halomonadaceae; genus Larsenimonas; species Larsenimonas rhizosphaerae. The sequence goes on from NZ_JAPIVE010000001.1 coordinate 1,388,182, forward strand.
TGAGACATCCCGAGCCTGGAATGGCAGATCGATATCCCCCAGCCCAGGTACGTTGACACGACATCCGGTATCGGTGGCATCAACCAGAGTAGCCGCCATGAAGTTCATCGCCGGAGACCCGATGAATCCCGCCACGAATTTTGATGCCGGACGCTCATAAAGTGTGCGGGGCGATCCTACCTGCTCGATATGGCCGGCACGTAATACGACGATCTTGTCTGCCAGCGTCATGGCTTCCACCTGATCGTGGGTGACATAGATCATGGTCGAGCCCAGCCGGCCATGCAGCCGCGCTATCTCATTGCGCATCTGCACGCGCAGTGAGGCATCCAGGTTGGAAAGCGGCTCATCAAACAGAAGAATGCCAGGCTCACGGGCCATGGCACGCCCCATGGCGACCCGCTGTCGCTGACCGCCGGAGAGCGCCTTGGGCTTGCGCTCAAGCAAGGGTTCAAGCTGAAGGATGCGGGCCGTTTCATTGATGCGCTCAGCCACGGTTTCCTTGCCTGCCTTTTCAAGCTTGAGGCCGAAGGCCATGTTGTCGTAAACACTCATGTGCGGATAAAGCGCATAGGACTGAAAGACCATCCCCACCCCCCGCTCCTGCGGGGTCAGGTTATTGACCCGCTGATCCCCGATCATCAGATCACCGTCCGTAATGGATTCAAGCCCGGCGATCAACCGCAGCAACGTGGACTTGCCGCAGCCGGAAGGCCCGACAAACACCACAAACTCACCATCTTCAATACTCAACGACACGCCATTGATGACATGGGTACTACCAAAGCGCTTACTGACATGATCAAGCTGTACGCTGGCCATGGCTACTCCTGTTTATCCTGCCCGAAAGTGGGAATTATCCTTTGACGGCACCGGCAGTCAGCCCGGACACGATCCGTCGCTGAAAAATCAGTACCAGTATGACCAGCGGCACGGTCACGATGACGGATGCAGCCATGATGGGCCCCCAGGGCAACTCGTACTGGCTGCCACCGGAGATCAGCGCAATCGCCACCGGCACGGTGCGCTCGGAATCGGTCAGCGTGAACGTCAGGGCAAACAGGAATTCATTCCAGGCCGCAATGAATGCCAGCAGCCCCGTGGTTGCCATCGCCGGCCACATCAGCGGCATGAAGACCTTCGTGAGCGTAATCCAGGGCGATGCGCCATCCATGATGGCCGCCTCTTCAAGCTCATCGGGCAACTGCCGCATGAACGTGGTCAGCACCCACACCGTGAACGGCAGCGTAAAAATGGTGTAACTCAGAATCAGGCCGCCCGGCGAATTGTAGAGATTGAGCGTTCGGATCACTTCAAAAAGGCCTGACAGCACCGCCACCTGAGGAAACATCGATACGCCGAGCACCAGCATCATGACGCGAGTACGACCCCTGAAGCGCACGCGGCCCAGCGCATAGGATGCCGTCAGTCCCAGCAGCAGGGCGATCGCCACCACGCTGACAGCCACGATGATCGAATTGCGAATGCTTGCCAGAAACGACCCCTGCGTCAGTACGGCGGTATAATTGGAAAAATCGAGGTGATCAATCCAGTAACCCACCTCAAACAGCTCGCTGGATGGCTTGAACGAAGTAATGACCGCGTAATAAAACGGGAACACGGCATACACCACCAGAACAATGACCATCAGCCAGAAGCCCAGTGTCAGCAATGCGCCCTTGATAGCCCTTGCGCTCATGAATCACCCCCCAGCTGACGCCGGCCAAGATAGAGATAGGCCACCGTGATCAGTGCAATAATCAAAAACAGCAACGTTGACGCTGCACTGCCATACCCGACGTCCTGGAACTCGACCAGCTGCTGGCGTGCATACACCGACATGGTCATGGTGGAGGAGGCATTGGAGGTCAGTACATAAATCACGTCGAACACACGCAGTGCGTCCAGCGCCCTGAAGATGACCGCCACCAGCAATGCCGGAGTGATCAGCGGTAGCGTGACCTTGAAGAAGACACGCACCGGATGGATGCCATCGACCCGCGCTGCTTCATAGCAGTCCGAAGGCAGCATCTGAAGCGCTGCCAGCACCAGCAGGGCAACAAAGGGAGTAGCCTTCCAGACATCCACGATGATGACCGCCCACATCGACAGATCCGCGTTTGCCGTCCAGGCCAGAGGCATGTCGATCAGCCCGAGGGATATCAGAATGTGGTTGATGATGCCGAACTGATCATTGAGCATCCAGGCCCACATCTTGGCCGAAACGATGGTCGGAATGGCCCAGGGGATCAGCATTGCGGCACGCACCAGGGTACGACCACGAAAGTTCGCATTGAGTACCAGCGCCACGATAATGCCCAGTACGGTCTCGCATCCGACCGATACCACGGTGAAATACAGCGTATTCCAGACCGAATTCCACCACAGTGAATCCGCCAGAACCCCGTACCAGCCGTCGTCATAGACCAGATAGTTTTCAAGACCGATAAAGCTTGCCCCACCCATCTGGCTGAGACTCGCATCGGTCATGCTGAACCAGAAGGTACGCATCAGCGGCCAGCCGGCCACCAGCAGCAAACCGATCAGCATCGGGGTCAGGAAAATCCAGGCCGCTCTAACGCGGCGACGCCTGACCCGTGTTCCCCTTTCCCGCCCTGAAGGGCGGGAGGTATTGCCTGCAACGGCAGTATCGTGTGAAGCCATGGTACTTACCCCTTCAGGTCAGACTTACCAGCGACGCCGCTTGACGCGATCCAGATCGCCTTCAAGTGCTTCAAGGCCCTGCTCAGCCGTGGTCTGACCGGAAAGCACCTTGTGAACCGTATTGAAAAACGCATTGGATACTCGGGGATACTTGTCCCGTGTCACTGCTGACGGGCGTGCAACCGCCGACGTGAAGGTGGTATAGAGCGTACCGAAGAAAGGTGCGGCCTTGAGTACGTCCTGATCCTTGTACAGCGCAGCGATCGTCGGATTATAAGCCCCTTCCAGCGCGCGGCGCTTCTGCTCCTCGGGGCTGGTCAGGAATGCAACCAGTTGTGCTGCCAGCTCCGGGTGATCACTGTAGCGCGATACCGCCAGATTCCAGCCCCCCAGACCGGCGGCGTGCTGACCATCATTGCCGCCTTTGGGCAGCTGGGTTACGCCAACCTTGTCCTTGATATCACTGGCATCAGCCTGCGCCAGCGACCAGGCATAGGGCCAGTTACGCATGAAGACGGCATTGCCTGACTGAAAGACACCCCGTGCTTCTTCCTCGGTGTAATTCAGCACACCCGGCGGTGAAATCGTGTTGACCCATGTGGAAGCGAGCGTCAGCGCCTTAGCAGCCTGGGGGTTATTGACCGTCACCTCCCCCTCGTCATCGACGATGGTGCCGCCACCGAAGGAGGCAATCCATTCCAGTGCATTCACGGTCAGGCCCTCATAGGCGCTGCCCTGAAAGACATACCCCCACATGCCTCCCTTGCCCCCATCACGCTCGGCCTGTTGAATCCGTGTGGCAGTATCGGTCAACGCCGTCCAGGTCTCGGGGACCTCGGCATCATATTTCTCCAGCAGGTCCTTGCGGTAATACAACACGCCCGCATCCGTGAACCAGGGCATGGCGACCAGCCTGCCATCGACCGTATTACTGTCGATAAGAGTGTCAAAGAAACCATCCGTCGCGTTTTTTGGCAGGTACTTTCTCAGATCCACCAGATGCGATCCCAGCATGCCCGGCCAGACGATATCGATCTGCATGACGTCGATATCGCTTGATTGCGCATTAAGGATCTGTTGATAGAGCGACAGGCGCTCCGTAGAGGAATTGGGAGTCGACACCACATTCACGGTATTCCCCGTTTTGGCCTCCCACTGCTGGACGCCCTCCTTGCAAAGCTGCAATTCGGCACCTACCGCACCACAGGAAATCGTCAGTTCTGCTGCCATGGCAGGTCCAGCGACCGCCATCATCACCCCTGCTGCCAATACTTTAAGCTTCATCGCACTACCCTCCGGGTCAACACCGGCCCGAGGAACAGTAGCCGGTTTTCTTAATCGATTAAGTTCGACTGGAATCTAGTTTTTCGTGACCAAATAAGCCATTAGACCTTCGGGCATTATCTTTTCGTCATAACGACCATTGGCTAAATGCCATCACCGTCTTAAACGTTTAAGTTTCACCCGTTCGCCTGCCCTCTTTCGCAGGACGAGCACCGGGAACGCTCCAATAATCATAAAATCAGGGATCACATCTCATGGTGCCCAAATTTACCTGCAAGCCCCTGGCCATGGCCGTTGCACTCGCCCTTGGCACAGCTACCCCCGTGATGGCCTTCGCCGCTGACAGCGCACTTGAACAACGCCTGGCAGACCTTGAAGCGCGTATCGCCGCCTCCGAACAGCGCGCCAGAAACGCTGAAGCCACCGCTGAACGACTTCAGGCGCAGCTAAGCAATACGCGTGCGCAACAGCAGAACAACGCCCCGGTGCTGGAACCCGATGCACGTACGGCCAGAGCCCCGGCGCCGAGTACCACATCGGCGCCGGACATGGAGCAGCGCGTCGCCAGCATCGAGAGTCGTCTGGACAGCGAACTGGGATTGAGCCTGAACGGCTATGCCCGTGCAGGGCTGCTGTTCAATGATGATTTCACAGGCACCGAAGGCGGCCCTTACGTTACCCCGGCAGGCTCGGTAGGGGGCCCGGTCGGTCGTCTGGGCAATGAAGACGATAACTATGTAGAAGTCGTGCTGGAGCACCGCGCCAAATATGACAATGGCGCCACCTCGCTTTACAAGGTGATGCTGGCCGACGGTGTCGAAAACAGCAATGACTGGACCGGCGGTGACAACAGCCTGAATGTTCGCCAGGTATTCGCCGAATTCGGCAACCTTCCGGACTTTGGAGGCCCGTTTGAAAATGCCTCGATCTGGGCCGGTAAACGCTTTGATCGTGACAACTTCGATATTCACTGGCTCGACAGTGACGTCATCTTTCTCGCCGGTACCGGGGCAGGTATCTATGACGTCCAGTTCACCGATGACTGGAAAAGCAACTTCTCGCTCTACGGGCGGGATTATGGCTACTTCGGCAACAGCAATAACGGCCTGAACGACAGCGAGGTTGAAAGCTACATTCTGACGGCCAACAACTACTTCGGTAACTGGCAGTGGATGGTCAATGGCCTGACGGCCAAGGACAATGCCGAACGTGATGTCGGCGAGTTGCCACCGGATCCGCGCTCCGATCTGGCAGAGCACGGTGAGCACACCATGGTGGCTTACCACGGCGACAGCTTCTTCGGACTGGGTGAAGGGAGCTTCAAGGCCGCCGTCCTTTACGGTCACGGGCTTGGTGCACAGGTCAAGAGCCTCGGTAGCGACGGCAACCTGACCGAAGATGCTGAATCCATTCGTCTGGCAGTGTATGGCACGACATACATCGCCCCGACATGGCGCTTTGCCCCGATGCTGATGGCAGAAAGCAGCAAGGACCGTTACGTCAGCGGTGACAGCTACAAGTGGCTGACACTTAGCGCGCGCCTGGCCAACGAACTGTCCGAAAACTTTGAAATGCAATATGAAGCCAGCTGGCAGACGATGGACCTTGACCCGCGTGGCTATAACAACTTCAACCCTGTGGACGGTGACTACATGAAATTTACCGTCGCGCCGACCTTCAAGCCTCAGGTGGGTGGGTTCTTTGTACGGCCCGAAATTCGTCTCTTCGCCACCTACACCGACTGGGACAGCGAGCTGAACCGCTATGCGGCTGACAGTGAATATGGCTCCTCCTCACTGGGCCGTCGTGGTTATGACGGCAACGAGTGGAGCTTTGGCACCCAGATGGAAATGTGGTTCTGACCGACAGTATCAACGTGTCACACCCGGCCCAATGGCCGGGTTTTTTCATGATGTGACTACTCGCACTCGTCCCAAAGACTTACAAAAGAGCACTACACGCCCCGGCCCATGTATGATGTGATGTCATTTCTCGCTTCTTCATCCTCGTTTCAGGAATTTCCGGCATGTCTTCCCGCCCCTCTTTCAGTTTTCCCGATAACGCTGTGCTGCTCATGGCTATCCTGACGACCGGCCTGGTCAGTGGGTACTTTGCGATGCACTGGATGACGCTTCAACCAGGCATGACCGAGATGGGCGCCGACATTTACGGCACCATGCAGGCTGTCATCACGCATGACCTCAGAAACCCGTGGTTTTTGTTCCTGTTCATGGGCGGTGGTGCCTTTCTTGCCCTGAGCCTGGCCTTTGGTGCGCGCGAATGGCGCCACCCATCGTTCTGGCTGATTGCTCTGGCACTGGTTATTTATGCGGCAGGCGTCGTGCTGTATACCAAGTTTGTCATGGCCCCCATCAACCATGAAATTCAGGGATGGAACCCGATCGACATGCCGGCCAGCTGGATTGATGTTCGAGCTCGCTGGAGCCACCTGAATCACTATCGGGTCATTGCTGCCATTGCAAGCTTTGCACTGGCTACACTGGCGCTGGCAATACGTGCCAGCACGCCACGACGGACGTAACTCAGCCCCATGAAAAAGGCTCGCCAATGCGAGCCTTTCGGGTATGACGGTGGCTAGACCCGCTCAAAAATCGTGGCAACGCCCTGCCCCATGCCGATGCACATGGTTGCCAGCCCGAGCGTGGCCTGCCTGTGGCGCATGACGTTCAAAAGGGTGGTGCAGATACGTGTTCCCGAGCATCCCAGAGGATGCCCGAGTGCAATGGCCCCGCCAAACAGATTGACCTTCTCATCCATTACCTCATCAAGCTCCAATGCCTGAAGTACGGGGAGTGACTGGGCCGCAAAGGCTTCGTTCAGTTCAATGACGTCCAGATCACGCACCCCAAGATTGGCTGCCTGTAATGCCTTGCGGGTCGCCTCTACCGGCCCGAACCCCATGATCGAGGCATCGCATCCTGACACGCCTACCGAAATCACACGAGCCAGTGGTTCAAGCCCGAGGGCATGGGCCTGCGAATAACGCATCACCAGAAGCCCCGATGCACCGACGGATAACGCTGATGACGTACCCGCTGTCACCGTACCATTTCGGGGGTCGAATACGGGCGAAAGGCGTGCCATATCCTCCATGTTGGCATCATCACGAATGACTTCATCACGGTTGATCAGAATGCGGCGGCCCTGACTGTCATGGCCTTCCACACCAATGATTTCATCATCGAAATGCCCATCCCGGCGCGCACGTGCAGCGCGCTGATGGGAGCGCACCCCGAAGGCATCCTGACTGGCCCTGTCAATACCATGAAGCTTGCCGAGCAATTCCGCGGTCAGCCCCATCATCATTGCAGCCTTGGCAGTATGCTGGCTGATGGCCGGATTCACATCCACGCCGTGGGCCATTTCAATATGGCCCATGTGTTCAACGCCCCCCACCAGATACTGCTGTCCCAGACCTGCACGAATATTGGCATACGCACTGTGCAGCGCTGTCATCGAGGAACCGCACAGCCGATTAACCGTCTGGGCAGGGACCGTTGGAGGGATTGACGTCATCAATGCCGCATTGCGTGCCACATTGAAGCCCTGCTCCAGAGTTTGATTGACACATCCCCAGATAACGTCATCCAGCGCGGCCGGATCAAACGCTTCGTGTCGACTGATCAGCCCTTCCATGACAGAAGCAGACAGGTTTTCTGCGCGTACGTGACGGAACCCCCCATCGCGCGCCTTGCCCATGGCAGTTCTCAGGGCATCAACAATGACTACATCATCTTCATTGAATCGCATTACGCATTCTCCCCGGTAGGCTGGGTACGATAAAAGGGACGACCCTCGGCAGCACGTGCCTCAAGCTCTGCGGTTGGCGCGTAGAGCGGGCCGAACGTATCCGCCAGTGCCCTGGCCTGACGCACAAACGCCGACAGCCCGACATGATCGATATATCTCAGTGCACCGCCACGGAACGGCGGAAAGCCGATACCATAAATCAACGCCATGTCTGCCTCGGCAGGAGAGCCGACCACGCCCTCTTCCAGCGCTCTCACGGTTTCAAGGCATAACGGGGTCATCAGCGCAGCGATGATCTCTTCATCGCTCATTTCGACCTGCTTCTCGGCGTGGGCGGTCAGCAGCTCCTGAATGTCTGGATCCGTTTCCTTTTTGGGCTTGCCCTTTTTATCCTTTTCGTAGCGATAAAATCCCTTGCCGTTTTTCTGCCCCTTGCGGTCCATTTCAAGCAGCTTTTCAACAGCGGTTACACCGTCGTTGGCCATGCGATCCGGATAGCCCTCAGCCAGTACCGCCCCCGCATGAGCTGCGGTATCAAGCCCGACCACATCCAGCAGGTACGCCGGGCCCATCGGCCACCCAAATTTCTCCATGATTCGGTCGATACGGCCCATGTCGATGCCACGTCGCAACAGCAGTTCAAAGCCCTGGAGGTAAGGAAACAGCACCCGATTCACCAGAAAACCCGGACAATCGTTGACCACGATCGGGGTCTTGCCCATTTTACGGGCATAGGCCACGACGGTCCCAAGCGTGGCCTCATCGGTTCTGGCTCCTCGAATGACCTCAACCAGCGGCATCCGATGCACGGGGTTGAAAAAGTGCATCCCGCAGAAGCGTTCAGGATGTGAAAGGTGCCCTGCCAGCCTGTCAATCGAAATAGTGGACGTATTCGAGGCAAGAATGGCCTGTTCGCCCAGGGTCTGCTCGACCTCCGCCAGCACACTTGCCTTGATACCGGCATTTTCGACCACGGCTTCCACCACGATATCCACTTCCGAAAAGTCACCATAGGAAAGTGTCGGCCGAATACGTCCGAGCACTTCGGCACTCTGATCAGCAGTGAATTTGCCACGTTCGAGTTGCTTGCCCACCAGCTTGCGCGCTTCGGAAAGCCCCAGTTCCAGCGCCTCGTTCCTGATGTCCTTCATCATGATGGATGTTCCCTTGCTGGCACTCTGGTAAGCAATACCGCCTCCCATGATGCCGGCTCCCAGCACCCCGGCCAGTGTAATGTCACGCGCACTCTTCTCGTGGGCGGCTGCCTGCTTCTTGACCCGTTGATCACTTTCAAACAGGCCTACAAGCTGATAGCAGACATCGGTCTGGGCCAGCCGCACAAAGGCATCTGTTTCAATGGCCTGTGCCCTCAACCGGTCTTCACCGGCGCCCTTGCGGATCACATCCACTGCTGCCACCGGCGCCGGATAATGTCGTCCGGCCTTTGAAGCCACCATTCCCTTTGCCGTTTCAAATGTCAGCATCTGATCGACACTGTTAAGCAACAATGGGCTGGTTTTTTTCCGGCGCCGGGGCTGCCAGGGAAGCTCTTCCCGCCAGGCTCGCTTCAACAGATCCGCTGCAGCGTCTCGCAGGTCATCCGATGCCACTACGGCATCAACCGCCCCCACGCGCAGCGCAGCGTCACTACCGTGCTGACCACCACCGGCAATCCACTCAATGGCGTTATCCGCGCCAATCAATCGCGGAAGACGGACACAGCCTCCCCACCCCGGGACAATGCCCAGCTTGGTTTCAGGCAACCCGATGCGGGTATCCGGCTCAACAATGCGGAAGTCACAGGCCAGACACAGCTCCATACCACCGCCCAAAGCCATGCCATTGATGACGGCCACGGTAGGGAACGGTAAATCCTCGATCCGGTTATAAAGGGCATGAACCTCCTGACACATCGCTTCAATAGCCTGAGCACCGCGACCAAAGACAGCATGGAATTCCTTGATATCCGCACCGACAATAAATGCCTTCTTGGCACTTGCCAGTACCAGCCCCTGGCACTCGGTCATCGATTCAAGGGCAGACACGGCCTCCATCAATTCGGCTACCACCTGCTGAGACAGGGTGTTGACGGCACTGTCCGGCATGTCAAACACGAGCCATGCCAAACGATCATCGTCTACCTCAATGCCAAGGGTCTTTCCTTGATAGAGCATGAGTACTTCTCCCAAGTGACGTGCGGCAGGCCATGCCATCAGCCCACGATTAAAACGGTCGTTTGATTTCATCGTCGATGAGCGCAGCAGTACGGTCAAGCAGATGCCATCATGCATTGGTCGAACCTCAACACAACACAGCGTGTGCATCCCCTTCCGGTTTTCTTTATAAAGGGGCTTCAATGACGATGGACTCAGAGGCTCAACGTAGCTCATGGAAAAGGAACTCGCCCTCCCCCCGCGCATCAAGGGTCTGGTAGAGCGGTTACAGCGATATCACTATCTGTGGCCGTGTGTAAGCTTCATCAGTGGCATCCTGAGTTTCTTTCTGGTAACCCGGCAGCAGTCGCTGGGCGGATTTCTGGCGGTTGCCCTGCTGGCCAGCTGGGCCTTGTTGATTGGTGAAAATATATGGAGTGGCGTTCGCGAACGGCGCCATCAATCCCGGTTGCCCAAACTGATTGCCACCTTTGTTACCCAGCTCACTCACCAGGAAACCCTGTGTTTCTGTCTGCCGTTCTTTCTTGTAACCACTGCCTGGAGCAGTGGTCAGGCAGTCTTCACCGGCCTGCTGGTTCTGTGTACGCTGATATCGGTGATGGATCCGGTCTATTTCCGACTTGCTGACCGGGTTCGCTGGCTCTATATGGCCTTTCATGGCCTGTGTGCCTTCATTCTTATCCTGGTCAGTGCGCCTCTGCTGCTGCACGTCACCACCGGACAGAGCTTTTTACTGGCCACCCTGGCCCTGCCCATATTGAGCCTGCCCAGCCTGATCAATTTGTTTCAACCACGAAATATAATGAGCTGGCTGGGCATGCTGGCGATGGCCGTCGCCCTGAGCGGTCTGGCGTGGTCCGGACGAAGCTGGGTGCCTCCAGCCACCCTGTGGATCACCAGCAGTGCACTGTCTCCTTCATTCAACCAGGCAGCGCGCTCACCGGAAGGCACCATGGCACTGACATCATCAGCCCTTGAGGCCCGCGGCCTGTATGCCTACACGGCCATCCATGCACCCCGCGGGCTGAATGAGAAGGTCTTTCATGTCTGGCGACATGAAGGAAAGGTTGTTGATCGAATTCCGTTGACCATCAAGGGAACGGGAGGAGACGCCTATCGCGCCTGGTCTCACAAGCTTCACTTTCCCAGAGACTCCGCCGGGCCCTGGCAGGTAGATGTCATCACGGCAGATGGGCAACGTATCGGTGTCATCCGATTCAATGTCAGCACGACGCCATCCGATGCAGGAAAGGCCGATGGTACGCTGCATCATACGCCCGGCGTTGGCTGGCTAAGCATGACGAAGTCATCAGGCGGGTAGAAATAAAAGTGCACACATTTGCATATAATGAATTGATCTGGATAATTTCATTTGTCCATACTTCAGGTTATCCTGTTTTCCATGAATGAAACTTTATGTCTTAAGCTGACACGCATCCCCCGACTATGGCGCGCCATCATTGATGAGCGGCTGGCCCCGCTGGGTCTGACTCAGACACGCTGGACCACGCTGTATCATCTGGCCCATTACGGCGAAGGACAGCCTCAATGCGATCTGGCTCGTGCCATCGGCGTAGAGGCACCTTCACTGGTGCGAACACTTGATCAATTGATGCAGCAGTCCTTGATTGAACGCCGACCCAGCGAACAGGACCGGCGCACCAAGCTGGTGTATCTGACACCGACGGCCATGCCGCTTCTGAAGCAGATCGAAACGGTAGTTCAGCAGGCACGTCGAGAAATGCTGGAAGGCCTTGATGAGGATATGCTCGCGCAGCTCGATAGTGCATTGAGCACCATCGAGCGCAATGGTATGCGGCTGCTGTGTGAAGAGCGGGATGAAGTCAGCAACTCGTCCGACTGCCTGCCTACTCCCTGATGTTTCTGCGACGCTTTCCGGCCAGCTGGTGCCGGAGAGCATCCATGCCTTCCGCCAGCTGATCAAACTCGGGAAGACCCAGCCGCTCCTGCCACCACAGGGTCAGCGTCGCGGTACCGGATGTCAGCGCCAGGGCATCTTCCGGCAGTGACTCAATCAAGGCATGTACGGCCTGCTGATCATCAGCGTCCATCCCCTTTTCCATCTCACAGGTCTGCGTTTCTCGCGTCCACCGGATCTCTGGTCCTGCAGATGCCTTGGGATAATGCAGCCGATACGCCAGCAGATCTCCATGTTCCGGTCGCGCCACACCGGGCGGGTTGACCTCGACTCGAAACCCCAGTTCACGCGCCCGCGTTCGGAGGGCCACGATCCGCCGCTGCCGAAGGGAGGGTCTCAAACTGATGACCGGGGCCAGGGCGACAAAAACGAGTCCAGCTATGATCCAGAAAACGGTCATGCGAAAGGGATACTCCATCCATTGAAATATGTATGTGCCAATATATCGCGGGTTGTCCTGCGAGTATGAATTGTGTCGTCTGCCGCCACCCTCTAAAGTAAGAGACATCACAGACTCTCGGCCAGAAGGAATATTCCCATGAGCAACGCCTACCAGCACATTCTTGTTGCCGTTGATCTCACCAAGGACTCACACCTGGTACTAAAGCGTGCCCTGCCCATTGCCGAGCGTAATGGGGCCAGAATATCCATCATTCATACCCTTGAGCCTCTCGGCTTTGCCTATGGCGGGGATATACCGATGGATTTAAGCAGTATTCAGGACCAGCTGGACACCCATGCCCGAGAGCGACTGGCTGACATAGCCACGCCGCATGGCATCAAGCCTGAAGATCAGCATGTTGTGGTAGGAATGCCGGACTCGGAGATTCAGCGGTTTGCGAAGGACAGGGCCGTGGATCTGATTGTAGTCGGCTCCCACGGTAGACACGGTTTTGCCCTGCTGCTGGGCTCCACCTCCACCGGCGTGTTGCATGGTGCAGAGTGCGATGTACTTGCCGTACGTGTCGGCCACATTGATGATACCGATGAATAAATAGACAGGACACCGCTTCGGCCCCTTACTGAAGGCCGAAGCGGTGTTACTGGTCTTTATCCTTACCCTTCCTGTAACGCCTCAAGCTCCATCCATCGCTCCATGGCAACGTCCAGCGCCGACTGAGTATCGCTCAACTGACCCAGTGTGGCCGTCACGGTACTGCTGTCCTGATTATAAAATTCAGGAGATGAAATGGTCTCTTCAAGGGTTGCGATCCGTGTTTCCAGCACCTCGATATGCCCAGGCAGCTCATCAAGCTCACGCTGCAGCTTGTAGGACAGCTTTCTGGATTTGGCAGGTGCAGCGCTCTTCTCTACCTTTGACGTTTTGGGCTGTTCGGTAGGCGCTCGCGTCGGTTCGGCACCCTTGTCCCATGGCGCAGGTGGCAAGCTGCCCCCCTGCCGGATCCAGTCCTTGTAACCACCGACATATTCATTGACCTGCCCTTCGCCCTCAAAGGCAATGACACTGGTAACCACGTTGTCCAGAAAGTCACGATCGTGACTGACCAGCAGCAGCGTACCTTCAAAATTCAGGAGCAGCTCTTCAAGAAGCTCCAGGGTTTCAACGTCCAGATCGTTGGTCGGCTCATCCATCACCAGCACGTTGGCCGGCTGAGTAAAGAGCTTGGCCAGAAGCAGACGGTTGGACTCGCCACCTGACAGGGCACGGATTGGCTGACGTGCACGTTCCGGCGTAAACAGGAAATCCTGAAGGTAACTGATGACGTGACGATCCTTGCCGCCGACCGTCACAAAGTCACGCCCCTGTGCGACGTTATCGTAGACCGTCTTGTCCATTTCCAGCCCGGCTCGCAGCTGATCGAAATAGGCGACCTGCAGATTGGTGCCGCTGATGACCTTGCCTTCCGAGGGGGTCAGCTCTCCCAGCATGATCTTGAGCAGGGTCGTCTTGCCGGCGCCATTACGGCCAATAAAGCCGATGCGATCCCCCCGCTGTACTTCCAGGCTCACATGCCGAAGCACTGCCTCACCATTGAAGGTCTGGGTTACATTATCAAGCTCGACCACACGTTTGCCGCTGCGATCGGCGCTATCCACGTTGATGCGCGCCTGACCTACACGATGACGACGATCTGCATGCTGGGAACGCATGGATTCAAGTGCCCTTACGCGGCCTTCATTGCGGGTTCTGCGAGCCTTGACACCCTGGCGAATCCACTTTTCTTCCTGAGCGAGCTTTTTATCAAACTCACGACGCTCACGCTCTTCAGACTCAAGTTCCTGCCCCTTGAGTTCCTGATAGCGGTCGTAATTACCGGGGTAACGCCCCAGTCTGCCACGGTCAAGCTCGAGGATATTTGTCGCCAGGCGCTTCAGAAAGGCCCGGTCGTGGGTAATGAACAGCACAGCACCGCTGAATTGAAGAAGCTGTTCTTCAAGCCAGATAATCGTATCCAGATCAAGGTGGTTGGTCGGCTCATCGAGCAGCAGTACATCCGGGTTGGTAACCAGAGCACGCGCCAGCGCTACCCGTCGCCGCCACCCACCGGACAGCCTGTCCATCAACTCGTCGGCAGGCAGTCCCAGTCGAGTCAGCACCGTATCGATGCGCTGGTGATAGGACCAGCCATCCTGCGCCTCAAGCGCAGACTGCAGATCGGCCAGTCGATTCATGTCAGGCGCGTCCGAGGCAACCAAAGCATCATACTCGCTTAAAAGACGCCCGACCTCAGGCAACCCATCGGCCACCACATCATAGATTCGCCGCCCTTCGGCTTCGGGCAGCTGCTGAGCCAGTGAACCGATATTCAATCCCGGTGCGCGCCATACGGTTCCACCGTCCGGATCAGCCTTACCGGATACCAGCGACAGCAACGTCGACTTGCCGGCCCCATTACGCCCTACCAGCGCCAGTCGCTCTCCGCGCTCCAGGCTGAGTTCGGCACCATCAAGCAGCACATGGTGGCCGTAGGCCAGTTGAACTTGTTCAAGTCGCAGCAACGTCATGCGTCGCCTCCTGCAGAAAATGTCGGTCGCCTAGTGTAACGCATAGCCTGCCCTTTTCGTGGCCGGTACAATGCAAATCATTACTTTGACATCCCACAGGATACTCCATGCTGCCAGAGGCACTTTCCTTTACCGCAGACGCGCCCCTTGTTGATACAGGCGCCAACTTGACGCACGAAAGCTTCCGCGCGGATATTGATGATGTGCTGGGGCGTGCCCATGCAGCTGGCGTAACCACTCTGGTACTGACCGGCACCGACCAGCAGGGCATCGAAGATGCGCTGGCCTTGTGTGAACGGGAAACACCGGTAGCGCTGTATGCCACGGCAGGCCTTCACCCCCACCACGCCGCCGACTGGACGCCGGAGCTTGCCAGGTTCATCGAGCAGGCCGCCTCGCACTCGTCAGTAGTGGCCATCGGTGAATGTGGCCTTGATTATCATCGGGACTATTCCTCGCGTACTGATCAGCGACGTGCGCTCGAAGCACAGCTTGAGCTGGCCGCCCGCACCGGAAAACCCCTTTTTCTGCACGAGCGCGATGCCGGCGCCGATATGGCCGACATTCTCAAGCAGTGGCGGGACGACCTCACTCAGGCCGTGGTGCACTGCTTTACCGGCGAGCGCGAGACGCTGCACCGCTATCTTGATCTTGATTTGCACATAGGTCAGACAGGCTGGATCTGCGATGAACGACGAGGTCACCATCTACGCTCGCTCGTGGCGGATATCCCGGCCAACCGCTTGATGATTGAAACGGACTGTCCCTATCTCCTGCCACGCAACCTGCCGGCAAAACTCAAGGGGCGCCGTCATGAACCCGCATTGCTTCCCTGGATTGCCCGCGAGCTCGCCTACTGGCGCGGTGTAAGTGAGCAGACGCTCAGCGAGCAGACCACTGCAACCGCACGTGCCTTTTTTACCTTACCCCTTACAGACTGACACAGGGAGCATCATGGATTCCATCCCCGGTTTTATTGCCATTGAAGTAGGCGACGCGGACCTGCCCGTTGCCATCGCATGGACGCTGCCGGACGGTCAGCTGAAACACACGCTGGTACAGCCCGGCCCTGACTGGCTGGAAAACGAACAGGCGTCGCTGGGCGACTACAGCGAGGACGAGCTTGAAATGATGGGCGTCAGCCCCATCGATATACTTCGCGAACTTGAAGCGGATCATTTCAATGGCACGCTTTACAGCAATGGCCTGGTTGATGATGAACGAGCGCTGGCCTGGATGTTCAACGAATATGGCATTGAACCGTTCATTGATCTGGCTCCGGCTGAAAGCCTGTATGAAGGGCTATCTCATGGCGAGTGGCATCGCCAGCGCAGCGATTTGTTCAATGAGCTTGGCCTTGAGCCCTTCAAGCCGGAGGATGAGCTTCAGGTCATGCTGACACTTCATGTGCGGGAAATGGGTTATCCCGATCAATAGGCAGGGTTTGATCGTCAAGGCACCTTCGCCCTGATTCGATAGCCTCCTCACATGAGCTGCCCTGCTGGTAATATGCCTGCAGGGTGCAGCGAAAGGCACGTGCACGATTGTTCAGCCCGTTCTCGAGCAGGGCATCAGCACGGGCACACACTCGTGCAGCAAAGGCATGTCGATCCACCTCGATAGCCCCGTTGAGGTTATCAACGCTGACATTGAACTCGAGGTCACAGGCCGCATAGAACAGTGATTCAATGGCCTGTGGCTGCACTTCCACGGTTTCAAAGGCAGCCTGCTCGTGTTCATTCCGACCGTCCGGCAGATACCAGTAACCGTAATCTTCCAATAAGCGGCGCGCCTCTCCGGCGACGCACCAGTGGCTTATTTCATGCAGTCCGCTGGTGAAATAGTCATGGGCAAATATAATGCGGTGATACGGCGTGTCTGCACTCGCGGGCAAGTAAAGAGGCTCATCCTCACCGCGGATCAGACGGGTCGAGTACGCAGGCTCGAATACGCCATTGAACAGGGCGATCAAGTCATCGGTACGGTGTAACATCATTTATCTCTCGTACAGGTGCCAGGGCTGAGTAGCCATGGCATATAGTGTGCGGTTTTTCCCTTGTCTTTCAAATAATCCTTGCTCATGACATCCCTATTGCAGCGCAGTTTAACCGAAGCACGCCCCCTGATTCGGCTTACGCTTCCCATTTTCGGAGCTCAACTGGCTCAGGCCGGGATGGGGACAGTCGACGTCATGATGGCCGGCAACGCCAGCGCGACCGATCTGGCTGCAGTCTCGGTGGGTACAAGCCTCTGGATCCCGCTGATCCTGTTTATTACCGGAACCCTGATGGGTCTGACTCCCATCGTGGCACACTGCATGGGAGCGCATCGAGCAGAAGACGTTTCCACCTACAAGCGTCAGGCCCTGTGGGCGGCCATTTTCATGGGACTGATAGCCATGGCCGCGCTGCAGCTTGCTCCGCCCTGGCTTTTTGCTGTCATGAATGTGCCAGATACCGTGGCAATGCTATCAACACAGTATCTGACTGCACTGTCCTTTGGCCTGCCCGCCGTTGCACTCTATCAGGCCCTGCGCGCCTACTCGGATGGCCTGAATCATTCCAGGCCATCACTGATGTTCAGTCTGCTGGGCCTTGTCCTCAACATACCTGCCAACGGCATTCTGATCTTTGGCGGCAACGGCCTGCAAGCGCTATTCGGCAATGCCATACCTGAAAGCCTCGCGGCATTACCTGCACTGGGAGCCTACGGCTGCGGCATTGCCACGGCCATATCCATGTGGGTCATGTGTCTGGGAATGTATCTCTACACACGTCATGCGCGTGCTTATCGCCATGTGCGATCAGGCCGGGGCATGACTGCGCCTCATTACACACAAATGATGGAGTTGCTGCGTATCGGCTTCCCCATTGGCGTCGCCATTTTTACTGAAACCACTCTGTTCACACTCATCGCGCTATTAATCGCCGGGCTGGGTGAGGTGGTGGTCTCCGCTCATCAGATTGCTCTTAATTTTACGTCGTTGATGTTCATGCTTCCCATGTCCATTGGAATGGCCCTTACAGTGCGCGTCAGCCATGCACTCGGTCAGAACCAGCCTTGTCGTGCACGCTTTGTGGCCTGGAACGGTATTGTACTGTCCTTGATGGCGGCACTGATAAACAACCTGATACTGTGGCAGGGAAGTCATGTTATTCCCTCACTTTATACTGGTAATACAGAGGTCCAGGCACTGGCATCGCAACTGATACTGGTTGCCATCATCTACCAGGTATCTGATGTACTGCAGGTCAGCATGGCTGGGGCTCTTAGAGGCTATAAGGACACCAGAATCATCATGATATTCACCCTGCTGGCGTACTGGGTTATCGGGCTGGGCAGCGGTCTACTGCTGGGACGTAGCGCGGGCTGGGGCGTTTTCGGGTACTGGAGTGGCCTGATTCTGGGCTTGTCCGCTGCGGCCCTTCTACTCGGCATACGACTGCACAGGCAATCGCGACTAATGATTCGTGCTCAACCATTGAATAACCACTGATTCAGCCGATTATTTCATCGATACACCATCATCCTGAACTGTTGTGATCATAAGGGCTTAACCTTTCCAAACGAGTTGTGCTACTAATGAGACAGGACGCTCTTTTCAGGATGGCATCTGCAGGCTCTACCCTGCATATAACAAGTCGGTGAAGGAGGCTTTATGGGCGCATGCATACAACAGCAGCCTGCCAAGGTGGTCGACCTCAACGAAATGCGAGAGCGTCACCAGGCTCAGCAACGTATAGTACGATTGGCTCCGGAACTCGATGGTTTGGAAATGATTTACGAGGTCGCTTCCGACCCGGACTCGCTCTATGCCATGCCTGTTCTGGGCTGGGCACTGAAATCCAATGGTGAAGTCATGGGCGTGGTTCCCTGGCTTGAATCACTTGTAGGCTGTCACAGCCTGGATGATCCCGACTATGGCCGCTTTATCGGCTACCGCGATCCCGAGATTGATGATGTCTTTGATGTTCCGCCTGAACACAAGCGATTCGAACTCGAGCATGCAGCGGCCTACTTCGATTATGAGCCGTCCCCGGAAAAAACCCTGCTTCAGCACCTGCCGGATACACATGGCACGTATGCCCTGTGTATTGATGAAGAAGATGCTCCGTGGCAGCTCAAGCAGATACATGGCTGGCAACTGTATAGCGACGGCAGTATCGAAGCACTACTGGTTGATGAAGACGCTGTTTGCCAGACTCCCATCCTCGCCGGTGACGATTGCCTTTATCCGGGCAGAAGTCGACACCGTCTGGTGTACTTCTTTCAGCGTGCCATCGCCAATCGCATCAAGGAGCAGGATCCGGATACGCTCAATGCCCTGGCCTTGATGGTAGACTCCGAAGCCTGAGGGTGAAACCATGAGTGATACAGGAGCGTCCTTCGGAATGCTCTTGTATCAATGAATGAAAAACCCTTTGTATAGTTAGCATTGATCATCTTTTCTTTATGACCATTACACCAAAAAGCATGAAGTGATAACTTTTTCACAAAAAGCCTGCCACGAATGGATTAACCTGAGACAATATATATACGACTAAAGACAATCCAATCGGTTATCCATGAAAAAAGCTTTGCTGATCGGTAATCACTCCTGCTCCAACCGGGGTGATGCAGCCATTCTTCGTGGCCTTATCGAAGCCATCGATACCACATCCATTTCCATTGATATTGCATCACGTGATCCCGCAACGGGAGAGATCGTTCTGGAAGAAACCGGTTTACCGGTTATTCAGGATGTATTTGAGCAGGCGCGTCACAAGCTCATGCAGGGCTCGTTTTATACACGCAAGGTCATGTCTCGCTACCTTAACGGCATCATGTACGCTTCAAGCAAGTATAACTGGAGCGTAGAAAAAACACGCAAACTACTGCCCAGGGCCTATAACGAAGCAATCGATACACTAGCCGCCTATGATTATATTATTCAGGTAGGCGGCTCCTTTATCGTTGATGCCTACGGCTTTACGCAACTGGATATCATTTTTGGCGCCAAAATGGCCGGTCGAAAGGTTTATCTGATCGGGCATAGCGTTGGCCCCTTTGAACATAAGCAGTTTCGCGAGTTGTGCCAGAATCTGCTGCCCTACCCTGAGACCATTGTCCTGAGAGAGCATGTCAGTGAAGACATACTCAAGAAGGCTGGAATATACCTCGATAACCTCGGCTACGGTGCGGATACGGCATGGCTGATGCCCGAGTCCCAGCATGTTGACCTGACAGTTATCAATCCTGACAACAAGCCCATGGTAGGCATCACGGCCAGAAGACTGGCGCCGTTTGATAGTGTGCTGGGTGTAAGCCAGGAAGCCTATGAACAGCAGATGGCATCAACCTGCGACACTCTGGTCGAGAAGGGGCACATGATTATCGGGGTGTCCACCTGCACGGGGCTGAATGGGTACCATCGAGATGATCGCCTGACGCTTCACAGTATTAAAAAGCGTATGCGCCATCCGGAAGGCCTCCATATCATTTTTGATGAGTTAAGTGATCTTCAGATCGGTGGAGTGTTATCACAATGCCGTTTTACCATTGCTACAAGGTTGCACAGCGGTATTATTTCCATGCGCTATGGCACACCGGCACTGGTAATTGCTTATGAGCACAAAAGTGAGGGAATCCTGACAGACATGGCACTGAACGCATTTTCACTATCGATGCAGGAGTTTGTCGAGGGTGAAACACTTTCAAGACTTGAAACACTCGAAGCAGATTACGACCAGTTCTGCCAGTTGATCGGCCAGCGTGTAGAAGAGCACGCCGATATGGCCCGACAGCATATCCGGGCCATCTTCAGCGAATAATCAGGCCGATGCGCCCGCAATTGATATGTAATAGACAAAGCTGTCCGGCAGGGTTTCCTGCTGGATCAGCTGATGACCCAGGTAGGCACAAAATTGCGGTATATCACGTGTGGTCGCAGGATCTGTTGCGACCACCTTAAGGCATTCACCCGGCACCATTTCTGCCACCTTGTTATGCATCATCATGATAGGCTCGGGGCAATAAAGACCACTGGTATCCAGCGTTTCATCAGCGCTCGGCAACTCGGACATATTAAAACCTCCCTGAATATGATGTTCAATAAAGCCGGACGTAAACGGTCACTTCTTCCCGGTCGTGGTAGAGGTGCTTGCATGCGATATCAAAGGTAATGCCTGCGTCCGAAAGCGTTGTTTCCAGTTGCTCAATGCAGGCAGAAACCTCTTCCCAGCGCTTTTTCATCGGCAACTTCAAATTGAAAATACTGTACCAGCACCACTGATTCACCAGCCAGCGCTCAATCATGCGTGTTACACGTACCGGTTGGTCAACAATATCGCATACCAGCCAGTCCAGCCTGTCTGGCGGTGACCACACAAATCCGTCCTCCTTTAAATGCTCTACCAGACCGGTTCGCACAAGGTCGGCATTCATGGGGCCGTTATCGATGGCATACACAAACATGCCACGTTGCACCAGCTGCCATGTCCATCCACCTGGCGCAGCACCAAGGTCTGCTGCCTGCATACCTGCATGGAGGTGCTGATCCCATGCATCCCGTTCTATAAAGGCATGCCACGCCTCCTCCAGCTTTAACGTGGAGCGGCTGGGTGCTGCGTGAGGAAATCTGAGATGCTTGATACCATTGGGCCATTCCGACCGATTCTGCGGAAAGCTCATGGCAACCTGCACACAATCACCTGATGTCCAGAATAGATGCAAACGACGCTTTCCGGCCTTTCGGCGTAACGCACCGCGCTTTTTCAAAATTCCTTCAAGGGGGCGCTGAAGTGATTTGCATAATCCGGTCAGCCCCTTGCCATCATTGGTATCCGGCCATTCCTGCCATAGCTCTTCGAAATTCCAGCCGCTTTCCTGTATCAGCGACACCAGAGCTGTAATACGATCATTCCGGTTCAACTGCAGTGGTGAAAAGGCAACCAGGATCTGGCGCGCGAATACAAGGTGCGTCAGCGGGAGCTGCTTGTGTACCGTATTGGCTGGCTGCCCTTCTGGTAATACCAGCCTTGTAAAACCGGTATTCGGATCGTTTACCGTCTGAATGTGATTATCAAGATGATACGTTTTATCAGTAAGCTCCCGAGCCAGATCCCGCTCGAAGCCCGGCCGGCAATAAAAAAGCAATTCGTTGGGGATACTGGCCATACCTTTTTCCTTTCGCGTCCGGATCTACGCCGCTGTTTTTTTGAGCCATAAAAAAAAGCCCCTGGTCGTATGACCGGGGGCTTTGGTATAGATGCCTGACGATGACCTACTCTCGCATGGAGAAGCTCCACACTACCATCGGCGCTAAGCTGTTTCACTTCCGAGTTCGGCAT